>NZ_JAJFTC010000001.1:0-1334500 GCF_020733125.1 Enterobacter cloacae complex sp. 2021EL-01169
GAAGGAACGTTGAAGACGACGACGTTGATAGGTCGGGTGTGTAAGCGCAGCGATGCGTTGAGCTAACCGATACTAATGAACCGTGAGGCTTAACCTTACAACGCCGAAGATGTTTTGGCGAAGAGACAGATTTTCAGCCTGATACAGATTAAACAGAATTTGCCTGGCGGCTTTAGCGCGGTGGTCCCACCTGACCCCATGCCGAACTCAGAAGTGAAACGCCGTAGCGCCGATGGTAGTGTGGGGTCTCCCCATGTGAGAGTAGGGAACTGCCAGGCATCAAACAAGAAGAACCCCGTACCGAAAGGTGCGGGGTTTTTTGCTTTTATCTCCATCCTGGCCTTTCTCTTAATCCCTTATCCTGCTAATGGAATGTGTGATCCCTGTCGCAATGTTATTTATAACAAAATTATAACATTTCATTTACGAGGTTATTGAGCCTTCTGGCTCAATACGCCGCAGTTTATGGCAGGAGCATAATCACAATGACAGAAAGCATGACATCACACGGGACACTGGCTCACAGTGATACCCGAAGAAGGGTATGGGCAATCATCAGCGCCTCTTCAGGGAATCTGGTTGAATGGTTCGACTTTTACGTCTACTCATTCTGTTCACTCTACTTCGCACATATTTTCTTCCCATCCGGCAACACCACTACACAGCTGCTACAAACGGCTGGGGTTTTTGCCGCAGGATTTTTAATGCGACCCATCGGGGGCTGGCTGTTCGGCCGTATTGCGGATCGTCGCGGGCGTAAGGCCTCGATGCTGATCTCGGTGTGTATGATGTGCTTTGGCTCGCTGGTGATCGCCTGCTTACCGGGATATGAATCGATTGGCACCTGGGCACCGGCGCTGCTTTTGCTGGCCCGCTTATTTCAGGGATTATCGGTGGGCGGTGAATACGGTACCAGTGCGACCTACATGAGCGAAATTGCACTGGAAGGCCGTAAAGGTTTTTACGCCTCATTCCAGTACGTCACGCTGATTGGTGGTCAACTGCTGGCCATTCTTGTGGTGGTGATCCTGCAGCAGATTTTGACGGACGAACAACTTCATGCCTGGGGATGGCGAATTCCTTTCGCAATGGGGGCAGTGCTGGCGATTGTCGCACTTTGGCTACGCCGTCAGTTAGATGAAACCTCTCAGAAAGAGGTCCGGATGCTGAAGGAGGCGGGAACATTCAAAGGGTTATGGCGTAACCGCAAAGCTTTCCTGATGGTGCTGGGCTTCACTGCGGGTGGCTCTCTCAGTTTTTATACGTTCACCACCTATATGCAAAAGTACCTGGTGAATACCACCGGCATGCACGCAAACGTCGCCAGTGTGGTCATGACCGCGGCGCTGTTTGTCTTTATGCTCATACAGCCGATCGTCGGAGCGCTCTCGGACAAAATTGGCCGACGTACCTCAATGCTCATTTTTGGCGGATTATCGGCATTATGTACCGTTCCCATTCTGACAGCGCTTCAGCATGTCTCTTCACCGTATGCCGCCTTTGCGCTGGTGATGGTGGCGATGGTGATTGTCAGTTTCTATACCTCCATCAGTGGGATATTGAAAGCCGAGATGTTCCCGGCGCAGGTCCGTGCGTTAGGGGTAGGGCTCTCTTATGCGGTAGCCAACGCGGTGTTTGGCGGATCGGCGGAGTACGTCGCGCTGTCGCTTAAATCGTGGGGAAGCGAAACGACATTCTTCTGGTACGTAACGGGAATGGGGGCACTGGCGTTTGTTGTCTCCCTGATGCTGCATCGCAAAGGGAAAGGCATTCGACTTTAATAGCGCGCCATCTGCCATACGGCATAGCCGGTCGTTGCGCCGGCGACATCCCAGGCGAAATCTTTCCAGCTCCAGCCGCTCCCTGCGGGGCGGCTATCCCACAGTTCTTTTGATGCCCCAAGACCTACTGAGAACATCAACCCGATCGCCGCGCTACGATCCCGGCTGTATCCCTGGTGCTGGGCATATTCATTACCGGCTGCGGACAACATCGCGGAAGCGAGGAAATGCTGTGCTTTGTCCTGTCCGGACCAGCTATCGTTAGCCATATGGCTACAGCCACTCAGGAAGAGCACACTCAGTACCAGAGGAATACGCATCAACGGGCTCCATAAAAAAGCCCTGCGGGTGACAGGGCCTGGATATTACAGAATACGGCTGATAAGTCGGTCGATACGGATACGACGTAAGCGGCGAATAAGCTTGCGAACTTTTACCGGATAATCGGCAATACTCTGCAGTTCGCGGTAGTGATTCACCACGGTCGTATGGGTGCGAATCAGCTCCAGCTCGCGCTCACGTTGGGCGGCTAACTCATGCTGCGGGTCATGAATCAGGATAGCGTTTTCCAGATCCAGTCGCCATGCGCGCGGGTTCAGGTTGTTACCTGTCAGCAGCATCCACTCATCGTCGACCCACATGCCTTTGAGATGGTAACTATTGTCTTCATCTTTCCAGAGACGCACAACCAGCTGGTCAGTGTTGACGTAATACTGTAAGCGGCTCAGGAAACGACGCAGGTTAATCTCATAGAGATAAGGCAGCGCACCAATGATTTTGAACGGCTGATCTTCGGGAATGAAGAAGTCATTTGCCGTTTTATCACCCACGATGATTTCCACTTTTTTACCCTCGCGCAGCAGCTGAATGATATTACGCACCAGCACGGCAGGAAGGTTGAAATACGGCGTGCAGATAGTCAGTTTCTGCTCCGCGCACGGCATCAGATGGAAAATCGTTTTGTTCAGCAGGCTTGATTTGCCGAGCCCTACCAGCGGGGTAACGGATAACTCTTCGTTGTTCGCATCGCCCTGGAAATGATAGACCGCATCGCGCAGCTCCTGGCGGAAGGCGCGAACATCGTTTTTGATCTCCGGGCTTTTAGGGCGCTCGGGATCGTCAAGACGATTAACACCACGGCCATGAACCAGATTTTTATCAACCCAGTTGAACATGATATCGGCCATCTGCGGATTACGGATCAGATGGTAGCGGTCATAGCGATATTTATCGAGCTGATGAAGGTAGACATCATTGAGGCTGGCGCCGCTGTAAAGCACGCTGTCATCAATGATGAACCCCTTGAAATGAAGAACGCCGAGCGCTTCACGGGTATTCACCGGGACGCCATAAACAGGCACGTCAACGCCAGGATTTTCCTGCGCCGTGCGGCAATACCAGTCAGCATTGGTGTTTGATGCGGCAGCGCCAATACGGCCACGCTGGGCGCGATGCCAGTCTACCAGCACGCGAACATCCAGTTCCGGACGCTGACGTTTGGCTTCATAGAGCGCGTTCAGGATCGCGCGCCCGCCTTCATCCTGTTCAAGATACAGTGCCACAATGCAAATGCGTCGCGTGGCGCTGGCTATCTTTTCCAGAAGCGTCTCCCGAAAATGAGCGGGAGCGTAAAAGAACTCTACATCATCAACTGACTGAGAAATCTTCGGTAGTTGAGCAAGGTGTTGTTGATGTTTATTACGCTTAAATTTTGACAACATCACAGTGCGTTTCTTCTCTGTTCATTGAAGGGTTGTCTGTACTATGCAAACAACATAAGCGGACAATGATACCACCAGTCCCGTCCAAAGTGGGTAACATTTCCAGTAGCTTACTCGCGTTTGTCTGCTGATGTCAGACTGAGGGATAAGGCAACAATACCTTCGTCCAGCTGAATATCAACGTCAAACCCAAGTTTTCGCGCCAGGGTCACCATACCGCGATTGTTAGGCATAGTAATGCCATTAAGGCGTAACAATCCGTGATCTCGCGTATAACTGATGAGTTTTTCCAGCAGTCGTCTTCCCAGGCCCAGACCTTTAAGATCGGAGCGCACCAGCACGGCAAACTCCGCATCGACGTTATCCGGGTCAGAAATGGCACGCGTGACGCCGAGGATCTCATCACCCTCATCGGCGCGACGAACGGCAACAAACGCCATTTCTCGATCGTAGTCGATCTGGGTCATATTGGCTAAATCATCGTGGGTAAATTCGTTGATTTCGCTAAAATAGCGATAATAAAGATCCTCTTTCGTGACCTGAGAGATAAAGGCCCGCAGCTGGGGCTCATCTTCCGGCAGAATAGGGCGGAACAGGGCGCGTTCCCCATTTTTCATCTCAACCCACTCCTCCAGCTGCAGGGGATACGGGCGGATCGCCAGACGGCTCTCGCTGTCTCCTTCGAATGGCGCGATATCCAGGGTCACGTCCAGCGCCGTAAACTCATTGCCGGAGGCGAGCAGCGGATGAATGTCCAGCCGCTGGATCTCGGCACAATCCACAATCAGGTTAGAGACCTGTACCAGGAACTGACTTAGCCCGGCAATATCAAGCGGACGCAGCGCGCTCCGGCCGCGGATCTTTTTGCTTTTAATCGCCTGGATGATCAGATAACGCGCCAGGTTCATGTTCAGCGGCGGTAACGCCACCACGGCCTGCTCCTCCGGGCGCCACTCCACGCCGCCTTCACCCAGCATGATGAGCGGGCCGAAAACGGGATCGTGTTCGACCACCACGCGTAACTCCTGAGCGCCTGCGCGGTTAGCCATGCTTTGCACCAGCAAGCCGTGGATCCTTGCCTGCGGCCAGGCCATTTTGACCCGATCGAAGATGGCATCGGCTGCCTGATGCACCTCTGCCGCCGTCCGCAGGTAGAGCATCACCCCCTGAACGTCAGACTTATGCGGAATATCCGGCGAACGCAGCTTCAGGGCAACCGGATAGCCAATCTGCTCGGCAATATGCACGGCCTCAGCGCTGTCGCTGGCGATCCAGGTCGGCAGGGTCTGCATCCCGTAGCTGCCCAGAATGGGCTGGACCTCATGCGTATCCAGCGACGTCGCGCCTTCTTCAATCGCCTGCTGCAACAGCCGGTGAACGTCAACGGTATTGGCCGTCAAATTCCCGGGCAACGCCGGGGTCTCGCGGAGCTGTTTCTGGTTGCGGCGATATTCCACCATATGCATAAACGCGGTTATGGTGCCTTCCGGCGTGCGGTAGGTTGGCAGTCCGGCTTCGCTGAACAGGCGTCGCGCCTCCTGCGAAGAAAACTCACCGCACCAGTTGGTGAGCAGGGTGACATATTTGCCTCGCGGATGATTGCGCACGGCATCAATGAGCGCGCGCGCGCTTTCGCTGCCCGGCGCGACCGCGCTGGGGGAGTGGATAATCATCAGCGCGTCGAAATCCTGGCTATCCAGCAAAATGGAAATGGCCCTGATATAGCGGTCGCTACTGGCGTCATCGCGTAAATCAAGTGGATTGCCGGGCGTCACGCTGGTCGGAAGCGCATCTTTCAGGCGCTGCAGCGTCTCTTCACTCAGCGTGGCCAGCTTGCCGAAGCGCCGCCACAGCTCATCCAGCGCGAGTGCGGCAGGGGCGGCGCCGTTACTGACAATCATTAACTTCTCGCCGCGCAACGGGCGCATATGGCTTAACGTTTCAACGGCGGAAAAAAGCTCGTGCGTATCCTGCACCCGCAGCAACCCCGCGCGCTGGATGGCGGCGTCCCAGGCGGGATCCATGCCGGAATGCGAATGCAGCAGACGCTGAGCCGCAGGGCTGCGCCCGTTTTTGATTACCAGGATCGGCTTATTGCGCGACGCGCTTCGCGACGCCGAGACAAAACGACGCGCGTCGCTGAGGTGCTCAAGATAAAGCAGAATCGCACTGGTTTTACCGTCGCGCGCCAGAAAATCCAGCAGCTCATCAACGTCGATATCCAGACTGTCGCCGAGAGCAATGAAGTAGGAGAATCCCATTTCACGCTGCTGCGCCCAGTCGAGGATGGTGTTCGATACCGCAGCCGACTGCGAGATAAACGCGAGCTTGCCTTTGCGGATCGGAACCGGAGAGAAGCTGGCATTTAAGCCCTGCCAGGGGGCGAGCAGGCCGAGACTGTTTGGTCCAAGAATGCGCATTTGATAGCGGCTGGCGCAGGCCAGAAGCTCGGCTTTCTGTTCAGGCGGAGACGAGAGAATAATGCAGGTTTTACAGCCTTTCTTGCCGAGCGATTCCAGCAGCTCCGGATTCCGTTTCGCGTTTGTACACAGTACGGCCAGATCCGGTACGAAAGGCAAGCTCTGTACATCAGGCCATGCAAGCACTCCCTGAACTGCCTTATACGCGGGCGTGACGGGCATGACGGGTCCATTAAATCCTCCGGCCAGCAGGTTGCGCATCATCAGATAGCCAGCACGATCCGGTTTCATTGATGCGCCGATGACGGCAATGGATTTAGGACGAAGTAGCGCTTCTAACCCTCGCTGGCTCATGCAGGCCTCCTGTGAATGCAAGCGACCTGATGATTTTAAACGCTTTCCGTCTCGGCTGCTGTGACGCTGCCCTTATGAACGGTTTTTCCTGCCAGATAGCGTTCCCGGAAACAGGAGAAATGGTTGCCCAGGGCGCCAGCCGCAGCGGTATCACCCGCCAGATCCAGAAGCGCAATGGCCACTTCGGCGGTGCAGTATTGCCCGTCAGCATGCGCTTCACGCAGGCGGTAGGCGGAGACGCGGGACAGATCGACAGAAATCACCGGCAGTGCGTCGAGATACGGGCTTTTGCGAAACATTTTTCGCGCTTCGGTCCAGGTGCCGTCCAGCATAATAAACAACGGCGGTTTACCGGATGGCGGCGTCGAAAGCACCTGGCGATCGACACCTGCATATGACGCGGGGAAAACGACCATCGGCTGATAGTCCGGGCTTGCCACTAAGTCGAGCAGGGCCTGAGGGGGCTCCGTGCGGGACCACTGAAACGCCGCGGTATCCGGCAGAATATCGGCAATCAGGCGACCAGTATTGCTGGGCTTCATCGGCTCGGTATCAAACATGACCAGACAAAAACGGCTCTGTGCCGAACTCGGGGTCAGCGTCTCGCACAGGCAAACCTTCAGCGGCAGCAGGCAACGCTGACAGCGGCGAATACGGTTTCCGCGCGCGAGAAACGGACGGGTGGCGCGCGCAAGGCGTTCGGCGCGTAATTGAAGAACAGCGTTATCAGTCATGGGCGAAATGCAGGAAAAACCCTATTTTCGCAGAGGCGGGAACGGGGCACAAGATGTGCCCCGTGAATGTTACAGTGATTCGTTAAGCCAGCTATCAAACGGGGCTTTAGGCACCGCACCGTTGAGCATGTCGACCACTTCACCCTTTTTGAAAATCATAATCGTCGGGATGCTGCGAATGCGAAAACGGGCGCTCAGTTCGGGTTCAGCTTCAGTATTGACCTTAACGAAACGTATTTTCCCGCTGCGTTCTTCGGCCACGTCTTCGAAGATCGGCGCGAAGCTTCGGCATGGGCCGCACCAGGGCGCCCAGAAATCCACTACGACAGGCAGATCGTCCTTGAGGAGTTTGTCCAGCGTAGCACCCGTCGCGTTAATGACATCGCCATCAAACAATTCATGGCCACAACGTCCGCATTTCGCACCATCTTCAATCCGATCGTCCGGAATGCGGTTAAGAGCCTGACAGTTGGCACATACGGTATTCATAACTAACCTCTGATAGAGCCGTGGGACAGCGGCAAGACGCCGATAATGTTTCTAATATGTTACATATTATCAATGAGCCTGTTTGAAACAACAATGCGTTTTATTCAATGAGAACAATAGTCACAGGCTTTTGTACGAAATTATGGCTATGCGCTGGCACATCGGGTAATCTGCGCGCTTCGCGCAGCGCTGGTGGAGAAAAGCATGAACGACGAAATGAAAAACAAAAGCGGCAAGGTCAAAGTGATGTATGTCCGCAGTGATGATGACTCTGATAAACGCACCCAAAATCCGCGTACCGGAAAAGGTGGCGGGCGTCCGGCGTCTTCTCGTGCAGACGGTGGCCGTCGCCCCGCCCGCGATGACAGAAACAACCGCGGTGATGACCGCAAACGTGATGACCGCAAGCGTGACGATCGCAAACGCGATGACCGTCCGCGGGATGACTTCTCACGTGATAACGCCTCCCCGTGGCGCACCGTTTCTCGTGCCCCTGGCGACGAAACGCCAGAAAAGTCCGATCACGGCGGTATCAGCGGTAAAAGCTTTATCGACCCGGAAGTGCTGCGCCGTCAGCGTGCGGAAGAGACCCGCGTGTATGGCGAGAACGCCTGCCAGGCGCTGTTCCAGAGCCGTCCTGAATGTATTGTCCGCGCCTGGTTCATCCAGAGCGTAACGCCGCGCTTTAAAGAAGCGCTGCGCTGGATGGCGGCAAACCGCAAAGCCTACCACGTGGTTGATGATGCCGAGCTGACCAAAGCATCCGGTACCGAACACCACGGCGGCGTCTGCTTCCTGATCAAAAAACGTAACGGCACCACCGTTCAGCAGTGGGTCAGTCAGGCGGATGCCGATGACTGCGTGCTGGCGCTGGAAGATGTGGGCAACCCGCATAACCTGGGCGCAATGATGCGTAGCTGCGCGCACTTTGGCGTGAAAGGCGTACTGCTGCAGGATGCCGCGCTGCTGGAATCCGGCGCTGCGATCCGTACTGCGGAAGGCGGAGCCGAGCACGTACAGCCGATCACCGGCGATAGCGTGCTGGATGCCCTTGAGCAGTTCCGTAAAGCGGGTTATTCCATCGTGACCACCTCGAGCCATGCCGGTACGCCGCTGTTTAAAGCGACGCTGCCACGCAAGATGGTGCTGGTGCTGGGTCAGGAACGCGATGGTCTGTCTGATGCGGCGCTCTCCAGTGCGGATCTGAGCGTCTCAATCGATGGGACAGGCAATGTGGAAAGTCTGAACGTATCCGTTGCAACCGGCGTACTGCTGGCCGAATGGTGGCGTCAGAATAAGGCATAAGCCTCTTCATGTGCCGGGCCTGACCCGGCACATTCAAATACTATTCGCTCTCTGCCGGTAACACAGGCATCCAGTCAATGGGCGTTTCGCCACGTTTTTCCAGCCATTCGTTCGCCAGAACAAAATGATTACTGCCAAAGAAACCGCGATGTGCAGACAGCGGTGACGGGTGCGGCGCTTTCAACACGTGATGACGCTGACGGTCAATAATCGCCCCTTTCTTCTGCGCGTGCGATCCCCAGAGTAAAAACACGACCCCTTCACGGTGTTCGTTGATCAGGCTGATGACTTTATCGGTGAATGTCTCCCAGCCCAGGCTGGCGTGCGAATGCGCCTGGCCGGCCCGAACGGTGAGTACCGTGTTCAATAACAGCACGCCCTGACGTGCCCAGCTTTCCAGGTAGCCGTGGTTTGGTCGGGTAAACCCGGGCACGGTTCCTTCAAGCTCTTTATACATATTGAGCAGAGAAGGGGGGATCGCCACGCCCGGACGTACGGAAAACGCCAGCCCATGCGCCTGGCCCGGACCGTGATAGGGATCCTGGCCCAGAATGACCACTTTCACATCGCTCAGTTCGGTGTAGCGAAAGGCGTTGAACACATCTTTCTGCGGCGGGTAAATCGTCTGTCCGGACTGACGCTCAGCCGCAACGGTGTTGAGCGTATTGATAAAATAGGGCTGCTGCTTTTCTTCTGCCAGCACGTCATGCCAGGTTAAAGGTGTCGTCATCTCGCTCTCCTGCGAATCTCAATCTCTAACTAGCTTACCTGCTAAAGCCCGGTGAGCAAAATTCTACGCCGAAATGTGCGCTAAGTAGCTAAATTTATGTTGAAAATGTGCAGGATAAATTGAATTGGTAAGGTCGCAAAATTGATCTAAAGCAATAAACTCAAACCACACTCTTTATGTGGTTGGTGTTTTTGTTGATTTAAATCAATAAATCACCGGGGTGTGAATGATATATATACACACAAGAAACAATGGTTTTACCAATTGGCCGCGAGAGGCCGACATCAGTTAATGTAGCCTAAGGGAGGCAACACATGATTACAGGTATCCAGATTACTAAAGCTGCAAATGACGATCTGCTCAACTCTTTCTGGCTGCTGGACAGCGAGAAAAACGAAGCGCGCTGTGTCGTCGCGAAAGCGGGTTTTGCAGAAGACGAAATCGTGCCAGTGAGCAAACTGGGCGAAATCGAGTACCGTGAAATTCCAATGGAAGTGAAGCCAGAAGTGCGCGTGGAAGGTGGTCAGCACCTGAACGTAAACGTACTGCGCCGCGAAACGCTGATGGACGCGGTTGAGCACCCAGAAAAATACCCGCAGCTGACCATTCGCGTGTCTGGTTATGCGGTACGCTTCAACTCTCTGACCCCAGAACAGCAGCGCGACGTTATCGCGCGTACCTTTACTGAAAGCCTGTAAGGCTTCAGCTACGGGGGTGAATAAAAAAGCCGGGGATTGTCCCCGGCTTTTTTTACTCTTCCGTTTTTGTCTCTGATGCGGCAGAGCTTGGCTTACGGCGTTTACCAATATTTTTGGTATCGCGGTGACGCTGCTTCACGCGCGGTTTCTCTTTTTCTTTCTCTTTTCTCTCAGCACGTTTCGCAAGCGCTTTCTTGGACGGTTTACCCGTCATTTTTTCACTCGGCGCACGTGTGGTTGGGCGCAAGCCATCAATAACCCGCGCTTTCAGCGGCTCATCAACATAGCGGCCAATTTTCTGCAGCAGCAGGTAGTCATGCGCTTCGACCAGTGAAATCGCAATCCCTTTGCGGCCCGCGCGGCCGGTACGGCCAATACGGTGCAGGTAGGTATCGCCGCTGCGCGGCATATCGAAGTTAATGACGTGGCTGACGTCCGGGATGTCGATCCCGCGAGCGGCAACGTCTGTGGCAACCAGCACGTTAACGCGGCCATCGGTCAGGCGCTTAATGCCTTCGGTACGCTTGATCTGTGCCATCTCGCCTTCAAGATAGCAGTTGTTGATCCCGGCGTTACGCAGCATTTCAGCCAGTTCGTGCACGCGCTCGCGCTTGCGCACAAATACGATTGTGCGCAGCGCATCTTCCTGCTTCAGCAGGTGTTTCAGCAATTCGACCTTGTGCTCAAGGTTATCCGCGCGGTAGTACCACTGGTGGATCTTCTTACGCTCACGGGTGGACGGCGTCGCCGACACTTCTACCGGATCTTCCAGCAGACGCTCTGCGAAGTCTTTAATCGCTTCCCCTTCAAGGGTGGCAGAGAACAGCATGGTCTGGTTACGCCAGCGCGTTTCCCCGGCAATGTGCTCGATATCCTGTGCGAAGCCCATGTCCAGCATACGGTCGGCTTCGTCGAGGATCAGCGTTTCAACCGCGCGGCAGTCGAAGTTCTCTTCTTTAATGTACTGCAGCAGGCGGCCTGTCGTCGCAACGACGATGTCCTGGTTTTCGCTGAACACTTCGGCGTGGTTCATATACGCAACGCCGCCGGTGATGGTAGCGATATCCAGATGGGTATTTGCCGCGAGTTCACGCGCGTGATCGGCCACCTGCATGGCCAGTTCGCGCGTCGGCGTCAGGATTAAAATACGCGGCGGGCCAGATTTTTTGCGTGGGAAGTCGAGCAGATGCTGCAACACAGGCAACAAATAGGCTGCAGTCTTCCCCGTACCGGTTGGCGCAGAACCGAGCACATCGCGGCCCTCAAGCGCAGGCGGAATGGCCGCTGCCTGAATGGCGGTCGGGCGTGTGAAGCCTTTGCTCTCAAGTGCATTGAGCAGGCTTTCATCGAGTTCAAGTTCGGAAAAAGTCGTTACAGTCATGTTCTACCTCTGTGTGGGGCGCTGATTATAGACGTTACGGCTGTAATCTTCATCTGTTTGTATGGATATCGCTTTTCGGCCACTTCGCTTTCCCCTATGCTACTCCAGTTTCACTTAGAAGGTTGCCCCGACATGTCTCAACTCAAAGCGCAACTGCGCCGCGATGGTTTTACGTTTAAACAATTTTTTGTCGCTCACGATCGCTGTGCCATGAAGGTCGGTACAGACGGTATTTTACTGGGAGCGTGGGCGCCTGTCGCAGGGGTTAAGCGTATTCTTGATATCGGTACCGGCAGCGGGCTGGTGGCATTGATGCTGGCGCAGCGCACGGACGAGCATGTCACCATTGATGCCGTCGAACTGGACGCGCAGGCGGCAGAGCAGGCGAGTGACAATATGGCCGAATCGCCCTGGGCAGCCCGCATGAAAGTGGAATGTGCGGATGTGCTCGCCTGGGCGCCTGAACAAACCGCGCGTTACGATTTGATCGTCAGCAACCCTCCCTACTACGAGCCCGGCGTTGAGTGCGGGACACCCGAGCGCGAACAGGCGCGTTATACCCGTTCCCTCGATCACAAAGCGCTGCTCACCAGCGCGGCCGAGCTTATCTCCGAAGAGGGTTTTTTCTGCGTGGTCCTGCCTGAGAGTACGGGCAACACGTTCATCGGTATCGCGCAGGAGATCGGCTGGACGTTACGTCTGCGTACCGACATTTCGGATACGGAAGGCCGACTGCCGCACCGCGTGCTGCTGGCGCTCTCGCCGAAAGAGGGTGAATGCTTTAACGATCGAATGGTGATCCGTGGGCCAGACCAGCGTTATTCCGAAGATTACACTGCCCTGACCCAGGCGTTTTATCTGTTTATGTAAACCTGCGGGGCGAGGATCGACGGGCCGGATTCAGCAAGCTGATCCGGGTAGTCCAGGGTATAGTGCAACCCGCGGCTCTCTTTACGCATCATCGCGCAGCGAACGATTAGCTCGGCAACCTGCACCAGGTTGCGCAGCTCCAGCAGATTATTCGATACGCGAAAATTGGCATAATACTCGTCAATTTCCTGCTGCAGCATAGTGATGCGGCGCAACGCGCGTTCAAGACGTTTCGTGGTGCGCACAATCCCGACGTAATCCCACATGAACAACCGTAGCTCATGCCAGTTATGCTGGATCACGACCAGTTCGTCCGGATTTTCCACACGGCTTTCATCCCAGGCAGGCAGGCGCTCTGTTTCGCGGGCGTAGGGCATGCGTTTCGTGATGTCTTCTGCGGCAGACCAGCCGTAGACCAGGCACTCCAGCAGCGAGTTAGAGGCCATACGGTTCGCGCCGTGAAGTCCGGTATAGCTGACCTCACCAATAGCATAAAGACCATCCACATCGGTACGGCCATGATCGTCAACCATCACCCCACCGCAGGTGTAGTGGGCGGCTGGCACAATGGGTACCGGATCGCGGGTTAAATCGATGCCAAGGTTGAGCAGTTTTTCGTAAATCATCGGGAAGTGCTGACGAATAAACTCTGCTGGCTTGTGGCTGATATCAAGATACATGCAGTCCACGCCAAGACGCTTCATTTCATGGTCGATGGCGCGGGCAACGATATCGCGCGGGGCCAGTTCGCCACGGGCGTCAAAGTCCGGCATAAAGCGGGTGCCGTCAGGGCGTTTCAGATAGGCGCCTTCGCCGCGCAGGGCTTCCGTCAGCAGGAAGTTGCGCGCCTGAGGATGGAACAGGGCGGTTGGGTGAAACTGATTGAACTCAAGATTCGCCACCCGGCAGCCAGCGCGCCAGGCCATCGCGATACCGTCTCCGGAGGCAATGTCCGGGTTCGTGGTGTACTGATACACTTTAGAGGCGCCGCCCGTGGCCAGCACCACAGCCTTCGCCTGGCAGGTTTCCACCTTCTCTTTATTGCGGTTCCACACCCAGGCGCCCACCACGCGACGCGTGCCCGGCAGGCCAATCTTGTCGGAGATAATCAGATCAACGGCATTGCTTCGTTCAAGCACCCGAATATTAGGATGGCTCAGCGCCTTGCCGACCAGCGTGGTCTCCACTTCTTTTCCGGTGGCATCCGCTGCGTGCAGGATGCGGCGGTGGCTATGGCCGCCTTCGCGCGTCAGGTGATAGCTCTCTTCACCGTTGGGTTGAACCTGCGTATCGAATAAGACGCCTTGGTCGATGAGCCACTGCACGCAATGGCGGGCATTGCTGGCGACAAACTCTGCGGCGTGCGCATCCACGATCCCGGCCCCGGCAATCAGCGTATCGTCGACGTGGGAGGCAATGCTGTCTGTCTCATCAAACACGGCGGCAATCCCGCCCTGGGCATAAAACGTGGAACCCTCGCTTATCGGCCCTTTACTCAGAACGATAACGTTTTGATGCTCCGCCAGGCGTAGCGCCAGAGAGAGACCGGCAGCGCCGCTGCCGATGATCAGTACATCACAATGGAGTTCAGGTGTTGTGTTCATGATTGTTGTTTAATTTACTAAACAGTGTTGGCTCAGAATAGCACCTGAATGCGATTTATCGCACGTTTTTTTTAACGGGTGTTGCAATGGCTAAACGCGTAAGCGGAGGTAAACGGAGGGTAAATGAGTGAAATTATTTTGCGAAGCAGATCGTTAGCGTCAGATTTTGTGATGAAATAAAGACTGGGTTGCGTTACTCTTCTGGCGGGAAAAAGATGTTTCTTGTCAGAAAGTGGTGCGTATCGTGAACAGACTTATAATGAGAGAAAATGAACAGTCTGCGGCGCGATGAACAAAAACAAAGGCGTTACGGAACTTATTGAAGATCAGACACTCTAATTCGGTGCTTGCTCAAAGTGCGGTATTTTTAGAGTGGCGTTTCGATAACGCGTGGAATTTAGGTTTGGGGAGACATTACCTCGGATGAGCGAGCAGTTAACGGACCAGGTCCTGGTTGAACGGGTCCAGAAGGGAGATCAGAAAGCCTTTAACTTACTGGTGGTGCGCTACCAGCATAAGGTGGCGAGCCTGGTTTCCCGCTATGTACCGTCAGGTGATGTGCCTGATGTGGTGCAAGAGTCTTTTATTAAGGCCTATCGCGCGCTGGATTCGTTCCGGGGAGATAGTGCTTTTTATACCTGGCTGTACCGTATTGCGGTCAATACGGCAAAGAATTATCTGGTCGCTCAGGGCCGTCGTCCGCCTTCTAGTGATGTGGACGCAATCGACGCCGAAAACTTCGAAAGTGGCGGCGCATTGAAAGAAATTTCGAACCCTGAGAACTTAATGTTGTCAGAAGAACTGAGACAAATCGTTTTTCGCACGATCGAGTCGCTCCCGGAAGATTTACGCATGGCAATTACGTTACGGGAGCTGGATGGTCTGAGCTATGAAGAGATAGCCGCTATCATGGATTGTCCGGTCGGCACGGTACGTTCACGAATTTTCCGTGCGCGAGAAGCTATTGATAATAAAGTTCAACCGCTTATCAGGCGTTGACGATAGCGGGATACTGGAAAAGGTATTAGGCATGCAGAAAGAAAAACTTTCCGCTTTAATGGATGGTGAAACGGTGGATAGTGAGCTGCTCAACGAGCTGTCTCATTCTCCCGAAATGCAAGAGACCTGGGAGAGTTACCATCTCATCCGTGACACCCTTCGCGGTGACACCGGCGAGGTTCTCCATTTCGATATCTCAGCCCGCGTCATGGCGGCGATTGAGAATGAGCCTGTTCATCAGACCACTCCGCTGATTCCTGAAGCTCAACCCGCACCTCACCAGTGGCAGAAAATGCCATTCTGGCAAAAGGTGCGTCCGTGGGCCAGCCAGCTTACCCAAATGGGTGTGGCTGCATGCGTATCGCTTGCAGTTATCGTTGGCGTCCAGCACTATAATACTCAGTCTGAAACTAATCAGCAGCCAGAAGCGCCAGTGTTTAACACACTGCCGATGATGGGCAAAGCCAGCCCGGTAAGCCTGGGCGTACCGGCTGATGCTTCCGCCAGCGGCGGCCAGCAACAGCAGGTTCAGGAGCAGCGCCGTCGCATTAATGCGATGTTGCAGGATTACGAGTTGCAGCGTCGTCTGCACTCTGAACAGCTTCAGTTTGAGCAGGCGCAGACACAGCAAGCTGCTGTGCAGGTGCCCGGAAACCAAACTTTAGGAACGCAATCGCAGTAATGAAGCAACTTTGGTTCGCCATGTCTCTGATGGCGGGTAGCCTGTTCTTCTCTGCCAACGCCTCGGCTGATGTATCATCCGGGGCGTTGTTGCAGCAAATGAATCTGGCCAGCCAGTCACTCAATTACGAGTTGGCATTTATCAGCATCAATAAGCAGGGCGTCGAGTCGTTACGCTATCGCCATGCCCGTCTTGATAATCAGCCGCTCGCCCAGCTTTTACAGATGGATGGCCCGCGTCGGGAAGTTGTCCAGCGTGGTAACGAAATCAGCTATTTCGAACCCGGCCTGGAGCCTTTCACGCTCAATGGCGACTATATCGTTGATTCCCTGCCGTCACTCATTTACACCGACTTCAAACGGCTTGCCCCTTACTACGATTTTATTTCGGTAGGGCGTACACGTATTGCGGACAGACTGTGTGAGGTGATCCGCGTTGTCGCCCGGGATGGAACGCGCTACAGCTATATTGTCTGGATTGACGCGGAAACCAAACTCCCCATGCGTGTAGACCTGCTTGACCGTGACGGTGAAACGCTGGAACAGTTCCGCGTTATCTCCTTTAGCGTGAATAACCAGGTTGGCAACAGCATGCAGAATCTGGCTAAGGCCAGCCTGCCGCCGCTGCTTTCCGTTCCGGCAGGCGATTCCGTTAATTTCAACTGGGTACCTGCCTGGATCCCGCAAGGATTTAGCGAAGTGTCCAGCAGCCGTCGCCAGCTGCCAACGATTGAAACGCCGGTGGAATCACGCCTCTATTCCGATGGTTTGTTCAGCTTCTCGGTGAATATCAATCGCGCAACGGCAAACAGCACTGAACAAATTCTGCGTACCGGGCGCCGTACGGTGAGCACAACGGTACGCGATAATGCAGAGATCACCATTGTGGGGGAACTTCCTCCGCAAACGGCGAAGCGCATCTCCGACAGCATTAAATTCAGGGCCGCACAATGATCAAAGAATGGGCGACGGTAGTCTCGTGGCAAAACGGCATCGCGCTGGTGAGCTGCGATGTAAAAGCCTCATGCAATAGCTGCGCATCCCGAGCCGGTTGCGGCAGCCGCGTGCTGAATAAGCTCGGGCCGCAAACCTCGCACACGATTTCTGTGCCGAGCGAACAGCCGCTGATGGCCGGGCAGAAGGTTGAACTCGGCATCGCGGAAGGCAGCCTGCTCAGTTCCGCCATGCTGGTCTATCTCTCTCCGCTGCTCGGGCTGTTTATCATGGGCGGCGTTTTCCAGATGCTGTTTGGCACCGACGGTGCCGCCATGTGCGGTGCCGCATTAGGTGGTCTGGGGGGATTCTGGCTTGCCAAAGGCCTCTCCCCGACGCTTGCCGCGCGCGAGGAGTGGCAGCCTGTCATTCTCAGCGTTGGGCTGGCGCCAGACCAGCTTCGCGTTGAGACGCTCTCTTCTGAGGCCCGGTGATTCATCGGGCTTTGTCATTTTTACGTCTTAAAACAGAAAACGTCCTTTCTTCACGCTATACCTGGCGCTAAGTCCATTTCCAGGTAGCGGAGATGTAGTGTAGAATGCTGCGTTTTCGCACTGAAAAACGTCAGGCTAAGAACAGCGGCCTCCAGGAATTCGTAAGGCATAATTATTTAACTATATGAAGAACATACGTAACTTTTCGATCATTGCTCACATTGACCACGGTAAGTCGACGCTGTCTGACCGTATTATCCAGATTTGCGGTGGCCTGTCTGATCGTGAAATGGAAGCCCAGGTTCTGGACTCCATGGACCTGGAACGCGAACGCGGTATCACCATCAAGGCGCAGAGCGTCACGCTGGATTACAAGGCGGCTGATGGCGAAACCTATCAGCTGAACTTTATCGACACCCCAGGCCACGTTGACTTCTCCTATGAGGTTTCACGCTCGCTCGCGGCCTGTGAAGGCGCGCTGCTGGTAGTCGATGCCGGGCAGGGCGTAGAAGCCCAGACCCTGGCAAACTGCTACACCGCGATGGAAATGGATCTCGAAGTTGTGCCGGTTCTGAACAAGATTGACCTGCCAGCCGCCGATCCTGAGCGCGTCGCGGAAGAGATTGAAGATATTGTCGGCATTGACGCGACCGATGCCGTGCGCTGCTCTGCGAAAACCGGCGTCGGCGTGACCGACGTTCTGGAACGTCTGGTACGTGATATTCCGGCCCCGGAAGGCGATCCGGATGCCCCGCTGCAGGCGCTGATTATTGACTCCTGGTTCGATAACTATCTGGGCGTTGTCTCCCTGGTGCGTATTAAAAACGGCACCATGCGCAAAGGCGACAAAATCAAGGTTATGAGTACCGGACAGGTCTATAACGCCGACCGTCTGGGTATCTTCACGCCAAAACAGGTTGACCGTACCGAGCTGACATGCGGCGAGGTAGGCTGGCTGGTGTGCGCCATCAAAGACATCCTCGGTGCGCCGGTGGGCGATACCCTGACAGGTGCGCGTAACCCGGCAGAAAAAGCGCTGCCAGGCTTTAAAAAGGTGAAACCGCAGGTTTACGCGGGCCTGTTCCCGGTCAGCTCTGACGACTACGAAAACTTCCGTGATGCGCTTGGCAAGCTGAGCCTGAACGATGCCTCCCTGTTCTACGAGCCAGAAAGCTCAACGGCGCTGGGCTTCGGCTTCCGCTGCGGCTTCCTCGGCCTGCTGCACATGGAGATCATTCAGGAACGTCTGGAGCGTGAATACGATCTGGACCTCATCACCACCGCGCCGACGGTAGTGTATGAAGTTGAAACCACCTCGAAAGAAGTGATCTACGTCGACAGCCCGTCCAAGCTGCCGCCGCTGAACAATATTCACGAGCTGCGTGAGCCTATTGCCGAATGTCACATGCTGCTGCCGCAGGAATTCCTCGGTAACGTCATTACGCTGTGTATTGAGAAGCGCGGCGTGCAGACCAATATGGTTTACCACGGTAACCAGGTCGCACTGACCTACGAAATCCCGATGGCGGAAGTGGTACTCGACTTCTTCGACCGTCTGAAGTCCACCTCCCGTGGCTATGCGTCACTGGATTACAACTTCAAACGCTTCCAGGCCTCCAACATGGTGCGTGTGGACGTGCTGATCAACGGCGAGCGTGTGGATGCGCTGGCGCTGATCACCCACAACGACAATGCGCCATACCGTGGCCGCGAGCTGGTTGAGAAGATGAAAGATCTGATCCCGCGTCAGCAGTTCGATATCGCGATTCAGGCGGCCATTGGCAACCACATTATCGCGCGTTCTACCGTGAAACAGCTGCGTAAAAACGTTCTGGCGAAGTGCTATGGCGGTGACGTCAGCCGTAAGAAAAAGCTGCTGCAGAAGCAGAAAGAAGGTAAGAAGCGTATGAAGCAGGTCGGTAACGTCGAGCTGCCGCAGGAAGCATTCCTTGCCATCCTTCATGTTGGTAAAGACGGCAAATAACCCTAAGGAGTTGGCATGGCGAACATGTTTGCCCTGATCCTGGTCATTGCTACCCTGGTGACAGGTCTGCTGTGGTGTCTGGATAAGTTTATCTTCGCCCCAAAACGTCGTGAACGTCAGGCTGCCGCACAGGTAGCCACTGGCGATGGTATTGACGCGAAAACCCTGAAGAAAGTCGGTCCGAAACCGGGCTGGCTGGAAACGGGCGCCTCGGTGTTTCCGGTGCTGGCGATTGTGCTGGTGGTACGTTCGTTTATTTACGAACCGTTCCAGATCCCATCAGGTTCAATGATGCCAACGCTGCTGATTGGTGATTTTATTCTGGTAGAGAAGTTTGCCTACGGCATTAAAGATCCGATCTACCAGAAAACGCTGATCGAGACCGGTCATCCGAAACGTGGCGACATCGTGGTGTTCAAATATCCGGAAGATCCGCGCCTGGACTACATCAAGCGCGCGGTAGGTCTGCCGGGTGACAAAGTGACTTACGATCCGGTTGCGAAAGAAGTCACCGTTCAGCCAGGCTGCAGCTCCGGTACCGCATGTGAAAACGCGCTGCCAATCACTTACTCGAACGTTGAGCCAAGTGATTTTGTGCAGACCTTTGCCCGTCAAAACGGCGGCGAAGCGAGTAGCGGATTCTTCCAGGTACCGAAAGGCGAAACCAAAGATAACGGTATTCGTCTGGTTGAGCGCAAAGAGACGCTGGGTGACGTGACGCACCGTATCCTCACCGTGCCAATCGCGCAGGATCAAGTGGGTATGTACTATCGTCAGCCGGGCCAGCAGCTGGCAAGCTGGATTGTACCGCCAGGCCATTACTTCATGATGGGTGACAACCGCGATAATTCTGCGGACAGCCGTTACTGGGGCTTTGTGCCGGAAGCGAATCTGGTCGGTAAAGCGACCGCAATCTGGATGAGTTTTGAGAAGCAGGAAGGTGAATGGCCGACCGGCGTACGCCTGAATCGTATTGGCGGAATCCATTAATTCTCACTAAATGAACGTGTAGCCGCGAATTAACGCGGCTACATGAATTATTTCACCGATAAATCTCTTCGAACTAACGACATCCCCTGTCGTTGTGTATAGAATATTCCCCCGAAGTTTAAGGTTGGCCCTGCAAGGGTGCCACGGCACACGAAACCGCGTTGGTTTTCTCAGGTCGGTTTCGTGTGCTGCATTTTTGACGCATTCATTTATTGGTATCGCATGAACCCCATCGTAATTAATCGGCTTCAACGGAAGCTGGGCTACACTTTTCATCATCAGGAGTTGTTGCAACAGGCATTAACCCACCGCAGTGCCAGCAGCAAACATAATGAGCGTCTCGAGTTTTTAGGCGACTCTATTTTAAGTTTCGTGATTGCGAATGCGCTTTATCATCGTTTCCCGCGCGTGGATGAAGGTGATATGAGCCGCATGCGTGCCACGCTGGTTCGGGGTAATACCCTTGCGGAAATCGCGCGCGAATTTGAGCTGGGCGAATGTCTGCGTCTTGGGCCGGGTGAACTGAAAAGCGGCGGCTTCCGTCGTGAATCTATTCTTGCCGATACGGTCGAAGCATTAATTGGTGGTGTGTTCCTGGACAGCGATATCCAGACCGTCGAAAAGCTGATCCTGAACTGGTATCAGACCCGTCTGGACGAAATCAGCCCGGGCGATAAACAAAAAGATCCCAAAACGCGTCTGCAGGAATATTTGCAGGGCCGTCATCTGCCGCTGCCATCTTATCTGGTGGTGCAGGTTCGTGGCGAAGCGCACGATCAGGAATTTACCATCCATTGCCAGGTCAGTGGCCTGAGTGAACCGGTGGTGGGCACAGGTTCAAGCCGTCGTAAGGCTGAACAGGCTGCCGCCGAACAGGCGTTAAAAATGCTGGAGCTGGAATGAGCGAAGAAAAGACCTATTGCGGATTTATTGCCATCGTCGGACGTCCGAACGTCGGCAAATCCACCCTGTTGAATAATCTGCTTGGGCAGAAGATTTCTATCACCTCGCGTAAGGCGCAGACCACGCGTCACCGCATCGTCGGTATCCATACTGAAGGCGCGTATCAGGCGATCTACGTCGATACCCCTGGCCTGCACATGGAAGAGAAGCGTGCCATCAACCGTCTGATGAACAAGGCGGCGAGCAGCTCGATTGGCGACGTGGAGCTGGTGATTTTCGTTGTGGAAGGCACCCGCTGGACGCCGGACGACGAGATGGTGCTGAACAAGCTGCGCGACGGCAAAACGCCGGTCATCCTCGCCGTCAACAAAGTTGACAACGTGCAGGAAAAGGCCGATCTGCTGCCGCATCTGCAGTGGCTCGGTAGCCAGATGAACTTCCTCGACATCGTTCCGCTGTCTGCGGAGACGGGGCTGAACGTGGATACCATCGCGGGCATCGTGCGCAAACATCTGCCGGAAGCGATTCATCACTTCCCGGAAGAGTACATCACCGATCGCTCTCAGCGCTTTATGGCGTCTGAAATCATCCGTGAAAAGCTGATGCGTTTCCTGGGCGCTGAACTGCCGTACTCTGTGACGGTGGAGATCGAGCGTTTCCAGAGCAACGAGCGTGGCGGCTACGACATCAACGGCCTGATCCTCGTTGAGCGTGAAGGGCAGAAGAAGATGGTGATCGGCAATAAAGGCGCCAAGATCAAAACCATCGGCATCGAAGCCCGAAAGGACATGCAGGAGATGTTCGAAGCGCCGGTTCACCTTGAACTGTGGGTGAAAGTGAAATCTGGCTGGGCCGATGATGAGCGTGCTCTGCGCAGCCTCGGTTACGGCGAAGACCAGTAACACACGACGACGAGCATATGGATGGATGGCAGCGCGCCTTTGTCCTGCATAGTCGTCCCTGGAGCGAAACCAGCCTGATGCTGGACGTCTTCACGGAAGAGTCGGGCCGCGTGCGCCTTGTTGCAAAAGGCGCACGTTCCAAACGTTCTAACCTGAAAGGTGCCTTACAGCCTTTCACGCCGTTGCTGGTCCGCTTTGGTGGGCGAGGGGAAGTCAAAACCCTGCGCAGCGCCGAAGCCGTCTCCCTGGCGCTTCCTCTCTCCGGCATCACGCTCTACAGCGGTCTGTATGTCAATGAACTCATCTCACGCGTTCTTGAACATGAGACCCGCTTCTCTGAACTTTTCTTTGATTATCTGCACTGTATCCAGGCGCTGGCTGGCGCAACCGGTACGCCCGAGCCTGCGCTGCGGCGTTTTGAGCTGGCGCTGTTGGGCCATCTTGGGTACGGGGTCGATTTTCTGCACTGTGCGGGCAGCGGTGACGAAGTGGAAGACACCATGACCTACCGCTACCGCGAAGAAAAAGGCTTCATTGCCAGCGTCGTGATTGACAACAGCACCTTTACCGGGCGTCAGCTCCGGGCGCTTTATGAGCGCGAGTTTCCCGATCAGGATACCCTGCGCGCAGCAAAACGCTTTACCCGGATTGCCCTCAAGCCGTATCTTGGCGGCAAGCCCTTAAAGAGCCGCGAATTATTCAGGCAGTTTGTGCCGAAACGTTAGACCACAGAATCGAAAAGAAAACCGAGGATTGTCATGGCTGAATTACTGTTAGGCGTCAACATCGATCATATCGCCACGCTGCGTAATGCGCGCGGCACGGCGTATCCCGATCCGGTTCAGGCGGCGTTTATCGCTGAACAGGCTGGCGCCGACGGCATTACCGTTCACCTGCGTGAAGACCGTCGCCACATCACTGACCGCGACGTTCGCATTCTGCGCCAGACGCTGGATACCCGTATGAATCTGGAGATGGCAGTCACCGAAGAGATGCTGGCGATTGCCTGTGAGACCCAGCCGCACTTCTGCTGCCTGGTGCCGGAAAAACGCCAGGAAGTCACGACCGAAGGCGGTCTGGACGTGGTCGGCCAGCTCGACAAAATGCGCGATGCCTGCAAGCGCCTGGCTGATGCCGGTATCCTGGTTTCGCTGTTTATTGACGCCGACTTCACCCAGATTAAAGCGGCAGCCGACGTGGGCGCGCCGTATATCGAAATTCACACCGGCTGCTATGCCGATGCCAAAAACGATGCCGAGCAGGCGAAAGAGCTGGAGCGTATTGCTAAAGCGGCCACCTACGCGGCGAGCCTGGGTCTGAAGGTCAATGCCGGTCACGGCCTGACCTACCATAACGTGAAGGCCATTGCCGCCATCCCGGAAATGCACGAGCTGAACATCGGTCACGCGATCGTTGGCCGCGCGGTGATGAGCGGCCTGAAAGAGGCGGTCGCAGAAATGAAACGCCTGATGCTGGAAGCGCGTCAGTAATGGCCATTCTGGGCTTAGGCACCGATATCATTGAAATAGCCCGCATTGAAGCGGTGATCGCCCGCAGCGGCGATCGCCTCGCAAGGCGCGTGCTGAGCGATAACGAATGGGCCATCTGGGAAGCGCATCAGCAGCCGGTGCGTTTTCTGGCGAAGCGTTTTGCGGTAAAAGAGGCGGCCGCCAAAGCCTTGGGGACCGGCATTCGTAACGGTCTGGCGTTCAACCAGTTTGAAGTGTTTAACGATGAGCTGGGTAAGCCAAGCCTGCGCTTATGGGGCGAGGCGCAAAAGCTGGCCGAGAAGCTGGGCGTGAATCACGTCCACGTGACGATCGCGGATGAGCGTCACTATGCTAGCGCAACGGTGATCATCGAAAGTTAAAGTTTGTCCGCGTGGTGCATCAGGACAAACTTATCCCACAGCTGCTCTTCGCTCTCGACGTGTGCCGGATCCTTCAGGATGGTATTGGGGATCGGGCACACTTTCTGACAGGTCGGCGTCTCATAGTGGCCGATGCATTCGGTGCAGCGGTCGCTGTTAATCTCATAAATGCTGTCGCCCATCGAAATGGCCTGGTTCGGGCATTCGGGCTCGCACATATCGCAATTAATGCATTTTTTGGTAATTAACAGCGCCATCAGGAAATTCTCAGAAACAACACAAACTGGGCGGGCATTATACGCGTCAAACCAGTTTCTTTACCAGTTCTTCGCTGTGGCGAATGCGCTCGGGCGCACGCTCCAGATCCTGCTGCACCAGTGCCATAAACAGCAGGTCCGTCAGCATCATTTGTGCGCTGGTGGACGAGATAGCCGCGCTGCGCGTGGCCTGTTCCTCGGCAATGGTATATAAACAGCGCGTGGCCCGCTGCTGTAGGGCATTCGGCGTAAAACCGGTGATCGCCAGAATTTTACCGCCGACGCGCAGGACTTCGTCGGTGGCCATGTTGATCTCACGGCGCTCGCCGGAATAGGAGATCGCCAGCAGCAGATCGTCAGGATCCATCGCCTGTACGGTCGCCAGCAGGGCGTGCATATCCTGCTCGACGATGGCGTTAAGGCCAATTTTTGTCAGCTTCCAGCCAAAGTTACGCGCCACAAGTCCGGACGCGCCGATGCCGGTCAGAACGATCCGCCGCGCGCCGCGCAGCATCGCCACGCTCTCCAGCAGCTTCTCTTCCGTATTCACATCGAGCGTCGCATGCATGGCCGCCACGTTCTCTTTGATCAGCTTTTCGCCGACCAGCCGCATCGGATCGTCTCCGCGGATCTGATTATGCACCGGCATGGACTGCGGGTTAGGGTTACTGACCAGCGCTTCACTGATCGCAAGCTTGAGGGCGGGGAATCCCTTAAAGCCAATCTTCTGCGCAAATTTCACCACGCTGGACTGGCTCACCCCGGCTTCACTCGCCAGCTGCTGCGAGCTGAGATGGCGCGCGCGATCGGGTTGAGAAAGCAGAAAATCCGCCAGCTTCTTGTCGCTTTGGGCAAAGCCTGCGTAGCGCTGGCGAATGCGAATTAAACAGTTCATACGGTCTCCTGGCGAAAATGTGATTATCTGCGCAAATACGGATTTTGCTCGCCTGAATGAATTTTATATTCCATTATAGTGTGATTATTATGAATTAAAAATTCTTGAGGTACAAAAATGAATCTTGGCTCACTTGTTTCTGAAACACGTAACCCGCAAACCATGGATCTGGATGCGCTCTCCACCCTGGAGCTGGTTAACCGCTTTAATCAACAGGATACGCTGGTCGCGCAGGCAGTAAAAGAGACATTACCAGAGGTGGCGAAAGCGGTCGATGCGGCTGCGGAAGCCCTCAAGGCCGGTGGACGCATTATTTACATGGGGGCGGGGACCAGCGGGCGTTTAGGGGTCCTGGACGCGTCAGAATGTCCGCCAACCTTTGGGGTCCCGCATGGTCTGGTAGTTGGGCTGATCGCCGGTGGCCCCGGTGCGCTGCTGAAAGCCGTTGAAGGGGCGGAAGACAACAAACAGCTGGGCGAGGATGACCTGAAGGATCTTAATCTGACCGCGAAGGATCTGGTGGTCGGGCTGGCGGCATCCGGGCGTACGCCGTACGTGATTGGCGGGCTGGAATACGCCAACCAGACCGGCTGCACGACGGTCGCCATCTCCTGCAACCCTGGCTCACCGATTGCGCAGGTGGCCGCTATTGCTATCTCGCCAGTTGTCGGGCCGGAAGCGCTCACCGGCTCCACGCGCCTGAAATCCGGGACCGCGCAAAAGCTGGTGCTCAATATGATCTCCACCGGCGCGATGGTGAAGTTCGGCAAGGTGTATCAGAACCTGATGGTGGATATGCAGGCCACCAACGTCAAGCTGGTGGACAGAGCCTGCCGCATGGTGATGGAGGCGACGGGCGCAGGCCGCGAAGAGGCGGAAGCGGTACTCAAACAGACCGATCACGATGTTAAACCGGCCATTTTGATGATCTTAAGCGGGCTGGATGCGGCGGCCGCAAGAGCCAAACTCGATGCGCATAACGGTTTCTTACGGGCGGCATTAGAACACTAACAGAGGCGTGTATGGACAAAACAGCAGCGCTCGCCAGCGGTATCCTGCGGGGGATTGGTGGGGAACAAAATATTCAGCGTCTCGAAAACTGCATGACGCGCGTGCGCGTCGAGGTGCATGACGACGACCAGCTTGACGTGCCGGGTCTGAAGCAGCTTTCCGGCGTCAGCGGCTACGTGAAGCAGGGGCAGCAGCACCAGCTGATCGTCGGCCCAGGGAAAGCGGCGCAGGTTGTCGATGCCATGCGCGCGCTGATGGGCGTGAGTGCGAGCGTATCGATTGACGATGCTGAGCGCACCAAAGCCCAGGCAAAGGCGAAATACAAAGCCCCGATGAGCGATGCGCTGCGACAGCTGGCAAATGTCTTTATTCCGCTGATCCCGGCGTTTATTGCCTCAGGCCTGATCACCGGGATCATCAATATCCTCAAGCGGCCGGATATTGTGGGGGATTTCGCCACGCAGTATCCGAACCTGCTGGGGATTCTCGGGATCTTCGGCAGCGCGGTGTTCACCATCATGAACATTCTGGTCGGGGTGAATACCGCGAAGGTGTTTGGCGGATCGCTGGCGATGGGCGGGGTGATGGCGGGCATCTTGTCCAGCCCGCAGCTGGCGCAGATCACGCTGTTTGGTGAGGCGCTCCAGCCGGGCCGCGGCGGGGTGATCGCGGTGCTGCTGGTGGTCATCCTGATGTGCTGGATCGAGAAACGGCTGCGCGCGGTTCTGCCAGGCTCCATCGAGCTGATTCTCAACCCGCTGCTGACTACGCTGATTACCGGTAGCGTAGCGATTGTGGCCCTCCAGCCGTTAGGCGGGTGGATCTCTGAGGCCATTGCCCACGGTGCGTCGCTGGCGATTGATCGCGGCGGCCTGTTAGTGGGCGCGGTGCTGTCGGGTACTTTCCTGCCGCTGGTGCTGACCGGCCTGCATCAGGGGCTGGTACCGATCCACGTCGAGCTGGTGCAGGCGCACGGCTATAACGCGCTGCTGCCTATCCTGTCGATGGCGGGTGTAGGGCAGGTCGGTGCGGCAATTGCGGTACTGATGAAAACCCGCAACGCGCGTCTGAAAAAAATGATTAAAGGCGCACTCCCGGTCGGACTGCTCGGCATTGGCGAGCCGCTGATTTTCGGTGTTACGCTGCCGCTGGGTAAACCGTTCCTCGCGGCCTGTCTGGGCGGCGCGGTAGGCGGGGCGCTGATTAGCTACTGGAAAGTTGCCACCGTCATCACCTTTGGTCTCTCGGGGTTACCGCTGGCATTAACCATCGTGACCGGAAAAGTGGTGCTCTATCTGTTAGGCTATTTAGTAGCGGTGATCGCCGGGTTCCTGTTTACCTGGCTGTTAGGTTTCAACGACCCAGAGGAGTAAGGTTTGGCAAATCACGGGCGTCGCGTTGTCTTTTTCGACCTGGATGGTACGCTGCATCAGCAGGATATGTTTGGTACGTTTATGCGTTACCTGCTGCGGCGTCAGCCTCTGAATGCGCTGCTCGTGCTACCGCTCTTACCTGTTATCGGGATCGCGCTGCTGGTGAAAGGCCGTGCGGCGCGATGGCCGATGAGCCTGCTGCTGTGGGGATGTACGTTTGGGCACAGCGAAGCGCGGCTTAAACAGCTCGAGCAGGATTTTGCGCAGTGGTTCCGCGGCCACGTTGCCGCATTCCCGGTGGTGCAGGCGCGCCTGACCGGCTATCTCGACGCGAACGATGCCGACATCTGGCTGATTACCGGCTCCCCGCAGACGCTGGTGGAGCAGGTCTACTTTGATACCCCCTGGCTTTCGCGCGTGAATCTTATCGCCACGCAAATTGCCCGCGGTTACGGCGGTTGGGTGCTGACGATGCGCTGCCTGGGTCATGAAAAAGTGGTCCAGCTGGAAAAACGTATCGGCACGCCACTGCGCCTGTACAGCGGCTACAGCGACAGCAAGCAGGACAACCCGCTGCTCTATTTTTGCCAGCACCGCTGGCGCGTCACGCCATCAGGTGAACTTCAGCAACTCGAATAGTCTTATCTATAAGGGGTGTGTATAATGCCGCCCGCTTTTCGACTGGAGTATCAACCGTTGTCCAACCCTGAATTCTCACATGAATACTGGATGCGCCACGCGCTAACGCTCGCTCAGCGTGCCTGGGACGAGGGCGAAGTGCCCGTGGGCGCCGTGCTGGTCCATAATAACCAGGTGATTGGTGAAGGGTGGAACCGTCCCATTGGCCGCCACGATCCGACGGCGCACGCCGAAATCATGGCGCTTCGTCAGGGCGGTCTGGTGCTGCAAAACTATCGCCTGCTTGATACCACGCTGTATGTGACGCTGGAGCCGTGCGTGATGTGCTCCGGGGCGATGGTACACAGCCGGATCGGAACTCTGGTCTTCGGTGCGCGAGATGAAAAAACCGGTGCGGCCGGTTCGCTGATGGACGTGCTGGGTCACCCGGGGATGAACCACCAGGTGAAGACTATCGGCGGGGTGCTTGCACCAGAGTGTTCGGGGCTATTAAGCGATTTCTTTCGAATGCGCCGTCAGCAGAAAAAGCAGCAAAAGGCAGAATTGAAGCCGACGGACGGTTAAGCTCGTCCGGCGCCACGACAGGGTAGCTTTGGGCCAGCCGTTTGGCCTCTGTCGCCTCTTTCTCTTTCTCCAGCAGATAACCGACCAGGCTGATCTGATATTTACGGATATTTTCCACGTAGGCGTAGGCTTCATGCCCGCGCGCGTAGCCGTACGTCAGCTTGTTATACCATGGCTTCTGGCTAAGCAGCGGCAGGCGCTGCTTTACGTCTGACCAGCTGTCCGGGTTGCCTTTCGTTTTGGCCGTCAGCGCTCGCGCATCCAGCATATGCGCATAGCCCATATTGTAGGCCGCCAGCGCGAACCAGATCCGCTCCTCTTCCGGCACCGTTTCCGGGACTTTGGCCATCATATCCTGCAGGTAGCGCGCGCCGCCGCTGATGCTCTGTTCCGCATCGGTACGGTCATTGACGCCCAGGCTCAGCGCGGTATTTTTGGTTAACATCATCAAACCACGTACACCAGTCGGAGACGTGGCCTGGGTATCCCAGTGGGATTCCTGATAAGAAATAGCCGCCAGCAGTTTCCAGTCAATTTCCTGGGCGTATTTTTCGAACAGCGGCTGCAGGTCCGGCAGGACGCTGTCTACCGCACGCAGGAAGCTGCGGGTATCAACGTAGTCAAAGTCATCGCCATGCCCGAGGTACTTCTCCTCCAGGCGCGCCAGCGTACCGTCTTCATTCATGGTGTTGAAGAAATCGAGCATCGCGGCAGAGAGGGTCTGATCGTCGTCGAGCTGAGTAAACCAGGTCACTGGCTGCTCGTCGGTGACGTCCAGCGCCACGGCGATTTCAGGATGCACCCGCTGGAACAGGCTGATCGCGACCGAATCGGCGATGGTGTAGGGGACTTTCTGATCTTTTACCTGCTCCAGCAGCTCCGTCGTGCCGAGTTTCGCATCCACCGTCCAGCTCAGGTCGGGATATTTCTTCTCCTTGAGCTCGCGCAGATCGTCAATCACCACGTGGCCGGGGGCAATCGTCAGCTGCCGATCGTTAATCGACGCCAGCGAGCGCGGGCGCTGGCTCCCGACGCGATAAACCAGCTGCTGCGAAACGGAGTAGTAGGTCGGGCCCGGCTGATAGTTTTTGCTGCGCTCGCTGTTATACACCAGCCCGGCGGCCAGCATATCGGCATCGTCGTTATCGAGGTCGTCAAACAGCTGGTTGATATTCTGGCGGACGGTGATTTTCAGCTTTACGCCAAGGTAATCGGCGAACTGCTGTGCCAGTTCATAATCCAGTCCAATGATTTTGCCGTTGATGTCGCTGTAAATCAGCGGAGAGTTGAGGGTACTGACGCGCAATTCCCCCCGCTCCTGAATGGCGGCGATACGGTTTTCGGCTTTGCCGATCCAGGGGATGGAAGGCCAGAGGGCCACTGCCAACAGCAACGTTACAATGCCGATGAGCAGATAATTAATCTTTAATTTTTTCAATTAGTTAATTCTCTGCGACGCCGGTTGCCTCAGTCTGCTGTAGCCATGTTAACAATAAGGTTTGCCATTGAATGAGCGGCATTTTGCGTAAACTTGCGCCACTTGGCAACCAATTAGAGAGACAGGTCACATCTATTGTTAAATCTCTTTGCCAATTTTATTTCGACGCAAACGGTTTCGTCGGCGCTCAGGATTCTCTATAATGACGCCCGTTTTCCCCCCTTGCGCACACTGAAAGCGCCCCGGCGCTTCGAAGACGAGAGACTTATGATGGAAATTCTGCGTGGTTCGCCTGCACTGTCTGCCTTCCGTATTACCAAACTGCTGGCACGTTTTCAGGCGGCCGACCTTCCGGTAAGCAATATTTACGCTGAGTATGTCCATTTTGCTGACCTGAATGCCCCCCTGAATGCAGAGGAGCGCGTACAGCTGGAACGCCTGCTCAAGTATGGCCCAAGCCTCAGCAGCCATACGCCAACCGGCAAACTGATCCTTGCGACGCCGCGTCCGGGCACCATCTCCCCCTGGTCTTCCAAAGCCACCGACATCGCCCACAACTGTGGCCTGAGCCAGATTAACCGTCTGGAGCGCGGCGTAGCGTACTACGTGGAAGCCTCTACCCTGAGCGACGCGCAGTGGGAGGCGGTTGCGGCTGAACTGCACGACCGCATGATGGAGAGCGTATTTGCCTCTCTTGATGACGCGCAGAAGCTTTTCTCCCACCATCAGCCTGCGCCGGTACAGAGCGTGGACCTGCTGGGGCAGGGCCGTCAGGCACTGATTGACGCCAACCTGCGTCTTGGCCTGGCGCTGGCAGAAGACGAAATCGACTACCTGCAGGATGCGTTCGTTAAGCTCAACCGTAACCCGAACGACATTGAACTCTACATGTTCGCGCAGGCGAACTCGGAGCACTGCCGCCACAAGATTTTCAATGCCGACTGGATTATTGACGGCGAACAGCAGCCAAAGTCGCTGTTCAAAATGATCAAAAATACCATGGAGCAAACCCCTGACCACGTGCTGTCTGCCTATAAAGACAACGCCGCGGTGATGGAAGGTTCTGAGGTGGGCCGCTTCTTCGCCGATCGCGAAGCAGGGCGCTATGACTTCCATCAGGAGCCCGCGCATATCCTGATGAAGGTTGAAACCCACAACCACCCGACGGCGATCTCCCCGTGGCCGGGTGCGGCGACCGGCTCCGGCGGTGAAATCCGTGACGAAGGGGCGACCGGTCGTGGTGCAAAACCCAAAGCGGGTCTGGTCGGTTTCTCCGTCTCCAACCTGCGTATCCCGGGCTTTGAACAGCCGTGGGAAGAAGATTTCGGCAAGCCAGAGCGCATTGTGACCGCGCTGGATATCATGACCGAAGGCCCGCTGGGCGGCGCGGCGTTTAACAACGAATTTGGTCGTCCGGCGCTGAACGGTTACTTCCGTACCTATGAAGAGAAAGTGGACAGCCACAACGGCGAAGAGCTGCGCGGCTACCACAAACCGATCATGCTGGCGGGCGGGATCGGCAACATCCGTGCCGATCACGTGCAGAAAGGCGAGATCGTCGTCGGCGCGAAGCTGATCGTGCTCGGCGGCCCGGCGATGAACATCGGTCTGGGCGGCGGTGCGGCCTCTTCGATGGCCTCCGGCCAGTCTGATGCGGATCTCGACTTCGCGTCCGTGCAGCGTGACAACCCTGAGATGGAGCGTCGCTGTCAGGAAGTGATCGACCGCTGCTGGCAGCTGGGCGATGCTAACCCGATCCTCTTCATCCATGACGTCGGCGCGGGCGGTCTGTCCAACGCCATGCCGGAGCTGGTGAGCGACGGCGGCCGCGGTGGCCGTTTCAACCTGCGCGACATCCTGAGCGATGAGCCTGGCATGAGCCCGCTGGAAATCTGGTGTAACGAATCCCAGGAGCGCTACGTGCTGGCCGTTGCGGCGGATCAGCTGCCGCTGTTTGACGAGCTGTGCCGCCGCGAGCGAGCGCCGTATGCCGTCATCGGTGAAGCGACCGAAGAGCAGCACCTGACTCTGAGCGACACCCATTTCGACAACCAGCCGATCGATCTGCCGCTCGACGTCCTGCTCGGAAAAACGCCGAAGATGACCCGCGACGTGCAGACCCGTAAGGCGGCGGGCAAAGCGCTGGATCGTCAGGGCATTACCGTGGCTGAAGCCGTTAACCGCGTGCTGCACCTGCCAGCTGTGGCGGAGAAAACCTTCCTGGTGACCATCGGCGACCGTACCGTGACCGGTATGGTATCCCGCGATCAGATGGTTGGCCCGTGGCAGATCCCGGTGGCGAACTGCGCCGTGACCACCGCGAGCCTCGACAGCTACTACGGCGAAGCGATGGCGCTGGGTGAACGCACCCCGGTCGCGCTGCTGGACTTCGCGGCCTCTGCCCGTCTGGCGGTCGGTGAAGCGCTGACCAACATCGCCGCGACGCAGATTGGCGATATCAAACGTATTAAGCTCTCCGCAAACTGGATGGCCGCTGCCGGTCACCCAGGCGAAGACGCGGGCCTGTATGAAGCCGTGAAGGCGGTGGGTGAGGAGCTGTGTCCTGCCCTCGGCCTGACCATTCCGGTGGGCAAAGACTCCATGTCGATGAAAACCCGCTGGCAGGAAGGCAACGAGCAGCGCGAGATGACCTCTCCGCTGTCGCTGGTCATCACCGCGTTTGCCCGCGTGGAAGACGTGCGCCACACCGTTACGCCGCAGCTGGTGACCGAAGATAACGCCCTGCTGCTGATTGACCTGGGTAAAGGCCACAACGCGCTGGGCGCCACCGCGCTGGCGCAGGTTTACCGTCAGCTCGGCGATAAGCCAGCCGACGTGCGCGACGTGGCGCAGCTGAAAGGCTTCTACGACGCGATTCAGGCGCTGGTGGCGCAGCGTAAGCTGCTGGCCTACCACGACCGTTCCGACGGCGGCCTGCTGGTGACCCTGGCAGAGATGGCCTTCACCGGCCACTGTGGCGTGGAAGCGAACATTGCGACGCTTGGCGAAGACCGTCTGGCTGCGCTGTTTAACGAAGAGCTGGGCGCCGTGATTCAGGTGCGTGCGGCGGATCGCGATGCGGTTGAAGCGATTCTGGCGCAGCATGGTCTGGCTGACTGCGTACACTATCTGGGTAAAGCCGTTCAGGGCGACCGCTTCGTCATTGAAGCTGACGGTCACGCCGTGTTCAGCGAAAGCCGCACCACGCTGCGCATGTGGTGGGCGGAAACCACCTGGCAGATGCAGCGCCTGCGTGATAACCCGGAATGTGCCGATCAGGAGCACAACGCGAAGGCCAATGACCAGGATCCTGGCCTGAACGTGAAGCTCTCCTTCGACATCAACGAAGACATCGCTGCGCCGTACATTGCGACCGGTGCGCGTCCGAAAGTGGCCGTGCTGCGCGAGCAGGGCGTTAACTCCCACGTTGAGATGGCGGCTGCCTTCCACCGCGCGGGCTTTGACGCTATCGACGTCCACATGAGCGATCTGCTGGCCGGACGTACCGGTCTGGAAGATTTCCAGGCGCTGGTGGCGTGCGGCGGCTTCTCCTACGGCGACGTGCTGGGCGCGGGCGAGGGCTGGGCGAAGTCCATTCTGTTCAACAGCCGCGTACGCGACGAGTTCGAAACCTTCTTCCACCGTCCGCAGACGCTGGCGCTGGGCGTGTGTAACGGCTGCCAGATGATGTCTAACCTGCGCGAGCTGATCCCAGGCAGCGAAGCCTGGCCGCGCTTTGTGCGTAACCAGTCTGACCGCTTCGAAGCGCGCTTTAGCCTGGTGGAAGTGACCCAGAGCCCGTCTCTGCTGCTGCAGGGTATGGTCGGTTCACAGATGCCAATCGCCGTTTCCCACGGTGAAGGTCAGGTAGAGGTGCGTGATGCTGCGCATCTGGCTCAGCTGGAGAGCAAAGGTCTGGTGGCGCTGCGCTTTGTCGATAACTTCGGCAAGGTGACAGAAACCTATCCGGCTAACCCGAACGGTTCCGTCAACGGTATTACGGCGGTGACCAGCGAAAGCGGTCGTGCCACCATCATGATGCCGCACCCGGAACGCGTGTTCCGCACCGTGAGCAACTCCTGGCACCCGGAAAACTGGGGCGAGGACAGCCCGTGGATGCGCATCTTCCGCAACGCCCGTAAACAGCTGGGTTAAGTTTCAGCATCCTGACTGTAGGCCCGGTAGGCGCGAGCGCCACCGGGCTTTTTTGTCTCTGTCGCAAAATCGCGACAACCCTCTGGTTTGGGTGTCTCCAAAAGGAGACATTTAACCTATTGATTTATATACTGTAGAAAAGGTTCCCGTTAAGGTGTTGCTGAACAGCGACACTTAGCCTGGAAATCATTCAACCGATAATGAACGGGTTAAGCGAGTAAAAATCATATATTTCAATGTGTTAATATTTTGTTTTGCATTTTGGCATGGGTGTTGCATAATATTAACCAGTGGCTCATTCACCTTCTTATGTCAGCCCCTTCGGGACGTGCTACATAAACTTCGAATGACGCACAAAAAGGTGCCTGCCGTCCAACTACTGATCATAGCGATGCTTTATCAGGCCAGGGCGAAACGTCGAGTTAGGCACCGCCTCATTCCATGACAAAGCCGGGTTTTTACCCGGCTTTGTTGTATCTGAAGGGCAGACTCAGTTACGCTCTGCGTATATCCCCATTAAGAGAGTAATGCGTTGAAACGCTGGCCCGTTTTTCCCCGTTCCCTGCGACAGCTCGTGATGATGGCCTTCCTGCTGATCCTGCTGCCGTTGCTGATCCTTGCTTGGCAGGCCTGGCAAAGCCTGAACGCGTTGAGTGCCCAGGCGGCACTGACGAACCGCACTACGCTTATTGACGCAAGACGCAGTGAAGCCATGACCAACGCCGCGCTTGAGATGGAGCGTAGCTATCGTCAGTACTGCGTGCTTGACGATCGCACGCTGGAAAAGGTGTACCAGAGCCAGCGCAAGCGCTACAGCGAAATGCTGGATGCTCACGCCGGCGTATTGCCTGACGACAAGCTGTATCAGGCGTTACGTCAGGATCTGAACGATCTTGCGCAGCTGCAGTGCCACAACAGTGGACCCGATGCCGCCGCCGCCGCGCGCCTGGAAGCCTTCGCCAACGCCAATACCGAGATGGTGCAGTCAACCCGCACGGTGATTTTCTCTCGCGGCCAGCAGCTTCAGCAGGAGATTGCCGAGCGCGGCCAGTTCTTCGGCTGGCAGGCGCTGGTGCTGTTCCTGGTGAGCCTCGGGCTGGTGCTGCTCTTTACCCGCATGATCATCGGCCCGGTGAAGGGTATCCAGCGGATGATCAACCGCCTGGGGGAGGGGAAATCGCTCGGGGATACGGTCGCTTTTAAAGGTCCCCGCGAATTGCGTTCCGTCGGTCAGCGTATTATCTGGCTGTCCGAGCGCCTGGCGTGGCTTGAATCACAGCGTCATCAGTTCCTGCGCCATATCTCCCATGAGCTTAAAACGCCGCTGGCCAGCATGCGCGAAGGGACGGAGCTGCTGGCGGACGAAGTGGCTGGGCCGCTTACGCCCGAACAGAAAGAAATTGTCGAGATCCTGGATAACAGCAGTCGCAATCTGCAGAAGCTGATTGAGCAGCTGCTGGATTACAACCGCAAGCTGGCTGACGGAGCGGTCGTACTGGAAAACGTCGACATTGAACCGCTGGTGGATATGGTGATCTCCGCCCATAGCCTGCCAGCAAGAGCTAAAATGATGCATACCGGTGTAGAGCTGAATGCGCCGACCTGTCTCGCTGAACCCATGCTGCTAATGAGCGTGCTGGATAATCTTTATTCCAATGCGGTGCACTATGGTACTGAATCCGGTAACATTTATATCCGAAGCTATACGAAGGGTTCCCGGGTGTTTATAGACGTCGCTAACACCGGCACCCCGATCCCCGATGACGAAAAAACCATGATCTTCGAGCCCTTTTTCCAGGGGAGTCATCAGCGGAAAGGTGCGGTGAAAGGCAGTGGTCTGGGCTTAAGCATCGCCCGGGACTGCATACGACGCATGCAGGGTGAGCTTAACATCGCCACGGACGAACGTTCGGATGTTTGCTTCCGTATTGAACTGCCCCTGAGCCGGAAAAATCAATAAAATGAATCTATGTCTGGTGAGTATGTCACACGTCTTTTCCCGCGCCGTACGCGCGGTGTTTTCCCGCAGCACGCTTCGCCTGAGCCTGCCCTGTGTATTTCTGGCAGGGTGTGTTTCCCATGTGCCGCAAAGTGCGATTAGCGATAAACAAGAAGATAAATGGCCCGATAACCAGCTGGCCGATTTCCTCTCAACCCGCTGCGACGACATCTGGAACCTCTCAGGCCATGACGTCGAAACTAACCCGCTGTTCTGGCTGCGCGGGATAGATTGCGCCCAGCGTCTGACGCCGGTTGATGCCCGCGCGAAAGCGGCGATGCTGGATGATGACACCTGGCTGGACGCGTTCAAGCGTGGCATTTTGCTGGCGGATGCGAAAATCACCCCCGTCGAACGCCGCGCCAACGTGACCCGGCTGGACACCTTTGTCGTCAATCTTCCGGTACAGATCCGCCCGGTATACCAGCTCTGGCGCGAGGGACAGACGCTACAGCTTCAGCTTTCTGAAGAGCGCTCCCGCTACAGCAAGCTGCAACAGTCAACCGACAGCGAGCTGGATACGCTGCGTCAACAGCAGCAACATTTACGTACCCAGCTGGATACCACGACGCGCAAGCTGGAGAACCTGACCGATATCGAAAGACAGCTCTCGTCGCGTAAATATCAGCCGGGGAGTTCATCCGCTGCGCCGGACAGCGATACGCCGAAACAAGAGGATGTGAAGCATGACGAGCCGTAAACCAGCCCATCTCTTACTGGTGGATGACGATCCCGGGCTGTTAAAGCTGCTGGGGATGCGTCTGGTGAGTGAAGGCTATAGCGTCGTGACCGCGGAAAGCGGGCTGGAGGGGCTGAAAATTCTCAGCCGCGAGAAAATCGATCTGGTGATAAGCGACCTGCGGATGGATGAAATGGACGGCCTGCAGCTGTTCGCGGAGATCCAGAAGCAGCAGCCGGGTATGCCCGTGATTATCCTGACCGCGCACGGGTCGATCCCGGATGCGGTTGCCGCGACGCAGCAGGGGGTGTTCAGCTTCCTGACCAAGCCGGTGGACAAAGACGCACTGTATAAGGCTATCGACAGCGCGCTGGAACATGCCGCTCCGGCGGGGGATGAAGCCTGGCGGGAATCTATCGTCACGCGCAGCCCCGTGATGCTGCGCCTGCTGGAACAGGCGCGAATGGTCGCACAGTCAGACGTTAGCGTGCTGATTAATGGTCAAAGTGGAACCGGGAAAGAGATCCTCGCGCAGGCGATTCATAACGCCAGCCCGCGCAGCAAGAACGCCTTTATTGCGATTAACTGTGGCGCGCTCCCGGAGCAGCTGCTTGAATCCGAACTGTTTGGTCATGCCCGCGGCGCATTCACCGGCGCGGTAAGCAGCCGTGAAGGGCTATTCCAGGCGGCGGAAGGCGGCACGCTGTTCCTGGACGAAATTGGCGACATGCCCGCGCCGCTGCAGGTCAAGCTGCTGCGCGTGCTGCAGGAGCGCAAAGTGCGCCCGCTGGGCAGCAACCGCGATATCGATATTAACGTGCGAATTATCTCCGCTACCCACCGCGATCTGCCAAAAGTGATGGCCCGCAACGAGTTCCGCGAAGATCTCTACTATCGCCTGAACGTGGTCAACCTGAAGATCCCGGCGCTGGCCGAACGTGCGGAAGACATCCCGCTGCTGGCGAACCATCTTTTGCGCCAGGCGGCCGATCGCCATAAACCGTTCGTGCGCGCGTTTTCCACCGATGCGATGAAGCGGCTGATGGCCGCAAGCTGGCCGGGTAACGTCCGTCAGCTGGTCAACGTGATTGAGCAGTGCGTGGCGCTGACCTCCTCACCGGTCATCAGCGACGCGCTGGTGGAGCAGGCGCTGGAAGGGGAAAACACGGCGCTGCCGACGTTTGCCGAAGCGCGTAACCAGTTTGAGCTGAACTATCTGCGCAAGCTATTGCAGATCACCAAAGGCAACGTGACCCACGCGGCGCGCATGGCCGGGCGCAACCGCACCGAGTTTTACAAGCTGCTCTCGCGCCACGAGCTGGAAGCGAACGATTTTAAAGAGTAGTACCGCAAAATTTGCCTGAATATGGTACTGTGAGCAATCGATTACGAGGCAGCTTACAGGCAAGAGTTTAAGGACCCACCATGAAAAAGATTGATGCGATTATTAAACCTTTCAAACTGGATGATGTGCGTGAAGCGCTGGCGGAAGTCGGCATCACCGGGATGACCGTGACGGAAGTGAAAGGTTTTGGTCGTCAGAAAGGTCACACCGAGCTTTACCGTGGCGCAGAGTACATGGTCGACTTTCTGCCGAAAGTGAAAATTGAAATCGTGGTCAGCGACGATATCGTCGATACCTGTGTGGACACCATTATCCGCACGGCGCAGACCGGCAAGATTGGCGATGGTAAAATCTTCGTCTTTGACGTGGCGCGCGTGATCCGTATCCGTACCGGCGAAGAAGACGACGCCGCGATTTAAACATTTTCCAGGCCGGGTAAGGCGCAGCCGCCACCCGACGAAAAAAAGCCCCTCAAACGAGGGGCTTTTTGTATTACAGCACCTTATGCGGCCCGAAGCATTCGTAATGAATACGGTCTTTGTTCACGCCCAGCTCAACCAGTTGCTTCGCGGCATACTGCATAAACGCCACCGGTCCACAGACGTAGAACTGCATCTCCGGCGCGCTAAACGTCCCTTCCATCTGGCTTAAATTCATCAGACCTTCGCTGTCAAACCGTGCGGCTACGCGGTCTGCTTCCGTCGGCAGACGATACCAGGTATGCGCGGTGAAACGCGGCAGGGAGGCTCCGAGCGTTTTCACCTCATCCGCAAAGGCGTGCACGTCGCCGTTTTCGGCGGCATGGAACCAGTTAACCTGCGCACCGTGGTGTGATTTTGCCAGCGTATCGAGCATCGCCAGCATTGGCGTCTGGCCGACACCCGCAGAGATCAGCGTCACCGGGGTATTCGCTTCAACGGCCATGAAGAAGTCGCCCGCTGGCGCGGCCAGATGGACCACGTCGCCCACGTTAGCTTCGTTGTGCAGCCAGCTGGAAACCTGACCGCCGTCCTCACGCTTCACCGCAATGCGGTAGGCTTTGCCGTTTGGCTTGCGGGTAAGAGAATACTGGCGGATCTCCTGATGCGGGAAACCTTCAGGCTTCAGCCACACGCCCAGATACTGTCCTGGCTGGTAATCGGCCACCGGTTTACTGTCCACCGGCTCAAACTCGAAGCTGGTGATTAACGCGCTGCGCGGCGTTTTCTCAACGATGCGGAACGCGCGGGTGCCTTCCCAGCCGCCGTTCTTGCTGGCGTTTTCGCTGTAAATCTGTGCTTCACGGTTGATAAACACGTTTGCCAGCACCCCGTAGGCTTTACCCCACGCGTCCAGCACCTCCTGACCTGGGCTGAACATTTCGTCCAGCGTCGCCAGCAGGTGAGTGCCGACGATGTTGTACTGCTCGGGTTGGATCTGGAAGCTGGTATGTTTCTGCGCGATTTTTTCCACCGCGGGCAGCAGCGCAGCCAGGTTTTCAATATTGCTGGCGTAAGCCGCGATGGCGTTGAACAGCGCTTCACGCTGATCGCCGTTACGCTGGTTGCTCATGTTGAAAATCTCTTTGAGCTCCGGGTTGTGCGTGAACATGCGATCGTAGAAATGGGCGGTGAGTTTAGGGCCGGTTTCCACCAGCAGGGGAATAGTGGCTTTTACGGTAGCGATGGTTTGAGCGTCGAGCATGAGCGCGTCCTTCTGATGTTACTTTAATGATGTATTTTAAATACATCTTATAAAAAATACCCCTGCGTTGTAAATGGTTCTTTGCAAGATGAAAAATATGCATCACAAACCTGAAAAGAAATCCGCTGGAAAGGGCGAGCGCTTTATTCCTCAAACCCTTGCGTGGCGGGTAGGAAAACGTTTGCGTAAAATCGTTTGTCAAGACCTGTTATCACAGAACTAATCAGTTATACTGTTGCCCGTCGTCCAACAGGACTGCCTTTTCAGGCCAAAATTTACTTGTTAGCTGAGTCAGGAGATGCGGATGTTAAAGCGTGAAATGAACATTGCCGATTATGATGCCGAACTGTGGCAGGCTATGGAGCAGGAAAAAGTACGTCAGGAAGAGCACATCGAACTGATCGCCTCCGAAAACTACACCAGCCCGCGCGTGATGCAGGCGCAGGGTTCTCAGCTGACCAACAAATACGCTGAAGGTTACCCGGGCAAACGCTATTACGGCGGTTGCGAGTACGTTGATATCGTTGAGCAGCTGGCTATCGATCGTGCGAAAGAACTTTTTGGCGCTGACTATGCAAACGTCCAGCCGCACTCTGGCTCTCAGGCTAACTTCGCGGTCTACACCGCGCTGCTGCAGCCGGGCGATACCGTTCTGGGTATGAACCTGGCGCAGGGCGGCCACCTGACTCACGGCTCCCCGGTTAACTTCTCCGGCAAACTGTACAACATCATCCCTTACGGTATTGATGAGTCCGGTAAAATTGACTACGAAGACATGGCGAAGCAGGCTAAAGAGCACAAGCCGAAGATGATCATCGGTGGCTTCTCTGCTTACTCCGGTATCGTTGACTGGGCAAAAATGCGCGAAATCGCAGACAGCATCGGCGCGTACCTGTTCGTCGACATGGCGCACGTTGCGGGTCTGATTGCCGCAGGCGTTTACCCTAACCCGGTTCCGCATGCGCATGTTGTGACCACCACCACCCACAAAACACTGGCGGGTCCACGCGGTGGCCTGATCCTGGCGAAGGGCGGTGACGAAGAGCTGTACAAAAAACTGAACTCCGCGGTGTTCCCAAGCGCGCAGGGCGGCCCGCTGATGCACGTTATCGCGGCAAAAGCGGTCGCGCTGAAAGAAGCGATGGAGCCAGAGTTCAAGGTTTACCAGCAGCAGGTTGCTAAGAACGCCAAAGCGATGGTGGAAGTGTTCCTGAACCGTGGCTACAAAGTGGTATCCGGCGGGACTGAAAACCACCTGTTCCTGCTGGATCTGGTTGATAAGAACCTGACCGGTAAAGAAGCTGACGCAGCCCTGGGCCGCGCCAACATTACCGTGAACAAAAACAGCGTGCCAAACGATCCGAAGAGCCCGTTCGTGACCTCCGGTATCCGTATCGGTTCTCCGGCCGTAACCCGCCGCGGCTTCAAAGAAGCGGAAGTGAAAGAGCTGGCTGGCTGGATGTGTGACGTTCTGGACAACATCAATGACGAAGCGGTTATCGAGCGCGTCAAAGGTAAAGTTCTGGATATCTGCGCACGCTTCCCGGTCTACGCATAATTCCTCTGCCCTGCAGAAATAAAAAAGGCCGCGCTTGCGGCCTTTTTTTTATGGCTTAACGCCGGTCCAGGGAGATGGCGCCAGGCCCCACAATCGCCAGCAAAATAAAGGCGCCAGCAATACTGACGTTTTTGTAGAAGTTAATCATATTCGGTACGACTGCATCACCGGTCATATCCCAGTAGTGATGCCCAATCACCGCCGTTCCGAGGGTGTAGAACACAAACAGTACCGCGAGAGGGCGGGTGAAAAAGCCCAGTACGATCAGGATCGCAGCAGGCACTTCCATCACCACCGCAATAATGGCCGCCAGCATGGGCATCGGCGTACCCAGCGAGGTCATATACTGTACGGTACCGCTAAACCCCGTCAGTTTCGGGTAACCAAAGATAATAAACAGCACGACAAGCGCGATGCGGCCAATGAGCAGCAGCAGATGACGCGACTGACCAAAATCGAGATAACGTAGTGAGTTCATGGCAGAAATACCTCTGCAAGTGGAGTAATTTAAACGTAATACACATTCTCATTCCCTGCCATAAGCCAGACGACTGCACAAGATGTTAATTTTTCGTTAATTTATAGCAGGCTATCTACTTGCTTAATTTTTATATTCTCGCCAGACTATGGCCTCGATTTCGGGAGGGATTCATGGTCTTGCATTCCACGCGCTGGCTGGCGCTCAGTTATTTCACCTATTTCTTTAGCTACGGCATTTTTCTGCCTTTCTGGAGCGTCTGGCTTAAGGGTATCGGCCTGACGCCCGAGACCATCGGCGTTCTGCTGGGGGCCGGGCTGGTGGCGCGTTTCCTCGGCAGCCTGCTGATCGCCCCGCGCGTCAGCGATCCCTCCTTATTGATCAAGGCCGTACGCATTCTGGCTCTGCTGACCCTGGTCTTTGTGGCCTGCTTCTGGGTCAGCCATCAGTTTGCCTGGCTGATGGTGGTGATGGTTGGCTTTAACCTGTTCTTCTCACCGCTGGTGCCGCTGACGGATGCCCTGGCGAACACCTGGCAAAAGCAGATCACCATGGACTACGGTCGCGTGCGCCTGTGGGGTTCTATCGCCTTTGTGATTGGCTCGGCGCTGGTGGGGAAACTGGTCAGTCTTTACGATTACCGCGCCATTCTTGCCCTGCTGAGTATCGGTATTGCCTCGATGCTGCTGGGCATGCTTCTGCGACCGTCGGTGATGCCGCAGGGGGAAAGTCGCCATCAGGAGAGCGCGGGCTGGCCCGCATGGCGGAGCCTGGTCGCACAGAGCTGGCGTTTTCTGGCGTGCGTGTGCCTCCTTCAGGGGGCACACGCGGCGTACTATGGTTTCAGCGCCATCTACTGGCAGGGGGCGGGATATTCCGCTTCCGCCGTGGGCTATCTGTGGTCGCTGGGCGTGGTGGCCGAAGTCATTATCTTTGCCCTGAGCAAAAAACTGTTCCGCCGCTTTGGCGCGCGTGACCTGCTGCTGCTTTCCGCCGTGTGCGGCGTGGCGCGCTGGGGGATTATGGGCTGGACGACCGATCTGCCGTGGCTGATTGTGGCGCAAATTCTTCACTGCGGCACCTTTACCGTGTGCCATCTGGCGGCCATGCGCTATATCGCAGCGCGCGAGGGCGGGGACGTGATTCGCCTGCAGGCCGTCTATTCGGCAGTGGCAATGGGGGGCAGTATCGCGATCATGACGGTGTTTGCGGGGTTCCTCTATCAGCATCTGGGGCACGGCGTCTTCTGGGTGATGGCGCTCGTCGCCTTGCCCGCCATTGTTGTTCGACCTAAAGTGGCCGCCCGCGCGTCGCTATGATTCCAGCATGGCGCGAATATGTTCTTGCTGCTGCGCGTTCAGTGTCTCAACGGCATGGATCAGCGGCGGCGAGAACAGCGGCAGGGCCGTCGGGTAGGGGGTGATAACCAGCGCGGCTTCGCGCGGCGCCCCCTCTTTCTGAAAAGCCTGCAGCGTCAGGTAGCGTATGTTGAGCGGCAGCAGCGTCAGCTCGCGAAGCTGCTGTTCGATCTGCTCCTCACTGGCTTTATCGTCTCCCGTCAGCAGGATCACCTGTTTTTCATGCAGATCGGTCTCCTGCATCAGCCAGGCACCGAAAATTACCGCCACCAGGCTCATCTCTTCGTCGGAAAAACGCAGCCCGAATTCCGCCTCCAGCTCAAACAGCGCCTCTTTCGTGGTGCGTAACAGCCGGGGATAAAGGCGATGGATCTCCTCCGGCAGGCTGTTGTCGATGCCGATCTCAAACAGCGAACGGTCCAGCGCCTGAGCCAGATGGATATACAGCTGATCGGTCAGCCCCTGCTCATCGCTGAAGTTCATTCCGGTCTGCGAGCGAAAACGGGCCACCATGCGCACGATGGCCCGGCGTAGACGCTGATCCTGCTGGTGCTTATCGAGCACCGGATCGGGCGTGCGGAGCATCATAAACAGCAGCGCCAGAAAAAGCTGTTCATCCACGTGCGCGCCCTGTGGCACGCGCCGCTTCCAGTGGCGGACAATCTCCTGCGCCGTAAAATACTCTCCCCGCGACTGGGTCCAGCTGCGCTGGGCATGCGAAAACTGCGGCGTATTCCCGAGCTGGTGCTGAATAAGACAATATTGCAGATAGAGCTGTAAAAACTGCACATCGCGGCATTCAAACTGGCGCTGCAGCTTGCGTGAGCAGAAGCCGATCAGCGCCCGCAGGTTCGCATCGTCATAAAGCGGGCGCGCGATGCCGAGTTGTTTAAGCGCGGTTTTTAATGCGGGGGTAAACTGGTGCGAGACAAACTGCGGGCAGAGCCGCAGCGCCCGACGCAGCCAGTGTAGCAGGCATAAACGCTGATTCAGGGCTGTGCCTTCAATCCGGTAGCAGCCGTCGTGGTGCGTGACGATATCCAGCCGGTGATAGCGCTGGATTTCATCGCGCGTCTCGGCTATATCTTGCCGTGCCATCGCGTCGTCCACGCCGTTGGCAGCGATTATGCTCTGTGCGGTGACGGCAGCATCGGGCAGGTAAAGCATCAAAAGCACCTGGCAGCGGCGCTGCGAACTGGAAAGCACAGATGGAATTTCAAGCGTCGTCATCATCTGTCGGGTATCCAGTGTGAATGTTTGATAAGAATAGCTAAAGGATGAGCGCTGAAAAGCGCGCCGGCAGGCCTTTCACTCAGGATTGCAGGGGAACATCACAGAATTTTTGACGTGAGGAATTGATGCAAACAGTTAAACAAAGTGCGATGGCGTTATTTTTGGCGGTTATCACCTTCACCGCCAGCGCCCACCCTCACAGTTTTATTGGCCTCCAGACCGAGCTGGTCACCGACGGCACGCAGCTGAGCGGCCTGAAAATGCGCTGGACGATGGATGAAATCACCTCGGCTGACCTGCTCTATGATGCGGGAAACGCGAAGCCCGGCGACGACATCTGGAAAAAACTGGCGGCGGAAGTAATGGCCAACGTGCTCGGCCAGCACTACTTCACCGAGTTCTGGCATAACGGACAAAAGGTCAAATTTCAGAACCGTCCAACGGAATACGGGATGACGCGTGACGGGCATCAGGCGGTGCTGACGTTCGTGCTTCCGCTGGCGCATCCTCAACCGCTGGCCGGGCAAACGTACCGCTTTTCCACTTTTGACCCTACCTACTATGTCGACATGCGCTATGACAAAGACAGCGACGTACGGCTGCCGAACGCGCTGCAAAAAAGCTGCAAAATTGGCGTACACACCCCGAAACCCAGCGAAGAGACGCTGAACTTTGCGATCTCGCTGGATAAAGCAGATGCCCCGCCTGAGGACATGGAGCTGGGTAAACAGTTCGCGCAGGAGGTGACGTTACAATGTCAGTGATCTCCTCTCCAGTTCGGAAGTCTCGCCGCTGGCTACACCTCTGGCCGCTGGCGCTCTTTTTGCTGTTCGCGGTTTGCGGGGCGCTGTGGCTGTGGCAGGCCTGGCCGCAGGTGATGATGAAAAGCATTATCTGGCAGCGTGAGGTCAACCAGCAGATGAGCGGACTGCTGAAGGCGGTGGCCGAGAACCCGGCCAAAGCGGGCGGCTCGCTGCTGGCGTTCAGTTTTGTCTATGGCGTTCTGCACGCGCTGGGGCCGGGGCACGGCAAAATCGTCATCACCACCTGGCTTGCCACCCATCCGTCTAAGCTGAAATCGAGCATCGGCCTGACGCTGGCCTCTTCGCTGCTTCAGGGCGGCGTGGCGATTGCGCTGGTTGTTGTTGTGCTTTCGCTGTTACAGCTTCCGGCGCGCCAGCTGCACATGAGCAGCTTCTGGCTGGAGAAGGGCAGCTATGCGCTGGTGGGCGTGCTGGGGCTGATCCTCTGCTGGCGGGCGCTGAAAAAACTGCGCGCGCTGCTGAAAAAGCCCACGTTCAAATCCTTTACGCCGCACCACGTTCATGATGAACACTGCGGCTGCGGTCATCAGCATCTGCCCACGCAGGAACAGTTGCAGAACGGCGACGACTGGCGCGCCCGGCTGATGATTATTCTCTCGATGGGGATGCGCCCGTGCTCGGGTGCCATTATGGTGCTGCTGTTCAGTAAGATAATAGGTGTCTTTGGCTGGGGAATGCTCTCGGCGCTGGCGATGGCGGCAGGAACCTCTCTCACCATTTCGTCTTTAGCGCTGCTGGTTCACAGCTTCCGTCAGCTGGCGGTCAAACTCAGCGGCAGGAAAACGCCGGTGCTGTGGCGACAGATAGGGTGGACAACGCTTGCGCTGGCGGGGGGAGTGCTTCTGCTGGTGGCGGCGGTGACGATGTGGATGAGTGCGGTACCGGTGGGAAGGGGGTTGCGGCCTTTCTAGCGTGCTGAGGGATTTTGTAGGCCCGGTAAGCGTAGCGCCACCGGGCTTAACAAACTGGATTAACGCTTCAGCGCATCGCTCAGTTCATCACGCATGTTGGCCAGCATGGCTTTAACAACGCGTGGGTTACCCGCAACAATGTTGCCGGTAGACATATAGTTATGGCCGCCGGTGAAGTCACACACAATGGCGCCTGCTTCACGCGCGATCAGCTCGCCCGCTGCAAAATCCCATGGCTTCAGTGAGAGTTCGAAGTAACCGTCAACGCGGCCGGTGGCAACGTAGGCCAGATCCAGCGCAGCAGAACCGGTGCGACGGAAGTCCGCGCATTCGGTGAACAATTTGCCGAGGATATTCATATAGGTGGTCGCGTGCTGTTTCGCCTTGAACGGGAAACCGGTCGCCAGGATGGTGCCGTCCAGATCGCGTGCGTTGCTGCAGCGCAGACGGTAGCCGTTCAGCTGTGCGCCCTGACCGCGGGTCGCGGTGAACAGTTCGTTACGCATTGGATCGTACACAACGGCGACTTCAGTACGGCCTTTAATGCGTACGGCGATAGACACAGAGAAGTGTGGCAGGCGTTTGACGAAGTTGGTGGTGCCATCCAGTGGATCGATAACCCATTGAACATCCTGATCGGTACCTTCATGTTCACCGCTTTCTTCGGTGATGATGGTGTGCTGTGGGTAAGATTTGCGGATCGTTTCGATAATAATCGCTTCTGCGGCTTTATCGACGTTCGTCACGAAATCATTGCTGCCTTTCTGGCTGGTTTCTACGGAGTCTGGCGTTTCGTAGTGTTTGGCAATTACATTACCCGCCTTGCGCGCTGCGCGCACGGCGATGGTCAGCATCGGATGCATCGGTCTCTCTCACTGGATGTTAAAGAACAGGAAAATCGGCGCAGAGTATAGCAGCGGGATCGGATTATGTCTCCCGTTTATGATAATATGCCCGAATATTCTTCAGACACTGAATCCAGACATTAAAAATTATGCTGCAAAACATTCGAATCGTGCTGGTCGAAACATCGCACACCGGCAACATGGGCTCCGTTGCCCGCGCTATGAAAACCATGGGCTTAACGAACCTGTGGCTGGTTAACCCGCTGGTGAAGCCAGACTCGCAGGCCATCGCCCTGGCGGCCGGAGCCAGCGACGTGATCGGCAACGCCCAGATCGTCGATACCCTTGACGAAGCGCTGGCCGGCTGCAGCCTCGTTGTCGGTACCAGCGCCCGTTCGCGCACGCTGCCGTGGCCAATGCTCGATCCGCGTGAATGCGGCCTGAAAAGTGTCTCTGAGGCTGAACAAGCACCGGTTGCGCTGGTGTTCGGCCGCGAGCGCGTTGGCCTGACCAACGACGAGCTGCAGAAGTGTCATTATCACGTGGCGATTGCGGCAAACCCGGAGTACAGCTCGCTGAACCTGGCGATGGCGGTGCAGGTTATCGCCTATGAAGTGCGTATGGCGTGGCTGGCAACGCAGGAAAAAGAGGTTGAGCCTAAAGAAGAGACGGCTTACCCGCTGGTGGACGACCTTGAGCGTTTCTACGGTCACCTGGAGCAGACGCTGCTCTCAACCGGTTTCATCCGCGAAGGCCACCCGGGTCAGGTAATGAATAAGCTGCGCCGTCTGTTCACCCGCGCGCGTCCGGAAAGCCAGGAGCTGAACATCCTGCGCGGGATCCTGGCGTCGATTGAGCAGAAGAATAAAGAGTAGTGTCGTCTGTTCGCCGGGTGGCGCTTCGCTTATCCGGCCTACAAAACCGCAGGTCGGGTAAGCGAAGCGCCACCCGACAAAAAACGGCACAGAAGGTTAAATACCTGACTAAAACAGTCAAGTAAATAGTTGACCATTTTAGTCAGGAATGTCAGACTTGGCCCTGCTATGCAATACCCCATTTTACAATAAAAAACCCCGGGCAGGGGCGAGTTTGAGGTTAAGTAAGACATGAGACTGACATCTAAAGGGCGTTATGCCGTGACCGCGATGCTGGACGTTGCGCTCAACTCCGAAGCGGGCCCGGTTCCGTTGGCTGATATTTCTGAACGACAAGGGATCTCCCTCTCTTATCTGGAACAGCTGTTCTCCAGACTGCGTAAAAATGGACTGGTTTCCAGCGTTCGTGGCCCAGGCGGCGGTTATCTGCTGGGTAAAGACGCGGGCAGTATTGCAGTTGGCGAAGTGATCAGCGCCGTTGACGAATCCGTTGACGCGACCCGTTGCCAGGGTAAAGGCGGCTGCCAGGGCGGCGATAAATGCCTGACCCACGCGCTGTGGCGCGATCTGAGCGACCGTCTGACCGGCTTCCTGAACAACATCACCCTCGGTGAGCTGGTGAATAACCAGGAAGTTCTGGATGTTTCGGGCCGTCAGCACAGCCATGATTCCCAACGCAGCACCCGCGCGCAGGACGCTATCGACGTCAAATTACGCGCGTAATAAAACGATAAGTATTTCAGAATCAGGCCGGGGCGTAGACTCGCCCCGTGTACTCGGTCGTACATCCAGCCGGTTGCCTGATTCCTTGCATTGAAGCGATGTACGGAGTTTAAAGAGCAATGAAATTACCGATTTATCTCGATTACTCCGCAACCACGCCGGTGGACCCGCGTGTTGCCGAGAAAATGATGCAGTGTCTGACCCTGGACGGAAACTTTGGTAACCCAGCTTCCCGTTCACACCGTTTTGGCTGGCATGCTGAAGAGGCGGTTGATATCGCCCGTAATCAGATTGCTGACCTGGTGGGTGCCGACCCGCGTGAGATTGTTTTCACCTCCGGTGCGACCGAATCCGACAACCTGGCGATCAAAGGTGCAGCCAACTTTTATCAGAAAAAAGGCAAGCACATTATCACCAGCAAAACCGAACACAAAGCCGTGCTGGACACCTGCCGCCAGCTGGAGCGTGAAGGGTACGAAGTCACCTATCTGGCGCCACAGAGCAACGGCATTATCGATCTGAAAGAGCTCGAAGCGGCCATGCGTGATGACACCATTCTGGTCTCCATCATGCACGTCAACAACGAAATCGGCGTGGTACAAGACATCGCGACCATCGGCGAAATGTGCCGCGCGCGCGGTATCATCTACCACGTGGACGCGACCCAGAGCGTGGGCAAACTGCCTATCGACCTGAGCCAGCTGAAAGTTGACCTGATGTCCTTCTCCGGCCACAAAATCTATGGCCCGAAAGGCATCGGCGCGCTGTACGTTCGTCGTAAACCGCGTATCCGCATCGAAGCACAGATGCACGGCGGTGGTCACGAGCGCGGCATGCGTTCCGGTACGCTGCCTGTTCACCAGATCGTGGGCATGGGCGAAGCCTACCGCATTGCAAAAGAAGAGATGGAAACCGAGATGGCACGCCTGCGCACGCTGCGTAACCGTCTGTGGGACGGCGTGAAAGATATGGAAGAAGTGTATCTGAACGGCGATCTCGAGCAGGGCGCACCGAACATCCTCAACGTCAGCTTCAACTATGTTGAAGGCGAGTCGTTGATCATGGCGCTGAAAGACCTGGCGGTTTCTTCCGGTTCTGCCTGTACGTCTGCAAGCCTTGAGCCATCCTACGTGCTGCGCGCGCTGGGTATGACTGACGAGCTGGCACACAGCTCTATCCGTTTCTCTTTAGGTCGTTTCACTACCGAAGAAGAGATTGACTACACCATCAAGCTGGTTCGCAACTCCATTGGCCGTCTGCGCGACCTTTCTCCACTGTGGGAAATGTTCAAGCAGGGCGTGGATCTGAACAGCATTGAATGGTCACATCACTAATCGGTACATAAGGAGAATTCAATCATGGCATACAGCGAAAAAGTCATCGATCATTACGAAAACCCGCGCAACGTTGGCTCTTTTGACAACAGCGACGAATCTGTTGGTAGCGGCATGGTCGGTGCGCCAGCGTGTGGCGACGTGATGAAGTTGCAGATTAAAGTCAACAATGAAGGTATCATTGAAGACGCGCGCTTCAAGACCTACGGCTGCGGTTCTGCTATCGCGTCCAGCTCCCTCGTCACCGAATGGGTGAAGGGCAAGTCTCTGGACGAAGCACAGGCAATCAAGAACACGGATATTGCTGAAGAACTCGAACTGCCACCGGTGAAAATTCACTGCTCAATTCTGGCAGAAGACGCGATCAAAGCCGCCATTGCGGATTACAAAAGCAAACGTGAAGCAAAATAATTGAGGTTTGAGTATGTCGATTACCCTTAGCGACAGCGCTGCCGCGCGAGTAAGCTCTTTTCTGGCGAACCGTGGTAAAGGCTTTGGCCTGCGACTGGGCGTACGTACCTCCGGCTGTTCTGGTATGGCTTACGTATTGGAGTTTGTTGACGAGCCGGCGTCTGACGACATCGTGTTTGAAGACAAGGGCGTGAAGGTGGTGGTCGATGGCAAAAGCCTGCAATTCCTCAACGGCACTCAGCTGGACTTCGTCAAAGAAGGCCTGAACGAAGGGTTCAAATTTACGAACCCGAACGTCAAAGACGAGTGTGGTTGCGGCGAAAGCTTCCACGTTTAACCGCGCGTCATCCGAAACCCCACCGTGGCGTTACCCGCTACGCGTGGGGTTTGTTCTAACAGGCTACCCCTGAGATTGTTATGGATTACTTCACTCTCTTCGGACTACCCGCTCAATACCCGATCGATCTTCAGGCGCTGACGATCCGTTTTCAGGATCTGCAGCGTCAGTACCATCCGGACAAATTCGCGAGCGGTACTCAGGCAGAGCAGCTGGCTGCGGTGTCGCAATCCGCGACCATCAACCAGGCCTGGCAGACGTTGCGCCATCCGCTGGCGCGCGCTGAGTATCTGCTCTCGCTCCACGGTTTTGATCTGGCGAGCGAACAGCACACCGTGCGCGACACGGCGTTTCTGATGGAGCAGCTGGAGCTGCGCGAAGAGCTGGATGAGATTGAACAGGCCAAAGACGAAGCGCGTCTGGAAAGCTTCATCACGCGCGTGAAGGGCATGTTCGATACCCGCCATCAGCAGATGGTGGAGCAACTGAACAACGAGACCTGGGACGTGGCGGCAGATACTGTGCGCAAACTCCGTTTTCTCGATAAACTGCGAAGCAGTGCTGAACAACTCGAAGAAAAGCTGCTCGATTTTTAATTTCGGAAGCAATTATGGCCTTATTACAAATTAGTGAGCCTGGCTTAAGTGCCGCACCGCACCAGCGTCGTCTGGCGGTGGGTATCGATCTGGGCACCACCAATTCCCTCGTGGCGACCGTGCGCAGCGGCCAGGCGGAAACGCTGGCTGACGAGCAGGGCCGCCATCTGCTGCCTTCCGTAGTCCACTACCAGCAGCAGGGTCACGCGGTCGGCTATGACGCCCGCGCTAACGCCGCGCGCGATCCGGCGAATACCATCAGCTCCGTCAAGCGCATGATGGGCCGCTCGCTGGCCGATATTCAGACCCGCTACCCGCATCTGCCGTATCAGCTGCAGGCCAGTGAAAACGGCCTGCCGATGATTGCGACCGCGGCCGGTCTGCTGAACCCGATTCGTGTTTCTGCTGACATCCTCAAAGCGCTGGCGGAGCGTGCTACGGCCACGCTCGGCGGCGATCTGGACGGCGTGGTGATCACCGTTCCTGCCTACTTTGATGATGCACAGCGTCAGGGCACCAAAGACGCCGCGCGTCTGGCGGGCCTGCACGTGCTGCGTCTGCTGAACGAACCGACGGCGGCGGCGATTGCCTACGGCCTCGATTCCGGTCAGGAAGGGGTGATCGCGGTTTACGATCTCGGCGGCGGGACATTTGATATCTCTATCCTGCGCCTGAGCCGCGGGGTATTTGAAGTGCTGGCGACCGGCGGGGATTCCGCGCTGGGCGGCGATGACTTCGACCATCTGCTGGCGGACTACATCCGCGAGCAGGCAGGCATCAGCGATCGCAGCGATGCGCGCGTACAGCGTGAACTGCTGGATGCGGCCATCGACGCCAAAATTGCCCTGAGCGATGCGCAGAGCGTCACCGTCAATGTTGCGGGCTGGCAGGGTGACATCACCCGCGACCAGTTTAACGATCTGATTGCCCCGCTGGTGAAACACACCTTACTGGCCTGCCGTCGCGCATTGAAAGATGCCGGCGTTGAGGCTAGCGAAGTGCTGGAAGTGGTCATGGTGGGCGGTTCGACCCGCGTGCCGCTGGTGCGCGAGCGCGTGGGCGAATTCTTTGGCCGCACGCCGCTGACCTCCATCGACCCGGACAAAGTGGTTGCCGTCGGCGCCGCGATTCAGGCCGATATTCTGGTTGGCAACAAGCCGGACAGTGAAATGCTGCTGCTGGATGTCATCCCGCTGTCTCTCGGTTTAGAAACCATGGGCGGCCTGGTGGAGAAAGTGATCCCGCGTAACACCACCATCCCGGTGGCGCGCGCGCAGGAGTTCACCACCTTTAAAGACGGCCAGACCGCGATGTCCATCCACGTGATGCAGGGCGAGCGCGAGCTGGTGCAGGACTGCCGCTCTCTGGCGCGCTTTGCGCTGCGAGGCATCCCGGCGCTGCCGGCGGGCGGGGCGCATATTCGCGTCACCTTCCAGGTGGATGCGGACGGCCTGCTGAGCGTCACGGCGATGGAAAAATCCACCGGTGTCGAGTCGTCTATTCAGGTTAAGCCGTCCTACGGCCTGACCGATGGCGAAATCGCCTCCATGATTCAGGACTCAATGAGCTACGCCGAGCAGGATGTGAAGGCGCGTATGCTGGCGGAACAAAAAGTGGAAGCCGCACGCGTGCTGGAGAGCCTGAACGGCGCGCTCGCTGCCGACGCCGCGCTGTTAAGCGCCGCTGAGCGCCAGGTGATTGACGACGCTGCCGCGCGCTTAAGCGCTGTCGCAGTAGGCGATGACGCTGACGCAATAGAAGAAGCCATTAAAAACGTTGATAAACAAACCCAGGACTTCGCTGCTCGCCGCATGGACAAATCTGTCCGCGTCGCGCTGAAAGGCCAGTCCGTGGACGAGGTTTAATATGCCAAAGATTGTAATTTTGCCTCATGCGGACCTCTGTCCGGATGGTGCTGTTCTGGAAGCGAAGACCGGCGAAACAATTCTCGATGTAGCCCTGCGTGCAGGTATCGAAGTGGAACACGCCTGTGAAAAATCCTGTGCCTGCACCACCTGCCACTGCATCGTGCGTGAAGGTTTTGACTCTCTTGCCGAGAGCACCGAAGACGAAGACGACATGCTGGATAAAGCATGGGGTCTGGAGCCAGACAGCCGCTTAAGCTGCCAGGCAGCGGTGACCGATGAAGATCTGGTCGTGGAGTTCCCACGCTACACCATCAACCACGCACGCGAGCATTAATATGGGACTGAAGTGGACAGACAGCCGTGAAATCGGCGAAGCGCTCTACGACGCGAATCCGGATCTCGATCCGAAGACCGTACGATTCACCGATATGCATCAGTGGATCTGCGATTTAGAGGATTTCGACGACGATCCAAACGCATCCAATGAAAAAATTCTGGAGGCGATTCTGTTAGTCTGGTTAGATGAAGCAGAATAAATAACAAAACGGGCTGCCTTCAGGCGGCCCGTTTGCTAGTTGCTAATAAGGAAAAATAAAATGACCGAAGCGATGAAGATTACGCTCTCGAATCAGCCTGCCGACGCGCGCTGGGGCGAGAAAGCCACCTACAGCATTAATAACGACGGTATTACCCTGCACCTGACGGGCAATGATGATTTGGGCCTGATCCAGCGCGCCGCGCGTAAAATTGACGGTCTGGGCATTAAGCATGTCTCGCTGGAAGGCGAAGGGTGGGACACCGACCGCAGCTGGGCGTTCTGGGCGGGCTATAAAGGGCCGAAAGGCACCCGCAAAATTGAGTGGGCGAACCTCGACGAAGCCGGTCAGAAAGAGCTGGAAAGCCGCCTGAAAATTATCGACTGGGTGCGCGACACCATCAACGCCCCGGCGGAAGAGTTAGGCCCTGAGCAGCTGGCGCAGCGCGCCGTTGACCTGCTGTGCGGCGTGGCGGGCGACAAGATGTCCTACCGCATCACCAAGGGTGAAGACCTGCGCGAGCAGAACTACATGGGTATCCACACCGTGGGCCGCGGCTCCGAGCGTCCTCCGGTGCTGCTGGCGCTGGACTACAACCCAACCGGCGATAAAGACGCCCCTGTCTTTGCCTGCCTGGTCGGTAAAGGCATCACCTTCGACACCGGCGGCTACAGCCTGAAGCAGAGCGCGTTCATGGACTCCATGAAGTCCGACATGGGCGGCGCGGCCACCATCACCGGCGCGCTGGCCTTTGCCATCACCCGCGGTCTGAAAAAGCGCGTGAAGCTGTACCTGTGCTGCGCGGACAACATGGTCAGCGGTAACGCCTTCAAGCTGGGCGACATCATTCGCTACCGTAACGGCAAAAACGTTGAGGTGATGAACACGGACGCCGAAGGCCGTCTGGTGCTGGCCGATGGCCTGATCGACGCATCTGCCCAGAAGCCTGAGCTGATCATCGACATGGCGACTCTGACCGGTGCGGCGAAAACCGCGCTGGGTAACGACTACCACGCGCTGTTCAGCTTTGACGACAAGCTGGCCGCACGCCTGCTGGCCAGCGCCGCGGCGGAAAACGAACCGTTCTGGCGTCTGCCGCTGGCCGAGTTCCACCGTAGCCAGCTGCCGTCTAACTTTGCCGAGCTGAACAACACTGCCAGCGCGGCGTACCCGGCGGGTGCAAGCACGGCGGCAGGCTTCCTGTCTCACTTCGTTGAGAACTACCACGAGGGCTGGCTGCACATCGACTGCTCCGCGACGTACCGTAAAGCGGCGGTTGAGCAGTGGTCCGCAGGCGCGACCGGTCTGGGCGTGCGTACCGTGGCGAACCTGCTGACGGCTGAGTAATCTTTTTTGCCGGGTGGCGCTACGCTTACCCGGCCTACAAAACCCGTAGGCCCGTGCAAGCGTAGCGCCGCCGGGCAAGTGTGAAGTAGCCAAACTATGTCAGATACCAAAAACGAATTAGAAACCCTGCTGGAGCAGGCGGCGACCGAGCCCGCCCACCGTCCGGCCTTTTTCCGCACGCTGCTGGAATCCACCGTCTGGGTGCCGGGCACTGCGGCTGAAGGTGAACAAGTCGTAGAAGACAGCGCGCTGGATCTGCTGCACTGGGAGAAAGACGACGGCACGTCGGTGATCCCGTTCTTCACCTCGCTGGAAGCGCTGCAGAAAGCGGTAGAAGATGAACAGGCGTTCGTGGTGATGCCGGTGCGTACCCTGTTTGAAATGACGCTCGGCCAGACGCTGTTCCTGAACGCGAAGCTGCCGACCGGGAAAGAGTTTACGCCACGTGAAATCAGCCACCTGATTGGCGAAGAGGGCAACCCGCTCAGCACGCAGGAAGTGCTCGAAGGGGGCGAAACACTGCTGCTCTCTGAAGTGGCCGAGCCGCCCGCGCAGATGATTGATTCCCTGACGACGCTGTTCAAAACGCTCAAGCCCGTCAGGCGCGCATTTCTCTGCTCCATTAAAGAGCGCGCGGACGAAAAGCCGGTGCTGTTGATCGGTATTGAAGCCGATGGCGATTTCGACGAGATCGTTCAGGCAGCGGGCAGCGTGGCGACCGACACGCTACCGGGCGATGAACCAATTGATATCTGCCAGGTGAAAAACGGTGAGAAGGGCATCAGCCACTTTATTACCGAGCACATTACGCCGTTCTACGAGCGTCGCTGGGGCGGCTTCCTGCGCGATCTCAAGACCAACCGCATCATCTGATGACAGCGGGGTGAATATCACCCCGTTGCTTCCAGCAGCAGTAAATCCATCAGCAGCACCAGATTCGACTCAAACGACGTCACCCCTGCGGCTTCGGCGGCAAAGTGCACCGCTTCGTCATAGAGGGCAAAGTGCACGTCGGCCATCTCCGCCAGCGTGTTGGCCGAGGCGCGGGTAAACGCGACGATCGTCATGCCGACGTTTTTGGCTATCCGCGCTTTATCCAGCACCTGCTCCGTTTCGCCGCTGCGCGAGACGGCAATAAACACCTGATAGCGGGCGGCATTGCTGAGAAAAATGTTCCGGCTGTCGCCCGGTCCGGAGATAAACGCCGTTTTGCCCATTACCTGTAGCTTCTTGGTCAGGTACTCCGCAAACAGATAAGAAAACCCGGCCCCGTAGAGAAAGAAGCTCTCTTTCTGGCGCAGCAGGTCGGAAAACTGCTGGCGTTTGTCCTGGGTAACCCACTGAAAGGTGTGCTGATAGTTGGCGATAAACTGGTTAAACAGCACCGGGAGTTCAGGACGCGACTGCGCCTGAGCGGCAATATGCGGCGTGTCGGAGAGCAGCTGCTTGCAGTGCCAGATAAACTCGCTAAAGCCGCTGAACCCCAGCTTCTGGCACAGCCGCATGATGGTGGCGGTAGAAACGAATGTCGCCTTTGCCAGCTCGCGAACCGTGATGTTGCCCACCAGCAGCGGATGCTCCGTGAGGTGGGCGAGGACGCGATACTCCGCGCGGGTCAATGACGCCCCGCGCGTTAACAGCGTGGCCAGGCGGTTATCCATTATTTCGCGGGTTCAACCGGCAGGTCGTCACGCGCGCCCCATTCGCTCCAGGCGCCGTCGTAGAGCGTGACGTCGCTTACGCCGAGCGTGGCGAGCGCCAGAATGACCACGCAGGCCGTTACGCCGGAACCGCAGCTGGCGATAATCGGACGATGCAAATCCACGCCCTGACGTTCAAAAATGGCGCGCAGCTCGTCGGTGGTTTTCAGCTCGCCCTCAAACACCAGGTCGCCCCACGGCACGTTCAGCGCGCCCGGAATATGTCCACGCTTCAGCCCCGGACGCGGTTCATCCGCTTCGGCATTAAAGCGCGGAGCAGGACGGGCATCGACGATTTGCGCCGTTTTTTCATGGCTCACGACCAGCACGTCGGTCAGGCGTTTCACTACGTGTGCGTCGAACGTGGCATCGAACTCGCCTTCCGGCAGCGTGACGTCACCCTGCTGAAGCGGTAGCTCGTCACGCTTCCAGCCCGCGAGGCCGCCCGCCAGAATCGAGACTTTTTCCACGCCGAAGTTTTTCAGCATCCACCACGCGCGCGGCGCGGAAAAGAGGTTACCTTCATCATAGACAACGAGGTGTTTGTCTTTGCTGACGCCCAGCTCGCGCATCGCCACGGAAAACGCTTCCGGGCGCGGCAGCATGTGCGGCAGGGGAGAGGTATGATCGGAGAGGGCTTCGATATCAAAAAATACCGCGCCAGGCAGATGCCCGGCACGGTATTCACCGGGCACGTCACGATGCTCTTGCCCCGGCGGGGCCATACGCGCGTCAATAATCTGGACTTCCGGATCGTCACCGTGCTCAATCAGCCAGTCGGCGGCGACAAAATATGAGGTGGACATGGGTTGCCTCCATTCTTTTCCGTAAAAAAGGATTGTCGGTGTTTTTTCTGACACCGACAAGCAAACCACGTTCAACTCGCGAGCAAGCCCCTATTTTTTCACCGGTTCGCCGTCCTGCCAGGCTTTTTGCAGCGCTGGCCAGTAGTCGCGGTTGGCCTCAATCATCTCATCCAGAATCGCTTTTGCATGTTCCATGGTCGGCACGGTGCGGTTCAGGGTAAATGCCTGCAACGCTTTTTCATAGCTGCCTTCGATAGTCGCCTCCACCAGCAGCTGTTCAGACGCGAGCTGCTGTTGCAAAAGGGTCTGATGGAACAGCGGCACCTGGCCGACGCGAATCGGTTCCGGGCCTTCGGCGGTGATATAAGCGGGAACTTCCACCACCGCATCGTATGGCAGGTTGGTAATCGCCCCGCGGTTTTCCACCATCACCAGATGGCGGCTTCGCAGGTTGAACGCCAGCGAACAGGCGACGTCAACGATAAATTCACCGTGGACGCCCACGTGGAAGGCATCCGGTAAAATTCCGGTGCGTTGATATTCTTCGGCGGCGGCGAACAGCTTTTTCTCGCGCCCGTTCATCACTTCGTTGGCGCGGGTATAGTCCGGGTTCTGATGCGCCACAATCTGGTTCGGCATCAGGTAATACTGCAGATACGGGTTCGGCAGATACTCGGGGAAGTTGTCCATGATCGGCTTGATATTGCGCCAGGTTTTCACCCACGACGGATCCGAGTGCTGCGGGTCGGTTTTAGCCGCATCTTCCGTCAGCAGGCCAAACTTCGCGATATGCTTACGCAGCGCCGGGAGCTTGTCTTCGCCGTCCACCAGCACGCGGGTAAACCAGCCGAAGTGGTTCAGGCCGAAGTAGTCCACTTCCAGTTTATGACGATCCACGCCCAGAATGGCGCCCATATTGCGCATCGCGGCAACCGGCATATCGCAGATGTTCAGCACCCTTGCGTTCGGGCGCAGGCGGCGCACGCCTTCCGCGACGATCGCGGCAGGGTTGGAGTAGTTCACGATCCAGGCTTTCTCATGCGCGTAGCGATCGACCAGATCGATAAGCTCCACCATCGGCAGGATCGTGCGCAGGCCGTAAGCCAGCCCGCCGGGGCCGCAGGTTTCCTGGCCCACCACGCCGTGACGCAGCGGGATCTTCTCATCCTGCTCACGCATTTTGTACTGGCCGACGCGCATCTGGGCGAAGACAAAATGCGCGCCGCTAAAGGCCACTTCCGGGTCACTGGTGACGGTAAATGTGATGCGCTGACTGTGGTCGCGAATGACCTTCTCGACGACCGGCGCAATGGTGTTCTGACGCGCTTCGTCGATATCGTAAAGGCGAATTTCGGCCAGCGGGAAATCCTGCAGGCGCACCATCAGGCTTTTCACAATGCCCGGCGTGTAGGTGCTGCCGCCGCCGGCAATCGACAGAATGAATGGGGGTGTTAACATCTTTAGCTCCTTTCAGAGAAACGTCTCAACGGCTTCTCGCATTTTTTTGACATGCAGCCCGTAGACCACCTGAACGTTGTTACCTTGTTTGATAATCCCTTTCGCGCCAGTCGCCTTCAGGCGCGGCTCGTCGATGATGGCGACGTCCTTCACCGTGACGCGCAAGCGGGTGTAGCAGTTGTCCACCACTTCAATATTTTCCCGGCCGCCCAGCCCCACCACGATGGACTCGCCCAGACCGTCGTTATTGCCCTTCGCCTGGTACTCCTGCTTGCTGTAGAGGCGCGTCTCCTGGTCCTCATCTTCACGGCCCGGCGTTTTCATGTTGAAGCGCAGGATCAGGAAGCGGAACACCACGTAGTAGAGGGCGAACATGATCAGCCCGACCAGGATGTACATCGGCCAGTTGGACTTGGCCGTGCCGAGCGGCAGGTTGTAAAGGATGAAGTCGATAATCCCGTTGGCGCCGATGGCGTGAACGCCCAGCAGCGAGAACAGCATCATGCCGATGCCGGTCAGCACCGCGTGCACCACGAACAGCAGCGGGGCGACAAACAGGAAGGAGAACTCAATCGGCTCGGTGACGCCGACCAGCAGCGAAGTCAGTGCCGCCGGGATCAGAATCGCTTTCGCCGCCGCTTTACGCTCTGGCCTGGCGGTCATATACATCGCCAGCGCCGCGGCAGGCAGGCCAAACATTTTGCTGATGCCGCGGGCGTCCCACACCACGGTGCTGCTGAGCTGCTTCACGTCCGCGCAGGCCATCTCGGCAAAGTAGATATTGCGCGCGCCCTGATAGGTTACGCCGCATATCTCCTGCGTGCCGCCCAGCTCGGTATAGAGGAACGGCGTATAAACCAGATGGTGCAGGCCGGTGGGGACCAGAATGCGTTCCAGGAAACCGTAGATGGCCACGCCAAACGGCCCGGAGCCTTTGATGGCCAGCGCCAGGGCGCTAATGCCATGCTGGGCAAAGGGCCAAAGCTCACTCATCACCACGCCGAGCAGCATGGAGACGGGGAGCATGACGATGGCGACAAAACAGTGGCCGGAGTAAATCGCCATCGCGCCGTTAAACTGTACGCCGGAGTATTTGTTGTACAGATAGCCGGAAAGCGCTCCGGTCAGTATCCCGGCAAAAACCCCCATCTCCAGCACCTGCACGCCCAGTACCATCGTCTGTCCGGCCGCTTTCATCTGCGCCGCTGGCGCCAGTGCGCCCTGCAGCTGCAGCGTGACGTTCATGGCGTTGATGAATACGACAAAGGTGACCAGGCCAATCAGCGCGGCATAGCCTTTATCGCGCGTTGCCAGGCCAATCGGAATACCGACGGCAAACACCAGCGCCAGGTTAACCAGCACCGACACGGCAGATTTTGCGATCAACTGACCAAGATGCTGAATCAGCGGATGACCGAGAAACGGCAGGTACTCGGCGAGATTACCGTTACCCAGCACGTTACCAAAGGCGATAAACAGACCGACGATCGGTAAGATAAGCACCGGTCCGTACAATGATTTTCCGAAATTTTGTAGGGCGTTCACGGCTCGTTTCATGGCTTTCTCTCTTTTTGAACCGCGCACTCGGGGTGCGTCATGGTTATAAAACTAGCAGCCTTCAGGGACGCTTATCCAGCTATCCTCTTGTTTTAAAAACAAATGACGTGAAAGGTAACATGTGACGTTATGCGCTGTGATCGCGGTTCCATCACGGCGTAGCGGCGTGATGCCATTCTGCGAGGCGCTTTCCAGATTCTAAAATTGGACTTTTTGAATTAATGAAACTTGCGGATAATACTTATCCGGACGACGACCAACAGGCCCCCTCTGGGCCAGGGACAAAGGATGAAACCGTTTCGCTTAGCCGCGCTCTCTCTTGCGCTGCTTACCACGTTTACGCTTGTCGGCTGTGATAACAGCGACGATAAACCTCAGGCTGCGGCTCCCGCGGCATCCACCGCATCCACACCAAAAGCCGCGGAAAAGCCAAATGCTGAAACGCTGGCTAAGCTAGCCGCCCAGAGTCAGGGAAAAGCGCTGACCCTGCTGGATGCTTCTGAAGTTCAGCTCGACGGTGCCGCCACGCTGGTGCTGACATTCTCGGTTCCGCTGAATCCCGATCAGGATTTCGCGAAAACCGTGCATGTCGTGGACAAAAAAAGCGGCAAAGTTGACGGGGCGTGGGAACTTGCGCCTAACCTGAAAGAGCTTCGCCTGCGTCATCTGGAGCCCAACCGCAACCTGGTCGTCACCGTTGAACGGGGCCTGCAGGCGCTGAACAAGGCGACGTTCGGCATTGATTATGAAAAAGCCCTCACCACCCGGGACGTCGAGCCTACCGTCGGGTTTGCCAGCCGCGGCTCGCTGCTGCCGGGTAAGGTGGTGGAAGGGTTGCCGGTAATGGCGCTTAACGTCAACAATGTTGACGTGAACTTCTACCGCGTGAAGCCGGAATCGCTGGCCTCTTTTGTCAGCCAGTGGGAATACCGCAACTCCCTCACCAACTGGGAATCCGACAACCTGCTAAAGATGGCGGAGCTGGTTTACACCGGTCGCTTCGATCTTAATCCGGCGCGCAACACGCGCGAAAAATTGCTGTTGCCCCTGAAGGATATTAAACCGCTCCAGCAGTCTGGGGTTTACATCGCGGTCATGAACCAGGCCGGGCACTATAACTACAGCAACGCCGCAACGCTCTTTACCTTAAGCGATATTGGCCTGTCCGCTCACCGTTATCATAACCGCCTGGACATCTTCACCCAGAGTCTGGAGAACGGTGCGGCGCAGTCCGGGGTTACCGTCACCCTGCTGAATGACAAAGGGCAGACCCTTGCCGAAGCGAACAGCGACGGCGATGGCCACGCAAAGCTTGAGACCGACAAAGAGGCTGCCCTGATTCTGGCCAGTAAAGACGGCCAGACCACGCTGCTTGACCTCAAGCTGCCGGCCCTCGACCTGGCGGAGTTTGATATCGCCGGGAGTCCGGGCTACAGCAAGCAGTTCTTCATGTTTGGTCCACGCGATCTCTATCGCCCGGGCGAAACGGTGATCCTCAACGGCCTGCTGCGCGACAGTGACGGTAAGCCGCTTCCCGATCAGCCCGTGAAGCTTGACGTGCTGCGCCCTGACGGTCAGGTGGCTCGCTCGATCGTTGTTCAGCCTGAAAACGGTCTCTACCGATTCAACTACCCGCTGGACAGCGGGGCGCAGACCGGCATGTGGCATATTCGCGCCAACACGGGCGATAACCTGCAGCGCCTGTGGGACTTCCACGTCGAAGACTTCATGCCAGAGCGCATGGCGCTCAACCTGAGCGGACAAAAAACGCCGGTTTCACCGCAGGATAACGTCGACTTTAACGTGGTCGGCTATTACCTGTATGGCGCACCGGCCAACGGTAACTCTCTGCAGGGCCAGCTCTTCCTGCGTCCGCTGCGTGACGCGGTGGCCGCGCTGCCGGGCTTCCAGTTTGGTGATATCGCCGAAGAGAACCTGAGCCGCAGCCTGGATGAAGTTCAGCTTACGCTGGACGAGCAGGGGCGTGGGCAGGTTTCTACCGAAAGCCAGTGGAAAGAGGTGCACTCTCCGCTGCAGCTGATCCTGCAGGCCAGCCTGCTGGAGTCGGGCGGTCGTCCGGTGACGCGTCGTGCTGAGCAGTCCATCTGGCCGGCGGCTGAGTTGCCGGGTATTCGCCCTCAGTTCGCCAGTAAAGCCGTTTACGACTACCGCACCGATACGACCGTCAACCAGCCGATTGTTGATGAGAACGGCAACGCCAGTTTCGACATCGTGTATGCCGATGCCAGCGGCGCGAAAAAGGCCGTTTCCGGGTTACAGGTTCGTCTGATTCGCGAGCGTCGGGACTACTTCTGGAACTGGTCTGAGAGCGAAGGCTGGCAGTCTCAGTTCGATCAGAAAGACCTCGTCGAAGGTGAGCAGGAGCTGACGCTTAAGGCCGATGAAACGGGTAAAGTCACCTTCCCGGTAGAGTGGGGCTCTTATCGTCTGGAAGTCAAAGCGCCTGATGAAATGGTCAGCAGCGTGCGCTTCTGGGCAGGCTACAGCTGGCAGGATAACAGCGATGGCACTGGGGCCGCGCGCCCTGACCGTGTGACGCTGAAACTGGATAAGCCAGCCTATCAGCCAGGTGACACCATCAACCTGCACATCGCCGCGCCGGCCGCAGGCAAGGGCTATGCGATGATCGAATCCAGCGAAGGGCCGCTGTGGTGGAAAGAGATCGACGTGCCGGCAAACGGTCTCGATCTCTCCATTCCGGTGGATAAAGCCTGGAAACGTCACGATCTTTACCTCAGCACGCTGGTGGTGCGTCCGGGCGATAAATCCAAATCCGCCACGCCGAAACGCGCGGTAGGCCTGCTGCATCTGCCGATGGGCGACGAAAATCGCCGCCTGAATATTGCGCTCGATAACCCGCAGAAAATGCGTCCAAACCGGACGCTCTCGGTGAAGGTGAAAGCCAGCGTGAAAGAGGGGGCCGTGCCGCAGAAGGTGAACGTGCTGGTCTCGGCGGTGGACAGCGGCGTGCTGAACATTACCGATTACGTCACGCCGGATCCGTGGCAGGCTTTCTTTGGCCAGAAGCGTTACGGCGCGGATATCTACGATATATACGGCCAGGTCATTGAAGGGCAGGGCCGTCTGGCCGCGCTGCGCTTCGGTGGCGATGGGGATGAACTGAAGCGCGGCGGCAAACCGCCGGTGAACCACGTCACCATCATTGCCCAGCAGGCACAGCCGGTTACGCTGGATGCCAACGGGGAAGGCACGATTACGCTGCCGATTGGTGATTTCAACGGCGAACTGCGTCTGATGGCGCAGGCCTGGACAGAAGACGATTTCGGCAGCAGCGAAAGCAAGGTTGTGGTGGCCGCGCCGGTTATTACCGAGCTCAACACGCCGCGCTTCCTGGCAAGTGGAGACACCTCACGCCTGACGCTGGATCTCACCAACCTGACCGACCAGCCGCAAACGCTGAACGTTGCCCTGACCGCGACAGGCAAACTGTCGCTGGAAGGTGGACAGCCGCAGCCGGTGCAACTGCCTCCGGGGGCGCGGACCACCCTGTTTATTCCGGTGCGTGCGCTGGAGGGGTATGGTGACGGAGAGGTAACAGCACAGGTTACCGGCCTGCAGCTTCCGGGCGAGACCTTTGCACCACAGCAGAAGAGCTGGAAAATCGGCGTGCGTCCGGCATTCCCGGCACAGACGGTGAATACCGGTGCCATGCTCAACCCTGGCGAATCCTGGACCGCACCGGCGCAGCACAGTAACGGTTTCTCTCCTGCCACCCTGCAGGGACAACTGCTGCTGAGCGGCAAACCACCGCTCAACCTGGCGCGCTATATTCGCGAACTGCAGGCCTATCCGTATGGCTGCCTGGAGCAGACCACCAGCGGCCTGTTCCCGTCGCTCTACACCAACGCGGCGCAACTGACGGCGCTTGGCATTAAAGGTGATACGGACGATAAACGCCGTGCCGCCATTGATATCGGTATTTCCCGTCTGCTGCAGATGCAGCGTGAAGACGGCGGGTTCGCGCTGTGGGATAAAAACGGTCCGGAAGAGTACTGGCTGACGGCTTATGTGACCGACTTCCTGGTGCGGGCGGGCGAGCAGGGCTATAGCGTGCCTGCCGATGCGGTGAATAACGCCAATAGCCGGTTGCTGCGCTATCTGCAGGACCCGGGCATGATGTCCATCCGCTACAGCGACGATACTCAGGCCAGTAAATTTGCCGTTCAGGCCTATGCCGCGCTGGTGCTGGCTCGTCAGCAAAAAGCGCCGCTGGGCGCGCTGCGTGAAATCTGGGATCGTCACGCTCAGGCGGCGTCCGGTCTGCCGCTGATGCAGCTGGGCATGGCGCTCAGGCTGATGGGCGATGCCCCGCGCAGCCAGCAGGCGCTGGATCTGGCGCTCAAAACGCCGCGCAACGACAGCAAAACCTGGATGGCCGATTACGGTAGCCAGCTTCGCGATAACGCGCTGATGCTCTCCCTGCTGGAGGAGTACAAACTGCTGCCGGATGCGCAAAATACGCTGCTGAATGCTCTTTCTGAACAGGCCTTCAGCCAGCGCTGGTTGTCCACTCAGGAGAGCAACGCGCTGTTCCTGGCCGGACGTTCGCTGCAAACTCTGTCCGGTGCATGGCAGGCGAAAACCTCCCTGTCAGATTCCGCATCAGGTGGCGATAAAGCGCAGGTACAAAACGTGAGCGGCGACCAGCTTGGCGCGCTGCAGGTCACCAATACCGGAACGACACCGCTCTGGGTACGTTTGGACAGCACCGGCTATCCGGAATATGCCCCTCAGCCGAGCGCGAACGTGTTGCAGGTCGAACGTCATATCCTGGCAACCGACGGCAGTACGAAATCACTCTCTTCGCTGAAGAGCGGCGAGCTGGTGCTGGTGTGGCTGGAAGTTAAAGCCAGCCAGAACGTGCCGGACGCGCTGGTGGTAGATCTCCTGCCTGCGGGGCTGGAGCTGGAAAACCAGAACCTGGCAAGCAGCAGCGCCAGCCTGCAGGACAGCGGCAGTGAGGTGCAGAACCTGCTCAGCCAGATGCAGCAGGCGGACATTCAGCATATGGAATTCCGCGACGACCGCTTTGTGGCGGCCGTGCCGGTAAATGAAGGTCAGCCGGTCACGCTGGTTTATCTGGCGCGCGCCGTGACGCCGGGAACCTACCAGGTCCCGGTGCCGATGGTGGAGTCTATGTACGTTCCGCAGTGGCGGGCAACGGGGGCGGCCAGCGGCCCGCTGATTGTTGTTCCGTAATATGCGAATGGCACGTCTGACACGCTCCCGCTGGCTGTGGCTGGCGGGAGCGCTTCTCGTTTTAGGGGGGCTGATTATCGCTGCCGACCGCCTGTGGCCGTTGCCGCTGAAAGAGGTTAACCCCGCGCGGGTGGTGGTGGATGAGAAGGGCACGCCGCTCTGGCGTTTTGCCGATAGCGACGGGATCTGGCGCTATCCGGTGACGATCGAAGAGGTCTCTCCCCGTTATCTTGAGGCGCTGATCCAGTACGAAGATCGCTGGTTCTGGGATCACCCCGGCGTAAACCCGCTCTCTGTCCTGCGCGCCGCCTGGCAGGATCTCAGTTCCGGGAAAGTCATCTCTGGCGGAAGCACGCTCACCATGCAGGTCGCGCGACTGCTGGACCCGCATCCGCGCACCTTTGGCGGCAAAATTCGCCAGCTCTGGCGTGCCATGCAGCTGGAGTGGCATCTTTCCAAACGCGAAATCCTGACGCTCTATCTCAATCGCGCCCCCTTTGGCGGTACGCTGCAGGGCGTGGGAGCGGCAAGCTGGACGTATCTGGGCAAGCCGCCGTCGCAGCTCAGCTATTCCGACGCGGCGCTGCTGGCGGTGCTGCCGCAGGCGCCGAGTCGATTACGCCCGGACCGCTGGCCTGAACGGGCCGAAGCGGCGCGCAATAAAGTGCTCGACCGCATGGCGACGCAGGGCGTCTGGTCCGCAAAGCAGGTCAAAGAGTCCCGTGAGGAATCAGTATGGCTGGCGCCCCGGCAGATGCCGCAGCTGGCGCCGCTCTTTGCTCGGATGATGCTCGGCAAAAGTCGCGACACGAAAATTGTCACCACGCTGGATGCCGGACTGCAGCGGCAGCTGGAAGAGCTGGCGATGAACTGGAAATCGGGTCTGCCGGCCCGCAGCTCGCTGGCGATGATCGTGGTCGATCATACCAATATGAAAGTACGCGGTTGGGTTGGGTCGGTGGATATCAACGATGACACGCGTTTTAGCCATGTGGATATGGTCAATGCGATCCGATCCCCGGGATCGGTGTTAAAACCCTTTATCTACGGCATGGCGCTGGATGATGGCCTGCTCCATCCCGCCTCGCTGCTTCAGGACGTTCCCAGAAAAACCGGTGATTATCGTCCCGGGAATTTTGACAGCGGGTTCCATGGACCGGTCAGCATGAGTGAAGCGCTGGTACGCTCCCTCAACCTGCCGGCCGTTCAGGTGCTGGAAGCCTACGGACCAAAACGATTTGCCGGGATGCTAAGCAACGCAGGCTTGCCGCTGATCCTGCCTGCGGGGGCGCAGCCGAATTTGTCTCTGATCCTCGGCGGGGCGGGCGCGCGGCTGGCAGATATCACTGCGGCCTATAGCGCCTTTGCCCGACACGGTAAGGCGGGAAGGCTGCGGTTACAGCCGGGCGATCCGCTGACTGAACGCCCGCTGTTATCGCCAGGCTCGGCGTGGATTATTCGCCGTATTCTGGCCAATGAAGCGCAGCCGCTGCCGGATAATGCGCTACCGCAGGTTGCGCCGCTGGCGTGGAAAACCGGCACCAGCTACGGGTACCGTGATGCCTGGGCCATCGGTCTGAATGCCCGTTATGTGATAGGCATCTGGACCGGACGACCGGACGGCACGCCCGTGGCGGGACAGTTTGGGTTTGCCAGCGCGGTTCCGCTGTTAAACCAGGTCAATAATCTGCTTCAGTCACGTTCAACGGTAGACGAAGCCCGCCTGCCGCGCGATCCGCGTCCGGAGAGCGTCGGGCGGGGCGTGATCTGCTGGCCGGGCGGCCAGTCGCTACCGGAAGGCAGTGAAAACTGTCGACGTCGCCTGTCGACCTGGCTGCTGGAAGGGAGTGAACCGCCCACGCTGCTTCTCCCTGAACAGGAGGGCATACGCGGCATTCGTTTCCCGGTCTGGCTGGATAAAACCGGCAAACGCGTGGCCGCAGATTGCCCGGATGCTACTGAAAAAGTCCTGGATGTCTGGCCGCTGCCGCTGGAGCCGTGGCTGCCCGCTGCGGAAAAAAGAGCGGCGCGTCTCCCGGCAGCATCAACAGTTTGCCCGCCTCTGGATAACAGCAATATCGCGCCGCTTATGCTGTCAGGGGTCAGAGAGGGGGCCGTCATCAAACGTCTTCCGGGGGAGACAACTATAACGCTTTCTCTCTCCACCAGCGGTGGAGAAGGGCAGCGATGGTGGTTTTTAAATGGCGAGCCTTTAGAGGGGCATGAATATAAATATTCACTGAAATTATATTTGCCGGGTGAATATCAATTAATGGTAATGGATGAAACCGGCCAAATAGCGACGGTGAATTTCGAAATGGCTTATTAAAATAATCCAGAAGGGTTAGCTTGATAATTATCAATGTTCGGTTCTGCAAAAAAACGAGAATGCGTTTTTATTTGAAGGAACGAGCAATGAAAAAAAATAAGAAACTGAGAGAGAGTCTTAATCCCGCTCTCTCCCGGCGTCACTTTATTCAGGCCGGGTCCGCGCTTGCCGCTCTGCCGTTTGTGGTAAAAGGCGGAAAAGCGCAGGCGGCGACAATGCCTGCGGCAGTGAACGAACCCGAAGAAAAAGTCATTCAAACCTGCAGCACCTTTGACTGTGGCGGGAAATGCGATATTCGGGCGCACGTCAGCGACGGCGTGGTCACACGCATCTCTACGCGTCCGGATAAAGAACTGGATCTTCAAATGCCGGTGATGCGCGCCTGCGTTCGTGGACGCGCGTATCGGAAATTTGTTTACCATCCCGATCGGCTTAAATATCCAATGAAACGCGTGGGTAAACGTGGCGAAGGAAAATTCGAACGTATTACCTGGGATGAAGCTACAACGCTTATTGCGAATCAATTAAAAACCATTACGCAAAAATACGGTGCTGCTTCGCGCTATGTGCATGTTGGCACCGCAGTTTCGGGAGGAACGTTCTCCGGCGATAAAATGGTTCGTCGTCTGCTTAATTTAACGGGTGGCTATCTCGAAAGCTATCACTCGGTCAGTATGGGCAACACCGCAGCGGCAACGCCCTATACCTACGGTACCGCCGCCAGCGGCAGCTCGCTGGACACGTTACTGGACACCAAACTGGTCATCCTCTGGGGGCATAACCCGACGGAAACGATTTTTGGTCACAGCAACTACTTCTTCCAGAAGATGAAGCAAAACGGCACCCGCTTCATCGTTGTCGATCCGCGCTATTCAGATACGGTGTCCTCCCTTGCTGACCAGTGGATCCCGCTGCTGCCAACAACCGATAACGCCCTGATGGACGCCATGATGTACGTGATCGTCACGGAGAACTTGCACGATCGCGACTTTATTCTGCGCTATACCCTGGGCTTTGATGAAGACGCTATGCCGGAAGGCGTTCCGGCCAATGAATCCCTGATGGCTTATCTGAGCGGCGCAAAAGATGGCGTGGCGAAAACGCCCGAGTGGGCAGAGAAAATCACCCACGTGCCTGCGCAGAACATTCGTCAGCTGGCGCGCGATTATGCCACGACGAAGCCCGCCGCGCTGATCCAGGGCTGGGGACCGCAGCGCCATAACTGCGGCGAGCGCACCGCGCGCGGCTCGACGTTACTGGCCACGCTGACGGGTAACGTTGGGGTGAAGGGCGGCTGGGCGGCAGGCTACGGCGGCTGTGCTAACCGTAAATTTGCCGCAGGCCCGGAGATGCCGGATAACCCGGTGAAAGCCAAAATATCGGTGATGAACTGGGTGCAGGCCGCCGACGATGCCTCTAAGGTAACGGCGGAAGTCGGCCTGAAGGATGCAGAAAAGCTGGACAGCAATATCCGCATCCTCTTCTCGCTGGCGGGCAATTATCTGGCTAACCAGAACCCGGATCTTCATCAGGCAACCCGCGTGCTGGAAGACGAGTCGAAAATCCAGTTTATCGTCGCGAGCGATCTGTTTATGACGCCGAGCGCCCGATACGCCGATCTTCTCCTGCCGGAAACCAGCTTTATGGAACGCTGGAATATCGGCGAAACCTGGGGTACCGCAAGCTATCTGATCCTGTCGGAAAAGCTGATTGAGCCTGAATTTGAGCGCCGTTCAGACTACGACTGGCTGCGGGAGGTCGCTTCTAAGCTTGGCGTCGAACCGGCATTCAGCGAAGGGCGTGACGAAAAGGCGTGGATTGAGCACATCTGGGAGCAGACGCGGCTCTCCATGCCAGATGAAAACCTGCCGGACTTCGCGACGCTGCAAAAGACGCGTCAGCATCTCTTCAAAAGCGCGCCGTTTGTCGCCTTTGAAGACAATATTCGCGACCCGCAAAATCATCCGTTCCCGACGCCGTCCGGAAAAATTGAGATCTTCTCGAAGCGTCTGTACGACATGCAGCACCCGGAGATTCCGGCGCTGTCGCACTACGTGCCTGCCCATGAAGGGCCGGAAGACGAACTGGCGAAAACCTTCCCGCTGCAGCTGATCACCTGGAAAGGGAAAAACCGCGCCAACTCTACCCAGTACGCCAACCCGTGGCTGATTGAGGCGCAGCAGCAAAAGCTGTGGATTAACCCTCAGGACGCGCAGAAGCGCGGCATTGCGCAGGGAGATACCGTGCGTATCCATAACGCACGCGGCATTTGTGAGATCCCGGCGGAGGTTACGCCGCGCATCATTCCTGGTGTGGTAGCCATGCAGGCAGGTGCCTGGTGGCAGCCGGATGAGAAGGGCATTGATAAAGGCGGCTGCGCGAACGTGCTCAGTTCGGCTCGTATTACCGCGCTTGCGAAAGGGAATTCACATCAAACCATGCTGGTGGAGGTGGCAAAAGCATGAGTCAGTTTAAACACTACGCGCCGGTGAGCGACAAACAGCTGGGCTTTTACATCGACTCTTCACGCTGCTCAGGGTGTAAAGCCTGCCAGGTGGCATGCAAAGATAAAAACAACCTTGAGGTCGGACGTCGTTTCCGTCGCGTGTACGAAGTCAACGGCGGGAATTTCATCCCAACCGGGCAGGGCGGCGTCAGCAACAATGTGTTTGCCTACACGCTCTCTATTTCCTGTAACCACTGTGCAGACCCCATCTGCACTAAAAACTGTCCGACCACGGCGATGCACAAGCGTCCGGGAGACGGCATTGTGCGCGTTGATACAGATAAGTGCGTCGGCTGCGGCTACTGTGCGTGGTCATGCCCTTACGGCGCGCCACAGCTCAACGAGCAGACCGGGCAGATGTCAAAATGCGATTTCTGCGTGGATCTCCAGGCGAAGGGGGAGCAGCCCGTCTGTGTGGCAACCTGTCCACTCGAAGCGATTAAATTCGGGCCGATTGATGAACTGCGGACGAAGTATGGTGCGGTCTGTGACGTGAAAGGCTTGCCTGATTCTTCCATCACAAAACCGAATCTGGTGATCAAAGCGCATCAGGGTGCAGAGAAAGAGGGCAAACGCCATGCATGAGTTACCGCTGCTGATTTTTACGCTGTTCCTGCAGGGCTCGGTAGGCGTGACGCTCTGGCTGGCGTTCGGGGGGGCGCATGCTTCGCAGCGTAGCGCGCTTCTGCCTGCTGCCGGGGCGTTTGTGCTCGCAAGCCTCGGATTGCTCGCCTCGGCGCTGCACATGGGCTATCCGCTCAATGCTCTCAACGCGCTGCGCCATGTCTCCAGCTCCTGGCTGAGCCGTGAGATTATCTTTGCCAGCCTTTACCTGGCGGCGCTGGGTCTCGCGACGCTGCTGATGTTCGCCAAAAAGCCAGGCTGGAAGCTGCTTCTGGCGGCGGCGGGCCTTGTCGGGCTGGTGGATGTGTTCTGCATGGCGCAGATCTACATGCATGCGTCCGTGGTGACGTGGCAGCATATCAACACGCTGGTGCTGTTTATCGGCTCGGTGGGCATTATTGGTTCAGCCTGCATGGCGGTTGGGATGCGTTCCCGGGCTACTCTGCGTGCGGCGGTGGTCATTATCACGCTGCTGGTGCTTGTGCGTCTGGTGATGCAGCCCGTCTGGCTGGCCGACATCTCGGCTATGGACAACACCGTGGTGACGTTCCCTCATGCGCCGTTACAGATGCTGCAACAACTGCGCACCGTGCATCTGCTGAGCTGGTGTGTGTCTGTCGTGGGTATGCTGTGCTTTGCTGCAGGCGGGTTAAAAGCGGCGCGAGGCACGATGCTGCTGGGCAGCGCCTTGCTGATTGCGGGTGAGCTGATGCTGCGCTTCGTTTTCTTCAGTATTGGCTGATGGGCAGATTAACGTTTGGCCCGGCGATGGACGTGACGCATGCGTGCGTCCGTCGCCGTTTTCGCCGTGCTTCCTGTTGTGCCTGCGCTGACGTTTGTCCCGTGCAGGCTTTTTCTTTTACGGACGCAGATATCTCGGTTGATGAGAACCGCTGTATTGAATGCGGTGACTGCCTGTTTGTTTGCCCCACTGAGGCCATCACCGGCATCACGCCGCGAAAACGCTTTTTGTGTGGCGATACGCTTGTCGGGCCTTTTACTGAACGTGCGCCGGATGTGAATGAACTGCTGCTCTGGCATGCACAGCACCATGTTCGTTTTATCAGTATCGACGTGGAGCAGTATCCTGACTGGCTGCTGGCGATTGCCCGGCTTAATCTTGTGCTTCGTCGACGCGGTGAAGCGGCATGGGCGTTTAAACTTTTACCCGTCAACGAGGTTAATATCGCCCGCCGTGCGCTGATGCACGTTCCCCGTGAGGATGTCCGGACCTGTAGCGTCGTGCCCGGTCAGCGTGAACTGCGCAGAGCGTTTTCTGGGGTTAGTGAGGCAGAGATAGCTCTCGACGCCGGAACGTGCGTATTGTGCGGCGCGTGCTGGCGGAGTTGTACGGAAAACGCGATTCGGTTTGAGAACGCTGAACTGGTCGTCGAAACCGGACGTTGTACCGGTTGCGGCGGCTGCGAAGCGGTATGCCAGCATGCGGCGATAAAAGTGACGCAAACAGAAGGAACGGCGAAAAACGTGGCCATACTGGCATATGAAGCCGTTTGCCTGACGTGCCACCGTCATTTCTGGTCATTTACGCCTGATGAAAAGCAGTGTCCGCTCTGTTTTCACCATCAACACGATATGCGAAACCCGGACTGTTGCTAATCTTCGTCTCATTTTAAAAAAATGTTATGCAGAACCATAGGCAATAGCGCTATAGCTCTTTATAATCCGCGCCACACCATACTCAGGTATGCAAAACAACAGAACATTGACAGAGGTTATCATGGCTATTGAACGTACTTTTTCCATCATCAAACCAAACGCGGTGGCAAAAAACGTTATTGGCAGCATCTTCGCTCGCTTTGAATCTGCAGGGTTCAAAATTGTTGGTACCAAAATGCTGCACCTGACCGTTGAGCAGGCGCGCGGCTTCTACGCTGAGCACGAAGGTCGCCCATTCTTTGACGGCCTGGTGGAGTTCATGACCTCCGGTCCAATCGTGGTATCCGTACTGGAAGGCGAAAACGCCGTACAGCGTCACCGCGACCTGCTGGGCGCAACCAACCCGGACAACGCGCTGGCAGGTACTCTGCGCGCTGACTACGCTGACAGCTTCACCGAGAACGGTACCCACGGTTCTGACTCTGTTGAATCTGCTGCACGCGAAATCGCTTTCTTCTTCGCAGAAGGCGAAGTGTGTCCACGTACCCGTTAATTTAACGGTTTCGTTTACACATTATTTTCGTAAATGCCGCGTCCAGACGTGGCATCCCTGCGCCAGACTTTGTACAATGCAACGCCCCGGACGAGCAGACCGCTTTCCGGGGCGTTTCTATTCAACCCTCCATGGGCCATAACGTGTAACAACGAGGCCGGTAAATATTATGTCTGAATTAGTGAATACCTCCGAAGTCGCCATTCCTGCGGTTCCCAATAAAAATGGAAAAATCAACCTGCTGGATCTGAACCGTCAGCAGATGCGCGAGTTCTTCAAAGAGATGGGCGAAAAGCCGTTTCGTGCCGATCAGGTCATGAAGTGGATGTACCATTACTGCAGCGACAATTTTGATGACATGACTGACATCAACAAGGTCCTGCGCAATAAGCTCAAAGAAGTGGCTGAAATCCGCGCCCCGGAAGTGGTGGAAGAGCAGCGCTCCGCGGATGGCACCATCAAATGGGCGATTGCGGTGGGCGATCAGCGCGTTGAAACCGTCTACATTCCGGAAGAAGACCGCGCGACGCTGTGCGTCTCCTCCCAGGTTGGCTGTGCGCTGGAGTGCAAATTCTGCTCAACCGCGCAGCAAGGCTTTAACCGTAACCTGCGTGTTTCAGAAATTATCGGCCAGGTCTGGCGTGCTGCGAAAATCGTCGGCGCGGCAAAAGTGACCGGCACTCGCCCAATCACCAACGTGGTGATGATGGGGATGGGTGAGCCGCTGCTGAACCTGACCAACGTCGTTCCGGCGATGGAAATCATGCTGGATGACTTCGGCTTTGGTCTGTCCAAGCGTCGCGTCACGCTGTCGACCTCAGGCGTTGTGCCTGCGCTGGACAAGCTCGGCGATATGATTGACGTCGCGCTGGCGATCTCCCTGCACGCGCCAAACGATGAAATTCGTGACGAAATTGTGCCAATCAACAAAAAGTACAATATCGAAACCTTCCTCGCTGCCGTACGTCGCTATCTGGAGAAATCCAACGCCAACCAGGGTCGCGTCACTATCGAGTACGTGATGCTGGACCACGTCAACGACGGTACCGAACATGCGCATCAGCTGGCTGAACTGCTGAAAGATACGCCATGTAAAATCAACCTGATCCCGTGGAACCCGTTCCCGGGCGCGCCGTATGGCCGTAGCTCGAACAGCCGTATCGACCGTTTCTCCAAGGTGCTGATGGAGTATGGTTTCACCACCATCGTGCGTAAAACGCGTGGTGATGATATTGATGCCGCATGTGGACAGCTGGCTGGTGATGTTATTGACCGTACCAAGCGTACCCTGCGTAAACGCATGCAGGGCGAGACGATCGCGGTTAAAGCTGTTTGATTATTATGCACTCACGGCGCATTATCTGCGCCGTGAGACATAACCTTACTGAATAATCAGTCAGATTCGTGAAGACTGATCAATAATTACGGTGCGTTTCATCCGACTTTCGGGCAGTATGTAACGACGTAACAACAGTTTAGCCGTACGGGCAGGGCTGTACTGTCATCTCCGGGCTGACAGTCTTATACTCTGTGTTCAAGGTTAACTGACCAGAAGTTTCGCGGTGCGGGTGGCATTGTGACTCACCGGCGCCTGAACCCTTTTTTTCACGTACCAGTAGTTGTAGCGAATGAATACTGAAGCCACTCACGACCAACATGAAGCACTCTCCACTGGCGTTCGTCTTCGCAACGCCCGTGAACAACTCGGACTCAGCCAGCAAGCCGTCGCAGAACGCTTGTGCCTGAAGGTTTCCACGGTTCGCGATATTGAAGAAGATAAGGCACCCGCCGATCTGGCTTCAACGTTCTTGCGCGGTTATATCCGCTCTTACGCAAAACTGGTGCACATCCCCGAAAACGAATTACTGCCAATGATGGAGAAGCAGGCGCCGGTCCGTGCAGCAAAAGTTGCGCCGATGCAGACCTTCTCCCTGGGGAAACGTCGTAAAAAACGTGATGGCTGGCTGATGAGCTTTACCTGGCTGGTGCTGTTTGTGGTGGTCGGTCTGACCGGTGCGTGGTGGTGGCAAAACCACAAGGCGCAGCAGGAAGAGATCACCACCATGGCCGATCAATCCTCCGCCGAACTCAACCAGGCCGGAACGGATAACGCCCAGAGCGTGCCGCTGAATACAGACGGTGCAGCGACTTCCAGCGAGCCACAGACCGCAGCGCCAGATGCGACAGCGACCAATGCTGCGCAGGCTCCGGCAGCAACGGCTAACACCGCTGCGCCTCAGGCTCAGGATCAAAACGCGGTGGTTGCCCCTTCTCAGGCGAATGTTGATACTGCGGCGAACGCGCCTGCGGCTACTCAGCCTGCAGACAATACCGCAGCGTCTCTGCCAACCAGCCCGGCGGGTACGGCGACACCAGTAGCCGATCCTAACGCGCTGGTAATGAACTTCAGCGCCGACTGCTGGCTGGAAGTGACTGACGCGACAGGTAAAAAACTGTTCAGCGGCCTGCAGCGCAAAGATGGCACGTTAAACCTAACGGGCCAGGCGCCTTATAAACTTAAAATCGGCGCTCCGGCAGCGGTACAGATCCAGTATCAAGGAAAACCTGTCGACCTGAGCCGCTTTATCAGAACTAACCAGGTTGCACGTCTTACCGTTAATGCCGAACAATCAGCAGCACAGTAACAGACGGGCAACGCGGGAGATTTTTCATGCATAACCAGGCTCCGATTCAACGTAGAAAATCGAAACGGATTTACGTTGGGAATGTGCCAATCGGCGATGGGGCACCTATCGCCGTTCAGTCGATGACCAATACGCGCACCACCGATGTGGAAGCGACGGTCAATCAAATCAAAGCATTAGAACGTGTCGGCGCGGACATTGTTCGCGTCTCCGTCCCGACCATGGATGCGGCTGAGGCGTTCAAACTGATCAAACAGCAGGTCAGCGTTCCGCTGGTGGCGGATATTCACTTCGACTACCGCATCGCACTGAAAGTGGCCGAGTACGGCGTCGATTGCCTGCGTATTAACCCGGGCAACATCGGTAACGAAGAGCGTATCCGCATGGTCGTGGACTGCGCCCGCGATAAAAATATTCCTATCCGTATCGGCGTTAACGCCGGTTCCCTGGAAAAAGATCTGCAGGAAAAATACGGTGAGCCTACGCCGCAGGCGCTGCTCGAATCCGCGATGCGTCACGTCGATCATCTCGATCGCCTTAACTTCGATCAGTTCAAAGTCAGCGTAAAAGCGTCCGACGTGTTCCTGGCCGTAGAATCTTATCGCCTGCTGGCAAAGCAGATCGATCAGCCTCTGCACCTCGGGATCACCGAAGCGGGCGGCCTGCGTAGCGGCTCGGTAAAATCCGCGATCGGTCTGGGGCTGCTGCTCTCTGAAGGGATCGGTGACACCCTGCGCGTCTCGCTGGCGGCGGATCCTGTCGAAGAGATCAAGGTCGGCTTCGATATTCTGAAATCACTGCGTATTCGCGCGCGTGGGATCAACTTCATTGCCTGCCCAACCTGTTCACGTCAGGAGTTCGATGTGATCGGTACGGTGAATGCCCTGGAGCAACGTCTGGAAGACATTATCACCCCGATGGACGTCTCCATCATCGGCTGCGTGGTGAACGGTCCGGGTGAAGCCCTGGTGTCAACCCTGGGCGTGACCGGCGGTAACAAGAAAAGTGGTCTCTATGAAGATGGCGTTCGAAAAGATCGTCTGGATAATAGTGACATGATCGACCAGCTTGAAGCCCGCATCCGCGCCAAAGCCGCCATGATGGACGAGACACAGCGTATTAACGTTCAGCAGGTTGAAAAATAACGTGATGGGAAGCCGTGAGCTTCCCATGTATGATTGAACCCATTCTTTGGGTTTTTTTTGTATATAGAAAGAGAATAAACGTGGCAAAAAACATTCAAGCCATCCGCGGCATGAACGATTATCTGCCTGGCGAAACCGCCATCTGGCAGCGCATTGAAGGCACGCTGAAGCAGGTGCTCGGCAGCTACGGTTACAGCGAAATTCGTTTGCCGATTGTAGAGCAGACCCCGTTATTCAAACGCGCGATCGGTGAAGTGACCGACGTGGTTGAAAAAGAGATGTACACCTTTGAGGACCGCAACGGCGACAGCCTGACCCTGCGTCCGGAAGGGACGGCGGGCTGCGTACGCGCCGGCATCGAACATGGTCTTCTGTACAATCAGGAGCAGCGTCTGTGGTATATCGGCCCGATGTTCCGCCACGAACGTCCTCAGAAAGGGCGTTATCGCCAGTTTAATCAGCTGGGTGTGGAAGCCTTTGGCCTGCAGGGCCCGGACATCGACGCTGAACTGATTATGCTGACCGCCCGCTGGTGGCGTGCGCTCGGTATCGCCGATCACGTTTCCCTTGAGCTGAACTCTATCGGTTCTCTGGAAGCGCGTGCGAACTACCGCGATGCGCTGGTGGCGTTTCTGGAACAGCATAAAGAGAAACTGGACGAAGACTGCAAACGTCGCATGTACAGCAACCCGCTGCGCGTTCTGGATTCCAAAAACGCCGATGTTCAGGCACTGCTGAACGATGCGCCTGCGCTGGGTGATTACCTGGACGACGAGTCGCGCGAACACTTCGCGGGCCTGTGTAAGCTGCTTGAAGCGGCTGGCATCGCCTACACCGTAAACCAGCGTCTGGTGCGCGGTCTGGACTACTACAACCGTACCGTGTTTGAGTGGGTCACCACCAGCCTCGGCTCTCAGGGCACCGTGTGCGCGGGCGGCCGTTATGACGGTCTGGTTGAGCAACTTGGCGGTCGCGCTGCGCCTGCGGTTGGCTTCGCGATGGGTCTTGAGCGACTTGTTTTGCTGGTTCAGGCAGTTAATCCGGAATTTAAAGCAGATTCCGTTGTCGATATATACCTGGTGGCCTCAGGCGCGGAAACGCAGTCTGCGGCAATGCAGCTTGCCGAACGCGTGCGCGATGCGCTGCCGGGCGTTAAGCTGATGACCAACCATGGCGGCGGCAACTTCAAAAAACAGTTTGCTCGTGCCGATAAGTGGGGCGCAAGTATCGCACTGGTGCTGGGTGAGTCCGAAGTGGCCAACGGCGAAGTGGTGGTGAAAGACCTGCGCTCTGGTGAGCAGACAACGGTAACGCAGGACGGCGTTGCGGCGCACTTGCGCACTCTATTGGGCTAAGGAGAAGGACTGCGTGGAAATTTACGAGAACGAACACGATCAGGTCGACGCGATTAAACGCTTCTTTGCTGAAAACGGCAAAGCGCTGGTTGTTGGGGTTATTTTAGGTGTCGGTGCGCTGGTAGGCTGGCGTTACTGGAACAATCATCAGGCGGATTCCGCGCGCGGCGCGTCCCTGTCCTATGAAAATACCGTGAGCGCAATTCGTGCCGATCAGCCGCAAACGCTGACGGCGGCAGAAAAATTTGCGGCTGACAACAAAAACACCTACGGTGCACTGGCTGCGCTGGAAGTGGCTCAGCAGTACGTTGATAAGAACGAACTGGATAAAGCCGTTGCTCAGCTGTCTCAGGGCCTTGCTGCCGCCAGTGATGAAAATCTGAAAGCGGTGATCAATCTGCGCCTGGCACGTATTCAGGTTCAGCAGAAGAAAGCTGACGATGCGCTGAAAACGCTCGATACCATCAAAGGCGAAGGCTTTGCTGCCATCGTTGCCGATCTGCGCGGTGAAGCACTGCTGAGCAAAGGTGACAAAGCGGGCGCGCGTAAAGCGTGGCAAGCTGGCGTAGAGAGCAATGCCTCACCTGCGCTGAGCGAAATGATGCAGATGAAAATAAATAATTTGTCCGTCTGAGAGGGACCCGATGCAATTGCGTAAATTACTTCTGCCAGGACTGCTTTCTGTTACGTTATTGAGTGGTTGTTCACTGTTCAGTGGCGAAGAAGACGTTGTGAAAATGTCCCCACTGCCGACGGTTGAAAACCAGTTTACCCCATCCACCGCGTGGGACGTCTCCGTGGGCAATGGGATTGGTGATTTCTATTCCAACCTTCATCCTGCGTATGCAGACAGCGTTGTCTATGCGGCCGATCGCAAAGGTACCGTGAAAGCGGTGAACGCGGATGACGGAAAAGAAGTGTGGTCCGTTAACCTGGCGGAAAAAGACGGCTGGTTCTCCCGTAAGCCTGCACTGCTGTCTGGCGGCCTGACCGTTGCCGGTGGCCACGTCTACGTGGGCAGCGAAAAAGCGCAGGTTTATGCCCTGAACAGCAGCGACGGTTCCATTGCCTGGCAAACGACCGTGGCGGGGGAATCCCTCTCTCGTCCGGTGGTGAGCGATGGCCTGGTGCTGATTCATACCAGCAACGGCCAGCTGCAGGCGCTGAACGAAGCGGACGGCCTGGTGAAATGGACCGTTAACCTGGATATGCCTGCGCTCTCTCTGCGTGGCGAATCTGCCCCGGCTACCGCATTTGGTGCTGCCATTGTCGGCGGCGACAACGGTCGCGTAAGCGCCGTGCTGATGCAGCAGGGCCAGATGATCTGGCAGCAGCGTATCTCTCAGGCCACTGGCTCAACGGAAATTGACCGTCTGAGCGACGTGGACACAACGCCGGTCATCGTTAACGGTGTGGTTTACGCGCTGGCCTACAACGGCAACCTGACCGCGCTGGATCTGCGCAGCGGCCAGATCATGTGGAAACGTGAGCTGGGCTCGGTGAATGATTTCATCGTTGAAGGTAACCGTATCTATATGGTTGACCAGAACGACCGTCTGCTGGCCCTGAGCACCGAAGGCGGCGTGACGCTGTGGACGCAAAGCGACCTGCTGCACCGTCTGCTGACTGCGCCAGCGCTGTACAACGGTAGCCTGGTTGTGGGCGACAGCGAAGGGTATATGCACTGGATCGATCCGGATAATGGCCGCTTTGTTGCACAGCAAAAAGTCGACAGCTCCGGTTTCCTGACCGACCCGGTCGTGGCCGACGGCAAACTGCTGATTCAGGCAAAAGACGGCACGCTGTACGCGATCACGCGTTAATTACCCGGCGGTTGTAGTATACTAAACGGCTCCTGTTCACTCAGGAGCCGTTTTGACATTTTTAAAAACGCCGCGAAAGCGACGTTATTTTGAATTTTATGAGGCTTCAAACATGGTACCTGTGGTCGCGCTTGTCGGGCGCCCTAACGTTGGAAAATCCACTCTTTTTAACCGTTTAACACGCACCCGTGATGCGCTGGTTGCGGATTTCCCGGGGCTGACGCGTGACCGTAAGTACGGTCGTGCAGAGGTGGAAGGACGCGAGTTCATCTGTATTGATACCGGTGGTATTGACGGCACAGAAGACGGCGTGGAAACCCGCATGGCGGAACAGTCGCTGCTGGCGATTGAAGAAGCGGACGTGGTGCTGTTCATGGTGGACGCGCGCGCTGGCCTGATGCCGGCGGACTCCGCTATCGCTAAACACCTGCGTTCACGCGAAAAGCCAACCTTCCTGGTGGCGAACAAAACTGACGGCATCGATGCCGATCAGGCCATCGCAGATTTCTGGTCACTGGGTCTGGGTGAAATCTATCCTATCGCGGCATCGCATGGCCGTGGCGTCACCAGCCTGCTGGAAACCGTTCTGCTGCCGTGGGTTGACGAAGTGAACCCGCCGGAAGAGGTGGACGAAGACGCGGAATACTGGGCGCAGTTCGAAGACGGCGAAGCGGGCGAAGAAGAAGAGCCTGAAGACGACTTCAACCCGCAGGATCTGCCGATCAAGCTGGCCATCGTGGGTCGTCCAAACGTAGGTAAGTCTACACTTACTAACCGTATTCTGGGTGAAGAGCGCGTGGTCGTTTACGATATGCCGGGCACCACCCGCGACAGTATCTACATCCCGATGCAGCGCGATGAGCGTGAGTATGTCCTCATCGACACCGCCGGGGTGCGTAAGCGTGGTAAAATCACCGATGTGGTGGAAAAATTCTCCGTTATCAAAACCCTGCAGGCGATTGAAGATGCCAACGTCGTGCTGCTGGTTATCGACGCGCGCGAAGGGATCTCCGATCAGGACCTCTCTCTGCTCGGCTTTATTCTCAATAGTGGGCGCTCACTGGTTATCGTGGTCAACAAATGGGATGGCCTGAGCAATGAAGTGCGTGAGCAGGTGAAAGAGACCCTCGACTTCCGTCTGGGCTTTATCGACTTTGCTCGCGTACACTTCATCTCTGCGCTGCACGGCAGCGGCGTGGGTAACCTGTTCGAATCCGTGCGCGAAGCGTACGACAGCTCCACCCGTCGTCAGAGCACCGCCATGCTGACCCGTATCATGAATATGGCTGCGGAAGACCATCAGCCGCCGCTGGTGCGCGGCCGTCGCGTGAAGCTGAAATACGCCCACGCCGGTGGTTATAACCCGCCAATCGTGGTGATCCACGGCAACCAGGTGAAAGACCTGCCGGATTCCTACAAGCGCTATCTGATGAACTACTTCCGTAAGTCGCTGGACGTGATGGGCACGCCTATCCGTATCCAGTTCAAGGAAGGGGAAAACCCGTTCGCCAACAAGCGCAACACCCTGACGCCGAACCAGATGCGCAAGCGTAAACGTCTGATTAAGCACATTAAGAAAAGCAAATAAGCTTTGCTGAACGCACGAAAGCCCGCGACTATCGCGGGCTTTTTTTTGCCCATTCATACCGCCGGTTTTCTCTGTGTGAAGTCAATCACTATTCACTTTTAACCAAGTTTAAATCTAAGAAAGTAGACAATCGTCGAATTTTCATCTTAAAGTCCAGGGTCCGGTACTAGACAAAACTAGCGCCTGGTTATCAAATGGTTAACCAACTTTTCGCCGCATGTAAAAAATCGGCCAGATACGTAACTGGCCGGCGTACCTGCTGGTGTTTACAAGCACGACGACATACCTTTCGGGAGAATTATGCAATCCTCTGTTAATCAAAAAGAAAGCCGAACGTTCTTCGGCCATCCGTATCCGCTCGGTTCCCTGTTCTTCACCGAGATGTGGGAGCGTTTCTCGTTTTACGGCATTCGTCCGTTACTGATCCTGTTTATGGCCGCCACCGTCTATGACGGCGGGATGGGCCTGGCGCGTGAAAACGCCTCGGCGATTGTCGGTATCTTTGCCGGCACCATGTACCTGGCCGCGCTGCCGGGCGGCTGGCTGGCGGATAACTGGCTCGGCCAGCAGAGAGCCGTCTGGTACGGTTCGATCCTGATTGCGCTCGGTCACCTGTCGATTGCGCTCTCGGCCATCATGGGCAATAACCTGTTCTTTATCGGCCTGATGTTCATCGTGCTCGGCTCCGGGCTGTTTAAGACCTGTATCTCGGTAATGGTCGGTACCCTTTATAAAAAAGGCGACGCGCGTCGCGACGGCGGCTTCTCGCTGTTCTATATGGGTATCAACATGGGCTCGTTCATCGCCCCGCTGATTTCCGGCTGGCTGATCAAAACCCACGGCTGGCACTGGGGCTTTGGCATTGGCGGTATCGGGATGCTGGTGGCGCTGATTATCTTCCGCGTGTTTGCCGTTCCGGCCATGAAACGCTATGACGGCGAAGTCGGTCTCGACTCCACCTGGAACAGCCCGGTGGTGAAGCGTAACGGCGTGGGCGCCTGGCTGCTGGCGCTGGCGGCAGGCGTGGCAACGATCGTGACGCTGATTGCGCAGGGCGTGATTGTGATTAATCCGGTCGCGGTAGCCAGCGTGCTGGTCTACGTGATTGCGGCATCCGTTGCCCTCTACTTTATTTATCTGTTTGTTTTTGCTGGACTGAACCGTAAAGAGCGCGCCAGACTGCTGGTCTGCTTTATTCTGCTGATCTCCGCGGCGTTCTTCTGGTCCGCGTTCGAGCAGAAGCCAACCTCGTTCAACCTGTTTGCCAACGACTACACTAACCGCATGATCGGCGATTTCGAAATCCCGGCGGTGTGGTTCCAGTCAATCAACGCCCTGTTCATCATCCTGCTGGCACCGGTGTTCAGCTGGGCGTGGCCGAAGCTGGCGAGCATGAACATTCGTCCGAGCAGCATCACCAAGTTTGTTATCGGTATCCTGTGTGCCGCAGCGGGCTTTGGCCTGATGATGCTGGCGGCACAGAACGTGCTGAGCAGCGGTGGGGCGGGCGTATCGCCGTTCTGGCTGGTGGGCAGTATCCTGATGCTGACGCTCGGCGAGCTGTGTCTCAGCCCGATTGGCCTGGCGACCATGACGCTGCTGGCGCCGGAGAGAATGCGCGGCCAGATGATGGGGCTGTGGTTCTGTGCGAGCGCGCTGGGTAACCTGGCGGCGGGTCTGATTGGCGGCCACGTGAAGGCCGACCAGCTGGATATGCTGCCGGATCTCTTTGCGCGCTGCTCCGTCGCGCTGCTGATTTGTGCCGCGGTACTGATCGTCCTCATTGTTCCGGTACGCCGCATGCTGGAAAATGCGCAGACTAAACCGGCAGCTAACGCCTCTTAAACCTCAGCATGCCGGGGCAGGCGTTATGCCCCGGCATCGATTCCCTGAGGTGAAACTATGCAGTTAGGATTTGTCGGTCTTGGTGCGGTCGTGGAAACCGCGTATCTTCCCGCCTTACGTCGCCTTTATGGTCACGCGGTTCATTGTTTTGGATTTGATGTTCTCCCCACCAGGCAGCCTGAAGGCGTCACGCGCTGCGCTTCGCTTACGGAACTTCTCGCCGTACCGCTTGATACTCTCTTTATTACCACCGCATCGCTGCACCACCTCGAGGTGCTGGAACAGGCCATAGCCTCGGCCGTTCCGCGGATTGTGATTGAAAAACCGATCGTCGCCACGCTTCCCCAAATCGAAAAGCTCAACGCGCTGCTGGCAAACCCCGACGCTGCTTCCCGCGTGCTGGCGCTCGATCACTGGATGGCGCGCATCGAAACGGTAAAGCGGTCGCTGGTTGGCTGCGTCTCTGACATCGTTAAAATCGACGGCTTTTTGCAGGAGCCGAGCGGAGTTAACGCTGCAGGAGAACCCATCGCGCTTAACTTTGCCACCGGCGAGCCGGACACTCGAACGCTTCGCCACCCGGACGGCGTGATTCTGGATATCGGTACGCACGTGCTGGCGATGCTGCGCGAAACGGTGCGTTATCTGGGCGGAAGTGATGATATGACCCTGCAGGTCGTCACGGCTAAAGACCGCCTGGGCCGCGCTATCGCAAAAGGCGACCTGTCCACGGCGGAGGGCGAGGCGCATCTTCAGGGCCGCATCAGCGGCGTGCCGGCGGATATCTGGCTTAACAAATACGCGGGACCCGCGGGCGGGCAAAAAGGATTACGGCTCTGTTTGCGCGACGGGCGCATCATCAGCCACGACCGGCGCGGCGCGGAGGATGTGCTTGAGCTGATTGAGGGTAAGGATATTCAGCGCTGGCATATTCCCGGGACACTCTACGAGCACTGTCTTGCCGGGCACATTCTGGGCACCAACAGTCTTTTTGAACGGGATCCGCACGAGGTGAGCCGCACGACGCGTCGCCGAATCGAGGAGGTTGAGCTGCTGCTGACCTTGCAGCAACAGCTGCGTGGCCCGCACTGAACGCGACGTGGTAAAATGATCGCAGACCAGAATGCTTTTAAGGAGTCACCATGACGATTACCTGCCCGGATTGCCAGGCACCGCTTGAGCCCCTGAACGGGATGGCACACTGCGAGAGCTGTAATAAGGATATTGCGCTTGAAGCCCGCTGCCCGGAGTGCCATCAGCCACTCCAGGTCTTAAAAGCCTGCGGGGCCGTGGATTATTTCTGCCAGAACGGCCACGGTCTTATCTCCAAAAAACGCGTGGAGTTTGTTCGGGCCGAAGGTTAATCACACACGCAGCCTTCGCCTTTCTTCCACAGCTCGACCAGCGACTCGGGCGCCTCCTGCTCGGGAACCAGCACGATGATATCGGCGTAGTGCGCCTGATTTTGGCCGGTCCAGATAATCTGGATGCGGAAATAGCGCTGGTCCCCGCTGCCGGGGGAAGAGACTTGTCCAGGCGGCTGGCCGCGCGGGAAGGCCTGCTCGAGGATGCTCACCAGGCGCTGGCGCTGGGCCTCATTGAGCGAGGAGAGCGCGATGGTGCGCTGGCCGCTCAGCTTGGGAATAAAAGCGACGCCGCCTTCCCGGGCCAGCTCAACCACGGCGTCATCCGTCAGTTCCGGAACCTGCATTTACAACACTCCCACCTGTTCCCAGGCTTGTTTTATGGCCGCCCCAACGTCACCGCCGGAGCGTTTTTCTCCGTGTGCTACCGTCAGTTTTGCGAAGGCCTCAAAATCCGCATCCTGCGCCAGATTGCGATCGCAAACCGTGTCGTACCAGGCATAACCCGCTTTTTCCCAGGCGTAGCCGCCAATCGCCGTCGCGGCCAGATAAAATGCCCGGTTGGGGATGCCGGAGTTCAAGTGCACGCCGCCGTTATCCTCACGCGTTTTGATGAAATCCTTCATGTGTGCAGGCTGCGGGTCTTTGCCGAGCAGCGGATCGTTGTAGGCGGTGCCCGGTTCAGACATCGAGCGCAGCCCTTTGCCGTTGATGCCTTTTGCCAGCAGCCCTTCACCAATCAGCCAGTCCGCTTTATCGGCGGTTTGCTTCAGACGGTACTGCTTCACCAGTGAGCCAAACACGTCCGACAGCGACTCGTTCAGCGCGCCGGACTGCTCAAAGTAGATAAGCCCGGCTTCGGTCTCGGTCACGCCGTGGCTCAGCTCATGCGCCACGACGTCTATGGCGATGGTAAAACGGTTAAATATTTCCCCGTCGCCGTCGCCAAATACCATCTGCTGACCGTTCCAGAAGGCGTTCTGATATTCCCGACCGTAGTGAACGGTGCCGGTTAAAATAAGCCCTTTGTTATCGAGCGAATCGCGCTGATATTCCTTCCAGAAGAAATCATGGGTAATACCCAAATACTCGTACGCTTCGTCTACCGCCACATCGCCGTTCGACGGCTGACCTTCATAACGCACCTGCGTACCCGGCAGCTCCTGGGTCTGCTTCGCGTCGTAGATATCACGCTCCAGCTGTCCAGCTTTATTCACGTGCGGCGCGGCGGGTTTGCCCGGCATATGGGCCATCAGCGTCTGGACGTGGGTTAAGGTCTGGCGGGCACAGCGCTGCTGCGGTTCGGAACCGCTTTCGATAATACGGCGAAGAATATACGGGGGAATAACGCTATGAAGATGGGGCATGCTGCTCTCCTTATTAAAAAAGGGAATAGCAGCAGTATAGTAAGTAACCGGCGAAGAATTATCCGGTTTTACGCTGACGCGTCTTTTTCACCGGTTTAATTGATTTCACTTCGCTTTCTACCCAGCCGTCCGACAGACGCGTCGTCAGCACATCACCGGTACTCACCTGTTTGGTTTGCTTCAGCACCTTGCCGTCCGTTGCCGTCGTCACGCTATAGCCGCGCGCCAGCGTGGAGAGGGGGCTGACCGCTTCAAGGTGGGTCACCGCATTGCCAAAGCGTTCCCGGGTGGCGCTCAGTCGCGCACGGAGATTTTCCGCCAGGCGGTACTCAAGCTGCTGAATCCGCGTTTGCGCACGATAAATTTTCGGCTGCGGGTTCTGCTGGTTCAGACGCTGCGTCACGCGCTGCTGGTGCGACACCGCGCGCTTGATCTGGGTGTCCATCGCCACGTTCATGCGCTGGCGCAGGCGCTCCAGCACGGTCTGCTGACGCGCCAGACGCAGCTGCGGGTGCTGCTGCTGAAGACGATGATGAAGCTGGGTAAAGCGCCGGGTCCGGTTGGCGAGGTAGTAGTCCATCGCCATCTCCAGACGCTGCTGGCCGCTCTGGATCTGACGCAGCAGCTCCAGCTGGTTGCGGCTGACCACTTCCGCCGCCGCGGACGGCGTCGGCGCGCGGAGATCCGCGACAAAATCGGCGATCGTCACGTCCGTTTCGTGGCCGACGGCGCTCACCACGGGGATAAGGCTGGCAAAGATTGCCCGCGCCACGCGCTCGTCGTTAAAGCTCCACAAGTCTTCCAGCGAGCCGCCACCGCGCCCGACGATTAGGACGTCGCACTCCTGACGCGCGTTCGCCAACTCAATGGCGCGCACAATTTGGCTCGGCGCATCGTCACCCTGCACGGCGGTCGGGTAGATGATGACGGGCAGGGAAGGGTCGCGACGCTTCAGGACGTGCAAAATATCGTGCAGTGCCGCACCGGTTTTCGAGGTGATGACCCCCACGCAGTGGGCAGGGGAGGGCAGCGGCTTTTTGAACTGCTGGTCGAAAAGTCCCTCTTCCGAGAGCTTAGTCTTTAACTGTTCATACTTCTGCTGCAGCAGACCTTCGCCCGCAGGCTGCATGCTCTCGACGATAATCTGATAATCACCGCGCGGCTCATACAGGGTGATATTGGCGCGCACCAGAACCTGCTGGCCGTGCTGTGGACGGAACGTCACGCGGCGGTTGCTGTTGCGGAACATCGCACAGCGCACCTGGGCGGTATCGTCTTTTAGCGTAAAGTACCAGTGGCCGGAGGAGGGCTGCGTGAAGTTAGAGATTTCACCGCTGATCCAGACCTGCCCCATTTCCTGCTCAAGCAGCAAACGCACCGTCTGATTAAGGCGGCTGACGGTATAAATTGAGGGGGATTGAGAGGATAACATGTGAGCGGGATCAAATTCTAAATCAGCAAGTTATTCAGTCGATAGTAACCTGCTGAGAGGCAATCGCAAGCTTTTTTATAAAAAAGTGTAGATGCAATCGGTTACGCTCTGTATAATGCCACGGCAATATTTAACCACCCAGGTCAGAGATATTGCCCATGCTACGTATCGCTAAAGAAGCACTGACGTTTGACGACGTCCTCCTCGTTCCCGCTCATTCCACCGTTCTGCCGAATACTGCCGATCTCAGCACGCAGTTGACGAAAACCATTCGCCTGAACATTCCTATGCTCTCTGCGGCAATGGACACCGTGACTGAAGCGCGCCTGGCAATTGCCCTGGCACAGGAAGGTGGCATTGGCTTTATTCACAAAAACATGTCTATCGAACGTCAGGCAGAAGAAGTTCGCCGCGTGAAGAAACATGAATCCGGCATCGTGTCCGATCCACAGACCGTTCTGCCAACCACCACCCTGCACGAAGTGAAAGCCCTGACCGAGCGTAACGGCTTCGCCGGTTACCCGGTGGTGACCGAAGAGAACGAGCTGGTGGGCATCATCACCGGTCGTGACGTGCGTTTCGTGACTGACCTGAACCAGCCTGTCAGCGTGTACATGACGCCAAAAGAGCGTCTGGTTACCGTTCGCGAAGGTGAAACCCGCGACGTGGTGCTGGCAAAAATGCACGAAAAACGCGTTGAAAAAGCGCTGGTTGTTGATAGCAACTTCCACCTGCGCGGCATGATCACCGTTAAAGATTTCCAGAAAGCAGAACGTAAGCCTAACGCCTGTAAAGACGAGCATGGCCGTCTGCGCGTTGGCGCTGCGGTTGGCGCAGGTGCCGGTAACGAAGAGCGTGTTGACGCGCTGGTTGCCGCGGGCGTTGACGTCCTGCTGATTGACTCCTCTCACGGCCACTCTGAAGGCGTTCTGCAGCGTATTCGTGACACCCGTGCTAAATATCCTGATCTGCAGATCATCGGCGGTAACGTGGCAACGGGCGCAGGCGCTCGCGCGCTGGCTGACGCTGGCTGCAGCGCGGTGAAAGTAGGTATCGGCCCTGGCTCTATCTGTACCACGCGCATCGTGACCGGCGTGGGCGTTCCGCAGATCACCGCCGTGTCTGACGCGGTTGAAGCGCTGGAAGGGACCGGTATTCCGGTTATCGCTGACGGCGGTATCCGCTTCTCTGGCGACATCGCGAAAGCGATCGCTGCGGGCGCAGCGGCGGTGATGGTAGGCTCTATGCTGGCCGGTACCGAAGAATCCCCGGGTGAAATCGAACTCTACCAGGGCCGTTCTTACAAATCTTACCGCGGTATGGGCTCCCTGGGCGCGATGTCCAAAGGTTCCTCTGACCGTTACTTCCAGACCGATAACGCCGCAGACAAACTGGTGCCGGAAGGTATCGAAGGTCGCGTTGCCTATAAAGGCCGTCTGAAAGAGATCATCCACCAGCAGATGGGCGGCCTGCGCTCCTGTATGGGTCTGACCGGCTGTGGTACCATTGACCTGCTGCGTACTAAAGCGGAATTCGTACGCATCAGCGGTGCGGGTATCCAGGAGAGCCACGTTCACGACGTGACGATCACCAAAGAGTCCCCGAACTACCGTCTGGGCTCCTGATTAATTTCCGCGCCCGGCTTCTGCCGGGCGCTCTGTTTTTGTTTCACTTGCCTCGGAATTAGCGTCAATGACGGAAAACATTCATAAACATCGCATTCTCATCCTGGACTTTGGTTCTCAGTACACTCAGCTGGTGGCGCGTCGCGTGCGTGAACTGGGCGTTTACTGTGAACTGTGGGCGTGGGATGTCACGGAAGCACAGATTCGCGAATTCAATCCAAGCGGCATCATCCTGTCCGGCGGCCCGGAAAGCACCACCGAAGAAAACAGCCCGCGCGCGCCGCAGTACGTATTCGAAGCTGGCGTGCCGGTATTCGGCGTTTGCTACGGTATGCAGACCATGGCAATGCAGCTGGGCGGCCACGTAGAAGGCTCCAGCGAGCGCGAGTTCGGCTATGCGCAGGTTGAAGTGGTTAACGACAGCGCGCTGGTGCGCGGTATCGAAGACTCCCTGACCGCAGACGGCAAACCGCTGCTGGACGTGTGGATGAGCCACGGCGACAAAGTCACCGCTATCCCGTCTGACTTCGTGACCGTTGCCAGCACCGAGAGCTGCCCGTTTGCCATCATGGCGAACGAAGAAAAACGCTTCTACGGCGTGCAGTTCCACCCGGAAGTGACCCACACCCGTCAGGGTATGCGCATGCTGGAGCGCTTCGTGCGCGACATCTGCCAGTGTGAAGCCCTGTGGACCCCGGCAAAAATCATCGACGACGCCGTTGAGCGTATCCGCCAGCAGGTTGGCGATGACAAAGTGATCCTTGGCCTCTCTGGCGGCGTGGACTCCTCCGTGACCGCGATGCTGCTGCACCGCGCTATCGGCAAAAACCTGACCTGCGTCTTCGTGGACAACGGCCTGCTGCGCCTGAACGAAGCCCAGCAGGTTATGGACATGTTCGGCGACCACTTCGGTCTGAACATCGTTCACGTGGAAGGCGAGCAGCGCTTCCTGGACGCGCTGAAAGGCGAGAACGATCCGGAAGCGAAACGTAAGATCATCGGTCGCGTGTTCGTGGAAGTGTTCGACGAAGAAGCGCTGAAGCTGGACGACGTGAAGTGGCTGGCGCAGGGTACCATCTACCCTGACGTGATCGAATCTGCGGCCTCCGCCACCGGTAAAGCACACGTCATCAAATCTCACCACAACGTGGGCGGCCTGCCGAAAGAGATGAAGATGGGCCTGGTTGAACCGCTGCGCGAGCTGTTCAAAGACGAAGTGCGTAAGATCGGTCTGGAACTGGGTCTGCCGTACGACATGCTCTACCGCCACCCGTTCCCGGGTCCGGGTCTGGGCGTGCGCGTGCTGGGCGAAGTGAAGAAAGAGTACTGCGACCTGCTGCGTCGTGCGGACGCGATCTTCATCGAAGAGCTGCACAAAGCTGATCTGTACAACAAGGTAAGCCAGGCGTTCACCGTGTTCCTGCCGGTTCGCTCCGTCGGCGTGATGGGCGATGGCCGTAAGTACGACTGGGTTGTTTCCCTGCGTGCGGTGGAAACCATCGACTTCATGACCGCGCACTGGGCGCACCTGCCGTATGACTTCCTGGGCCGCGTGTCTAACCGCATTATCAACGAAGTGAACGGCATTTCCCGCGTGGTGTATGACATCAGCGGTAAGCCACCGGCTACGATTGAGTGGGAATAAACGCGGTTAAAATTTTTTAACGTTCTAAAAAACCCTCTGTTTCTTAGAGGGTTTTTTGTGTCTAAAGAATAGTTTCATTATTCCTTTACTGTGGGAAGAAATCTTCCAATATAAACATAAGGTTCAAGCTCAAATACGCGTTTCAGGTCGCGGGCAGTATATTCAATTAAGTTCGGCGATTCAGAAAGGGCAGAAGTCACCATTGCCAGACGCCATTTTGAATTAGATTGCATTCCCTTCAAATGTTCATTCCGTGTAAGGAAAAATTGCGGGGTTGAGCTTGATGTGCCTTTAACTTCAATATGTCTCTCCTCTTCACCTTTCGTGAATGAGAAATCATAGCCGCAGGGCAGATGCGTCATACGTTTGCAGGTAAAACCTTTTTTCTCGTAATGTGTAATGACGATATCTTCGGCGCGCTTTTCGACACGTTTCCTATGTTCTGGAGTACCGAATCCCGTTAAGGGATCGATTGTATTAAGTTCAGGGTCGGGAGAGTTAATATCGTTTGGATTAAGGATGGCAAAGGGAGAGATTTTTTCCATCCGTTGATTCAGCAAGTTAAGTACGCGTATCTTATTGTCGTTGATTTCCACCCCAGGTCCTTCGAGAAAGGAATATTTCCCTTGTTTTATGGAGGGATCGGAGAACGGAGCGTTTCGTTTGTCGGGAGGAATAAAATAGGCTTTCTGGGCTGAAATACAGTATGACCTGTCACTATAAGATACGTTAATATCCCCCCGCTTTTTTTATCTCATTGTCAGGCGGAACAAGCCATTTTCCGTGCAACGTTGCATCTTCATACCATCCAACAATGTGGATCCCGGCGCGTCGAGGATTTTTCGCAAGACAAATAACTGTCCATCCGTGCGGGTCTTCGTTTAAAGGGGCATAATGTTTTGCTTGTGGCGGAACATAACAATAATAAGTGCCATCAGGTGCAGGTTCAAAGTTGAACGCCTCGTGACCCCGTCGCTCGTCTTTTTTATTTTCATTTAGCCAACCAAAATTACCATTAACCGGTCCACCCCGATAATATTCTGACCAGCCGAATTTCACCCATAAAATTTTTTTCACATTTTATCCCTGATAGATCCAACCGTTTATGATTAAGGAAAGCATTAAGACCGATTCCTTATTTCCCTTCTCCCAACCGATACGCCAGCGCCACCACCAGCGATTGCACCAGGCACAGCGTCGCCGACTGAGATCGGAACGCATCCACCTGCGCCTCTTTCACCACAAAGCAGAGGTCGCTGAACGTCGCCAGCGGGCTGATCTGGCTGTCCGTAATCACGATCTGCCGCGCGCCGACGCTGGCGGCGGTTTCGCTGACCATCACCGTCTCTTCCGCGTACGGCGAGAAGCTGATCGACACCACGATGTCGCGCGCCTTAATGCGGCTGATTTGCTCGCGCAGCATCCCGCCGATGCCGTCGAGCAGGATAGGACGGCACTCCAGATGGCTCAGAGCATAGGTGAGGTACGCGGCGACGCTAAAGGATCGACGCAGTCCGGCGATGTAGATGGTGTCGGCGTCGGCCAGCAGCTGTACCGCGCGCTCCAGCATCTCCGGCTCGGCGCGGGCGGCCAGCTGCTGCAGCGCCTGCGCGTTCGAGCGGGCAAACTCCTGCAGGATATCGAGCGGCGTTTCCGGCACGGCCTCGCTCTCCATCTCGCGGAACAGCCGGGCGCGGTCGCTGTAGCTGGCGGTCTCCTCCACCAGGTTCATGCGAAACAGCTGTTTCATTTCGTTGAAGCCGGTGAAGTCAAAGGCGTTGGCAAAGCGGATCAGCGTCGAGGGCGGCACGTCGGCGCGCTCGGCAATAACGGCAACCGTATCAAACGCCACGCTGTTGGTATTGTCCAGCACGTAGCGGGAGACCTGCTGCAGCCTCTTGCTCAGGCTATCGTAGCGATCGCGGATTTGCTGCTGCAGTTCGTTCAGGCTGGTTGCTGTCGTCATGTTATCCCCCAAATACAGTCATATGATTCTAAACGCAAAACCGCGTCTTTTAAATGTCGGCCATCCATCTGGCAGCAAAAATGAAACAGAAGATTCAGTCATTTCCTCGCCCGAGAACCCTTAATAGCGCACGCGGCGTCAGTGGTGCTGGCTGTTAACATAAAAATCCATCCTTGATCACAATAATCATCATTTATTTTATTTCAACTTAAAATGGAATATTTGTTTCATATATAGTGTTCAGTACACAGTGTTCAGGTCAAGTCACGTATCAACAGCGAGAGGTTAAGGATGGAGACGGTAGCGAATTTTATTCACGGCGAATGTGTCACCGGTTCAGGCCAGCGCGTTCAGGCGATCTTCAACCCGGCCACCGGCGAGCAGATCCGCCAGGTGGTGATGAGTACGGCACAGGAAACGGAGCAGGCGATCGCCGCCGCGCAGCAGGCGTTTCCGGCGTGGGCGCGTCATGCTCCGCTTAAGCGCGCGCGCGTGATGTTCCGCTTCAAAGCGCTGCTGGAAGAGAACATGGATCGCCTGGCCCGCCTCATCAGCGAAGAGCACGGCAAGGTCTTCTCCGACGCGGTGGGCGAACTGACCCGCGGCCTGGAAGTGGTGGAGTTTGCCTGTGGTATTCCGCATCTGCAAAAGGGCGAACACTCGGCGAACGTCGGGACCGGCGTCGACAGCCACTCGCTGATGCAGCCGCTCGGCGTCTGCGCCGGGATCACGCCGTTTAACTTCCCGGCGATGGTGCCGATGTGGATGTTCCCGATTGCGCTGGCGACCGGGAATACCTTCGTGCTGAAACCGTCGGAAAAAGACCCTTCTCTGGCGCTCGCGCTGGCGCAGCTGCTGAAAGAGGCCGGCCTGCCGGACGGCGTCTTCAACGTGGTGCAGGGCGATAAAGAGTCCGTTGACGTGCTCCTGACCGACCCGCGCGTGCAGGCGGTGAGCTTTGTCGGCTCCACGCCGATTGCGGAGTACATCTACCAGACCGCGTCCGCCCACGGTAAGCGCTGTCAGGCGCTGGGGGGCGCGAAAAACCACTGCATTTTAATGCCGGATGCCGACATGGAGATGGCGACCAACGCCATCATGGGCGCGGCCTACGGCGCGGCGGGCGAGCGCTGCATGGCGCTCTCGGTGGTGCTGGCGGTGGGGGATAACACCGCCGATGACCTCTGCGCCCGGCTGGAAAAACAGATTGCCGCGCTGCGCGTCGGGCCGGGCCTGGACCAGTCGCCGGAAAACGAAATGGGGCCGCTCATCTCCTCCGCGCACCGCAGCAAGGTGCTGGGCTACATTGACAGCGGGGAAGCGCAGGGGGCGACGCTTCGGGTGGACGGTCGCGGCTTCAGCGTGAAGGGCCACGAGCAGGGCTACTTCGTCGGGCCGACGCTGTTCGATAACGTCACCCCGGAGATGACCATCTATAAAGAAGAGATTTTTGGTCCGGTGCTTTCTGTGGTGCACGTAGCAGATTACGCCAGCGCGGTGGACCTGATTAACCGCCATGAATATGGTAATGGCTCGGCAATCTTCACCCGCGACGGCGGCTGCGCGCGCCGCTTCTGCGAAGAGGTGCAGGCGGGTATGGTGGGCGTCAACGTGCCGATCCCGGTGCCGATGGCGTTCCACAGCTTCGGCGGCTGGAAGCGCTCCATCTTCGGCGCGCTCAACGTCCACGGCAACGACGGCGTGCGCTTCTACACCCGAATGAAAACCATCACCGCGCGCTGGCCGGAAATGCAGCAGGAGACAGGCGCTGCGTTCTCCATGCCGACGCTGGGCTGACAGGAGGCGTTATGCAAACCGAACGTATGACCATGGCCCAGGCGCTGGTCCGGTTCCTGAATCAACAGTACGTCAGCGTGGATGGCGATGAAACGCCCTTCGTGGAGGGCGTCGCCACCATCTTTGGACACGGCAACGTGCTGGGTATCGGCCAGGCGCTGGAGCAGGATCCGGGCCATCTGCAGGTGATGCAGGGCTGCAACGAGCAGGGCATTGCCCATATGGCGACGGGATTTGCCAAACAGCACCGCCGTCAGCGCATCTTTGCCGTCACCTCCTCCGTCGGGCCGGGCGCCGCCAATATGGTCACGGCCGCAGCAACCGCCACGGCGAACCGCATCCCGCTGCTGCTGCTGCCGGGCGATATCTACGCCAGCCGCCAGCCGGACCCGGTGCTGCAGCAGATCGAGCAGTATCACGATCTCAGCATTAGCACCAACGACTGCTTCCGTCCGGTCTCCCGCTACTGGGACCGCATTAACCGCCCGGAGCAACTCATGAGCGCGATGCTCAGCGCGATGCGAACGCTTACTGACCCGGCAGATACCGGTGCGGTGACGATTTGCCTCCCGCAGGACGTGCAGGGGGAAGCGTGGGATTACCCGCTGAGCTTCTTCGCGCGTCGCGTGCACCACATCGAGCGTCGTCCGCCCGATCCGCAGCGTCTGGCGCAGGCGCGGGCGCTGATTGCCCGCAAGCGTCGCCCGCTGGTGGTGTGCGGCGGTGGCGTACGCTATTCCGGCGCACATGAGGCGTTTCGCGAATTTGTCGAGACGCTGCAGCTGCCGTTTGCCGAAACCCAGGCCGGAAAGGGGGCGCTGGTAAGTGACCACCCACTTAACCTCGGTGGCGTAGGGGTGACGGGCGGGATGGCGGCCAACCAGCTCGCCCCGCAGGCCGACCTGGTGATCGGCATCGGCACGCGCCTGACCGACTTTACCACTGGCTCCAAGGCGCTCTTTTCCCATCCGGACGTGGAATTCCTGCTGCTGAACGTGGCCGAGTATGACGCCCTGAAGCTGGACGCCACGGCGCTGATTGCCGACGCTCAAACCGGGCTCGAGGCATTGACCCACGCGCTTGGTGATTACCGCAGCGGCTGGGGAGAGGCGATCGCTGAGGCGAAATCCGCCTGGCGCGACGAGTGCCGTCGCCTGTGGGATCGCCAGTGGCGTCCGGACGACGCGCCCGAAGTGGCGGGGCACCTGGACGCGCAGCTGGCGGAATACGGCGAGGCGCTCAACACCCGCCTGACCCAGACGCGGGTGCTAGGGCTCATCAACCAGCATGTGGAAGATAACGCCATCGTGGTGGGCGCGGCCGGTTCGCTGCCGGGGGATTTACAGCGCCTCTGGCAGGTCAAAACGCCGGACAGCTATCACCTGGAGTACGGCTACTCCTGCATGGGCTACGAGATTGCGGCAGCCCTCGGCGCGAAGCTTGCCCGACCCGAGCAGCCGGTGTACGCCATGGTGGGGGATGGCTCCTACATGATGCTCCACTCCGAGCTGCAAACCGCCGTTCAGGAGGGCATTAAGGTCACCGTTCTGCTGTTTGATAACGCCAGCTTCGGCTGCATTAACAACCTGCAGATGGGGCACGGCATGGGCAGCTTTGGCACGGAAAACCGCCATCGCAACCCGGAAAGCGGGCAGCTTGACGGGCCGCTGGTGAAGGTCGATTTTGCGCAAAACGCGGAAAGCTACGGCTGCCGCGCGTGGCGGGTAAACGATGAGCAAAGCCTGCTGGCGGCGCTGGAGGCGGCCCGCGCCCATCCTGGCCCGACGCTGCTGGACATCAAGGTGCTGCCGAAGACCATGACCCACGACTACGCCTCCTGGTGGCGAACCGGTGATGCGCAGGTGGCAGAGTCGTCTGCCGTGCGTGAGGCCGCGGAGCAAACGCAGTCGCAGGTGAAAAAAGCCCGTCAGTATTGAGTTTTCCCGAAGTAACGAAATTTTCATTTCATTTTCCCCTCACCCTAACCCTCTCCCCAATGGGGAGAGGGTTAGGTTCGGTGCGCTCTTTTCCCCTCGCCCCTTTGTGGAGAATGCCGGGGTGAGGGGCTAGCAGCACCTTCTTCCATGTTGTGAGATTGATAACAAAATTTATCTCATTCATCTCAAAAGTGTTAACCCGCACTCAAAAACATAATTTTCACTATTTATAAAAATGAAATAAATGTTTTATTTATAGAGTCGTTAGTTCACAGCATTCACCAACACCGGGAGCCGTTATGTTTAACATTGCTTTACTGGGCGCTGGCCGAATTGGCCAGGTACATGCAGCTAACATCGCCAGCCACGGCGCGACCACGCTCTGGTCCGTGGTTGACCCGAATCAGGAATTTGCCACCCGCCTCGCCACGCAGTATCAGGCCCGCCAGCAGAGCCTGGATGAAGCGATGACCGACCCTAACGTTCACGCCGTGCTGATCGCCTCCGCCACCGATACCCACGCGGACCTGATTGAAATGGCCGCCCGCCACGGCAAGGCCATCTTCTGCGAAAAGCCGGTACACCTCGACCTCGCCCGCGTGCGCGACTGCCTGAAGGTGGTCAAAGAGTACGACGTGCCGCTGTTTATCGGCTTTAACCGCCGCTTTGACCCGCAGTTCCGCCGCGTGAAAACCGACGCGCAGGCCGGGCGAATCGGCAAGCCGGAATCGCTGCTCATCATCTCCCGCGATCCGTCTCCGCCGCCCGCGGAGTACGTGCGCGTCTCCGGCGGCATGTTCCGCGATATGACCATTCATGACTTTGACATGGCGCGCTTCATCATGGGCGAAGAGCCGGTGTCGGTGTATGCCCAGGGCAGCAACCTGGTCGATCCGGCGATTGGCGAGGCGGGGGACATCGATACCGCGTTTATCGTTCTGAAATATGCCTCCGGCGCGATGGCGACCATCGTCAACAGCCGCCGCTCCTCTTATGGCTACGACCAGCGCCTGGAACTGCACGGCTCCGAAGGGCTGCTTTGCGCGGGCAACATTCTTGAAAACCAGGTGCAGCACTACGGCAAACAGGGCTGCACCAGCGCGCTGCCGGAACACTTCTTCCTGCAGCGCTACAAATCCGCTTACGCCGCGGAATGGGAACACTTTGTTGCGGTCCTGCGCGGCGAAGCGGTGCCTGACTGCAGCGGCGATGATGGTGAACGTGCGCTGTACCTCGCGGATAAAGCGCTGGAGTCACTGCGCAGCCAGCGCGAGATCGTCCTCTAAACACCACAACCCTACACAGAGAGACATAATAATGAAAAAACTGATCGTAGCCGCCCTCATCGCCATGACGTCCGGGGCCGCCCTCGCCGAAAACGAGCAAATTGTGTTCAGTACGCCAAACCTGGCCATGCCGTTTGAAGTTCACATGCAGCGCACGGCGGTAAAAGCCGCAAAAGAGATGGGCGTGAAGCTTCAGGTGCTGGACGGGCAGGGCAGTTCACCGAAGCAGGTGGCTGACCTGGAAAACGCCATCACCCGCGGGGCGCAGGGCTTTATCGTCTCCCCGAACGACGTGAACGCGGTCTCCAGCGCGGTGGATGAAATTCAGGATGCGAAGCTGCCGGTGGTCACCCTTGACCGCTCCGTCGACAGCCAGAAGAAGGTGCCGCACTTTGGCGCCAACAACTACAAGGGCGGTCAGGCGATTGGCGATTTTGTGAAAACCAAATTTCCTGACGGGGCGGAGATCATTCTGCTGACCGGCCAGCCGGGCTCCTCCTCCAACATCGAACGCACCAAAGGGATCCGCGACAGCCTGAAGGCGGGTGGCGATAAGTACAAGATCGTCGCCGATCAGACCGGCAACTGGATGCGTTCTGAAGGGATGCGCATCGTGGAAAGCGTGCTGCCCTCGCTGCCGAAACGTCCTCAGGTGATCCTCTCCGCCAACGACGACATGGCGCTGGGGGCGATCGAAGCCCTGCAGAGCCAGGGCGTGAAGCCGGGCGAAATTCTGGTCACCGGCTTTGACGCGGTACCGGAAGCGCTGGCCCGCGTGCGCGACGGCTGGCTGGCGGTGACGGCGGACCAGCGTCCGGGCTTTGCGGTGCAGACGGCGATGAGCCAGCTGGTGGCCAACGTGCGCGAGAAAAAAGCCATCACCGGGGCCGACTACCCGCCGACGCTGATCACCAAAGAGAACCTGCAGCAGGCTGAGCGTATCGGTGAGGCCGGTAACTGATTTATCCGCAGCCGCCGCTGGCGCGGCGGCTCACTCTAAAGGAGGAGCAGACCGATGTCGCAACCCTTACTGAAAGTGACCGACCTGGCAAAAAGCTTTTCCGGCGTCTGGGCGCTAAGCAGCGCCCAGCTGACCGTCGGCGCGGGCGAGATCCACGCCCTGCTGGGGGAAAACGGGGCGGGTAAATCCACGCTGCTGAAGGCGCTCGCGGGGGCGCAGCCGCAAACCCGCGGGGAGATCTGGTTCAACGGCGAAACGCTGCCGGTGGACGACTCCCCGGTGGAGCGCCAGAACAAGGGCATTATCACCATCTATCAGGAATTCAACCTGCTGCCCAACATGACCGTCGCGGAAAACATGTTTCTCGGGCGCGAGCCGCGTAAACGTAACCTGATCGTCGACGAAAAGGCGGTAAACCAGGAGGCGCAGGTCATTCTCGACTATCTGCAGCTGAACGTTGCGCCTACCACGCCGGTCGCCCGTCTGAGCGTGGCCCAGCAGCAGATGGTGGAGATCGCCCGGGCGCTGACCCTCAACGCCCGGCTAATCATTATGGACGAACCGTCCGCCGCGCTGAGCGACAGCGAGGTGGAAAGCCTGCACCGCGTGGTGCGCGAGCTTAAAAACCGCGGCGTGAGCATTATCTATGTCACCCACCGCCTGCACGAGGTTTTCCAGCTCTGCGACCGCTTCACCGTTTTCCAGGACGGCCGTTTCACCGGCACCGGCGCGGTGGCGGAGACCAACGTCGAACAGCTGATCCGCCTGATGGTCGGGCGCGACGTGGCGTTTAATCGCCGTCCCGCCAGCGAAACGCATCATGAGGACAAACCCGTCCGCCTGGCGGTGAAGGGGCTGAGCCGCGAAAAGCCGCCGCTGGATCCGCACGGCATCGCCCTGCACGACATCAGCTTCCACGTCCACGCCGGGGAGGTCTTAGGCATTGCCGGGCTGGTAGGCGCAGGGCGCACCGAAGTGGCCCGCTGCCTGTTTGGCGCAGACGCGTTTACCTCGGGCAGCTTTGAGCTGGACGGCGTGCCCTACCAGCCGCGCGACCCGCTGTATGCCCTCGACCAGGGCGTGGCGCTGGTGCCGGAAGACCGCAAAAAAGAGGGGGCGGTGCTGGGGTTGTCGATTCGCGACAACCTGTCGCTCTCCTGCCTCTCCTCGCTGCTGCAGTGGCGCTGGTTCGTGAATACCCGCAAAGAGGACGACCTGATCGAGTCCTACCGCAAGGCGCTGCAGATCAAAATGGTCAACAGCGCGCAGGAGGTGCGCAAGCTCTCCGGCGGTAACCAGCAAAAGGTGATCCTCGCGCGCTGCATGGCGCTCAACCCGCGGGTGCTGATCGTCGACGAGCCGACGCGCGGCATCGACGTGGGGACCAAATCAGAAGTGCACCAGGTGCTGTTTGACATGGCGAAAAAGGGCGTGGCGGTGATCGTGATCTCCTCCGATCTGCCTGAAGTGATGGCGGTGTCAGACCGGATCATCACCCTCAGCGAAGGGCGAGTGACCGGCGAGATCCACGGTGACGACGCTAACGAAGAACGGCTGATGACGATGATGGCCATCAACCACAACGCCCTGAACGCGGCATAACGGAGTTTCTCATGACGCAGATGATTTCTAAAACGCAGGCCCCGGTTAAACGCGCCGGACGCATCGATCCCATCGCCTTCTTTGAGCGCTTCGGGGTGCTGATTTTCATGATCCTGCTGCTGATCTTCTTCCAGTCGCAGAACAGTAATTTTTTCTCTGAACGCAATATTTTCAACATCCTGACCGAAGTCTCCATCTACGGGATCATGGCCGTGGGGATGACCTTCGTCATCCTGACCGCCGGGATTGACCTCTCCGTGGGCTCCATTCTGGCGGTGTGCGCCATGACCGCGGCGTACGTGATTAAGGGCGATAACTTCACCACCGTCGACCCGAACGCCTGGGGCGGCATGAGCTGGCTGATTGGGCTGGGGATTTGTCTGGCGATGGGGACGGCGATTGGCTTCCTGCACGGTCTGGGCGTGACCCGCCTGCGCCTGCCGCCGTTCATCGTGACCCTCGGCGGGATGACCATCTGGCGCGGCCTGACGCTGGTGATCAACGACGGCGCGCCGATTGCCGGTTTCGATCAGGGCTACCGCTGGTGGGGGCGCGGGGAGCTGCTCGGCATCTCCATTCCGATCTGGATCTTCGCCATCGTCGCCCTCGGCGGCTATCTGGCGCTGCATAAAACCCGCTGGGGCCGCTTCGTCTACGCCATCGGCGGCAATCCGGAGGCGGCGCGCCTGGCGGGGGTGAACGTCAAGCGCGTGCTGGTCAGCGTCTACGTGCTGATTGGCTGCCTGGCGGGGCTGGCGGGCTTCATTCTGAGCGCGCGTCTGGGGAGCGCCGAGGCGGTGGCCGGGATCTCCTTTGAGCTGCGCGTCATCGCCTCGGTGGTGATTGGCGGCACCTCGCTGATGGGCGGCTACGGGCGCATCGGCGGCACCATTATCGGTTCCATCATCATGGGGATTCTGATTAACGGCCTGGTGCTGATGAACGTCTCGGCCTACTACCAGCAAATTATCACCGGGTTAATTATCGTTCTGGCGGTGGCGTTTGATACCTACGCCAAGAGCCGTCGCGGCGCACTGTGAGGATCACGATGAAAGAGGTTCGTATTGGATTGATTGGCACCGGGTATATCGGCAAGGCGCACGCTATCGCCTATGCCCAGGCCCCGACGGTGTTCAACCTGCGGGGCAGGCTGGTGCGCGAGATGGTGGCGGAAGTCACGCCGGAGCTGGCGGCAGCGCGCGCGCAGGCGTTTGGCTTCAACCGCTCCACCGGCGACTGGCGGGCGCTGGTGGCCGACCCGGCGATTGACGTGGTGGATATTTGCTCACCCAACCACCTGCACAAAGAGATGGCGCTGGAGGCGATCCGCCACGGCAAGCACGTCTACTCGGAGAAGCCGCTGGCGCTGAACGCCCACGACGCACGCGAGATGGTCGACGCCGCGAAGCGGGCCGGGGTGAAAACGCTGGTGGGGTTCAACTACATGAAGAACCCGACGGCGCAGCTGGCGAAGGAGATTATTGCCCGCGGCGAGATTGGCGAAGTGATCCACTTCTACGGCACCCACAACGAAGACTATATGGCCGACCCGCTCTCGCCCATTCACTGGCACTGCTTCAAAGAGACCGCCGGGCTGGGGGCGCTGGGTGACCTCGCGGCGCATATCGTCAACATGGCCCAGTACCTGGTCGGGGAGATTGAGCAGGTCTGCGGCGACCTGAAGATTGTGGTCCCGGCACGTCCGGCAAAGGCCGGATCGTCAGACATGATTGCCGTCGAAAACGAGGACCAGGCCCACGCGATGGTGCGCTTCGCGGGCGGGGCGCAGGGCGTGATTGAAACCTCCCGCGTCGCCTGCGGCCGCAAGATGGGGCTGTCGTACGTCATTACCGGGACCAAAGGCGCCATCAGCTTTACCCAGGAGCGCATGGCGGAGCTGAAGCTCTATCTGCATGACGATCCGGTAAACCGTCAGGGGTTTCGCACCCTGCTCGTCGGCCCGGCACACCCGGACTACGCCGCGTTCTGCATGGGTGCAGGCCACGGGATTGGCTTTAACGATCAAAAAACGGTGGAGGTGCGCGACCTGGTGGACGGGATTGCCGCCGACGCGCCGATGTGGCCGGACTTCGAAGAGGGCTGGAAGGTGTCGCGCGTGCTGGACGCGATCGCGCTCTCGCACCGTGAAGGCCGCTGGCTGAACGTGAATGACATTGTCTGATGAGGTATCAACGTGGAAAAGCAGTTTGATGTGATATGCATGGGCCGCGTGGCGGTAGACCTCTACAGTCAGCAGATTGGTGCCCGTCTGGAGGATGTGTCGAGCTTCGCCAAATACCTCGGCGGCTCGTCCGGCAACGTGGCGTACGGCACCGCGCGCCAGGGGCTGCGCTCGTCGATGCTGGCGCGCGTCGGCGACGAGCATATGGGCCGCTTCCTGCGCGAAGAGCTCAGCCAGGTGGGCTGCGATACCAGCCATCTGATTACCGATAAAGACCGCCTCACGGCGCTGGTGCTACTCGGCATTAAAGACCGGGACACCTTTCCTCTGATTTTTTATCGCGATAACTGCGCGGATATGGCCATTACGGCCAGCGATGTGGACGAAAGCTACATTGCCTCCGCACGGTGTCTTGCCATCACCGGGACTCACCTTTCTCATCCTCAGACCCGCGAGGCGGTGCTGACGGCGCTGGGCTATGCCCGCCGTCACGGCGTGCGCACGGTGCTGGACATCGACTACCGTCCGGTGCTGTGGGGGCTGACCTCCTTAGGCGACGGTGAAACGCGTTTTATCGCCGCGGATAAGGTCACCCGCGAGCTGCAGGAGGTGCTGCACCTCTTCGACGTCATTGTCGGCACCGAGGAGGAGTTTCACATTGCGGGCGGCAGCACGGAGACCCTGCAGGCGCTGGGGCAGGTGCGTGCCGTGAGTGACGCAACGCTGGTCTGCAAGCGCGGCGCGCTCGGCTGCTCGGTGTATACCGACGCCATTCCGCCCCGGCTGGACGACGGCCTGACGGTGACCGGCGTGCGCGTGGAGGTGCTGAACGTTCTCGGCGCGGGGGACGCGTTTATGTCCGGCCTGCTGCGCGGCTACCTGAACGACGAGGGCTGGGAGCAGGCGTGCCGCTATGCTAACGCCTGCGGCGCGCTGGTGGTCTCGCGCCACGGCTGCGCCCCGGCGATGCCGAGCAAAATCGAGCTGGATGACTATCTCTCCCGCGCTGCGGATGTGCCGCGCCCGGATCTCGACCCGCGTCTGAACCATCTGCACCGGGTGACCACCCGTCGCCGCGAATGGCCGGAGCTGTGCGTGATGGCCTTCGACCACCGCAGCCAGCTTGAGGATATGGCGCTGCAGTGCGGCGCGTCGCTCAAACGTATTCCTGCCCTCAAGCAGCTGATCCTGCAGGCCAGCCGCGAGGCGGCGAGCCGGGCCGGGCTGGAGGGCAAAGCCGGCCTGCTGTGCGACGGCACCTTTGGACAGGACGCGCTGAACGCCATCACCGGCGAGGGGTGGTGGATTGGTCGCCCCATTGAGCTGCCTGGCTCGCGTCCGCTGGAGATGGAGCACGGCAACATCGGCACCCAGCTTATCAGCTGGCCGCAGGAGCACGTGGTAAAGTGCCTGGTCTTTTTCCACCCGGAAGATGCTCACGGCCTGCGCCTGGAGCAGGAGCAGAAAATCGCCGAGGTGTACCACGCCTGCTGCCAGTCCGGGCACGAGCTGCTGCTGGAGGTGATCCTGCCTGCGACCATGCCGCGCAGCGACGAGCTCTACCTGCGCGCCATCTCCCGCTTCTACAACCTCGGCATTTACCCGGACTGGTGGAAGCTGCCGCCGCTTTCCGCCGAGGGCTGGACGGCACTGAGCGAGATTATCGAACGCCGGGACCCGCACTGCCGCGGGGTGGTGATCCTCGGCCTGGATGCCCCTGCAGAACAGCTGCGCGCCGACTTCAGGGCCGCAGCGGGACAGCCGCTGGTTAAAGGCTTCGCCGTAGGGCGCACGCTGTTCGGCGATGCCTCCCGCGCGTGGCTGAAACACGATATTGACGATGCGCAGCTGGTGGCGCGCATCCGGGACAACTACCTGCAGCTTATCGCCTGGTGGCGCGAGCGCGGACACGCATAATGGAGACGACAATGAGTGTACAACTGGGCATTAACCCGCTGACGTGGACGAACGACGATCTGCCTTCTCTGGGCGCAGAGACGCCGCTGGAGACCTGCCTGAGCGAAGGTAAAGAGGCCGGTTTTGCAGGGTTCGAACTGGGCAATAAATTCCCGCGCGAAGCGCGGCTGCTTGGCCCCATTCTGCAGCGCCATGATTTGCAGCTGGTCTCCGGCTGGTACTCCGGCCGACTGCTGGAGCGCAGCGTGGAGGCGGAGATCGCCGCCGTGCAGTCCCACCTGACGCTGCTGCGCGAGCTGGGGGCGAAGGTGCTGGTGTTTGCGGAAGTGAGCGGCTGCATTCACGGCGAGCAGCAGACGCCGGTGCATCTGCGTCCGCGTTTCCCACAGGCACGCTGGAGGGAGTATGGCGAGAAGCTCACGGAATTTGCCCGCTACACCCAGCAGCAGGGGGTGCAGATTGCCTATCACCACCATATGGGGACGGTGATTGAGTCCGCTGACGACGTGGACAACCTGATGACCCATACCGGCGAAGAGGTTGGACTGCTGCTGGACACCGGTCACCTGACCTTTGCCGGGGCCGATCCGCTGGCGGTGGCGCAGCGCTGGGCGTCGCGCATCAACCACGTTCACTGCAAAGACGTGCGCGCCGACGTGCTGGCGGACGTGAAAAACCGTAAAACCAGCTTCCTTGATGCGGTACTGAGCGGCGTGTTTACGGTGCCGGGCGACGGCTGCGTGGATTATCCGCCGATCATGCAGCTGCTGAAGGCGCAGGACTATCACGGCTGGCTGGTGGTGGAGGCGGAGCAGGACCCGGCGGTTGCCCATCCGCTGACCTACGCCCGTCTGGGGTATAACAACCTGAGCCGTCTGGCGCGCGACGCCGGACTGATTTGAGGAGGTGACATGTCACGTCTGTTATCACGCTGGCAACAGCCGAACGCGGAGGGGCGGACCCAGTCCGTCACGCCGGAACGCGCAGGGTGGGGATACGTCGGCTTTGAGGCGTATGAGCTGCAGGAGGGGCAGACGCTGACGCTGCCCGCCGTTCGCGAAGAGCGCTGTCTGGTGCTGGTCGCCGGGCGCGCCTCCATCAGCACGCCTTCCGCGCAGTTTAACGACATCGGCGAGCGGATGAGCCCGTTCGAGCGCATCAAGCCGTGGGCGGTGTACGTTACCCCGCAGGAGACGGTGCAGGTGAAGGCGCTGACGAGGCTCGAGCTGGCGGTCTGCGCCGCCCCCGGCAAGGGCACGTATCCGACGCGGCTGATTGCGCCGCAGGATATCGACGCTGAAGCGCGCGGCAAGGGCCATAACCAGCGCTACGTGCACAACATTCTGCCGGAAGATAAGCCCGCCGACAGCCTGCTGGTGGTGGAAGTCTGGACTAACGAGGGCTGCACCAGCTCGTACCCGAGCCACAAGCACGACACGGATAACCCGCCCCGGGAGACTTACCTGGAGGAGACCTACTACCATCGCCTCAACCCGGAGCAGGGGTTCTGTATGCAGCGGGTTTACACCGACGACAGAGCGCTGGATGAGTGCATGGCGGTCTACAACCGTGACGTGGTCATGGTGCCGAAGGGCTACCACCCGGTGGCGACGATGGCCGGGTATGACAGCTATTATCTCAACGTGATGGCCGGGCCGGTGCGCAAATGGATGTTCACGTGGGAAGAGGACCACGCGTGGATTAATCGGGATTATCCCGCGGATGGCGGGCACTGAGGCTGTTTTTTTGCCGGGTGGCGCTGCGCTTACCCGGCCTACAATTCGCAAAAAATTACTTTGCTTCAATCGCCTGCTCAATCGTCCGGGCGATAGCCTCCGGCTGGCTCACCATCGACACGTGGCTCGCGGAGACCTCGGTGGTTTTCGCATGGATCGTCTTCGCCATCGCACGTTCAAGATCGGGGTTGATCATTCGGTCATTTTTGCTGACCACAAACCAGCTCGGCTTAACATGCCACGCCGCGTGGGTCACCTTTTCACCAAACGCATCGGCCTTAATTGGCCCCTGCGTGGCCGCGATTGCAGTTTGTTCCTCGGGCTTCACGTCCGGCGCGAAATCCTTCCTGACGGCGTCCGTTGGCAGATATAAATAGCCGCCCGCCGTTTTGGCGATGCCTGTGCTGCCCGGCGGCGGAGGGTAGCTTCCCGCGAGGTCCGCCGTCGACTGGCCGGCATCCGGCGCGAACGCCGCCACATACACCAGCGATTTCACCCGCGCATCGTTGCCCGCTTCGCTAATCACGGTGCCGCCCCAGGAGTGACCCACCAGCACGACATCCCCCTGGGCGCGGGCGATGGCCCGCTTTGTGGCCGCAACGTCATCGTTAAGCGACGTAAGCGGCAGCTGGACGGCAATGACCTCTGCGTGCTGTTTCTGCAACAGGGTAATCACCTTATTCCAGCTGCTGCCGTCGGCAAACGCGCCGTGCACCAGCACGACGCTGGTTTTGCTCTGCGCAAAGGCACTGGCGGAAAGCGCCAGCAGGCCTGCCGTCAGTACAGTCAGTGCTTTCATCTTCAGACTCCTTAAAAATGGTGGACCGCCGCGTGGGGCGGAACGGTGAATTCAATGGTTTTGTGGTCGAGCGGCTTGTGCGTCGGGTCGGCCAGAATAATCGTCACCTTGTGTTTACCGGCGGGGAGTCCCACCAGAATCACCGGCTCTCCGCTGGCGTCAGCCCAGTGCCACGGCGCGCCGTCCACCACCACGTGAATGTGCCCGATGCGCGGGGTGACCTTGAGCGCTTCAGGTCCGAATACCGGCTCGATGCGCAGGTTTTCGGCACGGTACTGGATAAACACCGCGCCTTTACTCAGCGGCCCGGCAAGCGGCGGATCGACGATCAGTTTTGCCGGCGGTTGCGGCTGCGCCAGCGGGGCAACGGCGGCGGGGCCGTTAACGTCCGCGGCGCTCAGGTTGTCCAGCGGCGTGGCCTGGGCATGTGTTACAGAGGTCAGGACGAGCAGGGGTAAAATTGCGTAACGACGAATCATGGTTCTCTCCTCATCGGTTCTGAATGACGACAGGGAAAGAAAACCATTTTTATGTATCGGAGATATTTGCCGGAGGGGGCGTTTTGTACCCGTTTGTCAGCGCGTCGCGCGGGATACAGTGCGATACAGTTTGCCTCCCGGGACGGCGCACGATCGCTATCGCCAGCCCGGCAATCACCAGCGTTAACCCCGTCGACACTCCCATTGCACCCGCGATCCCCAGCGTTTTGTTCAGCCACGCATAGGCAAACGGTGCGGCTGCGGCCATCAGCTGGCCTGGGATAAGCAGCATGCCCGTGCGGCGGGCATAGCTTTCCGCGCTAAACAGCTCCAGTGGCAGCGTAGCTTTTACTATGGTGACCAGCCCGTTGATGGCGCCGTAGCCCAGCACAAACCCGGCCGCGCACCAGACAAACAGGACGCTGCTTATTCCCACAAGAAAACACAGCGGCATGGCAAGAGCGGTAAAGAGCGTAAGTTTGAAGGGGGTTAAGCGGCCACCTGCCAGCACCTCCAGCGAGCGCGCGCCCGTCTGGCCGATCCCCCACAGCATGCCGATGGCGACCGGCAGGCCAAAGTGGGCAATAAACTCCGGCAGATGGGTGGAGGTGCCGTTAGAGACAAAGGTGATAAGGGCGATGAAGGCCGCATAAAGCCAGGCGTTACGCCGCTCGTTGCGCAGGGGCGGCGCGATGGCCTTCGTGTTTTCCGTCAGCCGCTGCCGGGGAAGCGTGCGGATCAGCACTGCGCTCAGCAGGCCAAGCAGGGCATAAATGCGTAACGCGTCCTGCCAGATCATGATGTGAAGCAGGCCATCGCCCAGCGGCCAGAAGACGGCGGAGGCCAGCCCGCCCGCCAGCGTGACGCGTGAGATCGTTCTTCGCGCCTGCTGCCCGTAGAGGTTGACCAGCGCGGCGAACAGCGCATCGTACAGCGACAGGCGCATCCCAGTGCCGGCGACAATCCAGGCGCCGTACCAGCCATAAAGCGTCCGTGTATACGCCATTTCTGCACAGCTTGCGGCGATCAGCAGCGTTCCAACCATCACCACTTTTTGACCGCCAAAGCGTGCCAGCAGGCGGGCGACAAAAGGAGATACCGCCGCCATCACCAGCATCGCCAGCGTCAGGCCGAGGTAAATCTGCGGTGACGACCATCCCTGGTCGGCTGAAATGGCCCGCGCAAAGGTGCCGGGCATATAAAACGAAATCCCCCAGTTGATGAGTTGATTACACCCGGCGGTGAGGGCGAGGCGACGAGGAAGGGCAGAGGTTTCCATGAGTTTTCATTCCGTTATGCAGTTGTCCTGAGCATAACGGGCGCGGTATTGTGCTGGCAGGGCTGCAACCTTATGCGCGGTATAAGAGAAACTTTGAATGACGACGCTTAATCTGGGCTATCTCGCCACCTTCCGCCTGGTTCACCAACGCGGCAGCTTTTCAGCGGCAGCGGACGTTCTGGGCCTCTCCCAGCCCGCCGTCAGCTTGCAAATACGCCAGCTGGAGCAGTTTCTGCAAACGCGGCTGGTGGAGCGTACCGGGCGAGGGATTAAGGCGACGGCTGCCGGAGAAACCTTGCTGGCGCACGGGGAGCGTATTCAGCAGGTGGTGGATGACGCCATCCGGGCCGTGAATGCGTTTAGCCACGACGTGAGCGGCACCATTACCCTTGGCACGGGGGCGACGGCCTGCATTCATCTTCTGCCGCCGCTGCTGGAGCAGCTACGCCGCGACTATCCGCTCCTGAGCGTGGGAGTCACGACGGGCAACACCCTCGACATCGTCAGGGCCATTGAAGAGAACCGTCTCGATATGGGGCTGGTGACCCTGCCGGTCAGCGGCAGAGCGCTGGACGTCATGCCGGTAATGGACGAAGAGTTTGTCTTTATCGCCTCAAGGGAGCAGCAGGACGCTTTCAGGGAGTTAACCCCGGAGGCGCTCCATGCCCAGCCGCTGATCGCCTTTGAGACAGGCAGCGGGACCCGGGCGCTGATCGATGGCTGGTTTGCCGCCCATGGGGTAGCGATGGCACCGGTGATGCAGCTTGGCAGCATCGAGGCGATCAAACGCATGGTTCGCGCGGGGCTGGGCTACAGCATCGTGCCGCGAATGGCGGTAGAACAGGATGCCGATCGCGATGGGCTATGCGTGATGTCGCTGACGCCCATGCTGCAGCGGCAGCTGGCGGTGGTGATGCGGCAGGATAAAATCCTCAGCAAAGGGATCGCGGCCCTTATTCGGCTCGTACAACATCCTTCGGGGGGTTAGCGGTCAGCGGTGTCGACGGTCAGGCTGGATTGCTGTGACTGGGTTTTGTCCTGATGGTGGTACCAGGCGCCAATCGAAGAGTAAACGAAGCGGCCAAAGAAAAACAGGAAACTGATAAGCAGTATGATGCGGGTCATTCGGGTGTTAAATCGATGTCGTTTGCGCATACGCGTGACCTGACTCACTCTGTTTTTCCTGGATAAGCCCTCCCGGGCGATAAGGATATTAAGGCACAGCGGGAAGATGGGGTCAATTCTGTGATGTGTAAATAACCGTCAACGTTTGCATTAACTATTGTTATTGAAATTAATAATTGCATTTACCATATTGATAATATGAAGAAAATTATTTCACAAAATTCTTCTGCAAGGCTTATTTGCGTGAAATAGTTTGATTTAAGTCAACGGATTCCCGGCTCTGATATTTAAAATCCCTCCTCCACACTGTTCACTCTGCACGTCGCGGGGTGGCGCCAGGTCAGGTTGGATGCCTGTCTTTATCTTCCCTCTGGAGAAAAAGGGGTTTAACCGGGCATCTATGAAGATTTTCGCTTTTCTGAAAAACAATAAATACCGTTGGTGGGCATTGCCGCTACTATTACCGGTGGTTTTGCTTCCCGTGCTGAGCGTGGCAAATACGTTCACGCAGCTGGGGGACGGTATCGCGGCGCTTTATTATTTACCGCTCTCCTTTTTGCTCTCGCTAATGATGTTCTTTGGCCTGGAAGCCCTTCCAGGGATCGTGTTGTCGCTGTTTATCCGCTATTACCCGTCGGTCGGGATGTTCGAAACGGTTGCCGGGGTGCTCCATTTTATTGTCCCTTTAGTCCTCAGCTGGGGCGGCTACCGGGTGTTTGCGCCCAGACGCAATATGACGGCGTACGGCGACATCCGGCTGATGGCGCAGCGCATCTTCTGGCAGGTCATCTGCCCCGCGACGCTGTTTCTGGTGCTGTTTCAGTTTGCGGTGTATCTGGGCGTGTATGAGAGTCGCCAGAGCCTCGCGGGGTTGAACCCTCTTAACATTCGTACGCTCATTAACTACCAGGCGCTGCTGGTCAGCGGGCTGACGGGCGTGCCGTTGAGCTATCTGCTGATCCGCCTGATCCGTCATCCGCGCTATATCAAAAGTCTTCTCTCGCAGATCCGTTTCCAGATAGATAAAAAGGTGACGGCCGCGGAGTTTTTGCTGTGGGCGATTGCGCTTGGCGGGCTGCTGTCGCTGCTGCTGCTCCCGATAAATGAAAACAGCTCCATCTTCACCACTAACTATACCCTGTCGCTGCTGATGCCGGTGATGCTCTGGGGCGCGATGCGTTTTGGCTATAAGCTGATTTCGCTGATCTGGACCCCGATACTGCTGGTGTCCATTCACTATTTTTACCGCTATATCCCAGTGAACGCGGGGTACGATATTCAGCTGGCGATCACCTCTTCCAGTTACCTGGTCTTTTCGTTTGTGGTGATTTATATGTCGATGCTGGCGACCCGCCAGCGCGCGGTGAACAAACACGCCCGCAGGCTGGCACTGCTCGATCCGGTTGTCCATATGCCTAACCTGCGGGCGCTGTCGCGCGATCTGGCGAAGAATCCGTGGTCGGCGCTCTGCCTGCTGCGCATTCCGGAGCTGGAAATTTTGGGCCGAAATTACGGCGTGCAGCTGCGTATTCAGTACAAACAGCAGCTGGCGCAGTGGGTTAACGGTACGCTCCAGCCCAATGAGCAGGTGTATCACCTCACCGGATATGACATGGCGGTGCGGCTCAACGCGGAATCGCACCAGCAGCGGATTGACGCCCTGGACGAGCATATCAAGCAGTTCCGCTTTGTCTGGGACGGCATGCCGCTGCAGCCGCAGGTTGGCGTAAGCTACTGCTATGTCCGGTCCCCGGTTAACCATCTTTATCTGGTGCTGGGGGAGTTGGCGGTGGTGGCCGATCTGTCACTCTCCTCTAATCACCCGGAAAATCTTCAGCAGCGCGGTGCCGTCCATTTGCAGCGCAGCCTGAAGGATAAAGTCGCGATGATGAGCCGCCTGCAGAAGGCGCTCGACAACGACGAATTCATCCTGCTGGTTCAACCCGTTCGCGGCCTGCGTGGCGATTGCTATCACGAAGTCCTGCTGCGGATGCCGGATACCAATGGGATACTGATCTCCCCCGATCAGTTCCTGCCTGTCGCGCAGGAGTTTGGTTTGTCCTCCCGGGTGGATCTGTGGGTGCTTGAGCATACGCTGCGCTTCCTGGCCGCGCATCGGGAAAGACTGCCCGGCCAGCGCTTTGCTATTAACCTGGCGCCTTCAACAGTGTGTCGGGTGCAGTTCCCGCTTGAGGTGAGCCGCGTGCTGGCGAAATACGCTATTGAGCCGTGGCAGCTGATCTTTGAAGTGACGGAGTGCAGCAACTTCTGCAACGCGGAGCAGGCGCTGCATATCCTCAGTCAGCTGCAGAAAATGGGGGTACGCATTGCGATTGATGATTTTGGTACCGGCTATGCAAGCTACGCGCGGCTAAAAAGCGTGGACGCGGATATTCTTAAAATCGACGGCGACTTCATCCGCAATATCGTCAACAACAGCCTGGATTATCAGATTGTGGCGTCTATCTGCCATCTGGCGCGCATGAAGAAGATGCTGGTGGTGGCGGAATATGTCGAGACCGAAGAGATACGTAGCGCGGTTCACGCGCTAGGTATTGATTATGTGCAGGGCTATCTGATTGGCAGACCGGCACCGCTTGAGTCACTGCTGGAAACAGAGGCGTCCTGCGCGGACGCCTGAACCGTTATGCGGCGACGTCGGCGCTCTCTTCCTCGATTTTGAGCAGCCAGCCGGTGACCGCTTCCCAGTACTGCTGCTCCTTTTCCAGGTCCAGCAGGACCAGCGCGTTCTGGCTGAACCAGTCGTGCGGGAAGCTCAGCGTCCAGTGATGGTCGTCGGTTTTCAGCTTCAGCGTGGGCGGCGTGGTGGTCGCCTGACGCTGGTTATTGAGCAGCACGCCCAGACGCAGGAGCTGAATCAGCGGCAGGAACTGCTTTTTCTTAAACAGCGTGAAGCGCGGCAGGTCGTCGAGCTTGATGGCTTTGCGGTGATAGCGCACCAGGGTCGCCATCATGGTTTGCTGCTCCTGGTTGAAGCCAGGCAGATCGCTGTTTTGCAAAATATAGGCCGAATGGCGGTGCATCCCGCTATGGTTGATGTTCAGCCCCACCTCGTGCAGCATCGCGGCCCATTTCAGCAGCGCGGCAAGCTGCGGGTGCGCCAGCTTCGGATTCTGCTCTTCCCACTGTTCATACATCTGCACCGTGGTGTCCAGCACACGCTTCGCCTGCTCGCGGTCGATGTTGTACTGGTTGGCCAGGCTTTGCGCGGTGCGGCTGCGAATATCCTGATGGCGGAAGCGGCCTTCCATTTCGTACAGCACGCCTTCGCGCAGCGCGCCGTCGGACAGGCGCAGCTCTTTAATGGCCAGCGCATCAAACACGCCGCAGAGAATGGCCAGCCCCGGCACGAAGACCGCCTTACGCTCGTCGGAAAGCCCCGGCAGGCTTAAGGCGTCAAAACTTTTATGCTTCAGCACTTCGTCGGTCAGCAGCGTCAGGCGTTCGGGCGTGATGAACCCATCTTTTTCACCCATTGCCAGCAGCACTTCATGCGCCGCCTTGATGGTGCCCGACGCGCCCAGCGCCACGTTCCAGCCCTGAATACGGTACTGCCAGGCCAGGTTTTCCAGCTTCTGGACTGCCGCCATACGTGCACGCTGGAAGTTCTCGCGGGTGATGGTGCCGCCCGGGAAATACATCTGCGCGAAGCTGACGCAGCCCATACGGCGGCTTTCCACCAGGCGAGGCTCAAAGTCTTCGCCGATCACCAGCTCTGTAGAACCGCCGCCGATGTCGATCACCAGCTTGCGCCCTTTTTCCGGCTGGGTGTGCTCGACGCCCATGAAAATCAGACGCGCTTCCTCGTTACCGGAGATGATCTCAATCGGGTAGGGGATCACCTTTTCGGCCCGCTTGAGAAACTCTGGCGCATTCAGCGCCTGGCGCAGGGTGTGGGTGCCCACGATGCATACGCTGGAGGGCGAGAAGCCCTGCAGGCGTTCAGCAAACAGCGACAGGCAGTTTAACCCGCGCTCCATCGCCTCTTCGCTGAGCATGCTGCGTTCATCAAGGCCATCCGCCAGGTGTACGCGCTGCTTCAGACGACCGATGATCTGCAGCGCGCCATCCACCTCACGGGCGATGACCATGTGGAAACTGTTAGAGCCAAGATCGACCGCGGCGAATTCCTGCGGGCGTGGGGTCTTATCATTTATCGGCATAGGTTAATCGGGTTGCTCGAGTGATTTGATATAGTCGTAAATCGCCAGTTGCGACCGCACTTTACGGCGGTTGCCGCGCGGTACATAGCGGTTACTGAGTTCTTTGTCGATATAGCGCGCCTTCACCGTATCGCTGAACAGGATCTCGATAATGTCGAGAATACGCTGTTTCAGACGCGGATCCAGCAGCGGGGTTGCGACTTCAATTCGGTAATCAATATTGCGCGTCATCCAGTCTGCCGAAGAGAGATAGACCTTTTTGTCGCCTGCATTATCGAAAATATAGACCCGATCGTGTTCCAGGTAACGGTCAACAATGCTGATCACCCGAATATTGTCGCTGATGCCTTCCAGTTCCGGGATCAGCGAGCACATCCCGCGGATCAGCAGGTTAACCGGTACGCCAGAGCTGGACGCGGCGTACAGCCTGTCCACCAGTCCTTTGTCGACCAGATTGTTAAGCTTGAGGGTGATGCCGGACGACAGCCCTTTCTGGGCATTGGCAATCTCTTTATCAATCATATCGTACAGCAGACGGCGCGAGTTCTGCGGCGAGACCAGCAGATAGTCGAAGCTGACAGGGCGGTACGGGTTCTCAATGAAGTTAAAGACCCGGCGTACCTCGTTGGTGATGCGCGCATCGGCGGTCAGCAGCGAGTAGTCGGTATAAATTCGCGCCGTTTTCTCGTTAAAGTTCCCGGTACCGATGTGGGCATAGCGCACCACGTCGTCGCCCTCTTTACGGGAGATCAGGAACAGCTTGGCGTGAATTTTCAGACCCGGCGCGGAGAAGATCACGTGCACGCCCGCTTCCGTCAGACGGCGCGCCCAGTGAATGTTCGCCTCTTCGTCGAAGCGCGCCTGCAGCTCAACCACCACGGTCACTTTTTTGCCGTTGTGCGCGGCGTGGATCATCGCATCGATGATGCGGGAATCTTTTGCCACGCGGTAGATGTTGATTTTGATCGCCAGCACGCTCGGGTCGAACGAGGCCTGTCGCAGCAGCTCCAGCACGTGTTCAAACGTGTGATACGGATAGTAGAGCAGAACATCGCGCTCGCGAATGGCGTCGAACCCGTTGCGGAATTTATCAAACCACAGATGGCGCAGGCGCGGCAGCGGCTTGTTCACCAGATTGGCCTTGCCGACGTTCGGGAAGCCAATGAAGTCTTTAAAGTTGTGGTAACGGCCGCCCGGCACGATGGAGTCATAGCGCGAAATGGTCAGCTTCTCGCGCAGCATTTCTACCATGGCGTCCGGCATATCGCGCTGATAAACAAAGCGCACCGGCTCGGCCGTCAGGCGTTGTTTCAGGCTGGAGGACATCAGCTCCATCAGGCTGGCCTCCATCTCGTGCACCAGGTCATATTCGGCGTCACGGGTCATCTTCATCGAGTAGGCGTTTAACGCATCGTAATCGAAGAAGCCTTTGAAAATGTCGTCGAGACAGTAGCGCAGGATGTTATCCAGCAGGATCATCGGCTTACGTCTGCGCGGGGTTTCCGGCGGCAGGTTCACGAAGCGCGGGACCTTGTCGGACGGGATCTCCAGCAGCGCGTAGCGAATGGATTCACCGCGAATAATTTCTACGGCCAGATAGGTGTAGTCATCTTTCAGGAACTGCACCAGATCGGTTTCGCGGTTGATGAGAATCGGGGTAATGTGCTGGCGCAGGTACTGTTTAAAATAGTGGCGCAGCCAGTTTTGTTGGTTAACGGAAAGCTGACGTTCGTTAATCAGGAAGATTTGATTGCGCGCCATCTCCAGCAGCAGTTCGTTATACAGGCCGTCAAATTCCTGATCGGCTTTCAACACGCGGGACTGGATTTTGCCCAGCAGATGCCGCGAGTGAGAGTTTAAGCCCTGTTCTTCACTGATGATGATCCGTCTTTTCAGCTCGGCAAAGCGAACCTTGTAGAACTCATCCAGGTTGTTGGAATAGATGCCCAAAAAACGCATGCGTTCGATCAGCGGGTTACTTTTGTCAGCCGCTTCCTGGAGTACACGTTCGTTAAATGCTAACCAGCTTAGCTCTTTCTCGATATATAACTTTTCCTGACCCATTACAGCTCACACTCCAGTTCAATCACAGGACGTGGTAAATCCGTCTCGTCCTTATTATGGCGAGCATTTCCACGATATGTCCAACAGTGCCAGAAAAGTATGACAGTTATTTTTTTTGTTGGGGAATTTAGAAGGTTGGAGAAGGGAATATCGGGTAATGCAAGGTAGATGTCGGGTAAGCGCGGCGCCACCCGACATAACAAACTACTCTTCCGCCGCATGGCCCTGCGGGGGTAACTTCACGCCATCCAGCCAGGCAGCGCCGTCGCGCATTTCGAGGCGCCCGTCGACAAACCAGCTTACCACCAGCGGGTAAATGGCGTGTTCCTGGGTCTGCACGCGTTCGGTCACATCTTCTTCGCTGTCGCCGGCAAAGACCGGGACTTTGGCCTGGAGGATCACCGGACCGCCGTCCAGCTCGTCGGTAACGAAATGCACGGAGGTGCCGTGCTCCTCATCGCCGTTTTCCAGAACCTGACGATGGGTGTGCAGGCCGGGATATTTCGGCAGAAGAGAAGGGTGAATATTCAGCAGACGTCCGGCGTAGTGCGCAACAAAAGCTGGGCTCAGAATGCGCATATAGCCCGCCAGCACCACGACGTCCGGTGCGTAGGCATCAATCTCCTGAACCAGCTCGCGGTCAAAGGCTTCACGCCCGGCGAACTGGCTGGCTTCCAGCGCGTGCGCGGGAATGTTCGCTTCCCGCGCGCGCTCAAGGCCGAACGCGTCGGCCTTGTTGCTGAATACTGCCCGAATGGTGCCGTTGATTTTCTTCTGTTTGCAGGCGTCTATAATGGCCTGCAAATTGCTTCCGTTGCCGGAAATGAGCACCACGATGTTTTTCATTCAATGACCACACGCTGTTCGGAATCGGAGGCTTTAATCGTACCGATTTTCCACGCGTTTTCACCTTTTTCGGTCAGCAGTTTAACCGCTTTATCCGCTTCGCTTGCCGGCAGGGCGATAACCATGCCCACGCCGCAGTTAAAGGTGCGGTACATTTCGTGAGAGCTCACGTTGCCTGCGGTCTGCAGCCAGTTAAAGACGGCCGGCCACTGCCATGAGGATTCGTCGATCACCGCCTGGGTGTTGTCCGGCAGGACGCGCGGGATGTTTTCCCAGAAGCCGCCGCCGGTCAGGTGGGCGATAGCGTGCACGTCAACGTTCTCAATCAGTTCCAGCACGTTCTTCACGTAAATACGGGTTGGGGCCAGCAGGTGGTCGGCCAGCGGTTTGCCGTCCAGCTCGGTGGTCAGCGGGTCGCAGCCGCTCACTTCGAGGATTTTACGCACCAGAGAGTAACCGTTAGAGTGCGGGCCGCTGGAGGCCAGTGCGATCAGCACATCGCCATCGGCCACTTTGCTGCCGTCGATAATTTCTGATTTTTCTACTACGCCGACGCAGAAGCCCGCGACGTCATAATCTTCGCCGTGGTACATGCCCGGCATTTCAGCGGTTTCACCGCCAACCAGCGCACAGCCGGACTGCAGACAGCCTTCGGCGATACCGTTAATGACGCTGGCTGCGGTATCCACATCCAGTTTGCCGGTCGCGTAGTAATCGAGGAAGAACAGAGGCTCTGCGCCCTGAACCACCAGGTCGTTCACACACATCGCGACCAGATCGATACCGATCGTGTCGTGACGTTTTAAATCCATCGCCAGGCGCAGCTTGGTGCCTACACCGTCAGTACCCGAGACCAGAACAGGTTCACGATATTTTTGCGGCAGCGCGCACAGTGCGCCGAATCCACCCAGACCACCCATCACTTCCGGGCGGCGGGTTTTTTTCACCACACCTTTGATTCGGTCAACCAGCGCATTACCTGCGTCAATATCAACACCGGCATCTTTGTAGCTGAGAGAAGTTTTGTTGGTCACGGCTCAAGTCCCCACGCGATTGCATAGCTAGTAAGAAAAATCGGCGCAATTCTAACAGTCCAGGCAAACGTTTGCGAGCCTATTCTCGGTGCGGGGATCTTTTTTTCTCTCTGGCTTATGCAGGGCGACAAACTTGACTCTGTTCACGAAAATGAAACCGGTTTCGGCGTTCTGCTTGCAACGGCTATCCCCTTTGCACATCATCGAACTGAAACCGGTTTCTGTAATTGTTTTTGCAGAAAATAACGCAGAATGAGGGAAAGCAAATGTCAGGATTTAAAGCAGGTTTTCTGTGGGGTGGTGCCGTTGCGGCGCATCAGCTTGAGGGCGGCTGGAAAGAGGGCGGCAAGGGCGTTAGCGTTGCCGATGTGATGACGGCGGGCGCGCACGGCGTACCGCGCGAAATCACCAACGGCGTGCTTGAGGGGAAAAATTACCCTAACCATAAAGCCATCGATTTCTACCACCGCTATAAAGAAGACATCAAACTCTTTGCCGAGATGGGGTTCAAATGCTTCCGTACCTCCATCGCCTGGACGCGTATCTTCCCGAAAGGTGACGAGCTTGAGCCGAACGAGGCCGGTCTGAAATTCTATGACGATCTGTTCGACGAGTGCCTGAAGTACGGCATCGAACCGGTTATTACGCTTTCCCACTTCGAGATGCCTTTCCACCTGGTCACGGAATACGGCGGCTGGCGCAACCGTAAGCTGATCGACTTCTTCGTTCGTTTTGCGAAAGTGGTTTTCCAGCGCTATCAGCATAAAGTGAAGTACTGGATGACCTTTAACGAGATCAACAACCAGGCCAACTTCCATGAAGATTTTGCGCCGTTTACCAACTCCGGGCTGAAGTACGCGCCGGGTGAAGATCGTGAGCCGGTGATGTTCCAGGCCGCGCACTATGAACTGGTGGCCAGCGCCCTGGCGGTGAAGGCGGGGCGCGAGATTAACCCGTCCCTGCAGATCGGCTGCATGATTGCCATGTGCCCCATCTACCCGCTGACCTGCGCGCCGGACGACATGATGATGGCGATGAACGCCATGCACCGCCGCTACTGGTTCACCGACGTCCATGTGCGCGGCAAGTATCCGCAGCATCTGCTCAACTACTTTGAACGTCGCGGCTTCGCGCTGGATATCGCCGAAGAGGATAAAGTCGCGCTGACGCAGGGCTGCGTGGATTACATCGGGTTTAGCTATTATATGTCCTTCGCCACCAAGGCGACGGCGGACAACCCGCAGCTGGACTATGACGAGAGCAAGAGCCTGGTCTCTAACCCGTACGTGCAGAAATCTGACTGGGGCTGGCAGATTGACCCGGTGGGGCTGCGCTACTCCCTCAACTGGTTCTGGGATCACTACCAGCTGCCGCTGTTTATCGTTGAAAACGGCTTTGGCGCAATCGACGTGCAGGAGAGCGACGGCACGGTGAACGACCAGTACCGTATTGATTACCTCGCCGCCCACATCCGCGAGATGAAAAAAGCGGTGGTGGAAGATGGCGTAGACCTGATGGGTTACACCCCGTGGGGCTGTATCGACCTCGTATCTGCCGGTACCGGTGAAATGAAAAAACGCTACGGCTTTATCTTTGTCGATAAAGACAATGAAGGCAACGGCACGCTGAACCGCAGCAAGAAAAAGTCGTTCGACTGGTATAAGCAGGTGATTGCGAGCAACGGGGAGCAGCTATAATTGCCCGGTGGCGCTGCGCTTACCGGGCCTACGGGATGTGTAGGCCGGGTAAGCGTTAGCGCCACCCGGCAGAACCCCGCACCCAAGCCGGAGCCCAGCCTCTGGCTTTTTTGTTTTTGATTGATGTACATCAAGCAACATGGGTATGGCCTAATCCGAAAAAAGCGGTATAATCCCGCGATTTTTTTGCGGATGCCATTCAGAGGAGAAAGAGAATGAAGATTGTGGAAGTGAAACACCCACTCGTTAAACACAAGTTGGGCCTGATGCGTGAGCATGACATCAGCACGAAGCGTTTTCGCGAACTGGCCTCTGAAGTCGGCAGCCTGCTGACCTACGAAGCGACCTCCGATCTGGAAACGGAAAAAGTCACCATCGAAGGCTGGAACGGTCCGGTACAGGTTGAGCAGATCAAAGGTAAGAAAATTACCGTTGTGCCAATCCTGCGTGCCGGTCTCGGCATGATGGAAGGCGTGCTGGAGCATGTGCCAAGCGCGCGCATCAGCGTGGTGGGGATCTACCGTAACGAAGAAACCCTCGAGCCGGTTCCTTACTTCCAGAAGCTGGTGTCCAACATCGACGAGCGTATGGCGCTGGTGGTTGACCCGATGCTGGCAACCGGCGGTTCAATGATTGCCACTATCGACCTGCTGAAAAAAGCGGGCTGCAGCAGCATTAAAGTGCTGGTGCTGGTTGCGGCACCAGAAGGGATCGCGGCACTGGAAAAAGCGCACCCGGACGTTGAGCTGTATACCGCCTCTATCGACCAGGGCCTGAACGAGCACGGGTACATCATCCCGGGGCTCGGCGATGCCGGCGATAAGATCTTTGGTACGAAATAATCGAATAACGATAAATAAGCCGACTTTGATAGTCGGCTTTTTTTTGAATAAAACACCAACAACGATACTACTCAGAGGAAAACACTATGACGCGCCGTGCTATCGGGGTGAGTGAAAGACCGCCGCTTTTACAGACTATCCCGCTTAGTTTGCAGCACCTGTTCGCCATGTTTGGCGCAACCGTGCTGGTGCCAATCCTGTTCCACATTAACCCGGCAACCGTGCTGCTGTTCAACGGCATTGGTACGCTGCTGTACCTTTTTATCTGTAAAGGCAAAATCCCGGCGTATCTCGGGTCGAGCTTCGCCTTTATCTCTCCGGTGTTATTGTTGCTGCCGCTGGGTTATGAGGTCGCGCTGGGCGGCTTTATCATGTGTGGCGTGCTGTTCTGCCTGGTTTCCTTCATCGTGAAGAAAGCCGGTACCGGCTGGCTGGACGTGATGTTCCCCCCTGCGGCGATGGGCGCCATCGTGGCCGTCATCGGTCTTGAGCTGGCGGGCGTGGCGGCGAACATGGCCGGCCTGCTACCAGCAGACGGCCAGTCGCCGGATTCCAAAACCATTATCATCTCGCTGGTGACCCTGGGCGTAACGGTCTTTGGCTCCGTGCTGTTCCGCGGCTTTATGGCGATTATCCCGATCCTGATCGGCGTGCTGGCGGGCTATGCGCTCTCCTTTATGATGGGCGTGGTGGATACCACCCCGATCGCGCAGGCGCACTGGTTCGCGCTGCCTACCTTCTATACGCCGCGCTTCGAATGGTTTGCGATTTTCACCATTCTGCCTGCGGCGCTGGTGGTGATTGCAGAGCACGTCGGCCACCTGGTGGTGACGGCAAACATTGTCAAACGTGACCTGATCCGCGACCCGGGCCTGCACCGTTCCATGTTTGCGAACGGTTTCTCCACCATCATTTCCGGTTTCTTTGGATCTACGCCAAATACCACCTACGGTGAAAATATCGGCGTGATGGCGATTACCCGCGTCTACAGTACCTGGGTTATCGGCGGCGCGGCGATCATCGCCATTCTGCTCTCCTGCGTCGGCAAGCTGGCGGCAGCGATTCAGATCATCCCGGTGCCGGTGATGGGCGGCGTTTCTCTGCTGCTGTACGGGGTCATCGGTGCCTCCGGTATTCGCGTGCTGATTGAATCCAAAGTGGATTACAGCAAAGCGCAGAACCTGATCCTGACGTCGGTGATCCTGATTATCGGCGTGAGCGGCGCGAAGGTGCACATCGGGGCGGCCGAGCTGAAAGGCATGGCGCTGGCGACCATCGTCGGCGTGGGCTTGAGCCTCATTTTCAAGCTGATCTCCGTGATCCGCCCGGAAGAGGTGGTGCTGGACGCTGACGAAAGCGAAAAAGCGTCACAGTGATCCTTTAACCGGGCGGACGATCCGCCCGGTTCTCTCCTTGCAGGTTCCGTGTTAAACTCCATGCCGATTTTATGTCAGATCTGGTTGAGGTACTTCTGAACGGACCGGCACAGCTCTCTCTGCCACTCTATCTCCCTGACGACGAAACGTTTGCAAGTTTCTGGCCGGGTGATAACCCCTCTTTACTGGCTGCACTGCAAAACGTGCTGCGTCAGGAACACAGCGGATACATCTATATCTGGTCACGCGAAGGTGCGGGGCGCAGCCATCTCCTGCATGCCGCCTGTGCGGAGCTTTCGGCGCGCGGTGATGCGGTAGGCTACGTGCCGCTGGATAAACGAACCTGGTTCGTGCCTGAGGTGCTGGAGGGGATGGAACATCTCTCCCTGGTCTGCATCGATAACATCGAATGCGTGGCGGGGGATGAGCCGTGGGAAATGGCGATCTTTAACCTCTACAACCGCATTCTGGAATCGGGCAAAACCCGGCTGCTGATCACTGGCGATCGCCCACCTCGACAGCTGAATCTGGGCCTGCCGGATCTGGCGTCTCGCCTGGACTGGGGACAAATCTACAAGCTCCAGCCGCTGTCGGATGAAGATAAGCTTCAGGCGCTACAGCTGCGTGCGAAGCAGCGTGGGTTTGAGCTGCCGGAAGACGTGGGCCGTTTCCTGCTGAAGCGGCTGGACCGCGAAATGCGCACGCTGTTCGACACGCTGGATCAGCTCGATCGCGCCTCGATTACCGCCCAGCGCAAGCTGACCATTCCGTTTGTGAAAGATATTCTGAAGTTATAGTTGTGCCGGGTGGCGGCTGCGCCTTACCCGGCCTACATATGGCACCCGTAGGCCCGGTAAGCGCAGCGCCACCGGGCGAAACCATCAGAGGATCTCAAGCACGTCTTCCGGCGGGCGTCCAATGCGCGCCTGGCCGTTCGCCACCACAATCGGGCGCTCAATCAGCTTTGGATTTTCAACCATCGCCTGTATCAGCTGCTCCTCGGAGAGACGGTCGTCATTCAGGTTAAGCGACGTATACAGATCTTCTTTCTTGCGCATCAGATCCCGTGCACTGCCCATGCCCAGCATATGCAGCAGCTGGCGGAGGGTTTGCGCGTCCGGTGGGGTGTCGAGGTACAGCACCACCTCCGGCTCCACGCCGTTAGACTTCAGCAGGCTCAGGGTATCGCGGCTCTTGGAGCAGCGCGGGTTGTGATAAATTTTTACGGCGTCTGTCATGACGTGAATTCTCCTTGATTACATCTTCTCGTACGGCTTGAAGCGCTGCTGCAGGCCGCGAAGCTGATCGATACGCGCGTCGTATCGGGCCTGCTGGAGGCTGCCGAGTTTGACCTGCGAGCTGGCGCTGCTGAGCGCGGAAATGGCCTGATCGAGGCGCCCCACCAGGGCAAAGCCTTCGGCACGCGCCGCGAGCTCCTGGTCGCGGTTGCCAAGCTGGGCTTCCGCCTGAGCGAGCAGATCCCAGCCGTTTTGATCGTCTTTATTGTTAAAGGTGTAACGGTTCAGGATGGTCGCCGCTTCACCCGGCTGGCCGCCCTGCAGGTAAGCGTTCGCCAGGTTAAGCTGCAGCACCGGGTTGGTGCGGACGTCTTTCGCCCCTTTCAGGCGGTTAATCGCATCGGCAGGCTTCTTCTGCCCCAGATCGATATCCGTCGACAGATCGAGGTACCACGGGTTGTTCGGGTCGGCAGCCAGAAGCGGTTGCAGCGCTTTACGCGCCTCGTCGTATTTGCTGGCTTCCATCGCCTGGAGCGCCTGACCATACTGCGCGGCGTTTTTCTCACGCACGTTGCCTTTCGCCAGGGCATCCAGCAGGTCGCTGGTGAGCTGGTTACGCCCGGAATTGTACATCCCCAGCGTTCTCACTTTCGCCATGTAGAAATCCTGCGAAGACTGGACCACGACCGGGCGCATCTGGTTGGCACGGTTACGCGCGTCCGACAGACGGCTTTCAGGCAGCGGGTGCGTGAGCAAAATTTCCGGTGGACGGGAAGAATAACGCGCCTGATCGAGCAGTTTTTCGAGGAAGCTCGGCATGGCCTGCGGGTCAAAGCCTGAGCGCTGTAACACCTGAATGCCGATACGGTCCGCTTCCTGTTCGTTTTGTTGGGTAAAGCTGATCATCCCCTGGCGCGTTCCGGCCAGCGTACCGGTCAGCGCCGCCATCCCGGCCTGCGGGCTGGCCATCGCCAGCAGAATGGAACCCAGTGCGCCCACCCAGGTGAGGGGAGCGTTACGTTTCTGGTCTTCCATCGCACGCGCCAGGTGCCGCTGGGTGACGTGCGAAATTTCGTGCGCCATGACCGAGGCCAGCTGGCTTTCGTTGTCCGAATAACGGAATAACGCCGAATGCAGCACCACGTTACCGCCAAAGAAGGCGAAGGCGTTGATTTCGTCATTATTGATTAAATAAAAATGGAAGGGGGTTTTTACCGAGTCGGCGTGCGCCACCAGACGCATGCCCAGCCCGTTTATGTACTGTACCAGCAAAGGGTCGTTAATCAGCGGGGCGCTGCCGCGCAGCTGGCGGACATAGTAGTCGCCCATTTGCATCTCTTGCCCAATAGAGAGCGTGCTTCCTGCCGTGGTGCCCATGTCCGGCAATGTATCGGACGAGTCAGCAAAAGCGGGCAACACCTGACCGACCGTCACCGCGGCAATCAGTGTTGCAACCAGTGTTTTTCTCAACTGCCTGAACATAACCACTGTCCTGTATGTTAGATGTGCTAGTTTGACCGATGAACCGGCATATCGTTCATCTCTGCTGCCCTGCGAGTGTAGCCGTGTTGTAGCATGAAGAAAATCCCATTCATCAGGCTTTTGCGGATTGCGATCGGGATACAAAAAGCGAAAGTCTTTTTTGTGACAGTTAGATACAATTCACCGTCTCACTCCCGCCATTCGATTCAGGGAAGGGTTGTATGCTCGAAATGTTAATGCAGTGGTACCGGCGTCGGTTCAGCGACCCGGAAGCCATTGCTTTGTTGGTTATTCTGGTCGCCGGGTTCGGTATCCTGTTCTTCTTCAGCGGTCTGCTCGCCCCTTTGCTGGTAGCGATTGTGCTGGCGTACCTGCTGGAGTGGCCAACGGCGCGCCTGGAGAATATTGGGTGTTCCCGCCGCTGGGCGACCAGCATCGTGCTGGTGCTGTTTGTCGGCATCCTGCTGCTGATGGCCTTTGTGGTGATGCCGGTTGCCTGGCAACAGGGAATTAACCTGATCCGCGATATGCCCGGCATGCTGAATAAGCTTTCTGATTTCGCCGCCACGCTGCCGCGCCGTTATCCTGCGCTGATGGATGCCGGGATTATCGACGCGATGGCCGAAAACATGCGCGCCCGCATCATGACGATGGGCGATTCGGTGGTGAAGTACTCTCTGGCGTCCCTGGTCGGACTGCTGACGCTGGCGGTTTACCTTGTCCTCGTGCCGCTGATGGTCTTCTTCCTGGTGAAAGATAAAGACCAGATGCTCAACGCCGTACGCCGTATTCTGCCGCGCAACCGCGGGCTGGCGGGGCAGGTCTGGGAAGAGATGAACCAGCAGATCACCAACTACATACGCGGCAAGGTGCTGGAGATGATTGTGGTGGGGGGCGCCACCTGGATTGGCTTCCTGATTTTCGGCCTGAACTACTCGCTGCTGCTGGCCGTGCTGGTCGGATTTTCGGTTTTGATCCCCTATATCGGCGCGTTTGTGGTAACCATTCCGGTGGTTGGCGTGGCGTTGTTCCAGTTTGGGCTGGGTACCGAGTTCTGGAGCTGCTTCGCGGTGTATCTGATTATTCAGGGGCTGGACGGTAACCTGCTTGTACCGGTGCTGTTCTCCGAAGCGGTGAACCTGCATCCGCTGGTGATTATCTTATCGGTGGTGATTTTCGGCGGGCTGTGGGGATTCTGGGGCGTGTTCTTCGCCATTCCGCTGGCAACGCTGATTAAAGCGGTCGTCCACGCGTGGCCGGATGTGCCGGCGGTAGAAGAGCAGTAAGTTTTGCCGGGTGGCGCTGCGCTTACCCGGCCTATTTATCCTTGTAGGTCGGGTAAGGCGAAGCCGCCACCCGACACTCACTTTCAGGCACTTTCTTTCAGCCAGTTCAACACCACGTCGTGGTGGTTGCTGGTTTTGAAGTCGTCAAACACGTGTTCAACTTTACCGTCGGCGTCAATCAGGAAGCTGATGCGGTGAATACCGTCGTAGGTTTTACCCATAAACGTCTTCTCGCCCCAGACGCCGAACTGCTCGCATACCTGATGATCTTCGTCAGAAAGCAGCGTGAAGTTCAGCAGCTCTTTTTCAGCAAATCGTGACAGCTTTTCTGGTTTATCGGTGCTGATACCCAGCACTTCCACGCCGACTTTTTTCAACTCATCCATGTTATCGCGTAAGCCGCAGGCCTGTACGGTGCAGCCGGGGGTCATGGCTTTCGGGTAGAAATAGACCAGAACACGCTGTCCCTGGAAGTCGGTCAAATTTACTTGCTCGCCGTCTTGATCCGGTAAGCTAAATTTCGGTGCGATGTCACCGGCTTTCAGTGGATTCATTACTCAACTCCATCCTGTTCGTGCTGCGAATAATTGACGACGCTTATACTGCCCTGCGCGTTTAATTCTGTACAGAGGGCTTTGAACGCTTGCTCGATATTTGACGCATCCTGTGACGCAGGACTGTGCGCGGTAATTTGAATAAAGAGCGTGGGAACCGTGCTTGCGTCGCCCGGCTGTGTGCGGGAAACGAGCTCGGCGATGTTCATCTGATGGCTGTCAAACAGCGCGGTGAAGCGCTCTATCAGATGTGGAGAATCAGGCACTTCAACCTGCACCCAGACGGTAGCGGGCATGGCCGGGCGAGGGCGCGCGGTGGTGCGCTTCATGACGATCAGCAAATCCAGCTCGGCACCTTTCAGCGGCAGGGTCGATTCAATCAACGTGATGGCGTTCCATGTCCCTGAAAGCAACATAATGAATGTGAACTCTTCGCCGAGCATGGCCAAACGGCTGTCTTCAATATTACAGCCGCAACTGCTTACGTGGCGGGTGATGGTGTTCACGATACCCGGCCTGTCGGCACCCAGCGCAGTGATAACCAGGTAATGTTGTGATGAGGTTGTCAAACCTGTTCTTCCTTTGCATGGTTAAGTCTTCCTAAGGAAAGCATAAAAAAAACATGCATACAACCGCCTGAGGCCCTCAGGTCGCTTGCTTTTATTACAGTTCCAAACGTACCATTGAGACTCTTGTTCGCACAGAGGATGGCTCATGTTCACGGGAAGTATTGTCGCGCTTGTAACACCGATGGATGAAAAAGGTAACGTCTGCCGGTCTAGCATGAAGAAGCTGATTGATTACCATGTCGCCAATGGAACCTCGGCGATCGTTTCGGTAGGGACTACCGGTGAATCTGCAACGCTGAGCCACGACGAGCACGGCGATGTGGTTATGCTGACCCTGGAACTGGCTGACGGACGTATTCCGGTCATCGCGGGCACAGGCGCGAATGCCACCGCAGAAGCGATCAGCCTGACTAAACGTTTTAACGACAGCGGCATTGTCGGCTGTCTGACGGTGACCCCTTACTACAACCGTCCTACTCAGGAAGGTTTGTTCCAGCACTTCAAAGCCATCGCTGAACATACTGACTTGCCACAAATTCTGTATAATGTGCCGTCCCGTACCGGTTGCGATATGCTGCCGGAAACCGTTGGTCGTCTCTCGGAAGTCAAAAATATTATCGGTATTAAAGAGGCGACAGGGAACTTAAGCCGCGTTCATCAGATCAAAGAGCTGGTTTCAGACGACTTTATCCTGTTGAGCGGTGATGATGCGACCGCGCTGGACTTTATGCAGCTCGGTGGCCATGGCGTGATCTCCGTAACGGCAAACGTTGCGGCGCGCGATATGGCTGAAATGTGCAAACTGGCCGCGGCCGGTCACTTTGATGAAGCGCGTGTCATAAATCAGCGTCTGATGCCGCTGCACAATAAATTATTTGTCGAACCCAATCCGATCCCAGTGAAATGGGCATGTAAGGAGTTGGGGCTTGTAGCAACCGACACGCTGCGTCTGCCAATGACACCGATTACCGACCACGGTCGTGATATCGTCAGGGCAGCGCTGAAGCATGCCGGTTTGCTGTAAAGTTTAGGGAGATTTGATGGCTTATTCAGTACAGAAGTCGCGCCTGGCGAAGGTTGCGAGTGTTTCGCTTGTTATGCTGCTCGCTGCCTGTAGTTCAGACTCGCGCTACAAGCGCCAGGTGAGCGGTGATGAATCCTATCTGGATGCGACCCCGCTTGCTGAACTTCACGCACCGGCTGGTATGATCCTGCCGATTCAGAACGGCGATTATAATATTCCCGTGACCAACGGCAGCGGCCTGGTCGGTAAAGCGCTTGATATTCGTCCACCAGCACAGCCTCTGGCGCTGGTGAGCGGGGCGCGTACCCAGTTCACCGGTGATACGGCGTCTCTGATGGTTGAGAGCGCGCGCGGTAGCACCCTGTGGCCGCAGGTTGTCAGCGTCATTCAGGCGAAGAACTACACCATCGATAAACGCGATGATGCCAGCCAGACGTTAACCACCGACTGGATCGAATGGAACCGTCTGGATGAATACCAGCAGTACCGCGGTCGTTATCAAGTCTCCGTTAAACCACAGGGTTATCAGCAGGCGGTTAACGTTAAGCTGTTGAACCTGGAGCAGGCGGGTAAACCGGTTGCGGATGCCGCATCCCTGCAGCGTTACAGCACCGAAATGCTGAACGTGATTGCCGCAGGCCTGGATAAAAACGCGACCGATGCTGCCAACGCCGCGCAGAGCCGCAACGGTGTGACCTTCGATGTCCAGAGCGGCGCGGATGACACCGGCCTGCCAATGCTGGTGGTGCGTGCACCGTTTAACCAGACCTGGCAGCGTCTGCCAGCGACGCTGGAAAAAGTGGGCATGAAAGTGACCGACAGCACCCGCTCAACCGGCAGCATGACGGCAACCTATAAGCCGCTCTCCGACAGCGCGTGGCAGGAACTGGGCGCGAAAGATCCTCAGCTTGCCTCCGGTGACTACAAGATTCAGGTCGGTGACCTTGATAACCGCAGTAGCCTGCAGTTTATCGATCCAAAAGGTCACACGCTGACCCAGTCGCAGAACGATGCGCTGGTCGCTGTCTTCCAGGCAGCATTCAGCAAATAAATACGAGGGCTGGTGAATCCAGCCCTTTTTATTTTCGTGCTACGCAAACGTGTGCGTGGCATAATATCCCCAGTTTTGAACACAAATCATCACACCAGGAGTAATGAAGATGCAGAAGCAAGCTGAGTTGTATCGTGGCAAAGCGAAGACCGTATACAGCACGGAAAACCCGGATCTGTTGGTGCTCGAGTTCCGCAATGATACGTCAGCAGGGGATGGCGCGCGCATTGAGCAGTTCGATCGTAAAGGCATGGTGAACAACAAGTTCAACCACTTCATTATGACCAAACTGGCCGAAGCGGGTATCCCGACTCAGATGGAAGCGTTGCTGTCCGATACGGAATGTCTGGTGAAAAAACTGGATATGGTTCCGGTTGAGTGCGTTATTCGTAACCGTGCGGCGGGCTCCCTGGTGAAGCGTCTGGGCATTGAAGAAGGTATCGAACTGAATCCACCGCTGTTCGATCTGTTCCTGAAAAACGACGCCATGCACGACCCGATGGTCAATGATTCCTACTGCGAAACCTTCGGCTGGGTGAACAAAGAGAACCTGGCGCGCATGAAAGAACTGACCTACAAAGCCAACGACGTGCTGAAAAAATTGTTTGATGACGCGGGCCTGATCCTCGTCGACTTTAAGCTGGAGTTTGGTCTGTTCAAAGGCGAAGTGGTGCTGGGCGATGAGTTCTCACCGGACGGTAGCCGCCTGTGGGACAAAGAAACCCTGGATAAAATGGACAAAGACCGTTTCCGTCAGAGCCTGGGTGGCCTGATTGAAGCGTATGAAGCGGTTGCTCACCGTTTAGGCGTTAAGCTCGACTAACTCCCTCACTTGCCAAAGGATGTTCGCATCCTTTGGCGTCTTACCTTTGTTTCCTATGGTAATCTTGCCGTTAACCGCCTACGATCATAGCTATTATAAATGGAATAGTTCGAGGTGGTTATGCGCTGGCAAGGGCGTCGTGAAAGTGACAATGTAGAAGACAGACGCAGTGATGGCGGCGGCGGTCCTTCCATGGGCGGACCGGGCTTCCGGTTACCCAGCGGCAAGGGCGGTATCATTCTGCTGATTGTGGTGCTGGTCGCGGGCTATTACGGCGTCGATCTCACCGGGTTAATGACCGGTCAGCCGCTGCAACAGCAGCAGCATTCTCAGCGCTCCATCAGCCCGAATGAAGATGAAGCGGCCAAATTTACCTCCGTGATCCTCGCCACAACGGAAGACACCTGGGGTCAGCTGTTTGAGAAGATGGGGCGTACCTACCAGCAGCCGAAGCTGGTGATGTACCGGGGCGCAACCCGCACCGGATGCGGCACCGGACAGTCCGTGATGGGGCCGTTCTACTGCCCGGCGGACGGCACCGTCTATATCGATCTCTCCTTTTACGATGACATGAAACGCAAGCTTGGCGCTGACGGCGATTTTGCCCAGGGCTACGTGATCGCGCATGAAGTCGGCCATCACGTGCAAAAGCTGCTGGGAATTGAGCCAAAAGTGCGCCAGCTGCAGCAAAATGCTTCGCAGGCTGACGTGAATCGCCTGTCCGTTAAAATGGAGCTGCAGGCGGACTGCTTCGCGGGCGTCTGGGGCCACAGCATGCAGCAGCAGGGCGTGCTGGAATCCGGCGATCTTGAAGAGGCGCTGAATGCCGCTCAGGCGATCGGTGACGACCGTCTTCAGCAGCAGAGCCAGGGGCGCGTCGTGCCGGACAGCTTCACTCACGGTACTTCGCAGCAGCGCTACAGCTGGTTTAAACGCGGTTTCGACAGCGGCGACCCGGCGCAGTGTAATACCTTCGGCAAAGCGATGTAATGCTGGCGTTTGAACAGCTGATACGCGAGCTTGAGCGCACCGGCCATCGTCGGCTGGTGGTGCTCAGCGGTGAGACGCAGTGGACATTGAGTCAGGCGACTGACCTGCGTAATACCCTGCCGGGAGACTGGCTGTGGCTGGATGACAATCCCTCTAAAACCCTCAGCGGACTGCTGGGACGCGAATACCTTCACGCCGTTTTTGACGCGCGCGCCGGGTTTGACGTCTCAGCCTTCGCCGCGCTCAGCGGGACGCTGCGCGCCGGAAGCCTCCTGGTGCTGCTGGTGCCTCCGCTTGCTGACTGGGCCGACAGGCCAGACAGCGATTCTTTGCGCTGGAGCGACAGCGCGGAGCCGATCGCCACTCCACACTTTGTGCACCACTTCTGCCGGACGCTTGCCGCCGATTCGGATGCGATTGTCTGGCAACAGCATCGTCCCTTGTCCGTTCCCGTTGCGCCGGATTTACCCGCCTGGCAGCCTGCCAGCGGCGCACCGCAGCGCGAGCAGGCGGAGATCCTCGACGCGCTTCTGACCATGCCTGCGGGCATCGCTGCCTTAACGGCACCGCGCGGGCGCGGAAAGTCAGCGCTGGCGGGGATGCTGCTCAATAGCATTCAGGGGAGTGCGGTGGTCACGGCACCGGCTAAAGGGGCAACGGATGTCATTGCGCGCTTTGCGGGCGAGCATTTCCACTTTATGGCCCCGGATGCGCTGCTGGCCTCCACGCTGCAGGCCGACTGGCTGATTGTCGATGAAGCGGCTGCCATCCCGGGCCCGCTGCTGGAGAAGCTGGTGACGCGCTTTACGCGCGTATTATTAACCACCACGGTGCAGGGCTATGAAGGGACGGGCAGGGGCTTCCTGCTGAAGTTCTGCGCCCGTTTCAGCGGACTGCGGCATTATGCCTTATCGACCCCCATTCGCTGGGCCGCCGGATGTCCGCTTGAGCGGTTCGTGGCAAATGCTCTGTTATTTGATGATGCGCTTATCGATCGCAAACCGGAAGGTGAGGTTCGTATAACGCCGCTGGCGCCGCGGATGTGGGAGAGCGACCCGGCACGCGCGGCAAGCGTTTATGAACTGCTGTGTGCTGCACACTACCGCACGTCACCACTCGATTTACGCCGGATGATGGACGCGCCCGGCCAGCACTTTGCTGTTGCAGAGACGGGGGCCGATATTGCAGGCGCGCTCTGGCTGGTGGAAGAGGGCGGGTTGTCACCGGAGCTTAGCCGCGCCGTGTGGGCGGGATACCGGCGTCCACGCGGGAATCTCGTGGCGCAGTCGCTGGCGGCGCACGGCGGCTCTCCGCTCGCGGCGACGCTGAAAGGGCGACGGGTTAGCCGCATTGCGGTTCACCCCCTGCGCCAGCGGGAAGGCATCGGGCAACGGCTTATCCTTAGCGCCAGCGGGGAAGATTATCTGTCGGTGAGTTTTGGTTATACCGACGAGCTGTGGCGTTTCTGGCAGCGGTGCGGGTTTGTGCTGGTGCGGATGGGGAGCCATCGGGAAGCCAGCAGCGGCTGCTACACGGCGATGGCGCTGCTGCCGCTGAGCGAGGCCGGGCGTCGGCTGTGCGCGCAGGAACATCACCGTTTATGCCGGGATATGCGCGTCCTGTCGGCCTGGAACGGTGAAAAGATCCCGGTGGACGACGGCTGGGAAGCTACCCTTAATAGTGATGACTGGCGGGAGCTGGTGGGGTTTGCTTTTGCCCATCGCGCGTTTTCAACCTCGGTTGCCGCGCTGACGCGGTTGTTGCTCAATGTTGATATGCCGCTTCCGGCCCTGCGGGGGAAACTAGCAGGGAAAACGGATGAGCTCGGGCGAAAAGCGTTGCTGGCAAAGCTGCGCTCTGAAACCGCGCAAGCGATTGAAACCATTGATTATCCGCGCTGCCAGCAGTTGAAGGAAGCCATTTTGCAATGGCAATTTTTTCAATGACTTCTTCAGTAAAGTGGCATGGTCATTCCCGCCGGGAGGCGTAGAATCCAGGTCATCTATTAAGGAGACCACCATGAAACATGACCATTTTGTTGTTCAAAGCCCTGACAAACCGGCTAAACAGTTACTGCTTCTGTTTCATGGTGTTGGCGATAATGCCGTCAATATGGGGCAGATTGGCAGCTGGTTTGCGCCCGTTTTCCCGGAAGCGTTGATTATCAGCATCGGTGGCGTAGAGCCATGCGGCCCGAACGGGCGCCAGTGGTTCTCGGTTCAGGGCGTGACGGAAGAGAACCGTCAGGCGCGTATCGACGCCATCATGCCGGCCTTTATCGACGTCATCCGTTACTGGCAGCAGCAGAGCGGCGTAGGAGCCGAAGCGACCGCGCTGATTGGCTTCTCGCAGGGGTCAATCATGTCGCTGGAAAGCGTAAAGGCGCAGCCGGGTCTGGTGTCACGGGTGATCGCCTTTAACGGCCGTTTTGCGACGTTACCGACAAGCGCAACCACGCAAACCACGATCCACTTAATCCACGGCGGTGAAGACCGGGTGATTGAGCTCTCGCATGCGGTTGCTGCCCAGGAAGCGCTGATGCGTGAGGGTGGGGATGTGACGCTGGATATCGTTGACGATCTGGGCCACGCCATTGACGACCGCAGCATGCAGTTTGCGCTTGACCATCTGCGCTATACCGTACCGAAGCACTACTTTGATGAAGCGCTCAGCGGCGGTAAGCCGGATGACGATGATATTGTTGAGTTTATGTGATTCTTCCCCCTCTCCCATGGAGAGGGGGAATCGGATCGATTACTTCTTCTGATCCTTCTTCGGCCAGTCGTCGTCATCGTCCCACTTGTCGTTGAAATCACGGTGCGGGGGAAGATCCGGCTTGTTGGCGAGAAATTTTTTATGGTCAACGCGCTTAAGGTCTTTAATCACGTTCAGCAGTACGCCGACCAGAAAAACCAACACCAGAACCCACCAGTACTTTGAAAGCCAATCCATTCGCTATTCCTCTCAGAGCGTTCGTCAGGCGACGATTTGCTCCATAATACGTTGATACATACGGGCCAGCAGTTGTAAATCTGCCGCATTGACACACTCATTTATTTTATGAATGGTTGCGTTCACTGGCCCCAGTTCGACAACCTGAGCACCCATACGGGCGATAAAGCGTCCGTCTGAGGTGCCACCCGTTGTCAGCAGCTGTGGCTTAATTTCATTATAGTGCTCGATGGCGTTCACCACCGCATCCACCAGTTTGCCGCGCTGCGTCAGGAACGGCTGGCCGGAAAGCCACCACTCCACGGTATAGCGCAGCTGATATTTTTCCAGCAGGGCGATAACGCGCGCCTTGATCATCTCATCGGTCAGCTCAGTGCTGAAGCGGAAGTTGAACTGGACGACGTAATCCCCCGGGATCACGTTATTGCTGCCGGTCCCGGCCTTGACGTTCGCAATCTGCATGCTGGTCGGCGGGAAGAACTCGTTGCCCTTATCCCACTCAATCGCCACCAGCTCGCTCAGCATTGGCGCGGCGCGGTGGACCGGGTTATCGGCCAGATGCGGATACGCAACGTGGCCCTGCACACCGTGAATGGTCAGGTTACAGGTCAGCGAGCCACGGCGTCCGTTTTTGACGACGTCACCCACCACTTCGGTACTGGACGGCTCACCGACCAGGCAGTAGTCGAGACGCTCGTTGCGGGCCATCAGCGCTTCGACGACCTTCACGGTGCCGTTGTGCGCGCTGGCTTCTTCGTCGGAGGTGATCAAAAACGCGAGGCGGTTTTTGTGGTTGGGATGCTGCGCCACAAATCGCTCTGCCGCCACGACCATCGCCGCCAGAGAACCTTTCATGTCTGCCGCGCCGCGACCAAACAGCATGCCATCGCGAATGGTCGGCTCAAACGGCGGGTTAATCCAGCGATCCGCGTCACCGGCGGGAACGACGTCAGTATGCCCGGCGAAGGCAAGCGTTTCGCCCTGTCCGCGCCACGCCCAGAAGTTCTGGGTATCGCCAAAGTCCATGCGTTCAACGGTAAAACCGATGGCACGCAGGCGTTCAATCATAAGAGCCTGACAACCTGCGTCGTCCGGGCTAAGGGAAGGACGGCGAATAAGCTGCTGAGTCAGCTCAATGACCGGGCATGACATAAACTACACCTCAACGAAAAAAGTCGGAATAAAGGGTTTCACTGAAACCCAGCAGCATAGGCTGCCCTGGCGCGCAGAGCAATGGGCGTTTGATAATTGCCGGCATCTCGAGCATCAGTTTTGCCGCGCTGTCGGCATCGGTGATGCTGGCGCGCAGAGAGTCGTCCAGTTTACGCCAGGTGGTGCCGCGGGTGTTCAGCAGGGCTTCCCAACCCAGTTCGCGGATAGCGCTATGCAGAAATTCTGCATCGAGCCCGTCGGCACGGTAATCGTGGAAGCGGTACTCCACGCTGTTAGCGTCCAGCCAGCGGCGGGCTTTTTTGATGGTGTCGCAATTTTTAATGCCGTACATCACAACCATGGTGAATCCTTTTGATGTTCTGATAATTAAATGTTCAGTAAATTCGAAGATATATCCTTAAGTGGAATATAACACATTCAGGAATTGTCTGGATTAATACGTCTTCTTAATTCGACTCACAACTGTACGCTGAATATTCTTTCATCATTTAAGCATAGATGTCCATTAACTTTAAAAATCCAATAAACTCAGCCAATAAAATAAAACTCACCCGTTCGTAGGGTTATTTCAAAATATTGCTGGCCGTCACAAAAAATTGAGGGCTCTCCGTTCATATTTATCATAAATCCCCGCAGGACGTAGGGTACAATCACAGCAATTGGTTAAATAGTCTTCACAATGATGGTACGTTTTTGTAGAATGCGCATAATAATAAGAGAGGTTGTTATGATTGAACGTGAACTGGGGAACTGGAAAGATTTTATCGAAGGCATGCTTCGTAAATGACATTCAGTAAGAATTACAAGAGCACTAAAATAAGTAAAATAACCATAGTGTGAATTAATCACACAGTAAAAAGGCGGCCGATAAAGCCGCCTTTTTTTATTTCAACCACTTACTCAGGACGTTCCTTTAGCGGGAAGCGGCGACGCACCAGCACAAAGAACAGCGGAACGAAGTAAATAGCCAGGATGGTGGCCGAAATCATGCCGCCCATCACCCCCGTGCCGACGGCATGCTGGCTGCTGGAACCTGCACCGGTGCTGGTCGCCATCGGCAGTACACCAAAAATAAACGCCAGCGAGGTCATCAGGATCGGACGCAGGCGCTGACGGCAGGCGTGCAGCGTGGCGGCCATCAGCTCGTGGCCTTTGGCATTCATCTCGTTAGCAAACTCAACGATCAGAATGGCGTTTTTCGCCGATAGCCCAATGACGGTGAGCAGGCCCACCTGGAAGTAGACATCGTTCTCCAGGCCGCGCATCCACGTTGCGAGCAGCGCACCGATAACCCCAAGGGGCACGACCAGCATGACCGAGAACGGGACCGACCAGCTCTCATACAGTGCGGCAAGGCAGAGGAAGACCACCAGCAGCGAGAGCGCGTAAAGGGCGGGGGCCTGCGCCCCTGAGAGACGCTCCTGGTAAGACATGGCCGTCCACTCGAGACCAAAACCGGCGGGCAGTTGTTGCACCAGTTTTTCCATGGTGTCCATGGCGGTACCGGTGCTGACGCCCGGCGCGGCTTCCCCGACGATTTCAACCGCAGAGTAGCCGTTATAGCGTTCCAGGCGTGGCGATCCGCTCTCCCAGTGCGAACTGGCAAAGGCGGAGAACGGCACCATGCCGCCAGCATTATTTCTGACAAACCAGCGGTTAATATCATCCGGCAGCATGCGGAACGGCGCGGCGGACTGGACATACACTTTTTTCACGCGGCCGCGATCCATAAAGTCATTCACATAGCTCGACCCCCACGCCGTTTGCAGGGTGTCGTTGATATCGTTGATCGACACACCCAGCGCCTGCGCCTTACGCTGATCGATATCCACCTGAAGCTGCGGGCTGTCGTCGAGGCCGTTATGGCGAACGCGGGTCAGGCCGGGATCGTTGCCTGCCAGCGCTAGCAGCTTATCGCGTGCCGCCATCAGCGCCGTGTGGCCCGCCCCGGCGTGATCCTGCAGCTCCATATCAAACCCGGCTGAACTGCCCAGGCCGCTTATCGCCGGTGGGCTGCTGGCAAAGACGCGCGCCTCTTTGATGTGCGCAAAGGCTTTTGTCGCACGTTCAATGATGGCAAACGAGGTGCCCGTTCGGGCATCGCGCTCGTCCCAGTCCTTCAGGCGGACAAACATGCGGGCAACGTTCTGCCCGTTTCCGCCCGGGCCGGAACCGACGGTGGAGAAGACCGAGACAACGTTATCTTTCTCTTTGGTGAAGAAGTACTGCTCCACTTTCTGCACCACTTTCAGCGTCTGCTGCTGCGTTGCGCCGCTCGGAAGCTGCACCGAGGTGGTGAACATCCCCCGGTCTTCCATCGGCAGGAACGAGGTGGGCAGGTGCAGGAACAGCCACACCATCCCGCCCAGCAGCACAACGTAAATCATCATCCAGCGCAGGCTGCGGTGCAGTACGCGACCAACGGCAGATTCATAGCGCGCGGCGTTGCGGTTGAACATCCGGTTAAACCAGCCGAAGAACCCTTTCTGCCCGTGATGCTCCCCTTTGTGCAGCGGTTTCAGAATGGTGGCGCACAGCGCGGGGGTGAGGATCAGCGCGACCAGCACGGAGAGCACCATCGCCGAGACGATGGTGATTGAGAACTGACGGTATATCGCCCCGGTTGTACCGCCAAAGAAGGCCATCGGGATAAAGACGGCCGACAGCACCATCGCAATCCCGACCAGCGCCCCCTGAATTTGCCCCATGGACTTGCGCGTCGCCTGGCGCGGAGAGAGCCCTTCTTCGCTCATAATGCGCTCGACGTTTTCAACCACCACGATGGCATCATCCACCAGAAGGCCGATTGCCAGCACCATCGCAAACATCGTCAGGGTATTAATGCTGTACCCGAAGGCGTAAAGCACCGCAAAGGTCCCCAGCAGCACCACGGGGACGGCAATAGTGGGGATCAGCGTCGCGCGGAAATTTTGCAGGAACAGGTACATGACCAGGAACACCAGCGCGATGGCTTCGAGCAGAGTCTTCACCACGTCCTCAATGGAGGCTTTTACGAAGGAGGTGGTTTCATAGGCGACTTTGTACTCCAGCCCGTGCGGGAAATACTGCGACAGCTCATCCAGACGGTCTAACACCAGTTTTGCCGTCGCCATTTCGTTCGCGCCGGAGGCCAGCTTAATCCCCAGACCGGAGGCCTGATTGCCGTTAAAGCGGCTCAGGTAGTCGTATTTCTCCGCCCCCATTTCCACCGTGGCGACATCGCCCAGACGCACTTCCGACCCGTCCTTATTCACGCGCAGGGTGATATTGCGGAACTGGTCCGGCGTCTGCAGCAGGGATTGCGAATTAATGGTGGCGTTCAGGGCTTGCTTATCAACGGAAGGCGTTCCCCCCAGTTGCCCCACGGCAATCTGGGCGTTCTGGGCTTTGATAGCATCCGTCACGTCGGTCGCCGTCATCTGGTAGCTGTTCAGCTTGTTGGGATCGAGCCAGATACGCATGGAGTACTGTGAGCCGTAGGCGTCGATATCCCCGACGCCGTTGATACGGCTGATGGGATCCTGAATATTACTGGCGACGTAGTCCGCGATGTCCTGTTTATCCATCGAGCCATCTGTCGAGACAAACGCGATGGTCAATATGTTGGTATCGCCGGTTTTACGCACGGTCACGCCCTGGTTTTGCACCGCCTGGGGCAGCTTGCGCATCGCCGACTGCAGCTGGTTTTGGACCTGCTGCACCGCTTCGTCCGGGTCGGTGCCCGCCTTAAAGCTCAGGGTCACCGTCGCCTGTCCCGTGGCGCTGCTTTGCGAGGACATGTACATCAGGTTATCCAGACCCGTCATGTTTTGCTCGATAACCTGCGTCACGGTATTTTCCAGCGTCTGTGCCGATGCGCCGGGGTAGTTTGCGGTGACGCGCACGTTCGGCGGTGCCAGGTCGGGGTATTGCTCAACGGGAAGTGACGTAATCGCCAGGACACCTGTCAGACACAACAGGATGGCAAGCACCCAGGCAAAAATGGGGCGATCGATGAAAAAATTCGCCATGAAAGTGTGACCTCGTTTTGCTGCACGTCATTATTGTTTATTGCCCGCATAACTTTAGCGGTAAGGCCCAGGTCAAACGTGGAGAAATAAAGGAGATAGTGTAAATTATCATGCGCTTTTCCCTGCGCTTCCCTCTTTACCGTTATTTACCCGTTAACGGCGTGGGCGCCGGAAACGTCACGCTGACCAGCGTGCCGCCGTTTTGCGGCTGCGAGAAGTGCAGCACTCCTCCAAGCCGCTGCGCGCGTTCGCGCATAATGTTCAGACCGTAATGTCCCGGCGGCTCGCTGGCCTCGCCAATCCCGATGCCGTTGTCGCGAATGCTGACGCTGTGCGTACCGTCCGCTGCGGTCACGCAGCTCACGGTGATCTCGCTGGCCTGCGCGTGCTTAATGGCATTCAACACCGCCTCACGCACGATCTGTAACAGATGCACCTGCTTTTGCGCGTCGAGCGCCAGCGAGGAGAGGCGGCAGTCGAGATGCAGTTTCGCCTGCGTCTGGCTCTGCAGGGCATCGAGTGACTCCTGCAGCGCCGCGGGTAAATTCGCGTGGTTCAGCGTCAGGCGGAAGGTGGTCAGCAGCTCGCGAAGCTGCTGCCAGGCGTTGTTCAGCTCACGGGAGAAGTCGGTGATAATGGCCTGCGCTTGGGTATTTTCTTCCGGCACGGCGCGTTTGAGCAGCGCAAGCTGAATGCGCAGATACGACAGCACCTGCGCCAGCGAATCGTGCAGCTCGCGGGCAATGGTGGTGCGCTCTTCCATCAGCAGCAGCTGCTGGTAATGCTTTTGCGCCTGGTTAAAGTACAGCCCGCGCCCGAGCATGGTCGCCACGCTTCTCATAAGCGGAAGGGGGACGCTGTCCGCCTCGCTTTGCCAGCGCAGCTCGCCGTAGAGCGTGTCCTGCATCAGTACCGGCAGGTTTTGCAGAGGGATACCCTCAGCCTCCGTCCCTTCGCACAGCCGCCAGTCGTCGCTGGTGCGCAGTTCCAGATAATTCATCTGCGTATAGTCATGGACAATCTGCAGGATATGCCGGAAACAGTGGCTGTCTATCTGGCCGGTATTGAGCGCCTGCGAGCACTTAAACAGCATGTCGAGCTGCTGGTGGGCTTCGTGCAGGTGCCGCGTCTTTTCCGCAACCGACGCTTCGAGCGAACGGTAGAGTGTATCAAGCTCGGCTGACATGTGGTTAAAGGCGCGCGAAAGCTGGCCCAGCTCGTTCGGCAGGGCGCTATCCGGCGCAGGGGTGGCAAACTCGCCGCGCTCAATGCGTTCGCTGGCCGCCACCAGGTTATTCAGCGGAAGCACCACCTGACGACGGATGCGTCGCAGGGTAAACAGCGTCAGCAGCAGGATCCCGAGTGCGCCAGCCAGCGAGAGCAGGGTGACCGTCTGAATTTTATGTTCGGTGTAGTGCTGGAGGGCGAGCACAAAGGCATCAATGCGGCCCACAAAATCCTCAATATTGCGTTGGTACCACGCGCTGTCGCCGCGGGCGATATGCGCATCCATCTCCTGCCAGGCCACATGCAGCTGCTGATAGCGTGCTTTCACATTGTCCGGAACGTACCAGCGGTTCAGCTTCTGCAGGGCAGGCGCGCCGAGCGTCTGTTGCCAGCTCTCGCGATGTGCCGAAAGGGACGGGCTGTTGCGCTGCATCTCGTAGCCCAGACGATAGCTCTGCATGCGCAGTGAGCCAGCGATGTTGATGGCTTCGGCATCGCGCTGGCTGCTGGCCAGCGTCAGCAACGCGACGGTGCTGCTGAGTACGGATAGGGCAATGATCGAAAAGAAAGCCCAGGCAAGGCTTCCGGAAACGGGTCGTTTAACGGTCACAGAACGGCTCTCTGAATAAAATTGATCTGCCACAGGTTCACTGGAAATAATTGGGCGCTTCAGGCATTTGAACATTGCCCGAACGCACCGTGATGCGTAAATACCATACTCTTATAAAGAGAAAGGTTATTGAACCAAAAACAGGTGTGGTTATGAATCGTTTTATTATGGCTAACAGCCAGCAGTGCATTGGGTGTCGCGCCTGCGAAGTCGCCTGCGTGATGGCGCACAACGGTGAGCAGCATGCCCTGAGCGAGCGCCATTTTCATCCCCGTATCACGGTCCTGAGATCCGGCGAGAAGAGCCACCCCGTGACCTGTCATCATTGCGAAAATGCACCCTGCGCGCAAAGCTGCCCGAACGGCGCCATCAGCAAATGCGATGACAGCGTACAGGTGAATCAACAAAAATGCATCGGCTGTAAGGCCTGCGCGGTGGCCTGCCCGTTTGGCACGATGGAGATTATCGTCACTCCGCTCAACAATGGCAGCGTGAAGGCCTCGGCGAATAAATGCGATCTCTGTCTGACGCGTCCACACGGCCCGGCCTGTATCGAAAATTGCCCGGCGGATGTCCTCACCCTGGCGACGCCTGCCGCGCTGGAAAACCTGGCGAAATCGCGCCGACAGCGCACGGCCTGCCTGGAGGCACAGCCCTGGAATGGTGCCGAGGCCGTCAGCGTGGACGCGCCGCGTACCAAAATGCAGCAGATGCAAACGACCCCGCCCCGCGGCGAGCCCGACAAGCTGGCTGGTGCAGAGCGCGTGGGCCATTTTAACGAAATTTACCTGCCGTTCCGGGCCGAACAGGCCGCCCGCGAGGTGTCGCGCTGCCTGAAGTGCGGAGAGCACAGCATTTGCGAATGGACCTGCCCGCTTCACAACCACATCCCGCAGTGGATTGAGCGCCTCAACGCGGGGGATATCACCGGCGCGGCCGAGCTTTCTCATCAGACCAACTGTTTACCTGAAATTACCGGTCGCGTCTGCCCGCAGGACCGGTTATGCGAGGGAGCCTGCACGCTTCGTGACGCGGCGGGGGCCGTGACGATCGGCAACATCGAGCGCTACATCTCCGATCGGGCGCTGGCGATGGGCTGGCGGCCGGATATGTCCGCCGTCACGCCGTCAGGTAAACGTGTCGCGATTGTCGGCGCGGGGCCCGCCGGGCTGGCGTGCGCCGACGTGCTGGCGCGCCGCGGCGTGAGCGTGACGGTCTATGACCGGCATCCGGAGATCGGCGGTTTGCTGACCTTTGGCATCCCGGCATTTAAGCTCGATAAATCGCTGCTCGCGCGGCGCAGAGAGATCTTTACCGCGATGGGGATCCGCTTCGAGCTGAACTGCGAGGTGGGCCAGGACGTGTCGATGTCGCAGCTCAAGAGCGATAACGATGCCCTGTTTATTGGCGTGGGTACCTATCGTTCGATGAAGGCGGGTATCCCGAACGAGGATGCGCCAAGGGTCTACGACGCGCTGCCTTTCCTGGTGGGCAACACGCGGCATGTTATGGGGCTGGAGGCGACGGCCAGCGAGCCGTTCATCGACACCCGTGGCCTGAACGTGGTGGTGCTGGGCGGAGGCGATACCGCGATGGACTGCGTCCGCACGGCGTTACGTCACGGCGCGGCGACGGTCACCTGCGCCTATCGTCGGGATGAGGCCAACATGCCGGGCTCGAAGAAAGAGGTGCAGAACGCCAGAGAAGAGGGGGCGTCATTTGAGTTTAACGTCCAGCCGGTTGAGCTGACGCTGGATCCGAACGGTAAGGTCAACGGTATCCGGATGCTGCGTACCGCGCTCGGTGAGCCGGATGCGCAGGGGCGTCGTCGGCCCGTTCCGGTGGCGGGCAGCGAGTTTGTGATGGCCGCGGATGCAGTCATCATGGCGTTTGGCTTTAATCCGCACGCGATGCCGTGGCTGCAGGCGCAGGGTGTCGAAACGGATGACTGGGGGCGGATCGTGGCCTCGGTCGAGAGCCGCTATCGTTACCAGACGACCAACCCGCAGATCTTCGCCGGGGGCGATGCGGTACGCGGCGCGGATCTGGTCGTCACCGCGATGGCGGAAGGGCGTCATGCCGCGCAGGGGATACTCGACTGGCTGGGAGTTGATGTCCCACAACATCATTAATCCGGCGGACGACAAAGCGGGATTCACGGCGTAGTATAGGACGACTCATTGTGCCGTGGAGCCCGTATGACCCTGAAAATTGACGTTATCAAAGACAAAATTCTCTCTGAAAACTACTTTGTCCTGCGTAACATTACCTATGATCTTACACGTAACAACGGTGAAGTGATCCGCCACAAGCGCGAGGTCTATGACCGTGGTAACGGAGCAACCATCCTGCTCTATAACCGTGAAAAGCAGAGCGTGGTGCTGATCCGTCAGTTCAGGGTGGCAACATGGGTCAATGGCAATCCTGACGGACGTCTGATTGAAACCTGCGCGGGCCTGCTCGATGACGATGAGCCGGAAGTCTGCATCCGCAAAGAGGCCGTCGAAGAGACCGGCTTTGAAGTGGGCGAGGTCAAAAAGGTCTTCGAGCTGTACATGTCCCCGGGCGGCGTGACGGAAATTGTCCATTTCTTCATTGCTGAATACAGCGACGCACAGCGCACGCACCGGGGCGGTGGCGTAGAGGATGAAGATATCGACGTGCTGGAGCTTCCTTTTGCCCGAGCGCTGGAGATGGTGCGTTCAGGCGAAATCAGGGATGGTAAAGCGGTGATATTGCTGCAGTATTTACAGACAACCGGGCTGATGAACACCCCTTTCGAACGGATATAGCCTGTTTTTCAGGTATATCTGATAAATCCGATTGAGCAACCCCGGCGTGAACACGAAGATACTGCCCTGTTATGCGTTTTCGTTCCGGGATTGTGTCATTCATGCGCTACAGCGTCTTTTTATTTTCCCTGTTTTATGTGCTCCTCGCGCCGCAGGTGCGGGCTGCACCCGCGCAGCAAGCCTTCTCTGACTGGCAGGTGACCTGCAATAACCAGAACTTTTGCCTTGCCCGCAACACGGGCGAACACCGCGGTCTGGTCATGACGCTCACCCGGAGCGCCGGGGCGAAAACGGATGCCACGCTGCGTATCGATCTCGGCGGTCTTGATACTCCCTCCGTGAAAGAGCCGGATATTGCCCCGCGGCTGCTGCTGGATAATGTTCCCCTGAAGCTCGACAAACAGCGCTGGCAGCTCACCCCCTGGCATCTGAAAACGGACGATGCGGCCACCATCACCGCCTTTCTGAAAAACATCCAGGAAGGAAAAGCCCTGACTCTGCGAGGCGGTAAGCAGGTGATTTCACTGGCCGGTCTGAAAGCCGCGCTGCTGTTCATTGATGCCCAGCAAAAGCGCGTTGGCAGCGAAACCGCGTGGATCAAGAAAGGTGACGATCCGCCGTTAAGCGTGCCGCCCGCACCTGCCCTGAAAAAGGTGGCGATCGTTAATCCTACCCCAACACCGCTTTCCCACGCTGAACTGAACGATCTGCTGGATTATGGTACCGGCAGGATGAACAGCAGCCAGTGTTCGCTGGATCCTAACCGTCGCGAAGTGCGCGTCACCGCGTTAACCGATGACAAAGCGCTGCTGATCGTCAGCTGCGAGGCGGGGGCCTATAACACGGTCGATCTGGCGTGGCTGGTGTCACGTAAAAAACCGTTCTCTGCCCGCAGCGTGAGGCTGCGTCTGCCGTTTACGCCGTCAAGCGACAGCAGCGAAATCGAGTTGATGAACGCCAGCTTTGATGAAAAGACGCGCGAGCTGACCACGCTCTCGCTGGGGCGCGGTATGGGGGATTGTGGGATCCAGACGCGCTGGCGGTTTGACGGCCAGCGTTTCCGTCTGGTGCGCTATGCCGAGGAACCCAGCTGTGATAACTGGAATGGGCCAGACGCCTGGCCCACGCTGTGGATCACGCGGTAGCTTTTTGCCGGGTGGCGCTGTCGCTTACCCGGCCTACGGTTTGGTGGTTTTGTAGGCCGGGTAAGGCGTAGCCGCCACCCGGCAACGCAGACCGCACTAAATCACGCTCAGCGCCTTCTCTACCACGTTCTCAACGGTAAAGCCAAAGTACGGGAACAGCTTGTCGGCAGGGGCAGACTCACCGTAGCCCCGCATCCCAACAATCGCCCCTTTGAGCCCGACATACTTGTACCAGTAGTCGGCAATACCGGCTTCCACCGCCACGCGCGCCGCGACGTTAGAGGGCAGCACCGATTCCCGGTACGCCTCGTCCTGGGCGTCAAAGATATCCGTTGAGGGCAGGGACACCACGCGCACCGCGTGGCCTTCGGCGGTCAGTTTTTCCGCCGCTTTCACCGTGATTTCCACCTCGGAACCGGTCGCAATCAGGATCACGTCCGGCTTGCCGCCGCTGTCTTTCAGGATATAGCCCCCGCGGGCAATGTTTTTCACCTGCTCCGGCGTGCGCTCAATCTGCGTCAGGTTCTGGCGTGACAGGATCAGCGCCGTCGGGCCGTTATGGCGTTCTACCGCCAGCTTCCAGCCCACCGCCGCTTCGACCTGATCGCACGGGCGCCAGGTGCTGAAGTTGGGCGTTAAACGCAGGCTCGCCAGCTGTTCCACCGCCTGGTGGGTGGGGCCGTCTTCTCCCAGACCAATAGAGTCGTGGGTATAGACCATAATCTGCCGCGCCTTCATCAGCGCTGCCATGCGCGCCGCGTTACGGGCGTACTCGACGAACATCAGGAAGGTGGCGGTGTAGGGCACGAAGCCGCCGTGATGAGCGATGCCGTTGGCGATCGCGGTCATCCCGAACTCGCGCACGCCGTAGTGGATATAGTTCCCGGCAATATCCTCTTTCAGCGATTTCGAGCCCGACCAGATGGTCAGGTTACTCGGTGCCAGGTCCGCCGAGCCGCCCAGCAGCTCAGGAAGGAGAGGGCCAATCGCATTCAGGGTATTTTGCGACGCCTTACGGGTGGCGATTTTTGCCGGGTTGGACTGCAGGTTTTCAATCAGCGCCTGGGTTTTATCGTCCCAGTCCTCCGGCAGACCGCCGCTCATGCGCCGGGAAAACTCGGCGGCCAGTTCCGGGTACGCTTTTTTGTAGGCGGCAAATTTCTCGTTCCAGGCCTGCTGGGCTTTCTCACCGTCTTCACGGGCATCCCACGCCCGGTAGATCTCTTTCGGGATTTCAAACGGCGGGTACTTCCAGCCCAGCTTCTGCCGGGTCAGCGCCACTTCTTCGTCACCCAGCGCCGCGCCGTGCGCCTCTTCTTTACCCGCCTTGTTCGGTGAGCCGAAGCCGATAACCGTGCGGCAGATAATCAGGGACGGTTTGTCCTTCACGCTCTGCGCTTCCTGAATCGCTTTTTTCACCGCCTCAGGATCGTGGCCGTCGATCTCGTGCACCACGTGCCAGTGGTAGGCCTCGAAGCGTTTTGCCGTGTCGTCGGTGAACCAGCCTTCGGTTTCCCCGTCGATGGAGATGCCGTTGTGATCGTAGAAGCCAATCAGCTTGCCGAGCCCGAGGGTGCCCGCCAGGGAGCAGACCTCATGGGAAATCCCCTCCATCAGGCAGCCGTCACCCATAAACACGTAGGTGTAGTGATCGACAATCTCGTGGTCCGGCTGGTTGAACTGTGCCGCCAGCGTACGCTCGGCAATCGCCAGCCCGACCGCATTGGCCAGCCCCTGACCGAGCGGCCCGGTGGTGGTCTCCACGCCCGGCGTATAGCCGATCTCCGGGTGACCCGGGGTTTTGGAGTGCAGCTGGCGGAAGTTTTTCAGCTCCTCAAGCGGCAGATCGTAACCGGACAGGTGCAGCAGGCTGTAGATCAGCATCGAGGCGTGGCCGTTGGAGAGAATAAAGCGGTCTCGGTCGTACCAGGTGGGATCGTTGGGGTTGTGTTTCAGGAAGTCGTTCCACAGCACTTCGGCAATATCGGCCATGCCCATCGGTGCGCCGGGATGGCCAGAATTGGCTTTCTGCACGGCATCCATGCTGAGGGCGCGGATGGCATTGGCGAGCTCTTTACGGGACATAGTTCACTCCGTGGCAAGGTTAAAGTTTGGCAGCGAGAAGATCTTCAAGTTTGCGCTGGTCGACGGCGAACAGGCGGATACCTTCCGCCAGTTTTTCCACGGCCATGGCGTCCTGATTGTGCTCCCAGCGGAATTCGGCTTCGGTCATGGCTTTCGGTTTTGGCAGAACGGTAGAGGTGGGGATCAGCTTGCGGATGACCGTCTCTTCTTTGTCCTGTAGCTCCTGGAGCAGGTTAGGGGAGATGGTCAGGCGGTCGCAGCCCGCCAGGGCGAGGATCTGCTCGGTACGGCGGAAGCTGGCCCCCATCACGATGGTTTCGTAGCGATGCTGTTTGTAGTAGTCGTAGATATTGCGCACCGATTTCACGCCCGGGTCCTCATCCACCACGTACGGATCCATCGGCTGTTTCGCCTGGTACCAGTCGTAGATGCGGCCAACAAACGGTGACACCAGGAACACGCCCGCTTCGGCACAGGCGCGCGCCTGGGCAAAGGAGAACAGCAGCGTCAGGTTGCAGTGAATTCCCTCTTTTTCCAGCACCTCTGCCGCGCGGATGCCTTCCCACGTCGACGCCAGCTTGATCAGAATGCGTGATTTATCGATCCCCTGCTCCTGGTAGAGTTCCACCAGGCGGCGAGCCTTGTTGATGCTCTTTTCTTTATCGAACGAAAGGCGGGCGTCAACTTCGGTCGAGACGCGCCCCGGAATGCTTTTAAGAATTTCCGCACCAAAATTAACTGCCAGCTTGTCGCTGGCTTCGGCGACCTGCTGCTCCTGCGTCTTCCCGCGCTGTTTTCCGTAGGCAATGGCGTCATCAATCAGATGACTAAAATGGGTAAGCCCGGCTGCCTTGAGCAGTAGCGAAGGGTTGGTGGTCGCATCCTCCGGCTGATAGTGGCGAATCGACTCGATATCGCCGCTGTCTGCCACCACCGTGGTGAATTGTTTGATGCCGTCTAGCTGGTTCATAAATGATTACTCCTTGGAAATAAAAGCGTTAGCTGAGTGCGTTAGTTCACACTTCTGAGAAAATCATGATGGACTTAACAAAAAAGCATAGCAGACGGGGGAGGCATTGCTTTTGAGACGGGTAACATGGCTGTTATAAATTGATAACAATTTTTAATGTGTGATGGTGAGAGTTTGGCAGCCTTCAAAGTTTAGGAGGCGGCCTGAGGCGATACTAGGCGGCACACCAGGGTGTGCAACCGGATCGTTTTCGTCACCCTTTTGACCGATACGTGAAAGGAAAAATAAGATGGATGAGCAGTTGAAACAGAGTGCCCTCGATTTTCACGAGTTCCCTGTCCCGGGCAAAATTCAGGTCTCCCCAACCAAGCCGCTGGCGACACAGCGCGATCTGGCGCTGGCCTACTCCCCGGGCGTGGCGGCCCCGTGTCTGGAAATCGAAAAAGATCCGCTGGCGGCCTATAAATACACCGCGCGCGGCAACCTTGTTGCCGTGATCTCTAACGGCACGGCGGTACTGGGGCTCGGTAACATCGGCGCGCTGGCCGGTAAGCCGGTGATGGAAGGCAAGGGGGTGCTGTTCAAGAAATTCGCCGGTATCGACGTGTTTGATATCGAGGTGGACGAGCTCGATCCTGACAAATTCATCAACGTGGTGGCCGCGCTGGAGCCGACCTTCGGTGGGATCAACCTGGAAGACATCAAAGCGCCGGAATGTTTCTATATCGAGCAGAAGCTGCGCGAGCGTATGAACATTCCCGTGTTCCATGACGACCAGCACGGAACGGCCATTATCAGCACCGCCGCCATTCTCAACGGCCTGCGCGTGGTAGAGAAAAATCTCTCCGACGTGCGCATGGTGGTCTCCGGCGCTGGCGCCGCGGCCATCGCCTGTATGAACCTGCTGGTGGCGCTGGGTATGCAGAAACACAACATTGTGGTCTGCGACTCCAAGGGCGTGATTTACAAAGATCGCGAGCCGAACATGGCGGAAACCAAAGCGGCGTATGCGGTAGAAGACGACGGCAAGCGCACGCTTGAGGACGTGATTGACGGCGCGGATATCTTCCTCGGCTGCTCGGGTCCGAAAGTGCTGACCCAGGAGATGGTGAAGAAGATGGCGCGCGCGCCAATGATCCTGGCCCTGGCGAACCCTGAGCCGGAAATTCTGCCGCCGCTGGCGAAAGCGGTGCGTGAAGACGCCATTATCTGCACTGGGCGTTCCGACTACCCGAACCAGGTGAACAACGTGCTCTGCTTCCCGTTCATCTTCCGCGGCGCGCTGGACGTCGGCGCGACGGCGATCAACGAAGAGATGAAGCTGGCCGCGGTGCACGCCATTGCGGAGCTGGCCCACGCCGAGCAGAGTGAAGTGGTTGCCTCAGCCTATGGCGATCAGGATCTGAGCTTTGGCCCGGACTACATCATTCCAAAACCGTTCGACCCGCGTCTGATTGTCAAAATTGCCCCTGCGGTGGCAAAAGCGGCGATGGATTCCGGCGTGGCGACGCGTCCGATTGAAGACTTCGACGCTTACGTCGATAAGCTCACCGAGTTTGTCTATAAAACCAACCTGTTCATGAAGCCGATCTTCTCTCAGGCGCGCGCCGACGCGAAGCGCGTGGTGCTGGCGGAAGGGGAAGAGGCGCGCGTGCTGCACGCCACCCAGGAGCTGATCACCTTAGGCCTGGCGAAACCGATCCTGATTGGTCGTCCGAGCGTGATTGAAATGCGTATCCAGAAGCTGGGCCTGCAGATTAAGCCGGGCGTCGACTTCGAGATCGTCAACAACGAATCCGATCCGCGCTTCAAAGAGTACTGGAGCGAATACTACGCGATCATGAAGCGCCGGGGGATCACCCAGGAGCAGGCGCAGAAAGCCGTCATCAGCAACACGACGGTGATCGGCGCGATCATGGTCCATCGCGGCGAGGCGGATGCGCTGATCTGCGGCACCATCGGCGACTACCACGAGCACTTTAGCGTGGTGCAGGAGATCTTCGGCTATCGCGACGGCGTCCATACCGCCGGGGCGATGAACGCCCTGCTGCTGCCGAGCGGGAACACCTTTATCGCTGACACCTATGTTAACGACGATCCGAGCCCGGACGAGCTGGCGGAGATCACCGTGATGGCCGCCGAGACCGTGCGCCGCTTCGGTATCGAGCCGAAGGTGGCGCTGCTGTCGCACTCTAACTTCGGTTCGTCCAAATCAGCGGCGGCGTGCAAAATGCGTGAGACGCTGGCGCTGGTGCGCGAGCGCGCGCCGGAGCTGATGATTGACGGGGAAATGCACGGTGATGCCGCGCTGGTAGAGAGCATCCGCAACGAACGTATGCCTGACAGCCCGCTGAAGGGATCGGCGAACATCCTGATTATGCCGAATGTGGAAGCGGCGCGTATCAGCTATAACCTGCTGCGCGTCTCCAGCTCTGAAGGGGTGACCGTAGGACCGGTGCTGATGGGGGTGGCGAAGCCGGTGCATGTGTTAACGCCGATTGCCTCCGTGCGCCGTATCGTGAATATGGTGGCGCTGGCGGTGGTTGAGGCGCAGACGCAGCCGCTGTAAGCATTGTGAGTCGGGTGGCGCGTTCGCTTACCCGACCTACGGGTTGAGCAGGCCGGATAAGCGCAGCGCCATCCGGCAGTTAAACCCAGTCGCGTACTTTAAGGAACTCACTCAAGGCAGCCTCCGGGCTGCCTTCTTTTGGCTCGTAGCAGTACTCCCAGCGCACCAGCGGCGGCATCGACATCAGAATCGACTCCGTGCGCCCGCCGGTCTGCAGGCCAAACAGGGTCCCGCGATCCCATACCAGGTTGAACTCCACGTAGCGCCCGCGACGGTAGAGCTGGAACTCGCGCTCGCGTACGCCATAGTTGGTGTCTTTACGGCGTTCGACGATGGGCAGGTACGCGTCGGTATAGCCTTCGCCCACCGCGCGCATAAATCTAAATGCGGTATCAAAATCAGGCGTGTTGAGATCGTCAAAGAACAGCCCGCCGATGCCGCGCTGCTCGTCGCGGTGCTTCAGGTAAAAGTAGTCATCGCACCACTTTTTAAATTTCGGGTAAATGTCTTCGCCAAACGGCAGGCAAAGATCCCGCGCGGTGGTGTGCCAGTGCACGGCATCCTCTTCAAAGCCGTAGTAGGGCGTCATGTCGAAACCGCCGCCAAACCACCAGACCGGATCGGCCCCCGCTTTTTCCGCAATGAAAAAGCGCACGTTGGCGTGGCTGGTCGGCACAAACGGGTTGTGCGGATGCACCACCAGCGAAACGCCCATCGCTTCGAAGCTGCGGCCCGCAAGCTCGGGACGATGTGCCGTTGCAGACGCGGGCATCGCGTCGCCATGAACGTGGGAAAAATTTACCCCGGCCTGTTCGAAGATGCCGCCGTTACGCAGCACGCGGCTACGCCCGCCGCCGCCGGCTTCGCGCTGCCAGTTGTCTTCCTGAAATTCTCCGCCGTCAGCGGCGGCCAGTTTCTGGCAAATCTCATCCTGTAACTGCAGCAGGAAGGTTTTGACCAGTTGAGCATTGGGTTTCATCAGCGTTTCCTGGAGTGCGCTTTTTGGTTATCAAACCAGTTGAAGTAACTGATAATGCCGGAGGCGATGGCGTTGGCGATCTTCTGACGAAACGCCGTAGTGCCGAGGAGTCGCTCCTCTTCCGGGTTGGTAATGAACGAAGTTTCCACCAGCACGGACGGGATAGACGGTGATTTCAACACCACAAACGCCGCCTGTTCGGTGCTCCTGCTGTGCAGGCGATGCACTGGCTTAATCTTCTTCAGGATGTGCGAGCCGAGCGTCAGGCTGTTTTTGATCGTATCCGTCTGCACGAGGTCGAACAGCACCTGCTGTAGCAGGTGGTCTTTGTCGGTGGCTTTTTTCCCGGCTACTTCATCCGCCCGGTTTTCGCGGTCAGAGAGGTATTTTGCCATGGCGCTACTGGCGCCGCGGTTGGACAGCGCAAACACCGAGGCACCGGCGGCAGACGGGTTGGTAAAGCCGTCCGCGTGAATCGACATAAACAGATCCGCCCCGTGCTGGTGGGCGATCTCTACGCGATCGTACAGCGGAATAAAGGTGTCGCCAGAGCGCGTCAGACGCGCGTCAATGCCGTTGCTGCGTAAAATCGCCCGCACATTTTTTGCAATCGCCAGCACGACGTGTTTTTCTTTCGACCCGTTTTTGCCGATGGCGCCGGTATCAATACCGCCGTGGCCCTGGTCGAGCATCACCAGGCGCTTTGCGCCCGGCTTTTTGGTTTTCGGTTTGCTGTGTCCGTTACTGGTTTTAAGCGTGCTCTCGTCTTTTGCCTGAGCCTGCTTTGCGATGCCCGTTAACGTTAAGGCCGCCAGCCCCGCTTTGAGAACCTGACGACGCGATGTGAGTGCTTTTAATGGTTTGAATGTGCTCATGCGGCCTGAATACTAAAAAATGGGGTCCTGGTGTTATATCGTATCGCGTTTAGCGTTACGACAGTCCTTATTGAGAATTGTTTTACTTTTCATTTCAATACGTGACAAAGTGACATTATGCCAAATTTTGGCGAGATTTTCCCCGGTTATTGGCTAAAGGCGTGGTTCGCGCCATAATCACTGTTTTTAAACCCGAAAAGGCGGTTAATACCATGGAGATACGCGTTTTTCGCCAGGAAGATTTCGAAGAGGTGATCACCCTTTGGGAGCGCTGCGATCTGCTGCGTCCGTGGAACGATCCGGAAATGGATATCGAGCGTAAGGTGAATCACGACGTCAGTCTGTTTCTGGTTGCGGAAGTCAATGGCGAGGTTGTGGGGACGGTGATGGGCGGTTATGACGGCCATCGCGGCTCGGCCTATTATCTGGGCGTCCATCCGGAATACCGTGGTCGCGGTATTGCCAATGCGCTGCTCAACCGGCTCGAGAAGAAGCTGATCGCCCGCGGCTGTCCGAAAATCCAGATCATGGTGCGGGAAGATAACGACGTGGTGCTGGGCATGTATGAACGCCTGGGCTACATACACGCTGACGTGCTGAATTTAGGAAAGCGTCTCATCGAAGATGAAGAGTACTGAGATCCATCCGGCAGATTATGACGCGCAGGGTCGCGTCAGGCTGCCCTTTTTATTCTGGTGCGTTCTGCTGCTTCAGGCCCGCACCTGGGTGCTGTTTGTGATGGCCGCCGCGTCGGGCGGGCAGGGCGACACGCTGCTAAATCTCTTTTATCCCGATCACGATGCCTTCTGGCTCGGCTTGCTGCCGGGCGTACCGGCGGTGGTGGCTTTCTTGTGCAGCGGTCGGCGGCACGTAATCCCGCGCTTGTGGCGCGCGCTTCGCGGGCTGCTGATCCTTGCCCAAATTGCGCTGCTCTTCTGGCAGCCGGTACTCTGGTGGTACGGTGAACCGCTGACGGGCATCGGCGTTGCGCTGGTGGTTGCCGATATCGTGGCGCTGCTGTGGCTGCTGACCAACCCACGTCTTCGCGCCTGTTTTGTGCCTCAGGATGATTAATCCGGCACTTTTTGCCGATGTCGCACTCCAACAAGCGTTGATTTAACACGTAAGGACGTTTCAATGAAATCGCTGCGTTTAGTTTTATGTGCTCTTCCGCTGGCATTGACCGGCTGTTCGACGCTCTCCTCCATTAACTGGTCTGCCGCGTATCCGTGGAACTGGTTTGGCTCATCAACGGAAGTGACCGAGCAGGGCGTGGGTAAAATTACCGCCGCGACGGCGCTGGATCAGAATGCTATTCAGGATGCGCTCAGCAGTGACTACCGCCTGCGCAGCGGCATGAAAACAGAGAATGGCAATATTGTTCGCTATTACGAGGCGCTGAAGGGCGACAAGCTGGCGCTGGCGATCAACGGTGACAAAGGCACGGTAAACCGGATCGCGGTGATGGACGAAGATATTCCGACCGCCAGCGGTGTGAAGGTCGGGACGCCGTTTAGCGATCTTTATAAGCAGGCCTTTGGCAACTGCACCAGCGTGCCATCCGACGATGAAGTGGCGGTGGAGTGTAAGGCGGAAGGCAGCCAGCACATCAGCTATGTTTTTATCGGCACCTGGAGCGGCCCGGAAGGGTTGATGCCGTCTGACGACACCCTGAAGAGCTGGAAGGTGAGCAAAATAGTCTGGAAGCAGTAATTTGCGTCTGAACAAACCGCCTCGCTGAAATCCGGGTATAATAGCCGCCATCAATGCCACGCTGACGTGGCATCTTTATTTCAGGAGGAGCGATGTCTCAGGTTCAGAGTGGCATTTTGCCAGAACATTGCCGCGCGGCGATTTGGATTGAAGCCAATGTCAAAGGGGACGTGGATGCCCTGCGTGCGGCCAGCAAAGCGTTTATTGATAAACTGGCGACCTTCCAGGCCAAATTCCCGGAAGCCCACCTCGGCGCCGTTGTTGCGTTTGGCAATAACGTCTGGCGTCAGCTGAGCGGCGGTGAAGGGGCAGAAGAGCTGAAGGACTTCATTCCTTACGGCAAAGGCCTGGCACCTGCGACCCAGTACGACGTGCTGATCCACATCCTTTCTCTGCGTCACGACGTGAACTTCTCGGTTGCGCAGGCGGCGGTGGCGGCCTTTGGCGACAGCATCGAGGTGCAGGAAGAAGTTCACGGTTTCCGCTGGGTCGAAGAGCGCGATCTGAGCGGCTTTGTCGACGGAACCGAAAACCCGGCGGGTGAAGAGACGCGTCGTGAAGTCGCGGTAATCAAAGACGGCGTGGACGCGGGCGGAAGCTACGTGTTCGTGCAGCGCTGGGAGCATAACCTCAAGCAGCTTAACCGCATGAGCGTGCATGACCAGGAGATGATGATTGGCCGCACCAAAGAAGCTAACGAAGAGATCGACGGCGATGACCGTCCGGTCACCTCGCACCTGAGCCGCGTTGACCTCAAAGAAGACGGCAAAGGGCTGAAGATTGTCCGCCAGAGCCTGCCGTACGGTACCGCAAGCGGCACGCACGGCCTCTACTTCTGCGCCTACTGCGCGCGCCTGCATAACATTGAACAGCAGCTGCTGAGCATGTTCGGCGATACCGACGGCAAGCGCGACGCCATGCTGCGCTTCACCAAACCGGTGACCGGCGGCTACTACTTCGCGCCGTCCGTCGAGCGTCTGCTGGCGCTGTAACCCGCTTTCCATACGTAGGCCGGGTAAGCGTTAGCGCCACCCGGCAATTTTCCCCGCTCCTTATTCCCTTTTCTGCTTCTAAATCACCAAACGGTATATAAAACCGTTACTGCTTTCATCACCGTTATAAATATTATGACTATAAGATAGTCATCACATTTATAAGGGTGCGCAATGGCCGTTACTGTACTGAAAAAAGGAACTCTGGCGCTGGCAGGTTTACTGCTGGTGGCACAGGCGCAGGCGACTGAACTGTTGAACAGTTCGTATGACGTCTCCCGCGAGCTGTTTGCCGCCCTTAACCCCCCGTTCGAACAGCAGTGGGCGAAAGACAGTAACGGCGACAAGCTGACCATCAAGCAGTCTCACGCCGGGTCGTCCAAGCAGGCGCTGGCCATCCTTCAGGGGCTGAAAGCGGATGTGGTGACCTACAACCAGGTGACTGACGTGCAGATCCTGCATGACAAAGGCAAGCTCATCCCGGCGGACTGGCAGAGCCGTCTGCCGAACAACAGCTCGCCGTTCTACTCCACCATGGGCTTCCTGGTGCGCAAGGGCAATCCGAAGAATATCCACGACTGGAGCGACCTGGTGCGTTCCGACGTGAAGCTGATCTTCCCGAACCCAAAAACCTCCGGTAACGCGCGTTACACCTATTTAGCGGCGTGGGGCGCGGCGGACAAGGCTGACGGCAACGATAAAGCCAAAACCGAGCAGTTCATGACCCAGTTCCTGAAAAACGTCGAAGTGTTCGATACCGGCGGCCGCGGGGCGACCACGACCTTCGCAGAGCGCGGCCTGGGCGATGTGCTGATCAGCTTTGAGTCGGAAGTGAACAATATCCGCAAGCAGTATGAAGCGCAGGGCTTTGAGGTGGTTATCCCGAAAACCAACATTCTGGCCGAGTTCCCGGTCGCATGGGTGGATAAAAACGTGCAGGCGAACGGTACCGAGAAAGCGGCAAAAGCCTATCTCAACTACCTGTACAGCCCTCAGGCGCAGACCATCATTACCGATTACTACTACCGCGTGAACAACCCGGACGTGATGAACAAGCTGAAAGATAAATTCCCGCAGACCGCGCTGTTCCGCGTGGAAGATCATTTCGGCTCCTGGCCAGATGTGATGAAAACGCATTTTGCCAGCGGCGGTGAGTTAGACAAACTGCTGGCGGCGGGGCATAAGTAATGTTTGCAGTCTCGACCAAACGCGTGCTGCCGGGCTTTACCCTAAGCCTCGGAACCAGCCTGCTGTTCGTCTGCCTGATTCTGCTGTTGCCGCTCAGCGCGCTGGTGATGCAGCTTGCGCAGATGAGCTGGGCCCAGTACTGGGACGTGATCACCAACCCGCAGGTGGTGGCGGCCTATAAGGTGACGCTGCTGTCGGCGTTTGTCGCCTCCATTTTTAACGGCGTGTTTGGCCTGCTGATGGCGTGGATTTTGACCCGCTATCGCTTCCCGGGCCGCACGCTGCTTGACGCCCTGATGGATCTGCCGTTTGCGCTGCCGACGGCGGTCGCGGGCTTAACCCTCGCGTCGCTCTTCTCCGTGAACGGGCTGTACGGCGAGTGGCTGGCGAAATTTGACATCAAGGTGACCTATACCTGGCTTGGTATCGCGGTGGCGATGGCCTTTACCAGCATCCCGTTTGTGGTGCGTACCGTGCAGCCGGTGCTGGAAGAGTTAGGTCCGGAATACGAAGAAGCGGCGGAAACGCTGGGCGCCACGCGCTGGCAGAGTTTCCGCAAAGTGGTGCTGCCGGAGCTGTCTCCGGCGCTGATGGCGGGCGTCGCGCTGTCGTTTACCCGCAGCCTCGGCGAGTTCGGTGCGGTGATTTTTATCGCCGGGAACATCGCCTGGAAAACGGAAGTGACCTCGCTGATGATTTTCATTCGCCTGCAGGAGTTTGATTATCCGGCGGCGAGCGCGATCGCTTCGGTGATCCTCGCGGCCTCGCTGCTGCTGCTGTACTCGATTAACACTCTGCAAAGTCGCTTTGGTCGACGTGTGGTAGGTCACTGATGGCGGAAGTTACGCAATTGAAGCGATACGATGCGCCCCGCATCAACTGGGGTAAATGGTTTCTGATTGGGGCGGGCGTGCTGGTTTCCGCCCTCATTCTCGTCGTGCCGACGATTTATATCTTCGTTCAGGCGTTCAGCAAGGGCCTGATGCCCGCGCTGGAAAACCTGGCGAACCCGGATATGCTGCACGCCATCTGGCTGACCGTGCTGATTGCCCTGATCACCGTCCCGGTGAACCTGGTGTTCGGTACCCTGCTGGCGTGGCTGGTGACGCGCTTTAATTTCCCGGGACGTCAGCTGCTGCTGACCCTGCTGGATATTCCGTTTGCCGTGTCGCCGGTGGTGGCGGGCCTGGTGTATCTGCTCTTCTACGGCTCTAACGGACCGCTGGGCGGCTGGCTGGATGCGCATAACCTGCAGATCATGTTCGCCTGGCCGGGCATGGTGCTGGTCACCATCTTCGTGACCTGCCCGTTCGTGGTGCGCGAGCTGGTGCCGGTGATGTTAAGCCAGGGGAGCAACGAAGACGAAGCGGCGGTGCTGCTGGGTGCGTCGGGCTGGCAGATGTTCCGCCGCGTGACCCTGCCGAACATCCGCTGGGCGCTGCTTTATGGCGTGGTGCTGACCAATGCCCGCGCGATTGGTGAATTCGGTGCCGTTTCCGTCGTCTCTGGCTCCATTCGGGGTGAAACCCTGTCGCTGCCGCTGCAGATTGAACTCCTGCAGCAGGACTACAACACCATCGGCGCCTTTACTGCCGCAGCGTTGCTGACGCTGATGGCGATTTTGACCCTGTTTTTGAAGAGTGTGGTGCAGTGGCGTTTAGAAAATCAGGAAAAACGTCAGCATCAGGAGGGAAATCATGAGCATTGAGATTGCCAATATTAAGAAGTCTTTTGGTCGCACCCAGGTGCTGAATGATATCTCGCTGGATATCCCTTCCGGACAAATGGTGGCGCTGCTGGGGCCGTCTGGCTCGGGCAAAACCACGCTGCTGCGTATTATCGCCGGGCTTGAGCACCAGACCAGCGGGCACATCCGCTTCCACGGCACTGACGTGAGCCGCCTGCACGCCCGCGATCGTCAGGTGGGCTTTGTGTTTCAGCATTACGCGCTGTTCCGCCACATGACCGTGTTCGACAACATTGCGTTTGGCCTGACCGTGCTGCCGCGTCGTGAGCGTCCGGATGCGGCAACCATTAAGGCGAAAGTGACCAAACTGCTGGAGATGGTGCAGCTGGCGCATCTGGCGGACCGTTTCCCGGCCCAGCTGTCCGGCGGGCAGAAACAGCGCGTGGCGCTGGCGCGCGCGCTGGCCGTTGAGCCGCAAATTCTGCTGCTGGACGAACCCTTCGGCGCGCTGGATGCGCAGGTGCGTAAAGAGCTGCGCCGCTGGCTGCGTCAGCTTCATGAAGAGCTGAAATTCACCAGCGTCTTCGTGACCCACGACCAGGAAGAGGCGATGGAAGTCGCGGATCGCGTGGTGGTCATGAGTCAGGGCAACATTGAGCAGGTTGACGAGCCGGAGCAGCTCTGGCGTGAACCGGCGACCCGCTTCGTGCTGGAGTTTATGGGCGAGGTGAACCGCCTGCAGGGCACCATTCGCGGTGGTCAGTTCCACGTGGGCGCGCACCGCTGGCCGCTGGGCTATACCTCCGCGCATCAGGGCCCGGTCGATCTGTTCCTGCGTCCGTGGGAAGTGGACGTGAGCCGTCGAACCAGCCTGGACTCACCGCTGCCGGTACAGGTGCTGGAAGCGAGCCCTAAAGGGCATTACACCCAACTGGTGGTTCAGCCGCTGGGCTGGTACACCGAGCCGCTGACCGTGGTCATGCGCGACGACGTCCCGCCGCATCGGGGAGAGCGCCTGTTTGTCGGTCTTCAGCATGCCCGTATTTATCACGGCAAGGAACGCATCGAGACGCGCGAGGATATTGCTCTGGCGGAGTCAGCCTGATAGGTTATTAGGATGTTTATCGCCCGGTGGCGCTGCGCTGACCGGGCCTACAGCTAAAACTGCGTCTTGTAGGCCGGGATCGCTGCGCGCAACCCGGCTTTTTTATTGAGTAAAAATCGTGAATACACTCGAACACACCATCGGCAATACCCCTCTGGTCAAACTTCAGCGCATGGGGCCGGATAACGGCAGCGAAATCTGGGTCAAACTCGAAGGCAATAACCCGGCGGGGTCGGTGAAAGACCGTGCCGCACTGTCGATGATCGTCCAGGCCGAAAAGCGCGGCGAGATTAAGCCGGGCGACGTGCTGATTGAAGCCACCAGCGGCAACACCGGTATCGCCCTGGCGATGATTGCGGCGCTGAAAGGCTACCGCATGAAGCTGCTGATGCCGGATAACATGAGCCAGGAGCGCCGCGCCGCGATGCGTGCCTACGGAGCCGAGCTGATTCTGGTGACCAAAGAGCAGGGGATGGAAGGCGCGCGCGACCTGGCGTTAGAAATGGCCGAGCGCGGCGAAGGTAAACTGCTCGATCAGTTTAACAACCCGGACAACCCTTACGCGCACTACACCACCACCGGCCCGGAAATCTGGCAGCAAACCGACGGGCGCATTACCCATTTTGTCTCCAGCATGGGCACCACGGGGACCATTACCGGCGTATCCCGTTTTCTGCGCGAGCAGGCGAAAGCCGTCACCATCGTTGGCCTGCAGCCGGAAGAGGGGAGCAGCATTCCGGGCATCCGCCGCTGGCCGGCGGAGTATATGCCCGGCATTTTTAATGCACAGCTTGTGGACCAGGTGCTGGATCTTCACCAGCGCGAGGCGGAAAATACCATGCGTGAGCTGGCCGTCCGCGAAGGTATCTTCTGCGGCGTCAGCTCGGGCGGCGCGGTAGCGGGTGCGATTCGGGTAGCGCAGGCAAACCCGGGTGCGGTAGTGGTGGCGATTATTTGCGATCGCGGCGATCGCTATCTCTCTACCGGCGTCTTTGGTGAAGAGAGTTATTCGCAGGGGGCGGGGATTTAAGCGTCATGGAGATGATTCTATTCCGGGATAATACCCGGGCGCAGCAAACCGACATTGTCGCCGTGCAGTCGCAGGTGGTTTACGGCAGCGTGGGGAACAGCATTGCGGTACCGAATATTCGTACCCACAGGCTGAACGTCACCGCCGTGCCGACGGTACTGTTCAGCAACACGCCGCACTATGACACCTTCTACGGCGGCGTGATCCCCGATGAGTGGTTCAGCGGCTACCTGAAGGCGCTGGAAGAGCGAGAGATCCTGCGCGAGCTTAAGGCGGTCACCACCGGCTATATGGGCAGTGCCAGCCAGATTGTCCTGCTGGCGCAGTGGCTGAAGGCGGTCAAAGCGCAGCATCCTGACCTGCTGGTGCTGGTCGATCCGGTTATCGGCGATATCGACAGCGGGATGTACGTGAAGCCCGAGATCCCCAAGGCGTATCGGGAGCACCTGCTGCCGCTGGCGCAGGGGATTACGCCAAACGTCTATGAGCTGGAAGTGTTAAGCGGCAAGCCGTGCCGCACGCCGGAAAGCGCCATCGCGGCGGCACAGGGACTGCTCTCCGACAGCCTGAAATGGGTGGCGATCACCAGTGCGCCGGTGACCGACGATCCGCAAAACATCCACGTGGTGCTGGTTTCACGCGAGGGCGTCACCGTCAGCGCGCATCCGCGCGTAGAGACCGATCTGAAGGGAACGGGCGATCTGTTCTGTTCAGAGCTGGTGAGCGGCATTGTTGAGGGGAAAACCGTTACCGATGCCATTCGCATGGCCGGCGATCGGGTGACTGACGTCATGCTGTATACCCAGTCGAAAGGCTACGACGAGCTTATCCTCCCGGCATAAACAAAAATGGCGCCCGAAGGCGCCATTTTTCTGTGCGGCAAGAATTATTTCTTGATGCGGATAACCGGGGTTTCACCCACGGTGACGCTGCCAGACAGTTTGATCAGTTCTTTGATTTCGTCCATGTTGGAGATAACAACCGGCGTCAGGGTAGACTTGGCTTTTTCTTCCAGCAGTGGCAGATCGAATTCAATCACCGGGTCGCCAACTTTCACACGCTGGCCTTCTTCCGCGATACGTTTGAAGCCTTCGCCTTTCAGTTCAACGGTGTCGATACCGAAGTGAACGAACAGTTCGATACCGCTATCAGATTCGATAGAGAACGCATGGTTGGTTTCAAAAATTTTACCGATGGTGCCGTCAACTGGAGCAACCATTTTGTTGCCAGTTGGTTTGATAGCAATGCCATCACCAACGATTTTCTCAGCAAACACTACATCCGGCACGTCTTCGATGTTGACGATCTCGCCGGAGAGCGGAGCAACAATCTCAATAGTTCCGGAGTCTTTCTTATCATCAGAAACCAGAGATTTCAGTTTATCGAACAAACCCATGATCTTCTCCTAAGCAGTAATTTGGGCCGCATCTCGTGGATTAGCAGATTGTTTTTTCTTCAATGAACTTGTTAACCAGCGTCATTAACTCGTCCGTTGTCGGTTGAGCAAGAGCCTGCTCTGCTAACACCTTCGCATCTTCGAAGTTCGTGTTACGGATAATCTTCTTAATGCGCGGGATGGAAATGGCGCTCATAGAGAATTCGTCCAGACCCATACCCAGCAACAGAAGTGTAGCACGTTCGTCGCCTGCAAGCTCACCACACATGCCAGTCCATTTACCTTCTGCATGAGAAGCATCAATAACTTGCTTGATCAAGTTCAGTACGGACGGTGACATTGGCTGGTAGAGATGTGAAATCATATCATTACCACGGTCAACTGCCAGGGTGTACTGCGTTAAATCATTGGTGCCGATACTAAAGAAATCAACTTCTTTGGCTAAATGACGCGCAATGGTCGCCGCCGCAGGTGTTTCCACCATCACGCCGATCTCGATTGACTCGTCAAATGCTTTACCTTCGTCGCGCAGTTCCTGCTTGTAGATTTCGATCTCTTTCTTCAGTGCACGCACTTCTTCAACAGAGATGATCATTGGGAACATGATGCGCAGCTTACCGAACGCAGAGGCACGCAGGATTGCGCGAACCTGGTCACGCAGGATCTCTTTACGATCCATCGCAATACGCACGGCACGCCAGCCCAGGAACGGGTTCTCTTCTTTCGGGAAGTTCATGTACGGCAGCTCTTTGTCGCCACCGATGTCCATGGTACGGACGATAACCGCCTGAGAGCCACAGGCTTCAGCAACGGCTTTATACGCAGCAAACTGCTCTTCTTCCGTTGGCAGCGCGTCGCGGTCCATGAACAGGAATTCTGTACGATAGAGACCAACGCCTTCCGCACCGTTGCGCTCAGCACCATCAACGTCGCGGACGGTACCGATGTTTGCGCACACTTCTACCTGATGGCCGTCCAGAGTGATGGCTGGCAGGTCTTTCAGCTTAGCGAGTTCCGCTTTTTCAGTCGCAACCTGCTCCTGAACCGCGCGCAGTTTTTCGATCTCTTCGTTAGTTGGGTTGACGTAAACCAGATTGTTTACGGCATCCAGAATCAGATAATCGCCGTTTTTCACCTGAGAGGTGACGCTACCGGTACCCACGATGGCAGGCAGTTCCAGAGAACGCGCCATGATAGAGGTGTGGGAGGTACGGCCGCCCGCATCGGTGATGAAACCGAGGACCTTTTTCAGGTTCAGCTGTGCGGTTTCAGATGGGGTGAGGTCAGCGGCAACCAGGATCACTTCATCCTGAATCGCGCTCAGGTCGATAATGGCCAGACCCAGGATGTTGCGCAGCAGGCGCTTACCGATGTCACGTACGTCAGCCGCACGCTCTTTCAGGTATTCATCATCCAGTTCTTCCAGGGCAGTTGCCTGACCTTCGATAACTTCATGCGCAGCCGCGTCGGCCGTCATGCCTTTATCTTTAATCAGGGCTATGATTTCCTGCTCCAGCTCCTCATCTTCGAGCAGCATGATGTGCCCTTCGAAGATGGCTTCTTTTTCTTCACCGAAAGTTTCGCCAGCTTTAGTTTTGATTGCTTCCAGTTGCGCAGATGCCTTGGCACGACCGCTCAGAAAACGTTCAACTTCCTGATCAACCTTGTCGGCAGAAATTTTTTTCCGGTCGATGACGATCTCGTCTTCTTTCAGCAGCAGTGCTTTGCCGAAAGCGATACCCGGGGATGCTAAAATGCCTGAAATCATAACCCTACCTTACTTGTGACTGATATTTAAAAGAACCCGGAAACTTACTCGAGCTCAGCCATCAGTTTTACCAGATGCTCAACTGCTTTCTGCTCGTCTTCACCTTCCGCAGAGATGGTGACTACGGTGCCCTGAGTCAGGCCCAGAGTCTGCAGTTTGAACAGGCTTTTTGCGCTGGCGCTTTTGCCGTTGGAAGTCACAGTGATTTCAGAAGTGAAGCCTTTCGCTTCTTTAACAAACTGAGCAGCAGGGCGGGTGTGCAGACCGTTCGGAGCGGTAATGGTAACTTCTTGCTGGAACATTGTATTTCCCCAACTTATAGGTTTAGTGTTGTGGAACTAAAGTCTAGCCTGGCGACTGAACTTTAGCCTGTATTGTTAGCGCTGACGTTTCGATCGTCATTAAACATTATGCAGCGAAAGCAAGACTTGAACCAAATCATAAAATCGATTCAGCAAGGCTATTTCGTTCGCTGATTAATTTCACGCATCAAAATAATTGCTGGTTTAAATACCAGACCCAACGGGGTGAAGCAATGCCAGGAGGGGCAAAAGTTTGAAGCAGGCCACAAAAAAGCACCTGAAAAGGTGCTTTTTTACGCGTTATTAACATAGTGGCACTACTGTTGCAGCTCTTTTTCAGTGAACAGATCGGCAAACAGTGCGGTGCTCAAGTAACGCTCACCCGAGGAAGGAAGGATAACCACAATATTCTTATTGGTAAAGGCCTCATCTTCCTGAAGTTTAAGCGCTGCCGCAACGGCCGCACCGGAAGAGATACCTGCCAGAATGCCTTCTTCGTCCATCAGGCGACGCGCGGTAGAGATGGCTTCTTCGTTCGTGATAGTGACTACTTTATCAATCAGCTTCAGATCCAGGTTGCCCGGAATGAAGCCTGCGCCAATCCCCTGAATTTTGTGCGGGCCGGGTTTGAGCTCTTCCCCCGCCAGGGCCTGGGTGATAACCGGTGAATCAGTCGGCTCAACGGCAACGGTGATCAGCTCTTTTTTACCTTTGGTGCCTTTAATATAGCGTGACACGCCGGTCAGCGTGCCGCCGGTACCTACGCCGGAGATAAAGACGTCAACCTGGCCGTCGGTATCTTCCCAGATTTCCGGGCCGGTAGTCTTCTCGTGAATTTCCGGGTTAGCCGGGTTACTGAACTGCTGTAGCAGCAGGTATTTCGCCGGATCGCTGGCCACAATCTCTTCGGCTTTCTGAATGGCACCCTTCATGCCCTTCGCGCCTTCGGTCAGCACCAGGTTCGCGCCCAGCGCTTTAAGCAGCTTACGACGCTCGATGCTCATGGTTTCAGGCATGGTCAGCGTCAGCTTGTAGCCGCGCGCGGCAGCAACATAGGCCAGAGCGATCCCGGTATTGCCGCTGGTGGGTTCCACCAACTCAACGCCCGGCTTCAGTACGCCACGTTTTTCAGCATCCCAAATCATGTTTGCACCGATACGGCATTTTACGCTGAAGCTCGGGTTACGTGATTCGACCTTCGCCAGAATGCGTCCATTACCGATACGGTTCAGTCGAACCAGGGGCGTATGACCGATAGTCAGCGAGTTGTCTTCATAAATCTTACTCATGGCCTGTCCTTAACTGTATGAAATTGGGATACCGACCCAGCATACCTGCTAAGCAGGTAGGGGGAAGTAAGGAATTCGCATATCTATATACTGCAAGGAAATAATGGGGATCAGTATGGAATAAGGGGCGGCATAAGCCACCCCTGCTTTACACATTTTTGCATTATTTCCATAACGCGTGCTTAGCACGGTAGCAGTCGACCCACATGGCGGTCGCGCCGCAAACGGCAACCGGCATGATGAACAGATTCAGGAACGGAATCATAGTGAACAGGCTGGTCAGCGCGCCAAACTGCATATTGGCGATCTTCTGGCTGCGCAGGGCAGTGCGCATCTCTTTAAACGGCACCTTGTGGTTATCGAACGGATAGTCGCAGTACTGGATAGCCAGCATCCAGGCGCTGAACAGGAACCACAGCACCGGTGCCACCGTCTGGCCAATGCCGGGCACAAAATAGAGGATAAGCAGCACAACCGCGCGGGGCAGGTACCAGGCAAACTTCTGCCATTCACGCTTCATAATGCGAGGGAGGTCTTTCATGATCCCCAGGATGCCCGTGTCCGGCGGTGTTGCGCCGGTAAGGCGCGCTTCCAGCTGTTCCGCCAGCAAACCGTTAAACGGCGCGGCTATCCAGTTGGCAATCGTCGAGAAGAAGTAGCCAAATACCAGCAAAACGGAGATCACCGCCACCGGCCAGAGCAGGTAGTTAAGCCACTGCAGCCAGTCCGGCACGTAGTTCATCAGCGATGGGATCCAGCTTTCCAGTTTTGTGAACAGCCACCAGAACGCGCCGCCCATCAGAATAATGTTGATCAACAGCGGCAGAATGACGAAGCGTCGAATACCCGGCAGAGAGACCAGTTTCCAGCCCTGAGAAAAATACCAGACGCCGCTGCGCGGGGGAGAAGAAGATGTTGAAACCATAGCCAGGCTGTACTCCTTTTTACACAACCAGTGGAATTGCCCGCCTATATTATCCACTTACGGACCAATGACCAGTTCGGAAATGTTCGAAAAACCAGCAAAAAGCACGATTTCCTTCATCTTTATGCTGTGAATGCTCTGCACACACTTGCACTTGACGTAAACGGCAAATACTCTTAGTGAGTAAATGTTTGCCGTGGTGGCAAGGTGTTAGAACAACAGAGAATATAATGATGCAGGATTTGCGTCTGATATTAATCATTGTTGGCGCGATCGCCATAATCGCTTTACTGGTACATGGTTTCTGGACCAGCCGTAAAGAGCGTTCCTCGATGTTTCGCGATCGCCCACTGAAGCGCATGAAGTCCAGTCGTGACGACGATGACAGTGAAGATGACATCGATGGAAGCGACGATGACGGCGTGGGTGAAGTTCGTGTTCATCGGGTCAATACTGCGCCCGGCGTAGGCCATGGGGAGCATGAAGCACCTCGTCCTTCGCAGCACCAGTATCAACCGCCGTATGCTTCCGCACAGCCGCGCCAGCCAGCGCCGCAGCCTGTGGAAGAACCGGTGCGCCAGCCGCCGCAACAGCCTGTGTATCAGCAGCCTGCTGCGCCACAGCCGGTTCAACAGCAACCCGTGCAGCAGCCTGTGCAACAGCAGCCTGCACAACCGGTACATCAGCCGCATCAACCTGTTCATGTTCAACCTGCGCCGCAGCCCGCTCCGGCCCCGCACGTTGAGCCTGAGCCCGTTGTAGAGCCAGAGCCGGTTGTTGAAAAACCGCAGCGTAAAGAAGCGGTGATCATCATGAACGTGGCCGCCCATCACGGCAGCCATCTGAACGGTGACGTACTTCTGAACAGTATTCAACAGGCCGGCTTCAAGTTTGGTGATATGAATATCTTCCATCGTCACCTGAGCCCGGACGGTAGCGGCCCGGCGCTATTTAGCCTGGCCAATATGGTTAACCCTGGCACATTCGACCCAGAAATGACGGGCGATTTCGTGACGCCGGGTGTCACTATCTTTATGCAGGTGCCGTCCTACGGCGACGAACTGCAGAACTTTAAGCTGATGCTGCAATCCGCTCAGCACATCGCTGACGAAGTGGGTGGTGTGGTGCTCGACGATCAGCGTCGCATGATGACCCCGCAGAAGCTGCGTGAGTATCAGGACCGCATCCGCGAAGTTAAGGAAGCCAACGCGTAACCGACGCGTTATCTTCAACTCCTCCTCAACCCCCGCATGTCGGGGGTTTTTTCTCATTGATGGTGTGATATGGACTCAATCGAACAACAACTCACTGAACTGCGAACCACGCTTCGCCATCATGAATATCTCTATCATGTTATGGACGCGCCGGAAGTCCCGGATGCGGAGTATGACCGCCTGATGCGCGAGCTGCGCGAATTAGAAGCGCAGCACCCGGAGCTTATCACACCGGATTCTCCCACCCAGCGCGTCGGCGCTGAGCCGCTGGGCGCTTTCAGCCAGGTGCGTCATGAAGTACCGATGCTGTCGCTGGATAACGTCTTCGATGAAGAGAGCTTTCTCGCGTTTAACAAGCGCGTGCAGGATCGCCTGAAAAGCAGCGACGCTCTCACTTGGTGCTGCGAACTGAAGCTGGATGGCCTGGCGGTCAGCCTTCTCTATGAAAACGGCGTGTTGGTGCGTGCCGCGACGCGTGGCGACGGTACGACGGGCGAAGACATCACTACCAACGTGCGTACCATCCGCGCGATCCCGCTGAAGCTGCAGGGTGACAACATTCCTGCACGTCTGGAAGTGCGCGGCGAGGTGTTTCTGCCCCAGGCGGGCTTCGAGAAAATTAACGAAGAGGCACGTCGCACCGGCGGTAAGGTGTTTGCTAACCCGCGTAACGCGGCGGCGGGCTCGCTGCGCCAGCTTGATCCGCGCATCACCGCGAAGCGACCGCTTACGTTCTTCTGCTACGGCGTCGGTATTCTGGAGGGCGGCGAGCTGCCGGATACCCATCTCGGGCGTCTGCTGCAGTTTAAGGCGTGGGGCCTGCCGGTGAGCAACCGCGTTCAGCTCTGCAACTCGCCGGAAGCGGTGCTGGCGTTCTACCACAAGGTGGAAGCGGACCGTCCGACGCTCGGCTTTGATATTGATGGCGTGGTCATCAAGGTGAACTCACTGGCGCTGCAGGAGCAGCTGGGCTTTGTGGCGCGCGCGCCGCGCTGGGCGGTGGCGTTTAAGTTCCCGGCTCAGGAGCAGATGACCTTCGTCCGCGACGTGGAGTTCCAGGTGGGACGTACGGGGGCCATTACCCCGGTCGCTCGTCTGGAGCCCGTGCAGGTGGCGGGTGTGTTGGTGAGTAACGCCACGCTGCATAATGCCGATGAGATCGAACGCCTGGGCCTGCGTATCGGTGACAAAGTGGTGATCCGCCGCGCGGGTGATGTGATCCCGCAGGTGGTTAACGTCGTTGAGTCAGAGCGTCCTGACGATACGCGCGAGGTTGTCTTCCCGACCCATTGCCCGGTGTGCGGCTCGGACGTTGAGCGCGTAGAAGGTGAAGCAGTGGCCCGCTGTACGGGCGGCTTAATCTGTGGTGCGCAGCGTAAAGAGTCACTGAAGCACTTTGTCTCCCGTCGCGCAATGGACGTTGACGGCATGGGCGACAAGATTATCGATCAGTTGGTTGAGAAAGAGTACGTCCACACGCCAGCGGATCTCTTCAGGCTGACCGCAGGTAAACTAACCGGTCTGGATCGCATGGGGCCAAAGTCAGCCCAGAACGTGGTTAACGCGCTGGAAGCGGCAAAAGAGACCACCTTCGCCCGTTTCCTTTATGCGCTGGGCATTCGTGAAGTGGGTGAAGCGACGGCAGCAGGGCTGGCGGCGTACTTTGGTACGCTGGAGGCGCTGGAAAAGGCAAGCATCGAGGAGCTACAGAAAGTCCCGGATGTCGGCATCGTCGTCGCTACGCACGTCTTTAACTTCTTTGCCGAAGAGAGCAACCGCGAGGTCATCGGCCAACTGCTGGCAGAGGGCATCAAATGGCCTGCGCCGGTCGTCGTCAACGCCGAAGAGATCGACAGCCCGTTCGCCGGTAAAACGGTAGTGCTGACCGGCAGCCTGAGCCAGCTATCCCGTGATGATGCAAAGGCACGTCTGGTGGCGCTGGGAGCCAAAGTGGCGGGCAGCGTGTCGAAGAAAACCGACCTGGTGATCGCCGGGGAGGCCGCCGGTTCCAAGCTGGCGAAAGCCCAGGAGCTGGGGATTGAGGTTATCGACGAAGCGGAAATGATGCGTCTGTTAGGAGAGTAACGTGGAGAAAGAGCAGCTCGTTGAGATCGCCAATACGGAGATGCCGTTCGGTAAATACAAGGGCCGCAGGCTGATTGATTTGCCGGAGGATTATCTGCTGTGGTTTGCCCGTAAGGATGAATTCCCGGCAGGGCGACTGGGCGAGCTGATGGCTATCACGTTACTGATCAAAACCGAGGGGCTGACCCAGCTGGTGCAGCCCCTGAAACGTCCTTAAGCCTTCGCGGCGCGGGTCCCTTCCTGCGTCAGTTTTTCCGTCTGGCGCTTGTAGCGACGCGCCAGCACCGCGCAGACCATCAGCTGGATCTGATGGAAAATCATTAGCGGCAGTACCATCATTCCAATCACCGAGGTCGGGAACAGAATGTTGGCCATCGGGATACCGTTTGCCAGACTCTTCTTCGAACCGCAGAACACAATCGTAATTTCATCCGCTTTGTTGAAGCCGCACTTGCGTGCCACAAAGACGTTTACTGCAATGACAATTGCCAGCAGGATGAGGCTGACCACCACGATAAAGAGCAGCGAACCGGCGCCCACCTTATGCCAGATCCCGTTCACGACCGCTTCGCTGAAGGCGGAATAGACCACCAGCAGGATCGACGACTGGTCGGTTTTTGAGATCCATTTCTTGTGCTTTGCCACAAATGCGCCCGTCCACGGACGCGAGAGATGCCCCAGCACAAACGGCAGCAGCAGCTGCAAACAGATTTTGCCGACTTGCTCAAGGTTACCTTCCGCGCCGTGCATGTTCATCAGCAGGCCCACCAGCAGCGGGGAGACGAAAATCCCCAGCAGGCTGGATGCCGATGCCGAGCAGACGGCGGCCGCAACGTTCCCTCCCGCCAGAGAGGTAAAGGCAATGGCGGATTGCACGGTAGCCGGCAGAATACAGAGATACAGAAAACCGGTATAAAGCGCCGGGTCGACGTTAACCGGTGCCCACCAGGCAAACAGCACGCCGAGGATCGGGAAGAGAATGAACGTGCTGCACATTACCCAGAGATGCAGCCGCCAGTGGCTCCCCCCTGCGATAATCGCTTCACGGGACAGCTTCGCGCCGTGCATAAAAAACAGCAGTGCGATGGCGGCCGTCGTCAGCCCTTCAAAGAACGGGACGAACCCGCCGCGAGCGGGAAAGAACGAGGCCAGTAAAACGGTAACGACCAGGGTGAGCGTAAACGGATCAACAATACGAAATAGTTTCATAATGACTCCTGAAAACAAATGTCGCTATTGTGCTTTTTTCCATTTGAGAAATAAAATTGATTTATTGCATCCATTCATGAATTAAACAGATGAATTATTCCTTACGCCAGCTCCGCATTTTCGTTACCGTCGCCAATGCCCGCAGCTTTAGCCGGGCAGGGGAGATGATTGGCCTGAGCCAGTCGGCGGTCAGCCACAGCGTGAAAGAACTGGAAAATCAGACCGGCGTCCGGTTGCTTGACCGCACCACGCGCGAAGTGGTGTTGACCGAAGCCGGGCAGCAGCTTGCTCTGCGCCTTGAACGGCTGCTGGATGAGCTGAACAGCACGCTCAGAGACGTGGGGAGGCTGGGGCAGCAGCTTTCGGGTACCGTGCGGGTCGCGGCCAGCCAGACGATATCTGCACACCTTATCCCGCAGTGTATTGCCGAGGGGAACCATCGCTACCCGGACATTGACTTTGTGCTGCATGATCGGCCACAGCAGTGGGTACTGGAGAGCATCCGCCAGGGGGATGTCGATTTTGGTATTGTTATCGATCCCGGCCAGGTGAGCGATCTGGAGTGCGAAAGCGTACTTTCGGAGCCCTTTTTGCTGCTCTGCCGTGACGACGATCCGCTGGCCGTGTTGCCTGACGTCAGGTGGCAGTCACTGCAGGGCGCAAACCTGGTTTTACAAGATTATGCCTCGGGCAGCCGCCCGCTGATTGATTCCGCGCTGATGAATCAGGGGGTAAAGGCAGCGATCGTGCAGGAGATTGGTCACCCGGCAACGCTGTTTCCCATGGTGGAAGCCGGGATCGGCATTAGCGTGTTGCCCGCCCTGGCGCTTCCCCTGCCTCAGGGAAGTCGACTGGCCGTGAAGCGGTTGACGCCCGTTGTCGAACGAAAGCTAATGCTGGTGCGGCGAAAAAATCGTTCACTCTCGGGGGCGGCGCAGGCTATCTGGGAAGTGGTGCGTATCCAGGCACAGCGATTGACCGAGGCCCGCATACGCGATCCACTGTTTAACGCTTCAGAAGATTAGATGTAGATATCAATCTGATTATTATCTGATGGGCTATTCACACCTTCCACTTTGCCCAATTTTTGATCCTGCTTTTTCTGGGCCTCTTCGGCCTGCTGGCGCTGCAGTGCAGCGAGCTGCGCCTGAAGCACTTTGATCTGGGTCTGAATCAGTTCCTGCTGCTTTTTCTTATCTTCCGTGCTGCCGGGACTGTTCGCCAGCTCGTTTAACTGCTGAGTCAGCTTTTGGATTTTGTCGAGAATGCGGGTGATTTGCGCGGCGATATCGTTACTGCTGGAAGTACCGCTCCCGCCGCTGGTTTGAATAGGTTGGGTTGATGCCTGAATGGTCGTCATACTTTTTCCTCGCGTTATAAAACAGAGGTATCGGCACCGACGGGATTAGCTTGAGGAAAATGCGGCAGGTTCACATTTTTTATATCGCAGATAGCAAAAAAGCGCCTTTAGGGCGCTTTTTTACATTGGTGGGTCGTGCAGGATTCGAACCTGCGACCAATTGATTAAAAGTCAACTGCTCTACCAACTGAGCTAACGACCCGAAATGGTGGGCGATGACGGGCTCGAACCGCCGACCCCCTCCGTGTAAAGGAGATGCTCTACCAACTGAGCTAATCGCCCATTTCGGAACTGCTGCGATAAGATGAGAATGGTGGGCGATGACGGGCTCGAACCGCCGACCCCCTCCGTGTAAAGGAGATGCTCTACCAACTGAGCTAATCGCCCAATCTCAATCCTTATCTACACTGCGAGTCTACCGAAGTAGATGGTGGGTGATGACGGGCTCGAACCGCCGACCCCCTCCGTGTAAAGGAGATGCTCTACCAACTGAGCTAATCACCCCCGCTGTGTGGAGTCGCATTATAGGGAGAGTTGAAAATGAGTCAACGCATTTTCTAAAGTTTTTATTCGTTCGTCGTAAAATTAAGCAAAACGATCGCGAAACGGGCAGTGGCGCATGATTTCTAAACAAAAATCGCAAACTCGGGCCCGATTCAGGGAACAACATTGAGGAATCGCCGCACAGTGATAGAATATTGCCCATTGTTTTTTCCCCAGGATTTGCCGATTGCCGGCATCTTTATAACGTAAGGCCATTTCATGAAAATCAAAACTCGCTTCGCGCCGAGCCCGACAGGCTATCTGCACGTCGGTGGTGCACGTACCGCTCTCTATTCCTGGCTTTTCGCACGCCACAACAAAGGTGAGTTCGTGCTGCGTATTGAAGACACCGATCTTGAGCGCTCCACGCCAGAAGCAATTGAAGCCATTATGGATGGGATGAACTGGCTGAACCTGGAATGGGATGAAGGTCCCTACTTCCAGACCAAACGCTTTGACCGCTATAACGCCGTCATTGATGAGATGCTGGTCGCGGGCACGGCGTATAAGTGCTACTGCTCCAAAGAGCGTCTGGATGCGCTGCGTGAAGAGCAGATGGCGAACGGTGAAAAGCCGCGTTATGACGGCCGCTGCCGCCACGACCACAGCGAGCATGCTGCAGATGAGCCTTGCGTTGTGCGTTTTGCTAACCCGCAAGAGGGGTCTGTGATCTTTGACGATCAGATCCGTGGCCCGATCGAATTCAGCAACCAGGAGCTCGACGATCTGATCATCCGTCGTACCGATGGTTCTCCAACCTACAACTTCTGCGTGGTGGTGGACGACTGGGATATGGAAATTACCCACGTTGTGCGCGGTGAAGACCATATCAACAACACGCCACGTCAGATCAACATCCTGAAGGCGCTGAACGCCCCTGTGCCTGTCTATGCCCACGTCTCCATGATCAACGGCGACGACGGGAAAAAGCTGTCTAAACGTCACGGTGCGGTGAGCGTGATGCAGTATCGCGACGACGGCTATCTGCCAGAAGCGCTGCTGAACTATCTGGTGCGTCTGGGCTGGGCTCACGGTGACCAGGAGATCTTCAGCCGCGAAGAGATGATCGAACTGTTCTCTCTGAGCTCTGTCAGCAAATCCGCCAGCGCGTTTAACACCGACAAGCTCCTGTGGCTGAACCATCACTACATCAATACCATGCCGCCAGAATATGTGGCGACGTATCTGCAGTGGCACATTGAGCAGGCAAATATTGATACCCGCACAGGCCCTGAGCTGGCGGATCTGGTGAAACTGCTCGGCGAGCGCTGCAAAACGCTGAAAGAGATTGCTGAAAGCTGCCGCTACTTCTATGAAGAGTTTGATGCGTTTGATGCGGACGCCGCGAAGAAACACCTTCGCCCGGTTGCGCGTCAGCCGCTGGAAGTGGTGCGTGACAAGCTGGCTGCCATTACCGAGTGGACCGCAGAGAATGTGCATCACGCCATTCAGGCGACGGCGGACGAGCTGGAAGTCGGCATGGGTAAAGTCGGTATGCCACTGCGCGTTGCGGTGACCGGTGCGGGTCAGTCTCCGGCGCTGGACGTAACGGTTCATGCTATCGGCAAATCACGCAGCGTAGCGCGCATTAACAAGGCTCTGGACTTTATCGCTGAACGAGAAAATCAGCAGTAATAACGTCTCAGATAAAACAAACGGCAGGGGAACCTGCCGTTTTTTTATGCTTCTTCTTCTGCAATACCCAGACGCTTAAGAAAGCCGTGAATGCCTTCGCGCTTCAGGAAGGTGTCCAGACGCTTCTGCTCTGCTGCAGTCATATTCTCCAGCGTCTCAATTATGCCCGGAAACAGGTTTGCAGAGGGGGCATTGTAGGCGGAAGTGGCCTCCGCGAGATGGTAAACCGCCTGACGGTTGCGAATCGCCGGGAGACTCATGATATGTTCCTTCACGCGCGCATCGATATGAATGAGCCTCGCGCGACCGCCTTTCACGCCGTTGAGTCCTTCTGTTTTCCAGCCCTGCTGGCGAATCCAGCGATTAACCGTTTGCCTGGCAACGCCCAAACTCTCCGCCAGCTCTTCCGTGGTCATTTTGCTCCGTAATTTTTTCATATCAGTCCCGATCGCGAATCCCTAAACGTTGCAACAATCCGGTGATCCCTTCCCGCAGTAAGAGCGATGTCATCTGTTTCTGCTCTTCCGGCGTCATTTCATCAGCCAGCGTCAGGAGTAGGGTGTGAAGCGAACTGTTATGGCTGGTACCTTCTGCCATATCGGACGTTTCGCTTGCCCGACGTGCGCTGCGGATAAAGTCGCGGACTTTTTCGTTCACATGTACCAGTCGCGCTTTCCCGCCCTGAACGCCAGGTTTTGGTGACGTAATCCAACCCTCTTTGCGTACCCATTTATTGATGGTCTGTCGGCTATAGCCAGTGAGCAGGGCTAACTCTTCTGGCGTCATTCGTTCCTTGATCATGCAATTTCCTGAATATCAGTGGGGTTAATTAACGGCTCATTTTATAGCACCGTTTTACATGAAAACGTGACAGGCTTAACTCCTGATTACGAGCACGCTCGCAAAGTGATTCATTTGCATGATTTTTCGGCGATCGAACGGCGGTCATTGATTTTGCCGTTGACACTCCGCAGCGGAATTCATATTATGCCGCCCGTCAACATGACAGCTTTACGATGGGGCTATAGCTCAGCTGGGAGAGCGCTTGCATGGCATGCAAGAGGTCAGCGGTTCGATCCCGCTTAGCTCCACCAAACTCTGAACCCAACAGAGTGCGGTCAGTAAAGTCACATGTGGGGCTATAGCTCAGCTGGGAGAGCGCTTGCATGGCATGCAAGAGGTCAGCGGTTCGATCCCGCTTAGCTCCACCAAAATTGTAAACCCTCGTCAAATGACGAGGGTTTTTTTTATGTATTTGTAACGCCCGCCACTGGTTTTTGTTATCAAAAAGAAGGTATTCCCATACCTCACCTCAATCGAAATCAATAAACGTGTCTATAAATAGACTTGAACTTGATTCGCGCAATTAATAAACCTATTATCCATCCGGTCAATGATTCAGACGGATAATATACTCATCAGCTTAATGAATAGAAAAACGTACAATAATGTAAAGATATTTATAATTGCCCTGACACTTTGTCTGATTGCGGTACCTGTCTCCCGTTATCTCTCTCCACGCGCAATTGTTAATGGTCATGACGTTTATTTAGCATGGCTGCCGCTCAGCGTGATGCTGGCGGTAATTCTGCTATTTGGGCGCAGGGCTATTCTTCCCATTTTGTTAGGTTTTACTGTCACTAATTTATTCTATATTAATTTAGCACCGCTACAATATTCAGTTTTGCTGTTCTGTCAGACCTTTGCGTTGTTCGCGGCCTGCGGTCTGCTACGCCTCATGCTGGGCAAGCGCTGGCGCCACTCCATCCCTAACAAGCACATCGGGTTACGTATATTCTGGCTCGGTTTTATTGTGCCATTTGGTATTAAGCTGTCGATGTATATGGCAGGCTATTTGTTTGATTTTCCGGTGACTATATCAACCTATTTCGGCGAAGGGACGGTAATTTATAATGTTGTGGATATTCAAAGCCTGATATGCGCGGGGCTGATTTTTACCATGATGTTCTATTACCCATTAAGAATGATAATTAATCCTCGTTATGCCGTCACCTTCTGGCGGCGAAGCGTGAAGCCCGTGTTTTATCACAAGAATCCATTATATATTTTTGTCTGGCTGATGCTTTTAGGCGCCATTCTCATCATTTTATGTGGTCCTTTTGAATCACCGGTCATTGCGGGCTATTTGATGCCGCTGATTTTTATTCTTTTTACCCTGGCAATAAGCCGCCTGACCTATGCGTTGATTTCTCTGCTGTGGGCCACCTCAGCGCTCCTGCTGTTGACCTACAACTACAACTTCCTGAACGGGGTCGAATCGGGCCATTCACTCTCCTTTATCCTCTCCGTGCTGATTTCTTTCGCTATCTGCTTGCTTTACATGTCGCGCATTTACCAGCGCAGCGAGTGGCTGAAGCGGGGCTGGCAGGGCAGGGCGCTTACCGATCCCCTTACCGGTTTGCCCAATATTCGTGCGCTGGAAGATTATCTTGAGATTCACCCGGATGCCAAAGTGTGCATTCTGCGCATGGATAACCTGGAGTTTTTGAGCCGCCACTACGGGATTATCATGCGGGTCCACTGCAAACGTACGATCGCCACGTCGCTACAGCCACTTTTGCAGAAAGATGAGACGCTCTTCCAGCTTCCGGGAAGCGAACTGGTGCTGGTATTACTGGGGCCGGGAACCGCCGAGCGGCTCCAGCATATGGTCGATCGGCTGAACAGCCGTAAGATTTTCTGGAACAACACCGGGCTGGATATTGAATTTGGCGCATCGTGGGGAATGGTCGAAAACGGCGAAAAGCTGCATCACACGCTGGGACAGCTGAGCTGGCTGGCAGAGCAGGCCTGCGGAGAGCAAAACGTTCTCGCGCTCACGAATAGCCTTGAGGCGGCATCAGGACAAACGACAGAGCGTGTCCTGATGCTGGCGCGGATTAAGCATGCCCTTGAGGCAGGGCAGTTCCATTTATACGCGCAACCGATCCAGAAGGCGGACGGGAGCGGGTATTACGAAATCCTGGCGCGTATGGAGAGCGAGGGCGAGATCTTCACCCCTGACCGCTTTATTCCGCTGATTGCCCAGTTCAACCTCAGCCATCGGTTTGATATGTGCATTATGGAGAAATTACTGCTGTGGCTGCGCGATAATTCTGCAACACAGGCTGGTGCCCGTTTCTCCGTCAATCTGATGCCGCTCACGCTGATGCAAAAAGAGGTGGCGACCGAGATTTGCGCGCTGTTTGAACGGTACGGCGTGGCATCTCAGGCCGTCGTGATTGAGATCACCGAGGAGCAGGCTTTTTCAAATTCAGGCACAAGTATCAACAATATTCAGCAGCTGCGGGATTACGGTTTCCGAATTGCCATAGATGATTTTGGTACTGGCTACGCCAACTACGAGCGTCTCAGACGCCTGCAGGCGGACATCATTAAAATTGACGGCTGCTTTGTGAAAGATATTTGTACAGACGACATGGATGCAATGATCGTCCAGTCGATGTGTAATCTGGCGAAGGCGAAATCGCTGTGCGTCGTCGCGGAATACGTCGAAACGCCGGCCCAGCGGGAGATGCTGCTTCGCTTTGGTGTGGATTACCTGCAGGGATACCTGATAGGCAAACCCAAACCGCTGGAAGAATTGCGGGCATAAAAAAACCGGGAGCCAGGCTCCCGGTTTTTGTTTAACGGTAAACGTTACAGAACCAGTGCCGCGATAGATGCGGACAGGACGCTCACCAGCGTAGAGCCGTAAACCAGCTTCAGGCCAAAGCGAGAAACCACGTTACCCTGCTCTTCGTTCAGACCCTTAATCGCACCGGCGATGATACCGATAGACGAGAAGTTCGCGAAGGAGACCAGGAACACGGAGAGAATCCCTTCCGCGCGTGGAGAAAGCGTGCTGGCAATTTTCTGCAGATCCATCATCGCAACGAATTCGTTAGAAACCAGTTTGGTTGCCATGATACTGCCCACCTGCAGCGCTTCGTGAGCCGGAACACCCATCACCCATGCAACTGGGTAGAAGATGTAGCCCAGAATGCCCTGGAAGGAGATACCCAGCACCGCGGCGAACAGGGCGTTCAGTGCAGAAATCAGCGCAATGAAGCCGATCAGCATGGCGGCAACGATAATCGCGACTTTGAAACCGGCCAGGATGTATTCACCCAGCATTTCGAAGAAGCTCTGGCCTTCGTGCAGGTTAGACATCTGGATGTTCTCTTCGCTGGCGTCAACGCGGTACGGGTTGATCAGCGACAGAACGATAAAGGTGCTGAACATGTTCAGTACCAGCGCAGCCACTACGTATTTTGGTTCCAGCATGGTCATATACGCGCCCACGATAGACATGGAAACGGTAGACATTGCGGTTGCCGCCATGGTGTACATGCGGTTGCGGGACATCTTGCCGAGAATATCTTTATACGCGATGAAGTTCTCAGACTGACCGAGGATCAGGGAACTGACGGCGTTGAAGGATTCCAGCTTACCCATGCCGTTCACTTTGGATAACAGGAAACCAATTCCACGAATCACGAACGGCAGAACGCGAATGTGCTGCAGAATACCGATCAGCGCGGAGATGAAGACGATAGGGCAGAGAACCTTCAGGAAGAAGAACGCCAGACCTTCGTCGTTCATTTTACCGAAGACAAAGTTGGTCCCTTCATTGGCGAATCCGAGCAGTTTTTCGAACATTTCGGAGAAGCCTTTCACGAAGCCGAGGCCTACGTTGGAGTTCAGGAAGAACCACGCAAGTAAAACTTCAATGACCAGCAGTTGGACAACATAACGAATACGAATTTTTTTGCGGTCTGTGCTGACCAGCAATGCGAGTGCAGTAACGACAACAAGTGCCAGGACAAAATGAAGGACGCGGTCCATATTTGCTCCAAATATGAGGCAGGTTTAATTTTCGTGCACATTCTATGTAACAAGCGAAAAGAAAACGAGATCGAGGACACACTATAGTTACATCCTGTGACGAGTCTCAAAAATAGTGATCCACAATACATTTTTGTTATGTTAGGTAAATGAGTGAAAAGTTAAGTTCGTGTGCTAGTCTTCACAAAATCATGCGCGATTTCAGTTTCAGTTAGATCGCCCCACTTACCCGCCCGTCTATCGTTCAAAGCTATCAGAGAAATCACTGCAAACTTCATAAATGATCTTGATAATCATTCTCATTTTGATAGCATTAAACATAGCAAAGGCTATATTTCAGAGGCAGAAATGACAAACAGTCGCGTAGAGGGTAGCAGTGGCAGAGCAGCGCGCAAGTTGCGGTTCGCATTAATGGGACCTGCGTTCATCGCTGCCATTGGTTATATCGATCCAGGTAACTTTGCGACCAATATTCAGGCCGGGGCCAGCTTCGGCTATAAGCTGCTCTGGGTGGTCGTCTGGGCAAACCTGATGGCAATGCTGATTCAGATGCTCTCCGCAAAGCTGGGGATTGCGACGGGCAAAAACCTGGCGGAGCAAATTCGCGACCATTATCCGCGTCCCGCGGTCTGGCTCTACTGGGTTCAGGCTGAAATCATCGCCATGGCCACTGACCTTGCTGAATTTATCGGCGCAGCGATCGGCTTTAAGCTGATTCTGGGTGTGTCGCTGTTGCAGGGGGCGGTCCTCACCGGGATTGCCACGTTCCTGATCCTGATGCTGCAGCGTCGGGGTCAAAAGCCGCTGGAGAAGGTCATTGGCGGTCTGCTGCTGTTTGTCGCGGCGGCCTATATCGTTGAGCTAATCTTCTCACAGCCGAATCTGGCGCAGCTCGGTAAAGGAATGGCGATCCCAAGCCTGCCGACCTCGGAAGCGGTGTTCCTGGCCGCCGGGGTGCTGGGGGCGACCATCATGCCGCATGTGATCTATCTCCACTCCTCGCTGACTCAGCATCTCCACGGTGGGACGCGTAAAGAACGTTACTCCGCCACCAAGTGGGACGTGGCGATCGCCATGACCATCGCGGGTTTTGTCAATCTGGCGATGATGGCTACTGCAGCCGCAGCTTTCCACTTTAACGGTCATACCGGTATTGCCGATCTCGACCAGGCCTATCTCACGCTGGAGCCGTTGCTGAGCCATGCTGCCGCCACGATATTTGGCCTTAGCCTGGTGGCTGCTGGTCTCTCTTCTACGGTGGTGGGTACGCTGGCAGGCCAGGTGGTGATGCAGGGGTTTGTCCGGTTCCATATTCCGCTGTGGGTTCGTCGTTCCGTCACCATGCTGCCGTCATTTGTGGTGATTCTGATGGGACTCGACCCAACGCGAATTCTGGTCATGAGCCAGGTGCTGCTGAGTTTTGGTATTGCGCTGGCGCTGGTGCCGCTGCTCATCTTTACCAGCAACAAAACTCTGATGGGCGAGCTGGTCAACTCAACGCTGGTGAAACGAACCGGGTGGGCCATCGTGGTGGTGGTCGTTGCGCTGAACCTGTGGTTGTTAGTGGGAACCGCGCTGGGTCTTTAACATAAAAAGGAGCCGTGGAGGCTCCTTTTTGATTTTTGATTAGTGATGATGGCCGTGACCATGACCTTTGCCGCGACCCCAGCCGCCGCGACGGTCGTCACGATCGTTCCAGCCTTCACGGTAACCGCGCTCATAGGCGCTGTCTTTATACCAGCCGCGGTGTCTGCCGTTATCATGTTTCCACCAGCGATCGCCGCGCCACTCATAATGACGATGCCAGTAATCACGGTCGCGCCAGTAGCCGCCGTCCCAGTATCTGCCGTAGTCGTCACGATCGCCAATTTGTAATTTTACTGATGGCAACAGGGTGATTTCGCCCGCAGTGGCGATCAGCGGCGCCGAAGCCAGTAATACCGCTGCAAGAATCAGTGACCTGAACATACTCTTTCTCCTTCACGATCGGGGCCTTTGTTGGGCCTGTTAACGCAATTTTACGAGTTGGTAAAGCGTCGTATCATCGCCTCAACTCCGAATTCCTGGGTGAGAGCACTTTTTGCTAAAAGTGATGTTATATTGAGCTGCTCAGGATCGCGTCTATACGGGCCAACTCTTCTGCAGAGAAATGGCGGTTTGCCAGCATCCCCACGGCGTCATCAATCTGAGCCGCTTTACTTGCCCCAATCAGCACCGACGTCACTTCCTCATGGCGTAATACCCAGGCCAGCGCCATCTGGGACAGCTTCTGGCCGCGGCTTTCTGCCAGGGCATTCAGCTTCCTGATTTTCTCCAGCTTCTCTTCGGTGAGCTGATCGGGTTTAAGAAACTGACTGCCGCTTGCCGCGCGTGAGTCTGCGGGGATGCCGTTCAGATAGCGATTGGTCAGTTGCCCGCCGGCCAGCGGCGAGAAGGGAATACAGCCGACTCCCTTTTCCTGCAACACGTCCAGCAGTCCCGCTTCCGGCGCACGTTCAAAGAGGGAGTATTTCGGCTGGTGGATCAGGCAGGGCGTCCCGAGGTCATTAAGGATATCAATCGCCTGGCGAGCCAGAACAGCCGGGTAGTTGGATAATCCGACATACAAAGCCTTCCCCTGACGCACCACATGGTCAAGCGCTTTCATGGTTTCCTGCAGCGGCGTTTCCGGATCTGGCCGGTGATGATAGAAGATATCCACATACTCCAGCCCCGTGCGCTTCAGGCTTTGATCGAGGCTTGCCAGCAGATATTTACGTGACCCCCAGTCGCCGTAAGGCCCCTCCCACATTGTATAACCCGCTTTGGTGGAGATGATTAGCTCGTCGCGCCAGGGAAGGAAATCCTCCTGCAAAATACGTCCGAAATTACGTTCGGCCGATCCGGGGGGCGGGCCATAGTTGTTGGCAAGGTCGAAATGCGTAATGCCCAGATCGAACGCACGCTGTAAAAGTTGACGGCTGTTTTCGATAAGGGTGGTGTCACCAAAGTTATGCCACAGCCCAAGCGAGATGGCAGGCAACCTGAGTCCGCTTCGCCCGCAGCGGCGATACTCCATTGTCCTGTAACGATTTTTGTCCGGCTGATAACCCATTTTCGTGACCTCTGGCGCTGAAGTGAAAAATCAGTGTATGCGTTTACATTTTCGTGAAAAAAAGCAGCATAGCGCAGCCTTTTTTGTAAAGCATTCTTTCCATGCCCTTCTTATCACCAATTCTGGACAGCCATCACGCTTATTTAATACTCAAGGTGAGGTCAACATTAGAAGGATACCTGTTCATGCGTACCCCATACTGCGTCGCCGATTACCTGCTGGACCGTCTTACTGATTGTGGAGCCGATCATCTGTTTGGCGTGCCGGGCGACTATAACCTGCAGTTTCTCGACCATGTGATAGACAGCCCGGATATCTGCTGGGTGGGCTGTGCCAACGAGTTAAACGCTTCTTATGCCGCTGACGGATACGCCCGATGTAAGGGCTTTGCCGCGCTGCTGACGACATTTGGCGTAGGAGAGTTAAGCGCCATGAACGGCATTGCGGGCAGCTTCGCCGAGCACGTTCCGGTCCTGCATATTGTAGGGGCACCGGGTACGGCATCACAGCAAAGAGGGGAGCTGCTGCACCACACGCTTGGCGACGGTGAGTTTCGTCATTTTTATCATATGAGCGAGCCGATCACTGCTGCACAGGCGATCCTGACCGAACAAAACGCCTGTTATGAAATCGACCGGGTGTTAACGACAATGCTCCGGGAGCGTCGCCCCGGCTATCTGATGTTGCCTGCCGACGTGGCAAAAAAGGCCGCCACTCCCCCTGTAAACGCTCTCACGCTCAGGCATCCACATGCCGATAGTGCCTGCCTGAAAGCGTTCCGGGACGCCGCAGAAAACAAGCTTGCCAGGAGCAAGCGTACTGCGCTGCTGGCCGATTTCCTTGCCCTGCGCCACGGCCTGAAGCATGCGCTACAAAAATGGGTCAAAGACGTGCCGATGGCACACGCCACCATGCTGATGGGCAAAGGTATCTTTGACGAACGTCACGCCGGATTTTATGGCACCTACAGCGGTTCAGCGAGCGCCGGTGCGGTAAAAGAGGCGATTGAAGGGGCGGATACCGTACTGTGCATCGGCACGCGATTTACCGATACCCTGACCGCCGGCTTCACGCATCAGCTCACCCCGGCACAAACGATAGAAGTTCAGCCTCATGCCTCACGCGTTGGTGATCTCTGGTTTACCGGCATCCCTATGCTTCAGGCAATCGAAACGCTGGTGGAACTGTGCAAACAGCACGTGCACGAGACGCCCGCGCAGTCTTCTCAAAGCGCGATGGCCTACCCGCAGCCGGATGGCTCGCTGACGCAGGCGAATTTCTGGCAAACGTTGCAGACGTTTATTCGTCCGGGAGACATCATTCTTGCGGATCAGGGCACCTCGGCCTTCGGCGCGATCGACCTTCGTCTGCCGGCTGACGTGAATTTTATCGTCCAGCCGTTGTGGGGATCGATTGGCTATACGCTAGCGGCAGCATTTGGCGCGCAAACGGCCTGCCCGAACCGGCGCGTGATTGTCCTGACGGGGGATGGCGCGGCGCAACTTACTATCCAGGAGCTTGGCTCGATGCTGCGGGATAAACAACACCCCATCATTCTGGTCCTGAACAACGAAGGGTACACGGTGGAAAGAGCGATCCACGGGCCTGAGCAGCGTTACAACGACATTGCGCTATGGAACTGGACGCAAATCCCGCAGGCCCTGAGCCTTGATCCTCAGGCCCAGTGCTGGCGGGTCAGTGAAGCGGAGCAGCTGGCGGACGTCCTTGAGAAAGTGGCACACCACGAGCGGCTCTCGCTGATTGAGGTGATGCTGCCGAAAGCCGATATCCCTCCGCTGCTGGGGGCGATCACCAAAGCGCTGGAAGCGCGCAACAGCGCCTGATTATTTGTCGTTTCGCCAGGCCATCATCATCGGTTTGCCCGCCAGCAGGAGCCAGGCGGGCAACATCACGATGCAAAGTAACGGGATGAGGGTGGTATCCGGTACCACCACGGCGGCCATGAAGAGGCTCAGCCAGGCATCGCGCGTGACCACCAGCACCAGCCCCAGAATCGAGCAGGAAACGGTAATCGCAGCCGGAACGGCATCGACATGCTCGTGCAGCATCAGCCCCAGCGCGACGCCGACAAAGACCGCCGGGAAGATGCGTCCACCACGGAAACCGCAGGCGGCCGCCACCACCAGCGCTGCCAGCTTGATCACGGCAAACAGCAGATAGTCGGAGACGCTAAACACCTGGCTGAAGGCCAGCTGCTGCATCTCGTCCAGTCCTTTAAACAGCGTCACCGGCCCGCCGATCGTACCTAAAATACCCAGAATCAAACCGCCAGCCCCCAGAATCAGCACCGGGTGTTTGAGTCTGTGCATCAGCCGGTGCAGGCGTGGAAGACACCATACTGCCACCATGCCCAGCGCAATGGCGATGGCGGCGACGATGGCACCGCTGAAAATATCGGCGATTTGCATCTGGCCGTAGTGGGGGAGAGAGAGTGAAAAATGGGGATGGAAAAACAGGCTGGTCGTCAACGCTCCGGCGGCTGCGGCCATCAGTGGGGCAAAGAGCTTGTCCCACAGCGGGACGTCGTTATTGCTGCTGAGCGTCTGAGAAAAGATCAGTGCCGCCGCAACGGGCGTGCCGAAGAGCGCCCCGATGGTGCCTGCGGAGGCGAGAATAGTCCAGTCCAGCGCGCCAACGCGGGGCAAAATGCGTGAACCAAGAAAAACCGCCAGGCCAATGTTCACGGCCATAATCGGATGCTCAGGTCCCAGACTAACGCCTCCAGCCAGACCGATAATCAGCGCAATGATTAGCCCTGGCAACGCCGAGGGGGCCACCGGGGCACCAATCAACGGTTCCAGTGCCGGATCGGGGCCAGCATGGCCGGGACTAAAACGGATCACCAGGCCCACCGCAATACCGGTTAACGTCAGCATCCCAACGATCCACGCAGGAGAGTCAGCGGTGACGCCCAGCCCTGCAGGAAGCGCGTTCCATAATAGTGTTTGCAGCACCGACGCGACTTTCATCACGACAATAAGGACCAGACTTGAAACCACGCCAATGATGAGCGCCGGAATTGCCAGCAACAGCATGGTTCTGGCTCGCGGGTGAAGCATGATGATTTCCTTGTACAAAACGGTATTACGTTACTTTGCACATTAAGCCTTATGGCAATAGTGCAAAAGGTGCTGAAACGGTAAAGTTATTCTGTGACGAAGATCGATAATCCATGGGCATTCACCTTCGGGTCGTTGTTGTTATCACGCCTTGAATTTACAGTGTCCCAAAGATTTATTCTGACTTTAGCGGAGCAGTAGAAGAATGACAAAGTATGCTTTGGTAGGCGATGTGGGCGGCACGAATGCGCGCCTTGCATTATGCGATGTAAATAGCGGTGAAATTTCCCGGGCGAAAACCTATTCCGGTCTCGATTATCCAAGCCTTGAGGCCGTTGTCCGCGTCTATCTGGAGGAGCATCAGATAAGCGTCGAAGATGGCTGCATCGCCATTGCCTGTCCGATAACCGGCGACTGGGTCGCCATGACCAACCATACCTGGGCATTCTCCATCGCCGAGATGAAAAAAAACCTCGGCTTTACGCATCTTGAAATCATCAATGACTTTACCGCGGTGTCCATGGCGATCCCGATGCTGAAGCCTGAGCATCTGATCCAGTTTGGCGGCGCTGAACCGGTCGAAGGTAAGCCGATTGCGGTTTACGGGGCCGGTACCGGGCTGGGCGTTTCACATCTGGTGCATGTCGCTCAGCGCTGGGTGAGCCTGCCGGGTGAAGGTGGTCACGTGGACTTTGCGCCAAACAGCGAAGAAGAGGGCATTATCCTCGAAGAATTACGCGCGGAGATCGGCCACGTCTCCGCCGAGCGCGTGCTGTCAGGACCGGGGCTGGTGAACCTGTACCGGGCGATTGTGAAATCGGACGGTCGTCTGCCGGAAAATCTGCAGCCGAAAGACGTCACCGAACGCGCGCTGGCGGACAGCTGCATTGACTGCCGTCGTGCCCTGTCGCTGTTCTGCGTGATCATGGGGCGCTTCGGCGGCAATCTGGCGCTGACGCTGGGTACCTTCGGAGGCGTTTATATTGCAGGTGGTATTGTGCCGCGCTTCCTGGAGTTCTTTAAAGCCTCCGGCTTCCGCGGCGGGTTTGAGGATAAAGGGCGCTTCAGAAGCTACGTGCAGGACATTCCGGTTTATCTGATCGTGCATGATAACCCAGGCCTGCTGGGGTCGGGTGCCCACCTGCGTCAGGTTCTCGGTCAAATCCTCTGACGCATAGCCCTCTCCCGCAGGAGAGGGCTTTTTTGTTACAGGTGCATGAGCTGGCGGAACTCTTTCACCTTGCTGCGGCTCACCGGCACCTGAAAATCCAGATCCTTCAGACGCAAAATATAGGTGTTGTTAAACCACGGTTCGATCTCGCGGATCTTGTTTAAATTCACGCAGAACGAGCGGTGGCAGCGGAAAAAGTGCGACGCAGGCAGCTTGCTGCAAAACTCGGTGATGTTCATCGCCATCACGTAAGATTCCCGCCGCGTATAGACAAACGTCATTTTTTCATGGGCTTCGGCATAGTAGATATCATTGACCGGCGTCACGATGATGCGCTCATCTTTGACCAAATTAATGGTGTCGTTTTCTCGTACCGTTGGGCTGGCGCTTGCAGGGGCGGTCTGCTGCTGCCATGCGGCCTCCAGCTTTTGCAGCATGCTGACAATCCGCGACTCCTGGTAAGGCTTAAGGATATAGTCAAACGCCTCCAGCTCAAAGGCTTCTACGGCGTGCTCTTTCCATGCGGTCACGAACACAATAAACGGCTTATGGGCAAACTGATTGATGTTTTGCGCCAGCAATACGCCATCCAGCGACGGAATGTTGATATCCAGGAAGATGGCGTCGACCCGGTTATGCTGCAGAAACTTCAGCACGTCCAGACCGTCATCAAAGGTACCCACAATTTCCATCTGGCTGTGGGTGTTGATAAGCCAGGTTAGCTCCTGTTGAGCCAGAATTTCATCTTCTACGATGATGACTTTCATGGGTTACTCCACCTGGGGCAACAGTGATGTTGCCGAATGAGCGGGAGAGCGCTCGTTCGGGACGTAAAACGCAATTTCGGTGCCCGGTTCAAGACGCTGAATATGCAGCCCGTCGCCGTAAAGCAGCTTGACCCGGTGGTGCACGTTCAGCAGGCCGATTTTATTTCCAGGCATCTCGTTAGACTCCACCCGCTCAATGACTTTTGGATCAATGCCGTGGCCGGTATCGCGCACGGCAATACGTACGCGGTTGCCGCTTTCGGTGACGCTGATGGTGACGACGCCTTTGCCTTTACACGGCTGAATGCCGTGAACAATCGCGTTTTCGACCAGCGGCTGGATAAGCAGGCTTGGGATCACGCAGTTGACCTCTTCATCAATATCGTAAATGACCGTGAGCTTGTCACCAAAGCGCGCCTGCTCAATCGCGATGTAGTCTTTGATCTGATACAGCTCTTTTTTGATGTCGATCTGCTCGTCATCTTTTAGCTCGATGTTGTAGCGCAGATAGCGCGACAGGTTAAAAATCAGCTGTCGCGCGGTGTCCGGATTAAGACGTATGGACGAGGAGATCGCGTTCAGCGCGTTAAACAGGAAATGGGGATTGATTTTGCTCTGCAGCGCGCGCAGCTCTGCCTTATTTGCCATCTCACGCAGTTGTTCCGCCCGGGATACTTCCAGCTGGGTGGAGATAATCTGTGACAGGCCGATGGCCATCTCCTGCAGCGTGGAGGTGATCTGATGCGCGTGGCAGTAATAAATTTTCAGCGTGCCCGTCACGACGCCTTTCTCCCACAGCGGAATCACCAGCATGGAGTGGATTTCCGGCGTTCGGTGGGCTTCATCATTGTTTTTAATAATGATTTTACCGTAGTTAATCGCCTGTCGGGTGGTTGGGCTGATGGTGTCATCATTATCGCGATAGTTGTGCTCCCCGACGCCAACGTAGGCCAGCACGTGGTCAATATTGGTGATGGCGACAGCGTCAGCGTGGATGTCATGGCGAATGATTTCGCAGACCTGACGCAACGACTCCGCGTTAACGTGGCGGAAGAGCGGCAGCGTTTTGTTGGCGATATCCAGCGCCAGCTTGGCCTGACGGGCGGCGCTGGCCTCTTTTTCCCCTTCAACGCTTTGCACCAGCAGCACGATAAAGCCGATGCACACGCTGCCCAGGATCATCGGAATACCGATTTTCGAAACGATATCCAGCCCAAGTTCGGTGGTCGGGGCCCAGACGACGACTAGGATCATGGTCAGCGTTTCGCACACCATGCCCGCCACGATCCCGGCGCGCCAGCGCTGTTTTTTCGGGATTTTGCGGCTGATCCAGCCGGAGAGCACCCCGGCGATAATGCTGGTAATAAAGCAGGGCACCGCCGTGACGCCGCCGATATCAATCAGGTAGCGATGGGTTCCGGCAATCACGCCGGTAATGACACCCACCCACGGGCCAAACAAAATTCCGCCGGACATCACGGCGATAATGCGCACGTTAACCAGCGACCCCTCTACCGGCACGCCAGACCAGGTGCTGAACAGGGCGAACAGCGAAAAGATGGCGGTAACGGCCAGCAGCTCTTTTGGCGAGTGTGCGGATTTGTGCAATAGCTCGCGAAACAGGCGAATGCGAATGAGGAAAAACAGGCAAATCAGCATTAATGCCGCACGGTCAAAAACCGCCAGCAGCATAGTGAATATTTCGTGCACGAGTAGACCTGGGAAAACGGGAAAGAACCATGATAAAAAACCTGACGCGTGTTGACCAGCTATCCGTCAGGTTTATCAAATGAGGAAAAACCATAATTTCTAAAGGGGATTGTCTGTCAGTAACGGACACGTCCTGATTTTTTATAGCCTGCGTATCGTCAGGTAACTGTTTTGATATCATCCTGTTAAATAACAGCTATCAGAAAGCCAACCCTGAAACAGGGGCTTCCGCTTTTCGGCACAGCCTGGTTCCGGTTTTCAGGCGATCGCTTTTTTTTCACTTCCCTCTCGACAGCGTGATTTTTTTCAGGTTATTTTCTAAGCACGCCACATCGGTGGCAGCGTCGCTCGGACGGTCCGGGCGCTAACGTTAATCTGAGGAATCTATGGCTGAATTCAGTCCTGAACGCCGTTTTACGCGTATCGATCGTCTTCCCCCTTATGTTTTCAATATCACCGCTGAACTGAAGATGGCTGCGCGTCGGCGCGGCGAAGATATTATTGATTTCAGCATGGGTAACCCTGACGGCCCAACGCCACCGCATATCGTTGAAAAACTCTGCACGGTTGCCCAGCGTCCGGATACGCACGGCTACTCGACCTCGCGCGGTATTCCCAGATTACGTCGCGCGATCTCGCGCTGGTATCAGGATCGCTATCAGGTTGATATCGATCCGGAAAGTGAAGCGATTGTCACCATCGGCTCGAAAGAGGGGCTGGCACACCTGATGCTGGCTACGCTGGATCATGGCGATACGGTGCTGGTACCGAATCCCAGCTACCCAATCCACATCTACGGTGCGGTGATTGCCGGGGCGCAGGTCCGTTCGGTTCCGCTGGTGGAAGGGGTCGATTTCTTTAACGAACTGGAACGTGCGATTCGCGAAAGCTATCCGAAACCGAAGATGATGATCCTCGGTTTCCCGTCGAACCCAACGGCCCAGTGCGTGGAGCTCGATTTCTTCGAGAAAGTGGTCGCGCTGGCGAAGCGTTATGACGTGCTGGTGGTTCACGATTTAGCCTATGCCGACATCGTGTATGATGGCTGGAAAGCGCCATCTATTATGCAGGTCCCGGGCGCGCGTGACGTGGCGGTAGAGTTCTTCACCCTGTCGAAAAGCTACAACATGGCGGGCTGGCGTATTGGCTTTATGGTGGGTAACAAAACGCTGGTGAGCGCACTGGCGCGTATTAAGAGTTACCACGACTACGGCACCTTCACGCCGCTGCAGGTTGCGGCTATCGCTGCTCTTGAGGGCGACCAGCAGTGCGTCCACGAGATTGCCGCTCAGTATAAGCGCCGTCGCGACGTGCTGGTAAAAGGCTTGCATGAAGCGGGCTGGATGGTGGAAATGCCGAAGGCGTCCATGTACGTCTGGGCGAAAATTCCGGAACCATACGCGGCGATGGGATCGCTGGAGTTTGCCAAAAAGCTGCTGCAGGATGCGAAGGTGTGCGTATCACCGGGCATTGGCTTTGGTGATTATGGCGACACCCATGTGCGGTTTGCCCTGATTGAAAATAGCGACCGCATTCGTCAGGCGGTGAGGGGCATCAAGAGTATGTTCCGGGCCGACGGGCTTCTCTCCTCGAAGAGCGTGGCTGAAAATCCCGCGTCATCATGACATAAAAAAACAGGAGCCAATGGCTCCTGTTTTTTTGACTGCATGTTCTTCACTAGATCATCAGGGCAAAGGTTCCGGCCCAGACTAAAACAATCACCGAAATGCCCATAAAGAAATATTTCACGTTTCATCGCTCCGCGTATCTTGTGGTACGCATTTAAAAACAGAGTCCACCTGATTATAGAGAACTGAAATCCGGTCAAAGCGGAAATGAGAATTTTCCCGTTTCACCGCTCACTCCAGCTCAGAATTCTGTGCTTTCCTGTTGCCAGACGGCGCTAATGTACGCCTAAAAATGAGGGGTGACAAGAGGGATTTTTTTAAATAATTTCCGTCACTTACGAGTGTCGTGGAACGGCGACAGTTTGATTTCGCATCGCAATAAATTCACTTTGGGCGACGCAATGAAAAACGGTTTCTTAACGGATGACAGGTGATTGAAAAGGTTAGTTTCTTAGCGAAACTAACCTTTCTGAAGAGCTTAAATATAGAGCGAGGCTTCGCCAATAGGGCGGGTTTTGAAACGACGATGCATCCACAGATACTGCTCTGGCGCACGCATGATTTCAGTTTCGATGACTTTATTGATAAACGCCGCGGCTTCGCACTCGTTTTCAGGATAGTTAGCCATCTCAGGAGAGATGTGCAGACGATAGCCTGATTTATCTGCTTTTCTCACCATCGTCACGGTCAGCATGGAAGCGCCCGACAAACGAGAAATGACAAAGGTGCCGTTGGTCGTCGCAACATCTTTAACCGCAAAGAAAGGCGCAAAGCTGCTGCCTTTACGTCCATAATCCTGATCGGGGGCAAACCAGACGGCTTCACCTTTCTTCAGAGCCCCGACCATACCGCGCAGGTTATTACGGCTGATCATCGCCTTATTCGAACGCATGCGGCCACGCGTTTGTACCCACTCCATCAGCGGACTGTTGTGTGGTCGATAGGTCGCCATCATTGGCTGGCACAGGCCCATCACGCGGCCACCCAGTTCCAGCGACATAAAGTGAACGCCGACGACCATCACGCCGCGTTTTTGCATCTGTGCGCGTTTAAGGTTATCCAGCCCTTCCACGTCAAACCACTTGCGGACGCGCTCATCCGGCCAGAACCAGGCCATGCCGGTTTCAAGCAGCGCCATGCCGATAGACTTGAAGTTTTCAGCGATGAGTTTCTCGCGCTCTTCGGCATTGTAATGCGGAAAGCAAAGCTCAATATTTTTACGCGCGATGGATTCGCGGCGTTTCAGGAAGAAGCGGGAAGCACTGCCCAGTTTCGACCCCAGCAAACGCAGGACAGGGTACGGAAGTTGAACCAGCAACCAGAGAACGCCAAGACCAAACCATGTAAACCAGTAACGCGGGTGTATAAACGCGCGTTGAAATTTGGATTGAGACAAAATAGTAAAACCTATGTGAAGCCTGTAAAGGTAGCGCAGAGTTTGCGATACGACGTGCCGATAAGACCGTTCTTCAAGGTGATGGTTGCAGGCTTTACCGAACTTTACGGCGTTGCCTGGCCACTGCTGATTTGGGCGGGCGGCGTAATGTAGCACCGTTATACGATATGTGCTATTACTCGTTTTTGATTAAAAAAGCGGCAGTTAAGGAGGTGCTTGATTTTACAGATTTTATAGAAAGTCGCATTGAAAGCGTTTTTCCTGACTGAGCGGAGAGCAGAAGCCCTGGCGATCGGATGGAAGACGTAACGAAAAAGAATGGCATTGTTGAGTTACGGCAAATTAATTATTTCTCGTTTATTTCTTCCTTACCTAATAAATAAGAATTTTCTTTATGAAAAATCTTATTTATTATTCACATCCTCAATGGAATAGTCGTCTTTTATCACCTACTTTTCTCTTCTTTTAATCGTACTGCAATAAAATATTGCAGTTCTTTCTTGTTTTTTGACATAGTGTCGTGATGTAAATCAAAATAAGATGTTTTTATTAATATCTCTCTGACTGCAATCCCTTCGGCGATACAAATATTCGATTTGTGAGAAAAGAGTAGTTTCTTTTTCTGAGTTGATTGAGCAATTTGCGATAATGTATTAGTGGAAAATTCTTAAGAAAATTCTTGTATCGGATAAATGATCTGTGTATTTGATTTTGTTCCGATCATTATTCTATTATTGCGCATCAAGAACGATACCGTGAAGTTGGCATAGCAAAACAAAGAGGGATGATTAGATGGCTGACAGTTTTCAGAACGAGGTGCCTAAGGCACGTATTAACCTGAAGCTTGACCTGCATACTGGCGGAGCAAGCAAGAAAATGGAATTACCCTTGAAATTGCTTGTTACGGGTGATTTCAGCAACGGGCAGGAATCTGCGACAATATCTGAGCGTGAAAAGATTAACATCACCAAAAATAATTTTGATAGCGTTCTTTCCGAATATTCCCCAAAAGTTAACCTGGCCGTAAAAAATACACTGTCTGACGATGGTGGTGAAGACAACATTCAGCTGACTTTCCAGAGCATGAAAGATTTCACGCCAGAGCAGGTGGCTGCCCAAATTCCGCAGCTGAAGGCGATGCTGGCGATGCGCAACTTGCTTCGCGATCTCAAAGCTAACCTGTTGGATAACCAGACTTTCCGAAAAGAGCTGGAAAAAATCGTTGTTGACCAGTCGCTTAGTGCTGAGTTGCGAAATGAACTGTCCGCACTGGCTTCGAAACAACCTTAACCATCATGCTGTTTTAACGGATTAATCAAGGAATGCTCATGTCTGTACAAAATAATATTGCTGGCGGGGAAAGCGTGGTGCTGGAACGTCCTGCTGTGGGTGGTGTATACGCCTCACTGTTTGAGAAAATCAATCTGAATCCTGTCTCCGAGCTGAGTGCGCTGGACATCTGGCAAGATGCACAGGCGATGTCCGATGCGACCGCTGACGAGCGTCTGACCGCAGGTATGCAGGTCTTTCTGGAATGCCTGACTAAGGCAGGCTCGAAAGTCGAAAAACTGGATAAAAGCCTGATCGATCACCACATCGCTGAGCTCGATTACCAGATAAGCCGCCAGCTTGACGCCGTTATGCACCATGAAGAGTTTCAGGCAGTTGAGAGCCTGTGGCGCGGCGTGAAGTCGCTGGTTGATAAAACGGATTTTCGCCAGAACGTGAAAATTGAGCTTCTGAGCATGTCTAAAGAAGAGCTGCGTCAGGACTTTGAAGACAGCCCGGAAATCATCCAGAGTGGCCTGTATAAACACGCCTATATTGATGAATATGATACCCCAGGCGGCGAGCCGATTGCGGCGCTGATTTCCGCTTATGAGTTCGATGCTTCAGCGCAGGATGTCGCTCTGCTGCGCAACATCTCAAAAGTATCCGCAGCTGCACATATGCCGTTTATCGGCTCAGCAGGCCCGAAATTCTTCCTCAAGGAGTCAATGGAAGACGTCGCTGCGATTAAAGATATTGGCAACTATTTTGATCGCGCCGAGTACATCAAGTGGAAATCATTCCGCGATACGGACGACGCTCGCTACATTGGTCTGGTGATGCCCCGCGTACTGGGACGCCTGCCGTATGGCCCGGATACCGTTCCGGTTCGCAGCTTCAACTATGTCGAAGAAGTCAAAGGTCCGGATCACGACAAATACCTGTGGACGAATGCGTCGTTTGCCTTCGCGTCCAGCATGGTGCGTAGCTTCATCAATAATGGCTGGTGTGTACAAATCCGTGGCCCGCAGGCCGGTGGTGCGGTTCAGGATCTGCCTATCCATCTGTATGACCTGGGTACCGGCAATCAGGTAAAAATCCCGAGTGAAGTGATGATCCCTGAAACGCGTGAATTCGAATTCGCGAATCTGGGCTTTATTCCGTTGTCCTATTACAAAAACCGCGATTACGCCTGCTTCTTCTCGGCGAACTCCACCCAAAAACCGGCGCTGTATGACACCGCTGATGCGACCGCCAACAGCCGCATCAACGCGCGTCTGCCGTACATCTTCCTGCTGTCGCGTATCGCCCACTACCTGAAGCTGATTCAGCGCGAGAACATCGGTACCACTAAGGATCGCCGACTGCTGGAACTGGAGCTGAACACCTGGGTCCGCACTCTGGTGACCGAAATGACCGATCCGGGTGACGAGCTACAGGCGTCTCATCCACTGCGTGATGCAAAAGTGGTGGTGGAAGATATTGAAGATAACCCGGGCTTCTTCCGCGTGAAATTGTATGCGATTCCGCACTTCCAGGTGGAAGGGATGGACGTCAACCTGTCGCTGGTTTCCCAGATGCCGAAAGCGAAATCGTAATAACAGGCAGGAAGCCGATGAAAACGGAACAACCGTTATGGGGTAGGGGCATTATGGTCGCTCCCCAGCATTTTCAGCAACAGGTCGCGTATGCGGCCTGGTCTGCCGAGTGTATTGCCCGGCTGGGCCTCTCCTGCCCGTGGGGGGTAATAAATGCTACCTTCGAGCCGGAAGCGCTCAGGCTTGGACGTCTTCAGGCCCATCATCTGCATGTCCGTTTTCAGGACGGTACGCTGATTGATACAGACAATGCTGATTCGCTGCCACCGGTACTGTCGCTTGAAAGCGAATCGCAGGAGGTGACGGTGGTGCTGGCGCTCCCGCTACTGCGGGCGAACGGCGGCAACTGCCTGAAACCCGATGAGGTGGCCGAGCGTCCGGTGCGATATCGTCAGCGCTGGCGGGATGTACGCAATACCTTCGGGGAAGATACTCGTCAGATTGCCGTGATGCAGCCTGAACTGACGCTGCGTTTTGCCCATCAGAACAACAGCGATTATCTGACTTGTCCGGTCACCCGCCTGCAGCAAGACTCGCAGGGGACATGGCTATTGGATGAAACATTTCTTCCTCCGCTGTTGACCCTCCAGGGCAGCCGTTGGCTGGTTACCCAACTGGAACAACTACTGACACAACTGCGGGCGCGACTGTGCCGTCTGATGGCAATGCGGCGTGAAAGCAATGAGCGCATGGCTGATTTCGCCGTGGCAGATGTATCACTATTCTGGCTGCTCAACGCGCTGAACAGTGCCGAGCCCGTGCTGGGTCAGTTCCAGCGTAATCTTCAAAGCCCACCGGAACGTCTGTATCCGGAACTTTCTCGCCTTGCGGGGAGCCTGCTGACCTTTTCCCTGGAACATCAGGTGAGCGCCATACCGGCCTGGCATCACGAGCAACTCAATGCGGTATTTCCACCGCTGTTTGATTTGCTTGGCGATCTGCTTGAAGCCAGCCTGCCGTCACGCGTGGTGGCCCTGGCACTCGACTATGACCCACGGCTGCACTTCTGGCAGGCTCGCCTGCATGACCCGCGTCTGCGCGAAGGGGCTGATTACTATCTTTCTGTGCGCTCACCGATTCCGGTGGCGCAACTGCAGGAGCAGTTTCCGCGCCAGTGTAAGGTGGGCAGCCCTGACCATGTGCGCGGGATCGTCAACTCTTCCCGCGTGGGCGTGCCGCTGACGCCGCTGCGCCATGTGCCAGCCGCCATTCCACTGCGTCTGGAAAATCAGTATTTCAGTCTCGATCTCTCCCATCCTCTGGCGACTGAAATGCTCCAGAGTGGGACATGTATGTTTTACGTCCCGGGCATGCTCGGCGAGCCTGAACTTGAACTCTTTGCGGTATTGAGAACATGAGTGAACGTAAACACGGCGCTGTCGTGTCTGTTGATATTGACGCACTGCTGCAGGATACCTGGCTTCAGGTCATCAGCCTTCGCTATGGCCCGCAGTTTCAGGAAGGCGAAGGTCGGGTCTTGTGGGAACGCTGTATCGCTGATGTGGAACGCGTTCAGCGTGAACTAAAAGCGAGTGAACTCGATGAAGCCAGCTGTAAGCATATCCTCACTGCACAATGTGCATTGCTTGATGAGGCGGTCAAAGGGCGCGGTGTAGAGGATGATGCCTGTGTGCAGTGGTATGACATTCCTCTGCAGGGACACTTCCTCGGCACAATGGATGCGGGTGACACTTTATGTGACAGGATGCGCGATGTGCTGCGTGAACCTGCTCCAGATAATGCCGTACTGACCTGCTTCCAGCGGGTAATGATGCTCGGATTCCTGGGAAACTTTCGTGCGCTAAACGATCCGGAACGCCAGAAGCTGGTCAGCGCCCTCAATGAGCGTGTTACACCGTTCAGCTACCCGCAGACCCATCCCGTTCTGGCAGAGAGCCGCAGCGGACGGGGAGCGGGAGGCTGGCTAGCGTCATGGCCCGCGCGTATCGGCCTGAGCGTGATTGTTCTTGCCGCACTCTGGTGGGGACTGGATCGCTGGCTCGATCAGATGCTGCTGACCCTGTTGCCGGGAGTCGTAAAATGAGTCCTGTACAACAGCGCGGGCTTGCGCTGTGGGCTGCCCTGCTGAGTGCTGTGGTCTGTCTGGCTTTTCTGCCGTTAACCCGGCTGGCTTCAGTGCTCGTTCTGCTGGCGATGATCGGGGTTATCGTCGCGTTCTGGTATATCGCCAGACCTCGTGCGGAGCATGACGTCAACCTGCGTCTGGATGACCTTCCTGAAACTACTTACCGTCAACCTGTGGTGCTGGTTTGTGGCGATATGCCTTTGACCTGGCCGCAGCAGTCACCAGTACTGATCGTCACGCAGGGATGCTGGATCCGCGTTGAGGACCATCAGGATCTGGAGCAGGTTGCCCGTCAGATTCTGTGGCAGCGCCCGGACTGGGGGCGTCAGCTGTCGGTGATGGTCAGTGTCTGCCCGCAGAAACATGTCGACAGCGAAGCCCTCACCAGTCGCCTGCTGGCTCTGCGCTGGCAAATCAGCCAGTTGCGTAAAGAAACGGGACAGTCTGTGCCACTCATTCTGAATGGTCAGATTGGCAGCGCGATGACGGATGACATGCTCTGGCAGGCCGCTATTCCGGGTGAAGGGTGGACTGTCTGGCGTGAGTCGAATGCGCCTTGTTCGATCGCCGCGTGGGTCACCACTGGCGGTGCGCCTGTAATGCAGCAGCAGGTGCTGATGAACAGCCTGATGAGCTGGTTCCATCAGCATGTCCAGGCGGTATTCATCGATGAGAATCCTGATGTTCCGGTCATTGCACCTGCAGCGCTGCTGTGGGGAATGGGACCGATTCTTGCCGGAAGCCTTGCGTCCTCTGCCTGGACGGCATGGTTATCGCGTCATACTGCCATGCAGCAGGTAGCCGGCTGGCAACCGGTAGGGACGGACAGCACGGTGATATCACCCTTCCCGGATTTCATCCTGCCGCTGCTACCGGAAGGAAGTGGACTTACTCCCCGCGCCCGCACCTGGCGCTGTGCCCTTGGTCTTTTCACCCTGGCGGCCATCGCCGCGCTGCTGAGCAGTGGCTGGAACAATCGCCAGTTGCTGCATCGCGTGAGCTTCGATATAGCCCGTTACGACAGTCTCTCCATGGATGACTACGGCCCGAAGGCTAGCGCCGTTGCGGCCCTTCGTGAGAATGCGGCGCTGCTGGATGACTATGCACGTAACGGTGTACCGATCCGGCTGGGCCTCGGGCTTTATCAGGGGGAACGTCTACGGATACCCCTACTGGAAGCGATCCGCTCGTATATGCCGCCGCCTCCTAAACCGCAGCCAACCCCAAAACCAGTACCGAAAATAGTGAGGCTCGACAGCATGTCGCTGTTCGATTCCGGCAAGTCCGTGCTGAAAGCGGGTTCCACCAGGATGCTGGTGAATTCACTGGTTGGCATCAAAGCGAAACCGGGCTGGCTGATTGTCGTGTCTGGGCATACCGATAACACCGGCAATCCGCAACTTAACCAGACGCTGTCTCTGAAACGCGCCGAAGCGGTACGCAACTGGATGCGGGACACGGGCGACGTGCCCGAAAGCTGTTTTGCGGTGCAGGGCTATGGCGAAAGCCGTCCTGTCGCAACCAACGACACCCTGGAAGGGCGTGCGCTCAACCGCCGTGTCGAAATCAGTCTGGTACCGCAGGCGAATGCCTGTCAGATACCCGGCAAACACCCGGCGCCATCGCAGGATGATGGCGTCTCAGAAAATAAAACGGAGTAATTAACATGGCAATTCCTGTTTATCTTTGGCTGAAGGACGACGGCGGCGCGGACATCAAAGGGTCTGTTGACGTTCAGGATCGTGAAGGCAGCATCGAAGTGGTTGCACAGGAGCATAACCTGTACATCCCGACCGACAACAACACCGGCAAGCTGACTGGCACCCGCATCCACACGCCGTTCCTGTTCACGAAGGAAATCGATTCCTCCAGCCCGTACCTGTACAAGGCGGTGACCACCGGTCAGACCCTGAAATCCGCTGAGTTTAAGTGGTACAAAATCAACGACGCGGGCCAGGAAGTGGAGTACTTCAACACCAAACTGGAAAACGTGAAGGTAGTGAAGGTGAATCCTGAAATGTATGACATCAAGGATCCTTCTAAAGAGAAGCACAACCACCTTGAACGCGTTGAACTGCGTTACGAAAAAATCACCTGGACCTACAAAGACGGCAACATCATTCATTCCGATTCCTGGAACGAACGCGCCACGGCGTAATCCTGATGCGGGCAGGTTTTCCTGTCCGCAGTTTTTTGCTGAGTGCCTGAGATGCGGGCACTCAGCAAAGAAAAAACAATCTGCCTGCCTGACCTTATGCGCTTTGGTGAACAGCGAGGGGCGGTAGCGTGTCCAGGAACCGACAAAGAGAGAATTTCATGGAAAATCCAGCCATCCTGTTACGTCGTCTGAACCCTTACTGTGCCCGAGCGATGGAAGGCGCAGCTTCGCTCTGTCAGACCCGTGCCCATGCCGAAATTCTGCCGGAGCACTGGCTGCTGAAGCTGCTGGAGCAGGGGGAGGGTGACCTGACGGTGCTGGCGCGTCGCTATGAATGGGATATGGATAGCATCTGGCAGGATTTGCTTGGCTGGCTCGACAGACAACCTCGCTCCGTGCGCCATCGGCCCCAGCTCTCTGATGACATCCAGACTCTGATGCAGCAAGCCTGGCTACTTGCCTCACTCAATGGCGAAGAGCACATTCGCAGCATCCATCTGCTGATGGCTCTGGTGGAAAAACCAAAACTGGCATGTTGTTACGGCCTTTGGCCGTTGTTAACGCTTGCTCAGAGCCAGCTGGAGCGCCTGCGACCGTTGCTGGATGCGCAATCGGATGAACGTCCGGAAATGCAGCGAGAAGCCGAGCTGGCACAGAACCACGGTGGTGAGGTGGAGTTTGTCGGGCGTCCGGCTGGTGTGGAAATGAAAGAGGGGGAACTGAGCCCTGCGCTGCAGAACACGCTGGATAAATTCACCCTCGATGTCACCGCCAAAGCGAAGGAAGGGAAGATCGATCCGGTGTTTGGCCGTGACACAGAAATCCGTCAGATGGTGGATATCCTCTCCCGTCGCCGCAAAAACAACCCGATCCTGGTCGGCGAGCCGGGCGTGGGGAAAACCGCACTGGTTGAAGGCCTGGCATTGCGTATTGCCGAGGGTAATGTGCCTGAATCACTGAAAACGGTCACTCTGCGTACCCTTGACCTGGGCCTGCTGCAGGCCGGTGCAGGCGTGAAAGGCGAGTTCGAACAGCGGCTGAAAAACGTCATCGATGCGGTGCAGCACTCCCCGTCCCCGGTCCTGCTATTTATTGATGAAGCGCATACCATCATCGGCGCGGGCAACCAGGCGGGGGGCGCCGATGCAGCGAACCTGCTGAAACCGGCGCTGGCGCGTGGTGAACTGCGTACCATTGCGGCCACTACCTGGAGCGAGTACAAGCAGTACTTCGAACGCGACGCGGCCCTGGAGCGTCGTTTCCAGATGGTAAAAGTCGATGAGCCTGACGATGACACCGCCTGCCTGATGCTCCGTGGTTTGAAATCCCGCTACGCCGAGCACCATCACGTGCACATTACCGACGATGCGGTGCGCGCTGCTGTTACGCTTTCCCGCCGCTATCTGACGGGCCGCCAGCTGCCGGACAAGGCGGTTGACCTGCTCGACACCGCCGCAGCGCGCGTCCGCATGAGCCTCGACACGGTGCCGGAACAGCTGACCTGCATTCGCTCGCAGATTACCTCTCTGGAAATGGAGAAGCAGGCGCTGCTGGAAGATATTGCTGTCGGCAATCAGAGCCATGGCGAACGCCTGACCGTCATTGAGCAGGAAGAGAACGCTCTTATCGTTGCTCTCGACGAGCTTGAAACGCAGTACGGGCAGGAACTGAAACTCACCGAACAACTGCTGGAAAGCCGCCAGGACCTCTCCCGTCAAAGCGAGACGCACGCGCTGCAGCAGGAACTGAACGGCATGCAGCACAGCAATCCGCTGCTCTCCCTGGATGTGGATGTACGCACCGTTGCCAACGTGATTGCTGACTGGACAGGCGTTCCGCTGTCATCGCTGATGAAAGATGAGCAGACCGAACTGCTGACCCTCGAAAATGAAATGGGTAAACGTGTCGTCGGGCAGGATGTGGCGCTCGAGGCCATCGCCCAGCGTCTGCGTGCGGCAAAAACGGGTCTCACCTCCGAGAATGGTCCGCAGGGCGTGTTTCTGCTGGTGGGACCGAGCGGGGTGGGAAAAACCGAAACCGCGCTTGCGCTGGCCGATGTCATGTACGGCGGTGAAAAGTCACTCATTACGATTAACCTCTCCGAATACCAGGAGCCGCATACGGTTTCCCAGTTGAAGGGTTCCCCTCCGGGCTACGTCGGTTATGGCCAGGGCGGCATTCTCACCGAAGCGGTGCGCAAGCGCCCGTATAGTGTGGTTTTGCTCGATGAAGTCGAAAAAGCCCACCGCGACGTGATGAACCTGTTCTATCAGGTCTTTGACCGCGGCTTTATGCGCGACGGCGAAGGACGTGAAATCGACTTCCGCAACACCGTCATTCTGATGACCTCGAATCTTGGCAGCGACCACCTGATGCAGCTGCTTGACGAACAGCCGGAGGCCAGCGAAGGCGATCTTCACGAGCTGCTGCGTCCGATACTGCGCGATCACTTCCAGCCGGCGCTGCTGGCCCGCTTCCAGACCGTGATTTACCGCCCCCTCTCGGAAGCAGCCATGCGTACCATCGTGGAAATGAAACTCTCACAGGTCAGCAAGCGCCTGCATCGACACTACGGCCTGAGCACGCATATTGATGAGAGCCTGTATGACGCGCTGACCGCCGCCTGCCTGCTGCCGGACACCGGCGCGCGCAACGTCGACAGCCTGCTCAACCAGCAGATTCTGCCGGTGCTGAGTCAGCAACTGCTGACCCACATGGCCGCGAAACTGAAACCACAGTCATTACGCTTTAGCTGGAGTGAGGAAGAGGGGATCGGGCTGGAATTTGATGTGAAACAGGGAGTGGACGCATGAGTAATAATCCTCCATTAAGATACAGCCATAACCACCACCTGCTGGCGGTGAAGGGATGTGAAGCAGAACTCGATGTGCTGGCGTTTGAAGGCGATGAAGCCCTGAGCACGCCGTTCCGCTATCGTATTGAATTCACCAGCAGTGACCACGCTATCGCCAGAGAGGCGATGCTGATGAAGCCCGGTTCGCTGACGCTGCAGGCCCCGGTAGAACAGGGTTACGGCATTAAAGTGCAGCAGGCCGTGCGCACCCTTCAGGGCGTGGTGACCGGTTTTGAACGCCTCAGCACGTCAAAAGATGAAACCCGCTACGCCCTGACGCTCCGGCCACGTCTGGCGCTGCTCGACCGCTCGCACCAGAACGCCATTTACCAGGACATGTCGGTTCCGCAAATCGTGGAAAAAATCCTGCGCGAGCGCCACGGTATGCGCGGTCAGGATTTTCTGTTCTCGCTGTCAAAAGAATACCCGCGCCGTGAACAGGTGATGCAGTACGGTGAGGACGACCTGCACTTTATCACCCGCCTGCTGGGTGAGGTCGGCATCTGGTTTCGCTTCACCACCGACACGCGCCTCAACATTGACGTGGTGGAGTTTTACGACAGCCAGCAGGGGTATGAAAAAGGGCTGACGCTGCCGTCGGTACCGCCATCGGGCCAGCATTCAAAAGGCATGGATTCAGTCTGGGGAATGGAATGCCATCACAACGTGGTGCAGAAGCAGGTCAGCACCCGGGACTACAACTACCGTCAGGCCACGCAGGACATGAACACCCTGGTGGATGCGACCCGCGGGGATGTCACCACGTACGGTGATGCCTATCACTGGGCGGATAACTACCTGACGCCGGGCAGTACCTATGACCGCAACCCGGCCCCGGAGTCCGGGGCGTTTTATGCCCGCCTTCGTCACGAACGCTACCTGAATGGTCAGACCCGGGCGCAGGGCATCACCAGCTGTCCGACCCTCTCGCCGGGTCAGGTACTGAAAGTCACCGGCGGGTATGAAGTGGCCGACGTGTTTGCGCAGGGCGTGGTCATCACGGCGATGCATACGTATGCCCGCCGTGATAAGGACTTTGCGGTTGATTTTGACGGCATTCCGGACAGCACCGATTTTGGTTTCCGCCCGGAACCTGGCTCACGCCCGGTGATGGCTGGCACCCTACCGGCCCGCGTCACCAGCACCACCGAAAATGACACCTACGGGCATATCGATAAAGACGGTCGTTACCGCGTCAACATGCTGTTTGACCGTGATAACTGGGAAACCGGCTTCGAGAGCCTGTGGGTACGCCAGTCGCGCCCGTACGCCGGCGACACCTACGGCCTGCACCTGCCGCTGCTGGCGGGCACCGAAGTGGCGATTGGCTTTGAGGACGGTAACCCCGACCGGCCGTACATTGCCGGCGTGCTGCACGACTCGGCGCACGGCGACCACGTCACCATCCGCAACTACAAACGCAACGTCCTGCGTACCCCGGCGAACAACAAAATCCGCCTCGATGACGAGCGCGGAAAAGAGCACATCAAGGTCAGCACGGAGTACGGCGGCAAGAGCCAGCTGAACCTCGGCCACCTGGTCGACAGTGAGAAACAGCAGCGCGGCGAGGGGTTTGAGCTCAGGACGGACAGCTGGGGCGTGATACGGGCGCAGAAAGGGATATTTATCAGCGCTGACGGGCAGGCCAAGGCGCAGGGACTACAGCGCGAAATGCAGGCTGCGCTTAAAGAACTTGACACTGCCAGAGAAGTGACTTCTGGATTACGTCACGCCGCTCAGGCAGCCCAGGCGGAATTAGCTGATCTTGAGAAACAAACACTTCTGATGAATCAAACGCTTAGTGACCTTAAGCAGCAAGCGTTACTTCTGTCTGCCCCTTCAGGAATCGCGCAGGTCACCCCAGCGAGCGTACAAGTCTCGGCGGGGGAAAATCTAATAGTTACTGCTGGTAAAAATGCAGATATTAGCATTGCCAAAAAGTTAACTCTGGCGGTAGGTGATATTCTGAGCTTATTTGCGCACAAACTGGGAATAAAAATGTATGCCTCGGAGGGCAAAGTCGATATTCAGGCGCAATCGGACGAGCTGAATTTATTTTCTAAAGAAAAGCTATCCATCGCCAGTTCAGATAACAGTGTCGTCATATCCGCTAAGAAAGAGATCTATTTGGTTTGTGGTGGATCATTTATACGATTAAGTGATACGGGGATAGAAGTTGGTACTGGAAAAAACGTCACGTTGAAATGCATTGCGGTTCAACAGCAGCCTGCGGCGTCACTAAATTCAGCGCTTGGGCTACCTTCCGGCTGCAAACCCGGAGTTATTTCTGCAGCCCAGCAGCAAGGGGCTGTGGTGATGCTTAGCTAATATTTGAGGAGAAAAAGATGACCAGAAAATTAGCAGTGTTGGGCGACAGGACAAGCAACGGAAAAATCATTACCGCAACTGCAAATTACTTCAGTGAGGGTAAACAGGTGGCGCAAAATAATGATAGAGCCATCTGTACTATCTGTAAGGGGACATTCCCCATCCAGGCCACTGCCGCCGGTATCATCAGTAATGGCATGCTTCTGGTACAGGATCAGGACCGTGTGCTTTGCCAGTGTTCCGGCCATAAGGTGATAGCAGGCTCTAATTTTTTCACCAGCTGAATGAGAAATTATTTATCTGCAGGCTTAATTAGAAAAGGACGTGAATATGGCATGTCAGGGATTATGCACAGTGAAAGGCCTGACGGTACTGCCCGTACGCTATGCCGTTGTGCCGGAAAAAATTATTACCGCTTTACCGGGATGGGCGAACGATCCGTGCATTACCGGTATAGCCCTTGGCAATCACGAAAAGTACAGCCTCCGTGCGCTTCGTCAGGGTTACCTGTACGTTTTCTATGAAAAAGGAAAACAGGGCACCCATTACTGGCAGTGCTACAGCGTTGCGCCGGACGGCTCACTGTGGCTGCAGCAGGTGGCGTCTAATCCAGCTCCGGTGGATAAGGCGCTGTGTGAAACAGGGGAGCATATTGCGCAAAACGTTGAGTTTATGAGCATTGAATCACCGGATAAGTGCGGCAATGTGTGGTTTGCGTTCAGCCAGTATCCGTGGGAACAGGAGACGCTTGAACGGTATCGCTCAGATGCCAATGCCCGCAGTGAGAGAATGCAGAAAGTGGTACCCTCAGCGTCGGGGGCCCAGCGCACCAGAACAGGAACTGATGTCTCCGAAGCAAGCCTGAATCAGGTGCTGGACTATCAGGTGCCTTCTGTTTCGGGTCTGCTGCCCGGTCCGGATGATGCGAAAATTGTAAATGTCAGCCGGGTATCGTCGCTCTGGGATCCGACGGTGGATGATCCCTGGCGGGTCAATAATGATGCGGTGAAAATGCAGTCCAGCCTGTATCCCTGGGCAAAAAAACGCAGCGGCAGGGCCGCCGCGACGGTTACGGCCATGCAAAACCGAAGTGAGGGGATGACGCCGCTGCTGCTTCCACTATGGGATCCGGTGGGAATTGTTCATGAGCTAAACGGGTGGAGCCAGGATGTGCTCGGGCGTCAGGCGCAGTTTCTGCAGGAGCGGGAGCTTGAGTTCGCCACAAAAACCAGTCTTGATGCATTAAAAACGATGCTGGCTGACAAAGCGCAGGCGCGTGGTGAGGAGGTGTTGGAGCGATTTGCTCAGCCCAAAAACGCGATGTTGTCGGATAAATATCTGGATGCCCGTCTGAAAACGCTGGAGCAACGTTTTCAGGGCAAGCCAGACGTACTGGCGCAAATAAGAGCTGACGACAGGCTGGTCAGGGCGTGGCATGCACAAAATGTGACAGTCTCTTACCCGGAAAATGTTTTGCTGGATCCGCCGGAGCCGCTGGCGCTTCACCAGCAGAAGGTCGCAGCCATTAAAGCGCAGGTGGATAAGGAGCTGGCGGAACGTCCACAGAACTTCACTGATGCCCGTGCCAGAAGCTGGGCACCCTATCAGAAAAAGCTCAACACAGCCCGACAGGAGAATTTTGATACCTGCTACATGAGCCTGATTGACACGGTTAACGCTATCTTCCAGAAGCGTATCGTCAGCGTGGTGAACTGGCTCAGTGCGCCGCTGCTGCTGGCAGTGCTGGATGATTTCCACTGTGAGGCGCAGCGGGCAGGGCTGTTCTACCAGTCAGCGGTGGGGATGGCGATGCACGGGATTAACAGCTGTCCGGCAGGTGCCGCAAAGATAGACGGCTGGTGGAAGACGTACAGCGCTAAAAACCGTGAGAACCTGCTGTGGCGGCACGTGGCGGCCAATAACCCGCTGTTAATCAGCGAGCTGGAGCCGTATCTGGCAGCGGTGAAAACGAAGAAAGACGAAGACGTGACTCCGCTGACGGCGACCGCCATGACGGCCACCCTGATGCAGCAGGTCGGCAACATGAAAAAACTGGAGGGGTACTACCAGAAATCGCTGTCCACGGTGGTGAAGGGGCTGCGGGAAAATGCCAGCAAACTGGAAGTACAGCTCTTCAGTACGGATGCGTTTATCATCACGGTGGGAGACAGGGTAAGCCGTATTCTGCGGGTGGATAAGGCAGGCGAGAAGCTGGCGACCACGGCGTTCAGGCTGATATTTATGATAAGAGCGGGGATACCGTCAGAGACCGTCCACACGTTAGTGAATGAGTACCTCCGGGATGCCCCGGCGTTACGCCAGACGGTGCTGGCAGGTATCCGCAGCAGCGGGCGCTTTATGGCAAACCGGAATGAAGTCACCGTGATTAAACAGACGCTGAGCAGCAGGCTGGAAGAGCACTTTGCAACAGAAAAGGGCAGGGGCGAATACCGGCTGGCAGGGATAAACAGCCTGTTGCTGGTGCTGAATGCGCTCGATTTTATCTACCTGTGCGGACAGGTCAGGGATGAGAAGAAGCCGCTGGCGAGCCTGCTGGCCAGCGGTCTGGCGATGGTGAGCCAGGGGACGACGGTTATTTTACCGGCAATAGAAAAAGGGCTGGAGGCCGGTAAGCTTACGGTGTCATGGGTCAAGGGAGTTGGGGCGGCAGCGGCTGGGGGGGCTTCGGCGATTTCGGTGTTTACTGATGGTGCTTCAGCAGTAGATGAATTTAAGAATAAACGTTTTTGCCTGATGGGTGTGATGGTGTTGAAAACTTTTGTAGATGGACTGGCTGTCACAAAATCAGTTGGTCTTCTGCTGGAACAGTTTAGTAGACCGATGGCTAAAAAAGTAGCCGGAAAAATTACAGGTTTTTTGGCCTGGGAGTTTTTAGGGATCCGAATACTTGCAGTACTGATGACCTGGGAAGCCATGGTGGCGGTAACGTTGTTACAGGTGGTGGTGACCTGGATTTCTGACGACGAGCTTCAGATATGGTGTAAGAAATGCGTATTTGGCACAGCATCTTTCAACCGCAGTGTGGCAGACCAGAATAAAGCCCTGGAAGCAGCAATAAAGGATATCTCATGAATTCAGTTGAAAAACAGCAGATATGTTCGCGGTTTGTTGAGCCAGAGAAATTAGCAGACCTGCGTACAAAGCGGGAGATTGAGGTGATGAACGGCAGGCCGTGGACACGGGAGCTTCCCCCTCCGCCGGTATTGCCGCCTTATGGTCCTCTGGAAAAAATCAGCGGGCGGCTGCAGTCTTTCCGCAGCGAATGTTATCGGGAGTATTTTAATGCAAATGCCTACCGGACCAGCATATTGCCGGAGATATCAGATGACCAGCGCGGAGCTGCTGCCGCTGGAGCGATAGTTGCAGGGAGTCCTGGTGTCGGTGCTGTAATGATGGCTGAAAGCGAATCTTCGAATGATTCGGCGGAATATGTGCAGGGAATGATTAATGGCAAGCCCTTCCGCGGCTGGGTGGGCGTCACACGGCTTCAGGCTGGTGATAACGTGAACATGATTGTTGAATGGCAGCATGACCATTACGAGGTTTATGCCATTGCGTTACCGGAAGAGCGGATAGTGTCTGTATGTCCGAAATGTGATATGGGACATATTGCGCACATGCTTTGGCGGATAAAAAATATGTTTATTTTAACAGCTATACTCATGTTTATATTTGCATGTGTTTGCCTTGTTAAGTCTTTGAATGAGGTGGGTTGGGAACAGTTGGATTTTTGGAAGGAATATTTTGTTTTTCTCATGATGGTGTTAGGGCTGGCTTTTATATTTACTGGAGCGATTGCAATCGCTGCTTATAAAGCCTGTTCCTCCACCTGTTGCAAAGTGGCTGAAGAAATATTTCAGTTGCTGGGGATGAAACGCATCGCAACAGTCAATCTCAATAAAATAACAAAGAAGCACGAGAAAGAACTAATAAGTAATAGAGAGTGGCACGATCCAAGTGATAAAAATAGAGCTGCCTGCCCCAGTTCTAAATTTATTTATTCAGGGGAGTGGTGGTTTTACTATTAATTAAATGGATTACAGTATTTAAGTTTGCCGTTCCCGGTAACACCTGCACAAATTGAAAAATCTGGAGGGGCACTACCAGAAATCGCTGTCCACGGTGGTGAAGGGGCTGCGGGAAAATGCCAGCAAACTGGAAGTGCAGCTCTTCAGTACGGATGCGTTTATCATCACGGTGGGAGACAGGGTAAGCCGTATTCTGCGGGTGGATAAGGCAGGCGAGAAGCTGGCAACCACGGCGTTCAGGCTGATATTTATGATAAGCGCGGGGATACCGTCAGAGACCGTCCACACGTTAGTGAATGAGTACCTCCGGGATGCCCCGGCGTTACGCCAGGCGGTGCTGGAAGGTATCCGCCACAGCGAACGCTTTATGGCAAACCGGAATGAAGTCACCGCGAATAGACAGAGGATGAGCAGCAGGCTCGAAGAGTACTTTGCAACAGAAAAGGGCAGGGGTGAATACCGGCTGGCAGGGATAAACAGCCTGTTGCTGGTGCTGAATGCGCTCGATTTTATCTACCTGTGCGGACAGGTCAGGGATGAGAAGAAGCCGCTGGCGAGCCTGCTGGCCAGCGGTCTGGCGATGGTGAGCCAGGGGACGACGGTTATTTTACCGGCAATAGAAAAAGGGCTGGAGGCCGGTAAGCTTACGGTGTCATGGGTCAAGGGAGTTGGGGCGGCAGCGGGAGGGGCAGCTTCGATGTTTTCGGTGTTTGCTGATGGTGCAAGCACTTACGAAGAGTGGCATAACAATCGTTTTGTACTTTTCTCTTTACTGATTATTAAAGCAACGGTTGATGTCCTGGTTGTCACAAAATCAGTCGGTCTTCTGCTGGAGGCTATAAGTTCTGTTTTAGAAGTTAAAAGTAAAGAGAAAGCATCAAAAATAATCGGATTAGGTGGTAAATATATAGCCGATAAACTGGTAAACGCGATAATAATATTTATTTGCATGTTTATGTTTATGTTTATGTTTATGCTTCATGATGTTTTAAATTATAGGGGGATTTCTGATTATTGGGAGGTATATCAATATTCCTTGTGTGTGCTATTCGCTATATCATTAGTTCTCTCTGGGTTGATTGCTTATTTTGCATATAAGGCACATGCAAATAATTGTTGCAAGTTGGCTGAGGAAATATTTCAGTTGCTGGGGGTGAAGAATGTTGCAGTGGTCAATTTGAATAAAATAACAAAAAAGCGTGAGCAACATCTGAAAAATAAAGGAGGGCTCAGCTCGGATGATGTAAGTAAAATAGCTTGCCCCAGTTCTAAGTTTATTTATTCAGGGGAGTGGTGGTTTTACTATTAAATCGACAGCAAGGCAGGCTACTGCCGTCAGTAATAGCATTTTTCTGGTTCGGGATTAAACTCTGAAAATTAAATGATGGAAATATATTTGGAGTCAGAGTTCTGGCGATTTTACTGATCCGGGAAGCCATGATGTAATAACTTTGTTGAAGACAGCAGTGATCTGGATTTCAGACGATGAGCTTCAGATATGGTGTGAGAAATGCGTGTTTGGTGCAGCGCCCTTTAACCGCAGTGTGGCAGACCAGAATAAAGCCCTGGAAGCAGTGATAAAGGATATTTCATGAATTCAGAAGAGCAGCATCAGATATGTTCCCGGTTTGTTGAACCGGAAAAATTAGCAGACCTGCGAACAAAACAGGAAATCGAAGTGATGAACGGCAGGCCGTGGACGCAGGAGTAACCCCCTCCGACGGTATCGCCGTCTTATGGTCCTTTGGAAAAAAACATCAGGGCAACTGGAGGCTTTTCGTTATAAAAAATTAGAGAGTATCTTTGAAAAATTAATTTGGTATTAAAGGTTGAATTTAAATAAAAAGAAGAACAGGAATGGCATCGCATGGGGCTGAGAAAGTAGCGCGGTCCGAATAACGGAAAAATTCCCCTGCCCTGGCGCTAAGTTTATTCACTTAAGTGAGTGTTAGTTTTACAGGCGAGGTATTGAATATCAAATCATTATTTGAATAGCTGTGATGTTTATGAATTCGATGGATGTTAATAATTTTTGTGTATATTTTAAATGTTGGTCTGTAAAGGTGGGTTATGGACGGTGACTCTTTTAACGACATAAAAGAAAAAATCACAAGTGCTGCTTTTGGAAAAAATGGAAATTGTTTTCTACTAATAGATGCATCATTAAAAGAGTATCAAACAGAATCTTTTTTGTCCGATACCCTAAGAGATTATAAATCATACTCTATAATATTCCAGCACAAAGAGATTCAAGGCGCTTTACCACTTTACCTCTTTCCTCTTGGTAAGTTAAGCGAAAAAGATGACCGATTATTTTATAATAGTATTCGACATTCATTGAGTGAGTTAAAAAAAGAGAAACTTGAGGCCGGGGAGGGGCGCAGTGTTTGTGCGTGGATCTCGACGAATTTAGCAGGGGAGCAACTTGCTGAACAAATAGCTTTGACCGCCGTACAGTCAACTCAAACATTCGGTAATATATTAATTCGTTATTTCGACCCTTCGGTATTTGGTCTATTGATACCTGCCCTCGATAAATGGCAAAAGGAACAGCTATTAAGCAATATCAATACGTGGTCATACATTAATGGAGACGGAGTGGTTCATACAATGAATGGCAATGGTGAATGCAGAAAAAAATTAAACCACTCACTTGGGTTAACAGATATAAATGTGTCGGAAATTAATCTTATATTAGTTATCAATAAGATCTTGCGTATATATCGAAATACGACCGCTGTCCATAAACTTAGTGAATGTGAGGCGGCGAAATTATTGCGTACTGCACTGTTCTATTATTATTCATCGTTCTCCCCATCCGAAAGCGATGTTATTGAATTTGGGCTTGATGTGTTGAACGCAGAGAGATTGTTTTATCATGATGGGGTGTTTTTTAAATATATGCTTAACAGACGTGGAAAAGAATATGAGGCATATAAAGACATTAAAGTAAAATTGATGATCTAATATATCAAGGAAAAATAAAATGTTCGAAATGAGCCATTAACATTAGTGGGGTGCAATATGAGTTGGCCTGTGCAAATAATCCCTCCATACAATAAGGTTTCAGAAATTAAATGGAGTAAATGGCTTTTGTCTTTATTATTTATTTTGTTGGCTATGGCAGCATGTTGGTGCGGAGGAAGAATTATTTCTCCTGTTGAAGGTGGCGAGTTTTTAAGATTATCTGCACTTGTGTTTTTGTGGGGCATGTTTGTCTTTTTTTTTATTGTTTCAGTACGCATGTATTACTATGGTTTATGTTTGTCAGTAATCGAAGTAAGAGAGCATGAAGCAGAATTAACCAGGAAAAACTGGAGTGAATGGGCCAATAGAAAGTTTTATGTTTCCGCTTATGATTTATTCCTTCCCTCTGTAGTAGCACAGGCCGATATAGCATCGTTACATTCTGCTGAAATATATAAAGATCAGAAATTAAAATTGCGTGGTCATAATGACACAATGTACACTGAAGAACAGTTGATCTATGAGTTATTGTCATCAGTCAGAGCAAGGCTGTTAGGGTTAAAAAAGTTCTGTGTCTTTGATGTCATATTTACATATGGCAATAGTTTTATTACTTTCTCGACATTTAAAGAATGTTGGGCGGCAATTGGTTTTAATGAGGATTGTTTGGGAGGTTTTTATGATTGGAATAATGAATTAGAGCATGAATTTGACATATTATCGGATATCGCACTGAATCGAGTGTCAATAATCATATCTGTAAACGTTGAGGGTGTTGAGGGGTATTGTCCTGACTCATCAGAATTTGCCTCGATTTTTTTAGTGTCCCACCAGCAGCAAATACCAGTAAAAGAAAGTAATTGTGTGGCTTTGCGAACGATGACATGCAACAAAAACCATACCGAACAAGATTTCCTAAATATGGTAACTTACCAGCAAGATGTCCTTAAAACAACAAAAGTAGTTTTTGGCAACATGAGGGCAGAGGATGCTTTGCATCTTTTAGATATATTTAGATCTTCATCTTTATCTATGAATGTGGAATGGAGTTATAAGGTGGAATATTTAAATTTGATGCTCGGTAAGTTAGGTGATGCCCATTTGTGGTTGGCGTTTGTTTTATCGCTAAAAATTTCAGAAAAAAACAATGAGCCGGTTTTGATGGTCACGAGCGTTGGTGATGACTATGTCTTTAATGTTATCAAACAGTTTGATAATAACAAGGAGCGTTAAATTGAGCACCTCAGCAAAATGGAGGGTTGTTGGCCTTGTTTTATGTTTCATTATTTTTGGTATGCTGGCTTATATAGGGTGTTACTATTATGGAGATACGATTGGGTGGGAATCAATTAAAGAAAAAGTGAGCCTTTGGTTCTTATGCATGTTTTTATTTTCCGTATGCCTGATGCTGATGAACTTTGGCGTATGGTTCTATCAAAGAGATCCTCGTTTGCAATCTATCAGAGAAGGGAAGTCTGTCGCAGTTAATTTTCGAAATAAGCATAAAAAGTCCAGTAAAAAGGATCCTATAAAAACTCATCTATGCCGACGTTATGGCTTCTTGTGGCAAAACAAAGTTCGTCTACTTTTAGTTACCGGCGATGAGGGAGCTATCGAAAAACTGATTCCCGGCCTGCAAAGTAGTCAGTGGCTGGAAGGTGACCGTACAGTATTAATTTATGGTGGGAGTCTGTCCTCAGACGTTGATGTTGAAAAATACACCGCACTGCGCAAATTGCGGCGTGGCCGTCCGCTGGACGGAATTGTTTGTGTGGTTAGCGAAGAGCAGAATCTTACGGTGCAGGCGAGTGAAAACGATTTACGTGGGCTGGAGAAAATCAGCGAAGTGCTGCGTTTTTCTGCGCCAGTCTGGTTGTGGCGGCTATGTAGTAGTGAGTGGTCTCAGGCTGGACGTGATCCGCAGTCGGTTGGTATCTCTCTGCCGTCACGGGCGATGCCAGACACAGTAGCGGCACAACTCAGAAAGTTACTGCCCCAACTGCGGGAACAGGGACTCTCACAGATTGCCAAAAATCGTCAATATGATTTCCTGTTGCGCCTGGCCCGGGAGCTTGAACAAGGGGGAAGCGAGTTATGGGCAGCTCGTCTGACACCGTGGCTGCACATTTCTCAGCAACGTGTTCCACTGCGTGGGCTGATGTTCAGTCAGGTAAATAAGCCTGAATTTTATAATGATGAAACTGGAAGGGATCCGGATTGCGAGCATGAGCAGCCTTTACACAGACATGCGCTAACTTTACCAGCAACTTGGATTGGGATTACCGAAGGTTGCATGCGCGTCCGCGGTCGCCGTGTTGGTATTGCCTGGGAACGCACGTTGGCATGTATCATCATGACGGCAGTTGGTCTCTGGGGCATTGGATTGTTGCTTTCCTTTGCTATGAACTACGGACAAATTTCTTCTGTAACAGGAAAAGCTCGGAACCTGGTTGAACATACTTCCGTATCCGACTATCAACTGACGGCACTTCATGACCTGCGAAATGACGTAGGCCGCCTGCTGCACAATGTTCATGAGGGGAGTCCCTGGTACCAGCGCTTCGGTCTGGACCATAACCAGCAGCTGCTCGATGCGTTGCTGCCCTGGTACGGCGTGGCAAACAACCGCCTGATACGCGACCCGGCGAATCAGGCGCTGACACAAAAACTCAGCGCATTGGCAAACTCTGCCCCCAACAGCGACCAGCGTGCACAGCTGGCGAAGCCGGGTTATGACCAGCTTAAAGCCTGGCTGATGATGTCTCGTCCGGATAAAGTCGACGGCGCGTTTTATGCGCAGACCCTGAAAACCGTGCAGCCGACACGAATGGGTATTTCTACCGGTCTGTGGCAAAGCCTGGCGCCGGATTTGTGGGCCTTCTACATCACCGAACTGCCTAAGCAGCCACAGTGGAAAATCACACCGGATGCGCAGCTGGTCAGCCAGAGTCGCCAGCTGCTGCTGCAGCAAATTGGGCGTCGTAACGCTGAAAGCACACTGTATGAAAATATGCTCAAGTCAGTGCGTCGTAACTTCGCCGATGTCTCCCTGGAGGACATGACCAGCGGTACCGATGCGCGTCGACTTTTTACTACCGAGGAGGTCGTGCCGGGCATGTTCACCCGCCAGGCCTGGGAAGGTGGTATTCAGCAGGCTATCGAAAAGGCTGCAAATTCCCGCCGGGATGAAATTGACTGGGTGCTGAGTGATTCCCGTAAAGCCGTATCGGCGGATCTGTCGCCGGAAGCGCTCAAAGCACGCCTGACAGAGCGTTATTTCATTGACTTTGCCGGCAGCTGGTTGAATTTCCTCAACAGCCTGCACTGGAACCCGGCAAACAATATTGCGGACGTTACCGACCAGTTGACGCTGATGAGCGATGTCCGCCAGTCGCCACTGATTGCCCTGATGAATACCCTCGCCTGGCAGGGACAGACAGGCCAGCAAAGCGAAGGTCTTTCGGACTCCCTCATCAAATCGGCTAAAGATCTCGTCGGTGGAAAAGATAAACCTGCCATTGATCAGTCTGCGTCAGGGCCTCAGGGGCCGCTGGACGATACTTTTGGTCCGCTGCTGCAGCTTCTGGGTAAAAACAAAGGCGGTAATGTCATGTCGGCGGACAACTCCCTGAGTCTGCAGACGTATCTGACCCGTATCACCCGCGTGCGTCTGCGACTGCAGCAGGTGGCCAGCGCTTCTGACCCGCAGGCAATGATGCAGACCCTGGCGCAGACCGTATTCCAGGGCAAAAGCGTGGACCTCACCGACACTCAGCAATACGGCAGCCTGATTTCGGCAAGTCTTGGCGAGGAGTGGAGCGGATTTGGCAGCACAATGTTTGTGCAGCCGCTGACCCAAGCCTGGGAGACCGTACTTCAGCCGTCGGCAGCCAGTCTGAATGACAAATGGAGCCGCTCGGTTGTCGCGAACTGGCAGACTGCCTTTGACGGTCGTTTCCCGTTTGCTGCCAGCAAAAGCGATGCCTCTTTACCGATGCTGGCTGAATTTGTGCGTAAGGACAGTGGACGGATAGAACGCTTCTTGTCGACAGAGCTCAATGGTGTGCTACACAAAGAGGGTAGCCAGTGGGTACCGGATAAGGTCAACAGCCAGGGACTGAATTTTAACCCGGCCTTCCTGCGGGCCATTAACCAGCTGAGCCAGCTGTCAGACATCCTGTTCACCGATGGCAGTCAGGGCATCAGCTTTGAGCTGCAGGCGCGTCCTGTGCCACAGGTGGTGGAGACGCAGCTAACCATTGATGGACAAAAGCTGCACTACTTCAACCAGATGGCCGACTGGCAAAGCTTCCGCTGGCCGGGAGAGACTTACAAGCCGGGAACGATGCTGACATGGACCACGGTCAACGCCAGTGCGCGTCTGTTCGGGGATTACAGCGGGACCTGGGGCTTTATCCGCTGGCTGGACTTGAGCAAGCGTCAGCAGCTGGACCGCAGCCAGTGGATGATGAGCTTTACTGCACCGGATGGTCGCACCCTGCAGTGGGTGCTGCGCTCCCAGCTCGGAAAAGGCCCGCTGGCGCTGTTGGATCTGCGTGGTTTCACGCTGCCGGATCACATATTCAGTGTCGACAGCGCGGCCACCGCTCAGGCGCTGATGGCTAATACGGAAAACAATGACATGGAGGGCGTCGAATAATGAGCACATTGCAGAATTTGGTTATCGCCTGTCAGGCTGACGATGCTCAGCTGCGTGAACAGGCGCAGACGCGCACGGATAACTGGCAGCCTTGGCTTGCTCCGGTAAGCGTAGCCAGTCCGACCGGGGAAGACCCGGGATATGACGATGATTTTCAGCGTATCCGCGAAGAGGTTAATAAGCTCTCTGGTATTGATACCGAACTGATATGCACGCTTGCTGAAAAGTTACTGACCACCACAGCCAAAGACATCCGTATTGCGACCTATTACTGCTGGGCGCGATTGCACCAGGATGGCGAAGCCGGCTTTGCCGAAGGGCTTGAACTGCTTGCCGGATTATTGCAGCGCTACGGCATGCAGCTTCACCCGCAGCGGGACCGAAGCCGCAAGGCTGCACTGGAATGGCTTGCCGGTAGCCGTGTCCTGGACAGTCTGTCACTGTTTCCGGAGGTCATCCGCGAGGATGCACAGCGTACCGCCGGGGCCTTGCTGCTCATCAGTACCCGTCTGGAGACCGAGCCGGAAGCATCGCGGCCAGAGCTGAATGCCCTGTACAGCGGGCTGGAGTCTCGCTTGATGAAGGCCGGGGGTGTGGATGCCGTGGTACCGCAGAACGCAGGGAATAAGGCGCAGTCACAGCCCTTTACGCATGCGACCGAGTCAGATGCGCCGGTTCTGAACCGCATCACCTCCGGTCAGGATTTGCTGGCCCAGGCCCGTACCCTGACGGGATATCTGCGCGAGCAGCCAGATGGCTGGCTTGCCGCACACCGGCTGATGAAAAGCCTGCGCCATGACACGCTGAGAGCGATCCCTGCACCGGATGCCGAAGGGAAAACACGTATCGAACCACCGCGGGCTGACCAGCGGGCCATGCTTAAACGGTTGTACCTGCAGCAGAGCTGGCTGGAGATACTGGAGCAGGCGGACAGCACCTTCTCGCGTGGCGCTAATCACCTCTGGCTGGATTTGCAGTGGTATATCCATCAGGCTCTGATGAAATTGGGGCACGATGTGCTGGCCGATATCATCATCGCCGATCTGAAAGGGCTGCTGAGCCGTCTCACAGGACTTGAAACGCTGGCCTTTAATGACGGAACGCCGTTTGCCGATGAGGTCACGCTCAACTGGATAAATCAGAGCGTGCTGGACGATTTGTCCAGCTGGCGGGATGAGCCGGTCAGTGCTGCTGGTGAGGCAGATAACGATATCCAGGCCCTCGAGCCGGAAGCGCTGGAGAAAGCGGACACTGACGGTCTGGATGCCACCCTTCACTGGCTCCAGACCCGTCCAGGTTGCGACTCTACAAAAGACAAATGGCTGCTGCGCCTGCTGATGGCCCGCATAGCCGAGCAAAAGGGTAAAAATGAGCTGGCCCTGCATCTGCTGGGTGAACTCGATAGCGCCGCACGGTCAATCACCCTCACGCAGTGGACACCGGCGCTGTTATTTGAAGTGAAATCCCGTCGCCTCAGACTGCTACGCATGAAAGCTATACGCAGTGAAACCGATAAATCACGTCTTCAGCCTGAGATGGACCAGCTTCTTGCCGGTCTGATTGCGCTCGACCCGGCAAGCAGTGCGGTGCTTTGCGGATAAAAACGCCTGGCTACCTTTAACATTCCTAAATTCAGGTTTTTTTATGGACGACTTAACCCTGCGTTATTACGACGCTGAAATGCGCTACCTGCTGGAAGCCGGTGAAGAGTTTGCCCGTGCTCACCCCGAGCAGGCAGCAATGCTCAACCTTGATAAAGCCGGAGCGCGCGACCCGTATGTTGAACGCCTGTTCGAGGGCTTTGCCTTCCTGATGGGCCGCCTTCGTGAAAAGCTCGATGACGACCTGCCTGAACTGACCGAAGGGCTGGTCAGCCTGCTGTGGCCGCATTATCTTCGTACCATTCCGTCGATGTCAGTGGTGGAGTTCACGCCTGACTGGCGCGAAATGAAAGAGTCGATGCGCATCGTCAAAGGCTTTGAGGTGAACTCAAGGCCGATCGGTGAGAAGGGCACGCGCTGTCGGTACACCACCACCAAAGAGATCACCCTCCTGCCGTTGTCGCTGGAGCAAGCCCGCCTGTCCACTGACCCTGACGGGCGTTCGGTTATCAGCCTGCGCTTTAACTGCAGCCATCTTGCCGACTGGAGTCGTATCGATCTCAGCCAGATCCCGCTCTACTTCAACGCTGATGCACCGCTGGCCTGCGCCATGCATGAAGCTTTTACCATGAATACAGCGCGCCTCTGGCTGCGGATGCCGGGCGACATGGACAGAAGACCGCTCGACGGGTATTTCACCGCGCTGGGCTTTGGCGATGATGACGTCCTGTGGCCGAAGGGAAGCAGCAGCTTTAGCGGCTATCAGCTGCTGCTCGAGTACTTCACCTTTCGTGAAAAATTCATGTTCACGGGGCTGCGTGGGCTGGAGACAGTGGCCTTTCCGGCTGAGCTCCCCTGGTTTGAAATCGACGTGGTGCTGGCAGAACGCTGGGAGCATGATTTCAGCTTTACCGAAAAGCATCTGCGCCTGAACTGTGTGCCGGTGATTAACCTGTTCCCGCTGGAATCTGACCCGCTGACGCTAAACTCCCTGCAGACCGAATACATGCTGCGCCCGATGCGCGTGCAGGATGGCCATACCGAGATATATGCGGTGGATTCGGTGATGTCATCGAGCCAGCATACCTACGTGCCATTTTCAAGCTTCCGCCACAAGGGCGGAATGATGCGCCATGAAGCCCCGGAATATTACTACCACACCCGCGTGCGCCGTGGCCCGTCGGGGTTGCATAACACCTGGCTTATCCTCGGCGGGGAAGCGTTTGATAACCACACGGTGCCGGAGGATGAAAGCCTGTCGCTGACGCTAACCGGCACCAATGGCCAGCTACCTCGCAGAGCGTTGCAAAGTACCGTGCTCGATACAGTGATGAAAACCACTTCAGCCAGTATCGCCGTGCGTAACCTGTGTGCGCCGACGCTGCCCTGTTATCCCCCGGCACAGGATCGCTTTCACTGGCGTGTGCTGAGCCATCTCGGCAGCGGTTTCCTGTCGATGATGGACAATGCCGACGTGCTGCGCGGCACGCTGGCGCTGTACGAGTGGACTGACAGCGAGATGAACCGCCGTCGTCTGGAGGCGATTATCGATGTGAAGCACAGTGAAACGGAACGCTTTGAGCAGGGATATCTGGTGCGCGGGGTGCAGATTGAGGTGACGCTTGAGAGCAACGGCTTTGCCGGGCGCGGCGATATCTGTCTGTTCGGCGAGATGCTGAGCCGCTTCTTTGCACTGTACACCGATATCTATCTGTTTAACCGCCTGATTATTATTCTGCAACCGACCGGAGAGCGCCTGGAATGGGAAGAGAAGCACAACCGCCGCATTCCCGGCTGACCCCGCGGCTGGAGGCCGATCTTCACCGCATCAACTTTTATCGTTTATGCCAGCTACTGGAGAAGCGCCATCCGGACAGGCCGCTGATGGGCTCTACCAGCCATCCGGCGGATGACCCGGTACGCTTTGCGCCGCACCCTGGAATGGGGTTCCCGGCCAGTGAACTGAAGGCTGTCGAGTATGACGAGGATGATGACAGCAGACCACCGCTTATCCGCACGACCTTTATGGGGATGTACGGTGTTGATTCGCCTCTACCGACCGCCTATCTCGATGACATTTCCCAGCGCCGGGAAGGACATGAGGCGCTGCAGGGGTTTCTGGATATTTTCAGTCATCGCATCCTGACGCAGTTTTACCGCGTCTGGCGTAAATACTCGTATCCGGCCACGTTTGAGCCAGGGGGAACTGACTCCATTTCGCAGTCGCTGCTGGGTCTGGTGGGGCTGGGCATACCGGGCACCGCGAACCATATAGCCACGCCAGTGTCCCGCTTTCTGGCGCTACTGGGTGTGCTGCAGCAGCCGGGCAAAACTCAGGAAGGGATGCAGGCACTGGTGCGCCTGCTGGCCCCCGATACGACGGTGCAGGTGAGTCCGTATTGTCTCCGGCCTGTAGAGATTGAAAGGCCGCTGGGTTTTTACGGTGACGAAGAGTTTCTGCTTGATGGCAATACGCCTCTGGGTGACGAAGCGATGGATGCCAGCAGTCAACTGCTGATTGCGCTCACGACGGATAACGAACAGGAAGCGCAGGGCTGGAAACCGGACGGTCTGTTGTATCAGGACTTTCTGGTGATGCTGCGGGTTTATCTCGGGTGGCGTTTTAAGGCAAAAATTACTCTGACCACCCGGACCTGCCTGCTGGCTGCGCCGCCGCTCGGTGAAGGTCGCTTCTGGCTGGGGATGAATGGCGTGCTGGGCGCGGAAGACGAATATCTCCTGGACGATATCCCGCAGACCTTCACGACGGAACTGGGCTATTACACCGGCCTGCAGCCCTCAACACCACAACAAGGAAACCGATGTGTTACGTACAAATTCAATTAAGACTTTGCGCTGGCTGCTACCGCTGCTGACATTCAGCCTGGCAGGCTGCGGGGTGACGCAGAGCGTCACCGATGGCACTAAATCGGCGTTTAACGCCGTGTTCTACAAAAAAATCAAGGTGCTGCACCTCGATTTCACCGCACGTGAGGCGCTGAACACCGACACCCGTGAAAGTAACTCGCTGTCTCAGCCGGTGGTGATAAGGGTTTATCAGCTCAAAGACCGCAAAACCTTTGATAAGACGGTGTATCAGCAGTTGCTTCAGGATGATAGCACCATTCTGAAAGACGACATGCTGGCCAGTCGTGATGTCGTGGTGAAACCGGGTGGCGATGCAAACCTTGATATGTCAATGGAAGAAAAGGCGCAGTTTGTCGCGGTGGTAGGGCTCTTCCGCCATCCGGATATGGACAACAACGCCTGGAAGCAGGTTATCAAACGCAGTGACCTGGATCCGGATAAACCACGTATCCTGGAAGCAGGTGATAACTCTCTGACGCTACAGCCGCTTAAGGAAGACTGATGCCCTACGGACATAACGCGCCTTCGCTGTATGAAATGTTAACGGGAAATTTTACAGGCGGACTCAACCTTAGTCAGGTCAGTGAAGAAAATCAGGTCATCCTCTCGGTTCTGGATAACATGCAGCGCGTTCTCAACTGTCGTGCCGGTACGCTGTCGCACCTGCCGGACTACGGGCTGCCGGATATGACCAAAATTCTGCAGGGCATGCCGGGAACGGCCCATGAGCTGATGGGCACATTATCTGCTGTCCTGCTCAAGTATGAACCCCGCCTGAAAAAAATAACCGTTGTCCTGCTGGAACAGAACGTCCCCGGCGAACTGCGTTATGCCATTGACGCTGAACTTAAAGGGATTGGTCTGGTGCGCTACGGGACTGAGTTTATGCCCGAAGGACGGGTCCTGTTAAGGCATCTCAGGCAACAACAATATCTCGATACGACCCTCCGTATATAAGGTTTGATAACATCATGTCAGTAAAATCACAGTTCCTGAAAAAGTTGCAGGCACGACAACCTGCACCAGTTCCTGCCATCAGCAAGAGTCAGGCTGATATTGCAGAGTTTCGCCAGCGGATGGCTCAGCTTCAGGAGCAAATGGACGCGTGGCTGACGGATACGGGACTGAATGTGGAGCCACTGACCGTATCCGTTCCGGATCTGCTGGTGGAGGGCGGGGCTTTTGAGATTTCCGGTATCGTTTTGCGCTATGACAGCCGGGCGGTCAACTTTATGCCGATCTTTCTGTATGGACAGGGCGTCGCTGGTTGTGTCGAGGTGACTTTCTGTTCTGGGGACAAGGTGATTTCTCAAGGACGCCTGTTCATGCGGGTGGGGAACTCAAATGGCTGGATCTTTACTCCCCCTGATACCTCATCCCGATCCGGACAACTATTTGATGAAGGTGTGTTTTTCGGTCTGATTTTAGCGCTGCTGCCATAGCGATAACATTCATTCCTTTAATGCGTCATTGCATTTTAAATCGCCAAATAGCCCTACAGATCAACTAACGAAATTAACCGAAACGGATATGCAGGCCCTCCAGGATGACCACACATATAACGTTAAAAACCGGCGGTGACCCGCGCACGCTGCCAGATTACGCTGCTCTCCGCGATGAGCTCAGCAAGCTGACGCATCCTGCTCGCCCGGATGTGAACTGGCAATATGTCGAAAAACGCTGTCTCTCTCTGTTCGAACAGAACGGTGTGGAGTTGCAGACTGCAGCCTGGTACACCCTTGCCCGTATTCACCTGTCTGGATTAGCAGGCCTGAACGAAGGGCTGGCGATTCTGGAGGCACTGATTAGCCATCAGTGGGACGTTTTCTGGCCTAAGACGCTACACGCTCGTATGGAAATTCTTAGCGGCTTGAGCCAGCGCCTGCAGCAGCGTATGCGTATGCTTCCACTCAACAACAGCCATCTTAGCGAGCTTTATATCACTGAAGCGTTGCTTACCCGCCTGAGTGCGGTGCTCCAGCGCCTTCAGCTCAAACACCTTAGCCAGTTCGATACATTACGAACGTTGGTACGTTCAAGTGCTGAACGGCTGGAAAGCAGTAATGACTCATCAGATTTGAATGCGATTAAGCTGCCCGGTCGTGACTTACCTCAGGAGAGGGCAGAGCCGGTTGACGAAGTGAAAAGGGTCTATGTTGTGCAACCGGAAAACCAGCCTAATGCGGAGGGTCTTACGACAGCGCGCGGGGCGGTCAGACCATGGAAACCCTTTGTCGCCGGGATGTGTTCTATGCTGGCGATCGGCGTCGCCGTGGCGTGGGGAGGGGGCTTTCTGTCCAGACCCGATCCCTTAACGACTCAGGCCATTGCCTCGCTGGCGCCGTTACCTGAAGTGCTTACACCTGTTCAGCAAGACGCGTTAGCACAGCAAGGTACTTTACCGTCCACATTTATCACAGAAACGCAGCAGCAGCTTGCCCGACTGGATAAGCTGCCTCCTGACTGGAATATTTCCTACAGCCTTCAGCTGTTAGCGCAACTCCAGACATTGCGGCCGGAGGAGGCGAAGCCGCTCACCTCACAGTGGCAGCAAAAATTTAACGCGGCAGCGTTGCCTGTCTACGCTATGAACAGTTGGTATGAGGGAATGATGAAGCTTCAGCAACTGAGTCATCGGCTGAGCAGTCTGGATGAGCAAAAAGGAAAATATATCACGGTGAGTGAGCTTAAATCGGTGGTTTTTTCGACTATACAGTCATTTAACCAAACAATACCGGCTGAAGAACAACTCCGACGCCTGTCACAGCATCCAGCCGGAGATGCGCTTCCTGAAGCCGAAAAGACCCAGCTGGAGTTGCGCCTAAGACAGCTTGCTGCGCGTTACGCTCAAATAAAACAGGATTCTTCTGCTCAGTGAATTCTGGCGATAGACAGGTGAATGCACGTGAAGGTCAAAGTGTCCCCTGCAGGAATCGAACCTGCAACTAGCCCTTAGGAGGGGCTCGTTATATCCATTTAACTAAGGGGACGAGGCGGCACGAGTATAGCGTCATTTACACTTTGCGTTAAGCGCATCGCCGCCTGACTGCTCAAAGAGTCACCATTCAGGACGATTTTTTTGTCGATTTATCATCATTTTCCCGCGCTTTAAGCTCCGCTTTGCGTTTGTTCGACATGTCGTTACGGATTTGGGCATGGCTTAACAGCGCGAAGATAAACGTTCCGCCGCAGATGTTTCCTGCTAGTGTCGGTAAGGCGAACGGCCAGAAAAAGTCGCTCCAGTGAAGCGTACCGTTAAAGACCAGATACAGTATTTCTACGGTACCGACCACAATATGCGTGGTGTCAGCCAGCGCAATCAGCCAGGTCATCAATATAATCACCACAATTTTGGCGCTCCCTGCTGAAGGAAACATCCAGACCATCGTGGCGATAATCCAGCCAGAGATGATGGCATTAGAGAACATTTCGATCGGGGTGTTTTTCATCACATCCATGCCGATTTTTACAAATGCATCCCGTGTAGGCTCATCAAAAATCGGCATATATTCGAACGCCCAGGCCGCGATGCCCGTGCCGATGATATTACCCAGCAGGACGACGCTCCACAGACGCATCAATAAACCGAAATTGCCGAGGGTAGGGTTTTGCATCACCGGCAGAACGGCGGTCACCGTGTTTTCGGTAAACAGCTGCTGGCGGGCCATGATGACAATCACAAAGCCGAAGGTATAGCCGAGATTCTCGAGTAAAAAACCGCCCGGCACACCTTCCAGCTGAACATGAAATATCCCTTTGGCGAGCAGAGATGCGCCCATTGAGAGCCCTGCGGCGATAGCTGACCAGAAGAGGGCCATGGCATCGCGCTCCATCTCTTTTTCACCGTCCTGGCGGATATGCTCATGGATGGCCATCGCGCGGGAAGGGAGGCGATCTTCATCAATTTCTATTTTCTCGCCACGCGCTTTCTCCTCGCTTTCAATTTCAAGTTCCTCATCGCTCTCGCCAATTTTTTCTTCGCCCACGTCTTTCATATCTGCTCCCGGAGGTTGATCTTTCTGTTAAGCGTAGCGGCTTTTATCGGGATGCCTGTGGGGATGCTCTTAAATTGGCGGCAATGACAACAAAGGTGATACATCTCTTTCAAAGACATTATAAAATTGCCAGCGAAACGAATTCCAAAAGCCAGGCTATGCTGAGATCAGAGTCACGGTGATTACTGCCCGTAATTGTGCTCATAGACATCGGTAAACGTGCTGTTACAATCGCTTGCACGTTTACAGACGGAGCATCAACGGCTCCGTTACGGATGGCAATCAACGATAGCCATACTGAACAGGGAGATATTTATGAAACTTCGGCTGTCGGCGCTTGCGCTTGGCGCGACGATGCTTGTGGGCTGCGCCAGCTCCGGGGAGCAAACGGGACGCTCCGATCCTCTCGAAGGATTTAACCGCTCCATGTATAACTTCAACTACAACGTGCTGGACCCGTATGTGGTTCGCCCGGTGGCAGTGGCATGGCGCGATTATGTTCCCCAGCCCGCGCGTAACGGGTTAAGTAACTTTACCAGCAACCTCGAAGAGCCTGCGGTAATGGTGAACTACTTCCTGCAGGGCGACCCGTATCAGGGGATGGTGCACTTTACCCGCTTCTTCCTGAACTCCATTCTGGGGATGGGCGGCTTTATTGACGTGGCAGGCATGGCGAACCCGAAACTGCAGCGTGAGCAGCCGCACCGTTTCGGCAGCACAATGGGACATTATGGCGTCGGGTACGGTCCGTACATGCAATTACCGTTCTACGGTAGTTTCACCCTTCGTGATGACGGCGGCGATATGGTTGATACGCTGTATCCGGTTCTGTCGTGGCTGACCTGGCCGCTGTCGGTGGGTAAATGGACGGTGGAAGGGATTGAAACCCGTGCGCAACTGCTCGACTCTGATGGCTTACTGCGCCAGTCTTCTGACCCGTATATTATGGTGCGAGAAGCGTACTTCCAGAATCATGACTTTATTGCTAACGGCGGTAAGCTGAAACCGGAAGAGAATCCAAACGCGAAGGCGATCGAGAACGAACTAAAAGATATCGATTCGGAGTAAATAAAAAAGGTGAGCAATGCTCACCTTTTTCAATTCCTGCGCGATTAGAACGCGTAGTTGAAGTTCGTACCGAACAGCCAGGCTTTACCTTCAGAGGTAAACTCGTAAGGGCCTTCCTGGAACGTCACTTTCTGACCGTGCATATAAGATACGCCCGCATCGATAGATGCATTCTCGTTGAACGCATAAGTCGCGCCTGCACTTATCCAGAAGCGGTCCTGATCCGGAATGGAAATGGAACGCTTGTCTGCCGGAACCGGGCTGTCGTCAAATGCGATACCGGAGCGGAAAGTCCAGTTTTTATCGTAGTAGTAGGTGGTACCCAACGCAATACGATAAGCGTCGTGGAAGCTTTCGTCCTTATAGAACAGCGTTTGACCATTGCTTCCGGTCGCTTTCAGCTCCTGGAACTGGCTCCAGCTGGTATAGGCCAGGCTGTAGTGGATCGCCCATTGCGGTGCAACGCGGTTATAACCGGAGACTTCCCACATTTCTGGCAAATGCAGTGACAGCGAACCTGGAACGGTCTGGTTTGACGTTCCCCAAGGAATGGTGGTACCCGCACCAGGAACCACGTTGTTCACAGGCTTCAGGATGCCGCTCTTGTAATCGCCGTCGAAGTCAATTTTCACTTCGGAGCGATAGGTCAGGCCCCAACGGTTGTTTTTGTCCAGCTCGTACAGGATACCGGCGTTCCAGCCATAGCCCCACTCATCACCTTCAAGGCTGGCAATTTTATTGCTGTTTTTTGGCAGACGAGCAGTTTGCTCCCCGGAGTAACGTTCAATTTTGGCATCGGCGTAGACGGCATCAAAGCCCAGACCAAAGCTCCAGTTGTCGTTCAGGCGATAAGCACCACTCAGGTTCAGGTTCAGCGTAGTAAGGTCTGTTTTACCGCCGTATTCACCAGCCGGATAGTTGCTGTTGAACTCGGTAGCAAGGCCGTAGTTAGAGGTTACGGATGCTCCCCAGCCAAACTGTTCATTGATAGGCGCAACGAAGTGCAGGTTAGGGACCCATGCTGTTGGGGCAATATTGTCCGCTTTAAGGCTCGCACCCGTGTAAGGCGACTTGCCAGAAATGTTGACATCAGGATCGATATAAACCGCACCGGCAGAGAAGGTCGGACGATCAAACATCATGATCAATGCGGGGTTACGACTTGCGTTACCCGCATCATCAGCAATAGCGCCTTCCCCTGAATACGCGCGGCCAAGGCCAGAGGAAGAAAATTCGTTTAACTGAAAGCCCGCTGACCATGCGGAAGTGGAGACGAGTGCCACTGCGACTGCCAGCGCAGTCTTGTTGAACAGGGTTTTCTGGCTCATGACCATAACCTCATTGAGTTATTTTTATTCAATAATTGTTACATACCGTAACAGGAGCGCGAAGTGTAGGGTCTGAGGTATGACAGACAAATCAGACCAGTGGCCAGAGTATAGGTCCGACCAGCCTGAATGTTGCAAGTTTGTTTATTAATATTTTCAAACATGTTTCGTGAAACGAGATCTGGTTGGCAAAATTGTGACCATCGCGACTCACCCAAAAGGGTGGTTTTTGTTTTAGATCATTTTTTAGTGTGATATTGGTCACTTATCCGATTTTGCGCCATTAACGGCTGGAGAGAGCCCGCGCCGGGGCGTAAAATAGCAGCATCGTGTTTATCTCGCGCGCTGCGCGAATACAGAGGAAATTGAGCTATGAGTAAATGCAGTGCTGATGAAACCCTGGTTTGCTGCTGTATGGATGTTGGCACCATCATGGACAACTCCGATTGCACCGCGTCTTACAGCCGTGTGTTCACCAACCGCGCCGAAGCGGAAGAGACCCTGGCCGCGCTGAGCAAGCGTGCGCGTGATGTTGAATCCGAGCCGTGTGAAATCAAGTCGACCTTTACCGAAGTGGAAGGCGGCGTGAAGCTGGATATCGACTTTGTTTTTGCCTGCGAAGCTGAAACGCTGATTTTCCAGCTGGGTCTGCGTTAATTTCTGCGGCCTGATGCCCTCACCCCGACCCTCTCCCACGGGAGAGGGCGCAAGCATTAAAAACGGTAACCTACGGGTTACCGTTTTGCTTTTACCTTGCGCACCCGGCAACAAACCGCACTAATGCCCCTGCTATGCAGGGGCATTTTCTTTTTCTTCTCTGTGTTTTAGCTCGCACTTTTTCGTTTCCCCGATTGGCTGAATGTAAAAAAATGGTTAAGACTATTATCAGGTCAGACCACTTAGTGTTTGCGAATATTTTTTTTACAGGGGAGTGTTATGAGTCAGGCATTACCGCTTATTACCCGTCAGGGCGATCGCATTGCCATAGTCAGTGGATTGCGCACGCCATTTGCGCGTCAGGCAACGGCGTTTCATGGCATACCGGCCGTCGACCTGGGGAAAATGGTAGTGGGGGAGATGCTGGCTCGCAGCGAAATTCCGCCGGAGGTCATCGAACAGCTGGTCTTCGGCCAGGTCGTGCAGATGCCTGAAGCCCCCAACATTGCGCGGGAAATCGTCCTCGGTACCGGGATGAATGTTCATACCGACGCCTACAGCGTCAGCCGCGCCTGCGCAACCAGTTTCCAGGCCGTGGCTAACGTCGCCGAAAGCCTGATGGCGGGCACCATTCGCGCCGGGATAGCGGGGGGAGCGGACTCCTCTTCGGTACTGCCAATTGGGGTCAGTAAAAAGCTGGCGCGCATCCTGGTGGATGCCAACAAAGCCCGCACGACGGGTCAGAAGCTCAAACTCTTCTCGCGTTTACGTCTGCGCGATCTGATGCCTGTTCCCCCTGCCGTAGCGGAATATTCCACCGGCCTGCGCATGGGCGACACCGCCGAGCAGATGGCCAAAACCTACGGCATTACGCGTGAACAGCAGGATGCGCTAGCGCATCGTTCACATCAGCTTGCGGCAAAAGCCTGGTCGGAAGGCAAGCTGACCGATGAGGTCATGACCGCCTATATTCCGCCCTATCGCGAACCGCTTGCGGAAGATAACAATATTCGTGGCACGTCAACGCTGGCGGATTACGCCAAACTGCGCCCGGCGTTTGACCGCAAGCACGGCACCGTGACGGCGGCGAACAGTACGCCGCTGACGGACGGGGCTGCCGCCGTGATCCTGATGACCGAATCCCGTGCGAAAGAGCTGGGCATTACTCCCCTGGGCTATTTACGCAGCTACGCCTTCACCGCCATTGACGTCTGGCAGGACATGCTGTTAGGTCCGGCATGGTCCACGCCGCTGGCGCTGGATCGCGCGGGGCTGACGCTGGCTGATTTAACCCTGATTGATATGCACGAAGCGTTTGCCGCGCAAACCCTGGCAAACGTCCAGCTCCTGGCAAGCGAGCGTTTCGCACGTGATGTGCTGGGCCGCGCGCATGCCACGGGTGAAGTGGATCAGAGTAAATTCAACGTGCTGGGTGGCTCTATCGCCTACGGTCATCCGTTTGCCGCTACAGGGGCGAGGATGATCACGCAAACATTACATGAACTCCGTCGCCGTGGCGGTGGGTTTGGCCTTGTTACCGCCTGTGCGGCGGGCGGCCTTGGCGCAGCAATGGTTCTGGAGGCTGAATAATGGATATGCCATCTGCATTTAATCTGACGGTTCGCCTCGATAACGTGGCCGTTATCACTATTGATGTGCCTGATGAAAAGATGAATACCCTGAAGGCCGAATTTGGCGTTCAGGTGCGCGCGATGCTAAAGCAGATCCGAGAGAACAAAGCCATTCGCGGCCTGGTGTTTATCTCTGCCAAACCCGACAACTTTATCGCCGGGGCGGATATCAACATGATTGCCCGGGCGCAAAGCGCGCTGGAAGCCGAAGAGCTGGCGCGTCAGGGCCAGCAGGTGATGTCGGAGATCAACAGTCTCCCAATCCCGGTCATCGCAGCGATCCACGGTGCGTGTCTGGGTGGTGGGCTGGAGCTGGCGCTGGCCTGCCACAGCCGCATCTGTACTGACGATGCGAAAACCATTCTGGGCCTGCCGGAAGTGCAGCTGGGCCTGCTGCCAGGTTCTGGCGGAACGCAGCGTCTGCCGCGGCTGGTGGGCGTCAGCACGGCGCTGGAGATGATCTTAACCGGTAAACAGCTGCGTGCCCGTCAGGCGCTGAAAGCCGGTCTGGTCGATGACGTCGTGCCGCAGTCCATTTTGCTGGAGGCCGCCGTTGAGCTTGCGCTGAAAGGGCGTCAGGCAAAACGTCCTCTGCCGGTTCGCGAGCGCGTGCTGGCCGGTCCGCTGGGGAGAACGCTCCTGTTCAATATGGTGGGCAAAAAGACCGAACAAAAAACCAAAGGCAATTACCCGGCGGCAAAGCGGATCCTCGACGTGATCGAAACCGGGCTGTCGCAGGGCAGCAGCAGCGGCTATGCCGCGGAGGCCAAAGCCTTTGGTGAACTGGCGATGACGCCGCAGTCACAGGCGCTGCGCAGCATCTTCTTCGCCAGCACAGAGGTGAAAAAAGACCCGGGCAGCGAGGCATCGCCTGCGCCGCTGCGTGCCATTGGCGTACTGGGTGGGGGGCTCATGGGCGGCGGTATCGCTTTTGTTACCGCCAGCAAAGGCAAATTGCCGGTACGCATCAAAGACATTAACCCTAAGGGAATCAACCACGCGCTGCAGTACAGCTGGCAGAACCTTGATCAAAAGGTCAAACGCCGCCATATCAAGGCAAGCGAGCGTGATAAAACCCTGGCAATGATCTCCGGTACGACGGATTACAGCGGTTTTGCGCACCGCGATCTGGTGATTGAAGCCGTGTTTGAAGATCTGGCGCTTAAGCAGCAGATGGTGGCAGACGTTGAGCAGCATTGCGCCCCGCACACCATTTTTGCCTCTAACACGTCGTCATTACCGATTGGCGATATCGCGGCGAAAGCCGCGCGTCCGGAGCAGGTGATCGGGCTGCACTTCTTTAGCCCGGTAGAAAAAATGCCGCTGGTGGAAGTTATTCCACACGCGACCACCAGTCCGCAAACCATCGCCACGGTAGTCAAACTTGCGAAGAAGCAGGGTAAAACGCCGATCGTGGTCGCAGATAAAGCTGGGTTCTACGTCAACCGTATTCTGGCACCCTATATTAATGAAGCCATGCGGCTGCTGACGGAAGGCGAGAAGATCGAGCACGTCGACGAGGCGCTGGTAAAGTTTGGTTTCCCCGTTGGCCCAATCCAACTTTTGGATGAGGTGGGAATAGACACCGGCACTAAAATTATACCTGTGCTGGAGGCAGCTTATGGCGATCGTTTTAGCCCGCCTGCAAACATTGTTTCTGCAATTTTGAAGGACGATCGCAAAGGCAGAAAAAATGAACGCGGTTTCTATCTTTACGGCGCGAAAGGGCGTAAAAGCAAGAAACAGGTCGACCCTTCGGTTTATGGGCTTATTTCGACCACCGGTCAGGGAAAACTGTCTGCCGTTCAGTGCGCTGAACGTTGCGTGATGATGATGCTCAATGAAGCGGCGCGCTGCTTTGGTGAGCAGGTGATCAAGAGCGCACGCGATGGCGACATCGGCGCGGTATTTGGTATTGGTTTTCCGCCGTTCCTTGGCGGCCCGTTCCGCTACATGGATACACTCGGCGCGGGTGAAGTGGTTGCCATTTTGCAACGTCTGGCCTCGCAATATGGCCCACGGTTTACACCGTGTGACGAATTATTGCAGATGGCGGAACGGGGCCAGACATTTTGGCCTGCACGGGAAACTGATTTCGTAAACTGAAGTCAAAGAAGGGTAAATCCTGAGGTGAATGAACCTGTTCTGGCGATTTTGTAAACAGAGATTGACTATACTTACGCCATTGAGGTAAAAAACAGCGTTTCATTCATCGAATGGATCAGGCACAATGCCCGGCCATCGGGTTTTCTACCTCTTAGCATTTATCGCGGGTAGTTAACGCCGGTGATTCTGGTTAACAAAAGCGGTGCAATATGCAAGTTTTCATCATGCGTCACGGCGACGCGGCACTCGATGCCGCCAGTGACTCAGTACGTCCTTTAACCGTCTGTGGCTGCGACGAATCCCGTCTGATGGCAACCTGGCTTAAAGGTCAAAAAGTGGACATTGAACGCGTTCTTGTGAGTCCGTTCCTGCGTGCAGAACAGACGCTGGATGTGGTGGGGGAGTGTATGAACCTGCCGTCCAGTGTGGATGTTCTCCCCGAACTGACACCATGCGGTGATGTCGGCCTTGTCAGCGCTTATCTTCAGGCGCTGTGCAATGAAGGTGTCGCTTCCGCACTGGTCATTTCCCACCTGCCGCTGGTCGGCTATCTGGTATCTGAGCTGTGCCCGGGCGAAACGCCGCCTATGTTCACCACTTCCGCGATTGCCAACGTCACCCTCGACGAAACCGGCAAAGGGGTCTTCAACTGGCAAATGAGCCCGTGCAACCTGAAGATGGCAAAAGCGATCTGACGTGACGTGTGACAGGGCGGGGTGCTATATCTTTCCCGCCCTTCTGTCAGGGCAACTCTGGCGGCTGCCACTCCTCAACTTCAATCAATACCAGCAAGGCGGCATCTCCGCCGTACTCTTTCGGTGCCTGATGAAACGCCATTACGTGTGGGTGCTGAGCCAGCCACAGCGGCGTTTGTTGCTTGAGGATATGTTTCCCGTGGCCATGCATCACGCAGGCGCAAAAAACATGTTCGCGGCGACAGGCGGCAATCAACGCCCCCAGCTCCTGTTTCGCCTGCATTTGCGTTAAGCCGTGCAGATCCAGAAACAGCTCCGGCGAATAATCTCCCCGGCGTAACTTTTTCAGTTCGAAATGGCTGACGTCCTCGCGCACGTATTTCACCGCGCCCTGGGTATTAAGCAGCGGCTGAAACTCGTCTGAAAAGTAGTGGCTATTATCGGCCTGCTCCTGCAGCAGCCGTTTGACCGGGACTTCGCTGATTTTTTTACGCTGCGGGCGATGAACAATCGTGTCCTGCGCGATTTTCCGCGTCCCGGTCATCAGCTGGCGGAAGAGCGCCTGATCCTCCTCGCTGAGCGATGTTTTCTTTTTCATTCGTCATTCTCATCTCGTATTTCCGATAGTGTACCCGACTAAACGCATTTTTTAACCTCAAGCGGTACGCGTCATTGCTGATTTATCGCCGTCTTCATGGCAAACTAGCCGCCGAAAATTATGCGAGCATGCCCTGGAGGAAAGAGTGGATAAAATATTTGTCGATGAAGCAGTAAACGAGCTGCATACCATACAGGACATGTTGCGCTGGTCGGTTAGCCGCTTCAGCGCCGCCAATATCTGGTACGGACACGGTACCGACAACCCGTGGGATGAAGCCGTGCAGCTGGTGCTGCCGTCCCTCTACCTGCCGCTGGATATTCCGGAAGACATGCGCACCGCGCGCCTGACCTCCAGCGAAAAACACCGCATCGTTGAGCGCGTGATCCGTCGCGTCAACGAACGCATCCCGGTCGCCTACCTGACCAACAAAGCCTGGTTCTGCGGCCACGAGTTCTATGTCGATGAACGCGTGCTGGTGCCGCGCTCGCCGATTGGTGAGCTGATTAACAACCACTTTGACGGCCTGATCGACCATCAGCCGCAGCACATTCTGGATATGTGTACCGGGAGCGGTTGTATCGCCATTGCCTGCGCTTACGCCTTCCCGGAAGCGGAAGTGGACGCGGTTGATATCTCCACCGACGCGCTGGCCGTGACCGAGCACAACATAGAAGAGCACGGCCTGATCCATCACGTTACGCCAATTCGCTCTGACCTGTTCCGCGATCTGCCGACGCTGCAGTACGATCTGATCGTCACCAATCCGCCGTACGTCGATGCGGAAGACATGTCCGATCTGCCGAACGAATACCGCCACGAGCCGGAGCTGGGTCTGGCGTCAGGCTCTGACGGCCTGAAGCTGACCCGCCGCATTCTGGCCTGCGCGCCAGATTATCTGACCGACGACGGCGTTCTGATTTGTGAAGTGGGCAACAGCATGGTACATCTGATAGAGCAGTATCCGGATGTGCCGTTCACTTGGCTTGAGTTCGACAACGGCGGTGACGGCGTCTTTATGCTGACCAAAGCGCAGCTGCTCGACGCGCGCGAACACTTCAGCATCTATAAAGATTAATCCAGCGGGCTTCGGCCCGTTTCACAACGCTCAAACACAAACAACAACATCGGAGCCGTGATGGCAGGAAACAGTATTGGACAGGTATTCCGCGTGACCACCTTTGGCGAGTCGCACGGGCTGGCGCTGGGCTGTATCGTTGATGGCGTACCGCCAGGCATCGAACTGACCGAAGCCGATTTGCAGCATGACCTCGACCGTCGTCGTCCGGGCACCTCTCGCTACACCACGCAGCGTCGCGAGCCGGACCAGGTCAAAATTCTCTCCGGCGTCTTTGAAGGCCGTACCACCGGCACCAGCATTGGCCTGCTAATTGAAAACACCGATCAGCGCTCCCAGGACTACGGCACCATCAAGGACGTGTTCCGTCCAGGCCATGCCGACTACACCTACGAACAAAAGTACGGCTTCCGCGACTATCGCGGCGGCGGACGTTCCTCCGCGCGTGAAACCGCGATGCGCGTGGCGGCTGGCGCCATTGCTAAGAAATACCTGCAGCAGAAATTTGGCATCGTGATCCGCGGCTGTCTGACCCAGATGGGCGACATTCCGCTGGCGATCAAAGACTGGGATCAGGTCGAGCAAAACCCGTTCTTCTGTGCGGATGCCGACAAGCTGGACGCGCTGGACGAACTGATGCGCGGTCTGAAAAAAGAGGGCGACTCCATCGGGGCGAAAGTCACCGTCGTGGCCGACGGCGTCCCGCCAGGCTGGGGCGAGCCGGTATTTGACCGTCTCGATGCCGACATCGCGCATGCGCTGATGAGCATCAACGCGGTGAAGGGCGTTGAAATTGGCGACGGTTTTGACGTGGTATCCCTGCGCGGCAGCCAGAATCGCGACGAAATCACGAAAGCGGGCTTCCAGAGCAACCACGCGGGCGGCATTCTGGGCGGGATCAGCAGCGGGCAGCAGATTATTGCCAACATCGCGCTGAAACCAACTTCAAGCATTACCGTGCCGGGCCACACGATTAACCGCGATGGCGAAGAAGTTGAAATGATCACCAAAGGACGTCACGATCCGTGCGTCGGGATCCGCGCGGTGCCGATCGCAGAGGCGATGCTGGCGATCGTGCTGATGGATCACTTCCTGCGCCAGCGCGCGCAGAATGCGGATGTGACGACCACCATTCCACGCTGGTAAACATGAAAAAAACCGCAATTGCTCTGCTGGCGCTGCTTGCCAGTGGAGCCAGTCTGGCCGCCACGCCGTGGCAAAAAATCACCCATCCGGTGGCGGGGAGCGCGCAGTCCATCGGCGCCTTTTCCAACGGCTGTATCGTGGGGGCTCAGGAACTTCCGCTGCAATCGGATACCTATCAGGTGATGCGTACCGACCAGCGTCGTTACTTCGGCCACCCGGATCTGGTGCTGTTCATCCAACGGCTGGGAAACCAGGTGCATAATCTGGGGCTGGGCACGATGCTGATCGGCGATATGGGGATGCCTGCGGGCGGGCGTTTTAACGGTGGACACGCCAGTCACCAGACCGGACTGGATGTCGATATCTTCCTGCAGCTGCCTAAAGCGCGCTGGAGTTCAGCCCAGTTGCTGAAACCGCAGGCGCTGGATCTGGTGTCGAGCGACGGTAAGCGCGTTGTGCCCTCACTGTGGACGCCGGATATCTTCAGCCTGATTAAGCTGGCGGCAAAAGATAACGACGTTACGCGGATCTTCGTCAACCCGGCTATCAAGCAACAGCTCTGCCTCGATGAGGGAACCGATCGCGACTGGTTGCGCAAAGTGCGCCCGTGGTTCCAGCATCGTGCGCACATGCACGTTCGTCTGCGCTGCCCGGCGAATAGCCTTGAATGCGAAGATCAGCCGCTACCGCCGCCAGGCGATGGCTGTGGTGCGGAACTGCAAAGCTGGTTTGAACCGGCAAAACCTGGAACCTCTAAGCCTGAGAAGAAGACACCGCCTCCGTTGCCGCCTTCCTGCCAGGCGCTACTGGATGAGCATGTACTTTAATGGATAATTTCGTCGATCTGTTTATGGTGTCACCGCTGCTGCTGGTGGTGCTGTTCTTTGTGGCTATGCTGGCCGGTTTTATTGATGCCCTTGCGGGCGGCGGCGGGCTATTAACCGTACCCGCGCTGCTGGCGGCGGGCATGAGCCCGGCGCAAGCGCTTGCCACTAACAAGCTACAGGCCTGCGGCGGCTCGCTTTCGGCGTCGCTCTATTTTATCCGCCGCAAGGTGGTGAACCTGGCCGACCAGAAGCTCAATATCCTGATGACCTTTATCGGTTCCACGTCGGGCGCGCTGCTGGTTCAGCACGTGCAGTCGGATATTTTGCGCCAGATCCTGCCGGTTCTGGTCATCTGCATCGGGCTTTATTTCCTGCTGATGCCGAAGCTCGGCGAGGAAGACCGTCAGCGTCGTCTGCACGGCCTGCCGTTTGCGCTGATTGCCGGGGGCTGCGTCGGCTTTTACGACGGTTTCTTCGGCCCGGGGGCAGGCTCGTTTTATGCGCTGGCGTTTGTGACGCTGGCCGGATTTAACCTCGCCAAGTCGACCGCCCATGCCAAAGTGCTCAACGCGACCTCGAACGTCGGCGGCCTGCTGCTGTTTATCATTGGCGGCAAGGTTATCTGGGCAACCGGGTTTGTGATGATGGCAGGGCAGTTCCTGGGCGCGCGCGCGGGCTCGCGTCTGGTATTAAGCAAAGGGCAAAAGCTGATCCGTCCGATGATCGTTATCGTCTCGGCGGTGATGAGCGCCAAACTTCTTTATGACAGCCATGGACAGGAGATCCTCACCTGGTTGGGGATGCACTAATGAACAGTACGCATAAATACGAACAGCTGATTGAGATCTTTGACGGCTGTTTTGCTGACGATTTTAATACCCGTCTGATTAAAGGCGACGACGAACCGATCTATCTTCCTGCTGATGACGAGGTTCCGTATAACCGCATCGTCTTTGCCCACGGCTTTTACGCCAGCGGTTTGCATGAAATTTCGCACTGGTGCATCGCCGGAAAAGCGCGTCGCGAGCTGGTGGACTTCGGTTACTGGTATTGCCCGGACGGGCGAGACGCCGCGACGCAGGGGCAGTTTGAGGATGTGGAAGTGAAGCCGCAGGCGCTGGAATGGCTGTTCTGCGTGGCGGCGGGTTTCCCGTTCAACGTCAGCTGCGACAACCTCGAAGGCGACTTCGAGCCAGACCGTATTGTCTTCCAGCGCCGCGTGCATGCGCAGGTGATGGAATACCTTGAGAAAGGCATCCCGGCACGTCCGGCGCGCCTGATCGAGGCCTTACAGAATTATTACCACACGCCGGCGATTGCGGCGGAAAGCTTCCCTTGGCCGGAAGATCTTTAACAGAGGAAAGAAGATGATCGCAGAATTTGAATCACGCATTCTGGCGTTAATTGATGACATGGTGGAACACGCCAGCGATGATGAGCTGTTCGCCAGCGGTTATCTGCGTGGTCACCTGACGCTCGCGGTAGCCGAGCTGGAAGCAGGTGACGATCACTCTGCCGACGCTGTTCATGAGGAAGTGACCCGCAGTCTGGAGAAAGCCATTCAGGCCGGGGAGCTCTCTCCGCGCGACCAGTCACTGGTGCTGGGCATGTGGGACAACCTGTTCCAGCAGGCTAAACGCTAAGTCATTGTTTTTCGCCCGGTGGTGCTGCGCTTACCGGGCCTACTAATTTTCCCTCTCCCTGTGGGAGAGGGTTAGGGTGAGGGCACCAGGCCGCACCTTACTTAACCATTTTCCCCTTCAGCAGTTTCCTTACCCACAAGCGATTCGGATTCAGTCCCGCAAGCGTAACCCTGTCCAGCGGAATTGGCTCGTCGCTCATTTGCGCGGCTAATACTTCAGCCAGCAGCGGCGCAGAGCACAGCCCACGGGAACCCAGCCCGCCCAGCATAAACAGCTCCGGATACACCGGTGCGGCCACCGCCGTTTCCTTGTTTTCAGCCAGATCTTCATAGGCCGCAAGCGTCGCGTCATAGTCCGGCACGTTGCCCGCCATCGGCAGATGATCGCGGGTGGCGCAGCGCACGCCGCAGCGCGCGTCACCCTCGCTGACGTCAACCTCTTTCGCCCACGCCGCATCCGGGAAACAGTCAATCAGGCGCTGGCGGTTTTGCGCCTGATCCGCTTCGCTGTAGCGCATATCCGTTTCGCCACGATGATAGCTGGCCCCGATGCAGTGATGGCCGTTAGACGGATTTTGCGGCGTCAGATAGCCGTCATAGCACAGCACCTGGCGCAGTTTGCCGAGCGCAGGCGCGGTGGGGATGTGGCTCACCTGGCCGCCGACCGGATAAACCGGCAACGCTGCTGTCTGGATAAACTGGCTGATGTGATGCCCGTTGGCCAGCACAACGCTGGCATGGCTCGCCTCCTTGCCATCAGCAAAACGCAGAGCCCAGCGTTCTGTCCGGGTGAGCGATTCCACCTTGTGGGCATAGTGCAGCGTCAGCCCGCGCGACTGCGCCAGGGCTATGACCGCCGCGGTCAGTTCGGCCGGGCACAGCCAGCCGCCGAGCGGGTACTGAATGCCCCCACACCCGGTTTCTACGCCAGCGGTGTCCGCCACCTCCTGGGCACTTACCGCGCGGGCAATTTCTTCCGGCAGGCCCAGCGACAGCATCTGCGCGATCTTCTGCTGGCTCTTCTCATCCCAGCCGAGCTGCGTCACGCCACACCAGTCGTGGTCGAATGCCACTGGCAGCGCGTCGTACAGGCGGCGGGCGAAGGTAAAGGCCGCGGGGAAAAACTGGAACAGGGCCGGATCGTGTGCGCTTAAAAGCGGATAGAGCGCCCCCTGACGGTTGCCGGATGCGCCGCTGGCGGGCGCGTCGTCAGCGCAGTAGAGCGTGACCTGCCAGCCACGCTGGAGAAGGGCGAGCGAGAGCAGGGCGCTGGCGATCCCACCGCCAACGATCGCTACGTCGCGCGATGCGCTGGCGCGGCGCGCAAACCAGGGCGTCTGAGCGGGGATCTCCAGCGTCTGCTCCATCCTGCCGACCAGCATGTCGCGCTTGCGGCCAAAGCCTTTGGTCTTCTGCATGGTAAAGCCCGCCTCCTGCAGCCCACGGCGGACAAAGCCCGCCGAGGTGAAGGTGGCAAGGGTAGCCCCAGGGCGCGCCAGCCGCGCCATCGCGTTAAACAGATGCTGGCTCCACATGTCCGGGTTTTTGGCAGGGGCAAAACCGTCCAGAAACCACGCGTCGACCTTCTGATTCATCGAATCATCGAGCCTGTCGTTCAGGTCGTTGATGTCGCCGAGCCATAAGTCCAGCGTGACGCGTCCACCGTCCAAAATCAGACGGTGACAGCCGCCAATGTGGGGCGGCCACTGCGCCTGAAGCTGTTCTGCCCAAGGCGCAAGCTCCGGCCAGCGCTGGTGGGCAAGCCGCAGATCGTGCGCGGTGAGCGGGAATTTTTCGAAACTGATGAAATGTAATCTTTGTAGCGTAGCCTCAGGGTGAGCAGCGTGGAACTGATTAAACGCCTGCCAGAGGGTTAAAAAATTCAGACCGGTGCCGAATCCACTTTCCGCGACCACAAACAGGCTCCGCGGGTGCGCCGGGAAGCGGGTGCTGAGCTGGTTTCCGTCGAGGAAAACATAGCGAGTTTCTTCGAGTCCGTTATCATTAGAAAAATAGACGTCATCAAAATCTCGGGAAACAGGTGTACCCTCAGCGTTGAATTCGAGGTTGGCGGGTTGTATAGCGTTTTGTTTCACGTAAGTTACTCGTCTGACAGGCAGTGGCACGATCTTAACGATGTGAGTCCATCGGTGCAAATTTCCGCAGAAAATGTCTGATCGGACTTGTTCGGCGTACAAGTGTACGCTATTGTGCGACTCGAAACTTACTATAGTGCGACTTACAGAGGTATTGAATGAAACGTGCAGTGATTACTGGCCTGGGCATTGTTTCCAGCATCGGTAATAACCAGCAGGAAGTCCTGGCATCTCTGCGTGAAGGACGCTCCGGGATCACTTTCTCTGAAGAGTTTAAAGATTCAGGTATGCGTAGCCACGTATGGGGTAACGTCAAACTGGACACCACCGGTTTGATCGACCGCAAAGTGGTTCGTTTCATGAACGATGCCTCTATTTATGCTTATCTCTCCATGCAGGAAGCGATCAAAGATTCTGGCCTGAGTGAAGAGGTTTATCAGAACAACCCGCGCGTGGGTCTGATCGCCGGTTCCGGCGGCTCATCTAAAGCGCAGGTATTCGGTGCTGACGCCATGCGTAGCCCGCGTGGTCTGAAAGCGGTAGGTCCGTACGTGGTCACGAAAGCCATGGGTTCTGCGGTTTCCGCGTGCCTGGCGACCCCGTTCAAAATCCACGGTGTGAACTACTCCATCAGCTCCGCGTGTGCGACCTCCGCACACTGTATCGGTAACGCTGTTGAGCAGATCCAGCTGGGTAAGCAGGACATCGTATTTGCTGGCGGCGGCGAAGAGCTGGGCTGGGAAATGGCCTGTGAATTCGACGCGATGGGCGCACTGTCCACCAAGTACAATGAGACCCCGGACAAAGCCTCCCGTACCTACGATGCGCACCGTGACGGTTTCGTTATCGCGGGCGGCGGCGGTATGGTTGTGGTTGAAGAGCTGGAGCACGCTCTGGCACGTGGCGCGCACATCTATGCTGAGATCGTGGGCTACGGCGCAACGTCCGACGGCGCCGACATGGTTGCGCCATCCGGCGAAGGCGCGGTGCGCTGCATGAAGATGGCGATGCACGGTGTTGATACCCCAATCGACTACCTGAACTCCCACGGTACCTCTACGCCGGTAGGTGACGTGAAAGAGCTGGGTGCGATCCGCGAAGTGTTCGGCGACAACAGCCCGGCTATCTCTGCCACCAAAGCCATGACCGGTCACTCTCTGGGTGCGGCTGGCGTACAGGAAGCGATCTACTCTCTGCTGATGCTGGAAAACGGCTTTATCGCGCCAAGCATCAACATCGAAGAGATGGACGAGCAGGCTGCTGGCCTGAACATCGTGACCAAACCAACGGACGCGACGCTGACTACCGTCATGTCCAACAGCTTCGGTTTCGGCGGCACCAACGCCACGCTGGTCATGCGTAAGCTGAAAGCATAAGTTTTATGTTTGATTCGAAAGGGGAGCCATAAGGCTCCCTTTTTTGTGCATTGACAAGCGGCTGATCTCACAGGCAAACTTCACCACTCAACATTATCCTCACGATAATGCGTAAGCGTTTAACGTCAACCAACGCACCTTAATCCTGATAATCAGGTAGAGGGGGCGTGGCATTTCCCCGCCTTACTCTTCATTTCGGAGTAAAGCATGACTGCAGTAACTCAAACAGAAACAACCCCTTCAGCGAACGTCTCGCTGTTCCGTATCGCCTTTGCGGTATTCCTGACCTATATGACCGTTGGCCTGCCGCTGCCGGTGATCCCGCTGTTCGTTCATCAGGAGCTGGGCTATGGCAACACCATGGTCGGCATCGCCGTGGGCATTCAGTTTTTAGCGACGGTTTTAACCCGCGGCTACGCCGGACGTCTGGCGGATCAGCACGGTGCCAAACGCTCGGCGCTGCAGGGGATGTTTGCCTGCGGGCTGGCGGGCGGCGCCTGGCTGCTGGCGGCTCTCCTGCCGGTAGACGCCGTGTATAAATTTGCGCTGCTGGTGCTGGGCCGTTTAATTCTTGGCTTCGGTGAAAGCCAGCTGCTGACCGACACCCTGACCTGGGGAATGGGGCTGGTAGGGCCAGCACGTTCCGGCAAGGTGATGTCCTGGAACGGCATGGCCATCTACGGCGCGCTGGCCGCCGGGGCACCGCTTGGTCTGCTGATCAACAGCCAGTTCGGTTTTGCGGCGCTGGCTGCCACCACCATGGCGCTGCCGCTGGTGGCATGGGCGTTTAACGGCTCGGTGCGTAAGGTGCCCGCGCACAAAGGCGAGCGTCCTTCCCTGTGGAGCGTGGTCGGCCAAATCTGGCAGCCGGGCCTGGGCCTGGCGCTGCAGGGCGTGGGTTTTGCGGTGATTGGGACGTTCGTCTCGCTCTATTTTATGAGCCGCGGCTGGGCGATGGCCGGTTTTACGCTTACCGCGTTTGGCGGCGCGTTTGTTCTGATGCGCGTGCTTTTTGGCTGGATGCCGGATCGCTTTGGTGGCGTAAAGGTGGCGGTGGCATCGCTGGTCATTGAAACCATCGGTCTTCTGCTGTTGTGGAATGCACCCGTGGCATCCGTTGCGCTGCTTGGTGCGGCGCTGACCGGCTGCGGCTGTTCTCTGATCTTCCCGGCGCTGGGCGTTGAAGTGGTGAAGCGCGTGGCTCCGCAGGTGCGCGGGACGGCGCTCGGCGGCTATGCGGCGTTTCAGGATATCTCATACGGGGTAACCGGGCCGCTGGCCGGGCTGTTAGCCACCTCGTTTGGCTATCCGTCCGTCTTCCTGGCCGGTGCGGTTTCCGCGGTGGTGGGGATCGTGGTGACGCTGGTGGCGTTTCGCAGAACGTGAGTCGTTGTTGCCGGGTGGCGGCTGCGCCTTACCCGGCCTACGGTTCGAGCCGTTGTAGGCTAGGTAAGCGCAGCGCCACCGGGCAAAATATCAGGCAACCAGCCAGAAAATCGCCAGCGCAATCAGTAATGCAATAAACATCAATCCCGGACGCGCAGAAAGTGTTCTGAAGGTCTCCACGACCGGCGCAAACAGCGGGCTGTAGATCGGCTGAATATTTCTCACCTCCGGTACGCCGCCTTCGCGCTCGGCGCGGCGAACGAAGATCTGGTTGAGCAGATCCTGCACCTGCGCGGTAGTCAGTACCGTTTGCGGCGTGGCCTGCCAGTTCTGCTGGGCATAATCCCGAATCACCTCGAACTCGTGCGGCTCAAGCGGCTGTTTCAGCGCGGCCTGCACAGTATGCAGGGTAGGGGCGCTCTGGGTGCTGAGCGTCTGGCGTGCCTGGAGCCAGGTCACCAGATGGGTAAACTGTTTGGCCGGGATCAGCTCGCCTGCCTTCACGCCCGACAGCTCCAGCATGGATTGCCAGATAAGCTTCGTCGGCTCGCCGGTGGCCGCGGCCAGCTTCGTCACCATCTGCTTGAGCGTATTGTGCTCGGCGGGCAGCAGCGGACGCTCGGTCGCCGGGCGCACCTGCGGCTGCGGAATCGACAGCTCATTGTTCTGCAGCAGCGTCAGCACGGTTTTGAGCTGGTCGGGCGTCAGTTGGCCCAGCGCGGTCTGACCATACTGCTGGCGAATAAAATCACTCACCGCCTGGCGGTTATTTCCCTGGCCCAGCAGCTCCGTCAGCTGAGAAACAATCTGGCGCGTGGTGTGGTTCTGCTGCGCGGTCGTAATACGCTGGTTCAGATTTTGCTCGGCAGCGGGGAAATGGCGCGACTGCAGCGGTGCGTCGTTCCTCACGCCTAAATCATGCTTCACCCCGGCCCAGACTTCCGCGTTTTGCTGTGAAGTCAGCGCAATCAGGCGCGTGATCAGTCGCTCCAGCACGGTGCGCTGTTGCGTGGATAGCGGTTGTTCACCGGCAACGTTTGGCGTGACGGGGCCTTCACCCGGAGGGCGTGGCGGCGTACCTGAAATGGGCTGCATCGTCAAAAATCCTTAAAGTCAAAACTCAGCGTAAACCTGGCAGACGTATATGCCTGGCGGCCAGATTATGGCACACTTGGCAGGTTTTCTTCCTCTCAAACAGGTACTCAGACGTGAAAATCCTCGTTGATGAAAATATGCCTTACGCCCGTGAGCTGTTTAGCCGCCTGGGTAACGTTAAGGCTGTTCCTGGTCGCCCGATCCCGGTCAACGAACTGGACGATGCCGACGCCCTGATGGTGCGCTCGGTGACCAAAGTAAATGAGGCGTTGCTCGCCGGTAAGGCGATTAAGTTCGTTGGGACCGCAACGGCAGGGACCGATCATGTGGATGATAAATGGCTGAAGCAGGCCGGAATCGGTTTCTCCGCCGCGCCGGGCTGTAACGCGATTGCCGTCGTGGAATACGTTTTCTCCTCGCTGCTGATGCTGGCCGAGCGCGACGGGTTTGCGCTGAAAGACCGCACCGTGGGGATTGTCGGCGTGGGTAACGTCGGCGGACGCCTGCAAAAGCGCCTGGAAGCGTTAGGGATCCGCACGTTGCTGTGCGATCCGCCGCGCAAAGACAACGGCGATGATGGGGATTTCCGTTCGCTGGACGAGCTGGTTGAACAGTGCGACGTGCTGACGTTCCACACGCCGCTGTTTAAAGAGGGGCCGTATAAGTCTCTGCATCTGGCCGATGAGGCGTTAATTCGCCGTCTGAAGGCTGGCACTATTCTGATAAATGCCTGCCGTGGTCCGGTAGTCGATAACGCCGCGCTGCTGACGTGTCTGAACGAAGGACAAGACCTCAGCGTGGTGCTGGACGTCTGGGAGCCGGAGCCGGACCTCAACGTTGAGCTGCTAAATAAGGTTGATGTGGGCACGGCGCATATCGCTGGTTATACCCTCGAAGGGAAAGCCCGCGGTACGACGCAGGTCTTCGAAGCCTACAGCGCCTTCATCGGCCATCCGCAGCAGGTGGCGCTGGATACCTTACTCCCCGCGCCTGAATTTGGCCGCATTACTCTTCACGGCCCGCTCGATCAGGCAACGCTGAAAAGGCTAGTGCATTTAGTGTATGATGTGCGCCGCGATGATGCGCTGCTGCGTAAAGTGGCGGGGATCCCGGGTGAGTTTGATAAGCTGCGCAAGAACTACGTTGAGCGCCGCGAGTGGTCTTCCCTCTATGTGATGTGCGACGACGCGTCGGCGGCGACGCTGCTGCACAAGCTGGGGTTTAACGCCGTTCATCACCCGGCGCATTAATGTCTTCTTAATGCTCCCTGTCGGATACTCCGACAGGGACGCTTTTTTATTTCTGGAGTAAACCACCATGTCTGAAGGCTGGAACATTGCCATTTTAGGTGCCACGGGTGCCGTGGGCGAAGCCCTGCTCGAAACGCTTGCTGAGCGTCAGTTCCCGGTGGGCGATATCTATGCGCTGGCGCGAACGGATAGCGCGGGTGAGCATCTGCGTTTTAACAATAAATCCGTCATGGTTCAGGATGCGGCGGCGTTCGACTGGACGCAGGCGCAGCTGGCGTTTTTCGCCGCGGGCGCTGAAGCCACTGCGGCGTACGTTGAAGAGGCGACCAACGCAGGCTGCCTGGTCATCGATCTGAGCGGTCTGTTCTCCATGGAGCCGGATGTGCCGCTGGTGGTGCCGGACGTGAACCCGTTTGTACTGGCTGACTACCGCAACCGTAACGTCATTGCGGTGCCGAACAGCCTGACCAGCCAGCTGCTGACTGCACTGAAACCGCTGATCGACGACGGCGGCCTGTCGCGCATTACCGTCACCAGCCTGCTGTCGGCGTCCGCAAACGGCAAAAAGGCCGTTGACGCGCTGGCCGGGCAGAGCGCGAAGCTGCTGAACGGCATTCCGATTGATGAAGATGATTTCTTTGGCCGCCAGCTGGCGTTCAACATGCTGCCGCTATTGCCGGACCGCGAGGGCTCCGTGCGCGAAGAGCGTCGTATCGTCGATGAGGTGCGTAAAATTCTGCAGGACGATGGCTTGATGATCTCCGCAAGCGTCGTGCAGTCCCCGGTCTTCTACGGTCACGCGCAGATGGTCGGCTTTGAAGCGCTGCGTCCCCTGGCGGCAGAAGAGGCGCGCGATGCGTTTGGGCGCGGGGAAGACATCGTCCTCTCTGAAGAGAGCGAGTTCCCGACGCAGGTGGGCGATGCCACCGGTAGCGCGCATCTTTCCGTTGGCTGCGTGCGTAACGACTACGGTATGCCGGAGCAGGTTCAGTTCTGGTCCGTTGCCGACAACGTTCGTTTCGGCGGCGCGCTGATGGCGGTCAAGATCGCTGAAAAACTGGTGCAGGAGTACCTGTACTGATGTCAGACGTGGAACAAAAGCCGGTTCATAAAATTGCCCTCGGTATTGAGTACGATGGCAGTAAATATTATGGCTGGCAGCGTCAGAATGAGGTGCGCAGCGTCCAGGAGAAACTGGAGAAAGCGCTCTCTCAGGTGGCAAACGAGCCGATTAACGTCCTGTGCGCAGGCCGGACGGACGCGGGCGTTCACGGCACGGGGCAGGTGGTGCACTTTGAGACCACTGCCGTGCGTAAGGATGCCGCCTGGACGCTGGGTGTAAATGCGAATTTGCCTGGTGACATTGCGGTGCGTTGGGTGAAAGCTGTGCCGGATGATTTTCATGCGCGTTTCAGCGCCACCGCGCGTCGTTACCGTTATGTCATCTACAACCAGCGTCTGCGTCCGGCGGTGTTAAGCCAGGGCGTGACGCATTTTTATGAACCGCTCGATGCGGAACGCATGCATCGCGCGGCGCAGTGTCTGATTGGTGAAAATGACTTTACCTCGTTTCGTGCGGTGCAGTGTCAGTCCCGCACGCCGTGGCGTAATGTCATGCACATTCACGTCAGCCGTTTTGGCGCGTATGTGGTGGTGGATATCAAAGCCAATGCCTTTGTACATCATATGGTGCGGAATATTGTGGGCAGCCTGATGGAAGTGGGTGCCGGACACCAGCCGGAGAGCTGGATTGCAGACCTGCTGGCAGCGAAGGACAGAACGCTTGCGGCAGCCACGGCGAAAGCGGAAGGGCTGTATCTGGTCTCGGTAGACTATCCGGATCGGTTTGACCTGCCGAAACCGCCAATGGGGCCGCTGTTTTTAGCGGACTAAACAAAGGTGCAATTAAGGCTTAGACAATATGGACGTAATTCGTTTTTTGATTGATTTCATCCTGCATATTGATGTTCACCTGGCAGAACTGGTCGCGCAGTATGGCGTCTGGGTTTATGCCATTCTGTTCCTCATTCTGTTTTGTGAAACCGGGCTGGTTGTCACGCCGTTCCTGCCGGGCGATTCACTGCTGTTTGTCGCCGGGGCGTTATCGGCGCTGCCCACCAACGATCTGAATGTGCATCTTATGGTGGTGCTGATGGTGATTGCCGCCATCGTCGGTGATGCGGTCAACTACACGATTGGACGCGTATTCGGTGAGCGGCTGTTCAGCAATCCGGATTCAAAAATTTTCCGTCGCAGCTATTTAGATAAAACGCATGCGTTTTATGAACGCCATGGCGGAAAAACCATTATCCTTGCGCGCTTTGTGCCTATTGTGCGCACATTTGCACCGTTTGTGGCGGGAATGGGACATATGTCCTATCGTCATTTTGCCATGTATAACGTCGTGGGGGCGCTGCTTTGGGTACTGCTGTTTACCTATGCAGGCTACCTGTTTGGCGATCTCCCAGTGGTTCAGGAAAATCTTAAGTTACTGATTGTAGCGATTATTGTGCTTTCCGTACTGCCGGGCGTTATCGAAATCATTCGTCATAAACGTGCGGCGGCAAAGCAAGCGAAGTAAATGCACACTGGCGGTTCGACCACTTTTTTATCCAAAGTTTCGGGCTGTTATGTTTTAATGTGCAACATTCATGGTCTGTTGGAGGCAAAAATGGCATTATTCGCCTCTTATAGCAAAACTGGCATACGACCAGGTTCAGGCAGAAAGGTTATCAATGAGCTGGATTGAACGAATTAAAAGCAACATTACCCCAACGCGTAAAGCGAGCATTCCTGAAGGGGTATGGACGAAGTGTGATAGCTGCGGCCAGGTTCTGTATCGCGCAGAGCTGGAGCGCAACCTTGAGGTGTGTCCGAAGTGTGACCACCATATGCGTATGTCGGCGCGCAACCGCCTGCATAGCCTGCTGGACGAAGGTTCTCTGGTAGAACTGGGCAGCGAGCTTGAGCCAAAAGACGTGCTGAAGTTCCGCGACTCCAAAAAATATAAAGATCGTCTGGCCTCCGCACAGAAAGAGACCGGCGAGAAAGACGCGCTGGTCGTCATGAAAGGCACCCTGCATGGGATGCCGGTTGTTGCCGCTGCGTTTGAGTTCTCCTTTATGGGCGGCTCAATGGGCTCCGTGGTCGGTGCGCGCTTCGTGCGTGCCGTTGAGCAGGCGCTGGAAGACAACTGTCCGCTGATCTGCTTCTCTGCCTCCGGTGGAGCACGTATGCAGGAAGCCCTGATGTCCCTGATGCAGATGGCTAAAACCTCTGCAGCGCTGGCGAAGATGCAGGAGCGCGGTCTGCCGTACATCTCCGTGCTGACCGACCCAACCATGGGCGGCGTCTCCGCGAGCTTCGCGATGCTGGGCGACCTGAACGTCGCTGAGCCAAAAGCGCTGATCGGCTTTGCGGGTCCTCGCGTTATCGAGCAGACCGTTCGTGAAAAACTGCCGCCGGGATTCCAGCGCAGTGAGTTCCTCATTGAGAAAGGCGCCATCGACATGATCGTCCGCCGTCCGGAAATGCGCCTGAAGCTGGCGCGCATCCTGGCGAAGCTGATGAATCTGCCAGCGCCGAACCCGGATGAGCCGCGTGAAGGCGTGGTGGTACCGGATCAGGAACCCGAGGCCTGATAACTGAAAAGGGCAGGGCCAGTTGGCGCTGCCCTTTTGCTTTCTAATCTGTTAATGACAACCGGGCATTATGGAAAATAAAAGCATTCCCCAAGCCACGTCGCCCCTGGCCGCGTGGCTTTCTTATCTGGAAAACCTGCACAGTAAAACCATCGATATGGGGCTTGAGCGCGTAAGCCAGGTTGCCGCGCGTCTTGATGTGCTGAAACCGGCGCCTTTCGTGTTCACCGTCGCAGGCACCAACGGCAAAGGTACCACCTGCCGCACGCTGGAATCCGTCCTGATGGCGGCGGGCTATAGGGTCGGCGTGTACAGCTCGCCACATCTGGTACGCTACACCGAGCGGGTTCGTGTGCAGAACAGCGAGCTGCCGGAGTCGGCGCATACGGCATCGTTCGCGGAAATTGAAGCCGCGCGCGGAGAGACCTCATTAACCTATTTTGAATACGGCACTCTGTCGGCCCTGTGGCTGTTCAAACAGGCCCAGCTGGACGTGGTGATCCTTGAGGTTGGTCTTGGCGGACGTCTTGATGCGACCAATATCGTCGATGCAGACGTGGCGGTAGTGACCAGCATCGCGCTGGATCATATCGACTGGCTGGGGCCCGATCGTGAAAGCATTGGCCGCGAGAAGGCCGGTATTTTCCGGGCAAATAAACCTGCCGTGGTGGGCGAGCCGGACATGCCGCACACCATTGCTGACGTGGTGAACGAAAAGGGCGCACAGCTGCTGCGCCGCGGCGTTGACTGGCAGTATGAGGTTCAGGACAACGGCTGGCGCTTTAGCGACGCGCAGGGGGCGCTGGATAACCTGCCGCTGCCGCAGGTCCCGCAGCCAAATGCGGCAACCGCACTGGCGGCACTGCGCGCCAGCGGCCTCGTGGTCAGCGAACAGGCGTTCCGCGAGGGTATACAAAACGCGATTCTGCCAGGACGTTTCCAGATTGTGAGCGAGTCACCGCGCCTGATTCTGGACGTGGCGCACAACCCCCACGCGGCGGCGTATCTCGCGGGACGTCTCAAATCGTTACCAAAAACCGGGCGCGTGCTGGCGGTTATCGGTATGCTTCATGATAAAGATATCGGCGGGACGCTGGCCTGCATGGAGAGTGTGGTCGATAGCTGGTATTGTGCTCCTCTGGAGGGGCCGCGCGGCGCGACGGCTGAGCAGCTGATGGAACATCTCGGCAAAGGCGCAATCTACAGTAGCGTGGCGCAGGCCTGGCATGCCGCGATGGCGGAGGCTAAACCAGAAGATACCGTGCTGGTGTGTGGTTCATTCCACACGGTGGCACATGTCATGGAAGTGATGGACGCGGGGAGAACCGGTGGCGAGTAAGTTTCAGAACCGTTTAACAGGAACCATTGTGCTGGTCGCGCTCGGGGTGATTATTCTTCCCGGGCTGCTCGACGGGCAGAAAAAGCATTATCAGGATGAGTTTGCCGCGATTCCGCTGGTGCCGAAACCGGGCGACCGCGATGAGCCGGATATGCTGCCCGCGGCGACGCAGGCGCTGCCTGCTCAGCCTCCGGAAGGGGCGGCGGAAGAGGTGCGCGCGGGCGATGCCGCCGCACCGTCGCTCGATCCGTCTCGCCTGGCGGCCACGAGCAACAGCGATATCGATCCTGTGCCGGTCGAGCAGCCTAAACCGGTTGAAAAACCGAAGCCGGTTGAGAAGCCGCAGCCGAAACCGCAGCGTGATAAAGCGGCAGAACAGCTCGCCGCAGCGTCAGAGACGCCTCCGCCAGCAAAACCGACGCAGCAGGACGCTGCTGCCCCAACGGGCAAAGCCTACGTGGTGCAGCTCGGTGCGCTGAAAAATGCGGACAAGGTGAATGAGGTGGTGGGTAAACTGCGCAGTGCGGGATATCGTGTTTACACTTCACCTTCCACGCCGGTGCAGGGTAAAATTACCCGTATCCTCGTGGGGCCAGAAGCGTCTAAAGACAAACTGAAAGGGTCGCTGGGTGAGCTGAAGCAGATCTCCGGCCTGAGCGGTGTAGTAATGGGCTACAGCGCGAACTAAGTACGACCTGCTCCTGTAAGAGAGAGGCGATAAGCCACGGCGTTGAACATTTTTTTCAGCGCCTTTTTTATTTACGCGCGGGAAGGAAATCCCTACGCAAACGTTTTCTTTTTCTGTTAGAATTCGCCCCGAACTGGATGACAGGGCGTTTAATCGTGGGACACATATGGTCTGGATTGATTACGCCATCATTGCGGTGATTGGTTTTTCCTGTCTGGTTAGCCTGATCCGTGGCTTTGTTCGTGAAGCGTTATCGCTGGTGACCTGGGGTTGTGCTTTCTTTGTCGCCAGTCATTACTACACTTACCTGTCTGTCTGGTTCACGGGCTTTGAAGATGAACTGGTCCGAAATGGAATCGCCATCGCGGTGCTGTTTATCGCGACGCTGATTGTCGGCGCTATCGTCAATTACGTGATAGGTCAGCTGGTCGAGAAAACCGGTCTGTCAGGAACGGACAGGGTACTCGGGATCTGTTTCGGGGCGTTGCGAGGCGTGCTGATTGTGGCCGCGATCCTGTTCTTCCTGGATACCTTTACCGGGTTCTCCAAAAGTGAAGACTGGCAGAAATCGCAGCTCATTCCAGAGTTCAGCTTCATCATCAGATGGTTCTTTGACTATCTGCAAAGCTCGTCGAGTTTTTTGCCCAGGGCATAAACCCTGAGATGTGGCTTAACGAGGAAAAGACGAATGTGCGGTATTGTCGGTATCGCCGGTTTCATGCCGGTAAACCAGTCGATTTATGACGCGTTAACGGTGCTTCAGCACCGTGGGCAGGATGCTGCGGGTATCATCACCATTGATGCAAACAACTGCTTCCGTTTACGCAAGGCGAATGGCCTGGTAAACGATGTGTTTGAAGCCCGCCATATGCAGCGTCTGCAAGGTAATATGGGGATCGGTCACGTTCGTTATCCTACCGCTGGCAGTTCCAGCGCCTCTGAGGCACAGCCTTTCTACGTCAACTCACCGTATGGCATCACCCTTGCCCATAACGGCAACCTGACCAACGCGCATGAGCTGCGTAAAAAGCTGTTCGAAGAGAAACGTCGCCACATTAACACCACCTCTGATTCTGAAATCCTGCTCAACGTGTTCGCCAGCGAGCTGGATAACTTCCGTCACTATCCGCTGGAAGCGGACAACATTTTTGCCGCGATTGCCGCGACCAACCGTCAGATCCGCGGTGCGTACGCCTGCGTGGCGATGATCATCGGTCACGGCATGGTGGCCTTCCGCGATCCAAACGGCATTCGTCCGCTGGTACTCGGCAAGCGCGACCTCGGCGATGGCCGTACCGAATATATGGTTGCCTCTGAAAGCGTGGCGCTGGATACCCTGGGCTTCGAATTCCTGCGCGACGTGGCGCCGGGCGAAGCGGTCTACATCACCGAGAAGGGCCAGCTGTTTACCCGCCAGTGTGCCGACAACCCGGTCAGCAACCCGTGCCTGTTTGAATACGTTTACTTTGCCCGTCCGGACTCCTTCATCGACAAGATTTCCGTCTACAGCGCGCGCGTCAACATGGGCACCAAGCTTGGCGAGAAGATTGCCCGCGAGTGGGACGATCTCGACATCGACGTGGTGATTCCTATCCCGGAAACCTCCTGCGATATCGCGCTGGAGATCGCCCGCATTCTGGATAAGCCATACCGTCAGGGCTTCGTGAAGAACCGCTACGTTGGCCGCACCTTTATCATGCCGGGGCAGCATCTGCGCCGTAAGTCCGTGCGCCGCAAGCTGAACGCTAACCGCGCGGAATTCCGCGACAAGAATGTTCTGCTGGTGGATGACTCCATCGTTCGCGGTACCACCTCTGAGCAGATTATCGAGATGGCACGCGAAGCGGGTGCGAAGAAAGTCTATCTGGCCTCTGCTGCGCCGGAGATTCGCTTCCCGAACGTGTACGGTATTGATATGCCAACCGCCAACGAGCTGATCGCTCACGGGCGTGAAGTGGATGAAATTCGCCAGATCATCGGTGCTGACGGCCTGATTTTCCAGGACCTCAACGACCTCATCGACGCGGTGCGTGCCGAGAACCCGGAAATTCAGCAGTTTGAATGCTCCGTGTTCAACGGTATTTACGTGACCAAAGACGTTGACCAGCAGTATCTCGACTATCTTGATTCGCTGCGCAACGACGATGCGAAAGCCGTCCAGCTGCAGAACGATCTTGAAAGCTTAGAGATGCACAACGAAGGTTGATGTTCCGGCAGGTGAGGGCGTATGCCCTCACTTGCAACTCCCTGCAAAATCCTGCACAGTCTGCCCTGAAATCAGTAAGGGCGAAAATCATGAAACGACTCATAGTTGGGCTCAGCGGTGCCAGCGGTGCGATTTACGGCGTACGTTTGCTACAGGTTCTGCGTAACGTGGCGAACGTCGAAACCCATCTGGTGATGAGCCAGGCGGCGCGGCAGACCCTCTCTCTGGAAACCGATCTCTCCCTGCGCGATGTTCAGGCGCTTGCGGATGTCGTTCACGATGCCCGTGATATCGCCGCCAGCATCTCCTCAGGCTCGTTTAAAACCGCCGGCATGGTGATCCTGCCCTGTTCAATCAAAACGCTCTCCGGCATTGTGAACAGCTATACCGACACCCTGGTGACGCGTGCGGCGGATGTGGTGCTGAAGGAGCGGCGTCCTCTGGTGCTGTGCGTGCGGGAAACGCCGCTGCACCTGGGCCATCTGCGCTTAATGACGCAGGCTGCTGAGCTGGGGGCTGTGATCATGCCGCCGGTGCCCGCGTTCTACCATCGTCCACAAACGCTGGACGACATTATCAACCAGACCGTTAACCGCGTACTCGATCAGTTCGACATCGACCTGCCCGAGGATCTCTTCACCCGCTGGCAGGGTGCCTGAATCTGTGCACATAGCCGGTGCATGAAAAGACACGTTGCCCTGTTTCAGGGCAATTATGCAACGGCGATCATATCCTCGACATTTAATTCGTTTTTTCCCTTTTTCTCTCTCCGGTTCGTTCGGCAGACCTGCTATCTTTCACCATTAAGGCAGTATCGCAACGTTTTATTAACATATTTAACGTCGAAGTTTTAACCAGACGGCAATGTGGCATAAGACCTGCAAGATGAAGCCTGCAACACAACACACAACACAATACATAATAAAATCACGGTACTTGAGGGTAAATGTATGAAGAAGACGGTTCTGGCTCTGTCTTTGCTGGTGGGGTTAAGTGCGGCAGCAGGTAGCTACGCAGCGCTTCCACAGACGGTTCGTATCGGTACAGACGCAACCTACGCGCCATTCTCTTCCAAGGATGCGAAAGGCGATTTCGTGGGGTTTGATATCGATCTGGGTAATGAAATGTGCAAACGCATTGCGGTGAAATGCACATGGGTGGGCAGCGACTTTGACGCGTTAATCCCGTCGCTGAAAGCCAAGAAAATCGACGCCATTATCTCTTCTCTTTCCATCACTGAAAAACGCCAGCAGGAGATTGCCTTCTCTGACAAGCTCTACGCCGCGGATTCTCGCCTGATTGCGCCTAAAGGCTCCCCGATTAAGCCCACCATCGACTCGCTGAAAGGCAAGCATGTCGGCGTGCTTCAGGGTTCGACTCAGGAAGGCTATGCCAATGCTAACTGGCGTGAGAAGGGCGTAGACGTGGTGGCTTACCAGAACCAGGATCTGATTTACTCTGACCTGGCGGCAGGCCGTCTGGATGCGGCATTCCAGGATGAAGTCGCCGCGAGCGAAGGCTTCCTGAAGCAGCCTGCGGGTAAAGACTACGCGTTTGCAGGCCCGTCGGTGAAAGACAAAAAGTACTTTGGCGACGGCACCGGGATTGGCCTGCGTAAGGATGATACCGAGCTGAAAGCCGCCTTCGACAAAGCCTTTGCAGAGCTGCGTAAAGACGGTACGTACGACAAACTGGCGAAGAAATACTTCGACTTCAACGTATACGGTGAATAACACCTGACGGTGACGCACCGGAAAGGTGCGTTACGGGAGCGGTTGACCCAATACGGTGCATTTGATGCACTGTATTGGATCGCTGTGTGCATACTTACGCATTAATAATGCAAAAATTCCCGCTGGAAAGGCATTAATCTTTGCCTGACTGAGGGGATTAATGGCACATTAGCACCACCCCGTCGTCGTAAAAATCCCGTATGAAGACAGTTTGTTGAGGACAAATATGAAAAAACTCGTGTTGTCATTATCACTGGTACTGGCCTTTTCCAGCGCCACCGCGGCATTCGCAGCTATTCCGCAGAAAATTCGAATTGGTACCGACCCTACCTATGCGCCGTTCGAATCGAAGAATTCAAAGGGTGAACTGGTCGGTTTTGACATCGATCTGGCCAATGAGCTGTGCAAACGCATCAAAGCACAGTGTACCTACGTTGAGAACCCGTTGGATGCGCTGATCCCGTCCCTGAAAGCGAAAAAAATCGACGTAATCATGTCCTCCCTCTCCATCACTGAAAAACGCCAGCAGGAGATTGCCTTCACCGACAAACTCTACGCGGCCGATTCACGTCTGGTGGTGGCGAAATCGTCTAATATTCAGCCAACGCTGGAATCGCTGAAGGGCAAACGCGTGGGCGTGCTGCAGGGCACCACTCAGGAAACCTACGGCAACGAGCACTGGGCACCGAAGGGGATTGAAATTGTCTCCTATCAGGGCCAGGAAAATATCTACGCTGACCTGACGGCAGGCCGTATTGATGCCGCATTCCAGGATGAAGTCGCGGCTAGCGAAGGCTTCCTGAAAACGCCGGTAGGTAAAGATTACAAGTTTGGCGGCCCGTCTATTAAGGACGTTAAGCTGTTTGGTGTGGGCACCGGTATGGGCCTGCGCAAAGAAGACAACGAACTGCGTGAGGCGCTGAACAAGGCGTTCGCTGAAATGCGCGCAGACGGCACGTACGACAAGCTGGCGAAAAAGTACTTTGATTTTAATGTTTACGGCGGCTAATCGCCCCGTCATATAACGTGCGGCCCCTCCCACGGCGGGAGGGGAAAAGACACGGTTCCACCACTCACGATACGACAGGGCTCGCGGTATGCTGTACGGATTTTCTGGCGTTATTTTACAGGGCGCGCTTGTCACCCTTGAGCTGGCTATCAGCTCCGTGGTGCTGGCGGTGCTGATAGGTCTGGCAGGCGCAGGGGCGAAGCTTTCAGCTAACAAACCGCTGGCGCTAATCTTTGAAGGCTACACCACGCTCATTCGCGGCGTTCCCGATCTGGTGCTGATGCTGCTGATTTTTTACGGTCTGCAGATTGCGCTTAACGGCATAACAGACGCGATGGGCATGGGACAAATTGATATCGACCCGATGGTGGCCGGTATTATTACCCTCGGTTTTATCTACGGCGCCTACTTCACGGAAACCTTCCGCGGTGCTTACATGGCCGTGCCGAAAGGTCACATTGAGGCGGCAACCGCATTTGGTTTTACCTCATCACAAACGTTTCGTCGAATTATGTTCCCGGCCATGATGCGCTACGCGCTGCCGGGCATCGGGAACAACTGGCAGGTTATCCTCAAAGCGACAGCGCTGGTCTCGCTGCTCGGTCTGGAAGACGTCGTGAAAGCGACTCAGCTGGCGGGTAAGAGCACCTGGGAGCCGTTCTATTTTGCGGTGGTCTGTGGCGTGATTTATCTGGTCTTTACGACCGTCTCCAATGGTGTGCTGCTTCTGCTGGAGCGTCGCTACTCCGTGGGTGTGAAGAGGGCTGACCTGTGATTGAGATTATTCAGGAATACTGGAAATCGCTGCTGTGGACAGATGGCTACCGCTTTACCGGCGTGGCGATTACGCTCTGGCTGCTGATCTCCTCCGTGGTAATGGGCGGTATTCTGGCGGTGTTTCTCGCCATTGGCCGCGTCTCGAACAATAAATTTATCCAGTTCCCGATCTGGCTGTTCACCTACGTCTTTCGCGGTACGCCGCTGTACGTGCAGCTGCTGGTGTTCTACTCGGGAATGTATACGCTTGAGATCGTAAAAGGCACTGAGATGCTGAATGCGTTCTTCCGCAGCGGTCTGAACTGTACGGTGCTGGCGTTGACGCTCAACACCTGCGCCTACACCACGGAGATTTTCGCGGGGGCGATTCGTTCTGTTCCTTACGGTGAAATTGAAGCTGCCCGGGCCTACGGCTTCTCGTCGGTGAAACTCTACCGCTGCATCATTCTGCCATCGGCCCTGCGTATCGCGTTACCGGCCTACAGTAACGAAGTGATTTTGATGCTGCACTCGACTGCGCTCGCCTTTACCGCGACGGTGCCGGACCTGCTCAAAATAGCGCGCGATATTAACTCCGCAACCTATCAGCCGTTTACCGCGTTTGGCATTGCGGCGGTGCTCTATTTAATTATCTCTTATGTTCTGATTAGCCTGTTCCGTAAGGCTGAAAAACGCTGGTTGCAGCATATAAAACCTTCTTCGACGCACTGAGAAAGATGATGGCTGAGAACAAATTAAACGTAATTGATTTGCACAAACGCTACGGCGAACATGAAGTGCTGAAAGGGGTGTCGCTGCAGGCGAATGCGGGCGACGTGATCAGTATCATCGGCTCATCTGGCTCGGGAAAAAGTACCTTCCTGCGCTGCATCAACTTCCTCGAAAAGCCGAGTGAAGGCTCAATTGTGGTGAGCGGGCAGAATATCAACCTGGTGCGTGACAAAGACGGCCAGCTGAAGGTGGCAGACAAGAACCAGCTGCGCCTGCTGCGTACGCGCCTGACGATGGTATTCCAGCACTTTAACCTCTGGAGCCACATGACGGTGCTGGAGAACGTGATGGAAGCACCGGTTCAGGTGCTGGGCCTGAGCAAGCATGAAGCCCGCGAGCGCGCGGTGAAATACCTGGCGAAAGTGGGCATCGACGAACGCCAGCAGATGAAATACCCGGTGCATCTCTCCGGCGGTCAGCAGCAGCGTGTCTCTATCGCCCGCGCGCTGGCGATGGAGCCCGAGGTGCTGCTGTTCGACGAACCGACCTCCGCGCTGGACCCTGAACTCGTTGGCGAAGTGCTGCGCATCATGCAGAAGCTGGCCGAAGAGGGCAAAACGATGGTGGTCGTGACGCACGAGATGGGCTTCGCCCGTAACGTCTCGAACCACGTGATTTTCCTGCATCAGGGGAAAATTGAAGAGCAGGGGCATCCGGATGAGGTGCTGGCAAACCCGCAAAGCCCGCGTTTGCAGCAGTTCCTTAAAGGCTCTCTGAAGTAAGAGGGCATCAGACCGCAGTGCAGCCCAATCGCCCGGTGGCGCTTCGCTTACCGGGCCTACAAAACCGTAGGCCGGGCAAACGCAGTGCCGCCCGGCATTCAGGCCGCACTACACTCCAGCCGGTACACCCAGTCGTCATAGCGCACGCCGTCAATCTCATACGCCTTTTCCAGTACCTGCATACGCACAAACCCGGTTTTCTCCAGCACCCGTATCGACCCGCCGTTGTCCGCCAGCACGTACGCATTAATCGCCTTCACGCCGGTCTGGTTAAAGGCGTAATCACACACCGCGCGCAGCGCTTCGCTGGCGATACCTTTCCCCTGCGCGGCAGGCACAACCGTATAGCCGATATCCGCCTCTTCACGATTCTCAGCGCTAATCTGCAGGCCGATATCGCCCAGCGGCGTATCATCATCCCGGGCGCGAATGACAAACACATGAGCAGCAGCGAGTCGCGCGGCAAACACGCGTCGGGTCTCTTTTTCCGGGGCGATGGCGGCCATATAGCGCATGATGCGGCGATCTTCACGCAGCGAGCGAAAGAAGGCCCAGTCAGCGGGTTCAAAAGGGGTGAGGTGAAGCCGGGGTGTGGTGATGGTTGCCATTGTTACGCCATTTCTTCGGAACATGGCCTGTCACTGTACCATATTCACCGCACCACATCCCCCAGCGCCTCTTCTAATTCATACCAGCGGAACGCAAACCCGGCCGCTTCCAGCCGTTTTGGCAGCGCTCTCTGTCCGCCCAGAACCAGAACAGACGCTTCACCCATCAGCAGCCGAATCGCCGTCGCAGGAACGCGCAATATCGCCGGGCGGTGCAGGGCATGTCCCAGCGCGTGGGCAAACTGTTCATTTCGCACCGGATACGGCGCAACCATGTTAAACGGCCCGCGCAGATCGTTATCCAGCAGCCAGAGAATCCCGTTGACCATATCGTCGATATGGATCCACGCCATATACTGACGGCCATTGCCGATGGGGCCACCGAGTCCTAGCCTGAAAGGGGGAAGCATCTTCGCCAGAATGCCGCCTTTCGGCGCGAGGACGACACCGGTCCGCAGCAGGCAAACGCGGGTCCGATCGCTCTGCGCCGCGCAGGCGATACGCTCCCACTGGGCGCAGAGCTTATGGGTGAACTCGTTATGGGGAGGCTCTTCCTCGGTCACCACCACCTCGCCAAGATCGCCGTAATAGCCTACTGCGGAACCCGAAATCAGCACGGAAGGCGGCGTATGGCTGTTGCGGATCAGCTCGACCAGCTTTTCGGTAATGTTCCACCGGCTGCTGCATAACAGCTGTTTTTGCTCTTCCGTCCAGCGCTTATCGGCGATGGGTTCTCCCGCGAGGTTAATAACGGCGTCGAAACCGTCCAGATTTTGCTGCTCGGCCAGATTTTTCCAGATATCAACACCTGCCCCCAGCACCTGACGCGCTTTTTCCGGGCTGCGCGAGACCACGGTGATGTCGTGGTGCAAGGCCTGCAGACGCGCAATGAGGTGACGACCAATCAGGCCAGTACCGCCGGTCAGCAAAATCTTCATACAACCTCCAGATTTACGCCTGGCGTTTCCAGCTTAACGTCATAGAGACGGAGTCGGCGTAACGCAGGGCGTGAAGTTTATCGATCTCAACTTCAGCATAAGTGACCCAGTGATGTTCGCGTGCGATATCGAGCACATCCTGAGTTAATTTTTCCAGCAGAGAGAAACGGTTATTCTCCACAAACTGGATAATGTTCTTGGTGATTGTGCGGTAGTTCAGCGCGTCATTGATGTCTTCGCTGGCGCGCGCTTTGTCTGCGGGGTAGTGAATCACCACATTAATAACAATATCCTGACGGTTGGCGATCTCTTCCTCTTTGATACCGATGAAGGTACGCAGGCGTAAATTTTTTATACGAATAATGGCGTCTGGCTGTGACATTGCAGGTCTTCTCCGTGTCAGTATTTCCTGCCCATAATACATGAGAGCCTCACAGGCACCCAGCCTCATACCGGGTTAAATTTGCTGGATTTTTTGCATCGCTCGCTCGGTCGCCGGGCGGGTCCGGATGCGCTCAAACCAGTTGTTCACCGCCGGGTAAGCGGCCAGGTCAATTCGGTGTTTTTCATGCGTATTGACCCACGGCCAGCAGGCGATGTCGGCAATACTGTAATGATCGCCCCCGAGCCACGGCGTTTTCTCCAGCCGACGGTTCAGAACGTCGTAGAGCCGCTGCGTCTCAACCTGATAGCGCTCTATCGCATAAGGAATGGGTTGCGGGGCGTAAGCGGTAAAATGATGATTTTGTCCCAGCATGGGGCCCAGCCCGCTTGCCTGCCAGAAAAGCCATTGCAGCGTATGGTGGCGCTCGCGCAGTTCGCCGCTCAGCAGCTTGCCGGTTTTCTCCGCCAGGTAGAGCAAAATTTCACCGGATTCAAACAGGCTCAACGGTCTGCCCCCGTCCGCCGGCTGGTTATCAATGATGGCCGGGATTTTATTATTCGGCGAGATAGCCAGAAAGAGAGGGCTGAACTGCTCGCCTTTGCTGATATCCACGCGAATGATCCTGTAATCCAGCTCGGCTTCTTCAAGAAAGAGGGTGATCTTATGGCCGTTTGGGGTAGGGGCATAATAAAGGTCGATCATTCTCAACTCCTGTCCATGCGAATAGTGGTGCCATGACAAATGAGTATAGGTGGTTGTTGTAAATCGTGAGTTTTCATCAAGTGACAGCGAGGCCAAGAGATTATATGTTGAGTAAAAACCGATCAGCCTATGAGGATGTTATGAACCAGCCCGTCATCACGTTGTGGTCCGATGCGAACTTCTTTTCTCCCTATGTCATGAGCGTTTACGTTGCGCTGGCCGAAAAAGGACTCGCTTTTACCCTGAAGACCGTTGATCTCGACGGCGGTGAACATCTCAAGCCGCAGTGGCAGGGTTACGACCTGACCCGTCGCGTGCCGGTGCTGGAGATTGACGGATTTGCCCTGAGCGAATCGTCGGCGATCGATGAATACCTGGAAGATCGGTTCGCCCCCCCGGAGTGGGAGCGTATCTATCCTCACGATCTGCAAAAGCGCGCCCGGGCGCGGCAGATCCAGGCGTGGCTGCGCAGCGATCTGGTGCCGATTCGCGTTGAACGCTCCACGGACGTCGTGTTTGCCGGGGTGAAAAAGCCCGCCCTCAGCGCAGAAGGGCAGGAAAGCGCGCAGAAGCTGATTGAAACCGCCTCCTTACTGCTCGCCCATGGCAACCCAAACCTGTTCGGCGAGTGGTGCATTGCGGATGCCGATCTGGCGCTGATGCTAAACCGCCTGATCCTCAACGGTGACGAGGTGCCGCAGCTGCTGGTGGATTATGCCGCGTTCCAGTGGCAGCGTGCCTCCGTGCAGCGCTATGTGGCACTCTCGGCTAAGCGCGCGGGCTGATAAGCCCTGACGCTTCAGGTATGATGGGGGCAGTCTGTTTTCCCGAGGAGTGACTGATGAAACTGATGTTTGCGTCGGATATCCATGGATCGCTGCCCGCGACCGAGCGTGTCCTTTCTCTGTTTGAGAAAAGCGGTGCGAAGTGGCTGATTATTCTGGGTGACGTGTTGAATCACGGCCCACGCAACGCGCTGCCGGAAGGCTATGACCCTGCGCAGGTCGCGGAAAAACTCAACCCGTATGCCTCGCGCATCATCGCCGTTCGCGGCAACTGTGACAGCGAAGTGGACCAGATGCTGCTGCATTTTCCCATTACCGCGCCGTGGCAGCAGGTGCTGCTCGAACAACACCGTCTGTTCCTGACCCACGGGCATCTTTTCGGCCCGGATAATCTCCCGGCCCTCGCGGCTGGCGATGTCCTGGTTTACGGTCATACTCATATTCCGGTTGCGGAAAAACGCGGTGAGATTTATCACTTTAATCCGGGCTCGGTCAGCATCCCAAAAGGCGGGTATCCTGCGAGCTACGGCATGCTGGAGGGAAATACCCTGAGCGTTATCGCACTTAATGATCAGCAAGTTATTGCGCAGGTAGCGATTAATCCGTAAGTTACACCTCAACTGCAAACGCGCCGAAAGAGCGCTAAGAAAAGAAGGTTTCCCGATGGTGGAGCAGAGTCATTTGGCAAGTACAGAGTGGGTTGACATTGTCAACGAAGAGAATGAAGTGATCGCGCAGGCCAGCCGCGAGCAAATGCGTGCGGAGCGCCTGCGTCACCGTGCGACATATATCGTTGTGCATGACGGTATGGGTAAAATTCTGGTTCAGCGCCGCACGGACACCAAAGATTTTCTCCCGGGTATGCTGGATGCCACTGCAGGCGGCGTCGTCCAGGCGGATGAAGTGCTGCTGGATTCTGCGCGTCGTGAAGCGGAAGAGGAGTTAGGCATCGCCGGCGTGCCGTTTGCCGAGCACGGTCAGTTCTATTTCGAAGACGAGAACTGCCGCGTCTGGGGCGGGCTGTTTAGCTGCGTCTCCCACGGCCCGTTCGCCCTGCAGGAAGAAGAAGTGAGTGAAGTCAGCTGGATGACGCCGGAAGAGATCACCGCGCGCTGCGACGAGTTCACGCCGGATTCGTTAAAAGCGCTGGCGCTGTGGATGACCCGCAACGCCAAAAACGAATCGACCAAATCAGAAAAAGAGGAAGAGGCTGAGTAAGCGTCAGCAGCTCTCTCTCAGACACAGGCTGGACGCGATGGGCTTTTGATCGCGCCAGTCTCCACCATTCAGGCGCTCCAGTAGCGCTTTCCCGGCTTCGATGCCAATCTTACGATGCGGCACCGCCATGGTCGTCAGCGGCGGCTGACAGACGCGGCTCACGTCGCTATCGCCAAACCCTACCACTGCCAGATCGTCCGGCACTTTGATTCGCCTGCGCTGGCACTCGTACAGCGCGCCGCAGGCCAGCTCGTCAGAGACGCACACCAGCGCATCCAGCTCAGGCCATGCCAGCAGGAATTCGGGCAGCTGCGCCGCGCCGGTCGAGAAGCTCGGCGGCATCGCCGCGTTAATGACCCGGTTAGGCGACATATGGTGGCGAAGCATGGCTTTATACCAGCCCTGCAGATGCTGCTGGAAAATCCACTGCTCCTGGTTGGCGCACAGCAGGCCAATGTTTTGATAGCCGCGCTTAATGACCATCTCCGTGAGCTCAAACATGGCCGCCACGTTATCAATCCCGATGTTCATATCAATCGGATCGGCGCGCATGGCGCCCATCTCCATCACCGGAATCGAGGCGTTTTTCAGCCAGTGGCGAACGGTGTCGGTATGTTCAACGCTGAGCAAAATCGCTGCGGCGATATTTGACGCCAGCAGCGTCTCCAGCAACTTCTCCTCCTGCTCAAGACGATGCTGGGATTCTGCCAGCATGATCTGATATCCGGCAGGCTGCAGCACCTGCTGTAGCCCGGCGAACATCTCCGAGCAGCCGGCTTCGGAGAGGTTGGGCACCACCATGGCTATTGTCCATGACGAGGCCGAGGCAAGGGCACTGGCGGCAAGATTGGGCATATAGCCTAACTCTTGTACCGCGGCTTCTATTTTTTCTCGTAGTTTATCGGAAACCTGTTCGGGCGTGCGAAGCGCACGGGACACGGTCATCGTGCCCACACCGGCAAGCTGTGCGACATCGGCGAGTGTCACTTTACCAGTACTGCGCCGTTTTCGGGTTAGAGACATACACCTTCCTGCTGACCAGACGCGTTCTTTTTTTCCTTCGTTTCACGTGACAGGCAGTATACGCCTTAAATCCCTTTTTTTGCTGTGATTTAGCAACGTGATTGCAATTTGATAGCGCTATCACATTTCTGCATGTTAACGATTGGTAGCGCTATCTTTGTGATCGCGATCGCAGTCAATCCGCGATGCGTTGAATAAAGTTTGCTCATCTTAAACATGTGGCGGGAGTGAAAAGTGCTCAAAAAATGGATATATGATACAACCATCACGCTGCAGGAGAGCGTGAAAGACTGGCCGCAGGCGCTGAAGCTGTGCGCGAAGCCGCTGCTGGATTTGCAGGTGATTGAGCCTGACTACGTCACGGCCATCATCAAGCAGCACCACGCGTTAGGACCTTATTATGTGCTGGCACCAGGGCTGGCGATGCCGCATGCGCGGCCGGAGGAAGGCGCCAAAGGACTGGGGTTGTCGTTATTAAAACTAAAACAGGGCGTCTCGTTTGGTGCCGGTGAGTTTGACCCTGTCGATGTGATTATCATGCTTGCGGCACCGGACAAACATAGCCATATCGAAATGATATCCGCACTCGCAGAATTATTTTCCAGCGACGAGGAGATGGAGAAACTGCATCAGGCGAATACCCTGGAGGAAATTAAAACAATTATTAACCGCTTCTGATTTAATTCTGTAATCCGGTTTTTCACTACATTACGCGTCAGCGTGATGAGGCGTACTCTACTCAAAATAAGGGGACAACAATGAAAATCATGGCTATTTGCGGTTCTGGCCTGGGCAGCAGTTTTATGGTCGAAATGAATATTAAAAAGGTGCTCAAAAAGCTGGAGATTGAGGCTGAGGTTGAACACTCCGATCTCTCCTCGGCGACGCCGGGCGCGGCCGATCTGTTCGTGATGGCAAAAGACATTGCGGCCAGCGCCAGCGTGCCGGAGAGCCAGCTGGTGGTGATCAACAACATAATCGACATCAACGAACTTGAAGCGCAGCTGCGCGCCTGGTTCGAAAGACAATAACCCTGATAAGGCGAGGTGGATATGTTTATCCTTGAAACGCTGAATTTCGTTGTTGATATTTTAAAAGTCCCTTCGGTGCTGGTCGGCTTAATTGCGCTTATTGGTCTGGTTGCGCAGAAAAAAACGTTTTCGGACGTGGTGAAAGGGACGATTAAAACCATTCTCGGCTTTATTGTGCTGGGCGGCGGCGCCACGGTGCTGGTGGGATCATTAAATCCGTTAGGCGGCATGTTTGAACACGCTTTTACTATTCAGGGCATTATTCCAAATAATGAAGCCATTGTGTCCATTGCGCTCGAAAAATACGGTGCAGCGACCGCGTTGATTATGGCCTTCGGGATGGTGGCGAATATTATCGTCGCCCGCTTTACCCGCCTGAAGTATATCTTCCTGACAGGACACCATACGTTTTATATGGCGTGCATGATTGGCGTGATCCTGACGGTGGCGGGCTTTGAAGGCGTAGGGCTGGTCTTTACCGGGTCGCTGATCCTCGGCCTGATCATGGCTTTCTTCCCGGCGATTGCGCAGCGCTACATGAAGCGCATTACCGGCAACGATGAGATTGCCTTCGGCCACTTCGGCACGCTGGGCTACGTGCTGTCCGGCTGGATTGGCAGCAAGGTCGGTAAGGGCTCCCGCTCAACGGAAGAGATGAACCTGCCGAAGAACCTGAGCTTCCTGCGCGACAGCTCAGTCTCCATCTCCCTGACCATGATGATTATCTACCTCATCCTGGCGGTGAGCGCCGGGCGTGAGTACGTCGAGGCCACCTTCAGCGCCGGTCAGAACTACCTCGTGTACGCCATCATCATGGCTATCACTTTCGCGGCGGGCGTGTTCATCATCCTTCAGGGCGTACGCCTGATTCTGGCGGAAATCGTCCCGGCTTTTACCGGCTTCTCGGAAAAACTGGTGCCGAACGCGCGTCCTGCGCTGGACTGCCCGGTGGTGTATCCCTATGCACCTAACGCGGTGCTGATTGGCTTCCTGTTCAGCTTCCTCGGCGGGATTGTGGGGTTGTTCATCTGCGGTCAGTTTAGCTGGGTGCTGATCCTCCCGGGCGTGGTGCCGCACTTCTTCACCGGCGCAACCGCGGGCGTGTTCGGTAACGCCACCGGCGGACGTCGCGGGGCGATGATTGGCGCCTTTGCCAACGGCCTGCTGATTACCTTCCTGCCGGTCCTGCTGCTGCCGGTACTGGGCGCCATTGGCTTTGCCAACACCACCTTCTCTGACGCCGACTTCGGCGCGGTTGGGATTGTGCTCGGCAACCTGGCGCGCTTCCTGTCGCCGCTGGCCATCACCGGGCTGGTCGTGGCGCTGTTCGCGCTGCTGGTGGCGTACAACGTCTTCGCGAAAAACAAACCTGCGGGCGGTAACGCGCAGGAAAACACCGGAGCCAAATCATGAATGAGAAAGAGATAACCGAACTCGCGCGTCAGATCCGTCTTGAGACGCTGAAATCCCTGACGCAGCTGGGATTTGGCCACTACGGCGGTAGCATGTCGGTGGTTGAAACCCTGGCCGTGCTGTACGGCGCGGTGATGAAAATCGACCCGGCGGACCCGGACTGGCCAGAGCGAGACTACTTTGTGCTGTCAAAAGGCCATGCGGGCCCGGCGCTCTACAGCACCCTGGCGATCAAGGGCTACTTCCCGATAGAAGAGCTGAGCACGCTCAACCAAAACGGGACGCGCCTGCCCAGCCACCCGGACCGCCTGAAAACGCGCGGCGTAGATGCTACCACCGGTTCGCTGGGGCAGGGGATTTCCATCGCCGGCGGCATGGCGCTGTCGCACAGGCTGGCAGGGCGGCCGAATCGGGTCTTCTGCATCGTCGGCGACGGCGAGCTGAACGAAGGTCAGTGCTGGGAAGCGTTCCAGTTTATTGCCCACCATCGCCTGAACAACCTGACGGTGTTTGTCGACTGGAACAAACAGCAGCTCGACGGCGAGCTGGACGAGATCATCTGCGCGTTCGACCTCGAGGGCAAATTCCGCGCCTTTGGCTTTGACGTGGTGACGGTCAAGGGGGACGACATTCCGGCGCTGCTGGCGGTGACGTCGCGGGTCCCGGCTGCCGATGCGCGTCCGTTAGTCGTCATCCTCGATAGCATTAAGGGGCAGGGTGTACCGTACCTGGAACAGCTCAGCAACTCGCACCACCTGCGATTGACCGCGGAGAGCAAAGCGGCCCTCAATGAGACGATTCGCCAACTGGAGGCTTCACATGATTAAGGTTGCACCGGCAGGACAGAAAGACGCCGTTGAGATGCGAAAAGTTTACGCGGGCTTCGTGGCAAAGCAGATTGAGGCCGGAAGCGACATCATTGCGCTTGAAGCCGACCTGATGAGCTCGATGGCGATGGACGGCGTGGCGCGCGATTATCCGCAGCACGTGATTAACTGCGGCATTATGGAAGCTAACGTCATCGGCACGGCAGCCGGGCTGTCGCTTACCGGCCGCAAGCCGTTCGTTCACACCTTCACCGCCTTTGCCAGCCGCCGCTGCTTTGACCAGCTGTTTATGTCCCTGGACTATCAGCGCAACAACGTGAAGGTGATTGCCTCAGACGCGGGCGTGACGGCCTGCCACAACGGCGGAACGCATATGTCGTTTGAGGATATGGGCATTGTGCGCGGGCTGGCGCATTCGGTGGTGCTGGAGGTGACCGACGCGGTGATGTTTGAGGACGTGCTGCGCCAGCTTATCGATCTCGACGGCTTCTACTGGGTGCGGACCATCCGCAAGCAGGCGCCGAGCGTGTATGCGCCGGGCTCCACCTTCACCATTGGAAAAGGTAACGTGCTGCGCGAGGGGAGCGATATCACGCTGATTGCCAACGGCATCATGGTTGCAGAAGCCCTTGAGGCGGCGCGGCAGCTTGAGCAGGAGGGCGTCAGCGCGGCGGTCATCGACATGTTTACCCTGAAGCCCATCGACCGGATGCTGGTGAAAAACTACGCCGAGAAAACCGGGCGCATCGTGACCTGTGAAAACCACAGCATTCACAACGGGCTGGGGTCGGCGGTGGCAGAAGTGCTGGTGGAAACCTGTCCGGTGCCGATGCGGCGGGTCGGGGTCAAGGAGCGTTACGGCCAGGTGGGAACGCAGGATTTCCTGCAGAAAGAGTATGGCCTGACGGCACATGAGATTGTATCGGCGGCGCGCGAGCTGCTGTAAATAAAAAAGGCGACCAGTTAAGTGGTCGCCTTTTTGTTGCCCGGTGGCGCTAGCGCTTACCGGGCCTACGGTTTTGTAGGCCGGATAAGCGAAGCGCCATCCGGCAATACATTACTGCTGCTGCGAAGATTGGATCGCTGTCAGCGCGATGGTGTAAACGATATCGTCTACCAGTGCGCCACGAGACAGGTCGTTCACAGGTTTGCGCATGCCCTGCAGCATTGGCCCGATGGAGATCAGGTCGGCAGAACGCTGTACCGCTTTGTAGGTGGTGTTACCGGTGTTCAGATCCGGGAAGATGAACACGGTAGCGCGACCTGCAACCGGCGAGTTCGGCGCTTTGGATTTTGCAACGTCAGCCATGACTGCGGCATCGTACTGCAGCGGGCCGTCGATCATCAGATCAGGGCGTTTTTCCTGCGCAATACGGGTCGCTTCACGCACTTTCTCTACGTCGCTACCTGCACCAGATGTGCCGGTGGAGTAGGAGAGCATCGCCACGCGTGGCTCGATACCGAAAGCGGTCGCGGAGTCTGCGGACTGGATAGCGATCTCTGCCAGCTGCTCTGCGGTTGGATCCGGGTTGATCGCGCAGTCGCCGTAAACGTAAACCTGTTCAGGCAGCAGCATGAAGAACACGGAAGACACCAGAGAGCTGCCTGGCGCGGTTTTGATCAGCTGCAGCGGTGGACGGATGGTGTTCGCCGTGGTGTGAACCGCACCGGAAACCAGGCCGTCAACTTCGTCCTGCTCCAGCATCAGCGTGCCCAGCACCACGTTGTCTTCCAGCTGCTCACGCGCAACGGCTTCGGTCATGCCCTTGTTCTTACGCAGCTCAACCAGACGGGCAACGTAGCTTTCGCGAACCACTTCCGGGTCAACGATTTCGATGCCAGCGCCCAGCTCAACGCCCTGAGAGGCCGCTACGCGGTTGATCTCATCCGGGTTACCCAGCAGCACACAGGTCGCGATGCCGCGCTCTGCACAGATAGCCGCCGCTTTAACGGTACGTGGTTCGTCGCCTTCTGGCAGAACAACGCGTTTGCCCGCTTTACGCGCCAGCTCGGTCAGCTGGTAACGGAAGGCTGGCGGAGACAGACGGCGGCTGCGCTCGGAGGTCGCGGTCAGGGATTCGATCCAGTCTGCGTTGATGTAGCCCGCAACGTATTCCTGAACTTTCTCGATACGCTCGTGGTCATCAACCGGCACTTCCAGGTTGAAGCTCTGCAGGCTCAGGGAGGTCTGCCAGGTGTTGGTGTTCACCATAAAGACCGGCAGGCCGGTAGCGAACGCGCGTTCGCACAGCTTGCTGACGCGTGGGTCCATCTCGTAGGCACCGGTCAGCAGGATCGCACCGATTTCCACGCCGTTCATTGCGGCCAGGCAGGCTGCAACCAGCACGTCAGGACGGTCTGCGGAGGTCACCAGCAGGGAACCTGCGCGGAAGTGTTCCAGCATGTGCGGAATGCTACGCGCACAGAAGGTCACGGACTTCACGCGACGGGTGTTAATGTCGCCTTCGTTAATCACGGTCGCGTTCAGGTGACGCGCCATGTCGATTGCACGGGTGGCAATCAGATCGAAGCTCCATGGCACCGCGCCCAGAACCGGAAGCGGGCTGGATTCCTGCAGCTTAGCCGGGTCAACTTTGATGACTTTCGCTTTGGACGAGTCGTCGAAGATCTCGGACAGGTCAGGGCGAGTACGGCCCTGCTCATCCACTGGCGCGTTCAGCTTGTTGACGATCACGCCGGTGATGTTGGTATTTTTCGCGCCGCCGAAGCTGCTGCGCGTCAGTTCGATACGCTCGTTCAGCTGTTCCGGGGTGTCAGTGCCCTGAGACATCACGAAAACGATCTCTGCGTTCAGGGTTTTCGCGATTTCGAAGTTCAGAGACTGGGCAAACTGGTGTTTGCGGGTTGGAACCAGACCTTCAACCAGCACCACTTCTGCGTCTTGCGCGTTAGCATGGTAGTTGGCGATGATCTCTTCCATCAGCACGTCTTTCTGGTTGCTGGAGAGCAGAGACTCAACGTGGCTCATCTTCAGCGGTTCAGCCGCCGGCAGATTGGAGTTCTTGCGAACGATGGTGGTGGTCTGGTCTGGTGCATCGCCACCGGCACGTGGCTGGGCGATTGGCTTAAAGACGCTCAGACGAACGCCTTTGCGTTCCATAGCACGGATAACGCCAAGGCTGACGCTGGTCAGGCCGACGCTGGTTCCGGTAGGGATCAGCATAATAGTACGGGACACGGTTTATCCTCTTTCGTTACCGCCCAAATCGGGCGGGTTACAAAACAGCACCGCCAGCATTGCTGGCGGTGTGGAATCAGGCAGTCAGGCGGTGCGCGTCTTGCGCGATAACCAGTTCTTCGTTAGTTGGGATAACGAGAGCAGGGCGGGTGCCTTCTTTGTTGATGAAGCCAGACTTGCCGAAGCGGGCAGCCAGGTTACGCTCGTGATCAACGTCGAAGCCCAGAACGCCCAGTTTGCCCAGGGACAGTTCACGAACCATTGCCGCGTTCTCACCGATACCACCGGTGAAGATAACCGCGTCCAGACGGCCTTCCATCAGCGCAGTGTAAGAGCCGATGTATTTCGCCAGACGGTGGCAGTAAACGTCCATTGCACGTTTAGCGTCTTCTTTCTCTGCGTAGTTGTCTTCAACGTAACGGCAGTCGCTGGTGACTTCGGTCAGACCCAGCAGGCCAGACTCTTTGGTCAGCATTTTGTTGATCTGGTCAACGCTCATGCCCAGGGTGTCGTGCAGGTGGAAGATGATCGCCGGGTCGATGTCACCGGAACGGGTACCCATCACCAGACCTTCCAGCGGGGTCAGACCCATGGACGTATCAACACATTTACCGTTGCGGATAGCAGAAACAGAACCACCGTTGCCCAGGTGGCAGGTGATGATGTTCAGTTCTTCAACCGGCTTGTTCAGCACTTTTGCCGCTTCCTGAGTCACATAGAAGTGGCTGGTGCCGTGCGCGCCGTAGCGACGTACGCCGTGCTCTTTGTACAGGCTGTATGGCAGGGCATAGAGGTAAGACTCTTCCGGCATGGTCTGATGGAACGCGGTGTCGAATACGGCCACGTTTTTGTCTTTCAGATTTGGGAAGGATTTCAGCGCTTCAGCGATACCGATCAGGTGAGCCGGGTTGTGCAGCGGTGCGAAAGAGGCAGAGTCTTTGATGCCCTGGATCACAGAGTCGTCGATCACCACGGAGCTGGTGTATTTTTCGCCGCCGTGGACGATACGGTGACCAATCGCAGTCAGCTGAGCAGACAGTTCTGGTTTTTGTGCCAGAATAGTGTTAACGATAAAGTTCAGCGCTTCACTGTGAGCGGCGCCTGCACCTAAAGCCGCTTCTTGTTTGCTGCCGTCCATCTTCCACTTGATACGTGCTTCAGGCAGATGGAAACATTCGGCCAAACCAGAGAGGTATTCGTCACCGTTGAGCGCATCGATGATGGCGAATTTCAGTGAGGAGCTACCGCAGTTCAGAACCAGTACTAACTTACTCGACATGGAAGTACCTATTATTGATACGTGGCTAAAAAAACGTCAGTGAGTCTAACAGCGTAACGCATGATGACCCGGACATTTATGATTAACATCATGCCAAACGAACATTGTGGCATGATGGAAGAAATAACTATGATTTTATGCCATTTTGCACAATTTTCAGCCAATGGCATAATATGCAATAATTTGACGAGCTAATGATTCTCGTCTAAGGCCCTATCAGGCTGGCACAGGATACCCGATACGGGGTAGTGATGACAAAATATTTTGAACGTTGTCATAGCTTGTTGTGGTTTTGCACGAAAATTTTAATTTTTATATGTGAAGTTGAGGTACAGCCATGTCGACACCAGAGAACCCGTCCGTTAATTTCTTTAGCCTGTTTCGTCGGGGACAGCATTACGCAAAGACGTGGCCGATGGAAAAGCGCCTTGCGCCGATGTTTATTGAGAATCGCACCATCCGCGCCACGCGCTATGCGATTCGCTTTATGCCGCCTGTCGCTATCTTTACGCTGTGCTGGCAGATTGCGTTGGGTGGACAGCTTGGTCCTGCCGTTGCCACGGCGCTCTTCGCATTAAGCCTGCCAATGCAGGGCCTGTGGTGGTTAGGTAAACGGTCCATCACGCCACTTCCCCCTTCTATTTTACACTGGTTTTATGAAGTGCGCGGTAAACTGGAAGAGGCCGGGCAGGCGCTCGCCCCGGTGGAAGGCAAGCCGGATTACCAGGCGCTGGCGGACACGTTAAAGCGTGCATTTAAGCAACTGGATAAAACATTCCTCGATGACTTGTGATTGATCATCGAAACGACCAAGAAAAGAGGGCACAGTAACAATCAGTTACCGTGTCTTTTTTTTAAGTGCAATGCGCTACAGGAGTCGAAAGATGGAAATGACCCATGCCCAACGTCTGATTTTGTCTAACCAGTACAAGATGATGACTATGCTTGATCCCGATAACGCTGCGCGCTACAGCCGCCTGCAAACCATCGTCGAACGCGGCTTTGGTCTGCAAATGCGCGAACTGGACCGCGAGTTTGGCGAGCTGAAAGAAGAAACCTGTCGCATCGTGATCGACATTATGGAGATGTATCACGCCCTGCACGTCTCCTGGACGAATCTCAAAGATCAACAGTCCATTGACGAGCGCCGCGTCACCTTCTTAGGCTTTGATGCCGCAACGGAAGCGCGTTATCTGAGCTATGTTCGCTTTATGGTGAATACGGAAGGGCGTTATACCCACTTTGACGCGGGTACCCACGGCTTCAACGCGCAGACCCCGATGTGGGATAAATATCAGCGTATGCTGAGCGCGTGGCACGCCTGCCCGCGTCAGTACCATTTAAGCAGCAACGAAATTCAACAAATCATTAATGCCTGACGGAGGTGCGTGTGCAGTGTAGAGGTTTTCTGTTTGATCTGGACGGTACGCTGGTGGACTCGCTGCCGGTTGTGGAACGTTCCTGGTGCCATTGGGCTGACAGACATGGCATCAACCATCAGGACGTGCTGAATTTTATCCATGGCAAACAGGCCATCACCTCGCTACGGCACTTCCTGGCCGGACGCTCTGAGGACGACATTCAGGCGGAGTTCAAGTACCTGGAACAAATTGAAGCCACCGATACGGACGGCATCACCGCGTTACCTGGCGCGCGCGAACTGCTTGAGCATCTGAACGAGGCGCAGATCCCGTGGGCTATCGTCACCTCCGGTTCCGTGCCGGTGGCCCACGCCCGGCACAAGGCTGCAGGGTTGCCAACGCCGGACGTGTTTATCACGGCGGAGCGCGTGAAGCGGGGTAAACCGGAGCCTGACGCATTTTTACTGGGCGCTGAACTGCTGGGCCTGGACCCCGCAGAGTGCGTGGTGGTCGAAGATGCGGCGGCTGGCGTACTGGCCGGGCTGAACGCAGGAAGCCACGTCATTGCCGTTAACGTTCCTGCGGAATCTCCCCGCCTGGACGAGGCAGACCTGGTGCTGGATTCACTGACGGCACTGTCTGTTTCAAAAGCCTCTGACGGAGTTGTAACCGTCTCGCTAAAAATGTAATCCCATGATATGGCCCCACATTGCTGGGGCTTTTTTATGGCAAAATTTCTCATCTTCCACTGACAAGGATAGGTTGTGAACGGTGAACTGATTTGGGTCCTGAGCCTGCTTTTAATCGCCATCATTCTTTTTGCCACGGGCAAGGTTCGCATGGACGCCGTCGCCCTGTTTGTCATCGTCGCGTTTGTGCTGAGCGGAACGCTGACGCTGCCGGAAGCCTTCTCCGGATTTAGCGATCCCAACGTTATCCTGATTGCCGCCCTGTTTATCATCGGGGATGGTCTGGTGCGCACCGGCGTAGCGACCATCATGGGGGCGTGGCTGGTAAAAGTGGCGGGCAGCAGCGAAACCAAGATGCTGATCTACCTGATGGTAACCGTCGCCGGGCTGGGGGCGTTTATGAGTTCCACGGGCGTGGTCGCTATCTTTATCCCGGTGGTGCTGAGCGTCTCCATGCGGATGCAGAGCTCGCCGTCGCGCCTGATGATGCCCCTGAGCTTTGCCGGGCTTATCAGCGGCATGATGACTCTGGTGGCAACGCCGCCGAATCTGGTCGTCAACAGCGAACTGATCCGGGAAGGATTTGAGGGCTTTAGCTTTTTCAGCGTCACCCCGCTTGGGCTGGTCATTCTGGTCATGGGCGTGGTCTACATGCTGCTGACCCGTTTTGCCCTGAAAGGTGAAAAACAGGACAAAAATAAAGAAGGATGGAAGCGACGCACCTTCCGCGATCTGATTAAGGAGTACCGCCTTACCGGGCGCGCGCGCCGTCTGGCGATCCGGCCCGGCTCGCCGATGGTGGGGCAGCGGCTGGATGACCTGAAGCTGCGTGAGCGCTATGGCGCGAATGTGATCGGCGTAGAGCGCTGGCGACGTTTTCGCCGGGTGATCGTCAACGTCAACGGGGTGTCGGAATTCCGCGCGCGTGACGTCCTGCTGATTGATATGTCCACCGCGGATGTGGACCTGCGCGAGTTCTGCAGCGAACAGCTGCTGGAGCCGATGGTGCTGCGCGGGGAGTATTTCTCCGATCAGGCGCTGGATGTCGGCATGGCCGAGGTGTCGCTGATCCCGGAATCGGAACTGCTGGGTAAAACCGTGCGGGAGATGGGGTTCCGTACCCGCTATGGCCTGAACGTCGTGGGGCTGAAGCGCGATGGCGTGGCGATGGAAGGGGCGGTGGTGGATGAGCCGATCCTGCTGGGCGATATTTTTCTCGTCGTCGGTAACTGGAAGCTGATTAGCCAGCTCGGGCAAAAAGGGCGTGATTTTGTGGTGCTCAACATGCCCGTTGAGGAGAGCGACGCCTCCCCGGCCCACAGCCAGGCGCCCCATGCGATTTTTTGCCTGGTATTGATGGTGGCGCTGATGCTGACCGATGAGATCCCCAATCCGGTCGCCGCAATCATCGCCTGCCTGTTGATGGGTAAATTCCGCTGCATTGACGCCGAAAGCGCCTATAAGGCCATTCACTGGCCGAGCATCATTCTCATTGTCGGGATGATGCCCTTCGCCCTGGCGCTGCAAAAAACCGGCGGGGTAGACCTGATCGTTAAAGGCTTAATGGACGTGGGCGGCGGGTATGGGCCGTACATGATGATGGTCTGCCTGTTTATCATGTGCGCCACCATCGGCCTGTTTATCTCGAACACCGCGACGGCGGTACTGATGGCACCTATCGCCCTGGCGATGGCGAAGTCCATGGGCGTATCGCCGTATCCGTTTGCGATGATGGTGGCGATGGCCGCTTCCGCGGCGTTTATGACGCCGGTCTCTTCACCGGTAAACACGCTGGTGCTGGGACCGGGGAACTATCGATTCAGCGATTTCGTGAAGCTGGGCGTGCCGTTCACCGTGCTGGTGATGGTGGTGTGCGTGGTATTGATACCGGTCCTGTTTCCGTTCTGAGCATTTTGCCGGGTGGCGGCTGCGCCTTACCCGGCCTACAAGCCCGTAGGCCCTGCAACCGCAGCGCCGCTGGGCGAAAATCAGAGGGGAGAGTCCTGGCTGATCTCATCCAGCGATAAATGGAAGCTCGGTACAAACACCTGCATAAAGTAATCCATCTCTTCGCTGCGGCGGGATTCCAGCGTTTTTTCCAGGCGCGTTTTCGCCAGCAAGAATTCGTTATTCCCTGCGGACAACTCTTCGAGACACTTCAGATAGGCACACAGCGCGTCGGCCTGTTTAACCAGCGACTTCTCCTCTTCCGTGTACTGATGCTCGTTGATAAGCGGCTCGAAAATATCACGAAGCTCTTCGGGCACCATCTCAATCAGCTTCTGCTGGGCAATTTTCTCAATGGCCTTATATTCCTGCGCAATCTGCGAGTTGAAATATTTCACCGGCGTAGGCAGATCGCCGGTCAGCACTTCTGACGCATCGTGGTACATCGCCAGCAGGGCGATGCGCTCTGGATTAACCTGACCGTTGAATTTGCGATTTTTAATCGCGGCCAGCGCGTGAGCGACCATCGCAACCTGCAGACTGTGCTCTGACACATTTTCCGTGCGGACATTGCGCATCAGCGGCCAGCGGTTGATGAGTTTCAGGCGGGAGAGGTGGGCAAAGAAGTGACTCTGACTCATAGGTTACCTTTTGTCTTCACTGCGACAGGCGTTCATTGTGCGGGGAGGGGAGGCAAGATGCAAATTTGCGGATTTTGCAGGCCGGGTGAGCGCAGCGCCACCCGGCAGAAAGGCAACGTTACTGATGGTATCCGGAGAGGAAGCGGCCGAAACGGCTGATGGCCATTTCCAGGTCATCTTCGCGCGGCAGCGTCACGATACGCACGTGATCCGGCCACGGCCAGTTAAACGCCGTGCCCTGGACCAGCAGCACTTTTTCCTGCAGCAGGAAATCGAGCACCATTTTCTGGTCGTCGTGAATATTGAAGCGCTTTGCGTCAATTTTCGGGAACATATAGAGCGCCCCGTTCGGCTTCACGCAGGAGACGCCCGGGATATCGTTGATCAGCTCCCACGCGCGGTTACGCTGTTCGTACAGGCGACCGCCGGGCACGATAAACTCGCTGATGCTCTGATAGCCGCCGAGCGCGGTCTGGATCGCGTGCTGCGCCGGCACGTTGGCGCATAAACGCATGGAGGCCAGCATCTCCAGCCCTTCAATATAGCCTTTGGCGTGCTTTTTCGGACCGTTTAATACCATCCAGCCCTGGCGGAAACCGGCCACGCGGTAGGTTTTGGATAGCCCGTTAAAGGTGACGGTCAGCAGGTCCGGGGCCAGCGCGGCGATGGAATGGTGCTGCGCAGCGTCGTAGAGGATCTTGTCGTAAATTTCGTCTGCAAAGATGATCAGGTTGTGCTGGCGGGCCAGCTCGACGATCTCCATCAGCAGCTCTTTTGAGTAGACCGCGCCCGTCGGGTTGTTGGGGTTAATAATGACGATACCGCGCGTGCGGGGCGTAATTTTTGCGCGTATATCATCCAGGTCCGGGAACCAGTCGGAGGATTCGTCGCACAGATAATGCACTGCTTTACCGCTGGACAGTGATACGGCAGCCGTCCACAGCGGATAGTCCGGCGCGGGTACCAGCATTTCGTCCCCGCTGTTCAGCAGGGCCTGCATTGCCTGCACAATCAGTTCGGAGACGCCGTTGCCGATATAGATATCTTCAACGGTAACATCACGCATACCGCGTGCCTGGTAGTGCTGCATAATGGCTTTACGTGCGGAGTAAAGTCCTTTTGAATCGCAATAGCCTTGTGCAGTCGGAAGGTTGCGGATCACATCAACCAGAATTTCATCCGGCGCTTCAAAACCAAATGGCGCAGGGTTACCAATGTTGAGTTTCAGAACCTTGTTGCCTTCTTCTTCAAGGCGTTTTGCCTCTTTCAGAACCGGGCCGCGGATGTCATAACAGACGTTATCTAGCTTGCTGGATTTTTCGATAGGGGACATGAACCTTTAACCTTTTCGCTATTATTGCCGCTCCCTGCCGTGGAAGTCAGCACGGAATAATGTACTCCCCCCTCGCTTCGTTTTGAAGGGTGTGCAGGAGAAGATTTTGTGCCCGGAGAAAATTATTGATGAATCTTTTTCGCTGCGCGTACGCTTTTTCACTGTCTTAAAGTTGCGCGCTTAGCGAGAGGTTAGGTTAAATGTGCTATCCATTTGCCAAAATACTGTATAATGTGCTGTTAAAAATAAGTGGTAAGCTGGACAGAGGTGGCAATCACCCTGAGTGACTTTTCGTAAAACCTGAATGCTTGATACCTGTTTCTGTAATAGCATACTGTGGATAAAAGTTACTCATGTGAAATTAATGTTAAGTGCCATTAATGAATAGTCTTAATCTAAATTAAAATTTATTTATTATTAACCTATAAAATGCAACTTTAGTTAATTTTAATAAAATTAGTTTAGAAGCTTAACATTCTTCTTTAATCCTTAATATTGCAATAAGACTTATAAATAAAGTGGATTTGGGTTAAGATGTCTTCAAGGAAAGCAGAGGACAGATGCACGTTTTTTGTATATCTGACACTGGTTTTCTGAATTAATTGATTGTTATTGTTAGAGTTATCTCTGGCTGGAATGTGTCGCACATCTCCTGCTACGTTGACAGCGCTGCGATACAGATGGCAGAAAAGGTGTTATACCTTTAATGTAATTTACATAAACCTGCGAACATCTAAATATCCTGAACGTTTAAGAGAATAAAAATAACGTCATGAAACGTGCTTTCTGACTGTTGATATAAAGCAGCACAATAACTATCTGTCAGGCAGTCTGCCGGGCCGGGATGCGAGGGAAAATCTTCAGAGGGAATTGCTTAACTGTACACACACAGCTTCAACCCGGGCAGCTCCGCACGAGCAACCTGAAAGTGAATAGATATGATAAATGCAAATCGTCCGATAATGAATCTCGACCTCGATCTGCTGAGAACGTTTGTTGCGGTCGCCGATCTCAACACTTTTGCAGCAGCTGCTGCCGCCGTTTGCCGAACCCAGTCCGCCGTCAGCCAGCAAATGCAGCGGCTGGAGCAACTGGTTGGTAAAGAGCTATTTGCCCGTCACGGGCGTAATAAGCTCTTAACGGAACACGGTATTCAGCTTCTGGGTTATGCCAGGAAAATTCTTCGCTTTAATGATGAAGCATGTATGTCATTAATGTTTAGCAACCTTCAGGGCGTGCTAACGTTAGGTGCATCTGATGAGTCGGCGGATACTATATTGCCGTTTCTTCTCAATCGCATCAGTTCGGTTTATCCGAAGCTTGCGCTGGACGTTAGCGTAAAGCGTAATGCTTTTATGGTTGAGATGTTAAATGAGAATAAAGTCGACCTGGTGGTCACCACGCATCGTCCCGGGCAGTTTGATTGCCTGACGCTGCGTACATCACCTACGCACTGGTATTGCGCGGCCGAATACGTGCTGCAAAAAGGCGAGCCGGTGCCGCTGGTGTTACTGGATGACCCGAGCCCGTTCCGCGATATGGTGCTGACGGCGCTGAATGAGGCCAATATTCCGTGGCGTCTGGCGTATGTGGCGTCCACGCTGCCAGCGGTGCGTGCCGCCGTGAAAGCCGGTCTGGGTGTCACCGCCCGCCCGGTAGAAATGATGAGCCCCGATCTGCGCGTTCTGGGAAAATCTGATGGCCTGCCTGCGCTGCCGGATACGGAATATCTGCTCTGCCACAATTCGTCCAGCCATAACGAGCTGGCAAAGGTGGTGTTCGAGGCGATGGAAAACTACCATAACCCGTGGCAGTTCGAGCGCGTTACCTCCGAAGGGGGGGATGATTCCCTGATCGTTGAAGGGGATTTTGAGTGATCGCCAGCTCAAAATTCTGGTAACAAAATGTAAGTGTAAAAAAAAGCCACTCGTGTGATTTTCACATGCAGTGGCTTTTTTTTAGCAATAATACCCGTGTATGCCGCGTGGATTTCCGGGATATCCTCTATTTATCAATAAGCTAAATGCTTTTGATTAAAACTCATCCGTTTTCCGTTCTAACTTCATCCATATCCCCCCTATGTTAAAAAAACAGGAAATATGTTGCCGTTTTCCAAGTTGAATTAACAAAAGCGTGTCGCAGATCAAGAAAATACTCCTATTTGGGGGGAGGAATCGTTGGCAAATCCTGTCAAAATAGGAGGGTTATTTTTTTTACTTCCGAAACGGACACGATTCAACAACATACATTTGACGGAAAGTCATGTACCCACCAGGGTTAAAGGGCACCAAATGTTAATGAGAATCGCTCGATGTAATTTAATGTGAAGAAACCTTTGTTAAAGTTGACAATAGGTTATAGAAAGGAGTAAAAAACCCCATCATTTTGCTGTCTACGTCTCATTTCTGACAGTTAGTGTAAGGTTATTTGTTCCTCCCCATGAATCGATGTGATGCCCATCTGCCAGCAAGAGCAGTGTCGTTGGTATCACTTTTGATGAGTAAGCAATGAGTATGTCAACATCCACAGAAGTCATCGCTCATCACTGGGCATTCGCAATCTTTCTTATTGTAGCCATTGGCCTGTGCTGCCTGATGTTAGTCGGCGGCTGGTTCCTGGGCGGTCGCGCCCGTGCAAGGCACAAAAACACACCTTTCGAATCAGGTATTGATTCAGTAGGTACCGCTCGCTTACGCCTGTCTGCCAAGTTTTACCTGGTAGCCATGTTCTTCGTCATCTTCGACGTGGAAGCGCTTTACCTCTTCGCGTGGTCTACCTCCATTCGCGAAAGTGGTTGGGTGGGCTTTGTCGAGGCCGCAATTTTCATTTTAGTGCTACTGGCCGGTCTGGTTTATCTGGTGCGTATTGGCGCGCTTGACTGGACGCCTGCGCGTTCACGTCGTGAACACATCAACCCGGAAAACAGTATCTCTAATCGTCAGCAGTAACAGCGAGGCAATAAGATGGATTATACGCTCACCCGCATAGATCCTAACGGTGAGAATGACCGTTACCCCCTGCAAAAACAGGAGATCGTAACCGACCCCCTGGAGCAAGAAGTCAATAAAAGCGTGTACATGGGCAAACTCGAACATGCCATGCACGATATGGTCAACTGGGGTCGTAAGAACTCCATCTGGCCTTACAACTTTGGCCTTTCTTGCTGCTACGTTGAAATGGTGACGTCATTCACTGCGGTGCATGACGTTGCGCGTTTTGGGGCAGAGGTACTGCGTGCTTCCCCACGTCAGGCTGACCTGATGGTGGTGGCCGGTACCTGCTTTACCAAGATGGCACCTGTTATTCAGCGTCTTTATGACCAGATGCTGGAGCCAAAATGGGTTATCTCCATGGGCGCATGTGCTAACTCTGGCGGTATGTACGACATCTATTCCGTCGTACAGGGCGTAGATAAATTTATCCCAGTGGATGTGTACATCCCGGGTTGTCCGCCTCGTCCGGAAGCCTACATGCAGGCGCTGATGCTGCTGCAGGAGTCCATCGGTAAAGAACGTCGCCCACTGTCGTGGGTCGTTGGCGATCAGGGTGTGTATCGCGCGAACATGCAGTCTGAGCGCGAGCGTAAACGTGGTGAACGTATTGCCGTCACCAATCTGCGTACGCCTGACGAAATTTAATTTGCGCCTGTAGGCCTGGAGAACACCTTCGCATATCACTACTCAAATAGCGCGAAGCCAGGCTCAACAGTCACCACGGACCATTTGCAATGGTGAACAATATGACCGACTTAACCGCGCAAGAAGCCGCCTGGCAGACCCGGGATCATCTGGATGACCCAGTCATTGGCGAACTGCGCAACCGTTTTGGGCCGGATGCCTTTACTGTTCAGGCTACCCGCACCGGGGTACCCGTTGTTTGGGTGAAGCGTGAACAATTGCTGGAAGTTGTCGATTTCCTCAAGAAATTGCCAAAACCATACGTCATGCTGTTTGACTTACACGGCATGGACGAACGTCTCAGAACGCACCGCCAGGGTCTCCCTGCTGCGGATTTTTCCGTTTTCTACCACCTGATCTCAATAGACCGTAATACGGATATCATGCTCAAGGTAGCATTGTCTGAAAACGACATGCATCTGCCGACGATCACCAAACTTTTCCCGAACGCCAACTGGTACGAGCGTGAGACATGGGAAATGTTCGGCATGACCTTCGACGGCCACCCACACCTGACGCGCATCATGATGCCGCAGACCTGGACCGGCCACCCGCTGCGTAAAGACTACCCGGCACGTGCTACCGAATTCGATCCGTTTGAGCTGACCAAAGCCAAGCAGGATCTGGAGATGGAGGCGCTGACCTTCAAACCGGAAGACTGGGGCATGAAGCGCGGTACCGACAACGAGGACTTCATGTTCCTCAACCTCGGTCCAAACCACCCGTCTGCGCACGGTGCTTTCCGTATTATTCTTCAGCTCGACGGCGAAGAGATTGTCGACTGCGTGCCAGACATCGGCTACCACCACCGTGGTGCTGAGAAGATGGGCGAGCGTCAGTCCTGGCACAGCTACATTCCGTATACTGACCGTATCGAGTACCTCGGCGGCTGCGTCAACGAAATGCCATACGTGCTGGCCGTTGAGAAACTGGCAGGCATTACCGTGCCGGATCGCGTTAACGTGATTCGCGTCATGCTGTCAGAACTGTTCCGTATCAACAGCCACCTGCTGTATATCTCCACGTTCATTCAGGACGTCGGCGCAATGACCCCGGTCTTCTTCGCCTTTACCGATCGTCAGAAAATCTACGATCTGGTAGAAGCCATTACCGGTTTCCGTATGCACCCGGCCTGGTTCCGTATCGGCGGTGTGGCACACGATCTGCCGCGCGGCTGGGACCGTCTGCTGCGTGAATTCCTCGACTGGATGCCGAAACGTCTGGCCTCTTACGAGAAAGCCGCGCTGCGTAACACCATCCTGAAAGGGCGTTCCCAGGGCGTTGCTGCCTATGGCGCCAAAGAGGCGCTGGAGTGGGGGACAACAGGTGCAGGTCTGCGCGCGACCGGTATTGATTTCGACGTGCGTAAAGCCCGTCCTTACTCTGGCTACGAGAACTTCGACTTTGAAGTCCCGGTGGGCGGCGGCGTTTCCGACTGCTACACCCGCGTGATGCTGAAAGTGGAAGAGTTGCGCCAGAGTCTGCGCATCCTTGAGCAGTGCCTCAACAACATGCCGGAAGGCCCGTTCAAGGCGGATCACCCGCTGACGACGCCTCCACCGAAAGAGCGCACGCTGCAACATATCGAAACCCTGATCACCCACTTCCTGCAGGTTTCCTGGGGCCCGGTCATGCCGGCACAAGAATCCTTCCAGATGATCGAAGCGACCAAGGGTATTAACAGTTACTACCTGACTAGTGACGGCAGCACCATGAGCTACCGTACCCGCGTGCGTACGCCGAGCTTTGCGCACCTGCAGCAGATCCCGTCCGCCATCCGCGGCAGTCTGGTCTCCGACCTGATTGTGTATCTGGGTAGTATCGATTTTGTTATGTCAGATGTGGACCGCTAATTATGCACGAGAATCAACAACCACAAACCGAGGCTTTTGAGCTGAGTGAAGCAGAACGTGCCGCCATTGAGCACGAGATGCACCACTACGAAGACCCGCGTGCGGCGTCCATTGAAGCGCTGAAAATCGTACAGAAACAGCGTGGTTGGGTGCCGGACGGGGCGATCTATGCGATCGCGAAAGTGCTGGGTATTCCGGCAAGTGACGTAGAAGGCGTAGCCACGTTCTACAGCCAGATCTTCCGTCAGCCTGTAGGCCGCCATGTGATCCGCTACTGTGACAGCGTGGTCTGCCACATCACCGGTTATCAGGGCATTCAGGCTGCGATTGAGAAGAAGCTCAATATCAAGCCGGGCCAGACCACGTTCGATGGGCGCTTTACTCTGCTGCCAACCTGCTGCCTGGGTAACTGCGACAAGGGGCCGACCATGATGATTGATGAGGACACTCACAGCCATCTGACGCCGGAAGCGATTCCTGACCTGCTGGAGCAGTACAAATGAAAACTGTAATTCGTACTGCTGAGACGCATCCACTGACCTGGCGTCTGCGTGATGACAAACAGCCGGTATGGCTCGACGAATATCAGAGCAAAAACGGCTATGCCGGTGCGCGTAAAGCCCTTGGCGGCATGGCGCCGGACGACATCGTTAACGCGGTAAAAGAGTCTGGCCTGAAAGGCCGCGGCGGCGCGGGCTTCTCCACCGGTCTGAAGTGGAGCCTGATGCCAAAAGACGAATCCATGAACATCCGTTACCTGCTGTGTAACGCCGATGAAATGGAGCCGGGCACCTATAAAGACCGCCTGCTGATGGAACAGCTGCCGCACCTGCTGGTGGAAGGCATGCTGATCTCCGCGTTCGCGCTGAAAGCGTACCGTGGCTACATCTTCCTGCGCGGTGAGTACATCGAAGCGGCAGAAAACCTGCGTCGCGCGATTGCAGAAGCCACCGAAGCGGGCCTGCTGGGCAAAAACATTCTCGGCACCGGGTTTGACTTCGAGCTGTTCGTGCACACCGGTGCCGGGCGTTATATCTGCGGTGAAGAGACCGCGCTGATTAACTCCCTGGAAGGCCGCCGTGCGAACCCGCGTTCCAAGCCGCCGTTCCCGGCAAGCTCCGGCGTGTGGGGTAAACCGACCTGCGTCAACAACGTCGAGACCCTGTGCAACGTTCCGGCTATCCTCGCGAACGGCGTGGAGTGGTATCAGGGCATCTCCTCAAGCAAAGATGCCGGTACCAAGCTGATGGGCTTCTCCGGTCGCGTGAAAAATCCTGGCGTCTGGGAACTGCCGTTCGGTACTACCGCACGTGAAATTCTTGAAGACTACGCGGGCGGCATGCGCGATGGCCTGAAATTCAAAGCCTGGCAGCCGGGTGGGGCAGGGACAGACTTCCTGACCGAAGCCCACCTTGACCTGCCGATGGAATTCGAAAGCATTGGTAAAGCAGGCAGCCGTCTGGGGACGGCGCTGGCGATGGCCGTCGACCACGAGATCGGCATGGTCTCGCTGGTGCGTAACCTGGAAGAGTTCTTCGCCCGTGAGTCCTGCGGCTGGTGCACACCGTGCCGTGATGGTCTGCCGTGGAGCGTGAAGATCCTGCGTGCAATCGAACGTGGCGAAGGCCAGCCTGGCGATATCGAGACACTTGAGCAACTGTGTCGATTCTTAGGCCCGGGTAAAACCTTCTGTGCCCACGCACCGGGTGCCGTCGAACCTCTGCAGAGCGCGATCAAATATTTCCGCGACGAGTTCGAAGCAGGCATCAAGCAGCCGTTCAGCAATACCCATGCGATTAATGGGATTCAGCCGAACCTGCTTAAAGCGCGCTGGTAACGACAAGAATTTTGATTAACGCTCGGTTTCGACCGAGCCAACTGGAAGCATGCTAATGGCTACGATTCATGTAGACGGCAAAGAATACGAAGTCAACGGGGCGGACAACCTGCTGGAAGCTTGTCTGTCTCTTGGCCTCGATATTCCGTACTTTTGCTGGCATCCGGCGCTGGGCAGCGTCGGTGCTTGCCGCCAGTGTGCGGTGAAGCAATATCAAAACGCGGAAGACACGCGTGGTCGCCTGGTGATGTCCTGTATGACGCCAGCCACCGAAGGCACCTTTATTTCGATTGATGACGAAGAAGCGAAACAGTTCCGCGAAAGCGTGGTGGAGTGGTTGATGACCAACCACCCGCACGACTGTCCGGTCTGTGAAGAGGGCGGTAACTGCCACCTTCAGGATATGACCGTGATGACCGGTCACAGCTTCCGTCGCTATCGCTTTACCAAGCGTACCCACCGTAACCAGGATCTGGGGCCGTTCATCTCTCACGAAATGAACCGCTGCATCGCCTGCTACCGCTGCGTGCGTTACTACAAAGACTATGCAGACGGTCAGGATCTGGGCGTGTATGGCGCACATGACAACGTCTACTTCGGTCGTCCAGAAGACGGCGTACTGGAAAGCGAATTCTCCGGTAACCTGGTAGAAATCTGCCCGACCGGCGTCTTCACGGATAAAACCCACTCCGAGCGTTACAACCGTAAATGGGACATGCAGTTTGCGCCAAGCATCTGCCAGCAATGTTCTCTCGGCTGTAACACCAGCCCGGGTGAGCGCTACGGCGAACTGCGTCGTATCGAAAACCGTTACAACGGTACCGTTAACCACTACTTCCTGTGCGACCGCGGTCGTTTCGGCTATGGTTATGTGAACCTGAAGGACCGTCCGCGTCAGCCGGTTCAGCGCCGTGGCGACGACTTCATTACCCTGAACGCTGAACAGGCGATGCAGGGCGCGGCAGATATTCTGCGCCAGTCGAAGAAAGTGATTGGTATTGGCTCCCCGCGTGCCAGCATCGAAAGCAACTTCGCGCTGCGCGAGCTGGTCGGGGCGGAAAACTTCTATACCGGCATCGCCCAGGGCGAGCAGGAACGTCTGCAGCTGGTACTGAAAGTGCTGCGTGAAGGCGGTATCCATACCCCTGCGCTGCGCGAAATTGAATCCTATGATGCGGTTCTGGTGCTGGGTGAAGACCTGACGCAGACCGGCGCTCGCGCGGCTCTGGCGGTTCGCCAGGCGGTGAAGGGTAAAGCACGTGAAATGGCAGCGGCACAGAAAGTGGCTGACTGGCAGATTGCGGCAATCCTCAACATCGGCCAGCGCGCGAAGCATCCTCTGTTTGTGACCAACGTCGACAACACCCGTCTGGACGATATCGCCGCGTGGACCTACTGCGCGCCGGTTGAAGATCAGGCGCGTCTTGGCTTTGCCATTGCCCACGCGCTGGACAACAACTCACCGGCCGTTGAGCTGGATCGCGACCTGCAAAACAAGGTTGACGTGATTGTTCAGGCCCTGGCCGGTGCGAAGAAACCGCTGATTATTTCCGGTACTAACGCCGGTAGCGCAGAGATCATTCAGGCCGCAGCCAACGTGGCCAAAGCTCTGAAAGGCCGCGGTGCTGACGTCGGTGTGACCATGATTGCCCGTGCGGTGAACAGCATTGGTCTGGGCATGATCGGCGGCGGCTCGCTGGAAGCTGCGTTAAGCGAACTGGAATCCGGTGCCGCTGACGCCGTGGTGGTGCTGGAAAACGACCTGCATCGTCATGCTTCTGCCGCTCGCGTTGACGCCGCGCTCTCCAAAGCGCCGCTGGTGATGGTGATTGACCATCAGCGCACCGCGATTATGGACAAAGCGCACCTGGTGCTCTCTGCGGCAAGCTTCGCAGAAAGCGACGGTACGGTTATCAACAACGAAGGCCGCGCACAGCGTTTCTTCCAGGTTTATGACCCGGCGTACTACGACAGCAACACCGTGATGCTGGAAAGCTGGCGCTGGCTGCACTCCCTGCACAGCACCGTGCAGAGCCGTGAAGTGGACTGGACGCAGCTCGACCACGTTATCGATGCGGTAGTCGAAAAACTGCCTCAGCTGGCGGGCATTAAAGATGCCGCGCCTGAAGCGAGCTTCCGTATTCGCGGCCAGAAACTGGCGCGTGAACCGCACCGTTACAGTGGCCGTACCGCAATGCGCGCCAATATCAGCGTGCACGAACCGCGCCAGCCGCAGGATAAAGACACCATGTTCGCCTTCTCCATGGAAGGGAACAACCAGCCGTCTGCGCCGCGTTCGCAAATCCCGTTCGCATGGGCACCGGGCTGGAACTCCCCGCAGGCATGGAACAAGTTCCAGGCTGAAGTGGGCGGCTCCCTGCGCCACGGCGATCCGGGCGTGCGTCTGATTGAAGCCTCCGAAACCGGTCTGGACTTCTTCACCACCGTACCGGCGAGTTTCCAGGCGCAGGACGGTAGCTGGCGTATTGCCCCGTACTACCACCTGTTCGGTAGCGACGAGCTGTCCCAGCGTTCACCGGTCTTCCAGACCCGCATGCCGCAGCCGTACATCAAGCTCAACCCGGCGGACGCTGCGAAGCTTGGCGTTAACGCGGGCGCGAACATTGCCTTTAGCTATGACGGCCAGACCATCAGCCTGCCGCTGATTATTTCTGAAAGTCTGACAGCAGGGCAGGTCGGTCTGCCGATGGGTATGCCTGGCATCGCGCCGGTTCTGGCGGGTGCGCGTCTTGATAATCTGCAGGAGGCAAAAGCATGAGTTGGTTAACGCCGGATCTTATCGACATCCTGCTGAGCATTCTGAAAGCGATTGTTATCCTGCTGGTGGTGGTCACCTGCGGCGCGTTCATGAGCTTTGGTGAACGTCGTCTGCTCGGTCTGTTCCAGAACCGTTACGGACCGAACCGCGTGGGCTGGGGTGGTTCACTCCAGCTGGTCGCGGACATGATCAAGATGTTCTTTAAAGAGGACTGGATCCCGCGCTTCTCGGATCGCGTGATCTTTACTCTGGCACCGATGATCGCCTTCACCTCGCTGCTGCTGGCGTTTGCTATCGTTCCGGTCAGCCCGACCTGGGTGGTCGCTGACCTGAACATCGGCATTCTGTTCTTCCTGATGATGGCAGGCCTCGCGGTTTACGCGGTGCTGTTCGCAGGCTGGTCCAGTAACAACAAATACTCGCTGCTGGGTGCGATGCGTGCTTCCGCGCAGACCCTAAGCTACGAAGTGTTCCTGGGTCTCTCCCTGATGGGCGTGGTGGCGCAGGCCGGTTCATTTAACATGACCGACATCGTCAACAACCAGGCCGACATCTGGAACGTGATTCCGCAGTTCTTTGGGTTTATTACCTTTGCCATCGCGGGCGTGGCGGTGTGTCACCGTCACCCGTTTGACCAGCCAGAAGCCGAACAGGAACTGGCCGACGGTTACCACATCGAATATTCCGGTATGAAATTCGGTCTGTTCTTCGTGGGCGAGTACATCGGTATCGTCACCATTTCCGCGTTGATGGTAACGCTGTTCTTCGGTGGCTGGCATGGCCCGTTCTTACCGCCGTTCATCTGGTTCGCGCTGAAAACCGCGTTCTTCATGATGATGTTCATTTTGATTCGCGCAGCGTTACCGCGTCCGCGTTATGACCAGGTAATGTCCTTCGGCTGGAAAGTGTGCCTGCCGCTGACGCTCGTCAACTTGTTGGTAACGGCCGCTGTCATTCTCTGGCAGCAGCCATAAGGGGCTATAGACCATGACCTTAAAAGAATTACTGGTAGGCTTCGGGACCCAGGTACGCAGTATCTGGATGATCGGCCTGCACGCGTTTGCCAAACGCGAAACCCGGATGTACCCGGAAGAGCCGGTATATCTGCCGCCGCGCTACCGTGGCCGTATCGTGCTGACGCGCGACCCGGACGGTTCCGAGCGCTGCGTTGCCTGTAACCTGTGTGCGGTTGCGTGTCCGGTTGGCTGTATCTCTCTGCAGAAAGCCGAGACGGTAGACGGCCGCTGGTACCCTGAGTTCTTCCGCATCAACTTCTCACGCTGCATTTTCTGCGGTCTGTGTGAAGAAGCGTGCCCAACCACGGCGATTCAGCTGACTCCAGACTTCGAGCTGGGTGAGTACAAGCGTCAGGACCTGGTGTACGAGAAAGAGGATCTGCTGATTTCCGGTCCGGGCAAATACCCGGAATATAACTTCTACCGGATGGCGGGTATGGCAATCGACGGCAAAGATAAGGGCGAAGCAGAGAACGAAGCCAAGCCTATCGACGTCAAGAGCCTGTTACCGTAAGGAGAGGGCAATGGAATTCGCTTTTTATATCTGTGGCCTTATCGCCATCCTGGCTACGCTGCGAGTGATCACGCACACCAATCCGGTGCATGCGCTGCTGTATTTAATCATCTCGCTGCTGGCCATTTCCGGGGTGTTCTTCGCACTGGGCGCGCACTTCGCCGGTGCGCTGGAAATCATCGTCTACGCCGGGGCCATCATGGTGCTGTTCGTGTTCGTCGTGATGATGCTGAACCTGGGCGGCTCTGAAATCGAGCAGGAACGTCAGTGGTTAAAACCGCAGGTGTGGATCGGCCCGGCAATTTTGTCGGCCATCATGCTGGTGGTGATCGTGTACGCCATTCTGGGCGTTAACGATCAGGGCATCGACGGCACGCCGATCGGCGCTAAAGAGGTTGGTATTACGCTCTTTGGCCCATACGTTCTGGCGGTTGAACTGGCCTCCATGCTGCTGCTGGCAGGTCTGGTTGTGGCCTTCCACGTTGGCCGCGAAGAGCGTGCTGGCGAGGTGCTGAGCAACCGCACTGACGACCGCGCGAAAAGAAAAACGGAGGAGCGCGCATGATCCCCTTAACACATGGACTGATCCTCGCTGCGATTTTATTCGTTCTGGGTCTGACTGGTCTGGTTATCCGCCGCAATCTGCTGTTTATGCTGATCGGGCTGGAAATCATGATTAACGCCTCCGCGCTGGCCTTCGTGGTCGCCGGAAGCTACTGGGGCCAGACCGATGGTCAGGTGATGTACATTCTCGCCATCAGCCTTGCGGCTGCCGAAGCGAGTATTGGCCTGGCGCTGTTGCTGCAGCTCCATCGTCGCCGCCAGAATCTGAACATCGATTCAGTAAGTGAGTTGCGTGGATGAACATGCTTGCCTTAACCATTATTTTTCCGCTGATTGGCTTCGTGCTGCTGGCGTTTTCTCGCGGCCGCTGGTCTGAGAATCTGTCTGCAACCGTCGGCATGGGCTCTGTTGGCCTGGCCGCGCTGGTGACAGCGTATGCGGGTATCGACTTCTTTAACAACGGGCGTCAGCCTTTCAGCGTGCCGCTGTGGACCTGGATGTCGGTCGGTGATTTCAACATCGGTTTCAACCTGGTGCTGGATGGTCTCTCCCTGACTATGCTCTCCGTGGTCACCGGCGTCGGCTTCCTGATCCACATGTTCGCCTCCTGGTATATGCGCGGTGAAGAGGGTTACTCCCGCTTCTTCGCCTACACCAACCTGTTTATCGCCAGCATGGTGGTTCTGGTCCTGGCCGATAACCTGCTGCTGATGTATCTGGGCTGGGAAGGCGTGGGTCTGTGTTCTTACCTGCTGATCGGTTTCTACTATACCGATCCGAAGAATGGCGCAGCGGCCATGAAAGCGTTCGTCGTGACCCGCGTGGGTGACGTCTTCCTCGCTTTCGCGCTGTTCATTCTTTACAACGAACTGGGCACGCTGAACTTCCGCGAAATGGTGGAACTGGCGCCAGCGCACTTCGCCGCAGGAAACAATATGCTGTGGTGGGCAACGCTGATGCTGCTGGGTGGTGCCGTGGGTAAATCCGCGCAGCTGCCGTTGCAGACATGGCTGGCCGACGCGATGGCGGGTCCAACCCCTGTCTCCGCGCTGATCCACGCTGCGACCATGGTCACCGCCGGTGTCTACCTGATTGCGCGTACCCATGGCCTGTTCCTGATGACCCCGGAAATTCTGCATCTGGTGGGTATCGTCGGTGCGGTCACGCTGGTGCTGGCAGGCTTTGCCGCGCTGGTGCAGACCGACATCAAGCGCGTACTTGCGTATTCCACCATGAGTCAGATTGGTTACATGTTCCTCGCGCTGGGCGTTCAGGCGTGGGACGCGGCCATTTTCCACCTGATGACGCACGCGTTCTTTAAAGCGCTGCTGTTCCTCTCATCCGGTTCGGTGATTCTGGCCTGCCATCACGAGCAGAACATCTTCAAAATGGGCGGACTGCGTAAGTCCATCCCGCTGGTCTATGTCTGCTTCCTGGTGGGCGGCGCGGCGCTGGCGGCACTGCCGCTGATCACCGCGGGCTTCTTCAGTAAGGACGAAATCCTTGCGGGTGCCATGGCGAATGGTCATATCAATCTGATGGTTGCGGGTCTGGTCGGTGCGTTCATGACCTCCCTGTATACCTTCCGTATGATTTTCATCGTATTCCACGGTAAAGAACAAATTCACGCTCACGCAGGGAAGGGGATTACCCATCACCTGCCGCTGATTGTGCTGCTGGTACTGTCCACCTTCGTTGGCGCGATGATTGTGCCTCCGCTGCAGGGCGTGCTGCCGGCGACAACCGAGCTTGAGCACGGTCGCGTTCTGACGCTTGAAATCACCTCCGGTGTGGTCGCTATCGCGGGCATCCTGATCGCAGCATGGCTGTGGCTGGGCAAACGTACGCTGGTCACTGCCGTGGCCAACAGTGCGCCGGGCCGTCTGCTGGGCACCTGGTGGTACAACGCGTGGGGCTTCGACTGGCTGTACGACATGATCTTCGTTAAGCCGTTCCTGGGCATCGCGTGGCTGCTGAAGCGCGACCCGCTGAACAGCCTGATGAATATCCCGGCGATCCTTTCCCGCTTTGCAGGCAAAGGCCTGCTGTACAGCGAGAACGGTTACCTGCGCTGGTATGTGGCGTCCATGAGCATCGGTGCGGTTGTCGTGCTGGCGCTGCTGATGGTGTTGCGTTGATCGTTAAGTGAATTTTATTCGAATTCGTTGAAAATCAGGCCCCTGCTGGGGGCCTTAAAAAGGAATGTAAATCGCCATGTTACTACCCTGGCTAATATTAATTCCCTTCATCGGCGGCTTCCTGTGCTGGCAGACTGAACGCTTTGGCGTGAAGATGCCGCGCTGGATCGCGCTGATCACCATGGGATTGACGCTCGCGCTTGGCCTGCAACTGTGGTTGCAGGGCGGTTACTCACTGACCCAGTCTGCGGGCATTCCGCAGTGGCAGTCTGAGTTCATCCTGCCGTGGATCCCACGTTTCGGCATTACGATCCACCTGGCGATTGACGGCCTGTCGCTGCTGATGGTAGTGCTGACCGGCCTGCTCGGCGTTCTGGCGGTACTTTGCTCCTGGCGAGAAATCGAAAAATACCAGGGCTTCTTCCACCTGAACCTGATGTGGATCCTGGGCGGCGTAATCGGCGTGTTCCTTGCCATCGACATGTTCCTGTTCTTCTTCTTCTGGGAGATGATGCTGGTGCCGATGTACTTCCTGATCGCGCTGTGGGGCCACAAGGCGTCCGACGGTAAAACGCGTATCACGGCGGCAACCAAGTTCTTCATCTATACCCAGGCGAGTGGTCTGGTGATGTTGATTGCCATTCTGGCGCTGGTGTTTGTTCACCACAACGCGACCGGCACCTGGACCTTCAACTATGAAGACCTGCTGAAGACCCCAATGTCGCACGGCGTAGAATACCTGCTGATGCTGGGCTTCTTCATCGCCTTCGCGGTGAAAATGCCGGTGGTTCCGCTGCACGGCTGGCTGCCAGACGCGCACTCTCAGGCGCCAACGGCGGGTTCCGTGGACCTGGCGGGCATCTTGCTGAAAACCGCGGCCTACGGTCTGCTGCGCTTTGCACTGCCGCTGTTCCCGAACGCCTCCGCAGAGTTCGCACCGATTGCCATGTGGCTGGGTGTGATCGGTATCTTCTACGGTGCCTGGATGGCCTTCACCCAGTACGACATCAAGCGTCTGATTGCCTACACCTCCGTTTCCCACATGGGCTTCGTGCTGATTGCTATCTACACCGGTAGCCAGCTGGCGTACCAGGGGGCGGTGATCCAGATGATTGCGCACGGTCTGTCCGCAGCCGGTCTCTTCATCCTGTGCGGCCAGCTGTACGAACGTCTGCACACCCGCGACATGCGTATGATGGGCGGTCTGTGGAGCAAAATTAAGTGGCTGCCAGCGCTCTCCATGTTCTTCGCGGTGGCGACTCTGGGGATGCCGGGCACCGGTAACTTCGTCGGCGAATTTATGATTCTGTTCGGCAGCTTCAAAGTGGTACCGGTGATTACCGTGATCTCCACCTTTGGTCTGGTGTTCGCTTCCGTCTACTCGCTGGCGATGCTGCACCGCGCTTACTTCGGTAAAGCGAAGAGCGAAATTGCTGCACAAGAACTGCCGGGGATGTCGCTGCGTGAGCTGTTCATCATCCTGCTGCTGGTCGTACTGCTGGTGCTGCTGGGCTTCTTCCCGCAGCCGATTCTGGATACCTCGCACAGCGCGATGGGCAATATCCAGCAGTGGTTTGTTAATTCTGTTTCTACTACAAGGCCGTAATTCGCCATGACAATAACTCCACAACAACTGATCGCGCTGCTACCGCTGCTGATCGTCGGATTGACGGTGGTGGTTGTGATGCTCTCCATTGCGTGGCGACGCAATCACTTCCTGAATGCCACGCTGTCGGTCATCGGCCTGAACGCCGCGTTAGTCTCACTCTGGTTTGTTGGCCAGGGTGGGGCGATGGACGTCACCCCGCTGATGCGCGTTGACGGTTACGCCATGCTGTATACCGGTCTGGTGCTGCTGGCGAGCCTGGCAACCTGTACCTTTGCGTACCCGTGGCTCGAAGGCTACAACGACAACAAAGAAGAGTTTTACCTGCTGGTTCTGATTGCCGCGCTGGGCGGCATTCTGCTGGCGAATGCGAACCACCTGGCCGCGCTGTTCCTCGGCATTGAGCTGATCTCTCTGCCGCTGTTCGGTCTGATTGGTTACGCCTTCCGCCAGAAGCGCTCGCTGGAAGCAAGCATCAAGTACACCATCCTGTCTGCGGCAGCGTCCTCGTTCCTGCTGTTTGGTATTGCGCTGGTGTACGCACAGTCCGGTAACCTCTCCTTTATGGCGCTCGGCAAGAGCCTCGGTGACGGCATGCTGCATGAGCCGCTGCTGCTGGCGGGTCTGGGCATGATGATTGTTGGCCTTGGCTTCAAACTCTCTCTGGTCCCGTTCCACCTGTGGACGCCAGACGTCTACCAGGGGGCACCGGCTCCGGTGTCGACCTTCCTGGCGACGGCGAGCAAAATCGCCATCTTCGGGGTGGTGATGCGTCTGTTCCTGTACGCGCCGGTGGGTGACAGCGAAGCGGTTCGCGTGGTGCTGGGCATCATCGCGTTCGTCTCCATCATCTTCGGTAACCTGATGGCGCTGAGCCAGACCAACATCAAGCGTCTGCTGGGCTACTCGTCTATCTCTCATCTGGGCTACCTGATGGTGGCGCTGATTGCGCTGCAGAGCGGTGAGATGTCGATGGAAGCCGTGGGCGTCTATCTGGCCGGTTACCTGTTCAGCAGCCTCGGCGCCTTCGGCGTGGTGAGCCTGATGTCCAGCCCGTACCGTGGTCCGGATGCCGATTCACTGTTCTCTTACCGTGGTCTGTTCTGGCACCGTCCGATCCTGTCCGCCGTAATGACCGTGATGATGCTCTCTCTGGCCGGTATTCCGATGACGCTTGGCTTTATCGGTAAGTTCTACGTGCTGGCCGTCGGTGTGCAGGCGCACCTGTGGTGGCTGACCGCGGGCGTGGTGATCGGCTCCGCGATTGGTCTGTACTACTACCTGCGCGTGGCCGTGAGCCTGTACCTGAGCGCACCTCAGCAGCTCAATCGTGATGCTCCAGGCAACTGGCAGTACAGCGCTGGTGGCATCGTGGTACTCATCTCCGCGCTGCTGGTGCTGATCTTCGGTATCTATCCGCAACCGCTGATTGATATCGTGCAGCGCGCAATGCCGCTGATGTAAAAACAAAAAACCCGCCTCGGCGGGTTTTTTATTGCCCAGCGTCGCTACGCTTGCAGGGCCTACGGGTTTTGTAGGTCGGGTAAGCGTAGCGCCACCCGACTAAGCCAGCTGTTTACGGCTAATCAACGGCCCGTCAATCTTCTTCATCGAGCGGTCCAGCACTTCCTCAATCACCGACGACAGCTCGTTCAGCTCAAACTTCGCGACGTAGCCATCCGCCTTCACCTTGCGAATGTGGTCTTCGTTGGCGTTGCCGGAAAGGGAGGAGTGGATCACTACCGGAATATCCTTCAGAACCGGGTCGGTTTTGATTTTGCGCGTCAGCGTAAAACCGTCCATCTCCGGCATTTCGAGGTCGGTCAGCACCAGCGCGATCTTATCGGTGATCGGCACGCCCTCAGCCTGCGCCTGTGCGGCCAGCACGCCAATTTTTTCCCACGCGTCTTTGCCGGTGATGTGCAGCTGCGCTGGGATCTCCATCGCCTGCAGACCTTTCTCCAGCATCGAACGCGCCACTTTGGAATCTTCCGCCACAATCGCGACCGCGCCCGGCTTGATATGGAATTTGGTGGTCTTCAGATTGGTGGCGTGCAGATCGTGGTTGGCCGGGGTGATGTCATACAGGATCTGCTCAACGTCCAGCACCATCGCCAGATCGTTGGTATCCGTTTTCTCATCCAGGCAGGCAATGCTGGTGATATAGCGACCGCTGACGGCGGTTTCCGCCGCGTGCACCTGCTTCCAGTCCAGACGCATGATGTTCTCAACCGACTCCACGGCAAACGCCTGCACGCTGCGTGCATATTCGGTGATCAGCAGGATATTCAGCCCGGTGGTGGGCTTACAGCCCGCCACGGCGGCCAGGTCAATCACCGGGATCACCTGATCGCGGATATTCACCATTCCCATCAGCGGTGATTTCATCCCGGCGGGTTTCGTGAACTCCGGCATCGGCACAATTTCACGCAGCTTAAAGACGTTAATGCCAAACAGCTCAGATTTATTTTCGTTAAGAGAGGTGCCAAGACGGAACAGCAACAGTTCAAAACGGTTCGACAGGGTCAGATTCGCCCTGTCATCAATATCTTTCTGGAAATTATCCATTCTACCCTCGAGAGAAATGCTGACCTTTTAATCGTTATCGGCATCCTGAGGGAAAAATGAAGGACTAAACGCTGACCTGAGCGAAATCTTCGGCCAGCTCACATTCCGGGAACAGCGCGCGGCACTCTTCCAGCAGCTTTTCACAGCCCCGCGCGTCGTAGCGCGAGCTGACGTGGGTGATGATGAGCCTCCCGACGCCCGCGTCACGGGCTAGCTGCGCCGCCTGACGCGTGGAGCTATGACCCCGGCCGTTGGCTTTCTCTTCCATCGCCGTTTCAAGCGTCGCTTCATGTACCATCACGTCTACGTCCTGGGCAAGCGTGAGCGCCGCCCGGCACGGGGCCGTGTCGCCAAAGATCGCCAGCTTCTTGCCGGGCTGCGGTGCGGCGAGATAATCCTGCCCATTGATGATGCGCCCGTCCTCCAGCGTGACGGTCTCGCCGTGCTTCAGGCGCTGGAACAGCGGCCCGGGTTTTACGCCAGCGGCCATCAGCGCGGCGGCATCCAGCGCGCCGGGTTTGTCATGCGCTTCAATGCGATAGCCATAGCACTCAACGGGATGATTCAGCGGCTGAGCGCTCACCTTATAATCACCGTCATCGAAAACCAGGCCTTCGCTAATTTCAACGACCTCCAGCGGATAATCGGTCCACGACCCGCTCAGGCGCAGCGTGGTTTCAACAAATTCACGAATACCCGCAGGCCCGTAAATCGTCAGCGGGTTGGCGTTACCGGCCATCGAGCGGCTGCACAGCAGGCCGGGAAGGCCAAACAGATGGTCGCCATGCAGATGGGTGATAAAAATTTTATCCAGCTTGCCGGGGTGATAAGCGGTGTGTAGGAGCTGATGCTGCGTCCCTTCACCACAGTCAAACAGCCACAGCCCGCCGCGGGTGGGGTGTTTAAGATCCAGCAGTATCGCCGTCACATTTCGTGAGCGGGTTGGCACGCCCGCGGACGTACCCAGAAAAATCAGTTCCATAACGCAATCAGCCCTTTGCTGAACGGGGAGGGGTTTAGTATAACGTGATGAACCCCAGGAAGGAGACTGACATGATCCAGTGGCAAGATTTACACCATAGTGACCTCACCGTTCATTCACTTTACGCCCTGCTGAAACTGCGCTGCGAAGTGTTCGTGGTTGAACAGACCTGCCCGTATCAGGACATCGACGGCGACGATCTCGTCGGCGAGAACCGCCATATTCTTGGCTGGCGGGATAACGAGCTGGTGGCGTATGCGAGGATTCTGAAAAGCGAGGACGAATTCGAGCCTGTCGTGATTGGTCGGGTCATCATCAGCGGCAAAGCGCGCGGTGAAAAACTGGGCTATCAGCTGATGGAGAAAACGCTGGAGGCATGCCAGAAACAGTGGCCAAACAAGGCGTTATACCTGGGCGCACAGGCGCACCTGCAGTCCTTCTACGGCCACTTTGGTTTCGTGCCGGTCACCGAAGTATACGACGAAGACGGCATTCCCCACGTCGGCATGGCGCGGGAAGCGAAGCAGGCGTAATGGCGAGTCGTTGGCTATAGTTAACGAACTGGTGTACTAACATGGAGAAAAATATGTCATTTCAATCCTGGGATACCCGTATCGACGACGACCTGGCCTTACTGAGCGAAACGCTGGAAGAGGTGTTACGTTCCTCGGGCGACCCTGCCGATCAGAAATATATTGAGCTAAAAGCCCGTGCCGAACAGGCGCTGCATGAAGTGAAAAACCGCGTCAGCCATGCGTCTGATACCTACTACTACCGCGCCAAAAAAGCGGTGTATCGTGCCGATGATTACGTGCATGAAAAACCGTGGCAGGGCATTGGAGTAGGTGCTGCCGTAGGCCTGGTGCTGGGGCTGCTCTTAGCCCGTCGTTAAGCCGCTTAACCACTCCCTATACGTGGGTACTGCTATTTATGGTCAGTACCCCGTATAATACGAGGTTTTAACAGGGAGAGGTTCGCGTGAATTCGATTTTCCTCGCGCTGGAGCAATTGCGTACCCAGCTTTCGCAAGCGTTACCCGCAACGCCCGGCATACGTCATTTCGACGTCTCTTTCCCGTTAAACGACGCCTTCGACCCTCTCGCCTGGCTTGGGGCGCAGCAGTGCTATCCGCAGTTTTACTGGCAGCAGCGTAACGGCGATGAAGAGCTGGCCGCGCTGGGGGCGGTTATCACCTTTTCCTCTCTGGCGTTAGCCACGCAGTTTTTACGCGAGCAAAACGCGGCAGGTGATACCCGCATCTGCGGCCTGAACGCCTTTAATCCGGAGCAGGGCAGCCTCTTTTTACCGCGACTGCTCTGGCGACGTACCGCCGGCACCGCTACGCTGCGCCTGCAGCTGTGGAGCGATTATTCACTTCAGGAAGATGCCCATGCCGCGCGGGATTTTTTACAGCAGCTCCAGCCAGCCAGGCCTATCCGTCCGCTGGCCGTTCAGGTTGAGCACGAAAACCATCAGCCTCAACGGGCCGAATGGCTGAGACTTGTCCGCAGGGCGACCGAAACCATCGCGCGCGGTGATTTTGAAAAGGTTGTCCTTGCGAGGGCCACCGATCTTCAGTTTACACAGCGCATTAACCCCGTCGCGCTGATGGCGGCCAGCCGCGCCCTCAATTTACATTGCTATCACTTCTGCATGGTATTCGACGCCAGCAACGCGTTTCTCGGCTCGACGCCCGAGCGTCTCTGGCGGCGACGCGGCACGCTGCTGCGCACCGAAGCGCTGGCGGGCACCGTCGCCAGCCATACTGATGATAAAAAGGCGCAGCGTCTCGGTGAGTGGCTGCTGAACGACGATAAAAACCAGCGCGAAAATATGCTGGTCGTGGAGGATATCTGTCAGCGTCTTCAGCACTACACGCGGACGCTTGAGGTACTGCCCGCCCAGGTGGTGCACCTGCGTAAAGTGCAGCATTTGCGCCGCTGTATCTGGACTGAGCTCAAACAGGCCGACGACGAGCAGTGCCTGCATATGCTACAGCCGACGGCGGCCGTTGCCGGTTTGCCGCGACAGCCAGCGCGTGAGTTTATCCAGAAGGTTGAGCCCTTTAACCGCGAGTGGTACGCCGGTTCGGCCGGATATTTATCGCCTGACCAGAGTGAGTTCTGCGTGGCGCTGCGTTCAGCCCGCGTCCATGAGGACTCGCTGCGGCTCTACGCCGGCGCCGGTATTGTCAGCGGATCTGACCCGGAGCAGGAGTGGCAGGAGATTGAAAACAAAGCGGCCGGATTGCGCTCTCTGCTCCTAAGGGATTAATACTGAATCGCGCAATCCCGATTCACATCAAAATTCCAATTTTTTCTATTATTTATACTGTGTCGCATTCTTGATACCGGACAATCTCATGTCAGTAAGTTCTTTTAACCGACGCTGGGCGGCGGTGATCCTTGAAGCCCTGACGCGCCATGGCGTCAGGCACGTGTGTATTGCACCGGGTTCTCGCTCAACGCCGCTGACGCTGGCGGCCGCCGAAAACCGGGCGTTGATTCACCACACCCACTTTGATGAGCGTGGCCTCGGGCATCTCGCGCTGGGTCTGGCGAAGGTCAGCAAAGAACCCGTGGCGGTGATTGTCACTTCCGGTACTGCCGTGGCGAACCTCTATCCGGCCCTGATTGAAGCCGGGTTAACCGGTGAAAAGCTGATTCTGCTGACGGCCGATCGTCCCCCTGAGCTTATCGACTGCGGCGCCAATCAGGCCATCCGTCAGCCGGGGCTCTTTTCTTCGCATCCTTCGCAGACGATTTCGCTGTCGCGTCCCACCCAGGATATTCCGGCGAGCTGGCTGGTCTCCACCGTCGATCACGCCATGGAGACGCTGCGCGGCGGGGCGCTGCATATCAACTGCCCGTTTGCCGAGCCGCTGTACGGCGAGCTGGACGACACGGGTCTTGACTGGCAGCAGTCTCTCGGTGACTGGTGGGGGAGTGAGAAACCGTGGCTGCGCGAGCAGACGCACCTTGAGAGCGCGAAACAGCGCGACTGGTTCTTCTGGCGGCAGAAGCGCGGCGTGGTTATCGCCGGGCGCATGAGCCCTGCCGAAGGCAAGCTGGTCGCCGAATGGGCGCAAACCCTGGGCTGGCCGCTGATCGGCGACGTGCTTTCCCAGACCGGTCAGCCGCTGCCGTGCGCGGATCTCTGGCTGGGTAATGCCAAAGCGGTCACCGAGCTGTCGCAGGCGCAGATTGTGGTCCAGCTTGGATCGAGTTTAACCGGCAAGCGGTTACTGCAGTGGCAGGCCACCTGCACACCGGACGAATACTGGCTGGTGGACGCGCTGGAAGGGCGTCTTGATCCGGCGCACCACCGCGGTCGTCGTCTGGTCAGCCGTATCGACGCCTGGCTGGCGCTCCATCCGGCTGAAAAACGCAAACCCTGGGCGGCTACCCTCCCGGACCTGTCGCGCCAGGCGTGGGAATTGACCCATGCGCGCTGTGAAGCGTTCAGCGAGGCCGGGCTGGCGCACCGTATTCGCCAGTACCTGCCCGAGCAGGGGCAGCTGTTTGTCGGCAACAGCCTGGTCGTGCGGCTGATTGACGCCTTTTCGCAGCTGCCAGCGGGCTACCCGGTGTACAGCAACCGTGGCGCCAGCGGCATCGACGGGCTGATCTCTACGGCGGCGGGCGTGCAGCGCGCCAGCGCAAAATCGACGCTGGCCATCGTGGGGGATCTCTCCGCGCTTTACGATCTCAACGCGCTGGCGCTGCTGCGTCAGGCGTCTGCCCCGTTTGTGCTGATCGTGGTTAACAACAACGGCGGGCAGATTTTCTCCCTGCTGCCCACGCCGCAGAGCGAGCGCGAGCGCTTCTATCTGATGCCGCAGAACGTGCAGTTCGAACACGCCGCGGCGATGTTCAGCCTGAAATATCATCGCCCGGAAAGCTGGGAACAGCTGGATGCGGCGCTAAGCTCCGCCTGGAAGCAGCCCGGCGCGACGCTGATTGAGCTGGTAGTTAACGAGGCTGACGGTGCGCAGGCCCTGCAAAGCCTGCTGGCGCAGGTGAGCCAGCTGTGATCCTCTCGGGCGTGCAGCAGGCTGGAAAACCAGGCTATCCCTGGCTGGTCTTTTTGCACGGTTTTTCCGGCGATTGCCGCGAGTGGCAGGGTGTTGGTGAGCGGCTTTGCGATTACCCCAGGCTGTATCTGGATCTGCCGGGACACGGCGGATCCCGGAATCTGGGCGTGACGGGCTTCGACGAGATGAGCGCGTTGCTTACCCGAACTTTGATTAGTTACAACATACTGAAATTCTGGCTCGTCGGGTACTCCCTCGGCGGCCGCATTGCGATGTTCCATGCCTGCCAGCAGCCGAAGGGGCTGTTGGGCGTGACGGTAGAAGGCGGCCATCCGGGCCTGCAGGATGCCGATGCGCGACAGGCGCGGCTGGCATCAGACCGCCGCTGGGCGACGCGTTTTCGCAGCGAACCGCTGGAAAAGGTGTTCGCTGACTGGTACCAACAGCCCGTGTTTGCCTCCCTGACGGACGCCCAGCGCGACGCGCTGATTACCCTGCGCAGCCAGAACAACGGCGCGGCGCTGGCGATGATGCTCGAGGCGACGTCGCTGGCCGTGCAGCCCGACCTGCGTACCGCGCTCAGCGCACGTGATTTCACTTTTGATTATCTCTATGGCGAACGTGATGAGAAGTTTGCGGCCCTTGCTGCGGAGCTGAGCGCCGTCTGCCATGCAATTCCCAACGCCGGACACAACGCCCACCGGGAAAACCCCGACGCGGTTGCCGCGAGTCTGGCTCAGATACTGCGTCTTCGAATAAAGGACACTCTATGATCTATCCTGATGAACACATGCTTTACGCCCCGGTTGAATGGCAGGACTGCTCCGAAGGCTACACCGACATTCGTTACCACAAATCCACCGACGGTATTGCCAAAATCACCATCAACCGCCCGCAGGTGCGTAACGCCTTCCGTCCGCTGACCGTGAAAGAGATGATTCAGGCCCTGGCGGATGCGCGCTATGACGACAATATCGGCGTGATTGTCCTGACCGGCGAAGGCGAGAAAGCGTTCTGCTCCGGTGGCGATCAGAAAGTGCGCGGCGACTACGGCGGATACCAGGACGATGCGGGTACGCACCACCTGAACGTCCTCGATTTCCAGCGTCAGATCCGCACCTGTCCAAAACCGGTGGTGGCGATGGTGGCGGGCTACTCCATCGGTGGCGGCCACGTGCTGCACATGATGTGCGACCTGACCATTGCCGCTGAAAACGCCATCTTCGGCCAGACCGGCCCGAAAGTGGGATCTTTCGACGGCGGCTGGGGTGCCTCCTACATGGCGCGCATCGTCGGGCAGAAAAAAGCCCGTGAAATCTGGTTCCTGTGCCGTCAGTACAACGCGCAGGAAGCGCTGGATATGGGCCTGGTGAATACCGTGGTGCCGCTTGCCAATCTCGAAAAAGAGACCGTGCGCTGGTGTCGCGAAATGCTGCAAAACAGCCCGATGGCGCTGCGCTGCCTGAAAGCGGCACTCAACGCCGACTGCGACGGTCAGGCGGGTCTGCAGGAGCTGGCGGGTAACGCCACCATGCTGTTCTACATGACCGAAGAGGGTCAGGAAGGGCGCAACGCGTTTAACGAAAAACGCCAGCCAGACTTCAGCAAATACAAACGGAACCCGTAATGCGTCGCGCGCAGGTTTACCGCTGGCAGATACCGATGGACGCGGGCGTGGTGCTGCGTGAACGGCGGTTAAAAACCCGTGACGGTTTCTTCGTGCATCTGCAGCAGGACGAGCGGGAAGGCTGGGGCGAGATTTCGCCTCTGCCGGGCTTTAGCCTCGAGTCGCTGGATGACGCGCGGGCGGCCTTGCTGGCGTGGGCGGACGCGTGGCGCGAGGGGGCGGATCCGGCGCTGCCGGACGTCCCTTCCGCGGCCTTTGGTATCAGCTGTGCGCTGGCGGAGCTGTACGGCAGCCTGCCGGAAGCGGGGAATTACCGCGCGGCGCCGCTCTGTACGGGCGATCCGGACGAGCTGTTCGCGCAGCTCTCCGCCATGCCGGGCGAGAAGGTCGCGAAAATCAAAGTCGGGCTTTATGAAGCGGTGCGTGACGGCATGGTCGCCAACCTGCTGCTGGAGGCGATCCCCGATCTGCATCTGCGTCTGGACGCCAACCGCGCCTGGACGCCGCTTAAGGCGCAGCAGTTTGCAAAGTACGTCAATCCGGCGTACCGCAGCCGCATTGCCTTCCTCGAAGAGCCGTGCAAAACCCGCGAGGATTCGCGCGCGTTCGCCCGCGAAACGGGGATTGCCATCGCCTGGGATGAAAGCCTGCGCGAGGCCGATTTTGAATTTGCTGCAGAGCCCGGCGTCAGCGCGGTAGTGATTAAACCGACGTTGACCGGCAGCCTGGCGAAAGTGCGCGAGCAGGTCGCGGCGGCGCACGCCTTAGGGCTGACGGCGGTCATCAGCTCGTCGATTGAGTCCAGCCTTGGGCTAACCCAGCTGGCGCGCATTGCCGCCTGGTTAACGCCTGACACGGTCCCCGGCCTCGACACGCTGAACCTGATGCAGGCTCAGCTTCTTCGCCCGTGGCCGGACAGCGCGCTGCCGTGCCTCGACGTCGCGGCGCTGGAGCCGTTGCGATGAGTTTTACCGACTGGCCGTGGCGGCACTGGCGTGCGCAATTTGCCGATAAACCGGCTCTGAGGCTGAACGACGAGGTGCTCAGCTGGCAACAGCTGTGCGCGCGCATCGACAGCCTTGCGGCGGGCTTTCACCGTCAGGGCGTGGAGGAGGGCGACGGCGTGCTGCTGCTGGCCCATAACCACCCGCACACCCTGCTGGCGTGGCTGGCTCTGCTCCAGTGCGGGGCGCGTATTCTTCCCGTTAATCCGCAGCTGCCGCGCCCGCTGCTGGACGTGCTGCTCCCGCAGATGACGCTGCGCTTTGCGCTGGTGCTGGACGGCAGCTACGACGGCCTTCCTGCCCTGAGCATGCGCGAGACCGCCGATGCGTATTGCGCTGCGTGGCAACCGGCGCGGCTGGCCTCCATGACGCTGACCTCAGGCTCCACAGGACTGCCGAAAGCGGCGGTCCATACCTGCGAGGCCCATCTTGCCAGCGCGCGCGGCGTTTTGGCGCTGATGCCCTACGGTGAAGATGACGACTGGCTGCTTTCGCTGCCGCTGTTTCACGTTTCCGGCCAGGGGATTTTATGGCGCTGGCTGCAGGCTGGCGCGCGGTTAACCGTGCGCGAGAAACAGCCTCTGGAGCAGGCGCTGTGCGGCTGCACCCACGCCTCGCTGGTGCCAACCCAGCTCTGGCGTCTGCTTAATGCCCACCAGCCTGTCGCACTGAAAGCGGTGCTGCTGGGCGGGGCGGCCATCCCTGTGGAATTGACCGAACAGGCGCGAGAGCAGGATATACGCACCTTCTGCGGCTACGGTCTGACCGAGTTTGCCTCTACCGTCTGTGCGAAAGAGGCGGATGGCGAGCCGGACGTGGGCCGTGCGCTGCCGGGCAGAGAGGTGCAGGTCGTTAACGGTGAAGTCTGGATCAGAGCGCAAAGCATGGCCTCAGGCTACTGGCGGGATGGCGAACTGATTCCGCTGACCAACGCGCAGGGATGGTTCGCCACCCGCGATCGCGGCGAATGGCATGACGGCCGTCTGACGATCCTCGGCCGCATGGATAACCTCTTTTTTAGCGGCGGAGAAGGGATCCAGCCGGAATCGCTCGAGCGCGTTATCGCCACGCACCCGCAGGTTAACCAGGTGTTTATCGTTCCGCTGGACGACGCTGAGTTCGGGCAACGTCCGGTGGCGGTGGTGGAGTGCGAGCCGGGAACGGATATCACCACTTTACCCGACTGGGTCAGGGACAAGGTGGCGCGTTTTGAGCAACCCGTCCGCTGGCTGCTTTTGCCGACCGAACTCAAAAATGGCGGCATTAAAGTTTCGCGCCGCGCGCTGCAGGAGTGGGTGAACGCAACGCTGAAGGGATAATAGCCGTTTCAAATAGTTACAATCTACTGGCCTGCCGCACGCAGAGTGCTTGATCCCCGGAAGACCCAGGTTAAAATCTCGCGGTTTTGGGACTTCTCTATAAAAATTGTGCGGGATCACGACAATGAAAAAAGTGGCATTACTGGGCTTCGGCCTGATGGTTGTATCTGCGGCGGCGAACGCCATTAGCATTAACGGCTCGGCGGGTCAGGATTATACCCACCTGGGCTTCGGCATGGGGACCGAGACATCCGGTCTGGCGATGACCGGCGGCTGGACGCATAACGATGACGACGGCGACGCGGCAAGCCTCGGCCTGGGCCTCAACATTCCTCTGGGCCCGTTCCTGGCGACTGTCGGCGGTAAAGGTATCTATACCAACCCAAATGACGGTGACGAAGGATATGCGGCGGCAGTGGGCGGCGGCCTGCAGTGGAAAATTGGCGACAGCTTCGGCCTGTTTGGCGAGTACTACTACTCTCCTGATTCCCTCTCAAGCGGTATCGACAGCTATGAGGAAGCCAACGCCGGCGCGCGCTGGACCATCATGCGTCCAATCACCATCGAAGCAGGCTATCGCTATCTGAACCTGGCCGGTAAAGACGGCAACCGCGACAACGCGCTGGCCGACGGTCCGTACGTGGGCGTGAGCGCAGGCTTCTAATCTCTCCGGCGCGGCATGCTGTCGCGCCAGTTTCTCCTCTTCTCCACCCCGCGTTTGCGCTATAGTGTTTTGACCAAATAAGCGGGAGAACACAATGATTAACGTGGAGATGTTATCCACCGGCGACGAAGTGCTGCATGGACAAATTATTGATACCAATGCTGCCTGGCTTGCCGATCTTTTCTTTGAGCAAGGATTACCGTTAACGCGCCGCAATACGGTGGGCGACAATCTTGAATCACTGGTCGCTGTTCTGCGCGAGCGCAGTGAACAGTGCGACGTGCTGATTGTGAACGGCGGGCTCGGCCCCACCAGTGACGATCTCAGTGCCCTGGCCGCCGCGACCGCAAAAGGCGAAGGGCTGGTGCTGCATGAGGCGTGGCTCTCGCAGATGGCGCGCTTTTTCTCCGAACGTGGCCGCGTCATGGCCCCCAGCAACCGCAAACAGGCTGAAATTCCCGCCAGTGCTGAACTGGTCGATAACCCGGTCGGTACCGCGTGCGGGTTTGCCATGCAGCTGAACCGCTGCCTGATGTTCTTTACGCCGGGCGTGCCCTCAGAATTTAAAGTGATGGTCGAGCAGCAGATCCTGCCGCGCCTTCGCCAGCGTTTTACCCTGCCGGAACCCCCGCTGTGCCTGCGTCTGACCACTTTTGGCCGTTCGGAAAGCGATCTGGCTCAGAGCCTCGATCACCTCTCACTCCCGCCGGGCGTGTCTATGGGCTATCGCTCCTCCATGCCGATCATTGAGCTTAAGCTGACCGGACCGGCCACCCAGAAAGAGGCGATGCTGGCGCTGTGGCCTGAGGTGCAGCGCGTAGCGGGTGAAAGCCTGATCTTTGAAGGCACGGAAGGGCTACCGGCGCAGATTGCGAAGCATCTGCAGTCGCGTCAGCTGAGCGTGACCTTAAGCGAGCAGTTCACCGGTGGCCTGCTGGCACTTCAGCTGTCGCGCGTCAACGCGCCGCTGCTGGCCAGCGAAGTGGTGCCGTTCCAGCAGGAGACTCTCGCGCAAACCGCCCGCTGGGCGTCCGAGAGAAGGGTGAAGCATTTTGCCGGTCTGGCGCTGTTTGTCGGCGGGCTGGATGAGGAATACCTCAACTTCGCGCTGGCGACGCCCGAGGGCACCCACGCCCTGCGGGTAAAAATGAGCATTACCCGCCACAGCCTGGCGGTGCGTCAGGAGGTGTGCGCCATGATGGCGCTGAACATGCTGCGCCGCTGGCTGAATGGCAAAGAGGTGGCCAGCGAGCACGGCTGGATTAACGTGGTTGAATCGCTGTTCGTGGAGTAACGCCTGTGCCGGGGCCTTTCGCCCCGGCCATGTTCACCCGAGCGCCTTTGCCAGCAGCGTAATCGGATGCTCGCAGCGCTTGCTGGTGGACATCTCAATCTGCCACTTGCAGGTTTCGCAGTCCGTCACCACGATATCCGCGCCGCTCTCCTCAATCTGACGGAACAGCGGGGCGCCGATCGCCTGCGACGTGTCATAGTTTTCACGCTTAAAGCCGTAGGTTCCCGCAATCCCGCAGCAGCGTGAATCCAGCACCGTCAGCTCCAGCCCCGGAATTAACCGCAGCAGCTCCAGCGTATAGAGCGACCAGCCCATTTTCTCCATATGACACGGCGTGTGGTACACCACTTTCAGCGGCAATTTCCCCAGCGGCAACGTCTGTCCGCTGTCCAGCTTGCGCCACAGGAAGCGCGTCGCCAGCTCGATGTGCTCGCGCAGGCCGGTGTTGTCCACGTCCAGCAGATGCGGATACTCGTCGCGCAGGGTGAAGGTACAGGTGGATGAGGTCGCCAATACCGGTATGCCTTTCTCGACAATCGCCTCGCGCAGGGAGGTGACATTGCTTTGAGCCTGCCTGCGTGCTTTATCGGTAAACCCGTTAGCAATCAGCGGCACGCCGCAGCACTTTTCTTTATTCAGTAGCTGAACGCCCGTTCCCATGGCGTTCAGCACCTTCAGCAGATCTTTACCCAGCTGCGGGTGGTTGTAATTCACGTAGCAGCCGTGGAAAAAAGCCACCTGCTCGGCGTACTGCGCCTGCTCCGCCGCCACGGATTTATACCAGCGGCGGAAGGTGCCGTGAGAATATTTCGGCAGGCTGCGGTGATGGTCTATCTTCAGCGTGGCATCCAGCAGCTGGCGCACCGGTTTGAGAGCGGTCGCGGCATTCACCAGCGGGGCAAACGGCGTCGAGACGCTGCCCATCAGATCGGTGTGGCTCAGAATCGCGTCCCGCAGAGACGGCTTTTGCGTGCTGTAGCGCGCCCGGGCGCGCTGGATAATATCGCCGATTTTCACATCCGACGGGCAGGCGACTTCGCAGCGTTTGCAGTTAATGCAGTATTTCAGCGCTTCATCGTACAGCTTGCCGTCCTTCAGGCGCAGACGCTCGCCGTCCGGCCCGGCCTGCTTTGGCCCGGGATAGCGTGGGTTCACGCCGCTGACCGGGCAGACGGTGGTACACACCGTGCATTTGATGCAGCTTTCAAAACGGGTATCGTTCATTGTTCAGCCTCCGTGCGCTGGCTAATCTGCTCTGCCACATACAGCGCCGTGACGGCGCAGACTCCGCCACCGCATCCCTGGGTAATGGGATCGTACCCGCCCAGCAGCGAGCCGATGGCAAAGAGATTACTGACGGGCTTACCGGCAAGCTGCGGATGCAGGTGGTTATCGACAATCACGCCGAACTGCTGCCAGGGCTGCGGCGAGAAGAAATCACTCTGATACCAGTCCGCGCGGGAGGCTCGCTGGCGAACATCCAGCCCCATAATGGCTTCCCGGATGCCCTCCCGGCTGCTCAGCAGCCCGTTGCTGAAGAAGCTGCCGCTTGCCAGCACCGTATAGCGGGCGCGAAGCGGAATATCGTCGTGGCTGCGCGTCCAGATTTCGCTCACCGCGCCGTCTGTCAGGGTGATTTTTTTCACTTCATCACCGGCCATCCAGACGCCACCCTGCGCAACAAACTTACGCTGGAGCTGGGTATGCAGGCGAATACCGGGGACAGACGGGGGCAGCGTGGGCAACAAACCGAGCGTGCAGGGCAGACAGTCTGAGAGCCAGCGCCAGAGTCGGTTATCGTTCAGGCCAAAGCACGCGGGCATCAATAGCGCATCGCATCCTTCCGCAAGCGGGCTGAGCGCCTCATACAGCAGCGGCCATTTGTCCTCGTTATCCAGAAAACGGGCGATATTCACCGCGCGAAATTCGCTCGGGTTCTCGCGCAGGACATCAAGCTCAGGCAGCTCTATCTCTGCCGTTTCGGCGTTAACGCCCTGGCGACAAAGTGACGCCGCCGCGAGATGGGGCTGAAAATCCAGAAAGCCGCTAATCCCTACCACCCGCACGCGTCCCGCGTGAATGGGGGCAACGGGCACTTCCTCCGGGCTGAGCCAGGCGGAACGCAGGGTGCCTAGCGGCGTAACGCGCTGGTGATTGAACCTGGCGCTGCCCTGCAGACGCGCGCCGCACTCCGCCAGCAGCGCTTCGGTTTCCAGCGCAAAGCGGTCAATATGCTGTGCACCAACCAGGTGATACGGGTGCTCCGGCGGCAGCTTATCGCGGTACGCTTCGTCCACCAGATCCAGCGAGCCCGACGAGAAGTGCAGGGCGCTCTGCCCCCGGGTGATAATGGCGCAGCGCAGCCCCTGCTTCGTGAGCTTAATGCCGCAGAGCAGGCCCGCCAGCCCGCCGCCGACAATCACGGTATCAAATTTCATCGTGTTGCTCCTTCTCAAGACCGCAAAGCCCCTGGTAGACCCAGCGGGTAAATTCACTTTCACGCAGGGCATCGCCCCAGGCGACAGGCTGAATGCCTTTCCAGCGCTCGTTTAAAAACGCGCTGAGCTGATCGAGCGACTGGGTGGCGGTGGTGGTATGAAAACGCTGCAACAGCCCCGCAGCTCGGCAGGCGCACAGTTCGCCCTGACAGGTCCCCATTCCGACGCGGGTGCGGCGGCGGAGATCGAGCAGGCTGTTGACCGTCAGGTTCTCCACCGCGTACTGCACTTCACCGGCCGTCACGGCTTCGCACTCGCACACCAGGCTGCGGCTCAATCTTCCTTCACCAAGCCACGGTGGCGTTCTGTCGCCGTGGCGGTATACCGCGGACCCGCGCAGCGGCGCGGGCAGGGAGATGATTTTCTGCAGCGTTTTTTCGGTGGACTGACGCGATCCCGGCAGCGGCTGTTCTGCCGTGACGCACGGCTCGGTATTTCCGAGCTTGCGGCAGACGGCATCGGTCGCCCACTCGGCCATCAGGCGATAGGTCATCAGCTTGCCGCCGGTGATGGTGATAAACCCGTCCATGCCGTCGCGCGCGGCGTGATCGAGCAGCACGATGCCCCGGCTGACGTTCCGTCCGCTCGGGTCGTTGTCGCTGGCGACCAGCGGACGCACGCCCGCGTAGGCGCGCAGAATCCGCGTCTGCGCCATCACCGGGGCCAGTTTTTCCCCTTCCCGCAGCAGGATATCTACCTCTTCAGCGGTGACGCGGTTGTAATCAATCTCGCTGTAGTCCACGTGCGTTGAAGTCGTCCCGATTAACGAAATGGTGTCGCCCGGAACGAGGATATCGGCGTCAGACGGCTTGCGGCAGCGGTTAATCACGTGGTTATTGATGCGGTGGTCGAGGATCAGCAGCGAGCCTTTCGCCGGGAACATGCGCACCGACAGGTCCGCATATTCCGCTATACGCTGGCCCCAGATCCCCGCCGCGTTAACCACTACGGCGGCATACAGCTCGCCGTGCTCGTTGTACTGCGTATCAAACACCCGCACCCCACAGATGCGATGACCTTCGCGAATAAGCCCGGTCACTTCATGTCCGGTCAGAATGCGTGCGCCATGCTCACGGGCGTCCAGCATGTTGGCGGCGGTCAGGCGGAACGGATCGACGGTACCGTCAGGGACTTTCACCGCGCCGATAAGCGCCGGGTTGACCGACGGTTCCAGCCGCCGCGCCAGCGCCGGATCCATGGCCTCCGCCTGAATGCCCGCGGCAGTGCAGGCGGTAATAAAGGTGTCCTGAAAGGCGAGGTCATCTTCGGGAAGGGTAATAAAGAGGCCGTCGGTCGGCTCAATGCAGTGGCGGGCGATACGCTTGAGAATCTGGTTTTCAGCAATACATTCGCGCGCGGATTCCGCGTCGGTGACCGCATACCGGGCGCCGCTGTGCAGCAGGCCGTGGTTCCGTCCGGTTGCGCCCGTGGCGATATCATGGCGTTCCAGAAGCGTAACGCTTAAGCCGCGAAGGGCGCAATCGCGCGCGATCCCGGCGCCGGTTGCGCCACCACCAATGATTATCACATCACTATAACGAGGATCGTGACTGGTCATTGTTTACCCTCTATGTTCGTTTTTTATCATTTAGCCATAGTAATTTTGTGGTTTGTTTGATTTCGAACATAAACGCGCGGAATTCGAAAGTGAAACGTGATTTCATGCGCTTTTTTGCGCATTCTGTCATATTTCTGTAACAATCTGTGCGTTGATTCACAGTAACAATCACCGTGATTTTTAACATCCCCGCCTCTGGAATTCAGGTGCGAGCCACCTGCTCATTCATTTCAAGGCCACGGAGGCTGTTATGCTCAGTATCTTCAAACCTGCGCCCCACAGGGCGCGTCTGCCAGAGGCAGAAATAGATCCGCTCTATCGCCGTCTGCGTTGGCAAATCTTCCTGGGGATCTTCTTCGGGTATGCGGCGTACTACCTTGTACGTAAAAACTTCGCGCTCGCCATGCCGTATCTGGTGGAGCAGGGCTTCTCCCGCGGCGATCTGGGGTTCGCGCTGTCGGGGATATCCATCGCCTACGGTTTTTCCAAATTCATCATGGGTTCCGTGTCGGATCGCTCGAATCCGCGCGTGTTCCTGCCTGCCGGTCTGATCCTGGCGGCAGCGGTGATGCTGTTTATGGGCTTTGTGCCATGGGCAACCTCCAGCATTGCCATCATGTTCGTGCTGCTGTTCCTCTGCGGCTGGTTCCAGGGAATGGGGTGGCCGCCGTGCGGACGCACCATGGTGCACTGGTGGTCGCAGAAAGAGCGCGGCGGCATCGTGTCGGTGTGGAACTGCGCCCATAACGTGGGCGGCGGTATTCCGCCGCTGCTGTTCCTGCTGGGGATGGCCTGGTTCAACGACTGGCACGCGGCGCTCTATATGCCTGCCTTTGGTGCCATTCTGGTGGCGATTATTGCTTTCGCCCTGATGCGCGATACGCCGCAGTCCTGCGGCCTGCCGCCGATTGAAGAGTACAAAAATGACTATCCGGATGATTACAGCGAGAAGCACGAAGAAGAGCTGACCGCGAAGCAAATCTTCATGAAGTACGTCCTGCCGAACAAGCTGCTGTGGTACATCGCGGTCGCCAACGTGTTCGTTTATCTCCTGCGCTACGGCATTCTGGACTGGTCCCCGACCTACCTGAAAGAGGTGAAGCACTTCGCGCTGGATAAATCCTCCTGGGCATACTTCCTGTATGAATACGCCGGTATCCCGGGCACCCTGATTTGCGGCTGGATGTCGGACAAGGTGTTTAAGGGCAACCGCGGTGCGACGGGCGTCTTCTTTATGACCCTGGTGACCATCGCGACGGTAGTGTACTGGCTCAACCCGCCGGGAAATCCGGGTGTGGATATGGCCTGTATGATCGTCATCGGCTTCCTGATTTACGGTCCGGTGATGCTGATCGGTCTGCACGCCCTGGAGCTGGCGCCGAAGAAAGCGGCGGGAACGGCGGCGGGCTTTACGGGCCTGTTCGGCTACCTCGGCGGTTCGGTCGCGGCGAGCGCCATCGTGGGCTATACCGTTGACTTCTTCGGCTGGGACGGCGGCTTTATGGTGATGATCGGCGGCAGCGTGCTGGCGGTACTGCTGCTGGTTGTTGTGATGATCGGTGAAAAACGTCACCACGCGGAAGTGCTGGCGCGTCGTCAATAAGGAGCTTTGCGATGAAATTAACTCAGTTAGCAACCGGCCTGCTGCTGGCGGGCCTGATGACAGGCTCCGCGCTGGCGGTGGATAAAATCGTTATTGCCCACCGCGGTGCGAGCGGCTATCTGCCAGAGCATACGCTGCCGGCAAAAGCGATGGCCTATGCGCAGGGGGCGGATTACCTGGAGCAGGATCTGGTGATGACGAAGGACGACCAGCTTGTCGTCCTGCACGACCATTATCTTGACCGCGTGACGGACGTAGCAGAGCGTTTCCCGGATCGCGCCCGCAAAGATGGCCGCTTCTACGCCATTGACTTCACGCTGGCGGAGATCCGCTCCCTGAAGTTCACCGAAGGCTTCGAGATTGAAAACGGCAAGAAGGTGCAGGTCTATCCGGGACGTTTCCCGATGGGCAAATCTGACTTCCGGATCCAGACCTTCCAGGAAGAGATTGAGTTTGTTCAGGGACTGAACCACTCCACCGGTAAAAACATCGGCATCTACCCGGAAATCAAAGCCCCATGGTTCCACCATCAGGAAGGGAAAGACATTGCCGCGAAGACGCTGGAGGTGCTCAAACAGTACGGCTACACCAGCAAGCAGGACAAAGTCTACCTGCAGTGTTTTGACGCCGCCGAGCTGAAGCGCATCAAAACCGAGCTGGAGCCGAAGATGGGGATGGATCTCAATCTGGTGCAGCTGATTGCCTATACCGACTGGAATGAAACCCAGGAGAAGCAGCCGGACGGCAAGTGGGTGAACTACAGCTACGACTGGATGTTTAAGCCGGGCGCGATGAAGCAGATTGCGCAGTACGCCGACGGCATCGGGCCGGATTACCACATGCTGGTGGCGGAAGGCTCAACGCCGGGACACGTGAAGCTGACGGCGATGGTGAAAGAGGCGCATGCCAGCAAGATGCAGGTGCATCCGTACACCGTGCGTGCAGACCAGCTGCCGCCGTATGCCACGGATGTGAATCAGCTTTATGAGGTGTTATATAACCAGGCGGGCGTGGACGGACTGTTTACGGATTTCCCGGATAAAGCGGTCAGCTTCCTGAAGGATTAACGCTGAAATTGCCGGGTGGCGGCTGCGCCTTACCCGGCCTACGAACTGCGGTTTTGTAGGTCGGGTAAGCGAAGCGCCACCCGACACCATCACATCTCGATCTCGATATCGCCTTTTGCCCGGCAGCAGCAGGGCAAAATTTCCCCTTCGTTGATAAAGGCCAGTGGTTCGGTCAGCCAGTCCACCTGGCCGGCGACCAGACGGCAGCGGCAAGAGCCGCAGTAGCCGGAACGACACTGGTACTCTACTTCGACCTGATGCGCCTCAAGCGCCACCAGCAGAGAAGGGTGCTCTTCCCGACACAGTACCTCAGTGCCGGAAAGACTTAACGTGACGCGTGACATCAGAGCTGGAAGTCGCTCAGGTCGTCGGTGTTGACTTCAGAATCAATCTGACCGACCAGATAAGAACTCACTTCCACTTCCTGCGGCGCAACCTGCACGTTATCGGACACCAGCCAGGTGTTGATCCACGGGATAGGGTTAGAGCGCGTCTGGAACGGCAGGTCGAGACCGACCGCCTGCATGCGGATGTTGGTGATGTACTCAACGTACTGGCACAGGATGTCTTTGTTCAGGCCAATCATGGAGCCGTCGCGGAACAGGTAGTCTGCCCACTCTTTCTCCTGCTGAGCCGCCAGCACGAACAGGTCGTAGCACTCCTGCTTGCACTCTTCGGCGATTTCCGCCATCTCCGGATCGTCCGTGCCGCTGCGCAGCAGGTTCAGCATGTGCTGGGTACCGGTCAGGTGCAGGGCTTCATCGCGGGCAATCAGACGGATGATTTTGGCGTTGCCTTCCATCAGCTTGCGCTCGGCAAAGGCGAAGGAGCAGGCGAAGCTGACGTAAAAGCGGATCGCTTCCAGCGCGTTAACGCTCATCAGGCACAGGTACAGCTGTTTTTTCAGCGCGCGCAGGTTAACGGTGATGGTTTTACCGTTCACATGGTGAGTGCCTTCGCCCAGCAGGTGCCAGTAGCTGGTCATCTCGATCAGCTCGTCGTAGTAATGGGCAATGCCTTCCGCGCGCTTCTGGATCTGCTCGTTGGTGACGATATCGTCAAACACCACCGCCGGATCGTTCACGATGTTGCGGATGATGTGGGTGTAAGAGCGGGAGTGGATCGTCTCAGAGAACGCCCAGGTTTCCACCCAGGTTTCCAGCTCAGGAATCGAGATCAGCGGCAGCAGCGCCACGTTCGGGCTACGGCCCTGAATGGAGTCCAGCAGCGTCTGGTACTTCAGGTTGCTGATGAAGATATGTTTTTCGTGATCCGGCAGAGACTGGTAGTCAATACGGTCGCGGGAGACGTCCACTTCTTCCGGACGCCAGAAGAAGGAGAGTTGCTTTTCAATCAGCTTTTCGAAGATGTCATATTTTTGCTGATCGTAGCGTGCCACGTTGACCGGCTGGCCGAAGAACATCGGCTCTTTGAGCTGGTCGTTTTTCGTCTGTGAAAAGGTGGTATATGCCATGAGTGTGTCCTAAAAACGTAGGCCGGGTAAGCGTAGCGCCACCCGGCATTTACATTAGATCTTACATGCGCCGCTTTCGCAGCCATCGTCCTGAATTGACGGAACCAGGTCGTCCTGCGCGTCTTCCGCACCGTCACGGGTGTTGTGATAGTACAGCGTTTTCACGCCAAATTTATAGGCGGTCAGCAGGTCTTTCAACAGCTGCTGCATCGGCACCTTGCCGGACGGGAAGCGCGTCGGGTCATAGTTGGTATTGGCAGAGATCGACTGGTCGATAAACTTCTGCATGATACCCACCAGCTGCAGGTAGCCGTCGTTGTTTGGCATTTCCCACAGCAGCTCGTAGTTGTCACCCAGCGTCTCGTAATCCGGCACCACCTGACGCAGCACGCCATCTTTCGAGGCTTTGATGCTGACGTGGCCGCGCGGCGGCTCAATACCGTTGGTGGCGTTAGAGATCTGCGAAGAGGTCTCGGACGGCATCAGGGCAGAGAGCGTGGAGTTACGCAGGCCGTGAGTCTTGATGGACTCGCGCAGGCCTTCCCAGTCGAGGTGCAGCGGCTCGCTGACGATCGCATCCAGGTCTTTCTTGTAAGTGTCGATTGGCAGAATGCCTTTCGCGTAGGTGGTTTCGTTGAACCACGGGCACGCGCCTTGCTCTTTCGCCAGCTCGTTGGACGCTTTCATCAGGTAGTACTGAATCGCTTCGAACGTCTGGTGCGTCAGGTTGTTGGCGCTGCCGTCGGAGTAACGCTTGCCGTTTTTCGCCAGCCAGTAGGCGAAGTTGATCACGCCGATACCCAGGGTACGACGTCCCATCGCACCGCGTTTCGCGGCCGGGATTGGGTAATCCTGGTAGTCCAGCAGGGCGTCGAGCGCACGAACCGCCAGCACGGCCAGCTCTTCCAGCTCGTCCAGGCTCTTGATGGCACCCAGGTTGAACGCGGACAGCGTACACAGCGCAATTTCACCGTTTTCGTCGTTCACGTCTTCCAGCGGTTTGGTCGGCAGGGCGATCTCCAGGCACAGGTTAGACTGGCGCACTGGTGCAACCACCGGATCAAACGGGCTGTGGGTGTTGCAATGGTCAACGTTCTGGATGTAGATACGGCCGGTAGAGGCACGTTCCTGCATCATCAGGGAGAACAGGTCCACCGCCTTCACGCGCTGCTTGCGGATGCTGTCGTCCTTTTCGTATTTGGTGTACAGACGCTCGAATTCGTCCTGATCGGCGAAGAACGCGTCGTACAGGCCCGGGACGTCGGACGGGCTGAACAGGGTGATCTCTTCGCCCTTCAGCAGGCGGGTGTACATCAGCTTGTTGATCTGCACGCCGTAGTCCATGTGACGCACGCGGTTGCCTTCAACACCACGGTTGTTTTTCAGGACCAGCAGGCTTTCCACTTCCAGGTGCCACATAGGGTAGAACAGGGTCGCAGCACCGCCGCGCACGCCGCCCTGAGAGCAGGATTTTACGGCCGTCTGGAAGTGCTTATAGAACGGGATACAGCCGGTGTGGAACGCTTCACCGCCGCGAATCGGGCTGCCCAGCGCACGAATGCGGCCGGCGTTGATGCCGATACCGGCGCGCTGGGAAACGTATTTCACAATGGCGCTGGACGTGGCGTTGATGGAGTCCAGGCTATCACCGCACTCGATCAGTACGCAGGAGCTGAACTGACGGGTTGGGGTGCGCACGCCAGACATGATTGGCGTCGGCAGTGAAATCTTGAACGTCGATACCGCATCGTAGAAACGCTTCACGTAATCCAGACGGGTGTCACGCGGATAGTTAGAGAACAGGCAGGCAGCCACCAGAATATAGAGGAACTGGGCGCTTTCGTAGATCTCACCGGTTACACGGTTCTGAACCAGGTATTTGCCTTCGAGCTGCTTCACCGCCGCGTAGGAGAAGTTCATGTCGCGCCAGTGATCGATAAACCCGTTCATCTGCTCGAACTCTTCTTCCGTATAGTCTTCCAGCAGATGCGTGTCGTATTTGCCCAGCTCAACCATTTTCACCACGTGATCGTAAAGCTTCGGCGGCTCAAACTGGCCGTAGGCTTTTTTACGCAGGTGGAAAATCGCCAGACGTGCAGCGAGGTACTGATAATCCGGTGCTTCGCGGGAGATGAGGTCCGCCGCCGCTTTAATGATCGTTTCGTGGATATCAGACGTTTTGATGCCGTCGTAGAACTGGATGTGTGAACGCAGTTCAACCTGGGAGATAGATACGTTGTTCAGTCCTTCTGCTGCCCAGTCGAGAACTCGATGGATTTTGTCCAGATTGATACGCTCGGTAGTACCGTCGCGCTTTGTCACCAGCAGACTCTGATTCATGTGGGGTTTACCTGTCCGTGAAATAAAAAAATATCCCCCGCTTATCCACAGAACCGTCTTGTGACTAACTCTGTGGATAAATACTACATATAGGGGGTTTGCGATAAGAAAAACGCTATATGGTGAGTATTCTAGTAAGGATTCTTTTCAGTACAAGGGTTGATTTTGACGTTAAATTGAGGTTGTGAAAGGGTAAAAAAGGCTAAGTCCTCGTACCGTAAGGCCTGGAAGACATGTCAATAATTAAGAAAAAAAATTCAAAATTTGATCGAGTGCTGATTTCTTCAACGGGCGGTCAGAATTGCGCAACATGATGTCGCGCAATCTTTATAAGAATAACGAATGACGTTAGTCGTTTTTGGCGGTTGTATGCAACATATAGTTAACATCAACGCCCGGTGCGAGTTTGAATTTATTGGTCAGCGGATTGTAGTGCAGACCGGTGATGTGCTGCTCCTTGAGCCACGTCTGGTCGACCCAGCCTAACAGTTCCGCAGGCTTGATGAATTTCTTCACGTCATGCGTGCCTTTCGGCACCATGCGCAGCACATACTCCGCGCCAACGACGGCCATCAGCCAGGCTTTACCGTTGCGGTTGATGGTCGAGAAGAAGACCTGTCCACCCGGTTTCACCAGTTTTGCACAGGCGTGCACCACGGACTGCGGATCGGGAACGTGTTCCAGCATCTCCATGCAGGTTACCACATCGTACTGATGGGCATGTTTTGCCGCGTGTTCTTCCACGGTTTCCTGCACGTAGTCCACCTGTATGCCAGACTCCAGCGCATGAAGACGAGCAACCTGCAGCGGTTCAAAGCCCATATCCAGGCCCGTGACGTTCGCCCCTTCGCGCGCCATGCTTTCCGCCAGGATACCGCCACCGCAGCCGACATCGAGCACTTTTTTACCGAACAGACCGCCGGCACGCTCCGCGATATAGCCCAGACGCAGCGGGTTAATACGGTGCAGCGGTTTGAACTCGCCTTCGAGATCCCACCAGCGGGACGCCACCGCTTCAAATTTGGCAATCTCTTCGTGGTCAACGTTGTGAGCCACCGGGGATTTTTCGGCATTCATGGGCGCTTTTACTCCTTATTTAGCAAGACGAATGAGTATATCAGGCAATCCCTGTGAATAAAGCGTATAGGTTTACCTCAATCACCTCGGCTGTGTTATAATTTGCGACCTTTGAATCCGGGATACAGTAGAGGGATAGCGGTTAGATGAGCGACCTTGCGAGAGAAATTACACCGGTTAACATCGAGGAAGAGCTGAAGAGCTCCTATCTGGACTATGCGATGTCGGTCATTGTTGGCCGTGCGCTGCCGGACGTCCGCGATGGCCTTAAGCCGGTACACCGTCGCGTACTATACGCCATGAACGTATTGGGCAATGACTGGAATAAAGCCTATAAAAAATCTGCCCGCGTCGTCGGTGACGTCATCGGTAAATATCACCCGCATGGTGATATCGCCGTTTATGACACCATCGTTCGTATGGCGCAGCCATTCTCCTTGCGCTACATGCTGGTAGATGGTCAGGGTAACTTTGGTTCAGTCGACGGCGACTCCGCTGCGGCGATGCGTTATACGGAAATCCGTATGTCGAAAATCGCTCATGAGCTGATGGCCGACCTGGAAAAAGAGACCGTTGATTTCGTCGATAACTACGACGGCACCGAGCGCATCCCTGATGTGATGCCCACCAAGATCCCGAACCTGTTAGTGAACGGTTCGTCCGGTATCGCGGTCGGTATGGCAACCAACATTCCGCCGCACAATATCACCGAGGTGATCAACGGCTGTCTGGCTTATATCGACGATGAAGATATCAGCATTGAAGGGCTGATGGCACACATCCCGGGCCCGGACTTCCCGACAGCGGCGATCATCAACGGTCGTCGCGGCATTGAAGAAGCGTACCGTACCGGCCGCGGCAAGATTTACATCCGTGCCCGCGCTGAAGTAGAAGCGGACGCCAAAACCGGCCGTGAAACCATTATTGTTCACGAGATCCCGTATCAGGTGAACAAAGCGCGTCTGATTGAAAAAATCGCCGAGCTGGTAAAAGAAAAACGCGTTGAAGGCATCAGCGCGCTGCGTGACGAGTCTGATAAAGACGGTATGCGCATCGTGATTGAGATCAAACGCGACGCGGTGGGTGAGGTTGTCCTGAATAACCTGTACTCCCAGACGCAGCTTCAGGTCTCCTTCGGTATCAACATGGTTGCGCTGCACCATGGTCAGCCGAAGATCATGAACCTGAAAGAGATCCTGAGCGCGTTCGTCCGTCACCGCCGTGAAGTGGTGACCCGTCGTACCATCTTCGAACTGCGCAAAGCGCGCGACCGTGCACACATCCTTGAAGCGCTGGCGGTTGCGCTGGCCAACATCGACCCGATCATCGAGCTGATCCGTCGTGCGCCAACCCCGGCGGAAGCGAAAACCGCGCTGGTTTCCCGTCCGTGGGATCTGGGCAACGTCGCCGCGATGCTGGAACGTGCGGGCGATGACGCGGCGCGTCCTGAATGGCTGGAACCTGAGTTCGGCGTGCGTGACGGTCAATACTACCTGACTGAACAGCAGGCCCAGGCGATTCTGGATCTGCGTCTGCAGAAACTGACCGGCCTTGAGCATGAAAAACTGCTCGACGAATACAAAGAGCTGCTGGAACAGATTGCTGAGCTGCTGCATATCCTGGGCAGCGCAGAGCGCCTGATGGAAGTGATCCGCGAAGAGCTGGAGCTGGTCCGCGATCAGTTCGGCGACGAGCGCCGCACCGAAATCACCGCCAACAGCGCGGACATCAACATCGAAGACCTGATCAACCAGGAAGACGTTGTGGTGACCCTGTCTCACCAGGGCTACGTGAAGTATCAGCCGTTAACGGACTACGAAGCACAGCGTCGTGGCGGTAAAGGTAAATCTGCAGCACGTATTAAAGAAGAAGACTTTATTGACCGCCTGCTGGTGGCGAACACCCATGACACGATCCTCTGCTTCTCCAGCCGCGGTCGTCTGTACTGGATGAAAGTCTATCAGCTGCCGGAAGCAAGCCGTGGCGCACGTGGTCGTCCAATCGTTAACCTGCTGCCGCTGGAAGCGAACGAACGTATCACCGCCATTCTGCCGGTACGCGAATACGAAGAGGGCGTGAACGTCTTTATGGCGACCGCCAGCGGTACCGTGAAGAAAACCGCGCTGACCGAATTCAGCCGTCCGCGTTCTGCCGGTATTATCGCCGTGAACCTGAACGAAGGCGACGAGCTGATTGGCGTGGATCTGACCTCCGGTTCCGATGAAGTCATGCTCTTCTCTGCGGCCGGTAAAGTGGTGCGCTTCAAAGAAGACGCCGTCCGTGCAATGGGCCGTACCGCGACGGGCGTACGTGGTATTAAACTGGCTGGCGAAGACAGCGTTGTTTCTCTGATTATTCCGCGCGGTGAAGGGGCTATCCTGACCGTCACGCAGAATGGTTACGGTAAACGTACGGCGGAAGGGGAATACCCAACCAAGTCTCGCGGCACGCAGGGCGTTATCTCCATCAAGGTGACCGAGCGCAACGGTTCCGTTGTCGGCGCGGTGCAGGTAGACGATGCCGACCAGATCATGATGATCACCGATGCCGGTACGCTGGTGCGTACCCGCGTGTCTGAGATCAGCGTGGTGGGTCGTAACACCCAGGGCGTGATCCTCATCCGTACAGCGGAAGATGAAAACGTGGTGGGTCTGCAGCGCGTTGCCGAGCCGGTGGATGACGAAGAGCTCGACTCCATCGACGGTAGCGTCGCGGAAGGCGATGAGGACATCGCGCCAGAAGCCGACACTGACGATGACGTAGCGGATGACGCTGACGAGTAATGTCTCCTGATGCAAAAAAGGGCCGGATTCCGGCCCTTTTCTTTTGCAGAAGCAGATAAGTCAACGTTGCGACCTGGCGCGTTTACCGCTACCTTAACCACATTCTTTTGACCCCGACGGCGGAGCCTCGCCCCCTTGAAATACCTCGTCTCCTTTCGTACTACGCTGAAAGTCTCTCGCTATCTGTTTAGAGCGCTGGCGCTCCTGCTTTGGCTTCTGGTGGCCTTGTTCTCGGTGTTTTACATCGTTAATGCGCTGCATCAGAAAGAAGCGGAGATCCGCCAGGAGTTTAACTTAAGCTCCGACCAGGCCCAGCGCTACATTCAGCGAACGTCTGACGTCATGAAGGAGCTGAAGTATATTGCCGAGAATCGTCTGACGGCGGAAAACGGTATTCTTGCGCTCCGCGGGCGTAACGACAAAACTGAAGTTCCGGACTTCCAGCCGCTGTTCCCGGATTCCGATTGCTCCACCATGAGCAATACCTGGCGCGGGTCGCTGGAATCGCTAGCCTGGTTTATGCGCTACTGGCGCGACAACTTCTCCGCCGCCTATGACCTGAACCGCGTCTTCCTGATTGGCAGCGAAAATCTCTGCATGGCTGACTTTGGCCTGCGCGACGTGCCCGTTGAACGTGACAATGCGCTGAAAAGCCTGCATGAACGTATTGTGAAATACCGCAATGCACCACAGGACGAGCGCGGGAATAACATCTTCTGGGTGAGCCAGGGCCCGCGCCCCGGCGTGGGCTATTTCTATGCCCTGACGCCGGTTTATCTCGGTAATCGCCTGCAGGCGCTGATGGGGATTGAGCAGACCATCCGCATGGAAAACTTCTTCACCCCTGGCAGCCTGCCCATGGGGGTGACCATTCTGGATGAAAACGGCCATCAGCTGATCTCGCTTGCCGGGCCCGATAACCGGCTGAACGTCGAACCGCACTGGATGCAGGAGCGGTCGTGGTTTGGCTATACATCGGGCTTCCGCGAGCTGGTGCTGAAGAAGAGCCTGCCGCCTTCGTCGCTGAGTATCGTCTATTCGCTGCCGGTGGATATGGTACTTGAGCGGATACGCATTCTTATCATGAATGCGATTCTGCTCAACCTGCTGGCGGGGGGGGCGCTGTTTACGCTGGCACGCATGTATGAGCGGAAAATCTTTATTCCCGCCGAAAGCGACGCCCAGCGCCTGGAGGAACACGAGCAGTTTAACCGCAAGATTGTTGCCTCGGCGCCGGTGGGGATCTGTATCCTGCGTACCCAGGACGGGACCAACATCCTGAGTAACGAACTGGCGCATAACTACCTGAACATGCTGACGCACGAAGACCGGCAGAGGCTGACGCAGATTATCTGCGGTCAGCAGGTTAACTTCGTTGACGTGCTCACCAGTACGCACACCAACCTGCAGATCAGCTTTGTCCATTCCCGCTATCGCAATGAAAACGTGGCGATTTGCGTGCTGGTGGATGTCTCCGCGCGCGTGAAGATGGAAGAGTCGTTGCAGGAGATGGCGCAGGCGGCGGAGCAGGCCAGCCAGTCAAAATCCATGTTCCTTGCGACCGTCAGCCACGAGCTGCGTACGCCGCTGTACGGGATCATCGGTAACCTCGACCTGCTGCAGACTAAAGAGCTGCCGAAAGGCGTCGACCGGCTGGTGACGGCGATGAACAACTCCTCCAGCCTGCTGCTGAAAATCATCAGCGATATTCTCGACTTCTCTAAAATTGAGTCCGAGCAGCTGAAAATCGAGCCGCGCGAGTTTTCACCGCGCGAGGTGATGAACCACATTAGCGCCAACTATCTGCCGCTGGTGGTGCGTAAACAGCTGGGGCTCTACTGCTTTATCGAACCGGACGTGCCGCTGACGCTGCACGGCGATCCGATGCGCCTGCAGCAGGTCATCTCTAACCTGCTCAGCAACGCCATCAAATTTACCGATACCGGCTGTATTGTGCTGCACGTCTGCCGGGCAGGGGATTACCTGAGCATTCGCGTGCGCGACACGGGGGTTGGCATCCCGGCGAAGGAGGTGGTTCGCCTGTTCGATCCGTTCTTCCAGGTCGGTACCGGCGTGCAGCGTAACTTCCAGGGCACCGGACTGGGGCTTGCGATTTGTGAGAAGCTCGTCAGCATGATGGACGGCGATATCTCCGTGGATACCGAGCCCGGCATGGGCAGCCAGTTCACCATCCGCATTCCGCTTTATTCGGCGCAATATCCGGCAAAAACCACGGTAGACGGCCTGAGCGATAAGCGCTGCTGGCTGGCGGTGCATAACGCCTCGCTGAATGACTATCTGACGGCGCTGCTGACCCACTGCGGCGTGAGGGTGTGCCGCTATGAAGGTCAAACACCGGACGTTGACGATGTGCTGATCGCCGACGAGATGCAGGAGCAGCCGTGGCAGGGGAGAGGGTCGGTGCTCTTCTGCCGTCGCCACATCGGCATTCCCGTCGAGCGAGCGCCTGGGGAATGGGTACACAGTGTTGCGACGCCGCACGAGCTGTTGAGCCTGCTGGCACGCATCTACAAAGTGGAGCTGGAAGAGCGCGACGGCGCGGGCGGATTGCCGTCACCGGAGTCTCTGGCGTCGGTGAATGACGATATGATGATTCTGGTGGTGGATGACCATCCGATTAACCGCCGCCTGCTGGCTGACCAGCTTGGATCGCTGGGCTACCAGTGCAAAACCGCCAATGACGGCGTGGATGCGCTGAACGTACTGAGTAAGAATCATATTGATATCGTGCTGAGCGACGTCAACATGCCTAACATGGACGGCTACCGTCTGACGCAGCGCATCCGGCAGCTTGGCCTGACGCTGCCGGTGGTGGGCGTAACGGCGAACGCGCTGGCGGAAGAGAAGCAGCGCTGTCTGGAGTCAGGCATGGACAGCTGTCTGTCGAAACCGGTGACGCTGGACGTGCTGAAGCAGACGTTGTCCGTCTATGCGGATCGGGTAAGGAAAACGAGACAATAAAAAAGGCCCGCAAGGGCCTTTTTATTTGCCCGGCGGCGCTGCGCTTGCGCGGGCCTACGGGTTTTGTAGGCCGGGTAAGCGCCAGCGCCACCCGGCATTTACAGTGGAGATCAATCCTTATCCGTTGCGCTCAGCGTCACGGAGGAGAGATAGTTCAGCAGAGCAATATCGTTGTCCACACCCAGCTTCATCATCGCTGATTTCTTCTGGCTGCTGATGGTTTTAATACTGCGGTTCAGCTTCTTGGCAATCTCGGTCACCAGGAAACCTTCTGCGAACAGGCGCAGAACTTCACTCTCTTTCGGCGACAGACGTTTGTCACCGTAGCCACCCGCGCTGATTTTTTCCAGCAGACGAGAAACGCTTTCAGGCGTGAACTTCTTGCCTTTCTGCAGCGCCGCAAGCGCTTTAGGCAGATCGGTCGGTGCGCCCTGTTTCAGCACAATCCCTTCGATATCCAGATCCAGTACCGCGCTCAGGATCGCCGGGTTGTTGTTCATGGTCAGAACAATGATCGAGATATCCGGGAAGTGACGTTTAATATATTTGATGAGCGTGATCCCATCACCGTATTTGTCTCCGGGCATGGAGAGATCGGTAATGAGCACGTGTGCATCAAGCTTTGGGAGGTTATTGATCAGTGCTGTAGAGTCTTCAAATTCACCGACTACATTCACCCACTCGATCTGTTCAAGTGATTTGCGAATACCGAACAGTACAATCGGATGGTCATCGGCAATAATTACGTTCATATTGTTCATGTATAAGGCTACCTTGCTACAGCAAGCTTTTGACGTAGGCGTCAATGTCGCTGATGTATTTTTCAATGCCAGAGGCATCTTTCTCACGAATTAGATGTTCCAGCGTTTCACATAACTGCTTGCCGGGAACCAGATTAAGCATGGCAAACACCCCTTTAAGCCGGTGTGCTGTCTGTGCCAGCGCTGCAAAATCATTCGCAGCGGACTCAGTATACAACCGCTTAACATCATCTGGTACTGTATCAACAAAGAGTGAATAGTATCCGCTGGCGTGAAGCTCGGCATTTTCATTACCGCCAAGCGGGGATTCCGCTATCTCTTCCTGCGCCAGCTGCTCTTCTATTAGTTGTAGTACAGCTTCCTGCATCGCATTGCTTATATTAAAGTTGACGCGCAGCTGGCCAGGGCCGATTTTCCGCACGCCTGACTCATCATCGCTTAAAAGCAAGCCGGAGGCAGTAAGATTAGACGGATTATCAGTTAAAAACAGATCAAATTCTTGACTTGCAAGTCTTTCATCCGGCGTGATGCAGGCCGCCCCCCAGTTTTCTAACTGACGAACGACAATATTGCGGATCTCGTTCGAGGTCACATCGACCATCACCACGACATCATCCAGCAGACGTTCTTCATCTTCTTCCTGCGGATTGGCCGCCATTTTCACGTGCAGAGAATAGCGGGTGCCGAGGGATTCACGGGCTTTGATATTCAGATGGCCGCCGAGCTTACGCGCCAGCTGATCGCACAGCCAGAAGGTGAGGGCATTGGCCTTGCCGTAGCGATCGCTTTGCGTGTCGTTCAGGAACGGGAAGTGGAGATTATCAATTTCACTCGTGGTGACGCCTTCCCCGGTGTCGAGGATGCGGAACGTCAGGCGGTCTTCTGCCGACTCCTCCGTACTGACTTCGAGGGTGATCTTGCCGATCTGCGTGGTCGTCACCGCGTACTGAATGATCATCAACAGTATGCGGCGCAGCGCTTCACGATCGCCGTGGCGCTCGTCATTTGCCGGAAGATTGTTATTGATCAGCAGCTGCAACCCTTTACGCTTAATCACGGGCAGGACTTCCGGAACGACTTCATCGATCAGGTCCTGAATAGAGAAGAGGGTTGGTGTTCCTTTCCAGAAATCATTCTCCAGCATGTTCGCCAGCTGGATCTCGTCAACCATTCTGACCAGCGAGTCGGCCTGACAGGCAAGCTGGTGGCTTTCTGACGTATTTAACGCCGCCGCCTGGGTCGCCAGCGTTTTTAACGGCTGCTTGAAGGCATCGCCAATGTTCTGCATAAATGCGGCGCGCCCCTGCTGGTTTTTCTCATACAGCCTTTGTGCCTGCTTGAGCTTTTTATTCACCAGCACCTCGCGATCCTGATCGCGAATGATGAAAATTTGCGTGCGGGAGGCGACCTGGCTGCGGAACTGACGGATCTCGTACAGCTCATTGTTGATGGTGGCCTGGATCACCCCCTGGTGCTGATCCGCCATGGTGGTGATGTTCTGCAGGTTAAGATGCGGCAGCAGATGGTCGGCAATTTTATTGCTCATTACCGTACGATTCGCTTCCTGATCGTGAACTAAGACCCCAAGCGGCAGCACGGAAATAATCTCTTCATTTAGCGCACGTAACACGCGCAGTTCATTGCTGGTGCCTGCCGGGACCGCAGAGGCGTCGCTCTGACGCCCCGGCTGGAAACGGAAGGTGCTGTAGCCAAACAGCGCCAGCGCCAGCAGACCGATATTCAGCAGCAGAGGCAGCAGGATATTTTGCAGCGTGTCGAGCAGCAGCGTGCCAAACGGCACCTGCCACACCAGACGCATACCGGTCGAGTTCAGGGATGAGGCAATTTCGATTTTTGAGCCGTTAAAGGAGATCGAGACGCTCTCTGCGGCTTCTTTGTCAGACGCCGCACGCATGTTCTGGGTGCTGTTGTCGGGCTCCAGACGGAAGCTGTCGAGCGGCATGTCCGGCGGGATTAAATCGTTAATCGGTAAATCGAAGGCCACTACCGTCGCCAGATGCCCTGGCTGGTTGAAGGTGGTGCGCAGGGTAAAATAATGACCGTTTTGCCAGGCCAGACGACGCAGGGAAGAGAAGCTCTCACGTTCATCAAGGGCATTCGCCTGCTGCAGCATCTCTGCCCGGCGGGAGTCGACGATGCTGCCCACGGTGGTCTCTTTAAACCCGGAAGAGAGATCTTTTAACGGCAGCGTTGAGATCAGGATCATACTGTTGTCCTGACCGTTCAGATAGTACATCGACCACGGCACCGTTTCGGCCCCCCAGAGGGTATCCAGATAGGTCGAAATACGCTGTGTCATCTCGAGCGTTGCGCTGTCGTGAGAGCCAAAAATGAGCGCCTCAGTCTTACGCTGCGGTTTTTCGAGGTAATAGACATCCTGCTTAAGCCGCGTCTCCTGAAGTCCATCTCCGGATGAGGAGGCCGGGGCGGCCGCAATATTGTCGTAAATCTGCCAGGTGGCGTAGCGCCAGGTATCGATGCGCTTATGCACGGCGTGGGTGATATCGACGACCTGATAGCTCTTATCCTTCAGCCAGGCGTTAACCGCGCTTTGTACCATCACCCCCATGGTCACTAACAGCACAACGATCAAAAGAAGAAAGAAACGGGTGATGCTCCCGGGGAGGAGGGAGAATTTGCTCGGGGCGGTGGTTTCAGTCTGACTCATTGATATCTTTAACCCGTCATGGTCATGCTCTGTGGCGATAGGGCAGTATAAAGGGTAATAACTGAATTTCCAGCGCCACCGTCCGGGAACAGGCGACTTTTTCAACGGACAATACCGGCGGCGGGTGGCGCGGTAAACATGTACAAACTCGTCCTGCGCGTATAAATAAAAAGTGCGCCTCGCCAGCAAATAGCACGAATTAACAAGAAATTAAGTTTTACATCAATTGTGTGTTAGCGAGCGATCGCCGGGGAGAATTTAGTTAATAGTCGTTACAATTTCGGTGCGGTAGCACAAAAAAATGAGGCGTTGCGTAAAGAAAGGTAAAAAAAAACCGAATGCGAAGCATCCGGCTCAATTAGGGATAAACAGACATTCAAAACTGAATGACGGTAATAAATAAAGTTAATGATGATAGCGAGAGATATTTTAGAGATTAGCCGCGATCTTGTTTTGTCATTCAGTGCTGTAACGATTTTTATTATAAGTTATTGATTACTATATGTATGATTTTTCTTTTGATTATAAGTGCTAAATTTATAAGCTATTTGTGCTTTGTAAAAGTTCCTTGATATTTACATTTTGAAACATCTTGATGGACAAATGAAACATCTTCAAAGTTTTCGTATCATATTCGCATTGGATTATTCTGTAATTTTGCGGAGAATGAAATTGCCGACTGGTTAATGAGGGTTAACCAGTAAGCAGTGGCAATTATAAGGCATATAACAGAGGGTTAATAAAATGAAAGTTAAAGTACTGTCCCTCCTGGTACCAGCACTCCTGGTGGCAGGCGCAGCAAATGCGGCCGAAATTTATAACAAAGATGGCAACAAATTAGATCTGTACGGCAAAGTCGATGGTCTGCATTATTTCTCTGACGACAAGGGTAACGACGGCGACAAGACCTACATGCGTCTTGGCTTCAAAGGTGAAACTCAGGTTAACGATCAGCTGACCGGTTATGGCCAGTGGGAATACCAGATTCAGGGCAACAAGGACGAAGGCGACAACCAGTCCTGGACGCGTGTGGCGTTTGCAGGTCTGAAGTTCGCGGAAGCAGGTTCATTCGATTACGGTCGTAACTACGGCGTGATTTACGACGTGACCTCCTGGACCGACGTTCTGCCAGAATTCGGCGGTGACACCTACGGTGCCGACAACTTCCTCCAGTCTCGTGCTAACGGCGTGGCAACCTACCGTAACCAGGACTTCTTTGGTCTGGTTGATGGCCTGAACTTTGCTCTGCAGTATCAGGGCAAAAACGGCAGCGTAAGCGGTGAAAACACCGACGGTCGCAGCCTGCTGAACCAGAACGGCGATGGCTACGGTGCATCCGTGACCTATAACCTGGGCGAAGGTTTCAGCGTGGGTGGTGCGATGTCCTCCTCCAAACGTACCGCCGATCAGAACGCACTGGGCGTATACGGTAAAGGGGATCACGCAGAAGTCTATTCTGGTGGCCTGAAGTACGATGCCAACAACATCTATCTGGCAGCACAGTACTCTCAGACCTACAACGCAACCCGTTTTGGTACCTCTAACGGCAGCAACCCAACTACCGCTTACGGCTTTGCTAACAAAGCGCAGAACTTCGAAGTGGTTGCTCAGTACCAGTTCGACTTCGGCCTGCGTCCATCCGTGGCTTACCTGCAGTCTAAAGGCAAAGACATCGAAAACTTCGGCGATCAGGATCTGCTGAAATATGTTGATGTGGGTGCGACTTACTACTTCAACAAAAACATGTCCACCTACGTGGATTACAAAATCAACCTGGTTGATGAAAATGAATTCACCCGTCAGGCGGGTATCGGTACTGACGATATCGTCGCGCTGGGCCTGGTTTACCAGTTCTAATCGCGCCATAGTGTGACGTAAGGGGCCTGATGGCCCCTTTTTTGTGCCTTTCTGATTCTCACAACTCACCCGTTTTGGTGTACTCTTGCCGCCCTGGCATGAGGATAATAATGAATGGACATGACTTTTTTACGCGCCAGCTTTCTGGCTATGCTTTTTTTCCTGACCGCGTGTAACGATCCCGCGCCCGTGGCGAAAACCGACGCACCTGCCGCGACGGTGCTCGAAGGCAAAACGATGGGCACCTTCTGGCGCGTCAGCGTGATGAACCTCGATAAAACGCGCACGGATGAGCTTCGCGGCAAAATCCAGGCACAGCTGGACGCCGACGATCAGCTGCTGTCGACCTATAAAAATGACTCGGCGCTGATGCGCTTTAACCTCTCAACCAGCACCTCTCTGTGGCCGGTGAGCGAGGCGATGGCCGATATCGTGACCGAGGCAATGCGCGTAGGTTATAAAACCAACGGGGCGATGGATGTCACCGTCGGCCCTCTGGTGAACCTCTGGGGATTTGGCCCGAATAAACAGCCGGTGAAGACGCCCGAACAGGCGGCCATTGATGACGCCCGCGCCCGGACCGGGCTACAGCATCTGACCGTCATCAACCAGTACGGGCAGCAGTACCTGCAGAAAGATATTCCCGATCTGTTTGTCGATCTGTCGACGGTCGGGGAAGGCTATGCGGCGGATCATCTTGCTGCACTGATGGCGCAGGAGGGGATTTCCCGTTATCTGGTCTCCGTGGGCGGCGCGTTGGTCAGTCGGGGCATGAACGCCAGCGATAAACCGTGGCGCGTGGCGATTCAAAAACCGACGGATCGGCAAAATGCCGTGCAGGCGATAGTGGATATCAACGGACATGGCATCAGCACCTCCGGAAGCTATCGCAACTATTATGAGCTTGACGGGAAGCGTATTTCGCACGTGATTGATCCGCAGACCGGCCGCCCCATCACGCATAACCTGGTCTCGGTAACGGTCATTGCCCCCACCGCGCTGGAAGCGGATGCCTGGGATACCGGATTAATGGTTCTTGGCCCGGAGAAAGCCAAAGAGGTGGTTCGTCAGGAAGGGCTGGCGGTTTATATGATCACCAAAGAGGGCGACGGGTTTAAAACCTGGAGCTCGCCGCAGTTCAACAGTTTCCTGGTCAGCGACAAAAATTAAAAAGCAAGGTTGCGGGTTTTTTATCGGTGGCGCTCAGGCACGCTCTATGTATGCTTATACGAGGAGCCGATCATGAAAAACCCAACCTTCACTACCGATGAGGATCGCTGGCAGGCCGTGCTGGCCCGCGATCCGCTCGCTGACGATCAGTTTGTCTTCGCCGTGCAGACGACCGGTATTTTCTGCCGTCCGTCATGCCGCGCCCGCCACGCGCTGCGTAAAAATGTCCGCTTTTATCCCGATGCCCGGCACGCCGCTCAGGCGGGCTTTCGTCCGTGCAAGCGCTGCATGCCGGACAAGCGCGATCCGCAGGCGCAGAAGCTGGCAAAAGTGGAACACGCCTGCCGGCTTCTGGAGCAGGATCCTGCGCTAACTCTGGAGAGGCTGGCGGAGCAGGTTGCCATGAGTCCTTTCCATTTCCACCGCCTGTTTAAATCCGTGACCGGCATGACGCCAAAAGCCTGGCAGCAGGCGGCGCGGGGTCAGCGTCTGCGCACCGCGCTTGCGCAGGGAGACAAAATTACCGATGCCGTGCTGGCAGCGGGATTTCCCGACAGCAGCAGCTATTATCGTAAAGCCAACGATGCGTTGGGCATGACGGCGAAGCAGTACCGTAAAGGAGAGGTGGCCGTTCGGTATGCCATCGATGACTGTTCGTTAGGACGCTGTCTGGTCGCCGAAAGCGAGCGGGGGATCTGCGCGATTCTGCTGGGTGACACCGATGCTGAATTAACCGCAGAGCTTGCCACGCAATTTCCAAAAGCGACGCACGCGCCGCGGGACGACGCCTTCGTACAGCGGATCCACCAGGTCATTGCCAGTATTGATAACCGCGACGTACCGCTTGCGCTGCCGCTGGATATTCGCGGTACCGCGTTCCAGCAGCGCGTCTGGCAGGCCCTTCGCGCAATTCCCTGCGGTGAAACGGCAAGTTACCAGCAGGTGGCGCAGGCGATTGGTCAGCCCAGTGCGGTACGCGCCGTCGCCGGAGCCTGTGCGGCCAACACGCTGGCGATTGTGATCCCCTGTCATCGCGTGGTTCGCAACGACGGCGCACTGTCGGGCTATCGCTGGGGGGCGGCGCGAAAAGCGCTATTGCTAAAACGTGAGGCGAAACGCCGGGAGGGATAATGCTCGATCTTTTTGCGGATGCTGAACCCTGGCAGGAGCCGCTTGCGCCGGGGGCAGCGATCCTGCGTCGCTTTGCTCTCTCCCGTGCGGAGGCGCTGCTTGCCGGTATTGAAGAGGTCACAGCGGCTTCACCGTTTCGCCATATGGTGACGCCGGGCGGCTACACCATGTCGGTGGCCATGACCAACTGCGGCGAACTGGGCTGGGCGACAAACGAACGTGGGTATGTGTATGCTCCGAACGATCCCACGACAGGTCGGCCGTGGCCTCCCATGCCTGCGGTTTTCCAGGCACTTTGTCACGAGGCTGCCGTGGCGGCGGATTATCCTGACTTCCGTCCTGACGCCTGTCTGATCAACCGCTACGCCGTCGGGGCGAAGCTCTCGCTGCATCAGGACAAGGATGAGCCCGATCTGCGCGCGCCTATCGTTTCGGTATCGTTAGGCCTGCCCGCCGTCTTTCAGTTTGGAGGATTACGCCGCAACGATCCGCTCAAACGCATCATGCTGGAACATGGCGATGTGGTGGTGTGGGGCAGGGAATCGCGGCTTTACTATCACGGCATTCAGCCGCTGAAACCCGGCGTTCACCCCCTCACGGGCGAGTACCGCTTTAATCTGACCTTCCGTCAGGCGGGGATGCGTAAACTAAAATAAGAATTATTCTTGATGTCCGCGCAGGGCAGTTTACACTGCTGGCTGATTTTTATTGTCCGGATTGCCTGCATGCAACTACTTCTCCTCGTCTGGCGTCAGTACCGCTGGCCCTTCATCGCCGTCATGGCGTTAAGCCTGGCCAGCGCCGCGCTGGGTATTGGCCTGATCGCGTTTATTAACGTGCGGTTGATTGAAATGGTCGACACCTCGCTCTCCGTATTGCCGGAGTTTCTCGGCCTGCTGCTTTTGTTGATGGCGGTTACGCTCGGCTCCCAGCTGGCACTGACTGCGCTCGGCCACCATTTCGTTTTTCGCTTGCGCAGCGAGTTTATCAAGCGCATCCTGGACACTCAGGTCGAGCGCGTCGAGCAGCTCGGCAGCGCCTCCCTGCTGGCGGGGCTGACCAGCGACGTTCGCGCCATTACTATCGCATTCGTTCGTCTGCCGGAGCTGGTGCAGGGGATCATTCTGACCTTCGGCTCGGCGGCCTATCTCGCCTGGCTCTCCAGCAAAATGCTGGCGGTGACTGCGCTGTGGATTGCCATCACCATCTGGGGCGGTTTTGTGCTGGTGTCCCGCGTCTATAAACACATGGCGGTCCTGCGCGAAACTGAAGATAAGCTCTATAACGATTACCAGACGGTACTGGAAGGGCGCAAAGAACTCACCCTGAACCGCGAGCGCGCCGAGTATATCTTTAACCATCTCTATATTCCGGACGCGCGCGAATACCGGCACCATATCATTCGCGCCGATACCTTCCACCTGAGCGCGGTGAACTGGTCAAACATTATGATGCTGGGCGCCATTGGCCTGGTGTTCTGGATGGCGAACAGCCTGGGCTGGGCGGATACCAACGTCGCGGCAACCTACTCACTGACGCTGCTGTTTTTGCGCACGCCGCTGCTCTCGGCGGTCGGCGCATTGCCCACCTTGCTGAGTGCGCAGGTGGCCTTTAATAAACTCAAAAAATTCGATCTCGCGCCGTTTAAGGCCGAATTCCCGCGCCCGCAGGCCTTCCCGAACTGGCAGACGCTCGAGCTGCGTAACGTCACGTTCCGTTATCAGGACAGCGCCTTCTCCGTGGGGCCGCTCAATCTGACGATCCGCCGCGGCGAGCTGCTGTTCCTGATTGGCGGCAACGGCAGCGGTAAATCGACGCTGGCGATGCTGCTCACTGGCCTTTACCAGCCTCAGTCGGGCGAGATTTTACTGGATGGCAGAGCGCTGAGCGCGGAGAAGCCCGAGGATTACCGCAAGCTTTTCTCGGCAGTGTTCACCGACGTCTGGCTGTTTGATCGGCTGCTGGGGCCGGAAGGGCAGCAGGCCAATCCTGCGCTGGTGGAAAAATGGCTGGCGCACCTGCAGATGTCGCACAAGCTGGAACTTCAGGACGGCAAGATCCTTAACCTCAAACTCTCCAAAGGGCAGAAAAAACGCGTGGCGCTGCTGCTGGCGCTGGCGGAAGAGCGTGACATCATTCTGCTCGACGAGTGGGCGGCGGATCAGGACCCGCACTTCCGCCGCGAGTTTTATCAGGTGCTGCTGCCGCTGATGCAGGAGATGGGCAAAACCATTTTCGCCATCAGCCACGACGATCATTACTTTATTCACGCTGACCGCTTGCTGGAGATGCGCGACGGCAGGCTGAGCGAGCTGACCGGTGAAGCGCGCGATGCGGCCTCGCGTGACGCGGTGGCGCGCACGGCCTGATGCCCGTGTGCCGGGTGGCGGCTTCGCCTTACCCGGCCTGGGATTTTGTAGGCCCGTGCAAGCGTAGCGCCGCCGGGCACGATGATTTGCACGATATGCCGCTTTTTTCTCCTTCCCGGCCCGTTGTTTATTCTTATTTACATATCCTCGCGCTATGCTTAATACCAACTTATTTCATGGATTTATGATTGATGTCGGTATTAAAGAAAAACAGCGCCAGGCAGCGTGACCAGGAACGTGCGCGACTGATCTGGCTTCTCACGACCGATAAAGCGGTCACGTCTACGCTATTAGGCAAACTGACCCTGGCTGAGCAATATGATGTCGGCACGTTAGCCGACGATATTGCTGAGGTAGGTGCGCTGGTTGCTCATCTCCCGCCGCCGGATCTGGCGGACACCCTGGAAGCGCTTCCCTCGGAAGAGCGTCACGCCCTGTGGCGGCTGGTGCAGGATCACGAGCGCGGACAGGTGCTGCTTGAGGCCTCGGAAAACGTCTGGGACGACCTGATCGACGAGATGAGCGATCGGGACATCCTCGACGCCCTGCAAACGCTGGATATCGACGAACAGATTTACCTGGTTCAACACCTGCCGCGAAACCTGACCGGCCGCCTGCTGGCGTCACTGCCTGCCGATGAACGCGCGCGCGTGCGTCAGGTGATGCATTACGAGAAAAACAGCGTCGGCGCGATTATGGAGTTCGGCGTTATCACGGTGCGCCCGGACGTGACGCTCGGCACCGTGCAGCGCTATTTGCGCCGCCTGGGCAAAATGCCGGATAACACCGATAAGCTGTTTGTCACCTCCCGGGATAAAACCCTCCTCGGCGAACTGGAGCTGAAAACCATCCTGCTCAACAGCACCCAGCGGAAGGTGAGCGAGGTGATGGAAAACGAGCCGATGGTCTTCTCCCCGGAGGACGATGCGGAAAAAGCGGCGCGTACCTTCGAACGTGATGACCTCGTGAGTGCCGCCGTCGTGGACTCCGTCGGCAAACTGATGGGGCGTCTGACCATCGACGAGATCCTTGACGTCGTTTATGAAGAAACCGATAACGATCTGCGTGCGCTGGGGGGGATCAGCGCGGAAGATGACGTCCATGCTTCCGTCGGCAAGGCGGTGAAAACGCGCTGGGCGTGGCTGGCCATTAACCTCTGTACCGCGTTCATCGCCTCCCGCGTGATTGACGGCTTTGAACACACCATTTCGCAGCTGGTGGCGCTGGCCTCGCTGATGCCGATTGTGGCCGGGATTGGCGGCAACACCGGAAACCAGACCATTACCATGATCGTCCGCGCGCTGGCGCTGGAAAATATTCAGCCCGGCAACTTCGCCTTTCTGATCTTCAGAGAGATGGGCGTGGCGCTGATCAACGGCCTGGTGTGGGGCGGCATTATGGGCGGCATCACCTGGTGGCTGTATGACGATATGGCGCTAGGCGGTGTGATGATGCTGGCGATGGTGCTGAATCTGCTCGTGGCATCGATGATGGGCGTTATTATCCCGTTGACCATGACCAAACTGGGGCGCGACCCCGCGGTGGGGTCGAGCGTGATGATCACCGCCATCACCGATACCGGCGGTTTCTTTATTTTTCTTGGGCTGGCGACGATTTTTCTGCTTTAAGCCGACGCTTAATGCGGGCGGGAAGCAGCACCATGACGATAATCCCGCCCAGCACGCCAATCGCCAGATTGCCGGTTGATACCGTGGCGGCAACGGTCACCAGCATGACGACCGTTTCTGCAATCGGGGCCGTTTTCAGCCTGGCCGGCTGAAGGCTGTGCCAGCTGAAGGTTTTAACGGCGACGATGGCCATAATGCCCGCCAGCACCGCCATCGGGATGTTGGCCATCACGTCGCTGAGCGCCGTCACCAGGATCAGCAGCACGATGCCCGCAGCGAAGGTTGAAATGCGGCTTCGGCCTTTCCCCATCTCCACGTTAACGATGGTTTGTCCGATCATCGCGCAGCCCGCAATACCACCGTAAAATCCGGCCAGGATATTGCCGACGCCTAATCCAATGCTTTCGCGGCGTTTACTTGACGGCGTCGCGGTCAGCTCATCCACCAGCTTTGCGGTCAGCAGAGATTCCAGCAGGCCGACAAACGCGATGCTCAACGCGCACGGCCAGATTATGCTCAGCGTCTGTAAATTGAGGGGGACCAGAAGTTCGCTAAGACCCGGCAAGCCGCCGCTCATGGCGCCTTCATCGCCCACGGTCGGCAGGTTTTGCCCGGTTGAAACGGTAAACAAGGTTAACAGCACAATCGCAATCAGCGGGGAAGGGATGCTTTTGATATAGCGCGGCACCCACAGCACGATCAGCACCGTCAGCACGAACAGGCCTACAATCAGCGGGCTTCGGCTCCAGAAATGCGGAACCTGCGCAAAGAAAATCAATATCCCGAGGGCGTTAACAAACCCGGTCATGACCGACTGGGGAATAAAGCGCATCAGTCTGGCCATGCCGAGGAGGCCAAACAAAATCTGAATTACGCCAGCCATGAGCACGGCGGGAAGAATGTACTGTACGCCGTGCTGATGCACCATGGGTCCAATAACCAGCGCCACGGAACCGGCCGCGGCCGTGACCATCGCCGGGCGACCACCCAGTACAGACAGGGCAAGACACAGCACCACGGAAGCGATCAGGCTGACCTTCGGGTCAACGCCCGCCACCACCGAAAATGAGATGACCTCGGGGATCAGCGCCAGGGCGGTAATCACGCCAGCCAGCGTTTCACGCGTCAGCTGCTTAGGGGAACGCAGCACGCTGGCGACACGGTTTTCAGGAGAGACAGCAGAATGGGGTAGGGACATAACGTTTCGCTGGTTAGGGCAGGCTTCCGTGCGCGCGATCACAAAACGCAACATACTAGCCAGTTAAACCGCCCTTTACCAGACGCTTCGATAATTCCTCACAAACAATCCATTATTAAATTTCACAATTACAATAATTTCGTAACCTTTAAACAATATTTAAAAGTTGTTACCGTGCCCCCGCAGCTTGTTTCACCTGCAATTTCCACGCATCAAGCACTTTTACACTAAGGCATAAATTATGAAAAAAATGACTGCCATGCTCTTTTCTCTGGCCGTGGGGCTTAACACCGTCTCTATGGCGGCGAAAGCTGAAGCACCAAAAGAGCAGGAAACGGACGTCCTTTTAATCGGTGGCGGTATCATGAGCGCCACGCTGGGAACCTATCTGCAAGAACTGCAGCCGGACTGGTCAATGACCATGGTCGAGCGCCTTGATGGCGTGGCGCAGGAGAGTTCGAACGGCTGGAACAACGCCGGTACCGGCCATTCGGCACTCATGGAACTGAACTATACGCCGCAGAAAAAGGACGGTTCCATTAGTATCGAGAAGGCGGTAGAGATCAACGAGGCGTTCCAGGTTTCTCGCCAGTTCTGGTCTCACCAGGTCAACAGCGGCGTACTGCACGACCCGCACTCTTTCATCAACACCGTACCGCACATGAGCTTTGTGTGGGGCGAGCAGAACGTCAACTTCCTGCGCGCGCGCTACGCCGCACTGCAGCAGAGCACGCTGTTCCGCGGGATGAAATACTCTGAAGACCACGCGCAGATTAAAGAGTGGGCTCCGCTGGTCATGGAAGGTCGTGACCCGAACCAGAAAGTGGCGGCGACCCGTACCGAAATTGGTACCGACGTCAACTACGGTGAAATTACCCGTCAGCTGGTGACGTCACTGAAGAAAAAAGAGAACTTCAACCTGCAGCTCAGCACCGAAGTGCGCGGTTTCAAGCGCAACGCGGATAACAGCTGGAGCGTGACCGTTGCCGATCTGAAAAACAACGAAGCCGAGCACGTCATCAAGGCGAAGTTTGTCTTTATCGGTGCGGGCGGTGCCGCGCTGAAACTGCTGCAGGAGTCCGGTATTCCGGAAGCGGATGACTACGCGGGCTTCCCGGTGGGCGGTCAGTTCCTGGTGTCCGATAACCCGGAAGTGGTGAATCGTCATCTGGCAAAAGTGTACGGTCAGGCTTCCGTGGGCGCACCGCCAATGTCTGTTCCGCACATCGATACCCGTATGCTTGACGGCAAACGCGTGGTGCTGTTTGGCCCGTTCGCGACCTTCTCCACTAAATTCCTGAAAAACGGCTCCCTGTGGGATCTGCTGAGCGCAACCACCACCTCTAACGTCAAGCCGATGATGGACGTGGGGCTGGATAACTTCGATCTGGTGAAATACCTGATTAGCCAGGTGATGCTCTCTGACGACGACCGTTTCGAAGCGCTGAAAGAGTACTATCCTGAGGCGAAGAAAGAAGACTGGCGTCTGTGGCAGGCGGGTCAGCGCGTGCAGATCATCAAGCGCGATCCGAAAGAGGGTGGCGTGCTGCGTCTGGGCACCGAAGTGGTGAGCGATAAGGACGGCACCATCGCCGCGCTGCTGGGTGCGTCACCGGGTGCGTCTACCGCTGCGCCAATCATGCTGCACCTGATGGAAAAAGTGTTTAAAGATAAAGTCGCCAGTCCGGAATGGCAGGCGAAGCTGAAGACCATTATTCCATCCTACGGCACGAAGCTGAACGGTAACGTGAGCGCGACGGAGCAGGAGCTGGAATACACCAGCCGCGTACTGCAGCTGCAGTACATCAAACCGCAGGCTGCGGATGCTGCGCCAAAAGCGGAGCTGAAGCCTCAGCCGGAAAACAAACCGGTTGCGGATATCGCGCTGTAAGGTAAAAAAGCCGGGTGGCGCTGACGCCTACCCGGCCTATGTTCGGTGTTGTTTTGTAGGTCGGGTAAGGCGAAGCCGCCACCCGACTTAATTTCAACGTACGACAGCCTGCTCAATCTTCTCTTCAGCCTTCCACACGCGATACTTCACTTCCACATTTTCAGGCGTATAGACCACGATCGGCAACTTGCTGTTGTAGCGCAGCAGGCTGTTGTCGCCCAGATAGGCGGTCACAAATTTCTTCTCTTTCTTGCCATCCGGGCAGGCCATCATGGTGGAGACTGGAGAGGTGACTTTATCAAAGACGTAATAGTCGTAACCCCAGCCTTCCAGCGTTTTGCTTTCCAGCTGACCACCCAGACGATGCTGGTTGCAGTCCACTTCCAGCGTCTTGCCAATCAACAGCTCCACTTTGTAGTTCGCTTCATCCTGCTGAACCGGGAGCTGAATCACCTGACGCGTCATCCCTTTATCCGCTTTCGGATACGGGGCGACTTTTTCCAGCGGCTGCTCTTTAGGTGTTTCGCTGGCGAAAGCGCTGGTGCTGACACACGCGGCGGCGATGAGTGCGATGGCAAATTTAGGTGCGTTTTTCATTGTCATTCCTTTATGTCAAAACGATCTTGCACAGGTTAACATAGCGACCGTGAATGATTGGTGTTATTTACTTACATTTTCAATATATACAGCGTAATAAACCAGCTATTTGTTATTTATGCAGGTGTTTGTACTGGCGTGGAGTCTGGCAGGCGTTTGTGTTATTTTAGACGCTATATAATGTTATTCATCTGTAAAAGGGAAGAGAGATGGTTCGTGCAAAACTGAAAACGCCTGAAGGCCGCAAGTTCCTCCTGGCGCTGCTGGTCGTGTTTATGATTGCTGCCGCGTGCGTGGGGCGGGCCACGATTGTTGGCGTCATCGAACAGTACAACATTCCTCTCTCTGCCTGGACAACCAGCATGTATGTCCTGCAATCGGCGATGATCTTTGTCTACAGCCTGGTATTCACCGTTCTGCTGGCTATACCGCTGGGTATTTTTTTCCTGGGCGGACGTGAGAAGCACTAAGCACCGATTTGCGATAACTGAGCCATCCTGCGGGGTGGCTTTTTTTATGCCTGATAATTTTTATTCGCCTTTCCAGGATATTCTGTTGAGAGCACCTTTGTTTACAGAAAGCAGGAGAGGCTTAATGCAATCCCGGTTTGCCACGCTCCGCCAGATCCCAAAAGGTGTCTGGGTGGTCGGTGGAGTAAGTATGTTGATGGATATCTCTTCGGAGATCATTCACAGCCTGCTGCCATTGTTTATGGTCACGACGCTGGGCGCCAGCGTGATTTTCATTGGTTTGATTGAAGGCCTGGCTGAGGCCACTGCGCTGTTTATCAAGGTGTTTTCCGGCGCCATCAGTGACTATCTGGGCAAGCGTAAAGGGCTGGCGGTTCTGGGCTACGGTCTTGGCGCGTTGAGTAAACCGTTGTTCGCTATCGCCTCTTCTTCAGGCATGATTCTGGGGGCACGCTTAATCGACCGGGTCGGGAAGGGGATCCGGGGAGCGCCGCGCGATGCGCTGGTTGCTGACGTTACGCCGCCGGAACTTCGCGGCGCGGCCTTTGGGCTGCGTCAGTCGATGGACACCATCGGCGCATTTCTCGGGCCGCTGCTGGCAGTAGGATTGATGCTGCTGTGGAACGATGATTTTCGCACGATTTTCTGGATCGCGGTGATCCCCGGCGTGCTCGCCGTGGCGCTGCTTTTCTTCGGCCTGCATGAGCCGAAAGCGCCCGTCGAACATAAACGCACGAACCCCATCAAAAAAGAGAACCTCAGGCGTCTCGGGAAAGGCTGCTGGTGGGTGATTGGTCTGGGGGCCATCTTTACGCTCGCACGCTTCAGTGAAGCCTTTCTTGTCCTGCGCGCACAGCAGTCGGGGGTGCCGCTGGCGCTGATCCCGCTGGTGATGGTGGCCATGAATCTGCTCTATTTCCTCTCTGCCTATCCGTTTGGCAAGTTATCGGACCGGATGAGCCACACCCGGCTACTGCAGTGGGGTCTGGTGATGCTGATTGGAGCAGATATTGTGCTGGCGCTGAGCACCCACTGGGCTGGAATGCTTCTGGGCGTTGCGCTTTGGGGAGTGCATATGGGTATGACGCAGGGGCTGCTGGCGGCAATGATCGCAAAAACGGCGCCTGCGGATCTGCGCGGTACCGCCTACGGCATTTTTAGTCTGGTCAGCGGCGTGGGATTGTTAGTCGCCAGTCTGGGGGCAGGAGCCATCTGGGAAACGTTTGGGGCGGAATATACGTTTTATGCCGGGGCGGTGATTTGTCTGGTAACGCTTGTATACCTGCGCAAAACGCCGGACGAGGCGAAATAAAAAACCAGCCATAAGAGGCTGGTTTTCAATGTGTTTTTGGTCGGCACGAGAGGATTTGAACCTCCGACCCCCGACACCCCATGACGGTGCGCTACCAGGCTGCGCTACGTGCCGACGCATAGAAAGAATACTACTCGATTCCGTTTTGAATGCAAGGAAATCCGTCGCTAACTGGTTTATTATTAATCAGTTAGCGACAAAACGCTTCTCATCCGTCAGGACCTGCAGCAGCAGGCTCAGCTGCGGTTTCTGGTCTTTCAGCCGCTCACCCTGCAGGTTATACGTCTGATAATTCCCGTTGCTGTTCAGCACCAGCGTCAGCTTCGGCGTGGTCACCACCAGCGTATTATTCCCTGCCGCCGTAACCCAGTTATGGCGGCGCGCGGCGCTGAAGAGATCCTGGCCCTGCGAATACTCGTTTGCTGGCGTGCTGACGTGCAGCAGGCGTTGCATCAGGGTGGTCATCACATCTTTATGCTCGGTAAGCATAGTGATGCGCTGCGCCGGGGTGCCCGGCCAGTGAATGACCAGCGGAACCTGCAGGTTAGGGCGTGACCAGCTCATGCTCTTCGTCTCGTCACCTAACGGGACGCCATGGCCTGCCGTCACGATCACCACGGTGTTGTCCAGCTTGCCGGACTCACGTAGCGCGTCAAGCACGCGTGCAATCTGCGCATCAACATCACCCGCCGCGCGGCCGTAGCGGCGCGCGAAATCACTCTTATTGCTGTTAGCAAGCGTTGTGCCGTTAAAGGCAACCCATGAGAACCAGCGGTTATCTTCCTGGGCATAGCGCTGCAGCCAGTTTATCCATTGGCTGGCGGTCTGCGCATCGGACTGATTCTGTGCCGCCGGCAGTGAGAAATCAGACAGCAGCGCCTGGCGGTAGAGCGGGCTGTTAAAGCCATCGGATGAGAACAACCCTAACTGATAGCCCTGCTGATTCAGCCCGGTGATCAGCGCCGCAGGCGTGCGGGTAGAGAGTACGCCGTCCATATATCCGGCTGAAATGCCATAGAAGAGGCCAAAGATGCCCGCGTCGGTTGTGTTACCGGAGCTCATGTGCTGAGTAAACGTGACGTTTTGACTCGCGAAATTGGCCAGAGCTGGCATCTGCTTCTCATAACGGGAATAGTTCAGGCCGTCGACGGTGATGAGCAGGACGTTTTGCCCGCGGCCCATATCGCGATAGCGCAGGTCGCTCAGCGGATACTGCACGCTGACGGCTTCCGGGTTACCCTGCTCGATAAGGCGGCGCTGGTATTCCTGCGCATCAAGCAGGCCATGTTTCTCGAGGAAGCGACGGGCCGTCATCGGGTACGAGAGCGGCAGGTTCGCGCGCTGCATAGTAATAGGACGATAGAAGTTCGCATCCGCCCAGATATACATGATGTGCGAACTGATAAAGGAGACGAAGAAGAGCGCGGCGACGGGCTTCGCGTAGTGGCGTCGGCGGGTCAGGCTACGCAGTTTTTGCCAGCTCCAGGTGGCAAACAGCATCTCAATCAACAGGATCACCGGGACGCTGATAAACATCAGCTGCCAGTCGCGGGCCGTTTCGTTCTGGTCGGGGTTAATCACCAGCTCCCAGACGATGGGGTTGAGATGCAGGTGGAAGCGGGTGAACACTTCACTGTCGATAAGCAGCAGCGTCATCCCCACCGTCGCAAGGATGGCGGACAAGAATCGCATCAGACGCTGCGACATGACGATAAACGTCAGGGGGAACAGGATCAGCAGATAGGTGGCGAAAACCAAAAAGCTAAAGTGACCGACAACGCTTATCCAGGAGTAGATACGCCCGGTGAGCGTTGTTGGCCAGTCTGCGACAAACAGATAACGACAGCCAATGACCGTCGCCAGCAGAATGTTGAACAGGGCAAACCAGTGCCCCCAGCTGACCATCTGGGAGACTTTTTCACGGTAGCGCTGACGATTCGTCACCATAAACTGTTGTTCGTATCCCTTAATGGGCCGGGTCGTTGCTGACGGACGACTGTAAAGCCTGGGCGAAAGATTTTGCGATCGCCTGACGCTGAGCCGGAGCAACGCTGGTGTTAATCAGGTTGGTGACCATATTTCCCAAAACCATCAGGGAGAGATCGGTCGGCGTTTTATGTTTTTCCAGTACGTTGACCAGCTCACTGAGCAGTTGTTCAACGTGTTCATCACTGTAGCGGGAATGTTGTGGCATAAATCAAAATCAGTTTGTTGATGAAAGGGCAACATATTACCGTAGCAACAGCTTTTTTTCCCCTTTTTTATCTGTTGTTGCACACATGTCCTGGTGGTGGTTGAATACCGCCCGGTCTAAAAGGAGAGTTTATCATGAGTCTGGAAATCAACCAGATTGCCCTGCACCAGCTTATCAAGCGCGATGAGCAAACCCTTGAAGTGGTGCTGCGCGATTCGTTACTGGAACCCACGGCGACCGTTGTGGAGATGATGGCAGAGCTGCATCGCGTCTACAGCGCCAAAAATAAAGCCTATGGGCTGTTCAGCGAAGAGAGTGAACTGGCCGATAGCCTGCGCCTGCAGCGCCAGGGTGAAGAGGATTTCCTGGCGTTTAGCCGTGCGGCAACCGGGCGTCTGCGCGATGAGCTGGCGAAATATCCGTTCGCCGACGGCGGGATCGTGCTGTTCTGCCACTACCGCTATCTGGCGGTCGAGTACCTGCTGGTTACCGTGCTGAATAACTTAAGCAGCATGCGCGTGAACGAGCAGCTGGATATCAGCTCGACGCATTATCTGGATATCAACCATGCGGATATCGTGGCGCGTATTGATTTGACCGAGTGGGAAACCAACCCGGAGTCGACCCGCTACCTGACTTTCCTGAAGGGACGCGTGGGCCGCAAAGTGGCGGATTTCTTCATGGACTTCCTCGGTGCCAGTGAAGGGCTTAACGCCAAAGCGCAGAACAAAGGGCTGCTCCAGGCGGTTGACGATTTCACAGCCGAAGCGCAGCTTGATAAATCTGAGCGCCAGACGGTGCGCCAGCAGGTTTACAGCTACTGCAACGAACAGCTGCAGGCTGGGGAAGAGATTGAGCTGGAGTCGCTGTCAAAAGAGCTGGCGGGCGTCAGCGAAGTCAGCTTCCAGGAATTTACCGCAGAGAAGGGCTATGAGCTTGAAGAGAGCTTCCCGGCGGATCGCAGCACGCTGCGTCAGTTAACCAAGTTTGCCGGCAGCGGCGGCGGGTTAACCATCAACTTTGATGCGATGCTGCTGGGGGAACGTATCTTCTGGGATCCGGCCACCGATACGCTGACCATTAAAGGTACGCCGCCGAATCTGCGCGATCAGCTTCAGCGCCGCACCTCGGGCGGTAAATAGCAGGCACAAAAAAGTGCCGGTGTCAAGTCTTTCGCGCAAATCAAGAAGGACTTGAAACCGTATATGGGACAGTAGGTTAGCTCCTTTCGGGGCCGCTTAGAAGAAGAGCGGCGTTGTCGGCTAGGAGCGACATAGGAGCGTTGGGAGAGAAAGCCGCATCGCACTGTGTAGTGCTGGATTGCCGAGGAACGGCGGGCCTGTCGCATCATCATAGCCCAACAGGCTCGGCGGCATCCAGAATGAAGAACGCGCAGCCTGGGCTGCGCGTTCGATGGATGCCGTTGAATAGCATGCGGTGCAATCATGGCGGCTTCGGTGGTGTGCTGCGGGTCGCCGTGCCCTTCCTGAATCCTCGATCCCCCGCCATGAACGCTTCCAGCATATGCGGGATCAGCGTCGCCGCATCAACGGCCTCGCCATACGCCTGCGCGTGTAGCGCGGCGTAGCGGTCGAGGTCGGCTTTCAAGCTGGTCGGGCAAACGAAAGTCAGCTTGGTGCTCTCGGTCTTCGGCAGCGGGCCGAGCCGCAGCTTCTTGGTCGTGCTCATCGTGAAGTCCCCCGGTTGAAGAACAGCGGCTGGTACCGCCGCAGCACCAGATCCCGGTTGACGATGATGCGAACCGGCAGGCCCGGCCGTTGCGTTAAGGTCGGCTGGATGTTGAGGTTGCGCCGGGTCATCTCCTGGCCGACCTGATTGATGCTGTCCTGCGCGCTGTCGCGCCCAGCGATGATGACGCGATCACCATCCTGCCGGTTCTCCGGCGCGGCCAGCTCGGCACCGACGCCCAGCAGCGTGGTGAGTGCCGCACCGGCAAAGATGCGGCCCCAGTGGTAGTCCACATCGTCCTCCAGCCCGGCATAGCCGGCTGGGTCGGTGCCGGCCAGGTTGTCGAGCGTGAGCGAAGACGTGTCCGGCAGGATGATCCGGTTCCAGACGACTTGAACGCGGCTCTGCCCGTAGCTGACCTGGCTGTTGTATTTGCCCAGGATGCGCGAACCCTGCGGAATCAGCAGGAAGCGCCCGGAGGCTGTGTCATAGACCGGCTCCGTCACCGTGGCGATCACGTCGCCGGGCAAGTCCGACTTAATCCCCGTCACCAAGGCACCTGCGACCACCGTTCCGGCCATGACCTGATACGGCGAAGTTGGCAGGGTCAGATTGCCGGAATTACGGGTTTCAGTGGAGCCACCTTTCAAGAAAGCCTCTTTATGGTCTTGCCGGTTTTGCACCGCTGTCGGGTCAGCAGGCTGGGCCGCCGTGGAGACCGGCCCGGCCGCCAGCGGGTCAAACACCGCATTGGCGGCGAAGCCCGGCGCAGCGGCCACCTGTGTCTGCGCCACCGGCGCCGCATTCTGCCCTCCCGAGCGGAAGAACACGGACGAGGCCGCGGCCGCTTCGGCTTCTTTGCGCAGAGCATCGTTCGGGTCGTGGCCGGGGGCCGCGTAGGCGGCCGTCGCCGGCTGCTGCGACTTCACGATGGCCGGGCCAAGATCGCCCGGCAGCGGCGGCCCCAGTTCGGGAACGGCAGGCGGCAACGCCGGCGGCAGCTTGGAGTAGTCCGTCGGCAGCGCATCCAGTCCTTCAGACTTCGAGACACGATCGACGTTGTAAAGCTCGGTCTGCTCGCCCGCACCGCGCCGCTGAGGTTGCAGCGACCACATCACCGCGCCGAGCACGGCCACCGCCAGGACGCCGGCGAGGATGGCCAGCGTGCGCCGATTCAGGCGCGTGACCGGGCGCGGCTGGGCGCGAAGCGCGACCGCCTCGGGAGCGATCTTGCCCGCCGCCTGCGGCGCGGCAAGGTCGGGAGTGTCATCCTGGCTCATGGTCAGTTCCTCCGCGCAACGCCATCGGTGCGCTCGATCCGCACCACGTCGCCGCCGTCGCCGCCCAGCCGCAGTTCGGCCGCGCCGAACAGGCGATCCACGACGTAGTACGGCGCGCGGAAACGGTAGTTCACCAATTGCCCGTCGCCCTGCGCGCCGATGACAAACAGCGGCGGCAACTCGCCCTGGGCGATGCCCGCCGGAAACTGGATATAGACCTTCTCTCCATCATCGAAGGCGCGTAGCGGCTTCCACGGCGGGTTGCTGCCCGATACCGCGTAGCGGAAGCGGATCTTGTCCAGCGACAGGCCCGTATCGACAGGCGTTGTCGCCTGCGCAGCCTGCGCCTGGCGCTGCAACGCGAGCATCCGGTCTTTCGGGTAGTCCCAGGATACCGACGCCATCCATGCCTTCTCGGTCGAGGTCAGCTCCAGCAGGTAGGTGCGCCGACTGGTGGTGATGACGAGATTGGTTTTCAGGCCGGAACGGATGGGCTTGACCAGCACATTGACGCGCAGATCGGCCCCGCCGCCGCTGGACGTGTCGCCCACGATCCAGCGCACGGTATCGCCGGCGGCGACCGTCACCAGTTCCTCGCCCGGTTGAAGCGAAACCACCGTCACGCGCCCCGGCGACGCATAGACCTGATAAAGCGCGCCATCGGTGAACGGCCACACCTGAATCGCGTTGACGTAGCCCTCACGGGTAGGCGCGATACGCGCTTCTGCATTGGCACGGGAAACGCGCACCTTTTCGTCGGCCGGCTCCGGCGCAACGGGGGCCTCATCGAGTTCCGGCAGCGGCTTCAACTGCGCCGGCAGCGCCAGCGGTTCAGGGACGGCGACGACTTCGACGGGCTTGGGCGGTTCGGGCAATGGCTGGGCCAGCACCGGCTCGTCGAGCGAGATGGACGGCGGCGGCTTGCCCTGCGAGGCGCAGCCCGCGAGGGCCAGCAGCGTCAAAGGAAAAACGTAAAGGCAGAAACGAAGTTTCATGGTTTGGCTCCTTCGGAAGAATCCAGTTCGCGGCTCCATGACAGGCCGTTGACGTAGATACCCAATGGGTTCTTGCGCAAGCGCTGTTCAGTACGCGGGGTTTGCAGGACGGTCGAAAGCACGGCGTTCCAGCGTACGGTGCCGGCGGGCGCACCGTTGACATAGCGCTGCTCTGTCCAGCGCACGTTGAAAGACGTGTCGCTGGCGCGAACCACGCTGGTGATTTGCACCGTTACCGATTCCTTGCCGATGCGGGCGAATGGGTCATTGGTGCGGGCGTAGTCGTTGAGCACCGCCGCGCCCTTGTCGGTGGTGTAGTCGTAGGCATCGAGCCAGTTCTGCCGCACCACGATGGGGTCGATGGACAGCGAGCGAACCAGCGTCACGAAGCGCGCCAGGTGGTGCGCGATCTGCGCGTCGCCGGGCCGATACGGCGTAGCGGCCTTACCTACAGCGCGCACCTGCCCGGCCTGATCGACCTCGATGACATAGGGCGTCACGATGGACTGCGCCGAGCGCCACACCAGGCCGCCGGCCATCAACAGCGCGAGCACTAGACAGCCGAAGGCCATCAGGCGCCAATTCTTCGCCTGCACGCGGGCGGAGCCGATACGGTCGTCCCACACCTGGGCGGCGGCTTGATACGGGGTGGCAGGCTGCGGCGTATCGGCGTAGCGCACCTGCGGTCGTTTGAATCGCATGGGTGTTCTCCTTGAAGGTTAGGTATCGGAATCCCGCAGGCTCGGGCCTTGCCCGGAGCCGCCGCCGTCGCCCCCGCGCAGCGTGTGGGCGGCAGTGGTCGCGGCATGGGTAGCCTGCTGGCGGCGGTGCATCCGCTTGGCCCAGGCCGGTTGCTCTTGCTTCTGCGAGCCTGCGGTGCCGTCTGCGGTCTGGCCGCGGCCAGCACCGTCGCTGCCGGCTTCTGTGCCGTTCCAGCCAGCGCGGAAGGAGTCGGCCACCTTCTGCCCAACAGCGGAAGCACCAGAGGTGACGCTGCGGCCTGCGGCTTGTGCGCCGGTCTTGGCGACATTGCCGAGGCCAGCCGCCGCGCCCTTGGCACCGCCGCCGGCCGCAGCGGAACCGGCCTGGAACGCCGATCGGGCACTGCCGGCCGCCGAAGTCGCGGCACGCGCGCCGGCACCGGCCAGCTTTGCGGCCGCCGGGGCCATTCGTGCCCCAGCCATGACGGCGCCGCCCACTCCCGTTGCGGCGGCTCCGATGGCAACGCCGGTGCCGACAGCCCCGACCGCAGCACCAGCCATCGCGCCCGCACCAAGCTGTGGCGCACCGGACACCAGGCCGGTGGCGATACCGGGGCCGAAAATGCCCAGCGCCAGCAGCGCGAGCGAGGCCAGCATCACGACCAGCGCGTGGTCGATTGATGGTTCGTCGGGATGTACCTGGAACTCGGCAAACAGCCCGGAACCAATGCCGACGATGACGGCCAGCACCAAGACCTTGATGCCTGACGACACCACGTTGCCTAGCACCTTTTCCGCGAGGAACGAGGTCTTGTTCCAGAGTGCAAACGGGATCAAGACGAAGCCGGCGAGCGTAGTCAGTTTGAACTCGATCAGCGTGATGAAAAGCTGTACGGCCAGCACGAAGAAGCAGAGGATCACCACCAGCCAGGCGATGAACAGAACCACGATAGGGTCGATGTTCACGAACACCTCGGGGAACCCAGCCATGTCCCCGATCTGTTCCAGAATCGGCGCGGCTGCGTCGATGCCGGTCTTCGCCAGCCGGCCCGGCTGAAGAAAGTTCTCCATCGTGATGGCCGAGCCGGTAGCGGTGATTCCCAAGCCGGCGAACGAGCGGAACACGATGCTCGCCAGCCAGTTGAAGTTGCCGATGATGTAGGCGAACGCGCCGACATAGAGCACCTTGCGCAGCAGCTTGGCGATCACGTCGTCGCCCTGGCCGGTGGCGTGGCTCATGGCCCAATACAGGCCAGCGATCGTCATGTCGATGACGATGAGCGTGGCGGTGAGAAATGCCACTTCGCCCTGCAATAAGCCGAAGCCCGAGTCGATGTAGCGCGAGAACGTATCGAGGAAACGGTCGATGATGGTCACGTCGTTCATGGCGAATCCTCGGGCGGAGTGAGCGGAACGGCGCCCTCTGGCAATTCATCTGCGGGCGTATCGAAGCTCGGCGGAATCGGCGGGAGTTCAGCCAGCGAGTTGTATTCATCCGGCCCGGTATGGCCGGCGAAGAAGCGCCGCCGGAAGGCTTCGGCGGCGGCGCGGCAGGCATCCTCGCCCATGGCCTGCCGGTCGACCGCGCATTGCCCGCGCAACGCCTTGAGCCGCACCGGATCTGCGGCCAGGGCGTCGGCCAGGTTCTCGGCCGGCTGCTGGCCGCACGCGGTCAGCAGCACGGCCAGCAGGACGGAAGCGCATCGCATGGCCGCCTCCGGTCAGTTGTTGTAGAAGTTGACGGACTGCGGCGTGTACGGCGTGCCGGTGCCGAGGAAGCGCCGCCGCACTTCGCGGGCGCGCTCCATAGCCGCCGCTTGCCGCGCCAGTTCCAGCGAAGCGGCCCGGTCTTGCGTGATCTGGAGCTGCTGCGCCTGGATCGACTGCTTGGCCTGCAAAGCCAGGAGCTGGTTCGTCGCCTGCATCGCTTGCAGCGCGCCGGTGGCCGACTGGCTCTGGCTCACGAGGTCGGCCAGCGCGCTTTCGTCTTGGGCGAGGTTCTGCGACACCTGCGCCTGCATCCGCATCGCGGTGTGCAGGCCGTTCAAGGTGTTCTGCCAGCGTTCGCGGGCATCCTGTGCCATGCGGTCGCCGCTGATGGTGGAGGCGTACTGTTCCGGGTACAGGCGGGCGAACGTGGCATCCATGCTCTGCACGTCGTAGGCCAAGCCGCGCGCCTCGGCGATCAGGCGCTCGGTGGTGGCGAGCGTCGAGCGCAGGCGGTTGACGATGTTGAAGTCGAGATTTGCCAGGTTCCTGGCCTGGTTCATCAACATCTGCGCCTCGTTCTGGAGCTGGTTGATCTGGTTGTTGATCTGTTCCAGCGTGCGCACGGCGGTCAGCGTGTTCTGCACGAAGTTGGACGGGTCGAACACCGTCAGCGCGGATGCGGGCTGCACGGCCAACAGCGATACCGACAGCACAGCAGCGAGTGAGACAGAGAGCAAACGGGGCTTGGTCATCATGGCGAAACCTCCAGCGGTTGAGAAGCGAGAAAGGAAGCTGCCGCCGGAGCGGACGGCAGCAGGTCGGCGGCCCAGCCGAGGCCGCGATGGCGCAGCCACGCGCCGGCGAAGCCGGGAGCGCCGGCCTGCGTCAGCACGCGGTCAATGTCGCGTTGGTCTTGAGGGGTGGATGCGCTCGCGAATGCGAGCGCGACAGGCCCCAGGTCGAGGTCGAACAGGCGATTGCCGAGGCGCGACTGGTAGTAGTAATCGCGCTTGGGCTGTGCGGTCGCCACGATCTCAATCTGGCGGCTGTTCAAGCCGAAGCCTTCGTAGATCGTGCGAATCTGCGGCTCGGTGGCCTGCGGGTTAGGTAAGAAGATCCTGCTCGCGCAGCTTTCGATGATGGCTGGCGCGATGGTCGAGTCCTTGATGTCGGCCAGCGACTGCGTGGCAAAGATGACGCTGACGTTCTTTTTTCTGAGCGTCTTGAGCCATTGCCGGATGCGGGCCGCGAAGGACGGCTCATCGAGGAACAGCCACGCTTCATCGAGGATCAGCAGCGTGGGCGCGCCGTCAAAACGTTCGTCGAAGCGGGCGAACAGGTAGCGCAGCACTGCTTGCACGGCGGCGGGGCTGTGCATCAGTTCTTCCATCTCAAAGCCCTGCACGTCGGCCATGCCCAGCCGGTCGTGGTCAGCGTCCAGCAGCTTGCCGTGGGCGCCGCCCAACACATAGGGCGCGAGCGCTTGGCGCAGCGCGTTGGACTGCAATAACACCGACAAGCCGGTCATGGTGCGCTGCTCCACTGGCGCACCGGCAAGGCTTCGCAGCGCCGACCAAATGGCAGCCTTCTCGTCCGGGCCGACCGTCACGCCTTCGTGCAGCAGCCGGCCCTCCACCCATTCGGCGGCCCAGGTGCGGTAGCCCTCGTGGGCTATTCGCGCGAGTGGCTGGAAGGCGATGCCGCCATCGGCACCGAGGTCGTAGTGCTCACCGCCAAGGCCGAGGATGGTGGCGCGCATCGAGCGCCCCATGTCGAAGGCGAAGATCCGCGAGCCGAAGTAGCGCCGGAACTGCATGGCCAATATGGCGAGCAGCACCGACTTGCCCATGCCGGTCGGCCCGGCGACAAGGGTGTGCCCCACGTCGCCGATGTGCGTCACCAGCCGGAACGGCGTCGCGCCATCGGTGCGGGTGACGATCAGCGGCGGGCCATCGAGGTGTTCGTTCTTCTCCGGCCCAGCCCATACCGCTGACATCGGCATCATGTGCGCCAGGTTCAGCGTCGAAACGATGGGCTGACGCACGTTCGCGTATGCGTTGCCGGGGACGGACGACAGCCAGGCATCGACTGCGTTGAGGGTTTCGGGGATGGTCACGAAACCCCGGCCCTGGATGACGCGCTCCACCATGCGCAGCTTCTCGTCGGCCACGGCCGGGTCGGCGTCGAGCACCGTCACCGTGGCGGTGAGGTAGCCGAAGGCGACTTGATCGCTGCCCAGCTCCTGCAAGGCGGCATCGGCGTCGGCGGCCTTGTTGCTGGCATCGGTATCGACCAGCGGGCTTTCCTGCTGAAAGATCGTTTCGCGCAGCAGCGCGATGACGTTCTTGCGCTTGGCGAACCATTGGCGCCGCAAGCGCCCCAATTCCCGTTCCGCCTCGGCTTTGTCCAGGCACAGGAAGCGCGTACTCCAGCGATACGCAAAGCCCAGGCGGTTGAGGTCGTCCAAGATCCCCGGCCAGGTCGAGGTCGGGAAGCCTCGTACCGACACCACGCGCAGGTGCTGATCGCCCAGCATGGGCGCCAGGCCGCCGACCAGCGCGGCATCGGCCAGCAGTGCGTCGATATGGAACGGCACGTCGGGCACGCCGACGCGATAGCGCCGCGTGGAGACTGTGGCATGCAGGTAGGTCAGCGTCTGGCTATCGTCCAGCCAGGCAATCTCCGGCATCACACCATCGAGCAGGTCGAACACGCGATCGGTCTCTGCCACGAAGGAATCAAGCCGACCACGCCAGTCCACACCCTCAGTGGGCCGGTTCTCGTACAGCATCCCAGCCGCACGGGCGCGAGACTCTTGCGGCGGTAGGTGTTGCAACGTGAAGTGATAGACGCTCTCGAAATGGCCATCCGACTCCTCGAACGCCGCGCGTCGCTCCTCATCCACCAGCCAGGACAGTGGTTCGGGAAAGGAGGATTGCGGATAGCTCGATGCCCGCATCCGCTCGGCCTCGATATAGAAGGCCCAGCCAGACCCGGTACGGCGAAGCGCGTTGTTCTGCCGCGCCGACGTGGCAATCAGCTCGCCCTGTGTCGCACTGTCCAAGTCGGGGCCGCGAAACTGGAACGTGCGTTGAAACGAACCATCTTTGTTCAGCACAACGCCCGGCGCGACCAGCCCGGCCCAGGGCAGCCAGTCGGCAAGCAAGGCCGGGCGCTGACGATATTCGGCAAGGTTCAGCATGGCGTCCTCCCCTCACACGTCCAGAAGCGGGCGGTGTTTGATATGCCGCGCGAAGACCTGCATGAACTGCGGATCGACGCGCGCACCCCATACGGCCAGCGAGTGGCCGACGATCCAGAGCACCACGCCGGGAATCCACAGTTGCAGGCCCAGCCCGACGGCGGCGGCTAGCGTGCCGTTGGCAATCGCCACGGTGCGCGGCGCACCGCCCAGCAGGATCGGCTCGGTCAGCGAGCGATGCAGCGGCACTTCAAAGCCCGGAAGATCGGTGGCCTTACTCATACGACGGCCCCTCCGGAGAAGCTGAAGAACGACAGGAAGAACGAGGACGCGGCGAACGCGATGGACAGGCCGAACACGATCTGGATCAGCTTGCGAAAGCCGCCGCTGGTATCACCGAACGCCAGCGCAAGCCCCGTCGAGATGATGATGATCACCGCCACGATCCGGGCGACTGGCCCTTGGATGGATTCGAGGATGGAGGTCAGCGGCCCTTCCCACGGCATCGAGGAACCGGCGGCCTGCGCCGTGCCCGCCAGCAACAGCATCAGCGCGGCCAGCAGCAGCCCTTGCCCTGCGGGACGGGCCAGGTGGCGCAGCCGCGCCATGCTGGACAGGCGAGAAATAGGATTTACGGAAAGACGGAAAGCATCAACGTGCGTCATGGCAGTTCTCCAGGTTGGTCAGGGGTCGAGGAAGGCGCAGCGGCAGCGGCTGCAAGAGGAACCGGCGGCAGCTCGGGAAACGGCGTTTCCAGCGCATCTGTCAGGCGATAGCCCGCACCGTCGAAGCCGACGACACGGGAGATGGTTTCGACGTGACGTTTGCGGCCACGGCCTGCGATGTGAATCACCACGTTGACCGCCTCGGCGATCAGGGCGCGGGGCGGATTCACTGCCACTTCGAGGATCAGTTGCTCCAGACGCAGCAGTGCGCCCAAGGCGGAGCCGGCATGGATGGTGGCAATGCCGCCGGGGTGGCCGGTGCCCCAGACCTTCACCAAGTCCAGGGCTTCGCCGCCACGCACTTCGCCGACGATCACGCGGTCAGGCCGCAGGCGCATCGTGGCCCGCACCAGCTCGGTCATTGTGACGACGCCGGCGCGGGTGCGCAGCGGCACATGGTCGCGGGCCGCGCATTGCAGCTCGATGGTGTCTTCGAGCACCAGCACGCGGTCGCCTGTGGCGGCGATCTCGGCCAGCAGCGCGTTCGCCAGCGTGGTCTTGCCGGTGCTGGTGCCGCCGGCGATTAGGATGTTCTGCCGCTCGCGCACGGCGCGGCGCAGGAACTCGGCCTGCCCGGCGGTCAGGATGCCGTCGGCCACGTAGCGATCCAGGCCGATGATGCTCACGGCCCGCTTGCGTAGCGCGAAGGCTGGCCCCGGGGCGGCCGGAGGCAGGATGCCCTCGAAACGCTCGCCGGTTTCCGGCAACTCGGCGGTCAAGAGCGGCTGGCCGCGATGCACCTCCGCGCCGACATGCGCGGCGACCAGGCGGATGATGCGTTCACCATCGGCCTCGGGCATCTCCACGCCCAGCGGCGAGCGACCCGACGACAGCCGATCCACCCACAGGGTGCGATCGGGGTTGAGCATGATTTCCACCACATCCGGGTCTTCGAGCGCAGCGGCGATCAGCGGCCCCATTGCAGTGCGCAGCATCTGGATGCGGCGATCCTGGGACGCTGCTGCGGATGAGCGAGGTTCGGGCTGGATCTGTGGAACGGCACTCATGACGCACGCTCCGCAGTTCGTTCATGGGCGGAGGCCATCGCTGCTGCGTCATCCATCTGCATCGGATCGGGGTGCAGTTCCTCCACCACGTCGCGCACCAGACTGCGGCCACGCAGAAGGTGGCGACCCAACTGTTCGACGAACTGCTCGAAGCGCACCTTGCCCTGGGCGCGTGCCGCATCCTGATGGGCTTCGGGCACCGGCGTGCTGACGGTCAGGAAGTAGCGGATGAACAGCGCCAGCGTTTCGATCTGGATGTTCTGGTCGCGCTCCAGGCGTTCGGTCTGCCGCGACAGTCGATCCAACCGCTTGGCAATGGCGGCCTCGCGCTGGTCGCCAGCATCGGGCGACAGCCAGGACGCCAAGGCCGCTGCGACGATGGACGACTTGGACACGCCTTTCTTGGCGGCCAGTTCGTCCAGGCGCTGGGCGTGCTCGGGCTGGATGAAAAGATTGAGGCGGTATTGGCTCATAGGTCGATTCCGTCGTTGGGGTCGAGGGAAGCCAGCCGGGCCGTGCGCTGCATGGCCGGGTCGAGCTGGCCGGGAAGCGGGAGCGCCAGGTCGTCGTCATCGAGCAGCGCCAGGTCGTTCGCATGTGCGTCCGGCTCGGGGTCGTAGGCGACGGTTTCGGAGAGTTCGGGCTGGCGGCGTGGGCCGCCGTCATCGGTGCCGCCCAGGCCATCGGCGGATGCCGAGGCCGGCGCCGCAGGTACGGCCGGGATCGCCAAGCCGCTCCAGTCGTCGGGGCGGGCTGGCGGCGCGTCGGCGTACCTCCCGGCTACGAGCGCGGGCGGTGGCAGGACGCGATTCTTGAAATTGGCGTCGGCGTAGTAGCGCAGCTTCTTCGCGCGGATCGGGGCGACGCTGGACACCATGACCACGGCGTCATCAGGTGGAAGCTGCATCACCTCGCCGGGCGTCAACAGCGGCCGTGCAGTTTCCTGACGCGACACCATCAGGTGCCCCAGCCACGGAGCGAGCCGGTGGCCGGCGTAGTTGCGCTGCGCGCGAAGCTCGGTGGCGGTGCCGAGGGTTTCTGAAATCCTTTTCGCCGTCCTTTCGTCGTTGGTGGCGAAAGTCACCCGGACATGGCAGTTGTCGAGGATGGAATGGTTCTGCCCATACGCCTTGTCGATCTGGTTCAGGCTTTGAGCGATGAGAAAGCTGCGGATGCCGTACCCGGCCATGAAGGCAAGCGCGGACTCGAAAAAATCGAGGCGGCCCAGCGCCGGAAACTCGTCCAGCATCAGCAGCAGCTTGTGCCGGCGCGCGATGCCATCGCTGCCGTCGAGCGATTCGGTCAGCCGCCGCCCGATCTGGTTCAAGATGAGCCGGATCAGCGGCTTGGTGCGGCTTATGTCGGAGGGCGGCACCACCAGATAGAGCGATACCGGGTGCTCGGCGGAAATCAGGTCGGCGATGCGCCAATCGCAGCGCGATGTGACTTCGGCCACGGTCGGGTCGCGGTACAGGCCGAGAAACGACATGGCGGTGGAGAGCACGCCCGATCGCTCGTTGTCCGACTTGTTAAGCACTTCGCGGGCAGCGGATGCGACAACCGGGTGAGGCGCATCGCCCAGGTGCTTCGTCGTCATCATCCGGTGCAGCGTCAGCTCGAACGGACACGCCGGGTCGCTGAGGAAGTTGGCGACGCCGCGCAGCGTCTTGTCCTCGCCTGCGTACAGCACATGCAGGATGGCGCCGACCAACAGCGCGTGACTGGTCTTTTCCCAATGGTTCCGGCGTTCGAGTGCGCCATCGGGATCGACAAGAATGTCGGCCACGTTCTGCACGTCGCGCACTTCGTGCGCGCCGCGCCTCACTTCCAGCAGCGGGTTGTAGGCTGCCGACTGCGCATCCGTGGGGTTGAACAGGAGGCAGTGGCTAAACCGCGAACGCCAGCCTGCGGTGAGCGTCCAGTTCTCGCCTTTGATGTCGTGAACGACGACGGATGCGGGCCAACTCAACAAGGTGGGAACGACCAGGCCCACACCCTTGCCCGAGCGCGTTGGTGCGAAGGTCAGGACGTGTTCCGGGCCTTCATGGCGGAGGTACTGGCCGCGATGCAGCCCGAGGAAAACCCCGTCGGGCTGGATCAGCCCAGCTTTGCGTATGTCTTCCGCATCGGCCCAGCGTGCCGAACCGTAGGTGGTGACAAGGCGCGCTTGCCGCGAGCGCCACACCGACATGGCGATGGCGACCACCACGGCCACCAGACCACTTCCACCCGCGATGGCCCCGCCGATATCGAAGACGTGCGGCGCGTAGGCATCAAAGAAGAACCACCACTCGAACAGCCGCCAAGGGTGATAGACCGGGGTTCCAAAGAAGTCGAACCATGGCGAGCCAAGGCGTAGTTGATAGCCCAGGGCGGCGGCTGTCCATTGCGTTGCACCCCACACGCCAGCGATCACGATGCCGAATACGGCGGCGATCTGCCCGAACAGTACGCCCTGAGCTTGCATTGACTGGCCTCCGATTTCCCTGCACTGATTCCTCGTTCAAAAGCGGCACAGGAACGTGCCGCATAGAGCGAGGATCGGTGCCGCGTGGGTGCCCGTCAAAGACCGTTTTGAGCACAACGGTCGAGGGAAAAGAAAGAATGAGCGGCGGGGCGAGTCGAAGACAAACGCCGCAAACTAAAGCACCCTATGGCGCATTTGGAGTTTCCAAGAGGTTGCCCAGAAAAAAATTCTCGCTGGGTCTCGCTCCCCTCATGAGCAGAATCTAGATATCATGGGAAAGAATTATTTATTGAAATCTGGATAAGAATGAAAGATATCAAGAGCATGGATCTCAACTTACTCAAGGCGCTGGACGTATTGTTGGACGAACGCAACGTGACACGGGCGGCAGCACGTCTTGGACTAACCCAACCGGCCTTGAGCGGCATGCTTGCGCGGCTGCGTGAAAGCTTCGGCGACCCGCTGTTCGCGCGTGCGCAGCGGGGCATCGTTCCGACGCAGCGGGCGCTAGACATAGGGATATCTGTCAAACAGGTGCTAGCGGAAATCGACGCGCTGCTCCAGCCACCTTCTTTCGACCCGGCCACCGCACAACTGACCTTCTCCATCGCCGCGACGGACTATGCGCTGCGTGCCATTGCTGTCCCATTTCTATCGGCACTCAAACAGCACGCACCGCGCGTTCGAGTCTCATTAGTGCCAGTCGAGAGCGGACTGCTACAGAACCAGCTTGAGCGCGGTCAAATCGATCTAGCCCTCCTGACGCCAGAGATCACTCCGCCAAATCTGCATGCCCGAGAGCTATTCAAGGAGCACTACGTGTGTGTCCTGCGGGAAGACCATCCAGCGGCTATGGGGCGCAAGCTGACAGTTAAGCAGTTCTGTGCTCTCGACCATGCGCTTGTTTCCTACGATGGTGGAGGTTTCCGCGGCGTCACCGACGATGCGCTAGAACAGTTGGGCAAACAACGAAGCGTCACACTGTCGGTCAAGAGCTTTCTGATCTTGCCAGACATCCTGCGTGCCAGTGACATGGTCGCGATCTTGCCGAGCCGCTTGGTCGCCGGTATGGACAAGCTGGCTATCTCCCTGCCGCCGATGAAGATACCGGGGTTCACCAAGACGGCTGCTTGGCACGAACGCACCCATCACGATCCAGCACATCGCTGGATACGAGCACTGCTGTTCACTTCCTGTGCTAACAACAAGTAGGCAAGATGGCTCTCATCGTCATGCTCAGCACAACTCTGCCTCGCACTACAAATATGCAATCAGCCGGCTCAATTGGAGACGGACCCTTTCGTAGCACCGCTGCGAGATAGCCTTGTCGGCGGATGGCAGAACCTAGACGCTGATATCAAATTATATGATTTCAAAAATAAAAAATTAGGATTTCACTTATTTCACAGGGAGGCTCATGATTGCTCTATGACCACTTGAATGACGCAGCCACCCCTGTTGCGTCATTGACATTTTGTGAAGGAGCTTCGATATGAGCAAGCAACAGAACGCCATCCTCTGGCCCGAAGGCTACACGCCGGGCTTTACTGAGAATTTCGCCTCTAATGAGATCATCGCCGCCGGCTTGAGCGCGGCCGACGTATGGCCGCTACTCGTCACACCATCGCTGTGGCCAAGCTACTACGCCAACTCGGCTAACGTGCGCTTTCATGGCGGCAAAGGCCCGGTACTGGCCGACGGCGATCGATTTTATTTCGAGACCTTCGGCTTCCCGGTAGAGGGGCAGTGCAACGAGTACGTGGCACCTGCGGATGGGCAACCCGGCCGCGTGGCCTGGCACGGCTGGTCCGGCGAGGAAGGCACAGATACGCGCCTGGATGTGCATCACGCCTGGCTGGTCGAGAACCTGGACGGCGGGCGCGTGCGCATCCTCACGCAGGAAACGCAGAAGGGCAAGCCGGCCGAGGAGCTGCACAACGCCAAACCCAACCCGATGATCAACGGCCATCAGGACTGGCTCGACAGCTTGGTCGAGACAGCGCGCAAAGCCAAGCAGGCGTAATGGTCGCTGGCCGCTTGATCCCAAGCGTCTGAACTGAGAAAACCATGATGGGAACTCCCCTCGAGATTCTGCTGGTTTTGACTTCGCAGGCAACGATGGGCGACGACCCGCGCCTGACCGGCGTGTGGTTCGAGGAACAGTCCACCCCGTACTACGCCTTGGTCGATGCAGGTGCCAATGTGGATATTGCGTCAATCGCCGGCGGCGAGATTCCGGTGGATCCTCATTCCATAGCGAGCGAAGGCATGAACCCGCCGAGCGTGGAATGCTTCCTCGATGACAAGGTGTCGATGGACAAGCTCGAAGGCTCGCTGAAGATCGACAGCATCGCCCCGGAAGGGGGTGCGGTGATGTTCCTGCCCGGCGGCCATGGCACCATGTGGGACTTACCCGGAGCGGGGCGCTCGTCAATCTGCTGTCGGGCGCTTGGGCTGACGGCAGGGTGGTCGCGGCGGCCTGCCACGGCCGAGCCGGACTGGTTAATGTCAAGGAAGCGAATGGCCAGCCGCTGGTTGCCGGCCGTCGCGTCAGCCCCTTTGCCAAACGCATGAGCCGCGAGACTGGGCTACCTGTGGCAGTGAGTTGGGGCATCGACGATCCGCGAATGGCCGAGCACGTGATCGCTGGCAGGTAGATGGGTTTGGTGATTCTTGGCCGCGCCATGCTAGCCAACCCACACTCTTTCTCCACCTTTGCAGGAGCTGAAGGTGGAGCACCCGGAATGGCTGCTCCACCGCCTTACGCGCACTGGCTCGAACTCTCCCGAGGCTGCGGCAAGCTCACCACATATAACGACTAGGAGGAGGTGACCGTGCGAGTTCCCAGAACCCGATCCAGTCTGTGTCGCAGGGTGTCCCAGTGACTACGCTATCAAAGGAGCTAGTACTCAACTCGATAACTTGAGCGTGATAACGCCCAGGATGATCAGCGCCACGCCAAGGTATCGCATCAGGGAGGTTGGGTCGCCATAGAAATGAATTCCGACTAAGAACGTTCCCGCCGCTCCGATACCCGTCCACACCGCATAAGCAGTCCCAATCGGTATCTGACGCTGAGCAAGCCATAGGAAGGCGCCGCTAATTGTCATGAAAGAGACGGCTACTGCGACCCCACTCCAACGCGATGTTGGCTCTTGCGCCATTTTCAGCCCGACCGGCCATCCGATTTCAAACAATCCAGCCAAAACAAGATAGATCCAACCCATTGCGATTCTCCTTCAAATTTTTCATATCCGGCATACATACTCCGGCATGACCACCAGCTTAGAACTTCGGCGGCTCTTTAGGCGTGGTGTGGGGCACATCGCCATCTTCGTAAAAGCGCTTTCGCGTAGCCTCGGCAACCCGGTTACATAGTTGGTCGCCCAGCATTGGTCGATCCAACTTGCATTGCTTGCGCAACTCTTTCAGACGCTCAGGATTGAGCGCTAATTCATCGACTGTCGGAAGGTTGGCTTTATCTGGTTTCCCAGATGGGCTGCAGGCTGCCAATGTCGAGGAAAGCAATATGAGAGCAATCTTCTTCATGGTTAATTTTCTTTGGGAGATTGTGTGATGGTTTACCGCCGACCTTTGGCATCTGGAGATTTGATCGAATGAACGCGTTCCATGAAGCGAGTCAGCATTTCTGACGGCTCGCTGGCCGGCCGTAGTAGATAGGTCGTGAGCATTGGCGAACGTCCAGTCAGCGGCCGTGCGACCACACCCTGTTCCCTGCTGGCAGTAATATGCGCACCTCCTGTGAGGCCTAGTGCAAGTCCCGCCGAAACCAGGACCATCATTAGATCGCTGGAAGTCACGCGTTCGGCAATTAGAGGCTCAATGTCCACGCGACGTAGCACCCGTTCAACTTGCCGAGCATGGCCCTCACACGCCACCGCGTCGCAGAGCACCAGCGGATACCGCAACAGCTCTTCCAGGGGAATCTGTTTGTGGGATAGCAAGGGGTGCCGTGCGGGCACAGCTACCATCAGAGGGTCACTCCACACCGGCACGGCGATGATGCCTTCGCCGACTTCATCCGATTGAGCGAAGCCGAGATCGTACAGTTCGCCACACAATCCCTTGATTTGCTGTGACAAAGGCACTTCGAAGAAGCGAACTTCCACTTCCGGCTCTTCCTGCCGGCAGAGCGCCAACAACGCAGGCAGGCGCGATGGCGTGATTCCATCAGACAATGCAATACGGAGCTGGCAATGAAAGCCATTGGCTGCGGCGTTCACACTGTCGCGCGCCTGCTGCAAAGCTGCGAAGACACGGGGTACGCTCTCAAAGAAGAGTCTGCCTGCACGAGTCAAGCGGGTGCTCCGAGTGGTTCTCGCAAATAGCGCTACGCCCAACTCCTCTTCAAGCTCTTTGATGGCGCGCGACAGCGGCGATGTCTCGATGTGGAGGCGCTCTGCGGCTCGGGCAAAGTGCAGTTCCTCTGCCACCGCTAGAAAGTAGCGCAGATGCCGAATTTCCATGTTCGCATTCCTCCTCACTTAGGCCTCACCACCTTCGCCTTGCGCCACGCTATCTAGCCTTCGCAAGCTGCTCCAGCAAGCTTCCCCGATCAAACAGGTGGGCCGGATAGTGCTTTTGCCAGCACACCCCATTGCACGGCTGTCTCGGCCCGCGTGCGGATCAGCGAAGCCTGCGCTGACATCACCCCCGCCTCAGCCTCGGCCACCACCGTGGCGTCCACTTGTCCCGCCTCAAACAGACGGCGGCTGCGATCGAGCTGACGCTCCGCGACTGCGACCCCCTCGGTCTGATGCTCCAGTGCGGCGTGCTGCGTATGCCAACCGAGGTATGCGTTCTCTACGTCCTGCAATGCACTCAACAAAGTGCGCTCGAACTCCGCGCGCGCAGCTCGGCTGCGCGCCTCTCCGGTCTCGATGCCGGCACGGATCGCGCCACCATCGAAGATCGGCAACGAAACCCCGGCCCCAAGTGAAAAAATGTTGCCGGTAATGCGCGTCCCCGCACTCTCAACGCGCTGCCGTCCGCCGCTCAGGTCCAACACCAGCTTAGGGAAGCGTTCGCCTTCGGCTGCGTTCCAGCGCGCGGTTTCGGCTGCGAACTTCGCTTCGGCGGCGCGCACGTCGGGCCGCTCACTCAGCAGGTCCGCAGGTATGCGTGTCGGTGTCCAATTGGGGGCGGCGAGTGAAGCAAGAGTCGGAGAAGCTGCAGACGCTCCGGGCGTTTGTCCCGCTAGTACATCAAGTGCATGCGTCGCCTCGCCGCGCGCACGCCGAAGTTGCTCTTGCTCCACACGCAGTGCGACGACGCCGGAGCGGGTTCGCTCGATGTCGAAGCCGGTAGCTTGTCCGGCCTCGAACTTCCGTTGTGTCAGCAAGACGAGTCGCTCGGCGGATGCCAGCCGCGCCGTGGCGAGCGCTTCGAGTTCACTGGCTTGGCGCTGCTGCACAGCCGCCGACACTGTTTCAAACGCGACCTGCCAACGCGTGGCAACCCACGCTTGTTCGGCTGCCACCGCATCCAGGCGCGCACCTTCTGCTGCCTGCGAAAGCCGCCCCGACAGGTCTGCCTCCCACGATGCAGACAACGTGGCGCGGCCATCATTGCCGATCGCAACGTTCTCTGAATAGTCGCGTCCTCGAGTTGCCTGCGTGCCCGCGGACAACGAGGGGAGCAGGGAGGCCCGTGCTCGCCGCGTGGCGGCCGAGGCCTCGTCGACGCGCGCGCGCGCAATCGACAGTTCGGTGTTGCGCTCCAGCGCCGCCCGGACTAGGACATTGAGCTGTGGATCGCCGTAGGCCGTCCACCAGTCGACGGGAAGAGTACGGCGGGATGATTTGTCCAGGATGCCTTCACCTCCCTCTTCATTTGAGAAATGGGCCGGTACATCCAGGCGAGGCGGATCGGCAGAGTGCGGAGCATGGCTGCAAGCCGCAAGAAGCATTAGCGGCGAAATCATGGCCATGAGGCGATAGCGTTCAAGAATTTGAGACATGGCAGGTCCTTGCATTCCGAAAAAGTCTTGACGGACTGTTTTACGCCTTCTACTATACCGTCTGGACTGTATATGACTCAAGCTTTTTTTGGAGCACGACCATGCCGCCTCGCGCGAAAACAAAGTTGCCCCCCCCGTCCACCGCCCATAGCAGCACCGATGCGCAGCCCGTTCTCCAGCAAGGAGCCCAGCTAACTCGCGAGCGCATCCTGCAGGCCGCTCGCGAACTGGTGCTGGAGGAAGGCGCCAGTCGTCTGACGCTGGACGCCGTCGTCGTGCGGGCCGGGTTGAGCAAAGGGGCGTTTCTCTATCACTTCAAGACCAAACGCGATTTGTTCGTGACACTGATCGACGAGATGATCCGGGCGTTCGACGCGGTACAAGCCAATCACGAGCGCAGGTTTGCCGGAGACCCGGACCCCTGGCTGTCGAGCCAGGTGGAAGCGATGCCCGACGACGAGATGCAGAAGATGGGCGCAGCGCTGCTCGCGGCAGCTGCGGAAGATCCAACACTTCTCGACCCACTGCGCGAGTGGTACCGCGTGCAGTACGAACGCGTGCGTCGATCCCCGCGTGGCACCGAGACCGCGGCACTCATCATGCTGGCATTGGATGGCGCCCTGTTCGCCGATCTTCTGGGTTTGCCAATACTCGCACCCGCAGAGCGGCGGCATTTCTTTCGGGCGCTCCAGGATCTCGCCTCGGGCCATCTCGAACTTGTCCCGGCAAAAAGGACGCACATGAGTCGCGTCCGTAGCGGTGTCATGACCGCGTGCGCACCGCGCTCCTTGGCGGTTGCTTGCACACTATCCATTTCGACTCTGCTCTCAGGGTGCGAAAACTCGCAATCCACCGTATCCGAGCCTCCGCGCGCAGTGAAGCTCGCCGCCGCGCAGTCGGATCTCCCGCATAGCTCTCGCATCGAATTGACTGGCTCGGCGCGAGCAACCGAGCGCAGCATCCTAGGATTTGAAACAGGAGGACGGATCGCCAAGTTGAACGTCGACGTGGGTGAACGGTTCTCCCGCGGCCAAGTCCTGGCAGAACTTGATGCGCAACCTGACCGGCTTCGCGTGACACAAGCGCAAGCATCCCTGGCGGCCGCCGAAGCCGGCCTGATGGATCGACGTGTACAGACAGATCAACAGCGCCGGTTGCTCGAAAGCGAAGTCATCTCCCCTGCTGCGTTCGAGAGCGCGAAGGCGCAGCTAGCGGTCGCAGAGGGTCAAGCGCGCACTGCCAAGGCGGCGCTTGGCCTGGCCGAACGAGCACAACGTGGCACGATGATCGTCGCTCCTTTCGATGGTGTCGTGGCGGAAAAGCTGGCTTTGGCGTTCACCGACATTGCTGCTGGTGCGCCGGTATTTCAGGTCGACGGCGTGCGCAGTGGCACTGAGATCATCGCGAACGCGTCTACTACACAGGCACCTCACATAGATGTCGGCCAACGCGCAGAACTGTTCTGGAGCGGAGCCGAACAACCAATCCGAGCGGTGGTACGTCGTGTCGGTCTGCGCGCCGAAAATGGCTCGCTCCTACCCGTGGTGCTAGTGCCTGAAGATAACGCGCAAGCGCGCGCACTTCGGCCAGGTATTCCCGTACAGGTCGTGCTCGACGCACCTGCGGCAACCTCCAAGACCTCTCGGCCCGAGACTGTATCCATACCTTATGCCTCGCTGGTGCTCGGCACGAAGCCGGGCGAGGCTTCCGTCTTCGTCTACACCCCTGAAGATAAGAAGGTGCACCGTCGCGCGGTGCGCTTCACGCCGGTACAGGAAGGAGACAGCGCGCGCGTCCTCGCTGGACTCAAGCCCGGCGAGACGGTGGTTGCCGCCGGAGGAGGATGGCTCACCGATGGACAGCCAGTGACACCACTGGAAGCCACCACTCAATTGACCAAGCGCTAACGCGATCCACCAGGTTACTTCATCATGAAGATCACCGAGATGGCGCTGCGCGCCAGTCGACTTACCTACTTTGTAGCGCTCATCATTTTCGTCGCCGGCATCGCGACCTTCCTGAATTTTCCTTCTCAGGAGGAGCCGACTGTCACGGTCCGCGATGCGATGGTCACGGCGTTGAACCCGGGGCTGCCCGCCGAACGCGTTGAGCAACTCATTGCCCGGCCGATCGAGGAGCGCTTGCGCGAACTGGCAGAGGTCAAGCGCGTGACGAGCACCGTGCGCGCAGGCAGCGCCATGATCCAGGTCACGATCTGGGACCGCTACACCGACTTGGCACCGATCTGGCAGCGCGTCCGGGCCAAGGTCGCCGATTCGAAGGATGCCTTACCACAGGGCACGATGGGGCCTTTCGTCGACGAAGACTTCGGCCGCGTCGCGGTTGCCTCGATTGCGGTCACTGCACCAGGTTACTCCATGAGCGAGATGCGCGTCGCGCTCAAGCAGATGCGCGACCGCCTGTACACCGTGCCTGGTATTGAGCGCATCACTTTCTACGGCCTGCAGGAAGAGCGCGTCTATCTCGAATTCGATCGGCCTAGGCTCGCGCGATTGGAGCTGACACCACAGGGGGTGATCGACCAACTCGTCAAACAGAACGTCGTCGCTTCGGGTGGACAAATTGTTGTCGGCGGCATCAATGCAACCTTGGCGGTCAGTGGCGAAGTGCGTGACGCTCCCTCCCTGCGAGCAATGCCGATCGCGCTGCCACGACCGCAAAGTAGTACGGCGCCCGTGCCGACGATCGCATTGGGTGAACTGGCGCAGGTGAGTGTGCGGCCAGCCGATCCGCCGGAATCTGCTGCCATCTACAAAGGCCAGCCCGCTGTCGTCATGGCGGTTTCGATGGCCTCCGGTCAGAACGTGGAGCAGTTCGGAAAAGCGCTCAAAGCACGGGTTGCAGACCAGGAGAAGCTGCTGCCGGCGGGTTTCGATCTGTCATACGTCACTTTCCAGGCCGATGTCGTCAAGCACGAGATGGGCAAAATGAACCAAGTCATGATGGAGACGATCATCGTCGTCCTCGGTGTCGTCGTGCTATTTCTCGGTTGGCGCACCGGGATCATCGTGGGCATGATCGTGCCGTTGACGATCCTCAGTGCACTCATCGTCATGCGCGCGATGAACATCGAGCTTCAGAACGTCTCGATGGGCGCCATCATCATTGCGCTCGGCTTGTTGGTGGACAACGGCATTGTGATTGCCGAAGACATCGAACGCCGCCTGGCCGGTGGCGAAGATCGTAAGCATGCCTGCCTCGAGGCGGGCCGCACGCTCGCCATTCCGCTGCTCACGTCCTCGCTCGTGATCGTGATCGTGTTCTCGCCGTTCTTTTTTGGCCAGAACGCCACGAGCGAGTATCTGCACAATCTCGTGGTCGTGCTGGCACTGACGTTGTTCGCTTCGTGGCTGCTGTGCCTGACTGTCACGCCCCTATTGTGCTACCACTTCGCCAAACCCCATCACAAGCAGGAGCAGGGCGACGCCTATGACACCCGCTTCTACCGTGGCTACCGGCGCGTACTGGAGTGGGTGCTCCACCATAAGGCGGTCTATGTAGCGTCGATGATCGCGGCGCTTGCCATTGCGCTGTATGGCTTCACCACCCTGCCGTACGATTTCATGCCCAAGTCCGACCGGCTTCAGTTCCAGATTCCGGTGCAGCTCGCCCCCGGTACCGACTCGCGCGAAACGCTCGCCCGCGTGAAGCAGATCAGTAGTTGGCTGGGCGACACGAACATCAATCCAGAAGTCTCCGATCACATCGGCTACGTCGCCGATGGTGGCCCGCGCTTCATCCTTAGCCTGAATCCACCACTGCCGGCATCGAACATCGCGTACTTCGTTGTCACATTGAAGCCGAAGAGCGACATCGACGCCGTCCTCGCCCGCACCCGCAGCTACTTTGCGCAAGCACATGGCGACGTGCGCGCCGAGCCCAAGCGTTTCTCGCTCGGTGCGACCGAGTCAGGGACTGCCATTTATCGCGTCAGCGGTCCGGATGAGGAGGTATTGTTGGAGGCCGCGTCCAAAATCGAAGCAGCGCTGCGCAAGCTGCCCGGAACCATCAACGTCAAGAACGATTGGGATACGCGCATTGGCCGCATCGACGTAAAGGTTGACCAGGACCGCGCGCGTCGGGCGGGCGTAACGACTGAAGACATCGCTGGCGGGCTGGATGTCCGCTACAGCGGCCGATCGATCTCGGTGATTCGCGACGGTGACACCTCCGTTCCGATCGTCCTGCGCAGCATCGTAAGCGAGCGTCGCAGCACGGCAGACGTAGGCGCGACGCTCATCTATCCCAGCAACGGCGGTCCGGCGGTGACGCTGGCCCAGGTCGCAGACGTATCGCTCGCGAGCGAGCCATCGGTCATCCAACGGCGCAATCTCATCCGCACGATCACCGTGCAAGGACAGAACACCTCCTACACCGCCCAGGAGATCGTCAACCGCCTGGTGCCTAGCGTCGCTGCCTTGGACCTGCCCGCGGGCTACTCGGTCGAACTTGGCGGCGAGATCGAGGAAGCTGCCGAATCGAACGCCGCGCTGTCGACCTACATGCCCCTCGCATTTCTGGCGATGCTGATGCTGTTCGTATGGCAGTTCAATTCCTTCCGCAAGCTCGGTGTGATCCTCGCGACGATCCCTTTCACGCTTATCGGCGTGGTATTGGCTCTGAAGCTAACCGGCACACCTTTCAGCTTCATGGCGACCTTCGGCGTACTGGCCTTGTTCGGGATCATTGTCAACAACGCCGTGCTGTTGCTGGAACGCATCGACCAGGGCTTAGCGGAAGGCCTGCCGCGCCATGAAGCCTTGGTTGGGGCCGCGATACAACGACTTCGTCCAATCGTGATGACCAAGGTCACCTGCATTTCGGGACTGGTGCCACTCATGCTCTTCTCCGGACCGTTATGGACAGGGATGGCGATCGCGATGATCGGTGGGCTGGCGCTCGGAACGCTGGTGACGTTGGGCTTGATTCCGTTGCTTTACGAAGTCCTGTTTGGAATCAAGCGAATTGGGCCGTGGAGCCTGAGTGCCGCCACCGCGCATGGAGATCGCTCATGAGTCTCTTGCGGACCGCCTCGTGCTGCGCATTCTCAGAATTCGTATGTACCCACGCTTCATCCGTATGTCTCGCTAGGCTTATGCGATTCAGCATCCATCCGCTGATCTGGAAATCCTGGTCGATTGTCATTGCCGCAGGGGTTCTAGGAGCGGGCTATCCATTGGGCCTGCGGGCCATCACGGCGGGCGGTCCGACGCGCTGGGTCGGCCTCTGTGTGGCAGTGACGTGCATGGCGGCCAGCGGCGCACTTTTGTGGCTCGCGCTCAAGCGGATTCCGATCAGCGCGGCCTCTGCAGCCTGGGCAGGAATCGGGCTACTTGGAAACTTGGGTATCGGCGCCCTCTTGCTAGGCGATCTCGCATCAGTGACGCGCTGGTCTGGCACCGCCCTCATCGCAGCAGGCATTGCCTGTCTTAGTTTCGTTTGATCAAGGAGACCCATTATGAAGAGCAAAACTGCATTGATCCGCGGCGGCATTTTTTTTTGCGTAGCAGCCGCGCTCTCTGGATGCGCGACCAACAGCATGACGCGCTCCGGATTTCTCGGCGACTACGAGAAGTTATCGCCGACACGATACGAGAACGTACTGATGTACCGCGCAGCGGGATTCGAGCCCAAGCGTTATGCCGCTGTCGTGGTGGAAGATGCGCAGATCAAGACCGCCTCGGGTCGCATCGATGGGCTCGATGACGCGCAGCAGCGTGAAGTGCTAGACCATGTGACGAGCGAACTGAAACGCCAGGAAGGCAAAAGTCCCGCCACCCCAGGTGGCACGGGACAGGTTCGGGTGCGTGTAGCGGTCACCGAACTGCAGACACCGAATCGGGCAGTCAATGCAATGACGACCCTGCTGGTTGGACCCGTGACGACGGGCGGTGCCAGCCTAGAGTTCGAAGCAGTCGATGTAAGTACGGGACGACGCGTTGCTGCCGCCAGTTGCTTCGAGCGCGGCAACGTCATTAAAGAGTTCGCCGGTTCGTACACATTGCTGGGTCATGCCAAAGCGGCGATCACGAACTGCATCGAGCGCATCGACAGCGCTTGGCGGGACACGCAGCCATGAGCAACGCTTCACAGGCTTGGCTCCGGCAGGATGCCATGGTCGGCGGTGATCACAAATGGCTGGCGGGTGGCGACTGGACGATAGAGCACTACGCCAGTCTGGCAAAATCCGTGTCCGCCGCCCGCATCAGCCATGCCGAGGGGTACGCCACTCCCTTGCTCGACTGGACGCAAGTCCAGAGACTGGACACCGCCGGCGCGGCTCTGCTGGTGGAAATTCTCGGGCCAGACTCGATACTCGACCGGCCGGAGGCAGCTCCAAATCTGTCCCCGGATCGCCTCGCCCTAATGAAAGCGCTTGCCGCCGCTGCTACCGCTCAGCAGAAGACGGACAAAGCAGCGGTGAGCGGGAATCCTCTGCTCCGCGGTCTGGGACGCATAGGCCTGACCGTGGAACAGGGCTGTCGTGCGTGTCTTGGTCTGGCCGGGTTCGTGGGTCAGATCATCGAAACATGGAGCCGTACCGTTCGTCACCCGCGTCGCTGGCGCACGACCTCGGTGATCGCTCAAATCCAGCGGTCAGCGGTGGACGCCATTCCCATCGTGGCGCTACTGAGCTTCATGGTAGGAATGGTGGTGGCGTTCCTGGGCGCAACGGTGCTGGCCAACTTCGGTGCGAGCATCTTCTCGGTGCATCTGGTCGCCTTCTCGTTCATGCGCGAGTTCGGAGTGCTGCTCCCGGCCATATTGATTGCAGGCCGTACCGCAAGCGCGTATACCGCCCAAATCGGTTCGATGAAGGCAAATGAAGAGATCGATGCGCTTCGCTCCAACGCGCTCGACCCCATCGAGTTGCTGGTGCTGCCACGCGTGCTGGCGCTTCTTGTGTCCTTGCCACTGCTCACATTAGTAGGCATCTTGGCTGGCATTGTGGGCGGCGCCACTGTATGCGCACTGAGCTTGGAGATTCCTCCTGCACAGTTCCTTGCCATCGTGCAGGAAAAAATCGAGGTGCGCCATTTTCTTGTCGGAATGAGCAAGTCCCCGCTCTTCGCGGTGATGATCGCCGCTATCGGCTGCCATGAAGGGTTCAAGGTCGCCGGTAGCGCTGAGTCGGTAGGCGACCACACGACTTCTAGTGTTGTGCAATCAATCTTCATGGTGATCCTGATCGATGCCATCGCTGCACTGTTCTTCATGGAGATGGGCTGGTGAGCGCGGTGAAGGAAGACACCGACAACGGTGTGCGACACGCTATTGAAGTGCGCGGCCTAGACAACAGGTTTGGAACCCAGCAGGTCCATCAGGACCTGGACCTGGACGTGCGACGCGGGGAAATCCTTGGCGTGGTGGGAGGATCAGGCACCGGGAAATCCGTGCTCTTGCGTAGCATCGTCGGGCTGCAGAAGCCGCATTCGGGCGTGGTCCGTATCGGGGGGCGCGACCTACTGCGAGCCCAATGGCTTGCACGCGCGCGTATGGAGCGAAGGTTCGGCATTCTGTTCCAGAAGGGCGCGTTGTATTCATCGCTGACCGTCTTGGAGAACGTCGCTCTTCCTTTAATCGAGCATGTCGGTCTGGCGCGGCCTCTTGCCGAGCGTTTGGCAAGAAGCAAGCTGGGCTTGGTGGGGTTGCCTGCCGGAGCGGGAGACAAATATCCGGCCTCGTTGTCCGGAGGCATGGTGAAACGAGCAGCACTGGCGAGAGCCTTGGCGCTTGATGCGAACATCCTGTTTCTTGACGAACCCACCGCAGGACTGGATCCAATCGGGGCTGCATCTTTCGACCAATTGATTCTGACCCTGCGCAATGCACTGGGTCTCACGGTGTTTCTGGTAACCCACGACCTCGATACGCTGTACACCATATGCGACCGTGTCGCGGTCCTGGCGAACCAGAAGGTACTCATCAACGACGGCATCGAGGCAGTCGAGCGATTCAAGCACCCGTGGATACAGGAATACTTTCACGGCCCCCGTGGCCGTGCGGCCGCACAGGCCACTGGTGCTTCCAGCCAAGAGACGCAGCCATGAAACCCTTCCGCATCTGCATCATTCTTCCGTCGCGCACGCATTGGGCTGGGCGCACGCAATATTTACACTCTGAAAACGAGGTGGTCTGATCATGGAGCCACGTGCCCATCATGTATTCATTGGTCTGTTCGTCGTGCTGCTCGGTGCGATTGGTATCGGCTTCGCGATCTGGCTCAGCGACACACGTTCCGACCACGATTACCAGTATTACCGGATCATGTTCGATGAGCCAGTGACCGGGCTTACGCCCGGCAGCCAGGTTCAGTACAGCGGAATCACGATTGGCGAAGTCGTTGCACTTTCTCTTTCGCCGCCTGACCCAAGGCGGGCGATAGCGCGCGTGCGTATCAATGCCACCATCCCGGTCCGGCAGGATACCCGCGCTGAATTGGTCATCACGGGAATTACCGGCAACGCGGTGATCGAGTTGAGCGACGGTGGGCCAAACGTGCCATTGCTGGATCGGAAAGAGGACGAGGAACCGTTGATCCTCGCGCCACGTTCGGCGATGGCATCCCTGGTCTCCGGCGAGGGTAACAGCATGACGACACTCAACGGCATCTTGCTGCGCACGCAGGAGTTACTGTCGAAGGAGAATTTGGCTCTTGTGCACCGCAGTCTAGTGAATCTCGAACAGACTACGGGCGCGGTCGCTGACCAGAGGGCCGAGATCGCGACGTTAATCAGCAATCTGACCGAAGCAAGCAGAGAATCGACAGCTGCCGTGCGCCAAGCAAATAGCACTCTTCGCGATGCCAACCTGCTACTAAATAACGATGGTAAGCAAATCATGGTGAACACGCGTGATGCAACGGCATCCCTCGAACGCGCCGCTTTCAGGGTTGAGACGCTACTGCAAAACAATCAGGAATCGCTGAACCAAGGCATGGCCGCCACAGGCCCTGCCATGCACGAACTCCAGCAGGCGCTGGCCAATCTAAACACCGTGCTGCGCCGACTGGATCGCAATCCGGCGCAATACCTGCTCGGTGGAGAGAACATTGAGGAAACCAAGCCGTGAACACTTCCGCCAGGATGATTCCCGTCGCTGCCGCGACTATGACGCTAGTACTCGGCTTGTCCGCGTGCAGTGTGCTTCCCAAAACAGCTCCAATGGTCACCTACAAACTGCCCGACTATCACATCGCCCAGGCGGAGAGTACGCCACGCGCCGTTCCTGGACCTGGGGCGCTGCGCGTCTACGCCCCTGAGAGTAGTCGCGTCCTGGATTCGGAGCGGCTTTTCATTGCGCAGCCCGATGGTCGCTTGTCGGCTTGGCAAGGAGTGCGTTGGGCCGACCCCGCACCGGTGCTGCTACGCGACCGAATCGTCGAAGCCTTCATGCGCGATGGGCGGTCGACTTCGGTGATTACCGATAGCACGCCAATGAGCGCCGATATGGAGTTGCGCAGTACGCTACGGGCGTTCCAGCTCGAATACCGCGGCACTGAAGCGATCGCCGCGGTTCGGGTTCGGCTCGATGTGCAACTGGTCGATCCGGCCAAACGGACTGCTATTGCCAGTAGACGCTTCGAAGCAATCCAAGCTACAGGCAGCAAGCGAGAGGCAGATGTGGTGAGCGCGTTCGGTGTCGCGACGGACGTGTTGGCCGGGCAGATCGTTGAATGGGCAGTTCAGGTCGGGGCAGCGCGTTTGCGAGTTGCACCGGAATCGGCAAGCAACCATGCACCCACAGCGTCGGCGATAAGCACAGACTAGTCGCCTTAACGGAGCACAGAAGCTAGGGCCAGAACGCTGCTCGACACCTTAACTCGGTACGACAGCCTACGGCCCCTATCCAATCCCAGGACCTCGTTGCCGTCCAACCTCCCATGACACACCGCCGCCGCGTACAGTCGCGGCGATCTGCTGCCCCAGTCGTGGCTCGATTATCGGCCGCCAAGGCACCAGACTGAACCCCATGCCGTCATCGAGCAGCGCATAGCGACCGCTGGCGAGAATGACCGAGCGCCGGTAGATGCCGGCTACGCGCTGCCCGTCTGTGACGTGCCGATGCTCCAACCCACTATCGGCGGCAATGTGCTGGGCGGCCTGCGCCAGCTCCCGATTGCGCAGCGTTTCCAGCAGATTCCGGGAGAGAATCACCCGCTGCCCACGCCGCTGGGCCAGCCCCTGTTCTTCGAGGAAGTCGGCGCGCTGCTGCAAGGCTTGCTTGGCATCGCCACCAAAGCCCAGGTCGCCCAATCCCCGGCCGCCGCCGATCAGTTGCTGGTCGAGCCAGGTGGCGCCGATCACGCGGGCCTGCCGCTCGATCGGCAGGTGAGATTTCAGGTCCACGGCCACGCCGCCCAGTCGCTGCGCATCGTACTGGCGCCCACGCTCGGATAGGTCGTCCGGCACTTTCCATAGCCCTTCCGCCACGCGCTCCACGATGCCGGCCCGGCGCAGGGCTTCCAGCCGTCGGACGTGGGCCGCGACGACTTCCTGCGGGTCGCGGCCGGGCTTGGCTCGGCCTTGCTCGATCGCCAGGTGATGATCGGTACGGTACAGGCCATCGCTCGCCAGTGCGGCGATGTTCTTGTCCGCCGCCCGTACCTCGGCGGAACCACGCACCTCCACCACCGCGCCGGTGGGGTAGCTCGCCAGTTCGTCGCGGGCGTTCAAAGCGACGTAGTGGGCCTTGCCGTCCACGCCGTCGATGACCAGATAGCCGCGGTCGTGCAGCTCGTCGGCCAGCCCCTTGGCGGCCACGCGGCCGACGAGGGTACGGCCGTCGTCGGCCGGCTCGAATACCGCCAGCTCGCGCGGCTGGCCGCTCATGGCGCGCTGCATGGTGCGGATGATGTCGCCACGCTCGCCCAGGGCACGCAGGGTCTTCTCAGCGTCGGCATGGATGGCCCAGGTGCTGGGCTGCACCTCGTCGGCCAGGCCGAGCCGCTGCAAGCGTTGCAGCCGGCCGATCAGTAGCAGGCGCTGGCGTTGCAACGTCGGTTCGTTGAAGCGTTCGATCCGCACCCGGTCATCCTCGCCGACCTCGCGCTGCAACGTGCGGTCGAGGCTCGTCCACCGCTCTTGCTTCACCTCGCGCTGCCAGGTCTGCTGGATCTCCAGTTCGGTGCGCGGCCCCAGCCATTCCGTCGCCAGCTCGGCGGCGCGATGGCGGAAGCCGTGGGCGATGTAGTCGCCCGCGATGACGAGGTCTCTGCCGGTATCGTCGCGTCCGCGCACGATCAGGTGCGTGTGCGGGTTGTCGGTGTTCCAGTGATCGACCGCCACCCAATCCAGCCGCGTTCCCAGGTCGGCCTCCATGCGGTTCATCAGGTGCCGGGTGTAGGTGCGCAGGTCGTCCAGCTCGGCTCCGTCTTCCGGGGAAACAATGAAACGGAAATGGTGTCGGTCGTCCTGGCAGCGTTCCTTGAAGGCATCGAGGTCGGCATGGTCGGTCTGCGGCCCGTAGGCACGGCCCGGCTCGCCGTCCCGGCCGGCACCGTCGCGCTCGATGTAGCGCAGGTGCTTGGCGAGCGACTGCGGGCTGGCGTTGCGCTGGTTGACCAGCAGCGTCTTGACGGTCACGCGCCGTGACATGGGTGTCAGCTTTGCACCTGCGAAGCGCGCTGCCGTATGGCCGCGCCCAAGCCGTGAGCCGGGCCGCTGGCCCGCGTGCTGGCCGCTCCCGCCAGCGACAGGACGGCGCACCGCCGACTTGCCGCCGCTGGCTTTGCCAGCCCGCTTGAGCACCTTGGAAACGAAGCTCTGGCCCTGGCCTTTGCCTCGGTTCTTCGGCGCGCCAGGGCGCACCCGGAAATCGTCGTCGCGGCGGTCGGTCATGGCAGCGCCCCTGGCAAGCTCCGGCGTCTCCGGGCGTGCGAAGCACGCGGACATGCCTGCATTGGCGCGGGCCTCGCGCCCCACGCGGCACGGCGGCAAAGCCGCTCCGTGCCGCGCCACCCCCATGTGCAGACAGGCCTTCGACGCGGCCCGGTGCCGCGTCCTTTTGTCTTGCCTTCCGCCTTTGCCCCTCGCTCCCGCTCCGGGCATCGGCGGCCCGGCGGCGCTGCTGCACCAGCAGCCAGCCCGCCGGCGAACACGCCAATGGCCGCAGGCCAGGCGCGTTCGAGGCAAGACGCCTGCACGTTGGACGGCTGCGCCGAAGGCAGCGCGAAGTGCGGTGCGAATGCACCCGCACTGCACGTGCGATGACAAGGCGACGAACAGTAGAACGACATGCCCGATGGCACGATGAGAGGCGCGGCAAAGTGCAGCGAATCGGCGGCCATCATGGACGTGTCTCCAGCCAGATCGGATGCGCAACGCCGATCGCGGTGGATGCACTGACCGGCCCGAAATAGCGGCTGTCGAACGACGCTGGGTTGGTCACGCTCAAGAGGAACAGTTCGCCCGGTTCGAGACGGCGGCAAAGCTGCAAGGATGGCAGCGGTCGGCCCTGCCGGTCGGCAGGCAGGGCGGCGGCCACCGGCACGCCGTCGATGCGAACCTGGCCGGCGACGATGCAGACGTGTTGTGGCGCGACTGCGCCCACACGTTTGAGCAGCGGAACGCGGGTCGGTAGGTAACTGCGCTGCGCAGCCAGCATGGCGGCCCTGTCGGGCAGCGGCACCAGCACGATGCTGTCCACGGACAGCGGACGTGGCCGCGAGGCGGTGCGCGGGTCGAACGGTTCGATGCGATACCAACCGACCGCCACGCTGTCGGACGGGTTGTAGGCCATTCGCGGCAGGGGCTGCACGAACGCAGCCCAGGCCAGCGCAGCGAGGCCGACGGTGGCGAAGCCTGCCAGCACGAGGCGAGTGCGCAGGCGCGAGCGAGGATGCGGCACGGGGCCGGTCGTGGAAATCGTGGTCATGGCAATGCCCTCCCTGCCAGCCAGGCGGCGTGCCGTTCTGTGGTGTATGTGGGTAACGCCGAGCGCGCTGCGAGCCGGTTCGCGAGCGTGCGCCAGTACGCGGGCGATGTGTCTGCGGCTGCGATGCCCAGCGCCTCGATGTCGTCGATGCGTTCCAGCACGGCGCGAACGTTGGCATCGCCTTCGGCGTGCAACAGCAGACGCGCGCCCGGCTGCACGCCGGGGATGCGTTGCACGGCGTCCAGCGGCGTGGCGGTCTGCATCACCATGAGCTGCCAGCGGATCGTGCCGTAGTCGTTGGCCTGCCAACGGATGCGGCACAGAACCGCGTTCGGCAGGAACACGGCGCAGCGCCGCCAGCGGTCGAGCTGGAGCGTGCGCGCCGGTTCGCCGAAGCGCAGGTAGAGCTTGAAGCGGGGTTCGATGTAGGTCAGCGCCACGCGCGTCAGCGGCACGTTGCCGGCCTGGCCGGCGAGTGTCGAAGGCGCCGGCGGCGGTGCAGCCGTGGGCGCACTTGCTTTGGGGGTGTGGGCGGTCGAAGCGGATGCGTTCACGGCGTGCCCTCCGGGGGAAACTCCCGCTCCAGCAGGCTGCGCAGCAGTTCGGCTACGGTCACGCCTCGCGTGAAGGCCGACACCTTGATGCGCGCCCGCATGGCGGGCGTGATGTCAAGCGTCAGTCGAGCGGTGTAGAGGTCGCCTTTCTGCAAGGCATCTGCGTCGCCCTGGCGAATCCACGCTTCGGCGTGCGGATTCGCTGGGGGACGTACACCGATGCCGACGCGCTTGCTGCGTGGTGATGGCTTTCCAGTCATGTCGGCCACCGCAGCAGTTCGTCGGTGAGCGCGGCGATCTCGCGGGCAGCGGCGCTGTCGGGCGCGGTTTCGCGGGCGAGCCGGCCAGCGGCTACGCTGTCGGCAAAGACGATGCGCTGGTGGATCTCCGAGCGCAGCGCGGGCAGCGGCTGTTCGGCCAGCGATTGCCGTGCCTCCCTGCCGATGATGGTGGTGCTGACGCGCCGGTTGATGACGAAGGCCGCGCGTAGCGCTGGCCGGAACACCTGTGCTTCGCGGATCAGTGCGACCATCTCGGCAGAAGCCCATACGTCGTAGGGGCTGGGCTGCACGGGGATCAGCACGCGCTCGGCCGCCAGCAGCGCGGAGCGCGCGAGGGCGGCGATGCGCGGCGGGCCGTCGATGATGATGTGATCGGCCCGCCTGGCGAGTTCTGGCGCTTCCTGATGCAGCGTTTCGCGGGCAAGGCCCACGGCGCTGAACAGACGGGGCAGGCCCTGCTGGCTACGCCGCTGCGTCCAGTCGAGCGATGACCCCTGCGGGTCGGCATCCAGCAGGATGACATGCAGGCCGCGCATCGCCAGTTCGCCGGCGATGTGCGTGGCGAGCGTGGTCTTGCCGACGCCGCCTTTCTGGTTGAGAAACGCGAAGATCATGGCGCGGCCCTCCGAGCTGGAAAGCCGGCCTGGGCGTGCCATTTCGTGGTTGTCCACCGAAACGGCGCGCTTCTACTAAAAGTTATGTATTTCTTGTTAGGTAAGTTAGAGGGAACGCAAACCCGCGCCGTTGTTGGCTTTCCGGCGTTTTCGTACTCCTGATAGCACGAGGGTCGTACTCCTGATAGCACGATACCCGGTACTCCTGATAGCACGAGGCCGTCCACAGGTTCTCCCGCAGTTATCCCCGTGCCGCGTGCGGCACGGGCCGGAAGGTCAGCAGCTCGGTGTTGTCGTCCGGCATCCGCTCGATGCCGAGGACGTAGCCGGGCAACGACTGCCGCGCCACCAGGGCGCGCACGTCGTAGGCGAAGTCCGAGAAGCGGGCCGCGCTGCCGGATTTGCGGTACAGGTGTCGGAAGTCGAATTGCCAGCCGTGCTCCTGCCGCCCGCCATGCTTGCGCACCAGGCGGTACAGCCAGCGTTCGATACCGCCTTTCAAGCGGAAATAGGCCGGGTCGATGGTCAGCACCAGGGCGGCGTCGAGCACGCCGGCATAGAACCAGTCCGGCAAGATCAGCTCGATGCCCAGCGGGGTGCCGCTGGCGTCGGCGAGTTCCTTCCACTCGTTGATCCACGAGAAGCGATGCAAGCGCCTTCCCGTGGTTTCGCGGATGGACGTGGCCACCGTGGTCGATTGCAGCCGGTCGAGGGCGGCCTTCAGGCGCTGGTAGTCGTTGAGGGACGTGCCGCGCCCGATGAAGCGCAAAATCTCGTAAGGCGTGGCGCGTATCCAGCGCGACGGGCGCAGGCCCGCGTCGCGCGCCTCCACGATCTGCGAGGCGGCCCATATCAGCACGTCGGCATCCCATATCGTTGCGATGCCGTGCTCCTGCGTGCCTTCCACGCGAATGGTGACGTTCCCGCTGCGGAAGTCGATCGGCGCCGTGCGCCGCGACTTGGCAAGCGAGAAGAACGGAAAGGCCATCAAGTCCTGGGAATCGCGTGGCGCCATGTCGCCCGGCAGCGCTCGGAACAGATCGAGCTGTTCGCGCTGCGGCAAGGCTTGCCCTGGCGGGCTGGACATGGCGAAGGCCACCCACGCGCCGACGATCAGCGGCCATCACGGTAGTCGCCCGCGTGGCGCTCGGCGTATTCGGGATCGGACGTGGCCTCGTAGCTGCGCTGGTCGGCCCAGGCATCGAGGTCGGACACCGCGTACATGACGCGGCGGCCGAACTTGCGGAACTTGGGGCCGCCGCCGATCACCCGCTGCTTCTCCAGCGTGCGCGGCGACAGCCGCAGGTAGTCGGCGGCTTCGTCGTTTGTCAGGTAGCGTTGAGGCTGCGAGGTCGCAGTGACGGCAGCGGCGGCAGGCCGCGAGGGAGCAGGTCGCATGGGATGTACCTCCATCAAGCCCGGCCACACCACGCGGCCGGATAGAGGCACTCTCAAGAAAGCAAGGCTTCTTGCTAAGGGACGATTCGCACGGGTCGAGAAACGTCCCCCCTAATGCGACGGGAACATTGGAAGCTGCGCTAGTCGGCGGTAGCCGCCGTGCATCAGCTCATCGCCGCGGCGTACCAGCCGCCGCACGCGGGCACGCAATGCACTGTCTTTGTGCCAGTCGGCCGCGACGGCATCCGCGCCGAACAGACCTTCGGCCACTTCGCGCAAAGAGGCTCCCGCGAGGGTCGCGTCGAGCGCTTGCAAGGTATGCAGTTCCAGCAGCGCGGCGGGCGTGGGGCGAGAGCGGGCTGTTGCCACAGGCGCGGCCACGGTTGCGGCAGATAGCGCATCCAGCTTCGCAGCGAGCGTGCGGTAGCGCGCACAGGGCGTGGCGCAGGCGCGTGTGGCGTAGAGATAGGCCGAGCCATCTTCTAGGTCGGGTGCGAGTGCGAGCCGAACGCAGCAGCCTGGCCAATGCGATACAAGCACCAGGCGCTTGCCGTCGTGGGTCAGTTGCTTGCGCCCAGGAATGCGCCAGAACTCGAAGGTATGCGCATCGGGTGGTGGGTCGGCGTCGGGGTATAGCTGCACCACGCCGTCGTGATCGGGGAACCAAGCAGGATGTGCATCGCGCGCATCCAGGCCGGGATCTTCCAGCAGGCGCAGGCCCCAGGCCTGCGCCGCATCTGGCTTGCGACGCCGGCGTAGCCAGTCGCGCCGGTAGCTTGCATTCCTGCGCAAATACTCCCAAGCCAGCGCTGGGCCATCGAGGTGCAGCGTGTAGAGATACGCGGCCGTGGGATACCAGTGTTGGCTGCTGCGGTCAGTCATGGCGAAACCTCCCTGTTTCTGGGAACGTCGCCACAATTCCGCTGTGCGGGAGCTATCGAATCGCCATCAAGTGGTCATCAAACTCGGGTTACGCTTTAACTGCTGGTGTCAAGACAGATTCGCTCCAGTGCATTGCCGAAATCGTCTAAATGCGACGACTGCACCGCCCGGAAATGGGGTGCAGCATTGAACACCGTGCCGAATCTCGCGCCTGGCATCATGACTGTTTTGGTCAGGAGCGCACCACCCTGGTGCAAGCATGCGGATCAAGACTTGCCAGGTCTTGGCTAAGACCGAAATAGTCACAATGCGATACTTTTTGCCTGGTCGCGCTGGAATGCGTCAATCGGTGATCGAACCGTTTTCCTGAGCCAGTCGAACGTATTCCGACAGCGGCCGCGTCGGCTGGAAGTACCGATCTCGTATCACGGGCTGCTTGAGCGGCCCGACGATGGACGCCAGATCGGACAGCTTCACCGTCGCCAGGGCAGGCATCCCGATCCCGAGGTCGATCAGGCCGTAGGCCGTATCGCCATCGGTCGGATCGAGCGCGGCCAATAGCCAGGTCGCATGTGCGTCCGGTGTGAACAGGCGCACCACGGGCAGCGGGTCACATTCCTGGCCTGCGGCGCGGGTGAGGCCGTGGGCCAGTAGGTGCACCCGGTCTTCCTCGGTGACAAGCGTGGTCAAGGCCGCGCCCCTTCCACGAACACACGCAATCGCCGAGGCGCATCTGTGCCTGCGGACGGATGCACGTATGCGCAAGCGCACGAAGCCGCAAAAGCGGAGAGGCACGAAGGCGTATTGGTGGAAGTCAGGAAAGACACGGACGCGGTTCCCTGGGTCTGAGGAAATCCGCAGATGCGGATCTCCGTAAAAGCACGGAAAAGGAAAACATCACCACCAAATGAACACTATAGATTGTAGTCCTATAGGGCGCAATGGGCTGTCATCTTGGTTTTTTGGGGAAACCATAGGTGGCAGCGAAGAACTCATTGGCAGCGGCGATTCGGACGGTAAGGAAGGCGCGTGGTTTGAGCCAGGAAGCGTTCTCCAACGTGTCCAGTCGCACCTACATGAGCACGCTGGAGCGCGACCTGAAAAGCCCAACCATCCAGAAGCTGGCCGATCTGTGCGAGGTCATGGAAGTGCATCCGCTCACGCTGCTCACATTGGCTTATGCCGGTGACAGCACCCGCGAAGCTGATGAATTGCTGGCACAGGTGCGCCAGGAACTCAGGGCGATATTGGAAGAGCCCGACACGCCGTAGCGCGTTGGCGTGTGGTACTGAATTGCAGCAAGCGGAGCGCGCAGCGCCGCAGGCGCGAAGGCGTGAGGGATTGAAGCCGGATGGCCGTGACGGCTTGCCGGCACGGGGCGAAGCCCGAAAGCCCGGCGGCGCTTACAGCGCCGACACGCCACACACCGCTCGTTGACACGGATTGCGAGCCACAAGGCACGCATGCAGGCCCGCGGTGACGGGCGTATCCAGCACGCGGCAGCAGCAGAAATCCTGCGCGTGCGGTGCTGCGATCAGCAGCATCGCGCCCCGCCGCAGTGGGCGGGACGCGGTAAGCGGCTGTCAGGCCGCCTTCGGCTTGTTGCGCGACCAGATCAGGTCGTGCGTGCCGTCCTCGTTCTCGATCAGGCGGGCATAGACCGTCGCCGGGAACGAAGGGTCGTCGATGGATACGGACAGGTATTCCCGCCCGGCCTCGCTGGTCTTCTTCCACGCTGCGCCGACTTCGTGGCCAGCCGCTTGCAGGTGGAAGTCGGGGGCGTTCTCGGTGTCGCCCTTGTCGTTGGGAACCAGCTTGACCTTGACGTTGAGCGTCAGGGTGCGAAGCGTGCCGGTGAAGCCGTCTTTCTCTGCGGTGAAGGTGCCGATGTTAGCCATGATGTTTCTCCTTTCGGGTTGAACAAGGTCGCGCCAGTGCGTCCTTGTTGTGATCCGGCCGGCGGGGGATGGGCTGGTCGCACCGCGCAGCGGTCGCAACAACGTGGAGAACCTGGAAGCGAAAAGAATTTGTCCCGCGAGGAATGCGCGCAGCGCAGGGGAAATTGTTTTCGCTGCAAGGTTGCGGCCATGAAGCCCAAGGCGCAGCCGCGCCACCGCCAGGATTCACAACAAGACAAGGACGCACAGGCCGCCCGCTCCCGAATGGAGACGTGGCCAACTCGGCATCCCCGCGTGACGGCTGCACCGGCTTGCGCCCTGACGCGGGCCAGGTCAATGCCCCGACGACAAGGCCAGAGCGCCCCTGCCGCAGCTCACGGCCACATACTGAGGCGTGGTGTGGAAGCTCCATAGAAGCGAGGCTGGGCGGCGTGTCGGTGAACCGTCTTTCGTGACGTACAGACAACGAACCGCCAGCGTCGGGGACGGCACGCTTTCGTGCAACCTGCCGCAGCAAGCCGGGGCGTAGCCACACCAGCCCCGCCCATTGCGGCGGGGCTCGGTCGAATCGTTGGCGGCGCGATGCGCCGCCACACTTGCTGGCTTCGTGGATTTCGCGCACGAGCGCCCTTGTGCGTGGCCCCATCGCCGCCGACCGAAGGCGGCGATGGGGCTTTTTTTTAGCAGTGAAACCGGGCGCGGCCACCGCCGCGCCCGGAGTTTTCGACCACCGGCCCCAAGGCGGCACGGCTTGGGGCCGGTGCGGCTCGTTATTTCTTGGTTTCGATGATCCACCACACGGCGCGCGGCAAGGCGCGGCCCGTGAGGGGATGCAGATCGGTCAGGTCGGCGCGGGCCGTCCAGCCACGCGGCGGACGGTAGCCGCGCACGTCGCCGTCGCCGTGCCAGCGGCGGGCGCGCACCGTGCCGGAGGCATAGGTCGCAGCCATACGGGGGCGGTTTGCGGGTTGGTGGGTCATGGCAGGCATCCTCAATATGAAGCGCCCCGGCCGGAACCGGGGCGCTATCTACGGTGCGAAGTCACGCGGCCAAAGCCTCGGCCTGCGGCTGGACATCCGCCACGGCGGCCGCTTCTTCCTGTGCTTCGGCTTCGCCATCCGCCGGCGCGTCCTGCCCGGCCTGCTGCGGGCCTTCGGTGCGGAAGATGGCGGGCATCCAGCCGGTGCCAGCGGCGAGCCGTTCGGCTTCGCTGGCAATGTCGCCCTTCTTCAACTTCGCCAGTCGGGTGACGTGCGAGGGCGCGAACCCGCCAACGGCTTCCAGAATCGCGGCCTTCGGCACATGCCGGAAGTAACCCTCATTGGTGGGCTGCCACCACGCGGCCATATCCAGCCCCACGGCCTGCGCCAGTTCCGCGCCGGGCTGGTGCGGCGTGGCGCGAGGCGTCACCACGTCCACCGTGGAAGCTAAGCACACGGCCAGCAGCCGCACCAGTTCATCCTGTGATTTCGCCAGCAGCGCGGCGAACAGTTCGGCGCTGTCCTCCGGCAAGGTTTCGCCTGCCACCTGTTGCAGTTCGCGCAGCGCCACGGCGGCGGGTGATTCCGGCCAGTCCGGGGCCATGCCTTCCAGCCGGTCTTGCACCGTGAGGCGCACGCCCAGCGGCAGGTCGTGGCCGTAGTGGCTTTCCTGCAAGACGGTCTGCACCATGCCATGCACCACGGCGGCCAGCGCGGCTTGCGGATGCCGGGCCACTTCGATTTGCAGCGCGGCGGTACGGTGCGCGCTCAACCGCTGCGCCAGTCGGTCGGACATGGTGGCGGTCTTGGGCTGCTCGTCGTCCTCGCCTTCGTCCTCGTTTGCGGCTTCGCCTTCGCTGCCGAAACCCTGCCGCAGTCGTTCCAGCGTGCGCAGCGCCTTGGCTTCGGCTTCGCGCAGCAGCCCGCGATGAATCGCGGCCTGCCCGTCGCGGTCGATGGTGACGATGGCACCGGCTGCGGCCTTCACATTGGCCGCATAGTCCAGCAAGCCTTCTTCCAGCGCCTGCAACTGCTCGCCCAGGCGTTCGCCTTCTTCCTGCAAGGCATCGGCCTTTTCTTCGTCTTCGTCGTCCAGCGCGGCATCCACGGCTTCGGCCAGTTCGTGCAGCTTGGTTTGCAGCTTCTCGATGCGCTGCGCGTCGCGCTTGTTCGGACTGCGGCGTTCCCTTGGCGCACGCTGGAAGGCTTGCAGATCGGCATGGGTCATGCCCGGCGTGGCATCCACCCACGCCCAGCCCTCGGCCTGCACCTTGGCGGCGATACCTGCCAGCTTGTCCTGCGCCAGCCGTTCCAGCAGTGCGGCATCGGTCAGATACACGCCTTTGTCGCCCTCCGCGAACAGGTCGCGGCGGATGCCACCGCCTTCCTGCTCGTAGCCGTCCAGCCCGACAAAGCGCACCAGCGGATGCCGGTAGGCGTCGATTTCGCGTTCGGTCAGACGGTCGCGCAGGTTGTGCGGGCTGCGCTGCCATGTCGGCGCATCGTAGAACGCGGCTTCCTGCGCGGCGTGGTCGTCGGTGATGGCAAGGGCCATCAACTGGTCAAGGCTCACGGCCTCGGCGCGATAGTCGGCCAGCAGGCGCGGCGAGACGTTGGCGAGTTTCAAGCGGCGCTGCACCACCAGCGGCGTGACGGAAAAATCCGCTGCGATATCCTCGATGCTGCGGCCTTCGGCCACCAGCGCGGCGAACGCCTCGAACTGGTCGGCGGGGTGCATGGCTTCGCGCTGCACGTTCTCGGTCAGGCTGGCCGTGCGTGCGGTGCCATCGGCCACCTGCAGGCAAGGCACCTCCCATTCCTTGCTGATGCGGTGCTTCTTCGCCAGCAGCTTCAACGCTGCGAGGCGACGGCCACCGGCCACGACTTCGTAATGCTCGCCGTCGGCGGCGGCAATCACGATGAGGTTTTGCAGCAGGCCGACACGCTGGATGCTGGCGGCGAGTTCGGGAATGGACATGCGCGGGGTCTTGCGCACGTTGCGGCCAGTGGGGCGCGACACCAGCCGCGACAGCGGAACCAGAATCAGGTTCTTGGTCGGGTCAGCGGCTTCCAGCGGGATAGCGGCGGCGGTGTTGATGGCGCGGGCTTCGGTTTGGGTAACGGCGTTCATGGTGATAACTCCTATCGGTTCAGGAATGCAGCAGCGAAGAAAGCGACAAGGGCTGCTGCCTGCCCCTGCCGCGTGGGGATTCAGGCTTTCAACTGGCGCATGCCATCGGCCAGCAGCCAGAGGGCGCGATTCAGTCGGATGTTTTGGTCGATGCCCTGCACCGGGCGGGTTTGCTGTCGGCGCCCGTTGGCGCTGCGGCCACGCAGCCCGCCTTGGGTCAGGTTTTCTTGGGTGCGGTTGAACACGCTCCACAGGTCGGGGCGGCGGTCGTCGAAGCGGCGCGGCATCAGGATTTGCGATTCCGTGATGGGCGCGGGCTTGTCGGGGTCGTCGTACTTGAGGGCGAGCGCGGCGCGGGCGAACACTTCGGATTCGCCATCGTCCAAGGTGATGCCGCGCATGGCATCGCGCGATTCCTTCACCCGATCGAAACCGCTCAAGACTTCGTAAGCGCCCTCAATGACCAGACCGGCCACGTCGCCTTTATGGGGCACTCGCACATCGGCCACGGTGTTGCCGCAAACAAGGCCATTGCTGCACACGAACCGGAACATTCCGGCCAGCATCTGATAGCTGCTGGTGCCGTCGTGCGAGTTCAGCAGCACGATTTCGTTGGCCTCCGCGCCGTTGATCTGGCTGGCATGGCGCAAGCGAATCATGTGTTTGGTGTGCTCGCGCTTGCCTTCGTCGCGCACGCGGGTTTGCGTCACCATGAAAGGCTGGAAGCCTTCTTTGCGAAGCTCGGTCAGCACGGCGGCGGTGGGGATATAGGCGTACCGCTGCGAACGGCTCTCGTGCGGGGCATCCGCGAAGATGGACGGGGCCACGCGGTGAATCTGGTCGTCGGACAGCGGGTAATCGCTGCGCAGCGAGGGGGAGCGGAAAGCGAAACGGGATGCGAGTTGCATGGTCTTTCTCCTGACAAAAGAGGTTTGCTGTTCACACCGCACACCGGATTTCTAGATTCGGAGCCCAGCCTTTCGGCTGTTTGGTGCGGTCGGCACGAGGAACCCGGTTGGCCCTGTTGCCACCGTCTTTCCTGAGTTCATCGCCCGCGGCCAAAGGAGCGCGCGGACGGGGGCCGTCAAGGAGCCAAGCGCAGGGTGGGTGCGGCCCGCAGGCGCAGCCGAGGACACGGCCCTGCGCGCCTTGACGGCACACGGGCGCGGGCTACGGTCGCGGGTAAGGTGATGAAGTCAGGGGAGACGGCTGGACAAGGCAACGGCCATCCCTTTGTGCTGACCGCACGCAAGCGAAGCGCGCAGGCCCGAAGCTGGAAGCCGGGCCGTAGGCGTCAGCGATGCGGAAGGCTGGCGAAGCCAGTCCCGCCAGGGATGAGCGACTAGCGAACCTGGAGCAGCGCGATCCGCGAAGCGGAGACGCAAGAGGACTCTTCGTTTACCATTTGTTTCGCAAGCTAATGATGGGAAAGCAAGAACACGGAGATCTAGAGATGATTGTCTGCATCAACCGCCTCAAACAGTTCGGAATCTTCAGCGACTTCAATGGAACGAAGATCCAAAAGTTCGGCCGGTACAACCTGGTCTATGGTTGGAATGGAACAGGCAAGTCAACGTTATCGAATCTATTCTCTTGCTTTGAGCTTCGCTCGATGGTTCCCCGCTTCAGCACGGGCCAATTTTCAGTAGTTCTGGAGGATGGCTCAACGATCACGGAATCCACACTCCACTCATCCCAATTGAATATTCATGTTTTCAATCAACGCTTCGTGCATGAGAACATTGATTGGGACAAATCCGTAAAGAGCATCCTTCTTATTGCGAAAGAGAAGATTGATGACTTGCAGAAGCTGGAGAAGCTGAAGAGCGAGCTTCAGTCGAAAAAGAAGGCTCACGACGACAAGCAAAGCGATATCAAGAAGCAGCGTGAGGCATTAGAGAAGTTCCTGACCAATGCTGCCAAGAAAATGAAGCTTGGACTTCAGGCGATTGATACGAGCGACAGTTATTACTTGAATTACGACCGCCGCAAGCTCTCCAACTTCATACAGAATAACGGCGAGACAATTATCAAGGCGGAGTCGGTTCTTCCAGATGAGAGGGTTATCGACCTTACGAATGCCGCCAAGCCAGATCAGCTTCCAAGCATTGCTTTCGCCTCAACGGCCATTGAGCCGGACTACTTTAAGAAAGCGGCGGGCCGCATCAGAGATTTGATTGGGACTACGGCGGTCAATCAAGCAATCCAGCGGCTTACCGATAACCCGGACATCCGCGAATGGGTTCAAGCAGGCTTGGAAATCCATAAAAACCACGACTCGCAATCCTGCGAGTTCTGCGGCTCTCCGTTCGCCCAGCTTCGTGCCGAGGCGCTTGCTGCCCACTTCAGCAAGGAGTTCACGGAGTTTCAGAGCCGACTTCAGAATGCGGCGACATGGATTGAATCTCAAGGCGCTCCAGCTAATCAGTTTCCCGCATCGACCGAGTTTTATAAAGAACTATCGGCCGAGGCAGAAAAGCTTCAAAAGGACTACGCAACTGCTGCTGAAAAGATCGACCAGCAAATGGACGCCTGGCGGGAAGCCCTGAAGGCCAAGATCACAGACCCTGGGAAGACAGACATTCAGATCTCGGATGTGGTTGAAGACGATGTCACCAATTTCAATGACATCCTGAAGTCGATTGTTGCTCTCGTTGGAAAGCACAACAATAAGACTTCAAATTTCAAATCTGAGACCTCAAAAAGCAAGGTGGCACTGGAGCTTCACTTTGCTGCGGCTGAGGTGCAAGAGTTTGACTATGCTGGAAGTGAGAAGAAGTGCAATGACCTTGAGTCAGAAGCAAAGAACGACCATAAGGAAATTGAAAAAATTAGTCTAGAGGTCGGAGCCATAGAAGCGGCGCTCTCGAATGAAACGGTCGGGGCAAAGGAGTTCAATGACATCCTGCATCGCTTCATTGGCCGCTCTGAGCTTTGCCTGAACTTCAATCAGAAGAAGAAAGGCTATGAGATCATCAGAAACGGGGTTGGTGAGCACGATGGGAATTTGAGCGAAGGTGAGAAGACTGCGATTGCATTTGTCTATTTCATCACGAAGCTCAAAGAAAATGGAAATAACATCAAGGATACGATCGTCGTCGTTGACGATCCGGTCTCAAGCTTTGATTCTAATCACTTGTTTCACGCCTACTCGTTTTTGAGAACGCAATGCACTGAAGCCAAGCAACTTTTTGTGCTGACTCACAACTTCACTTACTTTAAGCTAGTGAGAGACTGGTTCACTGGCACCAATAGGAATCGAGTCAAAAAAGGCAACGCCGAGAATTGCTTCTTTTATCGCCTGGATGCGCCACCTGGCTCCCCTCGTCACTCCCTACTTGTGGATGCCGACGACTCACTCAAGAACTACGGTTCCGAGTACCACTATATCTTCAAGAAGCTTTACGAATATAGGGCGCACACGACACTCAATCGAGATGAGGCGTTCTTGACCGCCAACCTCGCCCGAAAGCTTGTTGAATCGTTTTTTACCTTCAAATATCCAAGGCGGCGAAGCGACATTAGTCAATTGATGGAGGCTGGCCTAAAAGATTGCACCATCACGACACCAGAGCTTAAAGAAAAAATCTACCGCTTTATCAATAAGTATTCACATAGCGACGTTATTGAGATAACAGAGGAATCCGCAGAAAACTTGGCAGGCGAAAGCCACAGCGTCATCGGGAACATCTTCCAGTGGCTGGAAGAGGTGGACAAGAAACATTACGACGAGATGATTCAGGTTGCGACGGCCTGAGCATCAGGCCGCGAGGGCCATAGCTATGCCACCAGGCGCAGCAAAAAGGGGCCGAAGCCCCTTGGGCTAGATCAGCCCATGCTCGGCGAACGATGCCGTTTCGTTGCCCGCAACGATGATGTGATCGAGCACGCGCACGTCCACCAGACCCAACGCTTCCTTGAGCCGCTGGGTCAGCGCCCGGTCAGCCGCGCTCGGCTCGGGGTTTCCGCTCGGATGGTTGTGCGAAACGACGACCGCCGCCGCATTGAGCCGCAGCGCCTCCTTGACCACTTCGCGCGGATACACCGACGCACCGTCAATAGTGCCGTGGAACATCTCCCTGTATTCGATCAGACGATGGCGCGTATCCATGAACAGCACTACGAACACCTCATGCTCGAAGCTGGCCAACTTTGTACGCAAGTATTCCTTGACCGCCGCCGGCGAAGTGAACTCTGCTCCGCGCTGCATTTTCCGGTCAATGACCTGGCGCGCAGCTTCCAGAATGTCGTCGGCCGATGCCGGTAGATAGCGCCCGTGCGCGTCGCGCACCAGCAGACAGGAATCGAACGAGGGAAAGGACAGTTGCGACATGATCGTGCTCCGGTTGCTCGGGCGGAATTGCCCGGAACCGGCGGCAGCACGGCGCAGCGCAAGCAGTCAGGGGTCGCAGACGGCCGCCAGGACGCAAGCGCGCATGGCGCGCGCCGCCCTTGACGGCGAGAACGCCGTGATACGGTGAAGGGAACAGCAAGACCGCCCACACCCGCCCACTGCACAGAGTCGATTTTTGGCAAGCGGAGCGCGCAGGCCCGGATCAACGAGCCGGGACGGAGGCGTCAGTGATGGAAGCCCGACAGGGGCGAGACTCGCGCAGCGAAGCTCGATGCGCAGCACGACAGCGCGACGGCGGCACGCCGGGACGCCCGACTGCTTGGGACAGGACTACTCGTTGTCCGTCTTGCGCTGCTCGATTTGCAACTGCGCCCGTTGCGTTGCCTGTTGCAGCCGCTCCACCAGCACGCCCCTCGGCGGCAAGGCGGTCAGATACTCGGCAACGTGGATGCCGGACTTGTCCAGCTCCAGCAATTCGATCTGCTCGCGCTTCTTGCCGGTGCAAAGGATGATCCCGAGCGGCGAGGCTTCCTCCGGCTCCCGTTCGTGCTTGTCTAGCCACCGAAGGTAAAGCTCCATCTGCCCTTTGTAGGCCGCCTTGAAGTCACCTACCTTCAACTCCACCGCAACCAGCCGCCGCAGCTTGCGGTTGTAGAACAGAAGGTCAAGGTGGAAATCCTCGTCGTCGATCGGAATGCGCTTCTGCCGGGCGACGAATGAGAAGCCCGCGCCCAGCTCCAGCAGGAAGGACTCCATTTCACGGATGATCGCCGCTTCCAAGTCGCCTTCCTGCCAAGTGTCCCGCAGGCCCAGGAAGTCGAGGATGTACGGGTCGCGCATGACCAGGGCCGGCGACATGCGCTGCGCATCGCGCAGGGTCGCCAACTCCTGCGCTATGGTTTCTTCCGGCTTTTGGGAAAGCGCCGTGCGCTCGTACAGCATCGAGTCGATACGCTCGCGCAGCGTCCGCACGCTCCAGCGTTGGGTGCTGGCCATCTGTGCGTAGTAGTCCCGCTGGAGCGGGTCTTTCAGCGGCATCAGGGCGATGAAGTGCGTCCAGCTCAATTCTCGTATCAGTGATACGAGAATTCGCTCGTCGGGGAAGGTGGCGGCGAACTGCACCATGCGGCGCAAGTTCTGCTCTGCAAAGCTGCTGCCGTACTCCTCCACCAACTGCGCAGCCAAGGTGGGCAGAACTTCCTTGCCGTAGGCGCCCCGGCGCCTGTCCAAGACCTGCGTGTGGATGCGTTGGCCGATGCGCCAGTAGAGCATCGTAAGCTCGCTATTCACCGTCGAGGCGGCGCGCTTGCGCGCCGCCTCGATCAGTGCCCGAATGTCGCCCAGCAGCGCCGCGGGCGCTGCGAGCGATGCTGCTGATGGCCGGCGCCCGTTCATGCCACCGCCTCCGCAAGCTGCCGCGCGCCCGTGATGGCTTGGCGGCGGCTGGCCACCAGCTCGGCCGCCTCGCGCACCGGCTTGTCCTCGGTGTGGACGTAGTGCATGAACATCGCCACGGTCTTGTGGCCCGTCAGCTTCATTCCCACTTTGGTCGGCACACCGGAATTGGCAATGTCGGTGGTCGAGCGATGACGGATGCCGTGCGTGCCTACGTGCGGCACGCTGGCGGCCTTGAGCGTCCGGCACCAGCCGCCATAGTGCTCGCCAAAGGTCAGGTGCTTGGCCGGGTCGTTCGGCGACGGCAGGACGTAAGGGCAGCCTTCCAGACGCGGCGCCGTCGAAAGCAGCCGATAGGCTTCCTCGCTCATGGGCTTGGAAATGCCGCCAACCTTGCTGTCGGGCCACACCACGCGCCGGTTCTCGAAGTCCAGCCAGCTCCATTCGAGCGGGCAGATTTCGGAGCGCCGCGCCGCAAACTCGAATTGCAGCCGGATCGCCAACGGGATGACGTAGTTCTCCAGCCCCTCCGCCTCCAGTTTCTCCAACTGGCGGAAGATCCGCACCATTTCCTCGTCCACGATGAGCCGGGTTTCCTTGCCCGGCGGGTACATCGGGACGTGGCGGCACGGATTCGTACCGTCCGGGCGGAAGCCCCAGACTTCGGCCAAGTTGAACATCTTGCGCAGCACGCCGAAGGTCTTGTTGGCCTCGGTCGGCTTGTAGGCCAGCTTTTCCATGAGCCCCGCAATGTCGGGCCGCTTCACGTCATGCACCTTCTTGCGGCCCAGCAGCGGGATGATGTTGCGGTCGATGACGCCCTGGTAGCCGTCCTGCGTGCTGACCTTGTTGCGCTTCTTGGAGTAGTCCTCCATGAACTTTTTGCACAACTCGGCCATCGTGGGCGCCTTGCGCGCCTCGGCCTTGGCACCGCCGGGATCACCACCCCGGCGAACCTCGGCCAGCCAGTCCTGCGCTTTGACCCGCGCCTGTTCGACGGTTAGCTCCCCGTAGAGTCCCAGCGAGGGCTTGCGGGGCTGGCCAGAGTTCGTGCGGTACTGGAGCATGAACACCCGGCGTCCCGTCGGGGTAATCTTGCAAAGGAAGCCGGGCACGACGGTATCCCGTAGTTCGATGTCCTTCGCCTGGGGTTGCGCCGACTCTACGGCGGTCTTGGTGAGCTTGATCTTTGCCATGATGACTCCTTGGAACGACCCGGATTCCAGGAGCCAGATAGGAGCGGCGCGAGGGAGAACCGGGTCAAGTTTCAGAAAGCACCGGCATATGATGGACGCGCGTAAGCTATTGATAAACCTGTTGTATCGGGCTACGTCGCAGTCCAGCGAACTACCGGGCTGGAGTCATCGTGAAACAAAAAACCCCGCAGAAGCGGGGTTTTTTTCGACAGGTTTGCGATTACGCGCGAACGAAGTCGATGTGAGTCAGTTTTGGCTTGAACGCGTGACGCTGAACAGCCTGAACTTTCACTTTTTCTTCTTTACCGCCAACAACGATGGTCAGAACTTCGCTGTAGAATTCAGCTTTGGTCTGCAGGTTCCACAGTTTGTCGTGATCCAGTTCGATTGCAACTGGAGCAGCTTCGCCACCGTAAACGATAGCCGGGAACTTGTTAGCGGTACGCAGGCGGCGGCTCGCACCCTTACCCTGCACGTTACGTACTTCTGCTTCGATAGTGAACATTGATTTCTCTCTGTATTTAAAACCCTACTACAGGCGACCCAGCAGCAGGTGAGTGTTCTGCCTCACGGATGTGAAGCGGGCGGCATTTTATACTCAAATGCCCCTCACATCAATGAAAAGTCCCGCTAACCGCGCAATTCGTTGGCGCGACGGAAGCGACCTTCGTAGTCAAAGAGCTTCTCGCGCACCTGCCAGTACTGGCCTTTCTTACGGGCGACGACAAAATCCGGATAGCGCAACAACACCTGCTGGCGCACGATATCGGCCACGGTGATCCAGCGCAGGGGCACGCCCGGGGTGCGGGTGTGCGGGCGAATAAACAGCTGTTCGAAGGCCGTTCGCTGGGCAGGCGTCTGGACCCGGAAGCGCTCGCTGACGTCCGCCCCGTCCTCGTCGTAATAGGTGATTTTCAGCCATTCGCCTTTTTCATCGGCGCCGGGCTGCAGCGCCATGCCGGAACAGCGCAGCACCAGCGCATCTTTCAGCTTTAGCGCCGCTTTCAGCATGTCGTCCGGGTCAACCAGCACCGTGTCGCACTCCCGACAGCGGCGAGCGGCAATGTCATTTTCGGCGTTGCACTGCGGGCAGTTTTTGAAGCGGAAACGAAAATCGCACTGCTCGCGATGCCCTTCATCATCCTCAAACCAGCCCTGACAGCGGCGGCCAAAATGTTCGATCAGCGTGCCGTCGGCGGTGGTTTTGCCCCAGAAGGTGTTGGCAAACCCGCAGGCAGAGCAAAAGACCTGCACGGGCACGTTGTCGCTTTTTCCTTTTGGCGCGCCGACCTCAGGCGTATAGAGATCGTGCGGGTTACCGGCATAATCCAGAATCAGGCAGTCGGTTTTCCCCGGCGCCAGACGCAGACCGCGGCCAACAATTTGCTGATACAGACTGACCGATTCGGTCGGGCGCAAGATAGCGATCAGGTCGACGTGCGGGGCGTCAAAGCCGGTGGTCAACACCGACACGTTAACCAGATAGCGGAACCGCTGGGCTTTAAAGGCCTCAATCAGGCGGTCGCGCTCGGGGCCGGGCGTCTCGCCGGTGATGAGCGCCGCGTCGCCGGAGGGCAGTAACCCGGTGATTTCGCGCGCGTGCTCAACGGTGGCGGCAAAGATCATCACCCCTTTGCGCGTCGCGGCGAACTCCTCAATCTGGCTGATGATATGCGGCGTAATGCGCTTTTGCTTTTTCAGCTCCTGGTTAAGATCCGCTTCGCTGAATAACCCGTTGCTCTGCGCCTGCAGGCGGCTGAAATCGTACTGCACCACCGGCATATCCAGCCGTTCAGGTGGCGTCAGGTAGCCATGTTTAATCATGTAGCGCAGCGGAAGCTCGTAGATGCAGTCGCTAAACAGGGCCTTGTCATCGCCGCGCACCATGCCGTGATAATGGTAACGATAGATCCAGCCTTTACCCAGACGAAACGGGGTCGCCGTCAGGCCCAGCAGGCGCAGGTGAGGGTTCACGTCTTTCAGGTGCGTCAGGATTTGCTGATACTGGCTGTCGTCGTCATCGCTGATGCGGTGACACTCGTCGACAATCAGCAGCGAAAATTCGCTGCGAAACAGATCCAGATTGCGGGCCACCGACTGCACGCTGCCAAACACCACCTTGCCGTGGCTCTCTTTACGCTTTAGACCGGCGGCGAAAATGTCGGCTTCCAGTCCAAGTGCACAATACTTGGCATGGTTTTGCGCGACGAGCTCTTTAACGTGCGCCAGCACCAGCACGCGGCCACGGGCCAGACGCGCCAGTTCGGCAATGACCAGGCTTTTGCCTGCACCGGTCGGGAGCACAATCGCCGCCGGCTCGCGATGTTTACGGAACCAGGCGAGGGTGGCGTCAACGGCTTCCTGCTGATAGGGACGAAGTGTAAAAGTCATGGGGTCTCGGTTTCGTTATTCCGCACATATACCCGTCATACTTCAAGTTGCCTGTGCGTTGGCTGCACTCGTTCACCCCGGTCACTTACTTATGTAAGCTCCCGGGGATTCACTCCTTTGCCGCCTTCATGCAACTCGAATTATTTAGGGTATAGATAGTATGCCACGAAACTTTTTCCCTTGAGTGGCGCAACCAGACCATTATACTGAACCGTTCCAGACTGCTTCTATTTTCGGACCTGTTGTCCGACTTCCTGCACCATTAAGGCTAAAAAGATTTCATGCGACTTGATAAGTTTATCGCTCAGCAACTCGGCGTAAGCCGCGCTATTGCCGGGCGCGAAATTCGCGCCAGCCGCGTTACCGTGGATGGCGACATTGTGAGAGACAGCGCGTTCAAACTGCAACCTGACCATCAGGTGGAGTATGACGGCAATCCGCTGACCCAGCAGCACGGTCCTCGCTACTTTATGCTCAATAAGCCGGAAGGCTACGTCTGCTCAACGGACGATCCGGATCACCCGACGGTGCTCTATTTCCTCGACGAACCGGTGGCGCACAAGCTGCATGCCGCAGGCCGCCTCGATATCGACACCACCGGTCTGGTGCTGATGACCGACGACGGTCAGTGGTCGCACCGCATCACCTCTCCACGCCACCACTGCGAGAAAACCTATCTCGTGACGCTGGAGTCACCGGTGTCGGATGACACGGCTGAGCACTTCGCGAAAGGCGTGCAGCTGCATAATGAAAAAGATCTGACTAAGCCGGCGGTGCTTGAAGTCATCACCCCGACGGAGGTCCGTCTGACCATCAGCGAAGGGCGCTACCATCAGGTGAAACGTATGTTTGCCGCGGTGGGGAACCACGTTGTAGGCCTGCATCGCGAACGGATTGGTGCGATTGAACTCGATCCAGACCTTGCGCCAGGCGAATACCGTTCGTTAACGGAAGAAGAGATCGCCAGCGTCGGTCTGCCTTCGCACTAATTTCAGGAGAACTCTGTGACCACCAGGCCACACTCGTCGTTCAAAATCGTCTTCATTCTTGGCCTGCTGGCCATGCTGATGCCGCTGTCTATTGATATGTACCTGCCTGCGCTGCCGGTCATTTCCGCGCAGTTTGGCGTCCCGGCGGGCAGCGCGCAGATGACGCTCAGCACCTATATTCTCGGCTTTGCCCTTGGCCAGCTGTTTTATGGCCCGATGGCGGACAGCCTTGGACGCAAGCCCGTCATTCTGGGCGGGACGCTGGTCTTTGCGGCCGCAGCGGTTGCCTGTGCGCTGGCCCAGACCATCGATCATTTGATCATCATGCGTTTCTTCCACGGTCTGGCGGCGGCAGCGGCAAGCGTGGTGATTAACGCCCTGATGCGCGATATCTACCCGAAGGAAGAGTTCTCCCGCATGATGTCGTTCGTGATGCTGGTGACGACGATTGCGCCGCTGGTGGCGCCAATGGCGGGTGGTGCGGTGCTGGTGTGGTTCAGCTGGCATGTGATTTTCTGGATCCTGGCCCTGGCCGCGCTGCTGGCCTCCGCAATGATCTTCTTCTTTATAGATGAAACGCTTCCCGTCGAGCGCCGCCAGAAGTTTCACATCCGTACCACCATCGGCAACTTTGCCTCGCTGTTTCGCCACAAGCGCGTGCTCAGCTATATGCTGGCAAGCGGGTTCAGCTTTGCCGGAATGTTCTCTTTCCTGAGCGCCGGGCCGTTTGTCTACATCGAGCTTAACCACGTGTCGCCGCAGCACTTCGGCTATTACTTTGCGCTTAACATCGTCTTCCTGTTCATCATGACCATCATCAACAGCCGCTTTGTCCGGCGGGTGGGGGCGCTGAACATGTTTCGCGCGGGGCTGTGGATCCAGTTTGTGATGGCGATCTGGCTGGTGGTGAGCGCGTTTCTGGGCGTGGGCTTCTGGGCGCTGGTGGTCGGCGTAGCGGCCTTTGTCGGCTGTGTGTCGATGGTGTCGTCCAATGCGATGGCGGTGATTCTGGATGAGTTCCCGCACATGGCGGGGACCGCCTCTTCCCTGGCGGGGACGTTCCGCTTCGGCATCGGCGCTATCGTTGGCGCGTTGCTTTCTATGGCCACCTTTACGACGGCATGGCCCATGCTGTGGGCCATGGCTTTTTGCGCAACCAGCTCGATACTCTTCTATCTTTACGCCAGTCGACCGCGAAAAGCGGCCCACTAAAACACAGAGAAGGCCCGGCAGGGCCTTTTTTGTTGATGCATATCAACCAAACCCCCGTTCGTTTATGCCGTGTTTGTTTATTTTATGTAAAATCTATTTGTGTAAAAAGTCACATCATTGTATTCAAAAAGGTTGAGTTAGATCGCAGAAACGGGTACATATAGCGCCGACGCGAGCCTGAATACCGATAAAAAAGTGCTGAATAGTGCAGGCTGGCGATGATGTGTTACTATAAATGTAAATAAATTGTGAAGTAAATTTTGCTTCCGGGGAACGAACGTGAATACATTACAACTTTCTATTGTCCATCGCTTGCCCCAGAGCTATCGCTGGTCGGCGGGTTTTGCTGGTTCGAAAGTTGAACCGATTCCGCAAAGCGTCGCGGGCTGTGAAAACTGCCTGGTGGCGCTCAAGCTGTTAAGCCCGAGTGACGAAAATGCCTGGCGGGTGATGGAGCGTCTCAGTCAGGCCCTGACGGATATCGAAGTGGACAGCTCCGTGCTGGAGTGCGAAGGTGAGCCGTGCCTGTTTGTGAAAAGCCAGGACGAGTTTGCTGCCACCTGCCGTCTGAAAAATTTTGGCGTTGCTATTGCAGAGCCTTTCTCCGGCCAGTATCCATTCTGAGCGCTAGTCTGACGACAACAGCTGGCGCGTGTAGCGCTGCGTTGGCGCGCTAAATACGCGCTGGCACTCTCCCTGCTCGACCACCTCTCCCTGTCGCAACACAATCACCTGATGGCATAGCGCCCGCACCACCTGCAAATCATGGCTGATAAAGATATAGGCCAGCCGGTGCTTTTCCTGTAGCCCTTTCAGCAGCGCCAGGATCTGCGCCTGTACGGTCCTGTCCAGAGACGACGTCGGTTCATCCAGAATAATTAGCTCTGGTTTCAGGATCAGCGCGCGGGCAATGGCGATACGCTGGCGCTGCCCGCCGGAAAATTCCGCAGGATAGCGGTGGCGCGTCTCGGGATCTAGACCCACTTCGGCCATGACCCGCATGACCTCCTGCTCGCGCTGCTGCGCGCTCAGGCCGGGCTGATGGACGCGCAGGCCCTCTTCGACAATCTGTAACACGCTGAGCCGCGGGTTAAGCGAGGAGTTGGGATCCTGAAAGACCACCTGCATGCGAGGACGTACGGGCAGCATCTGGCGGCGGTTCCAGCGGTGCAGCGGCATGCCGTCAAACAGGATTTCGCCCTGTGAGGCAATTAAGCGCAGCAGCGCCAGACCGGTGGTGCTTTTACCCGAGCCGGATTCGCCCACCAGCCCGAGGGATTCGCCCGGGCGCAGCGAGAAGCGGATATTTTTTAACACCGGGTTGCGATCGATAATGCGGCGCAGAATACCTTTGCGGATCGGGAACGAGACGGACAGATCCTCAACGCGCAGCAGCGGCGTGCTGTCAGCGTCAAGGGGAACCGGGTCGCCGGAGGGTTCGCTGTCGAGCAGGCGCTGCGTATAGGGGTGTTGCGGCGCGCTCAGCAGCGTGGACGCCGCATTCTGTTCAACACAGCGGCCGTTTTGCATCACCGCGACGCTGTCGGCCAGCTTTCTCACAATGCTCAGGTTGTGCGTGATAAACAGCAGGCTCATGTTTAGCTCGTCACGCAGGTCCCGCAGCAGCGTCAGTATTTGCGCCTGTACCGTCACGTCCAGCGCCGTTGTGGGCTCGTCGGCAATCAACAGCTCGGGGCGCGTCAGCAGCGCCATGGCAATCATCACGCGCTGGCGTTCGCCGCCGGAGAGCTGATGCGGAAAATCATTCAGCCGTTTGGCCGCATTGCGTATGCCTGTGCGCTCAAGACAATCCAGAATTTCTCCCCGCGCGGCCTCTTTGCGCATCCCACGGTGCAGGGAGAGCACTTCATAGAGCTGTTTTTCCAGGCTGTGCAGCGGGTTAAGCGACACCATCGGCTCCTGGAAGATCATCGCGATTTTGTTGCCGCGAATGCCGCGCAGGGTCTGTTCGTCGGCGTGCAGCAGCGAACGGCCGTGAAAAAGGATATCCCCTTGCGGGTAGCTCACCGGCGGAGAAGGCAGCAGCCGCAGGATGGAGAGCGCCGAAACGCTCTTGCCTGAACCCGACTCACCCACCAGGGCCAGCGTTTCACCGCGCTGGATCTGCAGCGTCAGGTCGCTGACCACGGTGCGCGTCTCGTCCTGTTTTGAAAAGGCAATCGACAGGTTATCAATACGGAGCAGGGGCTGGGTCATTTTATACCGCCTTGTTCGGATCAAAGGCATCGCGCACGGCTTCGCCAATAAAAATCAGCAGCGACAGCAGCACGGCCACGGAAAGAAAGGCGGCGATGCCTAACCACGGCGCCTGCAGGTTGTTCTTGCCCTGCAGCAGCAGTTCGCCAAGCGATGGGGAACCCAACGGTAGCCCGAAACCGAGAAAATCCAGTGAGGTGAGGGTGGTGATGGAGCTGCACAGAATAAACGGCAGGAAGGTGAGCGTTGCCACCACGGCGTTGGGCAGCATATGGCGGAAGATGATCCCGCGGTCGCTCACGCCAAGCGCCTGCGCGGCGCGAATATAGTCGAAATTACGGGTGCGCAGAAACTCGGCCCTGACCACACCGACCAGCGCCATCCAGCCGAACAGGACGGTAATGCCTAATAACCACCAGAAGTTGGGCTGTACGACGCTGGAAAGCAGGATGATCAGAAACAGCGTCGGCATGCCTGACCAGACCTCAATCACCCGCTGGCCCCAGAGGTCAATTTTCCCGCCGTAGTAGCCCTGAATGGCGCCCGCCACGACGCCCATCACGCTGGAGAAGATCGTCAGCATCAGCCCAAAGAGAAGCGAAATACGCGTGCCATACAGGATGCGCGCCAGCACGTCGCCGCCGTTAGCATCCGTTCCCAGCCAGTTTTGCGCGGAGGGCGGGGAAGGGAAGGGGGTCGTGGTGGCGAAGTTAATGCTGTTTGCGCCAAAACGCACCGGCGCCCAGAGCGCCCAGCCGTGCTGCTCAATCTGCTGGCGAAGCCACGGGTCCTGATACTCTGCCGGCGTCGCAAACGGGCCGCCAAAGTCGCTTTCGTTGTAATTGGCGATGACCGGCACGTACCAGCGGTCGTTAAAATGCACCAGCAGCGGTTTATCGTTAGCGATCAGTTCTGAAAACAGGCTTAAGACAAACAGCACGGCAAAAATCCACAGCGACCAGTAGCCGCGGCGGTTGTGGCGAAAGCGGGCCCAGCGGGCCTGGTTGACGGGGCTTAAACGCGGCATCATCGGCCCTCAAAATCGATTCGGGGATCGACCAGCGTATAGCTGATATCGCTGATGATATTCAGCAGCAGGCCAATCAGGGTGAAAATATAGAGCGTGCCGAACATTACCGGATAGTCACGCGACACGGTGGCCTCATAGCCCAGCAGGCCCAGACCGTTAAGCGAGAACATCACCTCTATCAGCAGCGAGCCGGTAAAAAACATACTGATGAACGTGGCCGGAAATCCGGCGATCACCAGCAGCATGGCGTTGCGGAACACGTGCTTCCACATGATCTGCTTCTCGCTCACGCCTTTAGCGCGGGCCGTGACGACGTACTGTTTACGAATTTCATCGAGAAAGGCGTTTTTGGTCAACATGGTCAGGGCCGCAAACCCGCCAATGACCGTGGCCAGAACCGGCAGCGTGATATGCCAGAGGTAGTCGGTGATTTTCTGGTACCACGGCAGGGAGCTGAAATCGGCGGAGACGAGCCCCCGCAGCGGGAAGAGATCAAAATAACTGCCCCCGGCAAAAAAGACGATCAGCAGAACGGCGAACAGAAACGCCGGGATGGCATAGCCGATAATGATGAACGTGCTGCTCCAGATATCGAACCGGCTGCCGTTGTACACCGCTTTGCGGATCCCAAGCGGTATAGAGACCAGATAGATGATCAGCGTACCCCACAGCCCCAGCGTGATCGAAACCGGCAGGCTTTGTTTGATCAGCGTCAGCACTGACGCACTGCGAAACAGGCTATCGCCAAAATCAAAGCGGATGTAATCCCAGAGCATCTTGAAATAGCGCTCGTGAATCGGTTTATCAAAGCCGTAGCGGTGGGTGATCTCGGCGATCACCTCCGGATCCAGCCCGCGTCCGCCGCGGTAATGGCTTTCGCTGATATTCCCTACGCCAGTTCGCGCATGGCTGGCGCCCATCCCTTCACCGCCGCCGCCCGGCATGCCGCCGCTGTTGCCAAATTCAATGGCGGCAATGGCCTGATCGACCGGCCCACCGGGAGCGATTTGCACGATGAAAAAGTTAATCGTGATGATGGCCCACAGGGTGGGGATGACCAGCAGCAGACGGCGGAGAAGATAGGCACCCATGATAATTCCTTATCGCCGCTCAGCGGGAAGTCTGGCGGCTTTGTTAACGTCATACCACCAGGTGTCAAAGCCCAGAGAATAGACCGGGCGCACGGCAGGCACGGAGAACTTATCCCAGCGCGCAAGGCGATCTTCGCCCATATACCACATCGGCAGCATGTAGTAGTTCCAGGTTAAGACCCTGTCGAGGGCGCGCCCGAGCGGCACGAGCTTGTCTTTATCCCCCTGCGCCGCCACGATTTTCGCAATGAGCGCATCAATCGCCGGGCTTTTTACCCCCGGCGCATTGTACGAGGAGTCGATGTAGCTGGAGGCCCAGGAGATTTGCAGGTCCGAGCTAGGCCACGGCTGCGCGGGCCACAGGCGCTGCATCATGTCGTAATCACGGCTGCGCATGCGGCTGGTGATCTGCGCGTTATCGACCTGGCGAATGTTCATGGTCACGCCCAGCCGCTCAAGGTTGTGCTTAAACGGCAGCACCCACTGGTCGTTGCCCCCGGACGAGAGCAGCAGTTCAAAGCTGAGAGGCTTGCCCGTTTTGGCATCCACACGTTTTTGATTCTTCAGGTGCCAGCCTGCGTCATCCAGCAGCTTGCTGGCTTTGAGCAGGTTGTCGCGGTCGTAACCGTCACCCTTCGATGCGGGCGGCTGAAACACCGTTGTAAACACCTCTGGCGGTACCTCTGCTTTAAGGGGGGCCAGCAGAACCAGTTCGTCGGCTTTCGGATAATCACGCGCGGCGTATTCGGTATTCTGAAAATAGCTGTTGGCGCGGCTATAAGCCCCGTAAAACAGCGCTTTGTTCATCCACTCAAAATCAAAGGCCAGGGAGATGGCTTCCCGCACCCGGCGGTCATTAAATACCGGACGCTGAATATTAAACGCCAGCCAGCGGGTATCCTGGGCAGATTCATTTTTGTGTTCGTCTTTGACGATATAGCCTTTGGCGAAATTTTTGCCGATATAGCGGGTCGCCCAGTTTTTGGCGCTGCTCTCGACGCGCAAATCGAATGCCCCGGCTTTGAACGCTTCAAACGCCACGTTATCGTCGAGGTAGTAATCATAGCGAAGGGTGTCGAAGTTCCAGCGTCCGCGGTTGACCGGCAGATTGGCCGCCCAATAGTCTTTGACGCGGGAATAAACGACATATTGCCCCATTCGCCAGTCGGTAATGCGGTAGGGGCCGCCAGCCAGAGGAGGCGTTGAAAGCGGGTCGCTCAGCTTATGATTTTTCCAGAACGATTCCGGCATCACCGGCAGCGAGAACAGGCTGAGCATATTCTCTTTGTTCGGTTCGCTCAGCTCAATGCGCACAGTGAGCGGCGCGATGGCTCTGACCGACGCGCCTTTATATACGATGCGGAACTGGGGGACGCCTTCGGTCATGAATTTATGGAAGGTGAACGCAACGTCGCTGGCCTTCACCGGTGTGCCATCGTGAAAACGTGCCCGCGGGTTCAGCGAGATTTCCGCCCAGGCGAAGTTATCGGCGTAACGCACGTTCTCGGCAATGAGCGGATAGTAGCTGCCGGGCTCGTCATCGGAGGTGACAAAGAGCGTATCGTAAAGCGATTCCGTACGCGCGGCCGCCACGCCGCGCAGGGCGTAGCGGTTGAAGTTGTCGAAGGTTCCCGTGGCGGAAAGCGTGACCTTACCGCCTTTTGGCGCGGCAGGGTTGACGTAATCGAAGTGCGTAAAATTGACCGCGTATTTCGGCTCGCCAATCACCGCGAAGGCGATATTCTCTTTGATGGTTTGCGCCTGGCTGGACAGGCTCGTGAATGCCAACATCAGCAACATAAAGCGCATAAGCATCTCGCGGCAGCTCCCTCTCTACAGACCGGCTCGGTTAAGCTGAATAATAAGTGACGTCACGGGCAATGTGAAATTAATCGCCTTCGGGCGAAATATCAGGCCGCCATTCGCGGAACTGCGCCAGCGGCATCGGGCGGCTAATCCAGTATCCCTGCAGGAAGTTAACGCCGTGTTCGCGCAGCCAGGCCGCCTGTTCCGGCGTCTCTACCCCTTCGGCGACGGTCGACATATTCAGTCGTCTTGCCAGCGTCAGAACGGCATCCAGCACCGGCGACGTCACGGTCTCGGTACCGATCGCATTAACAAAACCACGGTCGATTTTGAGGTAGTCCATGGTGAAATGCTCAAGGTAAATCAGCGCGCTGTGGCCGGTACCAAAATCATCAATGGCGATTTCAAACCCTTCGTTATGCAGCCATTCGAAAAGGGTGTTGGCTTCCCGATGGTTGAGCATATCGCGCTCGGTAATTTCCAGCACGATCTGGAAGTAATCCGGCGGCAGCAGGGCTTTGAAGGTGCGCATATCGTCCTTGAAGCTTTCCGCATGCAGATGCCCCGGTGCAATGTTAATACCCACCTTTGCGCCCGGAGGTAACAGCGTTTGTAACACGGGAGCATCGTGAATGATAAGGTCAAAGAGATGCAGCGTCAGCGGGACAATCAGCTTCTGTGCTTCGGCAAAATTGATAAACGCGTCCGGCGGAATTTCCCCCATTGTCGGGTGTTTCCAGCGCATCAGGACTTCAAGCCCGGTCATCCTGAGCGATTTGGCATCGACGACGGGCTGATAAACCACATAAAACTGACCGCGCTTGATAGCGCTTAAAATTTCTTTACCCGGGTTGAGCCGAATGCTGAGGATGTAGTAGTTAAGCGATCCGGCACAAATCCCGCATACCAGCCCGAAGAACAGCGCGTAGAGAATTTCATCGCTGGTCCATGCGTCCGCATACAGGTTGATGGTCAGGGGGAGGTCTTTCAGCGTCGCCGTGCGGACCGGGATGTCATGCAAGTCGCGGGTATGAACCAGCGTGCTGGACCGCGTCGACAAGGCGTTATCGCCGATAATGATAGCGATACCCGCGAACTCGTCCTGGCGCTCAGTATAGAGCAGGTAAGGCGTCAGATTAATATTCACAGAAGTGAACACCCCGCCGTCCTTCACTAATGGGTTGCGGTACCAGATCGCAATCGCAGGTTCATCAGGCAGCATGGGGGTACCCGGAAGCAACGCCATATCGATCTGTTTATTGATGTTCAGCTCAGGTATGAGCGTCTCCATCGGGGCATTCATCGGGCCTGTTGCCGAGGAGCAGAATGCCATCTTGTCCCGGACCAGCAGGAAGGCGCGAACGTTAATGCTGAAGGCCGCGCGTGAGGTGAGTTCCTGGTTGACGTCCTGGCACGTGTTCAACGTGAGAGGCTGGAGAACATTGACCGCTTTTTTTAGGTCTTCGAAATAGCTCCCCATGTAGGCGCTCACATCATTCACCAGGGTGTCGAATTTGACTTCCCGCTTGTGGTAACTCCACGAAAATTGCAGGGAACCCAGGAGCAGGGCGGTGATGAGACCCGTGATAATACTGAGGATCAGTATTTTACGATTACTGGAGAAGTAGCGGGTGAGCATAGACGTCGTGATTCCTGAAAAGCCGCTTGATGTATTCAGTGTAACGGGCAAAAAAAAACACTGCCGAAGCAGTGCTTTTTTTCATCATATCGCCAGCCAAGGGATAACCAACGATACAATAGTTATATTAACTGCGGGTCAGTACGCGGCGCGCTTCGTTATAACGCTTCTTCCAGTACGGTTCGTTCATGCTGGAAATGGTCACACCGCTGCTGGTGGAGGCATGTACGAACTGGTCATTACCAATGTAGATGCCAACATGTCGACCTGTAGAACCGGCACGGAAGAGAACTAAATCACCGGTGCGCAGTTTGGTACGTGAAATCGACTTGCCCATCTCCTGCTGTTCATAGGTTGAACGCGGAAGATCTAACCCAAATTGCTCGCGGAACGTACGCTGTACAAAACCGGAACAATCAATACCTGTTTTCGTGCTGCCGCCAAGACGATAACGCACGCCTTTCCAGTCAGCATACTGGTCCATAATGCGGGACTTCACGTCCAGATTACGTACCATATTTTCAAATTCATCCTGAGAGGCTTGCAGTGAAGAGGAATCTTCCATTCCCACAACACGCGTCTCAGGATGCATATTCTTCGCGGTGTTCGATGTACTACATGCAGATAACAGTACCGCGACTGCTATCGCCGGGATCCCCCGCAAGATATATCTCAGAAACGGTTGAGATTTGACCATTTTGTTTATTTTCCCTTGAAGTCCTTAACGACAAATATCGTTATAAAAATGCCAAACGTGACGAGACTAATTATCTGTTCACATCGAGACAATTCTTTCTGGTCACATTTGTGGCATAGCGCACAAAATTATTCACCATTGAAATAATTATCCCTATGGGGCAAAACGAGTTCGAGATTAACCGATTGCCAGGGGTATTGCGAGTAAAAAAAGCCTTTTTTTTATAAGAAAATGTGATACAGAAAGTAAAAATCCGTAATTGCTTAAAATGCGGTCAGATCCGACGCGTGATCGCGCAATTGCTTCATTTTTATCATGAATGTGATGACAGAAATATGACAGAGGGAAAAGATCGTGGCGGGAAGGCTATCGGGGATCATGTCGATCCCTGATAGCTCACGTTAATTTAGGTTAGTTATTTGTTTAATTGTTGTTGCGCCTTACCGGGAAGATAGCGATCGAACAACGCTATTATCCTGTCGCTCAGCGGGGTCATTAAACACCACGGCAGCGCAATCAGCGCAACGGAGAGCGAACCGACAGCAATATCGGTGAACCAGTGAGCGCCAATCATTACGCGCGGGAAGGCAAAAACCACAAAAATAATCAGGGCTATGGCAAACGCTTTTCGGCCGAAATAGCGAAGCATGACTGCGGAAAAAATGAGCAGCATCATGCCGTGATCGCCGGGGAAACTGTCCTTCGACGCATCTTTTGTTGGAATATGCAGCAGCTCACTGACGCGATAAATATCGGTGAAAAAGAGCGTAGGGCTGGAACGCTTAACCGGAATAATCGCGGTAGCCAGCTGATTAATGACGACAGCAAACAGCAGCATTACCAGACCGATAATCAGAATACGCCGACGTCCCGCTTTATCCTCTTTAAGCCAGAAAGAGAGCATCAGGCAGCCCATGGCCAGCAGCGAGAAGCCGTCGAAGGCGCGGTTGTTGGTGATGGCCACCAGCCACAGGAATGCGTCGCTCTTCACCAGCGCCTGGTTGAAGAAGTGAAAGATGCCAGAATCCAGGGGGAACCAGAAACCATGATTCGCCGGGATATACCAGGAGAAGAAAAGCGCCAGACCGGCGACATTAAGCAGTAATATCAGGGGAAATCGAGTTGTCATAACGTTCTGCATAGAGTGAAAACTGGGGCAACGTTAGCCGCCCGAACTTAAACGAATCCTCAACAGGCTGGACTGGAGGGCATTCCAGTCGGCGTTAACCGCACTAATTAACTCTATTCGGCTGTCAGGCGGCGCCACGTTTTGCGTTTCAATGAAGAAATCGTCGCCCTGACGGTTGATCCGCACCAGTCCGTCCGGCGTGCGCATGATCCCTTTCACGCGATCGACGGGCGCAAGGCGGGCCCACTCCAGAATCCCGATAGTATCGAAAACGGTCTCAGCATCGAAAATCCATCCGCAGGCCTGGTATCCCTGGCCGCTGTTCAGGTTACGACGCCAGCGCTGGTGCTCCGGCAGGCTCAGGGCTGCCAGACCCTGCTTAACCGGATGGCTGTGTGCATGATCCGCGCTGGCAGGCAGCTCGGTGAGGTTCAGACGAGGCAGGTCAAGCAGGGTGCTATCAATATTCCCCTGGGTGGTCTGCACCCGCGTGCGATTGCCGCCAAAATGTTGCCACCACGCCTCCAGCGCGGCCTGGCTTTCAGGCGTGGCGCGATCTTCCTTGTTGGCGACGATAACGTCTGCCGAGGCGAGCTGATCGCGGAAGTTCTCGTTGGCCACCGCCTTGTCATCCAGAAGCTGACGCGGATCGAGCAGGCACAGTGTGGCGCGCAGATCGATCCACGGCTCGTAAACCGGGGCGGTCAGTAAATCGAGGATCTGCTTCGGGTGGCCCAGCCCGGTGGGCTCAATCAGCAGGCGGTCGGGTTTGCCCTGACGCAGCAGGGTATTGAGCCCCACCTGCATCGGCAGGCCATTGACGCAGCACATGCATCCGCCGGGGATCTCTTTAATCATCGCGCCGCTGGATGACAGTAACGCGCCGTCAATGCCCACCTCGCCAAATTCATTGACCAGCACGGCCCACTTCTCGGCTGGATCTTTATTCGCCAGCAGGTGGAGAATTGAGGTGGTTTTACCGCTGCCGAGAAAACCGGTGATAAGGTTGGTTTTGGTCACGTGCGCTCCAGATGAGAATGATGATGCGATAACACTGTTCTCTATCCTGGCGAAAAACGTGACCTGTGAGAAGGGGAAGGGCGAACGGAGGCTTTATCCGTTCGCGTTAAGCGCAACAATCGTTAAATATTTAACGTTTCGATAACAGCCTGACGTGCGCCGTGACGGGTGATGCGCTGATAGGCCTGGCTAACAGCCTCAACAAAAATACGATTGTGCGCGAGATCGTGACCAAACACTTCGCTCAGCCCCAGCAGCGCGGGGACGCGGTCGATGTCGCTGCTGGCGTTGACGATCGTGCGGATTTTATCGCTGAGGGGATCGCGAACGTCAATCGCGTTGCCGCGCTCGTCGGTGCCGCTGACGTAGCGTATCCAGCCTGCCACGCCCAGGGCCAGCAGCGGCCACGGCGTGTTTCGCTCAAGATGAACGCGGATCCCATCCAGCATTCTTTGCGGAAGCTTCTGGCTACCGTCCATCGCGATTTGCCAGGTCCGATGCTGGAGGGCCGGGTTGGCAAAGCGTTCGATCAGGCTATCGGCATACGCGGTGAGGTCGACATCCTTAATCCGTAACGTGGGGGCCTGCTCGTTCAGCATCAGCCGACGGGCGGCTTCTCGGAACGCTGCATCCTCCATGCATTCATTAATATGCGCGTAGCCGGCAAGATACCCGAGATACGCCAGGAAAGAGTGGCTGCCGTTGAGCATGCGTAATTTCATCTGCTCCCACGGCAGAACATCCTGCACCATCTGGACACCCGCCACTTCCCACTCGGGACGGCCGGCGACAAAATTATCTTCTATTACCCACTGAATGAACGGCTCGCAGCTGATGGCGCACGGATCTTCCACGCCGAGCGCGTCGGTGATTACCGCCAGCGAGGCCTCCGTCGCGGCGGGAACAATCCTGTCGACCATCGTTCCGGGGAAGCTTACGTGGGTATCGATCCATTCAGATAACCCTGCGGAACGTTTTTGCGCCATGCCCAGCACGGCGTTTTTCACCACGTGCCCGTTGTCCGGGATATTGTCGCAAGAGAGCACGGTAAAGGCAGGCAGGCCGCGCTCGCGGCGGCGGTGGAGGGCTTCGACCAGGATCCCAGGTGCGGAATGTGGCTCTGAGGGGTTTTCAAGGTCGTGGACGATCCGGGGGTTATTCAGGTCGAGTTTCCCGGTCGCGGGATCGATGCAATAGCCTTTCTCTGTGATGGTGAGCGAGACAATCGCGACCTGAGGCTCGCAAAATTTCTCAATAATGGCGGGCAGGGAGTCCAGCTTTGCGTTCAGGCATTCATGGACGGCACCGACGATAATCGCCTCATTTCCTTCAGCCCCTTTTTCCAGCACGGTGAACAGATGATCCTGCGCGCGCAGCTGGCTCATCAGCACGTCGCCGCTGAAGAGGCTAATCTCACAAATCCCCCAGTCGCCGCCTTTTTCATTCAGCACCCGATTTGTTAACAAGGCCTGGTGCGCACGGTGAAACGCGCCAAAGCCAAAGTGGACGATGCGGGAGCGCAGTTGCTGACGATCGTAGCGCGGTTGCTGAACCCGGGCAGGAAGGGCGGTGGAGGCAATTGTCTTCATGAGATACACCTGATTAACCATTAATTAACAATGCCAGTGTAAAGTTATATGACAGCAAATAAAATTGGTGAGCCGTAAATATCCCCGTTATGTGAGTTTGATCAATCAATGTGTGGCGGTGTATTGACCCTTCGCGGTAAACATGTATGGTAGTCGTCATTGTAGTAACGCATATTGGTATAACAACTTAAGAGGGTGAGGCAATGGAACAAACCTGGCGTTGGTACGGGCCGAACGATCCGGTTTCTCTTGATGATGTGCGTCAGGCGGGCGCAACGGGTGTCGTCACGGCGCTGCATCATATTCCTAACGGTCAGGTCTGGCCGGTAGAGGAAATCCAGACGCGTCAGGCGCTGCTGGAGGAAAAGGGATTAACCTGGTCTGTAGTGGAAAGCATTCCGGTTCACGAAGACATCAAAACCCATTCCGGCGAGTATCAGACCTGGATTGCCAACTATCAGCAGAGCATCCGTAACCTCGCGGCCTGCGGTATTGATACCGTTTGCTACAACTTCATGCCCATTCTGGACTGGACGCGTACAGACCTCGAATATCAAATGCCGGACGGCTCAAAAGCGCTGCGCTTCGATCAGATTGCCTTTGCGGCATTCGAACTGCACATTCTGAAACGCCCTGGCGCAGAAGCGGATTACACCGCGGAAGAGCAGCAGCAGGCGCGCGCGTGGTTTAACGCCGCCAGTGACGCAGACATCGAAAAGTTGACCCGTAATATTATTGCGGGCCTGCCGGGTGCCGAAGAGGGGTATACGCTGGATCAGTTCCGCGCCCGCCTGGCGGAATACGGCGATATTGATAAGCACCAGCTGCGTGAAAACATGGCGTATTTCCTGCGCGCAATTGTGCCGGTCGCGGAAGAGGTGGGGGTTCGCCTGGCGGTACATCCGGACGATCCACCGCGTCCTATCCTCGGCCTGCCGCGTATCGTGTCTACGATTGAAGATATGCAGTGGCTGAAAGAGACGGTGGACAGCATCCACAACGGCTTTACCATGTGTACCGGCTCCTACGGCGTGCGGGCCGATAACGATCTGGTGCGGATGATTAAAACCTTCGGCGATCGCATTCACTTTACGCATCTGCGTGCGACCTGCCGTGAAGAGAACCCAAAAACCTTCCATGAGGCGGCGCACCTGGGCGGCGATGTGAATATGGTCGCGGTGGTAGACGCCATTCTGGCGGAAGAGGCGCGTCGTAAGCAGGCTGGCGATGTGCGTCCTATCCCGTTCCGTCCGGATCACGGACACCAGATGCTGGACGATCTGCGTAAGAAAACCAACCCGGGCTATTCGGCGATTGGCCGTCTTAAAGGGATGGCGGAAGTGCGCGGCGTTGAGCTGGCGCTGAAGATGACGAAGTATCCGGAGCTGCTGTAAACGGAATTGCCGGGTGGCGGCTTCGCCTTACCCAGTCTACAAAAACACAAAAACCGGCTTCTGGGCCGGTTTTTTCGTAGGTCGGGTAAGCGTAGCGCCACCCGACAAACGCCGCAATCAGTCAGCGCGACCCATATAGCGTTTTTCTTCGATATGGATGCGGATTTTCTCGCCAGCAGAAAGGTATTCCGGCACCTGCACAACCAGGCCGGTGGTCAGGGTAGCCGGTTTGTTGCGGGCACTGGCGGATGCGCCTTTGATGCCTGGTGCGGTTTCAACGATTTCCAGATCGACGGTCTGAGGCAGTTCCAGCGCCAACAGCACGCCGTCCCAGGTCAGAACCTGCATATCAGGCATACCGCCTTCCGGGATGAACAGCAGCTCTTCTTCAATCTGGTCTTTGGTGAAGATATACGGGGTGTAATCTTCTTTGTCCATGAACACATATTCGTTGCCGTCGATGTAGGAGAAATCAACATAGCGACGGGTCAGGGTCACGGTATCGACGATATCGTCACCTTTAAAGCGCTCTTCCACCTTCAGGCCGGTACGCACATCGGCGAAACGCATTTTGTACAGCGTAGCTGCACCACGGGCGCTTGGTGCCTGAATATCGATATCTTTCACAATCAGCAGTTTGCCGTTGTAATTCAGTACCATACCTTTCTTAATTTCGTTCGCTCTTGGCATTGCAGTAATCCTGTTTACGGGAGGTAAAAAATATCGCGCCAAATTACTCGCGCGCGGCCTTTCAGGCAAGAGGAATTCGTGGCTTTTGCTATCAATACAAAAAAGGTGTTACTGTGCGCGCGATGCCCGACCGTACGGGCATTCGCCAGCGAAAGAGAGCATTTATGGATTGTCGTCCCGATTGTGGCGCGTGCTGTACTGCACCGTCCATTTCAAGCCCCATTCCAGGAATGCCCGAGGGCAAACCTGCCAATACCCGCTGCGTTCAGCTCTCGGAAACGAACCTGTGCATGATCTTTGGCTCACCGTTGCGCCCGAAGGTCTGCTCCGGGCTTCAGCCCACGGCTGAAATGTGCGGCAGCACGCGAGAGCAGGCGATAACGTACCTTCTTGAGCTGGAAGCGCTCACCGCGCCTTAAACGTCTTTAATCCTCGCCAGGCAGCCCATCGTCAGCGTACACATCACCAGCGCAATCCAGAACACCGTGTGATAGTTCCAGATTTCGGCCACGACACCGGCCATTGAACCGGCAATAATCCAGCCCACGCGGGTGGTATTAGTATAAAGGGTGGTGGCGGAGCCTGCCTGGCCCGGCATCAGATCCTGGAAATAAAGCATACCTATCCCGGCGAGAATACCAATATAGATAGCGTTCAGGAGCTGTAACGCCAGCAATAGCCCAGGCGTATGTACCGTCAGCATGCCGAGATAGAACAGCAGACCGGCGACGGCGGCGATGCGCATTAAAAAACGTTTCCCGAAGCGCTTTGCGTAATAGCCTGCGATAAGCATGGTCGGGATCTCAAGCCCGGCTGCGGTGCCCATCATGATGCCCGCCAGCTTGTCCGGCAGGTGCAGTTCATTAATGATAAACAGCGGCATATTGATGATATACAGGCTATTGGTGCCCCACATCAGCGTGCAGATCGCGAACAGGAGCAGGGCATCGCGGCGGTTACGGCGCGGCGCTTCCAGCACGCCCGTTGCCACCTTGGGCTCTTTGCGCATGGACGGCAGGAAGAACCACACCAGCGCGCCGCACGCCACAAACGCGACTGCCGCGCTCAGGTACATCACCGTAAAGCCAAAACCCATCGCCAGCGCGTAGGCCAGCGGCGGGCCAATCACCCATGCCAGCGACACCTGCGCACGCAGGACAGAGCTGAACATCACCGCTTCACGTCCGGTATGGTCGGCGTGTTCGCGGGCAAGCGCAAACAGCTGTGGGTTAGCCGTCGAGCCAAAGCTGCTCAGGAATACCCCGACGAAAAGCAGAATGAAGTAGTTGCGGTTCCAGGCAAACAGAACGCAGGCCATGACCCCCAGCAGGCAGCAGAAAACGATCAGGCTTTTACGATCGCCTTTTCTGTCGGAGCGCCCCGCCAGAAACTGACTGACCAGGATGCCGATGATGGCGCTTCCGGTAAAAAAGAAGCCAACCAGCGCCGGACGAACATGGACCTCATTGGTCAGAAATAAGCTCAGCGTCGGCGTCTGTAACGCACCGGCAATGCCCGTGAAAAAGGCAACAATCAGGAAGGCCGCTGAGGTCAAGTCAAAGGGCTTTGGCGAGGCAGCCGCAGGGGTGTTATGCATGTTTTATAATTAGCGAGTAGCAGAGAGGGGCGGAGTGTACGCCGTCAGCTAAAAAATAAACAGTGGGTGCGGTCAATGATGCCACGAAAAATCAAAATGGCATTTCAACTTGCATCTCACGCTGCTGACCTTAGCTGAAACTGACTTGCTGAACTTCAGCAAAATTCAGCTCAATGAAGAAGAAATGTGCTGTATCTCTAAATTCTGATATCAGAAAGACGAGTTTACTTGCAAGGCACAGCAGAAAGCGCAAGACTTTTTGAAACGTTTCAGCGCTATCTTGTTTTAACAAACGGAGCAGGCTAGCGCATTTTTTCTCATTAAAGCTGAAACGATTCAAGTTCAGCAGGAGTGGAGAACCATGTTCCAGTTATCTGTTCAGGATATCCACCCGGGCGCTCAGGCCGGGGATAAAGAAGAGGCTATTCGCCAGGTTGCCGCTGCGCTTGTGCAGGCGGGTAACGTCGCGGACGGCTATGTCAACGGCATGCTGGCCCGCGAGCAGCAGACTTCAACCTTCCTCGGCAATGGCATTGCCATTCCGCACGGTACCACCGACACCCGCGATCAGGTGCTGAAAACCGGCGTTAAGGTGTATCAGTTCCCGCAGGGCGTGCTCTGGGGCGACGGTCAGGTGGCCTATGTGGCCATCGGTATCGCGGCCAGCAGCGATGAACATTTAGGTCTGCTGCGTCAGCTGACGCATGTCCTGAGCGATGACGCGGTGGCTGAACAGCTTAAATCCGCCACCACCGCGGAAGAGCTGCGCGCCTTGCTGATGGGCGAAAAACAGAGTGAAGCGCTGAAACTGGATAATGAAACGCTGACGCTGGATGTGGTTGCTTCCGATCTGGTGACGCTGCAGGCGCTGAACGCGGGTCGTCTGAAAGAAGCCGGCGCGGCGGATGCCACCTTTGTGACGCGCGTGATTAACGATAAGCCGTTGAATCTGGGTCAGGGCATCTGGCTGAACGACAGTGCTGAAGGCAACCTGCGCAGTGCGATTGCCGTGAGCCGTGCTGCCACGGCGTTTGAGGTAGAAGGCGAGCGCGCAGCCATGCTGGTGACCGTCGCGATGGCTGATGAACAGCCGGTTTCCGTGCTGAAGCGTCTTGGCGATCTGCTGCTGAACAACAAAGCTGAAAAACTGCTGAACGCTGATGCGTCCACCGTGCTGGCACTGCTGACCAGTGATGATGCGCTGACGGATGACGTGCTAACCGCGGAGTTCGTGGTGCGTAACGAACACGGCCTGCATGCCCGTCCGGGCACCATGCTGGTGAATACCATTAAACAATTCGAGAGTGAGATTACCGTGGCGAATCTTGACGGCACGGGCAAACCGGCCAACGGCCGTAGTCTGATGAAAGTGGTCGCGCTGGGCGTGAAGAAAGGCCACCGTCTGCGTTTCACCGCGCAGGGTGCCGATGCTGAACAGGCGCTGAAAGCGATTGGCGATGCCATCGCGGCGGGTCTGGGGGAGGGCGCATAATGAGCAGACGTGTTGCGACTATTACGCTGAACCCGGCTTATGACCTGGTGGGGTTTTGCCCGGAAATTGAGCGCGGCGAAGTTAACCTCGTGCGTACCACCGGCCTGCATGCTGCGGGCAAAGGGATTAACGTCGCGAAAGTGCTCAAGGATCTCGGTATTGATGTCACTGTGGGCGGATTCCTCGGCAAAGACAACCAGGATGGTTTCCAGCAGCTGTTCAGCGAGCTGGGCATTGCCAACCGTTTCCAGGTTGTTCAGGGCCGTACCCGTATCAACGTTAAGCTGACGGAGAAAGACGGTGAAGTGACCGATCTGAACTTCTCTGGCTTCGAAGTGACGCCGTCAGACTGGGAACGCTTTGTCAACGACTCGCTGACCTGGCTGGGCCAGTTCGACATGGTGTGCGTCAGCGGCAGCCTGCCGTCCGGCGTCAGCCCGGAAGCGTTTACCGACTGGATGACGCGCCTGCGCAGCCAGTGCCCATGCATTATTTTTGACAGCAGCCGTGACGCGCTGGTCGCGGGCCTGAAAGCCTCTCCGTGGCTGGTGAAGCCAAATCGCCGCGAACTGGAGATCTGGGCGGGCCGTAAGCTGCCAGAATTAAAAGATGTGATTGACGCTGCCCATGCGCTGCGCGAGCAGGGCATCGCTCACGTGGTGATCTCGCTTGGTGCAGAAGGCGCGTTGTGGGTTAACGCGTCTGGCGAATGGATCGCCAAACCGCCGTCAATGGAGGTTGTGAGTACCGTTGGCGCAGGGGATTCCATGGTTGGCGGACTGATTTATGGTCTGCTGATGCGGGAATCCAGTGAACATACCTTACGTCTTGCCACTGCCGTTGCTGCCCTGGCCGTCAGCCAGAGCAATGTCGGTATTACCGATCGTACCCAGTTAGCCGCGATGATGGCGCGCGTTGACTTAAAACCTTTTAACTAACAGCAGGAGAGGAATAATGAAAACGCTGCTGATCATTGACTCCGGTCTCGGACAGGCACGCGCCTATATGGCGAAGACCTTGCTGGGAGCGGCGGCGAACAAAGCACATCTCGAGATGACTGATAACCCGGGCGATGCCGAACTGGCCATTGTCCTGGGCGACAACATCCCGGCTGACAGTGCGCTGAACGGCAAAAAAGTGTGGCTGGGCGATATTAATCGCGCGGTGGCACATCCGGAACTGTTCCTGAGCGAAGCGAAAGGTCACGCGTCTGTCTACAGCGCGCCTGTCGCGACGGCACCGGCTGCGGCCACGGGCCCGAAACGCATTGTGGCGGTGACGGCCTGTCCGACGGGGGTGGCTCACACCTTTATGGCGGCTGAAGCCATTGAAACCGAAGCAAAAAAACGCGGCTGGTGGGTAAAAGTTGAAACGCGCGGCTCCGTCGGTGCCGGCAATGCCATCACCCCAGAGGAAGTGGCTGAGGCCGATCTGGTGATTGTGGCGGCGGATATCGAAGTGGACCTGGCGAAATTTGCCGGTAAGCCAATGTACCGCACCTCCACCGGCCTGGCGCTGAAAAAGACCGCGCAGGAGTTTGATAAAGCGCTGGTGGAAGCGAAGCCGTACCAGGCAACCGGCGCGCGCCAGACCGCGACGGAAGGGAAGAAAGAGTCCGCAGGCGCCTATCGCCACCTGCTGACCGGCGTGTCTTACATGCTGCCGATGGTGGTTGCGGGCGGTCTGTGTATCGCGCTCTCGTTCGCGTTTGGTATCACCGCGTTTAAAGAACAAGGTACCCTGGCGGCTGCGCTGATGCAGATCGGCGGGGGGTCAGCCTTCGCCCTGATGGTGCCGGTACTGGCGGGCTTTATTGCCTTCTCCATTGCTGACCGCCCGGGTCTGACCCCGGGGCTTATCGGCGGTATGCTGGCCGTGAGCACCGGTTCTGGCTTTATCGGCGGTATCATCGCGGGCTTCCTCGCCGGTTACGTCGCGAAGCTGATTAGCTCGAAGCTGAAGCTGCCGCAGAGTATGGAAGCGCTGAAGCCGATCCTGATCATCCCGCTGATTTCCAGCCTGGTGGTCGGCCTGGCGATGATTTACCTGATTGGTAAGCCGGTTGCAGGCATCCTGGCGGGTCTGACCCACTGGCTGCAGACCATGGGCACCGCGAACGCGGTTCTGCTGGGTGCAATCCTCGGCGGCATGATGTGTACCGACATGGGTGGTCCGGTGAACAAAGCGGCGTACGCCTTTGGTGTGGGCCTGCTGAGTACCCAAACCTACGCACCAATGGCGGCGATCATGGCGGCAGGCATGGTGCCTCCGCTGGCGCTCGGCCTGGCGACGATTATTGCCCGTCGTAAGTTCGATAAAGCGCAGCAGGAAGGCGGTAAAGCCGCGCTGGTGCTGGGTCTGTGCTTCATCACCGAAGGCGCGATTCCGTTCGCGGCGCGTGACCCAATGCGTGTGCTGCCGTGCTGTATCGCAGGTGGTGCCGTGACGGGGGCGATCTCCATGGCGATTGGCGCAAAACTGATGGCACCACACGGCGGTCTGTTCGTGCTGCTGATCCCTGGCGCCATCACCCCGGTACTGGGTTACCTGCTGGCGATTGTTGCCGGTACGCTGGTGGCGGGCCTCTCTTACGCGGTGCTGAAACGTCCGGAAGCGGAAGTTGTGGCGAAAGCAGCGTAAGCGATAAACAACAAAAAAGCCGGGTCGCATTACGCACCCGGCTTTTTTTATGCCGCCTGTTCAGCGGTTTGCTGTGCCTTCAGCCAGGCAATCTCTTCTGCCCAGATGTCCGGATTGATGGTTTCAAGCACCATCGGAATACCGTCGAAGCGGGCGTCCTGCATGATAAAGCGGAACGCATCGTGGCCAATGTTGCCTTCGCCCAAGCTGTGATGGCGGTCAACGCGGCTACCAAAGGCGCTTTTCGCATCGTTTAAGTGCATTCCACGCAGATATTTAAAGCCCACAATGCGCTCGAACTCATCAAACGTGTTTTTTGTTGCCTCGGTGGTGCGCAGGTCATAACCGGCGGCAAACGCGTGGCAGGTATCAATGCACACGCCGACGCGGGATTTGTCCTCCACGCCGTCGATAATCGCCGCCAGATGTTCGAACTTAAAGCCGAGGTTGCTGCCCTGACCAGCGGTGTTCTCAATCACCGCCGTCACGCCTTTGGTTTTATCCAGAGTGATGTTAATGGACTCGGCAATGCGCGCCAGGCAGGCATCTTCGTCGATCTGCATCAGATGGCTGCCCGGATGGAAGTTCAGCAGCGTCAGCCCCAGCTGTTCGCAGCGCTGCACTTCATCCAGAAACGCTTCGCGGGATTTTTCCAGCGCTTCTTCAACCGGGTGACCGAGGTTGATCAGGTAGCTGTCGTGGGGGAGGATCTGGCCGGGCCCGTAGCGGTATTTCTCACAGGCGGCTTTGAAATCATCAATCACCTCAGCGGTGAGCGGTGCGGCGCGCCACTGGCGCTGATTTTTGGTGAACAGGGCGAAAGCGGTCGCCTCAATTTCGGCGGCACGAATGGCGGCATTCGCAAGGCCACCTGCAGCGCTGACGTGCGCTCCAACATATTTCATAAAGGGACTCCTGTTAACCCGAAATGCCTATGATAGCGGGTTAACAGGAGAAGGATGTAGTGGTTTATGCCATCAGGCTATGGACCGCGAGGTTAATCGCGCCACCGCCGACAATCAGCCAGATGAAGAGCACCAGCGCCATCAGCAGCGGTTTCGCACCGGCTTTTTTCAGCGCGCTGACGTGCGTGGTCACCCCCAGCGCCGCCATGGCCATCGCCAGCAGTACGGTATCCAGCGTCACCAGCATATCCACCACCGCTTTCGGCAGCAGGTGGAAGGAGTTAAAGATAGCGACCACGATGAACAGGATCGCAAACCACGGAATGGTGATTTTACTTTTCTCGCTGCCGCCCGCCGGAGCCAGCTGTTTAACACGGGCCGCGAGGAAAATCAGGAACGGCGCCAGCATCATCACGCGCAGCATTTTGGCAATCACCGCCGCGTTTTCAGCGTCCGGGTTAATGGCGTGTCCTGCTGCGACCACCTGGGCCACTTCGTGCATGGTCGAGCCGATATAGATGCCGTAGGTTTCCGGGCTAAACCAGTGGGCGACCAGCGGATACATGGCCGGGTAGAGGAAAATCGCCAGCGTACCGAAGATCACCACCGTCGCGACGGCAACCGTTACTTTGCTGGCTTCGGCTTTCACGACCGGCTCCGTTGCCAGCACCGCCGCTGCGCCACAGATACTGCTCCCGGCACCGATCAGCCAGCTGGTTTGCCTGTCCAGGCCAAACACTTTCTGACCGATAAAGCAGGCCAGTAAAAAGGTGCTGGTCAGGGTCAGAACGTCGATGGCGATCCCGCTCGCACCCACATCCGCAATCTGCGAAAAGGTGAGACGAAAGCCATAAAGAATGATCCCAAGACGCAGCAGATGCTGCTTGGCAAAGATGACGCCGCCGTCGCAGGATTTCCAGATATGTGGATAAACGGTGTTACCCACGACCATGCCGAGCAAAATGGCGAGCGTCAGCGCGCTGAAACCTGCGCCTGCGATGGCCGGGATGCTGCCGCCCCATAGCGCGACGGCGGTCACTGCGGCGCTGAGCGCAAGACCCGGCACGAAGTGCCACACTGTACGATGATGTTGTAAGGTGATTTCTGACATAACCTTCTCCTTTGTCTGGCTAAAGGTTACGGCGGTCTGGCTTAAAAATAAAATTGATTATATACTTATAATTAATCTATATAAGTGGTAAGCAACCATGCACATTACTTTGCGTCAGCTGGAAGTGTTTGCCGAGGTGCTGAAAAGCGGCTCGACGACCCAGGCGTCACAAATGCTGGCGCTCTCGCAGTCTGCGGTCAGCGCGGCGTTGACCGATCTTGAAGGACAACTGGGCGTTCAGCTTTTCGACAGGGTAGGGAAGCGTCTGGTGGTCAACGAACACGGTCGTCTTCTTTATCCACGCGCGCTGGCGCTGCTGGAGCAGGCTATCGAAATCGAACAGCTGTTCCGCGAAGATAACGGCGCGATCCGCGTCTACGCCAGCAGCACCATCGGGAACTACATTCTCCCGGAGGTGATCGCCCGCTACCGCCGGGATTTTCCCACCCTGCCGCTGGAGATGAGCGTGGGCAATAGCCAGGACGTCATCAACGCGGTGATCGACTTCCGCGTGGATATCGGCCTCATCGAAGGACCCTGCCACAACGTCGATATCATTGCCGAGCCCTGGCTGGAAGACGAGCTGGTGGTGTTTGCATCCCCGGCCTCGTCGTTATTGCAGGGCGAGGTGACGCTGGAGCGGCTGGCGCAGGCGCAGTGGATCCTGCGCGAGCAGGGCTCCGGCACGCGTGAAATTGTCGATTATCTGCTGCTGTCCCATCTGCCGCATTTCCAGCTGGGGATGGAATTGGGGAACTCAGAGGCGATTAAGCACGCGGTGCGCCACGGGTTGGGTATCAGCTGTCTTTCCCGGCGCGTTATTGCCGAACAGCTGGAAACCGGATCGCTGGTGGAGATTCCCGTTCCGCTTCCGAAACTGGTGCGCACGCTGTGGTGCATTCATCATCGCCAGAAACACCTTTCCAGCTCCCTGCAGCGTTTTCTGCGCTATTGCGAAATCTGACAGCGTCCCTCACCCCAAAGGGGAGAGGGAAAAATTATGCTTTACTTATAATCCTGGCCGCGTCATGAAGCTCTCTTATAACTGAGTATTTCTGCCGGAAGGAACGCGGATCGTCTGCTACAATCGCGCCTCATTTATTAAATGGACAGCATTTTCATATGGTTTCAGAAATTAAAACCACAGAAGCGCCCACGCTACGTCGTGAACTCAAGGCGCGTCACCTGACGATGATCGCCATTGGCGGCTCCATCGGTACAGGTCTTTTCGTTGCCTCTGGCGCAACGATTTCGGCAGCCGGCCCGGGTGGGGCACTTTTCTCTTATATCCTGATTGGCCTGATGGTGTACTTCCTGATGACCAGTCTCGGCGAACTGGCCGCGTACATGCCGGTATCCGGTTCGTTCTCGACCTACGGTCAAAAATATGTTGAAGAAGGCTTCGGCTTCGCGCTGGGCTGGAACTACTGGTACAACTGGGCGGTCACCATCGCCGTTGACCTTGTCGCCGCACAGCTGGTGATGAACTGGTGGTTCCCGGATACGCCGGGCTGGATCTGGAGCGCCCTGTTCCTGGCCGTCATCTTCCTGCTGAACTACATCTCCGTGCGCGGTTTCGGCGAAGCGGAATACTGGTTCTCTTTGATCAAAGTGGCAACCGTCATCATCTTTATCGTCGTCGGTGTGGCGATGATCGTTGGTATTTTCAAAGGCGCTGAACCTGCGGGCTGGAGTAACTGGACAATAGGCGATGCGCCGTTTGCCGGTGGACTGTCGGCAATGATTGGCGTGGCAATGATTGTCGGCTTCTCCTTCCAGGGAACCGAGCTGATTGGCATTGCTGCCGGTGAGTCAGAAAACCCGGAGAAGAATATTCCGCGCGCGGTTCGTCAGGTCTTCTGGCGTATCCTGCTGTTCTATGTGTTCGCGATCCTGATTATCAGCCTGATCATTCCGTACACCGATCCAAGCCTGCTGCGTAATGACGTCAAAGACATTAGCGTCAGCCCGTTCACGCTGGTCTTCCAGCATGCCGGCCTGCTTTCAGCCGCAGCAGTGATGAACGCCGTTATCCTGACCGCCGTACTTTCTGCCGGTAATTCCGGAATGTACGCGTCCACACGTATGCTCTACACGCTGGCATGTGACGGTAAAGCGCCGCGTATCTTCGCGAAACTGTCCCGTGGCGGCGTGCCGCGCAACGCACTGTACGCCACAACGGTGATTGCCGGTCTGTGCTTCCTGACCTCTATGTTTGGCAACCAGACGGTGTACCTGTGGCTGCTTAACACCTCCGGGATGACGGGCTTTATTGCCTGGCTGGGGATTGCCATTAGCCACTATCGTTTCCGCCGTGGCTACGTCAAACAGGGTTATGACGTTAACCAGCTGCCGTATCGCTCAGGGTTCTTCCCGCTGGGTCCCATTTTCGCCTTCATTCTGTGCCTGATTATTACGCTGGGACAGAACTATGAAGCGTTCCTGGCGGACACCATTGACTGGGGCGCCGTCACGGCAACCTACATTGGTATTCCGCTGTTCCTCGTCATCTGGTTTGGCTACAAGCTGACGAAAGGAACACACTTCGTTCGCTACAGTGAAATGGAATTCCCGGAACGATTTAAACAATAATCGCACTTCCTCTCTCTTAGCCCGCTCGTTTGAGCGGGCTTTTTTATTCCCGCCCCCTGTAACAAAGATATATTTCTTAACAATTTAATTGATAATAATTATCGTTTGCTTTATCGTTATCAAAAATAAGCGTATCACCGACCCACCGGAGATGTGGGCGGCAAGGAAGACGCTGTGAGCAATGATGATTTGATTGAGTTGTATTTACCTCATGGAGATATGGAATGTTTAGGTTGAATCCCTTCGTCAGGGGAGGACTTTGTGCGTCCGCAATGTCCCTGGCCCTGCCTGTTATCGCAGCGGAATCCGGCGACACAATGGTTGTCACGGCTTCCGCGACCGAGCAAAACCTGAAAGACGCACCGGCAAGCATCAGCGTGATTACCCAGGAAGATTTGCAGCGCAAACCCGTTCAGAACCTGAAAGATGTGTTACGGGATGTGCCGGGCGTGCAGCTCACGAGCGAAGGGGACAACCGTAAAGGGGTAAGTATTCGCGGGCTGGACAGCAGCTACACGCTGATCCTGATCGACGGCAAGCGCGTCAATTCCCGTAACGCAGTGTTCCGCCATAATGATTTCGACCTCAACTGGGTGCCGGTTGACGCCATCGAACGAATCGAAGTCGTGCGCGGGCCGATGTCCTCGCTTTATGGCTCCGATGCGCTGGGCGGCGTAGTGAACATTATCACCAAAAAAATCGGCCAGAAATGGACGGGCACCCTGAGCGCTGATTCCACAATTCAGGAACATCGCGATCGTGGTGATACGTACGACGGCCAGTTCTATACCAGCGGTCCGCTGGTGGACGGCCTGCTGGGGCTGAAAGCCTACGGTAGCCTCGCAAAGCGTGAGAAAGACGGTCAGCAGAAGTCCTCTACCACGGCGAGCGGTGAAACACCGCGCATTGAAGGCTTCACCAGCCGCGATGCGAATGTGGAGTTCGCCTGGACGCCGTCTGAAAATCACGACTTTACGGCGGGCTACGGTTTCGACCGTCAGGATCGTGACTCGGATTCCCTCGACAAAAACCGCCTTGAACGTCAGAACTACTCTCTCAGCCACAACGGCCGCTGGGGCGTCGGCAACAGCGAGCTGAAGGTTTACGGCGAGAAGGTGGATAACAAAAACCCGGGCAACAGCAATCCGATCACCTCCGAGAGCAACGCGGTAGACGGGAAATACGTGCTGCCGCTGGGCGACATCAACCAGCTGATGACCTTCGGCGGCGAATGGCGTCACGATAAGCTGAAGGATCCGGTCAACCTGACGGGCGGCTCCAGCAGCAGTACGTCGACAAGCCAGTATGCCCTGTTCCTGGAGGACGAGTGGCGTATTTTTGAACCTCTGGCGCTGACCACCGGCATCCGTATGGACGACCATGATACCTACGGCGACCACTGGAGCCCGCGCGCCTATCTGGTCTACAACGCGACCGATACCGTCACGGTGAAAGGGGGCTGGGCGACCGCGTTTAAAGCGCCGTCACTGCTGCAGCTGAGCCCGGACTGGGTCACCGGCTCGTGCCGCGGTGCCTGTGAGATTGTCGGTAACCCGGATCTGAAGCCGGAAACCAGCGAGAGCTTCGAGTTCGGTCTGTACTACAGCGGGGAAGAGGGCTGGTTAGAGGGCGTGCAGGCCAGCGTGACCACCTTCCAGAATAACGTCGATGACCGCATCAGCCTCAGCCGTACGGCCAATGCGAAGCAGGCGCAGAGCTACCCTAACTACGTTGGCCTGAATGCGGACGGTGAGCCGATATTCCGCTACTACAACGTCAACAAGGCGCGCATCCGCGGGGTGGAGACCGAGCTGAAATTCCCGCTGGCGGACGACTGGAAAGTGACGCTGAACTACACCTACAACGACGGTCGTGATATCAGCAACGGCGGCAACAAACCGCTGTCCGATCTGCCGTTCCACACCGCCAACGGGACCGTTGACTGGAAGGCGACGCAGGACTGGTCGTTCTATGTTCAGGGCAACTACACCGGTGAGAAACGCGCGCTGACCAGCAGCGACCCAACGCCGGGTGGCTATGTTATCTGGAATACCGGCGCCGCGTGGCAGGCGACGAAAAGCGTGAAGCTGCGCGCGGGCGTGCAGAACCTGCTGGACAAAGATCTGAGCCGCGACGATTACAGCTACACGGAAGATGGCCGTCGCTACTTTGTCGGCGTGGATTATAAGTTCTGATGTAGCCATGTGCCGGGTGGCGGCTGCGCCTTACCCGGCCTACATAAGGGCACAGGCCCGTAGGCCCGGTAAGCGAAGCGCCACCGGGCAAAACAGGCGGTGCTTATGCAAATAAATGCTCCGCATGGAAGCGGAGATGATCCTCAATAAAGGACGCGATGAAGTAATAGCTGTGATCGTATCCCGGCTGAATGCGCAGCGTCAGCGGCCAGTCTTTCTGGCGTGCCGCTTCTGCCAGCACCGCAGGCTGCAGCTGTCCGGCGAGGAACTGGTCCGCATCACCCTGATCGATAAGGGTAGGAATGGCTTCTTCAGCTTTGCTGGCCAGCATCAGCGCGCAGCTGTCCCATGCCTGCCATTTTTCCGCATCCTCACCCAGATAGTGTGTGAAGGCTTTCTGCCCCCACGCCACCTGTGTTGGGTTCACAATTGGTGCAAATGCCGACACGCTGACGTATTTCCCCGGATTTTTCAGCGCCATGATGAGCGCCCCGTGTCCGCCCATTGAGTGGCCGCTGATCGCGCAGCGCTCGCCAACCGCAAACTGCGACTGCACCAGCGCAGGAAGTTCATCGCGAAGGTAATCATACATGCGGTAGTGGCGCGCCCAGGGCTGCTCGGTCGCATTGAGATAAAATCCGGCGCCTTTGCCCAGGTCGTATCCGGCATCGTCGGCCACATCGTCGCCACGCGGGCTGGTGTCTGGCATCACCAGCGCAATGCCCAGCTCGGCGGCAATACGCTGCGCGCCCGCTTTGGTGGTGAAGTTTTCGTCGTTACAGGTCAGGCCGGAAAGCCAGAACAAAACCGGCGGGTTTTCCGTCGGCGGCAGGAAAATGCTGAACGTCATTGCACAGTTCAGAGAGGTGGAGTCGTGCCGCCAGCGCTGCTGTCGACCTTCAAAACAACGGTGCTCTTCGAGCAGTTCCATGCAGGGCTCCTTAATGAGAATGCGTATTCATAAAACCCATAATACAGCCTTTTCATTGACCTGTGAGTAACTTTCACTTTCGCCAGGCGGCGAGATGCTGCATCATAAATTTACTTTTCTTTAACAATTGGAGCGGTCATGGCGCTGCGTATTGCGCTCAGTGGGTTTGTCGTTCTGGTGGTGGCGATGGGGATAGGGCGCTTTGCCTTTACGCCTCAGGTACCGCTGATGATTGCTGCCGGACAGCTTACGCTGACCAGCGCGGGTCTGGTGGCGGCGATGAATTATCTGGGCTATCTGGTGGGTGCGTGGGATGCGATGCGTGCGCACCGCTTCGTTGAAACGCGCCTCTGGCTGGGCATCACCGGCGCGGTGGCGCTGACGCTGCTCTCCGCGGCGGCGGATAACGCCGTCGTGCACGGCCTGCTGCGCTTTGTCATCGGCTGCATGAGCGGCTGGTCGATGGTACTCATTGCCGCCTGGACCAACGAACGGCTGGGGCAGCTGGGTAAACCGGGCCTGAGCGCTGCGGTGTTTGCCGGACCGGGGGCGGGCATTGCCCTGAGCGGGCTGCTCGCCGTCTATATTCAGGCGAAGTCCCTGTCGGCCGGGGCGGCATGGCAAATCTACGGCGTGCTGGCGCTGGTGCTGATTGCGCTGGTGGCGCGCTACCTCCCGCGATCCGGGCAGCTCCATCGACCCGGCACCGCGCCGGAGCCGCTGGTGCTGACGGCGGATTTAACGCGTCTGGTCTGGAGCTACAGCCTGGCCGGGTTTGGCTATATCCTCCCGGCGACCTTCCTGTCGCAAATGGCGGCCGTGCGTTTTCCCGGCAGCCTGTTTGCCCAGTTTGTCTGGCCGATTTTTGGTCTCGCCGCCGTGGTGGGGATTGCGCTCAGTATTCTGTTACGCCATACCTCAACGGCTAATCGCAGGCTGGCGATCGTACTGTGGTTACAGGGCGCAGGCGTGCTGGCGGCCTGGCTGCTGCCGGGGATTGGCGGGCTGCTGACGGGCGGGCTGCTGGTGGGCGGCGGCTTTTTGTGTGCCGTGCAGCTCTCTCTTTTATACGGCCGCGAGCTGGCGCCAAACCACACGCGTTATATGGCAGGCCTGCTCACCACCGGGTATGCGATTGGGCAGTTGATTGGTCCGGTCACCTCGGCGTTATCAACCTGGCTTACCCACCGGCTGGAGCCCGCGCTGGGGCTGGCGGGCATTGCGCTGTTCGTTGGAGGAGCGCTTGTCTGGAATCGTCACGCTGAAAGGCAACAGCAATCGCAATAATTATCGTCGTGAATACTGGATTATGTGCGCCGCCTCACGCACAATGAACGCATACTTTTGCCACAACGAGGGCAAAAGACGCCACACCTGCAGGAGAACAAAATGTCATCACTCAGTAAAGAAGCTGCCCTGGTCCACGAAGCCCTGGTTGCGCGCGGTCTTGAAACGCCACTGCGTCCGCCCGTACAGGATTTGGACAATGAAACCCGCAAGCGTCTGATTGCCGGTCACATGACCGACATCATGGAGCTGCTGAATCTCGATCTGAGTGACGACAGTCTGATGGAGACGCCGCACCGCATCGCGAAAATGTACGTCGACGAAATTTTCTCCGGCCTGGATTACGCCAACTTCCCGAAAATCACCGTCATTGAAAACAAGATGAAAGTGGATGAGATGGTAACGGTCCGCGATATCACGCTGACCAGCACCTGCGAACACCATTTCGTGACCATCGACGGTAAAGCGACCGTGGCGTATATCCCCAAAGATACGGTGATTGGTCTGTCGAAGATCAACCGCATCGTGCAGTTCTTCGCTCAGCGTCCGCAGGTGCAGGAGCGCCTGACCCAGCAGATCCTGACCGCGCTGCAAACGCTGCTGGGCACTAATAACGTGGCCGTCTCTATCGACGCGGTTCACTACTGCGTGAAAGCGCGCGGCGTGCGCGATGCCACCAGTGCGACCACCACAACCTCGCTGGGCGGTCTGTTTAAATCGAGCCAGAATACCCGCCAGGAGTTCCTGCGCGCCGTACGTCACCACAACTAAGTCTGACAGGGCAGGGACCATGGAGCGAAACGTCACGCTCGATTTTGTTCGCGGCGTCGCCATTCTCGGTATCCTGCTGCTTAATATCACCGCCTTCGGTTTGCCGAAGGCGGCGTATCTCAATCCCGCGTGGTATGGCGACATCACCCGCAGTGATGCCTGGACCTGGGCAATCCTCGATCTCTTTGCGCAGGTCAAATTCCTTACGCTCTTTGCCCTGCTGTTTGGCGCAGGCCTGCAGCTCCTCCTCAAACGCGGTACGCGCTGGATCCAGTCGCGCCTGACGCTGCTGGTTATCCTCGGCTTTATCCATGGCCTGTTCTTCTGGGACGGCGATATTCTTCTCGCGTATGGGTTAGTCGGGCTCATCTGCTGGCGCCTCATTCGCGATGCGCACAGCGTTAAAAGCCTGTTCAACACCGGCGTGATGCTCTATGTCATGGGGCTTGGGGTACTGCTGCTGCTGGGGATGATCTCCGGCGAGGCGACGAATCGTGCCTGGATCCCGGATGCCGCTAACCTGCAGAACGAACAGTTCTGGAAGCTGAAAGGCGGTACGGAAGCGATAAGCAACCGCGCGGATATGCTGGGGGATAACCTCCTCGCGCTGGGCGCGCAATACGGCTGGCAGCTGGCGGGCATGATGCTGATGGGCGCGTCACTGATGCGCACCGGCTGGCTGAAAGGGGAATTCAGCCTGCGTCACTATCGTCGCACAGGCGCCGGTCTGGTGCTGCTCGGCGTGCTGATTAACCTCCCGGCGGTGATAGCGCAGTGGCATATCCACTGGGATTACCGCTGGTGCGCGTTCCTGCTCCAGGTGCCGCGTGAACTGAGCGCGCCGTTCCAGACCATCGGCTACGCGGCGCTGGTCTACGGCTTCTGGCCCTCGCTTTCTCGTCTGTGGATGGTCAGCGCTATCGCCTGCGTGGGACGCATGGCGTTAAGCAATTACCTCCTGCAAACGCTAATCTGCACCACGCTTTTCTATCGCTTTGGCCTGTTTATGAAATTCGACCGACTTACGCTGCTGGCGTTTGTTATTCCGGTCTGGGCAGTAAACCTGGCGTTTTCTGTTCTCTGGCTACGCTATTTCCGCCAGGGACCGCTGGAGTGGGTATGGCGTCAGTTAACCGCACGTGCTTCAGGGATATCATTGAAAAATACATCCAGATAACGATCTGGATCACAATCATTAACAAAACGGATGTAAGCGTTTTCATGACTGTGAGCTTCTTCACGTAGTCCCCTTTCTCTCGCTGCCAAAATAGCCACCTTGCTAAACACAGGGGGTGTCTGTGAGTTGCTGCAATCCTTTGAAGGATGGTGAATATGATCACCATTCGTGACGTCGCCCGTCAGGCGGGCGTTTCTGTGGCTACCGTCTCACGCGTGCTGAACAATAGCGCGCTGGTCAGCCCTGAAACCCGAGAAACCGTAATGAAAGCCGTGACCCAGCTCGGGTACCGGCCAAATGCCAATGCCCAGGCGCTTGCGACGCAGGTCAGCGACACCATCGGCGTGGTCGTGATGGATGTCTCGGATGCCTTTTTCGGCGCACTGGTGAAAGCGGTCGATATGGTCGCCCAGCAGCATGAGAAATATGTCCTGATCGGCAATAGCTATCATGAGGCGGAAAAAGAACGTCATGCCATTGAAGTGCTGATCCGCCAGCGCTGTAACGCCTTGATTGTCCATTCAAAAGCCTTGAGCGATGAAGAGCTAACCGGATTGATGGAGCAGATCCCGGGCATGGTGCTGATCAACCGCATCGTCCCCGGCTATGCCCACCGCTGCGTCGGGCTGGATAACGTCAGCGGCGCCATGATGGCCACGAAAATGCTCATCAACAACGGGCATCAGCGGATCGGTTATCTGGCTTCCAGCCACGCGATTGAAGATGACGAACTGCGGCGCGAGGGGTGGCAAAACGCCCTGAAAGAGCATGGCATTACGCCATCCGAGAGCTGGGTGGGGACCGGCACGCCGGACATGCAGGGCGGTGAAGCGGCGATGGTAGAGCTGCTGGGCCGCAATCTGCAATTGTCTGCGGTGTTTGCCTATAACGACAGCATGGCGGCAGGCGCCCTGACCGCGCTGAAGGATAACGGCATTGCGGTGCCACAGCATTTATCACTCATTGGTTTCGATGATATCCCGATTGCCCGTTACACCGACCCGCAGCTGACAACCGTGCGTTACCCGATTGCCTCTATGGCGAAACTGGCGACTGAGCTGGCGTTACAGGGGGCCGCAGGCATGCTGGATCCGGGGGCAACACACTGTTTCATGCCGACTTTAGTGCGCCGCCACTCCGTCGCGGCCCGGCAAATTGTGGTTCCGATCACTAACTGATTACATGTGGTGATGTAACCGTTTTCAATCTGTGAGTAAATTCACAGTATCTTAACAAGGCGCTGACTATGATGTCAGCGTTTTAGGGGCTGAAACGCTATGTAACAGTGATTATTCACTTTCACTATAGCCAATGTGCCGCAAACAACGAATAAAACGCATTTCTGGAGCGTTACCGAACACGGAAGAGAGAAATTTTATAAGTGAACCTCGGCTGTCAGTAACGTTTTATTAACATCTGCCCGCCGCTCGTTATTCACAAGAACTACCCTGCATAAAAAAAACCGGAGATACCATGAATAAGAAGGTGTTGACCCTGTCTGCTGTAATGGCAAGCATGCTTTTTGGTGCAGCAGCGCACGCTGCGGATACCCGTATTGGTGTGACCATCTATAAATACGACGACAACTTCATGTCTGTTGTGCGTAAAGCGATTGAGAAAGATGCGAAAGCAGCGCCAGACGTTCAGCTGCTGATGAACGACTCCCAGAATGACCAGTCCAAACAGAACGACCAGATCGACGTTCTGCTGGCGAAAGGCGTGAAAGCCCTCGCCATCAACCTGGTTGACCCGGCTGCAGCAGGCACGGTTATTGAAAAGGCGCGTGGCCAGAACGTGCCGATCGTCTTCTTCAACAAAGAACCTTCCCGTAAGGCGCTGGATAGCTACGACAAAGCGTATTACGTCGGTACCGACTCCAAAGAGTCCGGTATTATTCAGGGCGATCTGATCGCGAAACACTGGGCGACGAACCCGAACTGGGACCTGAACAAAGACGGTCAGATTCAGTTCGTGCTGCTGAAAGGCGAACCTGGCCACCCGGATGCTGAAGCGCGTACCACCTACGTTATCAAAGAGCTGAACGACAAGGGCCTGAAAACCCAGCAGCTGGCGTTAGATACCGCGATGTGGGATACCGCTCAGGCGAAAGATAAGATGGACGCGTGGCTGTCCGGCCCTAACGCCAACAAAATCGAAGTGGTTATCGCCAACAACGATGCGATGGCAATGGGTGCGGTAGAAGCGCTGAAAGCACACAACAAATCCTCTATCCCGGTATTCGGCGTAGATGCGCTGCCAGAAGCGCTGGCGCTGGTTAAATCCGGTGCAATGGCCGGTACCGTGCTGAACGATGCCAACAACCAGGCGAAAGCCACCTTCGACCTGGCGAAAAACCTGGCCGATGGCAAAGGTGCGGCAGATGGCACCAACTGGAAAATTGACAACAAAATCGTTCGCGTACCTTACGTGGGCGTAGACCAGTCCAACCTGGCTGAGTTTATCGGTAAATAAAAGAGTTAACTTGTCTTCACTGGGCGCAACGAGTTGCGCCCTTTTATAACGCGATATGCGAGGCCAACAAGGTATAATTATGGTCAGCACAACAACTCAGTCATCCGGTGAATACCTGTTGGAAATGAGCGGTATCAACAAGTCATTTCCCGGCGTTAAGGCACTCGATAATGTTAATTTAAAAGTGCGTCCTCACTCTATTCATGCCTTAATGGGGGAGAACGGTGCGGGTAAATCAACATTATTAAAATGTCTTTTTGGGATCTATCAAAAAGATTCTGGCAGCATTCTTTTTCAGGGGAAAGAGATCGATTTCCATTCAGCGAAAGAAGCACTGGAAAACGGTATCTCGATGGTTCACCAGGAATTAAACCTGGTGCTGCAGCGTTCAGTCATGGATAACATGTGGTTGGGGCGCTATCCCACCAAAGGTGTTTTTGTCGATCAGGACAAAATGTATCGCGACACCAAGGCGATTTTCGACGAGCTGGATATTGATATCGATCCGCGCGCCCGCGTGGGAACATTATCCGTCTCCCAGATGCAGATGATCGAAATTGCCAAAGCGTTCTCCTATGATGCGAAAATTGTCATCATGGACGAACCGACATCCTCATTAACGGAAAAAGAGGTTAACCACCTTTTTACCATTATTCGTAAGCTGAAAGATCGCGGCTGCGGCATTGTGTACATCTCCCACAAAATGGAAGAGATCTTCCAGCTGTGCGATGAGATCACTATCCTGCGCGACGGCCAGTGGATTGCCACGCAGCCGCTGGAAGGGCTGGACATGGACAAGATCATCGCCATGATGGTCGGCCGTTCCCTGAACCAGCGCTTCCCGGACAAAGAAAACAAGCCGGGTGAAGTCATCCTGGAAGTGCGCAACCTGACCTCGTTACGTCAGCCGTCTATCCGCGATGTCTCCTTCGACCTGCATAAGGGTGAAATCCTGGGAATTGCCGGGCTGGTGGGGGCAAAGCGTACCGACATCGTGGAAACCCTGTTTGGCATTCGTGAGAAAGCCGAAGGCACCATTACGCTGCACGGTAAGAAAATCAATAACCACAACGCCAACGAAGCCATTAATAATGGTTTTGCGCTGGTGACGGAAGAGCGTCGTTCGACCGGTATTTATGCTTATCTGGATATTAACTTTAACTCGTTAATTTCTAACATTCGCAATTACAAAAACAAAGTCGGGCTGCTGGATAATTCCCGCATGAAAAGCGATACCCAGTGGGTGATTGACTCCATGCGCGTGAAAACGCCAGGCCACCGCACCCAGATTGGTTCGCTGTCAGGCGGTAACCAGCAGAAAGTGATTATTGGCCGTTGGTTATTAACGCAGCCCGAAATCCTGATGCTGGATGAGCCGACCCGCGGTATTGACGTCGGCGCGAAGTTTGAAATTTATCAGCTGATTGCCGAGCTGGCGAAAAAGAATAAAGGGATCATTATTATTTCTTCCGAAATGCCGGAACTGTTAGGGATCACGGACCGTATTCTGGTTATGAGCAATGGTCTCGTCGCCGGTATTGTTGACACCAAAACGACAACGCAAAATGAAATTTTGCGTCTTGCGTCTTTGCACCTTTAAGATCAGGGGCTCCTCATGAGTGCGTTAAATAAAAAAAGTTTTCTCACTTACCTGAAAGAAGGCGGTATTTACGTTGTTCTTTTAGTCTTGCTGGCAATCATCATTTTCCAGGACCCTACGTTCTTAAGCCTGCTCAACCTGAGTAACATTCTGACCCAGTCCTCCGTGCGTATTATCATTGCGCTGGGCGTGGCGGGTCTGATCGTGACCCAGGGGACGGATCTTTCTGCCGGTCGCCAGGTAGGTCTGGCGGCGGTTATCGCGGCAACCCTGCTGCAGTCGATGGAAAACGCCAACAAGGTCTTCCCGGAAATGGCCACCATGCCGATTTTCGTGGTGATCCTGATTGTCTGCGCCATTGGTGCGGTGATTGGTCTGATCAACGGTATTATCATCGCCTACCTGAACGTGACGCCATTTATCACCACCCTGGGCACGATGATCATCGTTTACGGTATCAACTCCCTGTACTACGACTTCGTCGGTGCTTCGCCCATCTCGGGCTTTGACAGCGGCTTCTCGACCTTTACGCAAGGGTTTATCGCGCTGGGCAGCTTCCGCCTGTCGTATATCACCTTCTATGCGCTGATTGCGGTCGCCTTTGTCTGGATCCTGTGGAACAAAACGCGCTTTGGCAAAAACATCTTCGCTATCGGCGGTAACCCGGAAGCGGCGAAAGTGTCCGGCGTAAACGTCGCCCTGAACCTGCTTATCATCTATGCCCTGTCCGGCGTGTTCTACGCCTTCGGCGGGATGCTGGAAGCGGGCCGCATCGGCTCTGCAACGAACAACCTTGGCTTCATGTACGAACTGGATGCGATCGCAGCCTGCGTGGTGGGCGGCGTCTCCTTCAGCGGCGGTGTGGGTACCGTACTCGGCGTGGTGACGGGTGTGATCATCTTCACCGTCATCAACTACGGGTTGACCTACATAGGCGTGAACCCGTACTGGCAGTACATCATCAAGGGCGCCATCATTATCTTCGCGGTTGCGCTGGATTCACTGAAGTACGCCCGTAAGAAGTAATCGTCCCTCGCAATACCCGGCCCGCTCACCGAGCGGGCTTTTTTTATGCCCTATGCCAGATGGGACTCCTCCTGCGTCACAATCCGCTCAAACCAGTCGAGTTCAGAAAGCTTGCAGGCGACCCACTGTTCGGAAAAGGCGTCGCCCAGGCTGTCGGTGAGATACTGACAGCGGGCAAAGGCCTCAATCGCCTCCTGCTGGAACAGCGGCAGTTCGGGTTGGTCGTGCTGCGGCTCAGGGAGATCCCCCTCGTCGATATGTTCCAGCCCGTACAGCATGCCTGTCAGGATAGTGGCCGCCACCAGATACGGATTCGCATCGGCCCCGGCCAGCCGGTACTCGATACGACGGTTGCTCTCATCCGAGCAGGGAATACGCAAGGCGGCGGAGCGTGTGTTATAGCCCCAGGAGTTAAAGACAGGTTCCGTCAGGTTTTTACGCAGGCGACGAAACGCGTTGACCCCCGGCGCAAGAATGGCGACGGAGGCGGGCATCAGCGCCAGCTGGCCTGCGATGCACAAGCGCATCATGCTGCTCAGCGCGTTCACCGGCGAGGCAAAAACGTTTTCGCCACGGCTATCGTTCAGGCTGAAATGGATGTGCAAACCGCTGCCGGAGAGCTGGCTGAACGGCTTAGTCATAAAGTTGGCCTGAAGACCGTGCTTTTCAGCGACATAGCGGGTCAGGCGGCGCAGGGCCAGCACGTTATCACAGACCTCTACGACGCGCTGGCTGTGCTTCAGGTTTAATTCGTACTGTCCGGACTCGGCTTCCGCTACCACCCCTGACAGCGGGATGCGCTGCAGGTGCGCCAGCTGTTCCAGCTCGTCAAACAGCGCCGCGTGCGCCGACGAGGTATCCATATGAAAACAGCCCTGATTTTGCGGATCGCGATCGCCCTGTCCCGTCAGATAGAACTCGATTTCCGGGGCAATCACCGGGAAGAGGCCGTGCTGGTGGAAGCGGGCCACGACGTTCTGCAGTATCGCGCGCGGCTCAAGCGGGCAGGGATTACCGTCGCTGTCTTTCATCGTCAGCAGGATCTGCGCCGTGTGCTCTGGATCCTGCGGACAGGGACGCAAAGAGCCGGCGACAGGGACGCACAGCCGGTCGGGTTCATCATAAAGCGGGGCGGCGATGTTTCCCTTCTGGTCCATGGAGTAGACGGAAAGCGGAAAATAACAGCCTTTTTCCAGGCTCAGCATGCTCTCTACCGAGAGGCGCTTGCCGCGCATCGTGCCGTTGATATCGTTCAGGTAAACGTCAACATGTTTCGTCTGCGGGTAACGTTCCAGATAATCGGCCACTTCCACGGCAACGTTGTGCTGCAGGGCGTCAATTTTTTCATCCAGCCAGAGGCCAGAATTAAGTGCGCCAGGGAGTGATAAGCCGGGAAAGTTAAAATATGGGCGGAGACTTTTGAGGAAAAACGCATTCATTATCGAGTTCATAGTAATTCTTCAATGAAGCCGTAGCGGCAGTGAACTCAGCTTAAAAGAGCCGACGTAAAGGGGAGATAAAAAGCGTCAGGCCCGGCGTAAATAAAGTATAAAGGCGGTCCCGTTATTTCTCTTTTTTCTGCATATCCAGCAGCTGCTCGGGCGTGACGGCAGGATAACCCTGCGCGTCTTCCGGCACTTCGTGCATCGCCGGAATCGGCACCAGCGGGCCTAAAAAGCGCGGTTCGCGCTTAAAGATATACAGATCGGCCAGGGCACCAAAGCGGGCGCCGAACTCGCGGACGCGCACGCTCAGCATATCTTTTGGTGACGGCACCGCGTAGCACTGCGCCTGAATGCCCATGTGCAGGGCGATAAACAGCGCGCGCTCGCAGTGGAAGCGCTGGGTGATGATGATGAAGTCGTTGGTGTCGAAGACCTTGCGCGTGCGGACGATGGAGTCCAGGGTGCGGAAGCCCGCATAGTCGAGCACGATATCGGCAGGATCCACGCCCGCGGCAATCAGGTCCTTACGCATCGTCACCGGTTCGTTATAGCTTTGCAGGGCGTTATCGCCGCTCAGCAGCAGGTAGTTCACCTTGCCGCTGTTGTAGGCGTTCAGCGCGCCCTGAATGCGGTAACGGTAATACTGGTTGATGACGCCGGTGCGGTAATACTTGGCGGTGCCGAGCACCACGCCAACCTGACGATAGGGCAGGTCCTGCAGGTCGTCAAAGATGTAGGGGGCGGTTTTCCAGCTCATCCACCGGTCGAGGCCGAGCACGATCAACAGCAGTATGCCGACCAGGACAGACAGGCTGTAAAAAACGCGCTTTAACATGCAGATGGCTCGTACCGAAGGTGAAATTTAACTCAGGCTACTTTACCCGCCTGGTTAGCGCAAGAAACAGCGACTCAACTGAGGGGTTTTTCAACAAACTGGCGGGCATTTCTGCCCGCCGGAAGGATTACGCCAGCAGTACGCGGTCAATTGTCGTACAGCCTAACGCTTTGAGCGTTGCGGCGGTGGCATCCCACTGGATCAGCGGCGCATCGGCAATCTCGGCCAGAATGGCGCGCTGAATGTCCGGATAGTCATAGCCGTTCAGGCTCAGCAGGTTAAGTGCGCCCTGCAGCGGCGGCAGCGTTGGGTTAAACGCGGCGTTTTCCGCATAGCTGCCGGTGAAGATTCGGCCATCGCGGCACTGCAGCGCCACGCCGCTTGGGGATTTGCTGTACGGCGTGTGGCTCTTGTTGGCGGCGGTAATCGCCGCCTGGCTCAGGTCATCGCCGGACAGGGCGAAACCGTGGTTCTGCTCGTCCATCAGCAGGGTTTTGATCTCCAGATCTTTCGGGCCAAACGCATCAGGCAGGTAATCCGCCAGCGTGTGCGGCGCGCGACCCGGCAGGTTGATGCGCAGCTGCAGCCCGCTGTTCAGCTCGTTCATAAACTGACGGCAGTGGCCGCAGGGGGTGTAGTTCACGGTAATGGCGCTCAGCGCTTTTTCACCGCGCAGCCAGGCGTGGCTGATTGCGCTCTGCTCGGCGTGAACGGTTTGCTGCATGGTTGCGCCCAGGAACTCCATGTTGCCGCCGAAGTACCAGGTGCCGCTGACGCCGCGCGCAATGGCCCCGACGTTGAAGTGGGAGAGATCGGCCCGCGCGCAGGCGGCAGCCAGAGGAAGCAGTGCGAAAGCCAGCGCGTCTTCGTCCAGTCCCGTTGCCTGTTTCAGCATCGTGACCTGCTCCGCGGTCAGCAGGGCGGGGAAGTGCGCATCTGCCAGAACGGGAGCAAGGGCTGACTGCAAATTCTCTGCAAGCTGGGCGAAAGCAGCTTGAAAACGTGGGTGCATGGCGTTTGCCTCATAAAGGTTAATGGATCGGTAGTTTACGGAGCCGTCAGGGCTTTATATGTAATCCACTTCTCATTATGTATGCAACTTATGAAATCAAAATGAAATTTGCGCGACGCATCGCATATTTTAGCCCATCACTGCCAGAATCAGCGGGAAAATGAACGGGGCCAGCAGGGAGGTAATAATCCCGCAGATCACCAGCGCCAGGGAGCTAAACGCCCCTTCCTGATAATCCAGCTCCGCGCAGCGGGCAGTGCCCAGCGCGTGCGAGGCGGTGCCCATCGAGAGCCCCCGTGCCGCCTTAGTATGAATACGCATCGCGTTCAGCAGGGTGTGGCCAAACACCGCGCCGAGAATACCGACGAAAATGACGCACATCGCGCTGATGGCCGGAATGCCGCCGAGGCTGCCCCCAACCGCCATCGCGATAGGCGTGGTCACCGATTTAGGCAGGATTGACGCCGCAATCTGTGGGGAAGCACCCATCAGCAGCGCCACCGACGTGCCGGTGATCATTGCCACCAGGCTGCCCACAAAACAGATGGTAATGATGGATTTCCAGCGGGCGCGGATCTGGTGCAGCTGCTCATATAAAGGAAACGCCAGCGCCACGACGGCGGGCTGCAGCAGGTCGTTTAAGATTTTGCTGCCGGCAAAGTAGCGTTCGTAAGGGATGCCGGTGAGCAGCAGGAACGGAATAATCACCACCATCGCCACCAGCAGGGGGTTCAGCAAGGGCATTTTGAAACGCGCGGCAAGCTTACGTGCGGCGAAAAAGACTGCAAGGGTGAGCGGCAGGGACCACCAGATATTGTCCATCATTTTTTTGTTTTCTCCCCAATCACGTTACGTTCGCCATGCACCAGATGTGAACTCCAGCTCACCACCAGGAAAACCACCAGCGTACTCACCGCGCAGGAAACAACAATCGGGCCGAACTGGGCTTTGAGCAAATCAAAATACTGCATGACCCCGACGCCGATAGGCACGAAAAGCAGCGCCATATAGCGAATGAGGACGAAGCAGCCGGGGTTGACCCACTTTGCAGGCAGGATTTGCAGCGCCAGCAGCACGAAGAGGATCAGCATGCCGATAATGCTGCCGGGAATGGTGATGGGCAGCAGCGACGCGATGAAAATCCCGGCATACAGGCAGGCGTAAATCAGGACGAATGCGCGCAGATATTGCCAGATAATGTTCAATGATTTGCTCATGGTGATAGTCCTTGCTGAAACGCATTCATCATACAATTAAACCTAAAAATGTGCCACGGATCACATCATGAATTTTGAGCATACCAGACATTCCGGAATGGAACGTCCGGTATCACCTTACTGGTGCAGGCTACAGTTTAGAGGAAAGGGAGTGCGGTGGCGAAGTAACGCGCCAGAGAAGGCATCAGCGTCAGGCGGTCAGTTTATCGAGAAAAGAAAACAGCACCTGGTTCATTTCGCGATAATCATGCGAGCGGAGTTTTTCCGCCGTTTCGACAAAACGGAATTCACCCGCACGGAGGAGGTCATTCTGCGAATGCTCAATCAGCAACTCTACCACCTCCGGCGTCAGCTCCATATGGCACTGGAAACCGTAAACCCGTTCGCTGTATTGCACGATCTGGCGGGGACAGCCCTCGCTGTAAGCCAAAACCTTAGCCTGCGGCGTCAACCCAGGCATGTCGTTATGCCAGTGACCGACGTTCAGCACGCTGCCAAAGCCCTCAAACAGCGGGTTCGCCTTGCCTGCATCTGTGAGCCTGACGGGAAATTTGCCGATCTCTTTTTCCGGGCTGTGGCAAAACGCTGCGCCCAGCGCTTCGCCGATAAGCTGTGAGCCCAGACAAACGCCAATCACCGTTTTACCTGCCTCTATCGCGCGGCTGATGAGTGCCTTTTCCGCCTGCGCATCAAACCAGGGGCATTCCTCACGCGTGGTGGCGGGTGACTGCGGGCCTCCCATGATGATAAGCAGGTCTGTGCCCCCCAGTTCCTCAGGTAACGGATCGCCCTGATACACTCTGGTGTAGCTCAAACTGCAGCCGCGACTTTTCCCCCAGATTTCATAGGCGCCTGGCGCCTCGAAATGTTCATGAATAATAAAATGGATGTGCATTGCGTCTCTCTCTGGTTACGTGTACAAGCAGCATCATAAGAGGAAGGGAGGAATGTGAAATGCCAACCGTTATCGATAAAACGCCAATTCACGACGATGCTATCGGATGGTCAAGAGGGGCAATTCGCTATACGCGCGGCGAAGTCGATCCGCCTCACCAGCATTCGCAGGGACAACTTTTGTTTGCCATCAAAGGAGTCATGCTGGTCGAAACCGGCAGCCAACGCTGGGTCATACCGCCGCAGCGCGCGCTGTGGATCCCTCCCTTTCAGGAGCATACCTACAGCGTGTTATCCGCAACGGAGCTTCGCGCGGTCTGGTTTAGCCCTACGCTGATTTCGCAATGCGAACCTTTTAAGCGGAAAGACGAGGTTCACGTGATTATGGCCACAGCGTTGTTCAAAGAGCTGATTGCCGGGCTGTTCAGCGCGGAATACCGGCCGGCAAGCCAGCGCAGCATGGCCGTTTTGCTGCTCGACATCCTCAGCGAGACGCAGCAGATTTCAGCCGAACTGCCGATGCCCGTGGATGAGCGCTTACATCGCGTGGCCTGTGACCTCATTGCCAACAATCTCTGGGCTCTCTCTCTGGAAAGGCTGGCGGAACGGGCCGCGATGTCTGAACGCACATTTTCACGTGCGTTTATCAACGATACCGGCTTTAGCTTCCGGGCCTGGCGACAGCGCGCAAGGATTTGTGCCTCGCTGGATCTCCTCGCCAACGGATACCCGGTTAAGCAGGTGGCCTGGATGCTGGGGTTTTCCGGCCCGGCGGCATTTGCGGCGGCGTTTCGCGCCATTGTTGGGGCAACGCCGGGTGACTTTCTGCCTGAACAGAAGCGCTTCCCAGCGATATAGAGAGCGGCTACTATAGCGCGTCTTTTTTCACAGGTACTGCTATGCGTGTTTTACTGGCCCCAATGGAAGGCGTGCTCGACTCCCTCGTGCGCGAGCTTCTGACCGAGGTGAACGACTACGATCTCTGCGTGACGGAGTTTTTGCGCGTGGTGGATATGCTGTTGCCGGTAAAATCCTTCTTCCGGCTTTGCCCCGAGCTGCACAACCAGAGCCGAACCTCTTCCGGCACGCTGGTGCGGATTCAGCTGCTCGGCCAGTACCCGGAATGGCTGGCGGAAAACGCCGCCCGCGCGGTTGAGCTGGGCTCTTACGGGGTGGATCTCAACTGCGGCTGTCCGTCTAAGCTGGTGAACGGCAGCGGCGGCGGGGCGACGTTGCTGAAAGATCCTGAACTGATTTACCGCGGCGCGAAAGCCATGCGCGAGGCCGTGCCCGCGCATTTGCCGGTGACGGTAAAGGTGCGGCTGGGATGGGACAGCGATGCCCGACAGTTCGAGATCGCCGATGCGGTGCAGCAGGCCGGGGCCACCGAGCTGGTGGTGCATGGCCGCACTAAAGAAGATGGCTACAAAGCCGATCGCATAAACTGGCAGGCGATCGGTGAGATCCGCAAACGCCTCTCCATTCCGGTGATCGCCAACGGCGAAATATGGGATTACGAGAGCGCGCAGGCCTGTCTGCAGGCCACCGGCTGCGATGCGGTAATGATCGGCCGCGGCGCGCTGAATGTGCCCAACCTCAGCCGGGTGGTGAAATATAACGAACCGCGTATGCCCTGGGCAGATGTCGTCACGCTGCTGCAAAAATACAGCCGTCTGGAAAAGCAGGGCGACACCGGTTTGTATCACGTCGCGCGTATTAAGCAGTGGCTGAGTTATTTACGCAAAGAGTACGAGGAAGCGCTGGAATTATTTCAGGAGATTCGTACTTTACAGACGTCGGCTGATATTGCGCGGGTGATTCAGTCCAAATAATAAGCGTTAAATTGCTCACACTTTTTTAAAACAGAAAACAGTTCAGGTTTTCAACGTGGCGCGACGGTGTTAAGGTGCCACTGTTTTCAACGCAGGATTGTGACTGGTTAACAGGCAAAACCTAAGCGTTCCACAGCATTTTCGCTGTGGGGCGCTTAGGTTTTTTTTTGCCTGTCATTTACGCAGGAGAGATATTTGGCTTAGCGCTTTTTAATGATTTTTAAAAAAAGAAATAGCGACAGGAAATAGAAAAATTTCCTGCGGCCGGTTACGCACTCAATACTCAATCACAGGTTGTTATCATGGCATATAAAAATAAACTCTATGCGTTCGCCTTATTGGCGATATCCCCGCTGTCGATGGCGCAAGACTGGAACGGTACGGTATTAGGGTTGGAAGCTCCGCCGGAGCCTGTGCTGGGCGAAATGCTCGGCATACGTAAAATCCTTAACGATAACGGTTTTACCTATAACCTCGGATACCTGAATGAAATTGGCTGGAACGGCGGTGGCGGATATAACCACGACTCCCACGTGGCCTATATTGACCAGTTCGCGCTGACCTTCAACCAGGATCTGGAGCGCTGGACCGGTATCCCGGACGCGCGTATCGAGGGGAACATCGTCAACCGCAACCACAATGACGATCTCACCACCAAACGCGTGCAGGACCCGCGCGTCAACTTCAACGATCTGACCCAGGAGAGCTGGGGCGGGCAGTCGATTACCCGTCTGGGCTGGCTGACCTTTGCCCGCAGCTTTGACGACCGGCGTCTGACCTGGCGCATCGGGATGATGAACAAGGTGCAGACCTTCGATCAAATTATCCCCTGTGATTTTCAGCTGCTGTCCCAGTGCGGCGGAAAGTCAGCCAACTCGCTCACCTGGAACAACTGGAACGTCCACACCTGGGGAACCACGCTTGCGTATAAACTCACGCCGACGCTAACCCTGAAGGGCGGCGTGATGGAGCAAAATCCGCAGGCCGCCAGCCGCAGCCATGCCTGGAGCTGGTCGACGAAGGGCAGCGAAGGGGTCTTACTGCCGGTTGAAATCGAAGCGCGTCCGCTGATTAACGGCCTGCCGGGCGCGTACAACCTGGGCGTGGTGTTTACCAACGCGCCGCAAACCGATCTCTATCGCGGCAAATCCGGCGGGGCGGGCGCGACGGACCCGGACGGATTCGATACCCACAGCCGGACCTGGTTCATGTACGCCGGGCTGAACCAGCAGCTTACGCAGCATCAGGTTTACGCCGCCTCGCTGCGCTACCGCGGGCTGTTTGATGCGCGACCGGAAGACTGGATTGGCTTTGGCTTAACCTGGATTGATATGAGCAGCCAGTACGCGCGCAACCAGCGTTACCTGAACAGCCTGAGCGGCGTAAGCGACTACAACAATCCGGCCTGGCACCCGGTGCCGGGCCATTCCCTGAACGGCGAGTTTTACTACCGCTTTCGTCCGGTGTCATGGCTTGAACTGCAGCCGGGCATTCAGTACTGGCACCATCCCGGCGGGGTCAGCCGCACCCAGGATGCCTGGGTCACCGAGCTGAAAACGGTGGTGACCTTCTGATATCACGGTAGCAAGTTCGATCCGCGTCACGTTTCTGACGCGTGACGCATTGAGGCTACGAATGAAACTGATAGAGTGCCAGAACTGGATTGTTACTGCTTAGGCAGGCAAAACCTGATTTTCTGGCATCTGCCGGAGGTCAGGTTTTTTTGTTTCTGGGGTTCAGATGAAAATCGCCAAGATACTCAATAATAACGTGGTGGTTGTTCAGGATGAGCGCGGGCGCGAACAGGTGGTGATGGGCCGTGGGCTGGCCTTTCAGAAGCGCGTCGGAGAAGCGCTGGATACCGCGCGGGTTGAAAAGGTGTTTGCGTTACAAAGCGATGAACTGGTGCGTCGGCTCGGCGAGCTGCTGAGTCAGATTCCGCTGGAGGTGATGACCACCTGCGACCGCATCATCGGGCTGGCGGCGCAGCGGCTGGGCAAGCTGCAGGAGAGCTTGTATATCACCCTCACCGATCACTGCTACTTTGCGATTGAGCGGCAGAAGAACGGGTTGGCCATCAAAAACGTGCTGCTGTGGGATATTAAACGGCTGTATCCGAAGGAGTTCGAATTAGGGCAGGAGGCGCGGGCCATTATCGCCAGACGCCTTAACGTCGAACTGGAGGAGGATGAGGCCGGTTTTATCGCGCTGCATCTGGTCACCGCGCAGCTGAACAGCGAAATGCCGGAGGTGATGCACGTGACGCGGGTGATGCAGGAGATCCTGCAACTGGTGAAGTATCAGCTGCAGCTTGAGTATGACGAAGAGTCGCTCAGCTACCAGCGTTTCGTCACCCACCTGAAGTTTTTTGCCCAGCGGATGCTCACCCGCACCGTGGTGGAAGATGACGATGTCTCGCTGCATACCGCAGTCAAAGACAACTACGCGAAGGCGTGGAAATGCGCCGAGAAAATTGCGCAGCACCTGAACAAAAGCTATCAGCGTGAGCTGACAACCGAAGAAATTATGTTCCTCGCCATTCATATCGAGCGGGTGAGAAAAGAGGGGCGTTAAGCCTCAAAACAGGATTGTTACTGCATCACGCAGGCAAAACCTGAGCGCGGCCTTCGTCAGAAGGTCGTTCTCGGGTTTTTTTATTTTTGTACTCAGTCAACAGGTGCCTGCGGGCATCGGATGTAAGGAAATCGAGATGGAATACCAGGCGTTAGCGAAGGATATTCTCGGCCACGTTGGCGGAAAAGAGAACATCGTCAGTCTTGTGCACTGCGCGACCCGGCTTCGCTTCAAACTGAAAGAGAATCAACGGGCGGATGCGGAAGGGCTCAAGAAAAACCCGGGCGTGATCATGGTGGTCGAAAGCGGCGGCCAGTTTCAGGTGGTGATTGGCAACCACGTTCACGACGTCTGGCAGGCAGTGCGCAATGAAGCAGGCCTGACCGACGATGCCCCTGTCGTGGAAGAGAAGGGCGAAAAGGGGAACCTGCTGGGCCGCCTGATTGATATCGTCTCCGGGATCTTTACCCCGTTTATCGGCATTCTGGCCGCGTCCGGTATTTTGAAGGGGCTGCTGGCGCTGGCCGTGGTCTGCGGCTGGCTCACGACCGAGAGCGGCACGTATAAAATCTGGTTTGCCGCCAGCGATGCGCTGTTTTTCTTCTTCCCGCTGGTGCTGGGCTATACCGCCGGGAAAAAGTTCGGCGGCAACCCGTTTATTACCATGGCGATCGGCGGGGCGCTCACCCATCCGGTGATGATTGCGGCATTTAACGCCAGCCAGCAGCCGGGGGCGGTATCGGAAGCCTTTTTGGGCATCCCCGTCACGTGGTTCAACTACAGCTCGTCGGTGATCCCGATTATTCTCGCCGCGTGGGTCAGCTGCTGGCTGGAAAAACAGAGCACCAGGCTGCTGCCTTCCTCGATGAAAAACTTCTTCGCGCCGCTGATCTGTCTGGCCGTGACCGTGCCGCTGACTTTCCTCGTTATCGGGCCGCTGGCGACCTGGCTGAGCCAGATGCTGGCGAACGGCTATCAGACTATTTACGTTCTGGCACCGTGGCTGGCGGGCGCGGCGATGGGCGCGCTGTGGCAGGTCTGCGTTATTTTTGGCCTGCACTGGGGGCTGGTGCCGCTGATGATCAACAACCTGGCGGTGCTGGGGCATGACTCCATGCTGCCGATGCTTTTGCCTGCGGTGTTTGGCCAGGTGGGGGCGGCGCTGGGCATTTTCCTGCGTACCCGTGATGCGCGTCAGAAAATGCTGGCCGGTTCATCCGTGACGGCAGGTATTTTTGGTATCACCGAACCCGCAGTGTATGGCGTAAACCTGCCGCTGCGCCGTCCGTTTATCTTTGGCTGCGTGGCTGGCGCTATCGGCGGGGCGATTGTCGGCTTCAGCGACACCCACGTTTACTCCTTCGGCTTCGCCAATATCTTTACCATCGCCCAGATGATTCCGCCGGGCGGCGTGGACGCCACGCTGTGGGGAGGCATTATCGGCACGGTGGTGGCGCTGGTGCTGAGCTGCGGCCTGACGCTGCTCGCCGGTATGCCAGGAAACACCGCGCCAGAGAATGTGGTCTCCGCGGGCGAAAACGATGTGCTATCGCCGATGACCGGTACCGTTCTTGCTCTCGACCAGGTGCCGGATACCACGTTTGCCAGCGGCCTGCTGGGCAGCGGCGCCGCGATTATTCCCTCCGATAACAAAGTGGTTGCCCCGTTTGCCGGTGTGGTGGCTTCGCTGTTCCAGACCAAACACGCCATCGGCCTGCTCAGTAACAGCGGGATTGAAGTGTTGATCCACGTGGGTATCGACACTGTGAAGCTCGACGGCAGGCCGTTTACCGTCCATGTGAAGGTCGGTGACAAGGTGCAGCCCGGCGATCTGCTGCTGGAGTTTGACCGACAGGCGATTATCGATGCCGGATACGACCTGGCGACCCCGATTATTATCAGTAACAGCGACGAGTATCGCGAGGTGGCGACCGTGGCGGCAACGTCCGTCAATGCCGGTGCGCCGTTACTCAGCGTCAGTCATCAATAACAGGAGAACGTGATGAAAACTTTCCCGGACGATTTTTTATGGGGCGGCGCGGTTGCCGCGAATCAGGTAGAGGGTGCGTATCTGGAGGAGGGGAAAGGGCTGTCCACCTCTGACGTTCAGCCGCAGGGTGTCTTCGGCCCGGTAGTTGAGCGCGTCCCTGGGGACAGCGGCATCAAGGATGTCGCCATCGACTTCTATCATCGCTACCCGGAAGACATCAAGCTGTTCGCCGAGATGGGCTTTAGCTGCCTGCGCGTCTCCATTGCCTGGACCCGCATTTTTCCGAACGGTGACGAGCAGCAGCCGAACGAGGCGGGGCTGGCGTTTTACGACCGGTTGTTTGACGAGCTGGCCGCGCACAACATCACGCCGCTGGTGACGCTGTCGCACTATGAAATGCCGTGGGGGCTGGTGAAGCAGTACGGCGGGTGGGGCAGCCGTCAGACTATCGGCTTCTTTGAGCGCTATGCCCGTACCGTGTTTGCGCGCTACAAAGAGAAGGTCAAGCTGTGGCTGACTTTCAACGAGATCAATATGTCTCTGCACGCGCCGATGACCGGCGTCGGTCTGCCGGAAACCAGCAGCAAAGGGGAGGTGTACCAGGCGATCCACCACCAGCTGGTGGCCAGCGCGCTGGCGGTGAAGGCCTGCCATGAGATTATCCCGGATGCCAGAATCGGCAACATGCTGCTGGGCGGCCTGATGTATCCGCTGACCTGCAAGCCGGAAGATGTTCTGGAGACGCTGCAGGAAAACCGCGCGTGGCAATTCTTTGGCGACGTGCAGTGCCGTGGCGCCTACCCGGGGTATATGCAGCGCTTCTTCCGCGACAACGGCATTCAGCTAGAGGTCACGGACGCCGACCGCGAGGCGCTGAAATCTACCGTCGATTTTATCTCCTTCAGCTACTACATGACGGGCTGCGTCACCGCGGATGAAGCCCTCAACCAGCAGGCGCGCGGCAATATCCTGAGCATGGTGCCAAACCCGCATCTGGCCAGTTCCGAATGGGGCTGGCAGATTGACCCCATCGGCCTGCGTACCCTGCTAAACGTACTCTGGGATCGCTATCAGAAGCCGCTGTTTATCGTGGAAAATGGCCTCGGGGCGAAGGATAAACCGGACGCAGACGGCACAGTGCAGGACGACTACCGCATCAGCTATCTCAACGATCACCTGGTGCAGGTGCGGGAAGCCATTGAAGACGGCGTTGAGGTGATGGGCTACACCAGCTGGGGGCCCATCGACCTGGTGAGCGCATCAAAAGCTGAACTCTCTAAGCGCTACGGCTTTATTTACGTCGATCGCGATGACAGCGGGAAAGGCACGCTGGCGCGCAGCCGTAAGAAAAGTTTCTACTGGTATAAAGAGGTTATTGCGACAAAAGGCGCTTCGCTGAAAGTTTAATAAAGCGATCAACCTGACAGGGGATGTTCACCCTGTCGGGTTGATTATTTTTTATTTGCATAATTCAATTTAAATAATAATTTTGGTGAATATTTTTCCGTATATTTAAATCTATGACAATTTACGCATTGCCACGCATTACTAAAAAAATAAAGAGAATCAAGCGTAATTTGCGCCTTTATTTTTTGAGTTTATGGCGTCATGAAACGTTCTCTTATTTTATCTCTGTGTGCTCCCTTCGTTTTTATTCTGGCTGCCTGTGCGCCTGAACATGCCACGGTATCTCCCATTAAAACGCAAACCACGGCGGCGTCGGTGAATACGGTTCTGAATCATAAGGACTGGCCGAAAAATGAGTGGTGGAAAGCATATAACGATCCGGAACTTAACGGGCTTATTGCGAAAGCATTAAGCGATGCGCCGGATATGCAGATTGCCCGTCAGCGCATTACGCTTGCGGAAGCCCAGGCCAAAGCGGCTATGGCTGCCGACGGTCCGCAGATCGATTTTTCAGCGGATGCCGAACGTCAGAAAATGTCCGCCGAGGGGCTGATGGGGCCCTTTGCCATTACCGACCCGGCGGCAGGGACAACCGGGCCGTGGTACACCAACGGCACCTTTGGCCTGACGGCAGGCTGGGATCTCGATCTGTGGGGAAAAAATCGCGCGCAGGTCGAAGCCCGGATTGGCAAAGTGAATGCGCAAAAAGCGGAGCTGGAGCAGACCCGTCAGCTGCTGGCCAGCAGCGTGGCGCGGCTCTACTGGGAGTGGCAAACGCAGGCCGCCGTGGGGGAGGTCCTCGCGCAGATTAAACATGAGCAGGACAATATTATCGGTGCCGATCGCGAGCTGTATCAACACGGGATCACCTCCTCCGTGGAGGGCGTTGAAACGGATATCAACGCCAGCAAAACCGAAGAGCAGCTGGCCGAAGTCAACGGGAAAATGAAAGCCATTGAGGCGCGCCTGGTCGCGCTGACGAACGCCTCCTCCGTGAAGCTGACGCGGCACGCCTTGCCAACGGTGGAAGCCTCGCTACCGTCGACGCTCGGCTATGAACTGCTGGCACGCCGTCCGGATCTGCAGGAGGCGCACTGGTATATCGAAGCCTCCATGAGCGAAGTGGAGGCCGCCCGAGCGGCGTTTTATCCTGACGTGAACCTGATGGCGTTCTTACAGCAGGATGCTCTCCATCTGAGCGATCTGTTCCGTTCGTCCGCGCAGCAGATGGGCGTGACCGCCGGGCTGACGCTGCCGATTTTCGACAGCGGCAGGCTTAACGCCGGGCTGGATATCGCTCAGGCGCAGAACAACCTTTCGGTAGCCAACTACAACAAAGCGGTGGTAGAGGCCGTCAATCAGGTGGCACACACGGCCAGTGAAGTCGAAACGCTGATGGCGAAAAACAGCCACCAGCAGCAGGTTGAAAAAGATGCGGCACGGGTTGTAGCGCTGGCGCAGGCGCGTTTCAGCGCGGGGATCGTTGCGGGCTCCCGGGTCAGTGAAGCCAGAATACCGGCCCTCAAAGAGCACCTCGAAGGACTGCTGCTGAAGGGGCAGTATGTGGACGCCACGCTGCAGCTGACCTCCGCGCTGGGCGGTGGCTATCATCATGACTAAAAAAGGTCATTAACTATACTTACCTCTTTGCAGTTTTTCAGGAGGTGAGTATGACCAGAGTAGCGATTGTGACCGCATCGGATTCCGGGATCGGTAAAACCACGGCCCTGATGCTGGCTGAGCGCGGGTTTGATATTGGCGTCACCTGGCACTCGGATGAGAAAGGGGCGCTGGAAACCTGCCGTGAAGTCGAAGCGCAGGGGCAGCGCGCGGAGGCTGTCCATCTTGATTTAAGCACCCTGCCGGAAGGCGCTGAGGCAATAGAGACGCTGATTGCGCGCTTTGGCCGGCTGGACGTGCTGGTCAATAATGCAGGGGCGATGACCAAAGCGCCGTTCCTCGAGATGCCGTTTGACGACTGGCGGAATATTTTCACCGTCGACGTGGACGGTGCGTTTCTCTGTTCACAGATAGCCGCAAGGCAGATGGTGAAGCAGGGGGAAGGGGGGCGGATTGTGAACATCACCTCGGTGCATGAACACACGCCTCTGCCGCAAGCGAGTGCCTACACGGCGGCAAAACACGCGCTCGGCGGCTTAACCAAATCCATGGCGATGGAGCTGGTGAAGCACAACATTCTGGTGAACGCCGTCGCGCCGGGTGCGATTGCCACGCCGATGAACGACATGGACGACAGCGAAGTGAAGGAAGGCTCCATGCCGGAAATCCCGCTGGCAAGGCCGGGCCACACGAAAGAGATTGCCAGCCTGGTGGCGTGGCTGTGCGACAGCGACGCCAGCTACGCAACGGGGCAATCGTTTATCGTCGACGGGGGCTTTATGCTGGCGAACCCGCAGTTTAAGCCGGAGGGATAGATTCCCCTCTCCCTGTGAGAGAGGGTATTTTTAGTTCCCTCTCCCTGTGGGAGAGGGTTAGGGTGAGGGCATCAGGCCGTACTCACTCCTCATCCCGCGTCTTTTCACGGTGCTTCAGCCACAGTCGCACCGCAATCACCGCCACAACCACCAGAATCAACCACGCCCAGTGCTTCAGGTGCTGGTCGAGATTATGCAGCCAGGGCGCAATCACTTCGCCCCCTACATAACCGAGCGTCGTAAAGATCAGCGCCCAGGCAATCGCGCCCACAATATTGAGCGGCAGAAAAATTTTGGGCGGCAGATGGCTGGCGCCAATCAGTATCGGCCCGATAATGCGAAAGCCATACATAAAGCGCGTGCCAATAACGAACAGGTAGGGATGACGTTGAATGAGCCGCTGAGCGCGGCGGATTTTCTTCTGATGCTTTGCGAAACGCTTGAGCAGCGTGGGCCCAAAGCGCAGCCCCAGAAAGTAGAGCAGCTGATCGCCTATCATCCCGCCCAGCGCGACCGCTGCAACAACCAGCGGGAACTTCAGTAACCCCTGATGCGCGGCGACGCCCCCTAACAGCGTGATGGTTTCACCTTCTGCCACGCTGCCGATGACCAGCGCGGCATAGCCATATTGCTCAATGAGTGCGTTAATATCCATTACGTAACGGTTTTCTCCCTCTGCGTGCCTCGTTTAATCATATACCCCTTGAATCAACGGCGGGGAAATCAACGGAAATTTCCCACTGTACATAAAATAATCTAAAGCCTGCATTATACTTAAGGTATCGCTGACGGGCCGACAACAAGGGGGCGCTATGAACCATGTCTGGGGACTTTTCTCCCATCCCGATCGTGAAATGCATGTCATTAAAAGTGAGAACGAAACGGTCTCGCATCATTACACGCACCACGTGCTGCTGATGGCCGCGGTGCCGGTAATATGCGCTTTTATCGGAACGACACAAATCGGCTGGAACTTCGGTGACGGCACCGTGGTTCAGCTTTCCTGGTTTACCGGACTCTATCTTGCCATCATCTTTTATGGCCTGATGCTGGCGGGGGTGGCGGTCATGGGGCGCGTCATTCACTGGATGGCGCGTAACTATCCGCAGCGTCCATCGCTGGCGCACTGTATGGTCTTTGCCGGGTATGTCGCGACCCCGCTGTTCTTAAGCGGTATTGTTGCGCTCTATCCACTGGTCTGGCTGTGCGCGCTGATCGGTACCATTGCCCTCTTTTACACCGGTTATCTGCTGTATCTGGGGGTTCCTACCTTCCTGAATATCAATAAAGAAGAGGGGCTGAGCTTCTCGAGCTCAACGCTCGCCATCGGGGTGCTGGTGCTGGAGGCGTTACTGGCACTGACGGTGATTCTTTGGGGTTATGGATACCGTCTCTTCTGAGTTCACTGCATTGCTGGCGTAAATGCCAGCAATGCAGCATCCGTTCACGATTATCCTCTGGCGACAACGCCCGCTGACGGCTATGATGCCGAGGCCAGCCTGTGTTTATCTAACAACCCAGGCGGTGTACGTCATAACGTGCGTGAATAATTATCAGAAGTCTCACCATGCTGAAATTCCGAGTCTCTTTACTTAGCCTGGCGCTGTTGCTGGGTGCGTCCGCAGTCGTACCGGCCGTCGCCAAAACGCCCGCGGTGACCACCGCTGCTGCTCAGCCGCAAATTGCGTCCGGCAGCGCGATGATTGTCGATCTCAACACCAATAAGGTGATTTACGCCAGCCATCCGGACCTGGTGCGACCGATCGCCTCAATTACCAAATTAATGACCGCGATGGTGGTGCTTGATGCCCATCTGCCGCTGGACGAAAAACTGAAAGTGGATATTAGCCACACGCCGGAGATGAAAGGGATCTACTCCCGCGTGCGGCTGAACAGTGAGATCAGCCGTAAAAATATGCTGCTGCTGGCGCTGATGTCGTCTGAAAACCGCGCGGCGGCGAGCCTGGCGCACCACTATCCTGGCGGCTACGACGCGTTTATCCGCGCGATGAACGCCAAAGCCAAAGCGCTGGGGATGAACAATACGCACTATGTGGAACCGACGGGTCTGTCGATCAACAACGTCTCCACGGCGCGCGATCTGACGAAACTGCTGATTGCCAGCAAACAGTACCCGCTGATTGGTCAGCTCAGTACCACCCGTGAAGAGATGGCGACCTTTGCGAACCCGGCCTATACGCTGCCGTTCCGCAATACTAACCATCTGGTATACCGGGATAACTGGAATATTCAGCTAACCAAAACCGGCTTTACCAACGCGGCGGGACACTGTCTGGTGATGCGCACCGTATTTAACGGTAAGCCGGTGGCGCTGGTAGTGATGGATGCCTTCGGCAAATACACGCACTTCGCCGACGCGAGCCGCCTGCGTACCTGGATTGAAACAGGAAAAGTGCAGCCTGTCCCGGCCGCGGCATTGACGTATAAAAAGCAGAAAGCGGAGCAGATGGCGACGGCGCAGAACGACTGAGCCGTCTGTCAGCGCCGGGTGGCGGCTTTGCCTTACCCGGCCTACAAACACAAAAAAACGGTAACCCAGGTTACCGTTTTGCGTTTATTCCGGCAGCGTCCAGTCACCATCGTTGAGCGGACGCTGCATAATCACCGTATCCCGCCAGTCGCCTTTCTTATAGCCTACGCTGCGCAGTTGGCCGACAATCACGAAACCATGTTTTTTATGCAGGCGTAACGAGCCGGCATTGTTATTGCCATCCCCTACCACGGCAATCATCTGCCGCCACGGCCCTTGCTCGCAGCGTGCGATCAGCGCATCCATCAGTGCCGTGCCAAAACCGCGCCCGGTGATGCTGGCATCCACGTAAATCGACTCTTCCAGGGTATAGCGGTAGGCGTGTCGCGGTCGGTAAGGGGTGGCATAGCAGTAGCCCACCACAATGCCGCGGTACAGCGCGATAAGCCACGGTAAACCGTTCTCCGCCACGCTTTTCATGCGATGACGCATTTCGTCAATAGTCGGAGGGACTTCTTCAAATGACGCGCGCCCGTGAAGCACATGCCAGGCATAGATCGCGGCAATGGCATGCACATCATCGGGACGGGCGTCGCGCACTTCCAGCTCGGTCTCGGATAAAACATCAATAGCCGACATGATGTGCCTGCTCCTCGTTATCGAAGGCCGGAGAAACGTTTCTCCGGCGATAAGCCGTTACTCTATTACGATTAAGGAGCGCTTAACAATCTCTCAAATTTGGCTGTAGGAATTAATCAGACGTTTGCGTTATGTGCTGCTCCACGTCTGCGCTCTCTTTCCAGTATTTCTTCCGCGTTGTTTTACCGATGCCGGGATTCATGCTGTTTGTAGGGTCATTCTCGCGATAAAACTGCTTAAGTGCGTCAGGGGCTTTATAAAGATGTCCGACGTTGTGTTCCGCAGGATATTGTGCGCCGCGTTCACGCAGAAGGGCGAGCATCTGCTCCTTCAGTTCGTGTGCATCGACCCCTTTCTTGACGATGTAATCCTGATGGAAGACATAGCACATAAAGTGACCGTAATAGAGCTTGTGCACCAGCTTGCTGTCGATTTCCGGCGGCAGGTGTTCAAACCACTCGGTGTCGTTACGCCGCAGGGCGATATCGAGCGCCAGAATATCTTCCACCTCTTCGGAATGTACCGCCTGATATCGGATGGCGGCCCCTGCGGCGGCAAAGCGGTGCAGGAAGGCTTTGCTGCCCTCTTCAGGCGTACAGGCAAAGAAATCCCCTTCGGCCGTTTTAAAGAATTCGGTCAGCCAGCTCTGCGCTTCGGCAATTCCGTCTCCGGCCATTTTCAGCAGCAGGTGATGTTCGTACTTGTCGCGCCAGGTTTTCATCCTCTCCGGCAGATGCGCCGGGAAAACGTTGCCCAGCTTCTGCATAAAGCGGTCGGTGAAGTGGGGTTTGAACAGCGACACTTTCTCCAGCATCGCGTCGGTGCGGCCCTTCATGGTGAAGAAGAACGGCATTTTGTCGGTGCCGAGCTTGTCGATCATCAGGAAGGTATCTTTGCCGTAACGTTCGGCGATGTCGTAAATGTCCCGGTGCATGTATTCGCCCGCCACCGGCAGATGGGTGAATTCGCCCAGAATATGACGGCGGATCTCCGTCAGAACCTCAGGCTGGTTGGTGCCGATGTAGAATACCTGCTGCTTTTTCTCTGCCGGGAAGGTGTCCAGACGTACCGCAAAAACGGCCAGCTTGCCCGCGCAGCCGGAGGATTCAAACAGGCGGTCCGGGTCGGCGTTGTAGCGCGCCGGCGTATCGGCGTCGATATCCCGCACGCGGGTCACGTAGTCGTGATCGTGCGCGTGGCGGCCGTCGTGCTGCACATCTTCATCCTTCACGCGATCGTCGTCGAGCTTGCTGAGAATCTGTTCTGGCGTGACGCCGAGATCGATTCCCAGGTGGTTCACCAGCGTCAGCTTGCCGTTTTCGTCAATACGGGCAAACAGGGACATCTCGGTATAGGCGGGGCCGCGCTGCACCAGCGAGCCGCCAGAGTTATTGCAGATCCCACCGACCACCGAGGCGCCAATACAGGAGGAGCCGATCACCGAGTGTGGTTCGCGGCCCAGCGGCTTAAGCGCTTTCTCGAGGGAGTAAAGCGTGGTGCCGGGGAACGCGAGCACCTGCTCGCCTTTATCCAGCAGGTGCAGCTTGTCGAGGCGCAGGGTGCTGATAATCACGATGTCACGATCGTAATCGTTGCCGTTCGGCGTGGAGCCTTCGGTCAGGCCGGTGTTGGCCGCCTGCATTAAAATAATCTTGTCGGCGGCGACGCAGGCGCTCAGGACGCGCCACAGCTCCAGCAGCGTGCCGGGGAAAACCACCGCCAGCGCCTCGCCCTGACCGGAGCGGAAGCCCTTGCGGTAGCGGGCGGTTTTAGCCGGGTCGGTGAGCAGGTGAGAGGAGCCAACCAGGCGCGACAGTTCGTTAATAAAAGTTTTGTTATCGTCAGTTCGAACAGAAGACATCTTCCACTCCTTGTGGTGGGGCAAATTTCTCGCTGTAAAGCATAGCGCGATTAACTGTTAAGCGGTCGAGTATTCACGAGAAAAATCAGAGAATAACCCTGCAACGATCGGAGGGTTTGTGGCACACTGCGCTTTTCGCACGGTATGGCCGAGATCGTCCGGCGGTTATTGATGAGAGAGTAAAACGACATGAAATGGCTATGTTCTGTAGGTGTCGCCGTCAGCCTGGCGCTGCAACCTGCGCTGGCAGAGGATTTGTTTGGCAATCACCCGCTCACGCCTGAAGCGCGGGACGCGTTTGTCACGGAATTGCTCAAGAAAATGACGGTCGATGAGAAAATCGGCCAGCTGCGTCTGATCAGCGTCGGCCCGGATAACCCGAAAGAGGCCATCCGCGAGATGATCAAAGACGGGCAGGTAGGCGCCATCTTTAATACCGTCACCCGCCAGGACATCCGCAAGATGCAGGACCAGGTGATGGATCTCAGCCGCCTGAAAATTCCCCTGTTCTTTGCCTACGACGTGGTGCACGGCCAGCGTACCGTCTTCCCCATCAGCCTTGGCTTAGCGTCTTCCTTTAACCTCGACGCAGTGAAAACCGTCGGGCGCGTGTCGGCTTATGAAGCGGCGGACGACGGGCTGAACATGACCTGGGCGCCCATGGTGGACGTCTCGCGCGATCCGCGCTGGGGCCGCGGCTCGGAAGGCTTTGGTGAAGATACGTATTTAACCTCCACGATGGGTAAAACCATGGTGGAAGCGATGCAGGGCAAAAGCCCGGCGGACCGCTACTCGGTGATGACCAGCGTCAAGCACTTTGCGGCCTACGGCGCGGTGGAGGGCGGTAAAGAGTACAACACCGTCGACATGAGCCCGCAGCGCCTGTTCAACGACTACATGCCGCCGTACAAGGCAGGGCTGGATGCGGGCAGCGGCGCGGTGATGGTGGCGCTGAACTCGCTGAACGGCACGCCTGCAACCTCTGATTCCTGGCTGCTGAAAGACGTGCTGCGCGACCAGTGGGGCTTTAAGGGTATCACCGTTTCCGACCACGGCGCGATTAAAGAGCTGATCAAACACGGTACCGCCTCCGATCCGGAAGACGCGGTGCGCGTGGCGCTCAAGTCCGGCATCAACATGAGCATGAGCGACGAGTATTACAGCAAGTACCTGCCGGGGCTGGTGAAGAGCGGCAAGGTGACGATGGCGGAGCTGGACGATGCCACCCGTCACGTGCTGAACGTGAAATACGACATGGGGCTGTTTAACGATCCGTACAGCCACCTGGGTCCGAAAGACTCCGACCCGGCAGATACCAATGCCGAAAGCCGCCTGCACCGCAAAGAGGCGCGAGACGTCGCGCGCGAAAGCCTGGTGCTGCTGAAGAACCGCCTCGACACGCTGCCGCTGAAAAAATCCGGCACCATTGCCGTGGTGGGTCCGCTGGCCGACAGCAAGCGCGACGTCATGGGCAGCTGGTCTGCCGCGGGCGTGGCTGACCAGTCCGTGACCGTGCTGACCGGTATCAAGAGTGCCGTTGGTGAAAACGCCAAAGTGGTTTACGCCAAAGGGGCGAACGTCACCAACGATAAAGACATCGTGACCTTCCTCAACCAGTACGAGGAAGCGGTGAAGGTCGATCCGCGAACGCCGAAGGAGATGATTGACGAAGCGGTGAACGCCGCGAAGCAGTCTGACGTCGTTGTTGCGGTCGTGGGGGAAGCGCAGGGTATGGCGCACGAAGCCTCCAGCCGTACCGATATCACCATTCCACAGAGCCAGCGCGATCTGATCGCCGCCCTGAAAGCCACCGGCAAGCCGCTGGTGCTGGTGCTGATGAACGGTCGTCCGCTGGCGCTGGTGAAGGAAGACCAGCAGGCTGACGCCATTCTGGAAACCTGGTTCGCCGGTACCGAAGGCGGTAACGCCATCGCCGACGTGCTGTTTGGCGATTACAACCCGTCGGGCAAGCTGCCGATGTCCTTCCCGCGCTCCGTCGGGCAGATCCCGGTTTACTACAGCCACCTGAATACCGGTCGCCCGTACAACGCCGACAAGCCGAACAAGTACACCTCTCGCTACTTCGACGAAGCTAACGGCCCGCTCTATCCGTTTGGTTACGGCCTGAGCTACACCACTTTCAAGGTCTCCGACGTGAAAATGTCGGCGCCGACCCTGAAGCGTGACGGCAAGGTCACCGCCAGCGTTGAGGTGACCAACACCGGCAAGCGCGAAGGGGCTACGGTGATCCAGATGTACGTGCAGGATGTCACCGCGTCGATGAGCCGTCCGGTGAAACAGCTGCGCGGCTTCGAGAAGGTCACGCTGAAGCCGGGGGAAACCAAAACCATCAGCTTCCCGATCGACGTGGATGCGCTGAAGTTCTGGAACCAGCAGATGAAATACGATGCGGAACCGGGCAAATTTAACGTCTTTATCGGCATGGACTCCGCCCGCGTGAATAAAGGCGAGTTCGAGCTGCTGTAACCTTTCCCTCCTTTGCCTCCCCCCGTCCTGCGGGGGAGGCGTCTTACCTTATGCTAAAAAGGCATTTTGACGGTTAATTCCGCCGTTTTAAGCTACGCTTTTCTCTCAAGCCTCTGAAAAAGGCAGCAAAAAAATGAGGATAGCGGAATGACGATTGCAAAGGGGATGTTGGGATCTGCGGTGTTACTGGCGGCGCTGAGCCTGCCGTTACAGGCGGCGGAGCCGGTAAAAGTGGGTTCGAAGATCGATACCGAAGGCGCGCTGCTCGGCAATATCATTTTGCAGGTGCTGGAAAGCCACGGCGTGAAAACGGTCAATAAAGTCCAGCTCGGCACCACGCCCGTCGTGCGCGGCGCGATTACCTCCGGCGAGCTGGATATCTACCCGGAATACACCGGCAACGGCGCATTCTTCTTCAAAGATGAAAACGATCCGGCATGGAAAAACGCCAAAGCCGGGTATGAGAAAGTCAAAAAACTCGACGCGGAACAGAACAAACTGGTCTGGCTGACCCCGGCACCGGCCAACAATACCTGGACTATCGCCGTGCGCAAGGACGTGGCGGAGAAAGGGAAGCTGACTACCCTGGCGGATCTCAGCCGCTACCTGAAAGAGAAGGGCGACTTTAAGCTTGCGGCGTCGGCGGAGTTTATCGAGCGTCCTGACGCGCTGCCCGCGTTTGAAAAAGCCTACGACTTCAAGCTCGACCAGGCGCAGCTGCTCTCGCTGGCGGGTGGGGATACCGCGGTGACCATCAAAGCGGCGGCACAGCAAACTTCCGGCGTTAACGCGGCCATGGCCTACGGTACCGACGGCCCGGTGGCGGCGCTTGGCCTGCAGACCCTGACCGATCCAAAAGGCGTACAGCCAATTTACGCGCCGACCCCGGTGGTGCGTGAGGCGGTGCTGAAAGCGTACCCGGACATTGCAGAATGGCTCAAACCGGTCTTCGAAAAGCTGGATGAAAAAACGCTGCAGCAGCTGAATGCCAGCATTGCCGTCGAGGGGCTGGATGCCAAAAAAGTGGCCGCCGACTTCCTGAAACAACAAGGGCTTGTGAAGTAACGGGAAAAGGCTGTGCCAATAAAATGTCATAACCGCGTCCTGCTGCTGCTGGCCTTCGTAGCCATCGCGGCGGTCGCGTTACCGTTTGTCAACGTTGCCCCAAACCGCCTGATGTCGGGGGAGGGAAAAGCGCTCTGGCAGGTCTGGTCGTTTACGCCGGGGTGGCTGGCGGCGGCGCTGGGCGCGTGGGTGATCCTGTCGCTCTGGCAGGGACGCCCGGCGCAGTGGCTGACGCTGCTTCTCTCTGAAGGGCTGTTTATTCTCCTGTTCTGGAGCGCTGGGCTGGCGGCGACGCATATGGCCTCGGCGGAAAGTCCGCTGGCGAGAACCACTATCGGCAGCGGCCTGTGGCTGTGGCTGGCGCTCTGCCTGCTGGCCTGCAGCGATGCGATTCGTCGACTCATCCCCAGCGCCGTCTGGCGATGGGTGCTCAATGCGCAGATATGGTGTATTCCTTTACTCCTGCTGTTCAGCGGTGAGCTGAACAACCTCTCGCTGTTAAAAGAATACGCCAACCGTCAGGAGGTGTTTGATGATGCCCTCGCGCAGCACTTGACGATCCTCTTCGGTACGCTCTTTCCGGCGCTTCTGGTTGGGATCCCCCTTGGCATGTGGTGCTATCGCCATCCTTCACGCCAGGGCGGGGTTTTTACCGTGCTCAATGTTATCCAGACCATTCCTTCCGTCGCGCTGTTTGGCCTGCTGATTGCGCCGCTGGCCGGGCTGGTGAAGTCGTTTCCGGCGCTGGGAATGCTGGGAATAGCCGGAACGGGATTAACGCCCGCGCTTATCGCGCTGGTGCTGTATGCCCTGCTGCCGCTGGTACGCGGCGTGGTCGCGGGCTTAGGTCAGGTCGCACCTGACGTGCTGGAAAGCGCCCATGCGATGGGAATGAGCGCGCGGCAGTGTTTCTGGAAAATTCAGCTGCCGCTGGCGCTGCCCCTGCTGTTGCGCAGCCTGAGGGTGGTGGCAGTTCAGACCGTCGGCATGGCGGTGATTGCGGCGCTGATTGGCGCGGGCGGCTTTGGCGCGCTGGTCTTCCAGGGGCTGCTGAGCAGTGCCCTGGATCTGGTGTTATTGGGCGTGGTGCCCACGATTGCGCTGGCGGTGGTCGTCGACGCACTGTTTGCCTTATGGCTCGCGCTGCTCGGGAGAAGAGCCAATGATTGAATTTCATGATGTCAGTAAAACCTTTGCCGGTCGCCCCGCGGCGAGCCACCTGAACCTGAACTTTGCCGAGGGGGCGTTTTCCGTGCTGATAGGCACCTCGGGGTCGGGCAAGTCCACCACGCTGAAGATGATCAACCGGCTGGTTGAGCATGACAGCGGGCTGATCCGCTTTGCCGGAGAAGAGATCCGCAGCCTGCCGGTGCTGGAGCTGCGCCGTCGGATGGGCTATGCCATTCAGTCCATCGGCCTGTTTCCGCACTGGACGGTGGCGCAGAACATCGCCACCGTGCTGCAGCTGGAGAAATGGTCGCGGACGAAAATCGCCGAACGTGTTGATGAGCTAATGTCTCTGCTGGGGCTAGAGCCCGCGCTGCGCGACCGCTATCCGCACCAGCTTTCCGGCGGGCAACAGCAGCGCGTGGGCGTGGCGCGTGCGCTGGCGGCCAACCCGCAGGTGCTGCTGATGGATGAACCCTTCGGCGCGCTGGATCCGGTCACGCGCGGGGCGCTGCAGGCGGAGATGACCCGCATTCACCGCATTCTCGGACGCACGATCGTGCTCGTGACGCACGATATTGATGAAGCCCTGCGCCTGGCCGACCATCTGGTGCTGATGGATCATGGCGAAGTGGTGCAGCAGGGCTCGCCGCTTGAGCTGTTAACCTGGCCGAAGAACGACTTTGTGCGCGAGTTTTTTGGCCGCAGCGAGTTGGGCGTCAGGCTGCTCTCCCTGCGCACGGTGAGCGACTATATGCGTCGGGAGGCGGCGCCGGTGAGCGGCGAACCGCTGCAGGCGCAGATGAGCCTGCGGGATGCGCTCTCCGCGTTTGTCGCGCGCCAGTGCGAAGTATTGCCCGTTTCTGATGCCCGGGGCGCGCCGTGCGGCACCTTACACTTTCGCGATCTGCTGGCCGGGGAGGTGACGCGTGAAGGCACTGCGTGATCCGCTTCTCTGGCTGGTAGCGCTCTTTGTCGGCTTACTGTTTCTGATGCCCCACAGCGCGGCGCTGTTTAACGGTCTCTTTCCCGGGCTGCCGCGGCCGGTGTATCAGCAGGAGAGCTTCATTAATCTCGCCCTGGCGCATCTCTGGCTGGTGGCGCTCTCAAGCGCCATCGCGGTTGTGCTGGGCGTGGGGGCGGGCATCGCGGTCACGCGGCCCGCGGGCCGGGAGTTTCGCCCGCTGGTGGAGACGATTGCGGCCATCGGACAGACATTTCCCCCGGTGGCGGTGCTGGCGATAGCGGTGCCGGTGATGGGCTTTGGCCAACAGCCTGCCATCATTGCGCTGATTCTGTACGGCGTATTGCCGGTGCTGCAGGGCACGCTGGCGGGCCTCGCGGCGGTACCTGCGTCCGTGCTGAGCGTGGCAGAAGGGATGGGGATGAGTCGCGGTCAGCGGCTGCGCAAGGTTGAACTGCCGCTAGCGGCACCGGTTATCATTGCCGGGATCCGCACGTCGGTCATCATTAACATCGGGACGGCGACCATTGCGTCGACAGTCGGCGCTAATACGCTGGGCACGCCGATCATTATCGGCTTAAGCGGGTTTAATACGGCGTATATTGTGCAGGGAGCGCTGCTGGTTGCGCTGGCGGCAATCGTCGTCGATCGCGCTTTTGAGCGGCTGGCGCTGTACCTCAGCCGACACCGCCGCGAACAATAAACGAGTACCCTGCCAGCATCACGCCGCCGATACCGCTTACGGCCATCAGGACAAAAAGGGTAATAATGGCCAGTTTGGTTGCCTTCATCATGTGCTCCTGTTGTTAACGGAACAATTATACGGTGAAGCGCAGGTGTTAATGAACCATTAAATGCCGTTATGGCTCATCCGGACCAAGGGAATAGACCGGGTAACCATTCTCACGCCATTCCGTCAGCAGCTGTTGCTGCGAGGCGGACGGCACTTCGCCACACCAGACCAGCAGGGTCTGGCCGTCGAAAAACTCAGGTCTGAGCTGCGCCAGCGAGTGCGCCAGAACATCCACGCGCCAGCCCTTCTGGGTGGCAATCCACGCTTCCAGCCACAGGCGGGTGGTGTCGTGTACGTTCCAGCCCACCACCAGCGCATCTTTTCCGGCTTTGTTCTTCGCTGAGGCAAGGCAGACGGCAATGTAGTTGATCAGCACGCCGTCGAGCATGCTGAGCAGCGCCTGCAGGGTGGACTGCTGGCACTGCAGGCGTCGCCGGAGCGGAATGAAAAGATGGGATATCAGCGTCTGCGCCGGGTAATCGCGACCCTGCTCTTTTATCCATCCACGCAGGCGCTGCAGGTTGCCCGCCTGCAGGAGCCGCAGCAGGGTTTCCTGTTGTTCGCGCCAGAGATGTTGCGTATCCGGGTCGTCGTGGCTCAGCAGGGACTTCACTTTCCCAACCTGCACGCCGTTGTCGATCCAGCTTTTGATTTCGCGAATGCGGTCGATATCGTCATCATTAAAAAGGCGATGCCCACCGTCGGTCCTCTGCGGTTTGAGTAATCCATACCGTCGCTGCCACGCCCGTAGGGTAACGGGATTGATATCACAAAGGAGTGCCACTTCACCGATCGTGTAAAGCGCCATATTCGCCCCCTGGCTTACGCGTCCCCAGCTTAACTGTAGACCCACTTTGCCGAACCAGGAAGAATTGATTGTTTTTTGCGCAAAGAATGCGAAGCGTATGCGATATTCTGAAAAAGGTGTGATAACGGGCACGATTTTGCGCTTTTTTGGGATGCTTCAAAGAAAGTTGAGCCGCATCCGTGTATGTTACGCGTTTTTTAGCGTGTGCGGTTTTGAGTATGTACGAGTTTAACCTGGTGCTGCTGTTGCTTCAGCAGATGTGTGTGTTTCTGGTCATTGCCTGGCTGATGAGCAAAACGCGCCTGTTTATCCCGCTGATGCAGGTCACCGTCCGTCTGCCGCACAAATTCCTCTGCTACGTCGTATTTTCCATATTCTGCATTATGGGGACCTGGTTTGGTCTTCATATCGAAGACTCTATTGCCAATACGCGCGCTATCGGCGCGGTGATGGGCGGGCTGCTCGGCGGTCCCGTCGTCGGGGGGCTTGTCGGTTTAACCGGGGGGCTGCATCGCTATTCCATGGGCGGGATGACGGCGCTGAGCTGTATGATCTCCACGATCGTTGAAGGGCTTCTCGGCGGCCTGGTGCACAGCTATATGATCAAGCGCGGTCGCCCGGATAAAGTTTTCAGCCCGCTCACCGCCGGAGCCATTACCTTTGTGGCTGAAATGGCGCAGATGGCGATCATTCTGCTGATTGCCCGTCCGTTTGAGGATGCGCTGCACCTGGTCAGCAGCATTGCCGCTCCGATGATGGTGACCAATACCGTGGGCGCGGCGCTGTTTATGCGCATTCTGCTCGACAAGCGCGCCATGTTTGAGAAGTACACCTCGGCCTTTTCCGCCACGGCGCTGAAGGTTGCCGCCTCGACCGAAGGGATCCTGCGCCAGGGGTTCAACGAAGAGAACAGCATGAAGGTGGCCCAGGTGCTCTACAAGGAGCTGGATATCGGCGCGGTGGCGATAACCGATCGGGAAAAGCTGCTGGCTTTTACCGGTACGGGCGACGATCACCATCTGCCGGGCAAACCGATCTCCTCAGCCTATACGCTGCGCGCCATCGAAACCGGCGAGGTGGTGTATGCCGACGGTAACGAAGTGCCTTACCGCTGTTCGCTGCATCCCCAGTGCAAGCTGGGCTCCACGCTGGTGATTCCGCTTCGCGGCGAGAATCAGCGGGTGATGGGCACCATCAAGCTGTATGAGGCGAAAAACCGTCTGTTCAGCTCCATCAACCGCACGCTGGGGGAGGGGATCGCCCAGCTGCTGTCCGCGCAAATCCTCGCCGGGCAGTATGAGCGGCAGAAAGCCCTGCTGACGCAGTCGGAGATTAAGCTGCTACATGCGCAGGTCAATCCGCATTTCCTGTTCAACGCCCTCAATACGCTTAAAGCGGTGATCCGCCGCGACAGCGATCAGGCCGCGCAGCTGGTGCAGTTTCTGTCGACCTTTTTCCGCAAGAACCTGAAGCGGCCGTCGGAGATCGTGACCCTCGCCGATGAGATTGAGCACGTGAATGCCTATCTGCAGATTGAGCAGGCGCGTTTCCAGTCGCGTCTGCAGGTGTCGCTCTCCGTGCCGGACGAGCTGGCGTATCAGCATCTTCCGGCCTTTACCCTGCAGCCGATTGTCGAAAACGCCATTAAGCACGGTACATCGCAGCTGCTGGGAAGGGGGGAGATAACCATTGCCGCCAGCCGATTCAACCATCACCTGGTGCTGGATATTGAAGATAATGCCGGGCTTTATCAGCCTTCCGCCTCCGGCGGTTTAGGGATGAGCCTGGTGGATAAACGCCTGCGCGCCCATTTTGGCGATGACTGTGGCATTACCGTCGCCTGCGAGCCCGACCGATTTACCCGTATTACCCTACGACTGCCGCTGGAGGAAAACGCATGTTAAGAGTGCTGATTGTGGATGACGAGCCGCTGGCACGGGAAAACCTGCGCGTTCTGCTGCAGGAGCAGCCGGATATTGAGATTGTGGGGGAGTGCGCGAACGCCATTGAGGCTATCGGCGCGGTGCACAAGCTGCGCCCGGACGTGCTGTTCCTCGATATTCAGATGCCCCGCATCAGCGGGCTGGAGATGGTCGGCATGCTTGACCCGGAACATCGCCCCTACATCGTGTTTCTGACGGCGTTCGACGAATATGCCGTTAAGGCCTTTGAGGAGCATGCGTTTGATTATTTACTCAAGCCGATTGAAGAGAAGCGTCTGGATAAAACGCTCACCCGTTTACGCCAGGAGCGCATCGTGCAGGACGTCACGCTGCTGGCGGAGAACCAGCAGCCGCTGAAGTTTATCCCCTGCACCGGGCACAGCCGGATCTATCTTCTGCAGATGGATGATGTGGCCTTTGTCAGCAGCCGCCTGAGCGGGGTATTTGTTACCAGCGCGGAAGGGAACGAAGGGTTTACCGAGCTGACCCTGCGCACGCTGGAGAGCCGCACGCCGCTGATTCGCTGTCACCGCCAGTACCTGGTGAATATGGCGCATCTGAAGGAGATCCGCCTGGAAGATAACGGCCAGGCCGAGCTGGTGCTGCGCGCCGGGCAAACCGTCCCGGTCAGCCGCCGCTACCTGAAGAGTTTGAAAGAGGCGATTGGGCTGTAAAGCTGGTACACTGCGCGCCATTGCATCATCGACATTCGAAGGCTCTATGCTAAGTAACGATATTCTTCGTAGCCTGCGCTACACCCTGAAAGCGAACAATAACGACATGGTGCGCATTCTTGCGCTGTCCGACATGGAATCCACGTCTGCGAGTTTTGACACGTGGATGACCAAAGAAGACGAAGAGGGGTTTGTCCGCTGTCCTGATATCATTCTGTCGGGCTTCCTGAACGGCCTGATTTACGATAAGCGCGGCAAAGATCCGGCCGCGCCAGAGCTGGCGCTGGAGCGTCGGGTGAACAACAACACGGTGCTGAAAAAGCTGCGTATCGCGTTCTCGCTGAAAACGGACGATATCGTGGCGATCATGACCGAGCAAAAATTCCGCGTATCCGTGCCGGAAGTGACCGCCATGATGCGCGCGCCGGATCATAAAAACTACCGCGAGTGCGGCGACCAGTTCCTGCGTAATTTCCTGCGCGGGCTGACCCACCGGGTGCATCACCCGAAGGCGTGATGTTTAGCCGGGTGGCGGCTTCGCCTTACCCGGCCTACAAAACCCGTAGGCCCGTGCAGGCGTAGCGCCGCCGGGCAACAAAAAAGCCGGAGATAATCTCCGGCTTTTTTGTTATTTCACCTGCTGGCCAGGCTTCGCGCCTTCGTCAGGGCTTAACAGGAAGATATCTTTCCCGCCAGGGCCTGCGGCCATCACCATCCCCTCAGAGATGCCGAAGCGCATTTTGCGCGGCGCCAGGTTGGCGACCATCACGGTCTGACGGCCGATCAGCACCTGCGGGTCCGGATAGGCAGAACGGATGCCGGAGAAGACGTTGCGCTTCTCGCCGCCCAGATCCAGCGTCAGGCGCAGCAGCTTGTCAGAGCCGTCCACAAACTCCGCGTTCTCGATCAGCGCCACGCGCAGGTCGACTTTGGCGAAATCGTCAAAGGTAATGGTTTCCTGAATCGGATCGTCCGCCAGCGGGCCGGTGACCGGTGCCGCAGCCGCCTTCACTTCTTCTTTGGATGCTTCTACCAGGGCTTCAACCTGCTTCATCTCGATGCGGTTGTACAGCGCTTTGAAGGTGTTGACCTTGTGACCGAGCAGCGGCTGCTGAATAGCATCCCAGGTCAGTTCGGTGTTCAGGAACGCTTCAGCGCGGGCTGCCAGCTGCGGCAGAACCGGCTTCAGCCAGGTCATCAGCACGCGGAACATGTTCAGACCCATGGTGCAGATCGCCTGCAGGTCGGCGTCACGGCCTTCCTGTTTCGCGACCACCCACGGAGCCTGCTCGTCCACATAGCGGTTGGCAACATCGGCCAGCGCCATGATTTCGCGAATCGCTTTACCGAATTCACGGCTTTCCCAGGCTTCGCCAACCGCAGCGGCGGCATCGGTGAAGGTTTTATACAGCTCAGGATCGGCCAGTTCGGCAGAAAGCACGCCGTCAAAGCGCTTGGCAATAAAGCCCGCGTTACGGGACGCCAGGTTCACCACCTTGTTCACGATGTCCGCGTTCACGCGCTGCACAAAATCTTCCAGGTTCAGGTCGATATCGTCGATGCGGGAAGAGAGCTTCGCGGTGTAGTAGTAGCGAAGGCTGTCCGCGTCGAAGTGGTTCAGCCAGGTGCTGGCCTTGATGAACGTCCCGCGGGACTTGGACATCTTGGCGCCGTTCACCGTCACGTAGCCGTGAACAAACAGGTTGGTTGGCTTGCGGAAGTTGCTGCCTTCCAGCATGGCCGGCCAGAACAGGCTGTGGAAGTAAACGATGTCTTTACCGATGAAGTGGTACAGCTCGGCGGTAGAGTCTTTCTTCCAGTATTCGTCGAAGCTGACGGTGTCGCCACGCTTGTCGCACAGGTTCTTGAAAGAGCCCATGTAGCCGATTGGCGCGTCCAGCCAGACGTAGAAGTATTTGCCCGGCGCGTTCGGGATTTCGAAGCCAAAGTACGGCGCATCGCGGGAGATATCCCACTGCTGCAGGCCGGATTCGAACCACTCCTGCATCTTGTTCGCTACCTGCTCCTGCAGCGCGCCGCTGCGGGTCCATGCCTGCAGCATTTCGCTGAAGGACGGCAGGTCGAAGAAGAAGTGCTCGGAGTCACGCATCACAGGCGTGGCGCCGGAAACCACGGATTTCGGCTCGATAAGCTCGGTCGGGCTGTAGGTCGCGCCGCACACTTCGCAGTTATCGCCGTACTGGTCCGGGGATTTACATTTCGGACAGGTGCCTTTGACGAAGCGGTCCGGCAGGAACATGCCTTTTTCCGGATCGTACAGCTGAGAGATGGTGCGGTTTTTGATAAAACCGTTCTCTTTCAGACGGGTGTAGATCAGCTCCGACAGCTCGCGGTTTTCGTCGCTGTGCGTGGAGTGATAGTTGTCATAGCTGATGTCAAAGCCAGCAAAATCGGTCTGATGCTCCTGACTCATTTCGGCAATCATCTGCTCCGGGGAGATCCCCAGCTGCTGCGCTTTCAGCATGATCGGCGTGCCGTGGGCATCGTCCGCACAGATGAAGTTAACCTCGTGGCCGCGCATTCGCTGGTAACGGACCCAGACATCAGCCTGGATATGCTCCAGCATGTGGCCGAGGTGGATTGAGCCGTTGGCGTACGGCAGTGCGCACGTTACCAGAATTTTCTTCGCGACTTGAGTCATAGTAGGCATTACTTCTTTTAACTGTGAAAAGGGTTTTTGATATTACCAAAAGGGGCATTATTAAGTAAGCACAAACCACGGCCTTTCAGGTAAACTTGTTCATCTAAGGTCTTATTCACAAGAACAAAGGAGTCGGGATGAGTTCTCAATCCCAGGCCAAATCACCGGAAGCCTTACGAGCAATGGTCGCCGGGACGCTGGCTAACTTTCAGCATCCAACCCTGAAGCACAATCTCACTACGCTGAAAGCGTTACACCACGTTGCCTGGCTGGACGACACGCTGCACGTTGAGCTGCAGATGCCGTTCGTCTGGACCAGCGCCTTTGACGCGCTGAAAGAGCAGACCAGCGCCGAGCTGCTGCGCATTACCGGCGCGAAGGCGATCGACTGGAAGCTGAGCCACAGCATCGCCACGCTGAAGCGCGTGAAAAACCAGCCTGGCGTCAACGGCGTGAAAAACATCATTGCCGTCAGCTCGGGCAAGGGCGGGGTGGGGAAATCCTCTACTGCCGTAAACCTGGCGCTGGCGCTGGCAGCGGAAGGGGCAAAGGTCGGTATTCTTGATGCCGACATCTACGGCCCGTCTATTCCAAACATGCTGGGCGCGGAAAACCAGCGTCCAACCTCGCCCGATGGGACCCACATGGCGCCGATCATGGCGCACGGTCTCGCGACCAACTCCATCGGTTACCTGGTGACTGACGATAACGCCATGGTCTGGCGCGGCCCGATGGCCAGCAAAGCGCTGCTGCAGATGCTGCAGGAGACGATGTGGCCGGATCTGGATTATCTGGTGCTGGACATGCCGCCGGGGACCGGTGACATCCAGCTCACGCTGGCGCAGAACATTCCGGTGACGGGTGCCGTTGTGGTGACCACGCCGCAGGATATCGCGCTGATCGACGCCAAAAAAGGCATTGTGATGTTCGAGAAGGTGGAAGTGCCGGTGCTCGGTATCGTTGAGAACATGAGCATGCACATCTGCAGCAACTGCGGTCACCACGAACCTATCTTCGGTACGGGCGGAGCAGAAAAACTGGCTGCGAAGTATCACACCCAACTGCTGGGACAGATGCCGCTGCACATTACCCTGCGTGAAGATCTGGACAGCGGCAAGCCGACGGTCGTCAGCCGTCCGGATAGCGAATTTGCAGAGATGTATCGTCAGCTGGCGGGACGCGTTGCGGCGCAGCTTTACTGGCAGGGCGAAGTCATCCCGGGCGAAATCGCGTTCCGCGCGGTGTAATACCTCTTCGCTTAGTGCCGGGTGGCGGCTTCGCCTTACCCGGCCTACGAAATACGGTTTTGTAGGTCAGGTAAGCGAAGCGCCACCTGACTTTACCCAAGCCGATAGTGCATCAAATAATACTCTCCCTCCGGAGAATCCCCCGTCGCCTCAATGTGCCAGCCGTGCCGCTGGTAAAACGCGACAGCCCGCGCATTCTTCACCAGACACTTAAGCGAACCTGTACTGGTAAACGTCTTCTGCACCTGTTCCAGAAGCATTTTCCCGACGCCGTGGCTTTGATACTGCGGGTCAACAAAGAGGTTGTGCAGAAAATTATCGTTCGCCCAGACGGAGGCAAAGCCCAGGCGATGGCCTTTCTGCGTGGCAACCCAAATCACTTCGTCACGGGTGGCCGCGTCAAAGTCTTCCAGCTGCCAGTCTGAGCTGTCCAGCCATGGCCAGGCCTCACGCCGGGCGTGGAGAAAGAGCGTGCGCAGGAAAGGACGATCGCTTTCCTGCCAGGGGCGGATCAGAATGGTCTTAGCGGTGATAGAAAATATCTCCGTTATAGGCTTTGTAGATTTTGCCGTCCGCATCGCCGATCAGCACGTAGTTCTCGCCCATGTAGGTCCAGTGGGTTCCGGCATCCGGAGCCGGCAGGTTACGCAGCTGGTACTGTTTGATGGTGTACTCCGGCGTTTGATACTGCGCCGGCGCCGTGTCGCCAATCTTGAATTTCGTGAAGTCAGCGATGAACTCTTGTTCTTCATAGGCCTTGATGCCGGAGGGTGCAGCGGCCGTTTGCGGGGCAGAGAATGCGGATCCCGCCAGAGACAGTAATACACCCAGAAGCAGCAGTTTACGCTTAGCCATTTTTTCTCCAGTGATATCGTTACAGATACTTTTCGTCTGCGGGACGTCGAAAGCGAAGCAGACAGTCCATTTTAAGTATCAACGCAGGGTATGTTTGAAAAAAAATGTAACAAAAGTGGACGGTTTTGTGTAGCCCAATTGCGTGATGTTTATCAGTATCGGGAATATTGTCGATGCATTATATTTTTAATATTTATCATTTCATTAATTAATTCTGAAAATAACTTTCCATATCAAAGTTAGAAAGCGAGGCGAATGCTTTCTCTCTGAAGAGCATTTAATATTGCCTCCGGATGAAGCGTGCTGACATCCGTTTTTTTAACCAGGTCGAGTATAGGATCTGTTTTTAAAACGCGGGTGAGGTGTGTTTTATAAGGACAGGAAGTTCATCTCTCATAAGCATAATTTATTACATTTCATGGGGTTGGATTGGGTCTTTTTACAGGCTTAACGATAAACGCAACGTTAAAAAGAAACATTTATATTAATGAAAAGTACAACTGCATTTTCGCTGTTATTTCTCAGTATTAGTCAGTTAACAGGGTGTGTTTTTTCACCTGGTCAGAACTTAAGTGTGTCAGGTAAGAAAGTTATTTCGGCGGAAGAGGCAAATTATCAGCTTGATAAGCGCGTGGAAATTTTTCCGCTGACCCCGGAGTGGATTGAAAAACTGCGTCCGCCCGTGTCGAAATCTCAGGCAAATCCTAATCTGGACAAGCAGATCAAAAACTGGGAATACCGTATTGGTGCAGGCGACATCCTGACGGTCACCGTCTGGGATCACCCTGAATTAACAACGCCCGCAGGACAATATCGTAGCGCGAGCGATACAGGCAACTGGGTCAACGCTGACGGTACGCTCTTTTATCCCTATGTCGGTAAACTGCGGGTGGCAGGAAAAACGGTTTCACAGGTACGTGAAGAGATTACGGCTCGACTGGATAGCGTCATTGAGAGCCCGCAGGTGGACGTCAGCGTAGCCTCCTTCCGTTCACAAAAAGCCTACGTCACCGGAGAGGTGGAAAAATCGGGTCAACAGCCGATAACCAATATTCCGCTGACGGTGATGGATGCGATTAACGCCGCGGGTGGGCTCTCGGCGGATGCCGACTGGCGTAACGTCGTGCTCACACACAATGGACAGGACGCCCACCTCTCACTCTATGCCCTGATGCAGCATGGCGATTTGACCCAAAATAAGCTGCTTTATCCTGGCGATATCCTGTTTGTTCCCCGGAACGACGCGCTGAAAGTGTTCGTAATGGGCGAGGTGGTGAAACAGAGCACCCTTAAGATGGATCGTAGCGGCATGACGTTGGCCGAGGCCCTGGGCAATGCCGGGGGGCTTAACCAAAATATGGCCGATGCAACCGGCATTTTTGTTATTCGCCAGGTATCGAAAAAAAGTGACACCGACAAAATCGCCAATATCTATCAGCTGAATGCGGAAGATGCTTCAGCCATGGTGCTGGGTACGGAATTCCAGCTTGAGCCGTATGACATTGTCTACGTCACCACGGCACCGCTATCGCGCTGGAATCGCGTGATCTCCCAACTGGTGCCCACCATCAGCGGCGTACATGACCTGACCGAAACCGTTCGTAACATCAGATCGTGGCCGTAGTCATGTTCCATTCAATCTTAGTGGTCTGCACCGGCAATATTTGCCGCTCACCCATTGGTGAGCGGCTATTGCGTCAGCAATTACCCGGCAGGCAGGTCACCTCTGCAGGTATTTTCGGACTAGAAGGACGCCCGGCGGATGCGAGTGCGCAGGCTGTGGCCTTGCGTCACGGCCTTTCGCTGGAGGGGCACGTTGCCCGCAGGGTGACGTGCAGTCTGTTGCAACAGTCCGACTTGATTCTGGTGATGGAGCCGGAACACCTTCGTTTTATTGCCACAATGGCCCCGGAGAACCGGGGAAAATCGCTGCTATTTGGACAATGGCTGGAAACCCAGGACATTCCCGACCCGTATCGCAAAAGCCGTGAAGCCTTTGAATATGTTTTCGGGCAATTGGGGAAAGCCAGTCAGGAATGGGCTCGTCGTTTGAGTTAACAAGGAATGAAGCCGTAATGTCGTCTTCTAAATCAGACAAATATAGTGCTGCGACACCGCAGAATAACGAAATGGATCTCATTCAGTTGCTTGCTGAGATGTTCGATCACCGGGTAATGATCGCGTGCGTTACGCTTCTGTTCACGGTATGTGCGGGGATCTACGCCTTCAGCGTCACGCCGGTTTATCAGGCTGATGCCCTGGTGCAGGTCGAAGCGAAGCAGGGCAACGCGCTGCTCAAGAACCTGACCTCGCTCAGATCCGATCTCTCACCCGATGTCGCTCCAGAACTTTTACTCCTTAAATCACGGATGGTCCTCGGACAGACCGTTGATCGGTTAGGGCTGACCTACGAGGCTGATAGGCGCTTGTTCCCCGTCATTGGGGCTTTCTGGGAGCACGTTCACGGGCGCAACCCCGCTGAAATCACGATTGGCTCGCTGAATATTCCGTCTGTGGAGGGGGATCCACAAACGCTTTTACTCACTGTTCTCGAGCAAGGGCGATATCGTCTTGAGGGACAAACGCTTGAGGCAGAGGGCGTTGTTGGAAAAGCGCTACTTAAAGAGGGCGTCTCTCTTCTGGTGACCTCCCTCAATGCGGCACCGGGAACCCAGTTTACCCTCAGCATCGTTACCAGGCTTGAGGCGATCAACGCCATTCAGAGCAGACTGACGGTTGTGGAGTCGTCGAAACAGAGTGGAATGATCGCCTTAACGTTAACGGGTGACGATCCCGGCAAGACCGCTACGGTACTTAATACGATTGCCGAAAATTTTCTCAGCCAGAACATTGCGCGCCAGGAAGCTAAAGATTCCCGTAGCCTCACGTTCTTACAGGATCAGTTACCTAAAATCAGTCGCGAACTGGATGAAGCCGAGGCGCGACTGAATGCTTATCGAGAGCAAAGCGATTCGGTCGATTTATCTCTTGAGGCAAAGTCGGTTCTTGATCAGGTGGTTAACGTGGAAAATCAGCTTAACGAGCTGACGTTTCGCGAGGCAGAGGTCTCTCAGCTGTTCAAAAAGGACCATCCCACCTACCGTGCTTTACTGGAGAAAAAACAAACGCTTGAGCGGGAACGCGCGCGCCTGTATAGCCGCGTCTCCTCCATGCCATCCACGCAGCAGGAAATATTACGCCTGAGTCGTGATGTTGAATCCGGGCGCGCCGTATACATGCAGTTGCTGACGCGTCAGCAAGAGCTGAGCATCTCGCGCTCCAGCGCTATCGGGAATGTGCGGATCATAGACCCGGCGGTGACGCAGCCGGCCCCTGTCAAACCGCGCAAAGCCCTCATCATTCTGTTTGGTATGATGATAGGGCTGCTCCTCTCTGCCGGAACGGTTTTAGTGCGTTCCGCCTTCAAGCGGGGCATTACGTCGTCAGAACAACTGGAAGAGTTCGGGATGCCGCTGCTGGTAACGCTTCCGCGCTCGGTATGGTTATGGAAAAAAACGCACCTGCGCAGGAGAAACCTGTTTACTTCCCACTGGAAGCACAGGATATCGAACGTGCCTTTCCTGCCCATTGACCGTCCGGCTGATACGTTTGTCGAGGCGATGCGTGGGCTGCGCACCAGTTTGCATTTTACCATGATGGATACCGCAAACCGGGTTGTCGTGGTGTCTGGCCCCACGCAGGACTGCGGAAAGACGCTGGTCAGTACTTCACTGGCGTCGATTGTGGCACAGGCCGGACAGCGGGTGCTGTTTGTTGATGCGGATATGCGCAAAGGGTATGTCCACAATGTGTTCAGGCTGAACAATCATCGGGGGTTGTCCTGCGTGCTCGACGGAACCGTTGAGTGGCAGGAGGCGGTTCAACGCTTTGAGAAAGGCGGTTTTGATGTACTGACCTGCGGACCTCAACCTACGCATCCTGTTGACCTGCTCATGAGTGATCGCTTCCAGGATGTGATGGCGCAGATTGAAAAGCGGTATGACATCGTGATTATCGACACTCCACCTGTGCTTGCAGTGACGGATGCTTTGCTGATCGCCAGAGCAGCAGCCACTACGCTGCTGGTCGCCCGCTTTGGTAAAACCAGCGTGAAAGAGATCGAGACCAGCCTTAAGCGTATGGAACGGATGAACGTAAAGGTGAATGGCGTGATCCTTAATGACATTGTGAAATCGGCGGCGCTCTATTACAACTCGGGGTATAGCGCTTACGACTATGGCTATACCCGGGAGTAACCCTGATGCGACATTTCTTTACAGCGTGATGGTGTATTGCCCGTTAAGATGACCTTCGTTAAAACGCGAGGTCACAATGGATAACCGCAAATTCAATCGACTGCGCCGCTGGGCGCGGGAAGGGGTAATACTCGTTCTGCTGACGCTGGCCGTGGCGTGGGGAGTTGATCAATACCGAAAACCGACACTCCCCGCCAGTTTTAGTGCAACGCCGATGACGAGCATCGACGGAAAAATGCATGATATTGCGGCGCTCAGCCAGGAGCGTCCGCTGCTGATCTACGTCTGGGCGACCTGGTGCAGCATTTGCCGTTACACCACGCCTGCGGTTAATCAGCTGGCAGAAGAGGGCGGGAACGTGGTGAGTATCGCCATGCGCTCTGGTGATAACGCAAAGCTTGCACGCTGGGTTGACAAGAAACAGCTTAAAATGCCGGTGATAAACGATGAAAACGGTGCGCTGTCGCAGGCGTGGCAGGTGAGCGTGACGCCGACGTTAGTCATTGTATCGAAGGGGAACGTGGTCAGTACCACAACGGGCTGGACGAGCTACTGGGGATTAAAAATCAGGATGTGGTGGGCGGGCTTATAAGAATAACCCCTCTCCCGGCGGGAGAGGGGTTTTATATTACTTAGCCAGAACTTCCTGCGCGGTGCGCTCAACCAGAGACAGCAGGATTTTGATATCTTCCAGCGTCACGGTTGGGTTCAGCAGCGTCAGCTTCAGGCAGGTCACGCCGTTATGCTCGGTCACGCCGACGTTTGCACGGCCGGATTCCAGCAGCGCATCACCAATTTTCTGGTTCAGCAGGGCGATACCGGCATCATCTGCCTGCACCTCGCCACGGAAGCGGAACAGCACGCTTGCCAGCTGCGGCTGCATAACCAGTTCCAGCGCAGGCTGCGCTTTCACGTACGCCGCAACCTGCTGTGCCAGGGTCACGCCGTGATCGATGATCGCCGCGTATTGCTCCTGACCCAGCGCTTCCAGGCTCATCCACAGCTTCAGCGCGTCGAAACGACGGGTGGTCTGCAGAGATTTGGAGACCAGGTTCGGCACGCCGGCTTCTTCGTCGAACTCAGAGTTCAGGTAAGCCGCCTGATAGCGCATCAGCTCATAGTGGCGCGCTTCTTTCAGCAGGAACGCGCCGCAGCTGATGGTCTGGAAGAACTGCTTGTGGAAGTCCAGGGTGACGGAATCCACCAGCTCAATGCCGTCCAGGTAGTGACGATACTGCTCAGACATCAGCAGCGCGCCGCCCCAGGCCGCATCAACGTGTACCCAGATGTTCTGCTTCGCCGCCAGTTCAGCAATGGCGCGCAGCGGATCGATAGCGCCGGCATCGGTGGTACCTGCCGTTGCGACGATCGCCAGAATCTGCTCGCCGTTCGCATTGCACTGTTCGATTTTCGCCGCCAGATCGGTCAGATCCATGCGGGAGAATTCGTCCGTTTTCACCTGCACCACGGACTGGTAGCCCAGACCCATCAGCGCCATGTTTTTCTGCACGGAGAAGTGCGCGTTTTCAGAGCACAGTACGCGGATCTTACGCAGATCGCCCACCAGACCGTTCTGCTGAACGGAGTGACCCTGACGCGCAAAGAACGCATCGCGCGCCAGCATCAGGCCCATCAGGTTGCTCTGGGTTCCGCCGCTGGTGAAGACACCGGCGTCGCCAGCCTGATAACCCACGCGGGTACGCAGCCACTCGATCAGTTTGATCTCGATGATGGTTGCGGACGGGCTTTGATCCCAGGAGTCCATACTCTGGTTAGTGGCGTTGATCAGCACTTCCGCCGCCTGGCTTACGACCAGGCTTGGGCAGTGCAGGTGCGCCACACACTGCGGGTGATGAACGGACAGGCTGTCTTTCAGGAAGAACTCCACGGCGCGTTCAATCGCCGCTTCGTTGCCCAGCCCTTTCGGGTTGAAATCCAGCTTAATACGGTCGCGCAGTTCCGCGACCGTTTTGCCCTGGTACATCTCAGGCTGTTTCAGCCACTGCATCACAGCCTGAGTGCTTTGTTCAATCGCCTGCTGGTAAGCTTCAATGCTCTGCGCAGAGGAGAACAAAATTGGGTTTGAATCAGACATCGTAATCAATAACTCCGGTTACGCCGGGCGAACGCCCGCAGCAAGCAGTGCCTGCTCAAATTTATCCAGGAAGATCTTCAGCTCTTCATCGCTGATCAGCAGAGAAGGCAGCAGACGCAGAACGATACCGTTACGACCACCGCGCTCCAGAATCAGACCGGCTTCGAAGCACTTCTTCTGAATCAGTGCAGACAGCTCGCCGTCGCCCGGGAAGCAGCCCATGTGGTCAGCGGCTTCGTGCGGCTTAACGATCTCAATACCGATCATCATGCCCAGACCGCGCACGTGGCCGATAACCGGATAACGTTTCGCCATCTCTTTCAGCTGGCCTTTCAGCCATTCGCCCTGTGCCGCCACTTTGCCTGCGATGTTCTGGTCTTTCAGGATTTTCAGCGTCGTCAGACCGGTTGCCATCGCCAGCTGGTTGCCGCGGAAGGTACCGGTGTGGTGACCTGGCGCCCATGCGTCGAACTGCTTTTTGATGCCGAGCACGGCCAGCGGCAGACCGCCACCGACGGCTTTAGACATCACGATGATGTCTGGCTCGATGCCCGCGTGTTCGAAGGCGAAGAATTTACCGGTACGGGCAAAGCCAGCCTGAACTTCGTCGAGGATCAGCAGAATGCCGTGTTCCTGAGTCACTTTACGGATGCGCTGCAGCCACTCAGCCGGAGCCGGGTTCACGCCGCCTTCGCCCTGAACCGCTTCCAGGATCACCGCAGCAGGTTTACGCACGCCGCTTTCAACGTCGTTGATCAGGTTATCGAAGTAGTAAGTCAGCGCTTTCACGCCCGCTTCACCACCGATACCCAGCGGGCAGCGGTATTCGTGCGGGTAAGGCATGAACTGCACTTCTGGCATCATACCGTCTACCGCTTCTTTCGGAGACAGGTTGCCGGTCACGGACAGTGCGCCGTGGGTCATACCGTGGTAACCACCAGAGAAGCTGATGATACCGCTACGGCCGGTCACTTTTTTCGCCAGCTTCAGCGCTGCTTCAACGGCGTCAGCCCCGGATGGACCGGTGAACTGCAGGCAGTACTCTTTGCCCTGACCAGGCAGCAGAGAGAGCAGGTATTCGGAAAACGCGTCTTTCAGAGGCGTAGTCAGATCCAGAGTATGTAACGGCAAGCCGCTGGTAATGACATTTTGGATGCTTTTCAGCACATCAGGATGGTTATGGCCAAGCGCAAGGGTCCCTGCACCTGCTAAACAGTCAAGGTATTCTTTATTATCTGCATCGGTGATCCACACGCCTTCTGCTTTAGTGATGGCTAAAGGCAGTTTGCGCGGATAACTCCTGACGTTAGATTCAAACTCGGCCTGACGGGCCAGATAGGTTTCGTTGCTTTTGTGGGCATCTACGGTGTCAATACGGACTTTATCCGTCATCATATCACTCCTACAACCGCCGCTTCGTTATGAGCCACGATTGAATAAAAAGTTAAAAAACAGAAGGGGCCTGAAAAAAACGCCGCCAATATAGAGCCTTTTGCCACGGGGCTCAATGGTTAATTTGTTTACTGTTTTGTGACACGTGTGTATAGCGAGGAAATATCCCCTTTTTTAAAATGAAAATTGTATTTTATGCCAAATAAAAACAGCTAGTTACAGGCTATTTGCCCGGTGTGTAAAGCCGCAGAAAAGAGTGTGACAAATCGTGCCATTGAACGGCATAAAAGGAGGGAAGCTTTCCCTGTTTATCCGGCAGGTGCAGAAAACGGTGCTCACGTTGCCTGTGCAACGGAATCACGCAGTAAAAATGGACTTTCTACGCGCGTGGTTTCCTGATGTTCTTCACCGTTAATAATATGCAGGGCGCTCAGGCGACCAATTTCATAGTGCGGCAGTTGTACCGTCGTGAGAGGAGGAAGGAACAACTCCCCAATGCCCACCATATTGTCATAGCCGATCACCGCGACGTCGTCCGGTATACGAAGCCCTTGTCCCAGTAGCGTCTGGTACACCATAAACGCGATACGATCGTTACCGCAGATAACGGCGTCGAACCTGGGAATGCCATTCTGCATGTGCGCCAGCAACACGGCCGGAATGTCGCGATAGTGATCATCGCCGAGTGCCATATAGCAGTGCTCCAGGCTGTCCGGATCGAGCCCCGCTTCACGGCATGCACGCTCCAGCCCCTGACGACGGCGGGTTGTGGCCAGATGCCCCTCAGGTAAATGCAGGCAGAGAGGGCGTCGATAACCCTCCGCGAGTAACGCCCGCACGGCGGTATATTGCCCTTGCTCATCATCGGGAATATAGCTGGCGACCTTTTCGCCGTCGCTTTCGCAGTTGGCCAGCACGCAGGGAAGGGTGAGCAGTTTGGCCGGGAGAGGAACCTGACGTAACCCCATGGTGGTGTAGATAATTCCGTCGGGCCGATGAGAGAGGAGAAGGTCGACAATGGCGTCCGGATTGTCATCGGTAAACATATTCATCACGAAGCTGTTCCAGCCGTGCATTCTGGCCGTTTCTTCAATAGACAACGTGATCTCCACCGAGAACGGCGTCGTCACCGTATCGAGCGCCAGTACCCCTATGGTTTTAGGCGAGGCATGCGCGCCGCGTATTTTCTTGGCGGACAGATCGGGCACGTAGCTGGTCTGCTCGATAGCCAGCTGAACGCGCGCCAGCGTTTCCGGCTTAAGGCGCTCCGGGCTGTTCAGCGCGCGGGAGACCGTCATCAGCGATACGTTAGCCAGCTTTGCGACGTCCTTCAGGGAAGCCATTGTCTTACTCCGTGAATGCTCTGCGTGAAAGGGTATACAACTAAGTCGCTGATGTAAAAGAAAGGCTGATGCCCAGGCCGGGTCATGTTTACCTCAGTGATGAATATTTGATCGCGATCTCATTCTCTTAATGTTAACGTTAACTTTCGTGATTAACATCTTAAATTTCAGCCAAACAGCATGAGAAAACGTAAATGTTAACGTTACCATTGCGTCATTACTCCAACATGAGAATGTCATGATGAAAACGCATCACTCTCACAGCTACCCTTTATTAAGCGCATTACTGTTTTTCTTTTTTGTCACGTGGTCATCTTCCGGCTCGTTGCTCTCTATCTGGCTTCACCAGGAGGTGGGGTTAAAGGCAGGGGATACGGGGGTCATCTATGCCGTGCTGTCTGTCTCCGCGCTGTGCGCGCAAATCTGCTACGGCTTCATTCAGGACAAACTCGGCCTGCGAAAAAACCTGCTCTGGTTTCTGACCAGCCTGCTCATTCTTTCCGGTCCGGCCTTCCTGCTGTTTGGTTATCTGCTGCAGATTAACGTGTTACTCGGCAGTATTTTCGGCGGGATTTATATCGGGCTGACGTTTAACGGCGGGATTGGTGTACTGGAATCCTATACCGAGCGCGTGGCCCGCCAGAGTCAGTTTGAGTTTGGCAAGGCGAGGATGTGGGGATCCCTTGGCTGGGCGGTGGCAACCTTTTTTGCCGGTCTGCTGTTCAACATCAATCCGAAGCTGAACTTCGCGGTGGCGAGTTGCGCCGGGCTGGTGTTTTTTGTGTTGCTGGCGCGCCTAAGAGTCTCTTCCGCGCCGCACGCCATGCAGGAGGCGGTATCCGGCGGTAAGGTCACGCTGGAGGATGCCTTACGCCTGTTGACGCTGCCGCGCTTCTGGGCGCTGGTGTTTTTCGTTATTGGCACCTGTATTTACGGCGTTTACGACCAGCAGTTCCCGGTCTATTTCTCCTCACAGTTCCCGACGCTGCAGGAAGGAAACGCCATGTACGGCTATCTCAACTCCTTCCAGGTTTTCCTGGAAGCGGCGGGCATGTTCTGCGCCCCGTGGCTGGTGAATCGCCTCGGTGCGAAAAACGGCCTGATTTTCGCCGGAATGGTGATGGCGATGCGTATGGTGGCATCGGGTCTGGTTGAGGGATCGGTATTGATCTCCATTACCAAGCTATTGCACGCGGTTGAACTGCCCGTTTTGCTGGTCTCCATCTTTAAATACAACAGCCTGCATTTTGATAAGCGACTCTCTTCCACCCTCTATCTGGTGGGCTTTGCCTGTACAAGCTCGGTGATTGCCTCGGTGCTGTCGCCGCTGGCAGGTTACAGCTATGAGAAATACGGCTTTGCCCAGTCCTATCTCATCATGGGGCTACTGGTCTTCAGCACCACGTTTATCTCCATCTTCCTGTTGCGCTCGGGTAAGTCCTCTTCTGACCCGCTCATGCCGCAACCTTCCACCATCTGATCGAAAGAGTAGAGAAATGATGTATTCCATTACGAAAGCAGAACAGGAACTGCAGTCCAGACGCGAAGGGCTTAATCTGCGCTGGTATCCCCGTTACCACCTCGCCGCGCGCGCTGGCTGGATGAACGACCCGAACGGCCTGGTCTGGTTTGACGGCTGGTATCACGCCTTTTATCAACACCATCCGTATTCGACCCAGTGGGGGCCGATGCACTGGGGCCATGCGCGCAGCAAAGATTTAGTTCGCTGGGAGCACCTCCCGGTTGCGCTGGCCCCGGAAGGGCCAGACGACAAGGACGGCTGTTTTTCCGGCTCAGCGGTGGTGGATGGCGACACGCTGGTGCTGATTTACACCGGCCACAAATTCCACGGCGATCCCGGCGATGAGGCTAATCTCTACCAGGTTCAGTGCCTGGCAACCAGCCGTGACGGCATCCATTTTGTGCGGCACGGGACAGTCATTGATACACCGCCCGGGCTGCATCACTTCCGCGATCCGAAGGTATGGCGTGAAGGGGCGTGGTGGTACATGGTCGTTGGCGCGCGCGAGGGGGATACGGGCCAGGTGCGTGTGTACCGGTCTGCCGATCTGCTTGAGTGGCAGGACAGGGGCGTGCTCGCGGTGGCTGAAAAAGAGCTGGGTTATATGTGGGAATGCCCGGACTTTTTCACTCTCAATGGTAAACGCGTGCTGATGTTTTCGCCTCAGGGGCTGGCGGCAGACGGATTTAAACATCGCAATCTCTTCCAGAGCGGCTATCTGGTAGGCGAATGGCAGCCTGGTCAGCCCTTTATGCGTGAAGGTGAATTTGTGGAGATGGACTACGGGCATGATTTCTATGCGCCGCAAAGTTTCCTGACGCCGGATGGCAGACGCCTCGTTATCGGCTGGCTGGACATGTGGGAATCTCCCCTTCCGGAACAGGAGGATGGCTGGGCTGGCATGCTCTCTTTACCGCGCGAACTGACGCTGAGCGCGGATAACCGCCTGCAGATGCGGCCAGCCCGAGAAGTGGAAAGCCTGCGCGGGGCGTGGTTCCCCTGGCCGATAAGTACGCTTAATAACCAGCAGATGACGCTGGTGGAACACTGCGATGCGATGGAGGTCATTCTGCAGTGGGATTGCGCCAACAGCAGTGCGGAGCAGTACGGCATTCGTCTTGGCGACGGGTTACGTCTTTATGTTGATGCCCAGATGCAGCGCCTGGTGCTGGAGCGAGACTATCCGCAGTATGGCCTGTGCGGGACCCGAAGCGTCGCGCTTAACCTTAGCAACGCGCTTAATCTTCGTTTGTTCTTTGATAGCTCCTCCGTGGAAGTGTTTGTTAACGAGGGTGAGGCGTGCCTCAGCAGCCGTATATATCCTGATGCCGACTGCCGCGAGCTGGCGTTATTTGCCTGGACGGGAGGAGCATCACTTATTCATGGCGGGGCGTGGCAGCTGGAGTAAATCTATTAACGAGCTAAAACAAAGCCCCATAAACATGGGGCTACGTAAATCTTATCAGGTGGTAGCGTCCTGCAAAGATCACATTTTTGATAATTGTGCGTTTACAACTCTCTCTTTTTCGACAACCAGCTGCATAATATAGCTACCCTTGTGCCATGAACCTTTATTTGGCTTCCAGCCTTTCGAAAGCAGATATTCAGCAGCATCAGAGACAGGCTTATTCATAACGTGATCCGCATCACCTGATAACTTTTTTAAATCACCGCTTACTTTGGCTGCCTTGCTATCACAACGACCGGCAGCATCCATAACCTGAGTGCAGCCTTCAGGAAGGCGCCTGTGCGCTGACTGTGCAAGTTGAGCAGCATTCTCTAAAGCCTGTTTTTCAGCCGCAGCGTTAATGGCTGTGGTGCGGTTTTGCTCTGCAATATAACAAGCATCTTTACTCACTCCTTTGCTTTGACAATCAGCCATCCGTTGAGCTGGTGAGGAACACGCAGCAAGAGATAATATAGTCGCTACCATCATTAACTTTTTCATTATTGCCTCAGTAATTACAATTATAAATATAGGTGCCTAACATCAAGCCGATCCATATCCCTAATAAAATAAAAGTGAGATACAAAACAGCGGAGATAAAAATGTACTTTGTCATTTTTGTGCTAGCAGCAATGTATTGAGTTATAGCCAGCTAATTAAACTCAATGGTGAGTTTTTTAGCTGATTGGCGATTTGCTGGCATTTTAATTTAATATTGTTAAATCACCATCCGTAAGATGCGGACGCCGCAACAATTTCATCACCGTTGGATGTACCTGATGTAGAGAGGGTAGCGGCTATATTCTCAGCGAACTTATGACGGTAACCGACTGCGTAACCTTGCGCATCTTTGAAGTTGGCAGCACCGACGGCAACCGCGTTATCTGTATCAACGTAATGCAAACCAGCAAGAGAAGCAGCGCCAGCGATACCAGCACGATATTCCTTGCGATCCTCATTCTGCTGATTCTCCAGAGAAGAGAACTTAGCGTTATTTTGACTCTCTAACGCAGTAATACGTGATTCATGATTCGCTAATTGTGCGCTGTGATTCTGAATCGTCGTTTCCTGCGTTTGCTGGCGTGACTGAACGTTAGCAACAGCAGCTTTGTTAGCAGCGGCTACCGTTTGTGCATCAACCGCTAAAGATTGCGCATAAGCGCCCGTATTAAATGCCTGAGTCGCTTTGTCAGAGGCATCCTGAAGAGCGTGATCTTGTCTATCCTGATCGGCGTCGAAAATGCTTTTATCTACCTTACCTGCCAGCGCTTGAGTGTTAGCGTCTGCTTTGTTGTTCGCATTGGTAGCGGTGAGTTCAGCTTTATCTACTCTTGTGTTTGTATCAATGATTGCTTGACCGTTAGTAACAACGCCTTGTAAAGCCGCATCTGCTTTATTATTAGTGTTATCAATCAATATATTCTGTTTGTTATCAATGATTGTTTGATCTGCTTTGTTATCGTCGACTTTCTGATTAAGGATAGCGTTAGCTTGAGTGTTAGCGTTTACGCCATCTTGAGCGGTGTTAGCTGTATCTTGTGCTTTATTAATAGCTGTATTTGCTCTGTCAATATCGCCCTGAAGGTTATAGATTTGCCCGTCTTGCTTAATGTTACTCCCCTCGATGTTATCAAGGTTATAGGCGGTTTTATCGGTACCCTGAATTTGAATGTGAGCACCTGGATTATTGACGTTATCGTCAAGGTTTACGTTTACTTCCGCAGCATTTGCGGTATTCATTGAACCAGCGAACACAAAACCAAAAACAGCGATAGCTGTTGTATTTAAATAGTTCATTTTAAAGCTCTCATCATCACTACAAGAAAAAATAAAGTAAGGGCGCTATCCTGGCGGGAAGATACAACGTCTTGTTATATCTGAATTAATTCACGATTAACGGTGGAAATTTTGGTTTGATAACTTATTTCGTAACGTGCAGTAACTATCTATGAATGTGTAATTTTGATTATTGATCTAAATCATAAATAGCAGGAATAGCTAAACGAGTCGATCCAGAAAGGCCCGGACTAATAATCTTATAATACAATAAGATAGCCGTTCATAATGGATGAGGGTGAAATTAGATATAAAACACCAATACATTAATTGTATTTAACTGTTTTGATTAAAATGGGTTAATAATACACATAACAGTTTATGTAAATTTATGGGTTTTTGCCGATTATTTATTATCGAACCTTTCGTCAGTTTCGAATGAAAATGAACTCAGCTCATTTTTGTTCCGGGATATACCAGGAAAAAATATTTATGTTGAAGATGCTAGCGAAAACGTGTTTAGGGAGATTCATAACGCGAACGCTGCCGTGATAAATCAAAACTCCTTGCGCCTGGCCAGTGGCCACGGTTACACTGATTGAGAACATTGATTTTAATAAATCATTGTTTTAAAAGTATTTTGACTCGGGGTGCCCTTCTTTGTGAAGGCTGAGAAATACCCGTATTACCTGATCTGGATAATGCCAGCGTAGGGAAGTCAGATGCCTTCCCGGTCATCGCTTCTTCACGCAAGGCAGGAGCGAACCCATGCAGCCTGACCTGCTCGATTTACACGTTTTACACCACTTCCGAACCCGTTCTCCGCTGACCCACTGTATGACGAATGACGTCGTACAGACCTTTACGGCCAACATTTTGCTGGCGCTTGGCGCATCTCCGGCGATGGTGATCGAGGCCGAAGAGGCCGAGCAGTTTGCCGCGATAGCCGATGCGCTGCTGGTTAACGTTGGCACGCTGACCGCGCCGCGCGCCCAGTCGATGCGTCGTGCTATTGAAAGTGCGGTAGCGGCAGGCAAACCCTGGACGCTGGACCCGGTTGCCGTGGGTGCCCTGGCGTTCCGCACCCGGTTTTGCCATCAAATCCTTGCCCTGAAACCGGCGGCCATTCGCGGCAATGCTTCCGAAATCCTTGCCCTCGCCGGGATGAGCGCGGGCGGGCGCGGCGTCGATACGACCGATACCGCCGCCAGCGCGGTGCCTGCTGCCCAGGCGCTGGCACGGCAGATCAATACGATTGTGGTGGTCACCGGCGAGGTGGACTACATCACGGACGGGCAACGCACCCGAACGGTAACCGGCGGTGACCCGCTGATGACGCGCGTGGTGGGAACCGGGTGCGCGCTCTCTGCCGTTGTGGCGGCGAGCTGCTCGCTGCCGGGTGACCGGCTGGATAACATCGCCGCCGCCTGCGGATGGATGAAGCGGGCCGGAACGGTGGCCGTTGCGCACTCGCGCGGCCCGGGCAGTTTTGCCAGCGCGTTCCTCGACGCGCTCTACACGCTGGAGGAGCAGGCATGAAACGGATTAACGCCCTGACCATTGCCGGCACCGATCCCAGCGGCGGCGCGGGTATCCAGGCAGACCTGAAAACCTTCTCGGCGCTGGGCGCGTACGGCTGCTCGGTCATCACCGCGCTGGTGGCGCAAAACACGTGCGGCGTGCAGTCGGTCTACCGCATCGAGCCAGATTTTGTTGCCGCGCAGCTGGATTCGGTGTTCAGCGACGTGCGTATTGATACCACCAAGATCGGCATGCTGGCCGAAACGGACATTGTGGAAGCGGTGGCCGAACGGCTTAAGCGCTATCAGGTGCAAAACGTGGTGCTGGATACCGTCATGCTGGCAAAAAGCGGCGACCCGCTGCTCTCCGCCTCCGCCGTCGAGACGCTGCGCAATAAGCTGCTGCCGCAGGTAGCGCTCATCACGCCCAATCTGCCGGAAGCTGCCGCGCTGCTGGGCGCGCCGCACGCCCAAACTGAACGGGAAATGAAAGAGCAGGGCAATGCGCTGCTGGCGATGGGCTGCGGGGCGGTGCTGATGAAGGGCGGGCATCTTGATGATCCGGAAAGTCCGGACTGGCTCTTCACCCGCGACGGCGAACTACGCTTTACCGCGCCGCGCGTGCAGACCAAAAATACCCACGGCACGGGCTGTACGCTCTCGGCCGCGCTGGCGGCGCTGCGCCCACGTCATGAAAGCTGGGCCGATACGGTTAGCGAAGCAAAAGCCTGGCTCTCGGCGGCGCTGGCAAAAGCCGATACTCTGGAAGTCGGTCACGGTATTGGGCCGGTACACCATTTTCATGCATGGTGGTAAGCCAGTATACTGGCAGAATACATCACGCCTGAGAAAACAGAGATGGAACAAGCGCATACCCGGTTAATCGCTCATCTGAATGAACGGATCGCCGCGCCCGATAACACGCCGCTGTACCTGAAGTTTGCCGAAACGGTAAAAAACGCGGTGCGCAGCGGGGTGCTGGAGCACGGGAATATTTTGCCCGGCGAGCGCGATCTGAGCCAGTTGACCGGGGTGTCGCGCATTACCGTGCGTAAAGCGATGCAGGCGCTGGAAGAAGAGGGCGTGGTGACGCGCGCCCGTGGCTATGGCACGCAAATCAACAATATCTTCGAATATTCGCTTAAAGAGGCGCGCGGTTTTTCCCAGCAGGTGGTGCTGCGCGGCAAGAAGCCGAATACGCTCTGGGTCAACAAGCGGGTGGTGAAGTGTCCGGAAGAGGTGGCCAACCACCTGTCGATCTCCCCGGACAGCGAGGTCTTTTTGCTCAAGCGCATTCGCTATGTCGATGACGATGCGGTGTCGATTGAAGAGTCCTGGGTCCCCGTCGGGTTAATTCCCGACCCGGATGCGATTGGCATTTCGCTCTATGACTACTTCCGCAGTCAGAATATCTACCCGCAGCGCACCCGCTCAAGGGTGAGCGCCCGCATGCCCGACAGCGAGTTTCAGACGCACATTAAGATGGATGAAAAAATACCGGTGCTGGTGATCAAGCAGGTCGCGCTTGACCAGCAGCACCGGCCGATTGAGTACAGCATCAGCTACTGTCGCAGCGATCTATACGTCTTTGTGTGCGAGGAGTAGTGCCTCGCGCGTCGGGGCGCAATCGCCGCCGCGGTGGCTGACCACCCATGACGCCACGGCATTCCCCAGCAGAACGGCATCTGCCAGTGACCATCCCGCAGCCAGCCCGGCCAGCGTGCCGCCCGCGTGGCTGTCGCCTGCACCAATGGTATCCACAACCGTCGCCGGAAACGCCGGAACAACGCCCGAGGCGTCACCGTCATACCACGTAGCACCGTCTTTATCATGGCGCACGATCAGCGCGGCGCCAAAGCGCTGCTGCCACACTTCACCCAGGTTTTCAGCCTCCACACCCAGTCTTTCAGCCGCGAGCCCCGCTTCCTGACGATTGAGCGACACGATTGGCCTGCAGGCCATGATTCTCTCCATCAGCGCATCAGGAACATCCGCGATGCGTGGGCCGAAATCGATAAAGGCCGTCACGTCCTGTAATCCCTCCAGCCAGCCTGTCAGCAGCTCGCCGCACGGCGAGGCCAGCTGGTAGCCGGAGAGATAAACCAGGCTGTTTTGCGGAACGTGAAGCGCATCCAGCCAGCGCTGCTGCCACTGGTTTTCCACGCCGCTAAAGGACATAAAGGTGCGCTCGCCGTCTGGCTCCACCAGCGCCAGACACCAGCCGTTGTCGCCGGTTTCAGCCTCTACGGCGCTGTGCAGATCCTGCTTCGCCATGGCGTTGCGGATAATATCCGCCCAAACGCCATGGCCGACGGGAAGGGCATTTTGCGCGGCGATCCCGAGGCGTTTCAGGGCGATGGCAATGTTCAGCGCGCAGCCGCCAATATTCACGCCCTGCTGCTTAAGTTCGATATCGCACCCGCGCCAGGGCAGGGCGTAGGCGTCGGCGATGACGTCAATCACCGCGGCGCCCAGCACCGTCATCGGGCGCGTGGCGTGCAGATTTTCGAGACGTTGGGCAAATGCCTTCATACGCCCTCCCTTTGCTCCCTGAAGTGCAGCAGTTTCTCGCAATAATGGCCGAAGTTGAGCTGGTTGACGGCGTCGAGTTCGGCTTTGAGCGCCGGATCAATCGCCTGCACGCCGTGGAGCGCGCCGCAGATGGCCGTCGCCATGGCGCCAATAGTGTCCGTATCACCGCCCAGATTGGCGCATAAGATGGCGCAGCGGTTCGGGTCGGTTCCCGCCAGTTCCACCATTGCAATGGCCGCCGGAACGGACTCAATGGTGCTGGTTCCCGCGCCAATCAGCTGATAAACCTGCTCGCTGGCGGACTCAATACCGTTGGCTTCCCGTACGGTCTTAAGCGCCAGCTCAATACGTGCCGCCAGCGACGCGCTGAAGGTGGTGGTTTTCATCTCCTGCGCATAGCGGGCGATCCCCGGCAGGGCATCAACGATGTTCTGCCAGCTTTCGCAGTCGATGGCGCGGGAAACCGCCCAGGCAATCACCACCGCGCCGGCAATCGCGAGGTCCGATTTATGGGTCGGGCTGGAGGCCTGCGCCACCTGTTCAACAAAGTGTTCCAGCCGCGTCGCCGGGAGCAGGCAGCCCAGCGGGGAGGCGCGCATCGCCGCCCCGTTGGTTACGCCGTTGTTCTCCAGCGCGCTGACCGGCTTCCCGTCTCGAATCGCATTCAGCGCGATTTTGGAAGTGGGGCCGAGCACGTTCTTGTTGAACGCGTCGAAATCGAGCGCCCAGTTCAGGATATGCTTGCCGATAACGTCCGCATTAATTTCCCCGTCGCACTCGATAATCGCATCGGCCAGGCACAGCGCCATTGAGGTATCGTCGGTGAACTCTGCCTGCCTGAAATAGCAGGCCGCGTTATTTTCTGCCGGGCCGGGTAAAAAGCGGTCGATCCAGCCGAAGTGCGCCTTGACGCGCTTTCTCGGCCACAGCTCCGACGGCATGCCCATCGCATCCCCTAACGCCTGCCCGTAAAGGGCACCGAGAATACGTTCTTGTTTCATTTAACTTCCCCTTGTGTCAGCGCGGCATCGCCATCAACCACCGCAATTGCAGCGATCTCTTTGTCCGATTCGCGGAAAAACAGCATAAACAGCACGGCAATCACGGCAATCATGATTGCGCCAAATGTCCACATTCCGGCCCAGTTGAAGGTCAGTCCCTTCACTGGCTCTTTGTAGGCGAACATTTTTTCCATCATCACGCCGCCCAGGCGGTAACCCAGCAGGCTACCAAAGCCCTGACAGCAGAGCGTAATCAGGCCCTGCGCGGCGGTGCGCATATGCACCGGCGCTTTTTTATCCACGTAGATATACGCGGTGACGTAGTAGAAGTCGTAACTCACGCCGTGCAGCAGAATGCCGAGGAACAGCAGGGCGTAGGTGAAGTACTGTTCCGCACCGCCGTAAATGAAGAACCCGTAGCGGATGGCGGCGGTAATCAGACCCAGCAGTAAGACCTTCTTAATACCAAAGCGTTTGGTAAAGAACGGCAGCGCCAGCATAAAGAAGATTTCAGAGAACTGGCCGAGCGTCATCCAGCCGGTGGCGTTTTTCATCCCCACTTCAGTGAGATAGCCGTTGGCGAAAATGTAGTAGAAGGCCAGCGGCATGGCGAACAGGAACGAGCAGAAGAAGAACACGAGGAAGTTTCTGTCGCGCAGCAGGATCAGCGCGTCCAGCCCCAGCATCACTTTGAAGTCCAGCTTGCCGGTGCTCTTCGGCGGCGTATTCGGCAGGAACAGGGCAAAGACGCCGAGCAGGGCGGAGCTGGCGGCGGTCATCAGCAGGGGAATATTAGTATCGGAGATATCGCTATAGCCCAGCATCTGCGGCAGGAAGCCGCACGCCAGCCCGGAGGCGATCCAGCCGAGGGTGCCCATCACGCGGATACGCGGGAAGTCGGCCTCGACGTCGTCCACGTTCGCGAAGGCAATGCTGTTGGTCAGCGCGATGGTGGGCATGTAGGTCAGGGAGTAAACCAGCAGCAGCGGGAAGAAGGTGCTGAACTGGGTTTGCTGTGCCGCGAAGTACATCAGAATCGCGCCGGCAAACATCAGCACCGCCAGTACTTTCTGTGCGGCGAAGAAGCGGTCCGTCAGCGATCCGACAAGAATTGGGGAGAGGATAGCGGCAATGGCGGTACAGGCATAAGACCAGCCGATTTCCCCGGCGGTAAAACCGCTTTTGCTCAGCCACAGCCACAGCGGCACAAACCACGCGCCCCAGATAAACCATTCAACAAACATCATGAATGACAGTTGGACTTTCGTTTTCATTTTTTAATCCTGCATGTCAGAGAGGGTACGCCTTTAACATACCATTCAATAATACCTTTTAAATACCTTTGTGGCGATTGTTTGATCAATGTAACAGTTTTGTTGTACACGAATCGAGCCAGCAGATTGTGCTGAAAAAAATTGCAAAGGGTGGAAAATCTGTTAAGTCGGTACCAGGCTTAGTCTGCCCATAAAAGATGGGACTGGATAAACGCACACCGACATGACGTCGAACTTACGGGAGTATCACATGACTGATATTGCGCAGTTGCTTGGCAAAGACGCCGACAGCCTTTTACAGCATCGTTGTATGACCATTCCAGCCGACCAGCTTTACCTGCCTGGTCATGACTACGTTGACCGCGTGATGGTCGATAACAACCGTCCGCCTGCCGTGCTAAGAAATATGCAGACGCTCTATAACACCGGGCGGCTCGGCGGCACCGGATATCTCTCTATTCTGCCGGTAGACCAGGGCGTTGAGCACTCGGCGGGCGCCTCCTTCGCGGCGAATCCGCTCTATTTCGATCCGAAGAACATTGTTGAGCTGGCGATTGAAGCGGGCTGTAACTGCGTGGCGTCCACCTACGGCGTGCTGGCCTCCGTCTCGCGTCGCTATGCCCACCGCATTCCGTTCCTCGTGAAGCTGAACCACAATGAAACCCTGAGCTACCCCACCGAATATGACCAGACGCTCTATGCCAGCGTCGAGCAGGCGTTCAATATGGGGGCGGTTGCCGTTGGGGCGACCATCTATTTCGGCTCAGAACAGTCTCGTCGTCAGATTGAAGAGATCTCTGCGGCGTTTGAGCGCGCGCACGAGCTGGGTATGGTGACCGTGCTGTGGGCGTACCTGCGCAACTCGGCGTTCAAAAAAGACGGCGTGGATTACCACGTGTCGGCTGACCTGACCGGCCAGGCGAACCATCTGGCGGCGACCATTGGCGCGGATATCGTGAAGCAGAAAATGGCCGAGAATAATGGCGGATATAAAGCAGTGAACTTTGGTTACACCGATGACCGCGTTTACAGCAAACTGACCAGCGATAACCCGATCGACCTGGTGCGCTACCAGCTGGCGAACTGCTACATGGGCCGCGCAGGGCTGATTAACTCCGGCGGCGCGGCGGGCGGCGATACTGACCTGTCAGACGCGGTGCGTACTGCGGTTATCAACAAACGCGCGGGCGGCATGGGGCTGATCCTTGGCCGTAAGGCGTTTAAGAAATCGATGGCTGACGGCGTGAAGCTGATCAATGCGGTGCAGGACGTCTATCTGGACAGCAAAGTCACGATTGCCTGACCTGAGGGCTAAGCGTAGGCCGGGTAAGGCGTAGCCGCCACCCGGCAATACCATCAGCGCAAAAGCACACAGTCTGGCGGCAACCGACACTGCAGCGCGCCGGGCAACACCTCAATGCGGAACTGCGTCCCGCTGAGCGGTTCCCCGTCGAGGTTAAAGGTCATCCCGTGCGGAGCATTTACCTCAAACCATGCGGATTTCCCGTCAATGATATTCGGACTCTCTTCCGGCTGCGTCAGCGTGGTAAACAGCGCGGGCAGCAGGCCGTCGCCCGTGAAAATCCTCAGCTGTAGCTGACCGTCATTGATCAGCGCCTCCGGGCACAGCTGCTGCCCGCCGCCTGCCTGACGCCCATTGCCAATGCCAATGACCAGCGCGTCGCCCTGCCACTGGAAATCTTCGCCGCGAATTTCGCAGCGGTCAGGCTTGAGGGTATCCATGCGCATCAGACCGTGGATCAGATACGACACGCCGCCCAGCGCCGCCTTGAGTTTTTCCGGCGTTTCGCTGGTGATGCGCGTGCCGAACCCGCCGGTGGCCATATTGATAAAGCAGGTTTTGTCATTCACCTGCGCAATATCTACCGCGGTCGCTTTACCGAGGATCGCCAGCTGAAGCGCTTTCTCTAACGCCTCGGGGATCCCGGCGCTGGTGGCAAAATCATTGGCGGTGCCGAGCGGTAAAATACCCATCACCGGGCGGTCTGCCGGGGGCAGGTCGATCAGCGCTGACGCGATCTCATTGATGGTGCCATCGCCGCCGCCGGAAATGATGGTCTCAACGCCAAGCCCGAGGGCTTCATTGATATAGCGTGCCGCGTCGCCTTTTTCCCAGGTTACCCTTACGTGGATGCGCGCCCCGTCGTCACGCAAACCCTGAATGGCCTGACGCAGCAGATCGTTGCCTGCACTTTTGCCGTTGAGAATCAATAAACTGTCTGGATAGGTTGCCATCCGCGCTGCTCCCTTTTTTAGCGTTAGTAAGAGTGTATAGCAGAGAGGGAAAAAGCGGGTAAGAACAGGATGAAAGGAACAAAACAGGCACAAAAGCGCGTTACACTTCAGCGATGAGCTTAATGTAATCACAGGAAAGTGATGATGAATAAAATTTTGGTAAGCGCTTGCCTGATGGGCTTCAGGGTCCGTTATAACGGAAGTGAAAAAGCGCGAATGAACGCGCAACTCGCTCGCTGGCAACAGGAACAACGTCTGGTTATCCACTGCCCTGAATTGGCTGCCGGGCTGCCTGTACCGCGTCCTCCGGCAGAGATTAAATTCGCTGATGGCAAAGACGTGATGAACGGGCAAGCCAGAATTATGGAAAATACCGGGCAGGATGTGACCGTACATTATCAGCTTGCAGCCTGGCTTGCGCTACGCGCTGCTCAGGCGTCGGGGTGTAGCGCTGCATTGCTAACCGATGGCAGCCCAACGTGCGGCAGTGAGTTTATTTATGACGGATCTTTTCGCGGTATACAGAAAGCGGGGAGGGGGGTTGCTGCGTCGTTGCTCGCTGAGAATGGGATCGCCGTGTTCTCAGAGAAGCAAATCGACGAACTCATTGCCTGGATTGAGAAGAGAGAAGGCAAAAAATAAGCCCGCGTAAGGGAGATTACGCAGGCTAAGGAGGTGGTTCCTGGTACAGCTAGCATTTATGGGTTATGTTTTTCAGCGGGGGGATAATACCCGTATTGAACGAAGCGGTATGTGATCCGATTCTAAGAATTATCCCAGCGCGAAAAAATTTCCCTGATTAACTATTTGCCGTGTGGATTACGTGTGCTTTCACCGTTGAAGTTACGCATCAGCAGCGCGAACGTCAGCTCCACTTCTTCCGGAACCGGCAGCCAGACGGTGTGCCCGTCGCCCGGCGCGACCTCAATCGCTTCGCCTTTGCCGTTTTCCAGATGCTCCAGCGTGAAGTTCATGTTGCCCTGCGGGGTCATCAGCTCCAGGCTGTCGCCTTTGGTAAACTTGTTTTTCACCGCCACGGCCGCCAGCGCGCCTTTGCGCTCGCCGGTGAAGTCTCCGACAAACTGCTGGCGCTCGGAAACGGAGTAGCCGTGCTCGTAGTTCTGGTAGTCGTCGTGGGTGTGACGGCGCAGGAAGCCTTCGGTATAGCCGCGGTGCGCCAGGCCTTCCAGCGTTTCCAGCAGGCTGGTATCGAACGGTTTACCGGCTGCCGCATCGTCGATGGCTTTACGGTACACCTGCGCGGTACGCGCGCAGTAGTAATAGGATTTGGTGCGCCCTTCAATCTTCAGGGAGTGCACGCCCATCTGGGTCAGGCGCTCAACGTGGGCGATGGCGCGCAGATCCTTCGAGTTCATGATGTAGGTGCCGTGCTCGTCTTCAAAGGCGGTCATGTACTCGCCCGGACGTTTGGCTTCTTCAATCATAAACACGCTGTCGGTTGGCGCGCCGATGCCCAGCGTAGGCTCAACGTTGGTCACCGGAATAGGCTCATGCTTGTGGACGATGTTGCCGATGTCGTCCTCTTTGCCTTCCTGGACGTTATATTCCCAGCGGCAGGCGTTGGTGCAGGTGCCCTGGTTCGGGTCGCGCTTGTTGATATAGCCGGAGAGCAGGCAGCGGCCGGAGTAGGCCATGCACAGCGCGCCGTGAACGAAGATTTCGATTTCCATATCCGGCACCTGGGTGCGGATCTCTTCGATCTCTTCCAGCGAAAGCTCGCGGGACAGGATGACGCGGGTCAGCCCCATCTGCTTCCAGAACTTCACCGTCGCCCAGTTGACGGCGTTAGCCTGTACGGAGAGGTGAATATCCATCTCCGGGAAGTTCTCCCGAACCAGCATGATTAAACCCGGGTCCGACATGATCAGCGCGTCCGGCCCCATATCCACCACCGGCTTCAGGTCGCGGATGAACGTTTTCAGCTTGGCGTTGTGCGGCGCGATGTTGACCACCACGTAGAATTTTTTACCCAGAGCATGCGCCTCGTTGATGCCGAGCTGCAGGTTCTCGTGGTTGAATTCGTTATTACGCACGCGCAGCGAGTAGCGCGGCTGGCCCGCATACACGGCGTCGGCGCCATAGGCGAAAGCGTAACGCATATTTTGCAGCGTTCCCGCCGGGGAAAGGAGTTCCGGTTTAAACATGTTTGTTCTCGTTCTGATGACAGGTCAGATCCGCGTGCACCTGGTGCAGCGGTAAGGGGAGATCCCCCACATTAAGGGCGGGCATTGTAGCGCTGCGGGGCAGGGAGGTAAAGTTATTGTGCCGGGTGGCGGTTTCGCCTTACCCGGCCTGGATTGACCAGCGGCTCACTAGGCAATCCTGCACGCATCCGCTTCCCAGCGATACCCCACGCCATACACCGCGCGGATAAACGACTGCTCGGCGTCCAGCGCCTCCAGCTTGCGGCGCAGGTTTTTGATGTGGCTGTCGATGGTGCGGTCGGTCACCACGCGGTAATCGTCGTACAGGTGGTTCAGCAGCTGTTCACGCGAGAAGACTTTTCCCGGCTCGTGGGAGAGGGTTTTCAGCAGGCGGAACTCCGCAGGCGTCAGGTCCAGCAGCTTGCCGCGCCAGCTCGCCTGGAAGCGGCTTTCGTCGACGATCAGCGGGCTTTGCGCATCGAGCACCTGCAATTCACGCTGCGGCTTACAGCGGCGGAGGATGGTTTTCACGCGGGCGACCACTTCACGCGGGCTGTAGGGTTTGCAGATATAATCGTCCGCGCCGATTTCGAGCCCCAGCAGGCGGTCAATCTCTTCAATTTTGGCGGTGACCATGACGATCGGTACGTCGGAGAAGCGGCGAATTTCCCGGCACAGGGTCAATCCATCAACCCCTGGCAGCATTAAATCCAGCAGGATCAGATCCGGCGGAGTCTGGCGCACGTACGGCAGCACCTGGTCGCCGTGGCCGATCAGAGACGGGGCATAGCTGGCCGCGCGTAAATAGTCGATCAGCAGCTGTCCCAGCTTGGGTTCGTCTTCGACGATCAAAATGCGCGGCGTGTTTTCGTCAATCGGTAACTCGGTCATACTTCTCTCGATAAATCCCGTTCCAGAGGTAACTCTACTGTAATGCTAACCCCGCCAAAAGGCGAATGGGCGGCGCGGATCGTGCCATTATGCGCCTCGACGATGTTAACGCAAATCGCCAGCCCCAGGCCGGAGCCGCCGCTGGCGCGATTGCGGGAGCCTTCGGTGCGGTAAAAGCGCTCGAACAATTTTTCCAGCTGCGCGTCCTGCACGCCGGGGGCGGAATCCGCGAAGGTGAGGGCAAAGCGCCCGTTGTCCTGCCTGCCGGAGATATGCAGCCCGCCGCCGCTGTCGGTGTAGCGCAGGCTGTTTTCCAGCAGGTTGTTGAACAGCTGCATCAGCCGATCTTTGTCGCCAAACACCACCGCGCTGTCCGGCAGGGAGAGGTCGATTTTCAGGTTGCGGCTGGCAAAGCGCTCGCGGAAGGCGCCGCTTGCCACTTCCAGCACGTTAATGACGTCTACGGGCGCCTTCTGGTAGGCCAGCGCGCCTTCGTCGGACATGGAGAGCTGGTGGAGATCGTCCACCAGCTTGGTGAGCGTGCCCACCTCCGCCTGCAGGGAAGCCACCGATTCGGGCGTAAACTGGCGCACGCCGTCCTGAATGGCTTCGAGCTCGCCGCGCAGCACCGCCAGCGGGGTGCGCAGCTCGTGAGAAATATCGGCCATAAAGTCGCGGCGCATCTGCTGGTTCTTCTCCAGGGTGCTGGCGAGCTGGTTAAAGTCCTGCGCCAGCTTGCCCAGTTCGTCCTGGCTACGGGTATCGACGCGGGTGGTGAAATCCCCGGCGGCCAGCTTGTGCGTGCCCTCCACCAGCCGTTTCACCGGGGCGAGCAGACCGCGCGCCAGCGGGAAGGTGGCGAGCGCGGCGAGCAGCGTGGAGAGGGCGACAATCAGCCAGCTGGTCCGGCGCTGCTGACGGTCAAAGTTAATGTCGGTGTTGCGCGTCAGGCGCTCCACCGGCGAGGCGATCACCCAGCCAACGGTGGCGTTATTCACTTTAATCGCCCGACGGGTGCCGTCCGGCGGTATCGGCGCGCGCGGGCCAACCAGGGGGCGCATGTCCTGGTCGATCACCCAGAACTGGGTGCGCCAGCCGTGCGGCGGCATGCCCGGGCCCGGACGGTCGTCACCGGTATCGTGCTCCAGCGAGCGCAGGATCTGGAAAATAAAGCGGTCGTTATTGCGCAGAAAACGCCAGTTGCCGTGCTGGGCGTACTGTTCACTCAGCGCATCGCTTAAGCCCTGCAAACGCTGCTCATTGCCATGCTTGATGTAATCAATAAAGCCGCGCTCAAAGCTGACCCGCACCGCCCAGTGCATGGTGATCAGCAAAACGATACAGGTGGCAAAAATCGCCAGAAAGAGCTTGCCGGTAATACCCGGACGCCAGAATTTCATGAGCCACTCCTTTTGCCGCGCCTAATCACGACGTTCTTGCTGGTATCATCCGGCACGCGGGCGAAGATGAACGCGGGCAGGGCGATGATGACCGCCATGCTGAGGTAGGTATACATAAAGACCTGATGCGCCACCGGCGTGTCGACGCTGAGATGGTGCTGGCCGTACATGCCGAGCAGCAACCCCGCGATCGTCACGCCCACGCTCATGGAGAGCTGCATAATCATCGACAGCAGGCTGTTGCCGCTGCTCGCCAGATCGTCCGGCAGGTCCTTCAGCGTCAGGGTATTCATCGACGAGAAGCGCATGGAGTTGATGATCCCCTGGCAGAACAGCACCAGCGGCAGGACGTAGTACCAGCCCATCAGCGCCACGGCCATAAACAGCAGGCTGACCAGCGCCAGCCCCAGCGTGGCGGCCACCAGCACGTGACGGTAGCCAAAGCGGTTCACCACCTGTACCACCATGCGCTTCATCCCCATGCTGCCGAGCACCATTGGGATCATCATCAGGCCCGCGTGGAATGGCGAAAAGCCCATGCCAATTTGCAGAAACACGGGCGTCATAAACGGCAGCATGCCGCTGCCGACGCGTCCGGCAAAGCTGCCGAACAGCCCGAGACGGTAGGTAGGGTTTTTAAACAAGTTCAGGCTGAACAGCGCCTGGTCATTCCCACGAGCATGCCACAAATACCCTGCAATGGTGGAAATGCCGATAACCACCAGCAACCCGAGCATCAGGGTGGAAATCCCCAGCCCCTTTTGCCCGTCGAGTGCCAGGGTAAGCGTGGCCATGCCCGCCGCCAGCAGAATAAAGCCGAAGAAATCAAAGCGCCGGGTCTGCATTTTGTAGTTCGGCATCAGCGTCAGGGTGGCCATCGCGCCGATGATGCCTACCGGGAGATTGATTAAGAAGATCCAGTGCCAGGAGGCGTACTCCACCAGCATACCGCCCAGCGCAGGCCCAAGCAGCGGCCCCACCTGACCGGGCAGGGTGACAAAGGTCATCGCCGCCATGTACTGCTCGCGCGGCACAATCTTCATCACCGTTAGTCGCCCGACGGGCACCATCATCGCCCCGCCGATGCCCTGCAGCACGCGCGCCATGACCAGCTGGTCGAGGGTGTTGGCCTGCGCGCAAAATAGCGAGCCGGTGGTAAACAGCACGATGGCGGTAAAGAAGATATTCCGCACGCCGACCTTATCGGCCAGCCAGCCGCTGGCGGGCAGCATCACGGCAACCGTCAGCACGTAGGAGACTATCACCATGTGCATATGCAGCGGGCTCTCCCCGAGGCTTTTCGCCATGGAGGGGAGGGCGGTGTTGACGATGGTCGTATCCAGCGACTGCATAAAGAAGCCGAAGGCGACTATCCATAATTGCCAGCGAACGTTGCTGGGAAGCTCTGTCATTTATCCGGTCACCGTAGTTCTGTTTTTACGCGAAAAGCGCAGCCGCAGGCGGTCGAAGAACAGATAGACCACCGGCGTGGTGTACAGCGTCAGCAGCTGGCTCATCACCAGGCCGCCGACAATGGTGATCCCCAGCGGCTGGCGCAGCTCTGAGCCGTCGCCGCCCGAGATCACCAGCGGCAGCGCGCCAAACAGCGCCGCCAGGGTGGTCATCATGATCGGACGGAAGCGCAGCAGGCAGGCCTGGAAGATGGCCTCTTCCGGCGAGAGGTTGCCGTTGCGCTGGGCGTCCAGCGCGAAGTCCACCATCATGATGGCGTTTTTCTTCACGATGCCGATTAATAGCATGATCCCGATAAGCGCGATAAGGCTGAACGGCGCGCCGAACAGCTCCAGCGCCAGCAGCGCCCCCACGCCCGCCGACGGCAGCGTCGAGAGGATGGTCAGCGGGTGCACGTAGCTCTCATACAGCACGCCCAGCACAATATAGACCGTGGCGATGGCGGCCAGAATTAAAATCACCTGCGAGTTCATCGTCTCCTGGAATACCTGCGCGGTCCCGGCGAAGCTGCCGCGCACGGTGGACGGCACGCCAAGCTGGGTCATCGCGCGGTTGATCGCGTCGCTGGCCTCGGAAAGTGACGAACCGGCGGGCAGGTTAAAGGAGATGGTCGACGCCGCCGACAGCCCCTGGTGGTTCACCGACAGCGGCGCGTTGGCGGGCTGCCAGCTGGCAAAGTACGAGAGCGGAATCGCCTTGCCGTCGTTGTTAATCACAAACATTTTGTCCAGGGCGCTGATGTCCTGGGTGTAGCGCGGATCGACCTCCATCACCACCTTATACTGGTTCATCGGCTGGTAGATGGTGGAGATCTCGCGCTGGCCGAAGGCGTTATTCAGCAGGCTGTTGGCGGCTTCAACGTTGATGCCCAGCCGCGACATGGTTTCGCGGTCATAGGTCAGGGCCATCTCGGCGCCGTTGTCCTGCTGATCGGAGTTCACGTCCGCCAGCTCCGGCAGGGCGGCCAGCGCCTTGCGGATCTTCGGCTCCCACTCGCGCAGGGCGGCTAAATCATCCGAGAGCAACGTGTACTGATAGCTGGCGTTCGCCTGTCGCCCGCCGACGCGGATATCCTGAACGGCCATCAAAAACAGGTTGGCTCCGGGCTCTTTGGCGAGCTTCACCCGCAGGCGGTCAATCACCTGCTGGGCGGTTTCGTTGCGCTCGCCGCGCGGTTTCAGGGTAATAAACATCATCCCGCTGTTGACGCGCGACCCGCCGGTAAAGCCAGTGACGTTATCCACGGCTTTGTCTTCACGAATGATCTTCATAAAGTCCTGCAGCTTGCCGCGCATCGCCTGGAAGGAAATGCTCTGGTCCGCCTGAATGCCGCCCATCAGCACGCCGGTATCCTGCTCCGGGAAAAAGGTTTTCGGGATGGAAATATACAGCCACACGTTGAGCACGATGGTGCCGATCAGCACCAGGCCGACCAGCCTTGTGTGGTTCAGCACCCACTTCAGCGATTTGCCGTAGCCCTCCTGCATTGCCATCAGCACGCGGCCAAAGCCTTTGCGGCGCGGCTGCGAGTGCGGCTTGCTGCGCTTGAGCATCCAGCCGCACATCATTGGCGTGAGCGTCAGCGAGATAATCAGCGAGATGCCGATAGCCACCGAAAGGGTGACGGCAAATTCGCGCAGCAGCCTGCCCGGCAGCCCGCCCATCAGCAGCAGCGGCAGAAAGACCGCGACCAGCGACAGGCTCATGGAGAGCACCGTAAAGCCCACCTCGCACGTGCCCTGCAGCGCGGCCTGCAGCGGTTTCACGCCCGCTTCCAGATGGCGGGAAATGTTTTCCAGCACCACGATGGCGTCATCCACCACGAAGCCGGTGGCAATCGTCAGGGCCATCAGCGACAGGTTGTTGAGGCTAAACCCGCACAGGTACATGGCGGCAAAGGTGCCGATCAGCGAGACCGGCACGGCCACCGCCGGGATCAGCGTCGCGCGGCCGGATCGCAGGAACAGGAAGACCACCAGGATCACCAGCGCGACGGAGATCACCAGCGTTTGCTCCACCTCTTCCAGCGAGGCGCGAATCGTCGGGGAGCGATCCTGAGCAATTTGCAGATCGATTGCTGCCGGGATGGTCTCCTGCAGCTCCGGGAGACGGGCGCGAATGCTGTTCACTGTCTCGATAATGTTCGCTTCCGGCAGCTTGCGGATCATCAGCAGAATCGCCGGCTTGGCGTTGGTCATCCCGGCGTTGCGTACGTCCTGCACCGAGTCGGTGACGCTGGCCACGTCGCTTAAGCGCACCGCCGCGCCGTTGTTGTAGTGAATAATGAGCGGCTGATATTCCGCCGCGGTTTTCAGCTCGTCGTTGGTGTGGATCTGCCAGCGGTGGCTGTTGTCCTCTATCGCCCCCTGCGGTTTGCGCACGTTGGCGTTGCTGATGGCGGAGCGCACGTCATCCAGCGACACTCCCTGGTTAAACAGCGCCTGCGGGTTTAACCCCACGCGCACCGCGGGCAGGGAACTCCCGCCGACGCTCACGTCCCCGACGCCGTTAATTTGTGAGATGGTCTGCGCCAGCTGGGTGGACGCAAAGTCGTACAGCTGCCCCTGCGAGTACGTATCCGAGGTCAGCGTCAGGATCATGATCGGCGCGTCGGACGGGTTGGCCTTGCGGTAGGTTGGGCGGCTCGGCATCCCGCTCGGCAGCAGGCTCTGTGCGGCGTTGATGGCCGCCTGCACGTCGCGCGCCGCGCCGTTGATATCCCGGTCGAAGCTGAATTCCAGAATAATGCGCGTGCTGCCCAGCGAGCTGCTGGAGGTCATCTCGTTGACCCCCGCAATCCGCCCGAGCGAACGCTCCAGCGGCGTGGCAACGGACGAGGCCATGGTTTCCGGCGAGGCGCCCGGCAGCGAGGCGCTGACCATGATCACCGGGAAGTCCACCTGCGGCAGGGGGGCCACCGGCAACAGCCGGAAGCCCAGCACGCCGCAGAGGGTAATGGCGAGCGAGATGAGAATCGTCGCCACCGGGCGATAAATGAAGAGGGCGAAAAACTTCACTTATGCCTCCTCTTCACGTTTCGGGAAGCGGCTTTTGGTCCAGAGCGCCATGCGATCAAACAGCAGGTAGATCACCGGCGTGGTGAACAGCGTCAGCACCTGGCTCACCAGCAGACCGCCGACCATGCCGATACCCAGCGGACGGCGCAGCTCCGCGCCGACGCCCGTGCTGAGCATCAGCGGCAGCGCGCCCAGCAGGGCGGCCAGCGTGGTCATCAGGATGGGGCGAAAACGCAGCAGGCAGGCCTGGAAAATCGCATCGCGCGGCGACATGCCCTGCTCGCGCTCGGCGGCCAGGGCGAAGTCGATCATCATGATGGCGTTTTTCTTCACGATCCCGATGAGCAGGATGATACCGATGATGGCAATCACGTCCAGCTCGCTGCCCGCCAGCATTAATGCCAGCAGTGCCCCCACGCCCGCCGTCGGCAGGGTAGAGAGGATGGTGATCGGGTGGATAAAGCTTTCGTACAGCACGCCGAGCACGATGTACATCGCCACGACCGCCGCCACGATCAGCCAGATGGTGTTGCCCAGCGCGGCCTGGAACGCCAGGGTGCTGCCCTGGAACTGGGTCTGAATATCGGACGGGAAGCTGAGATCTTTCTCAGCCGCCTGAATGGCCTCCACCGCTTCACCCAGAGAGTAATTGTCCGGCACGTTAAAGGAGATGGTGGTGGACGGGAACTGATCCAGATGGTTAATCGACAGCGGGGTATAGCGTTCTTCCACCGTGGCAATAGCGTTCAGCGGCACAATGCCGCCATCTTTGCTGGTCAGGCGCACCGAGTCCAGCCCCGCCAGGCCGGGCGTGTTGTCGGTGTTGTGCTCCAGCACCACGCGGTACTGGTTCGCCTGGGTGTAGATGGTGGAGATCAGACGCTGACCGAAGGCGTTGTACAGGGCGTTATCCACGTCCGCCATGGTGATGCCCAGACGGCTGGCGGCGTCGCGGTTGACGTTCACGTACGCCGCCAGCCCTTTGTCCTGCCAGTCGCTGCTGACGTCGGCGAGCTGCGGCAGGGTTTTGAGTTTATCCACCAGCTGCGGCACCCAGGTGCTGAGCGCGTCCAGCGAGGTGGCCTGCAGCGTGAACTGGTACTGCGTGCGGCTGACCTGGGTATCGATGGTCAAATCCTGAATCGGCTGCAGGTAAAGCTCAACGCCCGGCACGCGGGCCACGGCGTTTTGCAGCCGCTCAATGACGGCGTTGACGCGATCGTCGCGCTCATCCAGCGGCTTAAGGTTGATCTGTAGACGCGCGCTGTTCAGCGACGGATTGGTGCCGTCGACGCCCACGTAAGCGGTCAGGCTCTCTACCGCCGGATCCTTCATGATGATGTCAGATACCTGCTGCTGGCGCTGCGCCATATTGGCAAAAGAGACCGACTGTGGGGCCTGAAGCGTGCCCTGAATAATGCCGTTGTCCTGGATCGGGAAGAAGCCTTTCGGAATGAAAATCCACAGCATCACGCTGAGCGCCAGGGTTCCCAGCGCCACGCCGAGCGTGGCCCACGGGTGGTTAAGGACTTTCGCCAGCACGCGACCGTAGGCGGCAATAATGCGCTCGAACATGCGCTCGGAGGCGCGCGAGAAGCGGTTTTGCTTGCGCAGGGACTCATGGCTCAGCATGCGGGCGCACATCATCGGCGTCAGGGTCAGCGACACCACGGCGGAGATCAGAATGGCGACCGCCAGCGTCACGGCAAACTCGCGGAACAGACGCCCGACGATATCGCCCATAAACAGCAGCGGGATCAGCACCGCAATCAGCGAGAAGGTCAGCGAGATAATGGTAAAGCCGATTTCCCCTGCGCCCTTCAGCGCGGCGGCCAGCGGTTTTTCACCTTTCTCGATATAGCGCGAGATGTTCTCGATGACGACGATAGCGTCATCCACCACGAACCCGGTGGCGATGGTGAGCGCCATCAGCGTCAGGTTGTTGATCGAAAAATCGAGGAACACCATCACCGCAAAGGTGCCGACCAGCGAGAGCGGTACGGCGACGGCGGGAATAATGGTCGCCGGAACGTTGCGCAGGAACAGATAAATGATCATCACCACCAGCGCAATCGCCAGCATCAGCTCGAACTGGGTGTCGGTGACCGACGCGCGAATGTTGGTGGTACGGTCGGAAAGCACCTTCACGCTGACCGACTTCGGCAGGCTTTCGATCAGCTGCGGCAGCATGGTGCGGATGCTGTCGGCGGTTTCGATGATGTTTGCGCCCGGCTGGCGCTGCACGTTCATCACGATCGCCTGCTGCTTGTTGGCCCAGGCTCCCAGCCAGCTGTTTTCCGCGCCTTGTTCTATGGTCGCCACGTCGCCCAGACGCACCGGTGCGCCGTTCTGGTAGGCGATAATCAGCTGACGATATTCGTCAGCGGACTCCATCTGGTCGTTCGCCGAGAGCGTGACGGCGCGGGTTGGGCCGTCCAGCGAGCCCTTCGCCGAGTTGACGTTGGCATTGCTGATGGCGCTGCGGATGGTTTCGCTGGTGAGGCCCAGCGCGGCGATGGCCTGCGCGTTCAGCTTCACGCGCACGGCGGGGCGCTGGCCGCCCGCGAGGGTGACGAGGCCGACGCCGGAGACCTGAGAAATTTTCTGCGCCACGCGCGTTTCGACCATGTCTTCGACCTGGGTCATCGGCATGGCGGAGGAGGTGACGGCCAGCGTCATGATCGGCGGATCCGCCGGGTTCACCTTGCTGTAGACCGGCGGGTTAGGCAGGTCTGACGGCAGCAGGTTGGTGGCGGCGTTGATGGCGGCCTGCACCTCCTGCTCGGCGACGTCCAGCGACAGCGTCAGCTGGAACTGCAGCGTCACGACGGACGCCCCACCGGAACTCTGGGAGGACATCTGTTTTAGCCCCGACATCTGGCCGAACTGGCGCTCCAGCGGGGCGGTGATGGCGGACGTCACGACATCCGGGCTGGCGCCGGGATAGAGCGTCACCACCTGAATGGTGGGATAGTCCACCTCGGGCAGCGCCGAGACGGGCAGAAAGCGATAGCCGATAATCCCGGCGAGCAGGATCGCCACCATCAGCAGCGTGGTGGCGACAGGACGGAGGATAAACAGGCGTGACGGCCCACCTGTGGAGCCTGGCGGCAGCACCTGCATCAGGAGGTCGCTCCCTGTTTCGCCGGTTCCACCACTTCCACTTTGGCCCCTTCGGTCAGACGGTCAATGCCGTCGGTGACCACGCGGTCGCCTGCGGAAAGCCCGGCGCTGATGACCACCGTCTGGCTGTCCTGGATACCGGTTTTCACCAGGTGCTTGCTGACCTTATTGTCGCTGTTAAGCACCCAGACAAAGTTACCTTCGTTACCCATCTGCAGCGCAGCGGTGGGGATCACGACCGCGTTTTCTTCGGTCGCCACCAGCATGCGCGCATTGACGAACTGGTTCGGGAAGAGGGCATCGTCCTGGTTGTTAAAGCGCGCCTTCAGCTTGATGGTGCCGGTGGTGGTGTCGATCTGGTTATCCAGACTGAGCAGGGACCCTTCACTCAGCTTCTGCGTGTTGGTGCGGTCCCAGGCTTCCACCACCAGGCCTTTACCGGCTTTTTGCGCCTGCATGACGGTCGCGATATCGCTTTCCGGCAGGGTAAAGACTAAATCAATCGGGTGGGTCTGGGTGATCACCACGATGCCCGTGGTGTCGCCGCTGGAGATTTGGTTGCCGATATCGACCTGCTTCAGGCCGACGCGTCCGTCAATCGGCGCGGTGATGCGGCTCCAGTCCAGCTGCAGCTGGGCGCTGGCCACCGCGGCTTCGTCCGCTTTGATCGTGCCCTGCGTTTCACTGACCAGCGACTGCTGGGTATCCAGCTCCTGACGGGACACCAGGTTTGTTTTCACCAGCTGCTGGTAGCGGGCTAAATCGCGCCGGGCGTTGGCGAGGGTCGCGTTGTCTTTCGCGAGCTGTCCCTGCGCCTGGGCAAGGGCGACCTTAAACTGGCTCGGGTCGATTTCCGCCAGCAGATCGCCCACTTTGACCTGCTGACCTTCCTGGAAGTGGATCGCGATGAGCTGGCCGTCGACGCGGCTGCGCACCGTGGCGGTGTTGGCAGCGGTAATGGTCCCGAGACCGGTGAGATAGCGAGGAACTGCTCTATTCACCGCCGTCGCCGCCTGAACCGGCGCCAGCGCGCCACCGCGCATGCCGTGACGACCTCCACCCGTTGGGCGCTGGGTCTGGCTGGTGGCGCCGGCCGGTGCGGCGGTGTTCGCGGATTGACTGTGCCAGTACCAGGCGGCGGCAAGGGCCACCACAATGATGCCAGCGGCGATTGCCCAGCGGGATTTGTTACTGCCTTTCATCGTTATACGTTCTCATCCTGAATACTTCGGGGAATGATACTAGTTTAGTCAGGCAACACAGCGGAAAAATGGAGGAAATATGGAAGACTGTCGGGAATTGTCTGAGTGTTGCCGGGTGACGCTTCGCTTACCCGGCCTACAAGGTAAATGCGAACGGCAACGGATGTTGCCGTTTTTGGTGTTTTGTGGGAGAGGGCACCAGACCGCACTACAACAACACACGTTTTGTCGGCCGGGTAAGGCGAAGCCGCCACCCGGCACAACCGCACTAGCTAAACATCACCTGCGCCCAGCGCGCCAGACCAGCGGTAACGGAGCCAAAGTCATCGCCACCCGCAACTGAAATGCCCGGCAGCTGTTCGGCCAGCGCTTTCTTAATCAGCGGTGAACGGGCGCTACCGCCGGTCAGGTAGATGACGTCCGGCTTCTCTTTGCCGTTCTCCTGCGCGAGCTGCACCTGTTCCAGAATGCGCTGCAGCGGCTGCGCGAGCGCCGTCTCCAGCCCGTCCTGCGAAATGGCGGTGGCCAGTTCGTCACTGATAAACGGCAGGGAAACCGCATGTTCAGCGCGGTCGGACAGGGCGATTTTGCTCTCTTCCGCCGTACGCACCACGCGGTAGCTCAGACGCTGACGCCACACTTTATAGAGCAGGGCGACCTTTTCGCCGTCCTGGGCATCGCGCACCAGATCGTTAAGGAAGCGGCCGTTGGCGGTGCTGTAAAAATCACTCTGCGCAGGCACGTCGTTGATGGCAATCGCGTTCCACCACGGCAGGATCGGCAGGGCGATGCCTTTTTCGGTTTGCCCCCCCATGCCGAGCAGCGGCATCAGGCTCTTGAAGGCCAGGGCGATATCCAGATCGTTACCGCCCACGCGGCAGCCGCTGTGCCCGAGCAGGCTGTTTTCACGATCGCGACGGCGATGCCACTGCGGCCCCATCAGCAGCAGCGAGCAGTCCGTCGTGCCCCCGCCGATGTCCACGACCAGCACGCGCTTCTCTTCCGTCAGCGTGGCTTCGAAGTCCAGCCCTGCGGCAACCGGCTCATACTGGAATACCACGTCGCGGAAGCCTGCGCGGTGCGCCGCGCGCTCCAGGATCCCCTGCGCCTGCTGGTTGGCCTCGTCGCCGCCCAGCCCCTGGAAGTTGATCGGGCGGCCAATCACCGCCTGGGTAATCGCGTCGGAGACCTGCGTCTGCGCCTGGTTGCGGATGTGCAGCATCATCGCACACACCAGATCTTCGAACAGCGCGACCTGCTGCGGCTTCAGGCCGCTGGCGCCGAGGAAGGATTTTGGCGACTTAACGAAGTAGACCTCTTCGGGGTCTTCAATGTAGTGCCCGAGCGAGGCGAGGCCGAACTGCACGCTGGAGGGCGTAACGTCGATGTCCTCCTCGCGGTTAAAGCTGACCGCACGGCGCAGCAGCGCCTGGGTCTCCGCCGCCGTGGCCGGAACCTGATGGTGGCGGAACAGCCACTCGCTCACCGCTTCACGCGTCGGTGCGCAGAGCATAGACGGCAGCAGCGTGCTCTCTTTTTCCATCTTCAGGAGCCGTGGCTGTCCGTCTTGCATAATCGCAACCGAGCAGTTTGCCGTACCGTAGTCAAATCCAATAAACACGATGAATCCCCATGCCGGTGAGAAGGGGCGAGACTTTAACGAAATGTCTGCATGGCGACAACAGGAATATGAAAGCAAGGCAAAACAGGGTCTTTACGTTTATGCTGATTACACTAAAAAAGGAGCAACGATGTATACCCTCACCTGGCTTCCCCCTTATGACTGGCAGTGGATGTTTGGTTTTCTTGGCGCGCGCGCGGTAACGGGCATTGAAACCGTCACCAACGATTACTATGAGCGCAGTTTTGCCTGCGAGGGGCATCAGGGGATTTTCCGCGTGACGCCGGATATTGCCAGCCATACGCTGAGCGTGACGCTCAGCCAGGGGTTAATTCCGGTTGCGCAGGCGTGTCTTGAACGCATCGAACGCCTGTTCGATCTCCGCTGTAACCCGCAGCAAATAGCAGAAACGCTGGGCGAACTCGGTGCTGCAAGGCCAGGCTTGCGTTTACCGGGGGCGATGGATGCGTACGAGCAGGGCGTCCGGGCGATCCTCGGGCAGCTGGTGAGCGTGGCGATGGCGGCGAAGCTGGCGTCACGCGTGGTGGCGCTCTGTGGCGAACCGGTGGCGGACTGTCCGGGCTATCTCTGCTTCCCCACGCCGCAGGCGCTGGCGGCAGCGGACCCGCTGGCGCTGAAGGCGTTGGGTATGCCGCTAAAGCGCGCGGAGTCGCTGATTCATCTGGCGCAGTCGGTTATCGACGGAACGTTTCCGCTTTCCCCGCCCGCGAATACAGAAGAGGGGATGAAGGCGTTACAGCAGCGGCCGGGGATAGGGCGCTGGACGGCAAATTATCTGGCCCTGCGCGGCTGGCAGGCGAAAGATGTGTTTCTGCCGGATGATTACCTGATTAAACAGCGCTTCGCCGGAATGACGCCCGCGCAAATTCGTCGTTATGCCGAACGCTGGAAGCCGTGGCGCTCCTACGCGCTGCTGCACATCTGGTATACCGACGGCTGGGCACCGTCAGTTGATGGCGAAATAGCTGGTGTTGAGCAGAAGATCTAATGGCTGCGGCTCGGCGATGGTGTCACCAAAGATAAAATCGATGCCGATGCCGGAGAGCGTATCCATCATGATGGGCTGGTTACAGGGGCCCGCGATAGTTTTCATTCCCACACGCTGGGCGTGGCCCTGAACAATGGTCACCATCATCTCATCCATCAGATTGCCATACACGTTGGTTACCACCTCTGCATCCAGCATCAGATAGTCGGCCATATTCGCGGTCAGGTGGGTAAAGACGTTCATGTCGCGTCCCACCTGGCTGAAGATCACGCGGCAGCCCGCCTGGCGAAGCTTTTGCAGACCCCGATGCAGGTTTTTATCCGGGTTGCACACCACATCGGCAGAGATAACCAGATGCAGCAGACGGCCCGGCATCGGGCTTTTATCCAGCAGGTCGAGCAGTTCATCGACCAGCGTCACGCTGGCTAAACCGGCCTCCGAGAGCGGCAGCGCCACGCCCATGCCTTTACTGGCGATCTGGGTGGCATAGGTGCGGAAAAACTCGCTAAAGATCCGTCTGTCGAGGGCGTGCAGAAGCTCAGGCTCCGCCAGACCCGAGCGGAAGGCATGCTCTTCCTGAACTTCGCCCTGGCTGGTCCACAGGCGTAACGACAGCAGCCAGAAATTACTGCTCTCCGGGATGCGCGGGGAGGCGACGCTGCGGGCAATCATCATCAGATGATTGTCTTTAATCATGTGCCACTGTTCATCAAGCGACATCATGCTGCGCGTGTGGTGATCCCGCTCCTGCTGGGGTTCATACACCGTCACAATGCCGCGCCCGCTGTTTTTTGAGGCGTAACAGGCAATGTCCGCCTGCGACATGATCTCCGACGCCTGATGGTTATTTTCATCAATCAGCGTGATGCCGGCGCTGGCGCCGATCCGGTGCAGGCGGCCTTCCCACATAAAGTGATAGTCGTTGATGGCATGAATCAGGCGACCGGCGATATAGCGCGCGCTTTCCAGGTTGCAGTCCGGTAACAGTAACCCGAACTCGTCCCCGCCCAGACGCGCCAGCACGTCGCTGGAGCGGAGCATGGTCAACATCAGGGAAGCCAGTTCCCGCAGCAGGGCATCACCCGCGGCGTGGCCAGCCGTGTCGTTGACGGCTTTGAAGCGATCGAGGTCGATAAACACCAGGGCATGGCGCTGGCGCGTTTCGCGAACGGTCTGCAAGAGCCGTTTGAGATGGTTTTCGAAGCTGACCCGGTTTGCCAGATGGGTCAGGGCATCGTGGGAGGCGCTGTAGCTTAGCTGGCGCAGCATTTTGCGCGACTCGGTGACGTCCTGAATGACGATCACCGAGCCAATATTCTGTCCATCCAGCGTGCTGAGCGGCGTAATGCTGTAGTGGATATCATAATTGCCGCCAGTACGGCAGTTCAGCACCACATCCTGATCGATATCGGAACGGGACATATCGCCGCTGTGAATATTCTCCATCAGCGGTCCTTTTTCACCGAAGGTAATGTGTAACACCTTCAGGATCGGCTGGCCGATAGCCTCGGTCTGCAGCCAGCCGCTCATTTTCTCCGCGACCGGGTTCATAAAGGTGACGTTCATGTTGATATCGGTGCACAGCACCGCTTCACCGATGGAGTCGAGGGTAATGTGCAGACGCTCTTTTTCCTGGAAGAGGGCCTCGTTAAGCTGCTTAACCTCGGTCATGTCCATGTTGATGCCGAGCAGCCGTTCAACTTCCCCCTGCTTATTGAGCACCCGGTTCGCCAGGGAGCGAATATGACGCACGCCTTCCTTCACGCGGATGCGGAATTCCAGCTTAAACGGCAGGCGGGAAATCAGGGAGTCCCGCAGCACCTGCTCAGCGTGGACGCGATCCTCCGGCAGCATCGTGTCGTGCCAGAGCTGCCAGGTGGGCTTGATGTGCGGCGGTATTTCATAGAGCTCAAACATCCGCTTATCCCAGCTGATAATGTCGGGTTCCAGATCCCACTCCCAGATGCCGATGCCCCCGGCTTCGTTAGCCAGCGTAATGCGCTCCATCAGGCGCTTATTGACCCATTCGGTCTGCTTCAGATCGTTAATGTCTTCAATCTGGGCAATAAAATAGAGCGGCGAGCCGTCGGCATGACGCACCACGGAGACGGCAAGAAGCGCCCAGACCACTTCCCCGTCGCGGGTGTAATAGCGCTTTTCGAGGGAGTAGGTATTGATCTCGCCGTTGACCAGCTGTTCGAGCTGCTCGAGGTCGGTATTCAGATCTTCTGGCCAGGTGAGCTGCTGGAAGGTCAACGACTGAAGCTCCGTCTGGCTGTAGCCGAGGAAATTGCACAGCGCCTTGTTAGCCTGAAGCCATTTGCCTTCAATGCTGACCAGCGCCATTCCGATGGCGGAATATTCCATCGCGTTACGAAAGCGCTCTTCGCTTTCGGTGATATGTTTGCGTTCGGCGCGGAAGGCGTACATCACCATGGTCATGACGTTAGCGGGCAGGAGCAGCATCAGGAACGGCAGCCAGGGGGCGTTCAGCATCGGCCCGGCGTGCTGGGTGGTCAGCGCCAGAGGATTGCGGGCAATCATCAGCGACACCACCATCACGGTGACCAGAAACACCATGAACGCTTCCATCCGCGGCAGGCGCACGGCGCTCCACATCAGCAGAACGATCACGCAGGTGAAGGGCCACGGCAGCCAGGTGATGGCTGCCCAACTGAGGGCTAACGTCACGGCCAGCGTGGTCAGCGTTTCCAGCAGCAATCGCGGGTCACGGTGGCGCAGCAGATAATGCGGCTTAAATAACAGCCCCAGTGGCACCAGTGCCAGCGCGCCAATGGCTTCTGACAACACCCAGACGAAGAAATTACGCAGGGGCTCAGAGCCGGGTGCCAGCAGAGACACCAGAATGCCGCCCATCAGTGGCGGCACCAGCGCGCTGCCGATGGCCACGCGGATCCAGTCGTTCAGATTCTGCAGCGGGTTGTACCACGGGAGCCATTTACGCAGGAACAGCGCGCCGATAACGGCCTCAATGACGTTGACCGCAGGGTAGATGAGGCTGACCGACCCCCAGGAGAACAGCATCCATGAGGCCAGAATATTGCCGAACGAACAGGCCAGGGCAATGCCCGGCCACATTTTTCCGGCATGGCGGTAAAACGCCACCATCATAATGGCGGTGGGAAACCAGAGCGGGGCCAGCAGGGTGCCGAAGCGGGTGAGCTCCAGCGAAAATAAGGTAAAGATAAAGGTGACCAGGCCCAGACAGACAAGTCGTAATAAAGGATGTGGGGTGGTCACCAAAACCCGCTGGTATTGTTTATTCATTACCGCTTTATCCAGAGACGCCATGCCGTCAGGGAAGAAGATGTCCGAACGCGTGAATTTGATAATTTGGTTTATGCTAGTACAAACAATTTACAATTCATATGGTGACCGCTCAGAATTTGACAACACAGACTTATTAAATACTTACTCCGTGAAAAAAAACGGGTAAGCGGCGAAAAAATGCGCATTTAAATTTCATTCAGGGAATAACTCGCCAGTTTTCGGTCAGTCTCGCAGAACCTGAGTATTCGACTGGTATCACGCCCGCGAAATCCCTATAATTGCCGCGTTTGACGCTCCGGCGTCGTCCTTCCTTTACATCCAGGTTAATCAGGTCGCTAAATTTATGACTGATAAGTCTCATCAGTGCGTCATTATAGGCATCGCCGGCGCATCGGCTTCAGGTAAAAGTCTAATTGCCAGTACGCTTTATCGCGAACTGCGTGAACAAGTAGGTGATGAGCATATCGGCGTCATTCCCGAAGACAGCTATTACAAAGATCAATCCCATCTGTCGATGGAAGAGCGCGTTAAAACGAACTATGACCACCCTAATGCGATGGATCACAGCCTGCTGTTCCAGCATTTAGAAGCGCTTAAGAGCGGCCAGGCGATCGAACTGCCCGTTTACAGTTACGTAGAACATACCCGCACCCAGGAAACGATCCGCATCGAGCCGAAAAAGGTCATTATCCTTGAAGGCATCCTGCTGCTGACCGACGCCCGCCTGCGTGAATCCATGAACTTCTCGATTTTCGTCGATACCCCGCTGGATATTTGCCTGATGCGCCGCATCAAGCGTGACGTTAATGAACGCGGCCGCTCAATGGACTCCGTGATGGCGCAATACCAGAAAACGGTCCGCCCGATGTTCCTGCAGTTTATTGAGCCCTCCAAACAATACGCCGATATCATCGTGCCGCGCGGGGGTAAAAACCGCATCGCGATCGATATCTTAAAAGCGAAAATCAGCCAGTTTTTTGAATAAGCCGCGTGAATTGTGTACCGTTCAGAGATAACCTGGTTTTACCCTGAGCGCTTACCGGCTCAGGGTACGATGCATGAAAGGAGAAAAAGGCATGCGTCTTTGTGATCGCGATATTGAAGCCTGGCTGGATGAAGGCCGTTTGTCTATTACCCCACGTCCACCTGTTGAGCGTATCAATGGGGTGACCGTCGATGTCCGGTTGGGGAATAAATTCCGCACCTTTAGCGGCCATACCGCACCGTTCATTGACCTCAGCGGACCGAAGGACGAAGTCAGCGCCGCGCTCGATCGCGTGATGAGTGACGAAATCGTAATCGAAGATGGCGAAGCCTTTTATCTGCATCCGGGTGAACTGGCGCTGGCGGTAACGTTTGAATCCGTCACCCTGCCTGCGGACCTCGTCGGCTGGCTTGACGGCCGTTCTTCGCTGGCGCGACTGGGACTGATGGTACACGTGACCGCGCACCGTATCGATCCAGGCTGGTCGGGCCGTATTGTGCTGGAATTCTTCAATGCCGGTAAATTGCCGCTGGCGCTTCGTCCGGGGATGATGATCGGCGCGTTAAGTTTTGAACCGCTGTCAGGCCCGGCAGACAGGCCGTATAACCGCCGTCAGGACGCAAAATATCGCGACCAGCAGGGTGCGGTTGCCAGCCGTATTGATAAAGACTGATCGTTAGTCCATTGAGGATGCCATGAGAAGAGTTCTGACAACGCTGATGATTTTGCTGGTGGTGCTGGTGGCTGGCCTTTCGGCGTTGGTTCTGCTGGTTAACCCTAACGACTTCCGCGCGTATATGGTGCGGCAGGTTGAGGCACGCAGTGGTTATCAACTGAAGCTGGACGGGCCGCTGCGCTGGCACGTCTGGCCGCAGCTCAGCATTCTCTCTGGCCGCATGTCGCTCACGGCGCCGGGGGCGTCCCAGCCGCTGGTGTCCGCAGACAACATGCGCCTTGATGTGGCGCTGATCCCGCTCATTTCCCATCAGCTGCAGGTGAATCAGGTGATGCTGAAAGGCGCGGTGATTCAGCTCACCCCGCAAACTGAAGCTGTCCGTGATGCCAACGCGCCGGTGGCACCGCGTGAAAATACCCTGCCTGATGAACCGTCTGATACTGGCTGGTCCTTTGATATTGGCAAACTGAAAGTGGCCGATAGCGTGCTGGTTTTCCAGCATGAGCACGAAGAGCTGGTCACCGTTCGCAACATTAATCTGCAGATGGAACAGGATGAGCACCATCTTGCATCGGTGGAATTCAGCGGGCGCGTGAACCGCGATCAGCGGGATCTGACGCTGTCGTTGAATGCTAATGTAAATGCGTCAGACTATCCGCATCAGCTCACGGCGAACATCCAGCAGCTTAACTGGCAGCTGACGGGGGCCAATCTGCCCACCCAGGGGATCGCCGGTCAGGGGACGCTGCAGGCCGTGTGGCGTGAGGAACAAAAACAGCTGGAGCTGGATAATCTCAACCTGCAGGCAAATGACAGTAGCCTGAAGGGGCAGGCGAGCGTCACCTTTGAAGAGAAGCCGAAGTGGGTGCTGAATCTGCAATTTGACAAGCTCAACCTGGAAAACCTGATGCCACCTCTGCCAGCCAGCGCCACGGACAGCGAGGCGACGCAGACGGGGCAAAGCCAGGCACCGGTATCACGTCCGGTTATTTCGTCGAATCTCGATCAACCTGACTATAACGCTCTGCGCGGATTCACGGCGGATATTCTGCTGAAAGCCACCAGCCTGCGCTGGCGCGGCATGGACTTTACCGACGTGAGCAGCCAGATGTTTAACCATAACGGTTTGCTGGTGATCTCCGAACTGAGCGGCAAGATGGGCGCAGGACACCTCTCAATGCCCGGCACGCTGGATGTCCGTAAAGACGTTGCCAGCGCCGAATTCCAGCCGCGTCTCGATAACGTTGAGATAGGGACCATCCTGACCGCGTTTAACTACCCGATCTCTCTGACGGGGCAGTTGACGCTCGCGGGTGATTTCTCCGGCACGAAAATTGATGCCGATGCTTTCCGCCGCGAGTGGCAGGGGCAGGCGCATCTTGATCTGAAAAACTCCCGTATGGAAGGGCTTAACTTCCAGCAGCTGGTGCAGCAGGCGGTGGAGCGCAGCAGCGATGTGAAGGCCCAGGAGGACTACGACAGTGCCACGCGCCTCGACAGCTTCACCACGGACCTGACGCTGAACAACGGACAACTCTCTCTCGACGGAATGCAGGGTACCTCTTCACTCTTATCAGTAACGGGCGAGGGTAAGCTGGATCTGGTCAAAGAGACGGCGGACACGCGCTTTAACGTGCGGGTACTTTCCGGCTGGCAGGGCGAAAGCAAGCTCATTGACTTCCTGAAAGAGACGCCGGTCCCATTGAGCGTATACGGCAAATGGCAGGCCCTGAATTACAGTCTGCAGGTGGATCAGATCCTGCGTAAGCATCTGCAGGATGAAGCGAAACGTCGACTCAGCGGCTGGGCGGATCGTAATAAAGATTCACAGGACGGCAAGGATGTGAAGAAGCTGCTGGATAAGCTTTGATGCCTGTTGCGCCGGGGGGCGGCTTCGCCTTACCCGGCCTACAAAAACCGAACACCGCAGGCCGGGTGAGCGAAACGCCACCCGGCTTTTTCACACCTCAAAATCCAGTTCTTCCTCTTCCCGCAGCGGTATCAGCTGAACCTTCTGCACGCGATGGTTTTCAATCTGGAGCGTTTTAAGCCGATAGTCGCCGACCTGAACCTCTTCCCCCGGCTGTGGGATACGCTGCAAATACTCCATCAGCAGACCGGCAATGGTGTGGTATTCCCGTTTATCATCCAGCGGCAGCGGCACATATTGCACCAGGTCTTCCAGCGGCATATGGCCGTTAGCCGTCCACGAGCCGTCGGCGTTTTTCTGAATGTCGTGGCGGGCGTCAATCTCATCCACCTCGTTTGGCAGATTACCGGCAATGGTTTCCATCACGTCGCTGAGCGTTACCAGCCCTTCCACCGAACCAAACTCATCCACCACAAAGGCAAAGTGGGTGCGCGCGTTACGGAATTGCTCAAGGGCGGAAAGCAACGGCAGCCCCTCCGGGAAGACCAGCGGCTGGCGAACCAGAGCGCGGAGATTGAGCGGCTCACCGTGGAGCTGCTGCTGGAGCAGATCAATGACGTGTACCACGCCCAATAGCTCCTCTTCCGCTTCCCCGCCGGTCACCACCACCCGGGTGTGCTGGTTTTTATCCAGCAGGGCGCGAATGTGCGCTTCCGGGGCCGTCAGGTCAATATGCTCAATGTCATGCCGCGACGTCATAATGCTGCTGACCGTACGCTGGTTCAGATTGAGCACTCGCTCAATCATCCGTCGTTCCTGCGGGTCAAAGATCTGCCCGTCGCTGTGGTCGGCCAGCATGGCGGAGGATTCGGCGTCCAGCTCCGCATCCTCTTTCTTGCCGCTTAACAGACGCATGACCGTGTCGGCTGTGCGCTGACGCAGAGTCTGATTGGCGGAAAGGAAGCGACGGCGGTTGAATATCGCCAGCTGGTTAAGCGCTTCAATCATGACGGAGAACCCGATGGCGGCATAGAGGTAGCCTTTCGGAATATGGAAGCCAAAACCGTCGGCCACCAGGCTGAAGCCAATCATCAGCAGGAAGCTCAGGCAAAGGATAACGATGGTCGGGTGACTGTTCACGAAGCGGGTCAGTGCCTTGCTGGCCATGACCATCAGCGTGATGGCAATAATGACCGCGGCCATCATCACCGCAAGGTGGTCCACCATCCCGACGGCGGTGATCACCGAGTCCAGGGAGAAAACCGCATCCAGCACCACGATTTGCGCGACCACCGGCCAGAATTTTGCTCCGCGGCGCTGGGTCGGGTTCTCGCTGTCTTTGCCTTCCAGCCGCTCGTTGAGCTCCACGGTGGCTTTGAACAGCAGGAATAGCCCGCCGAAGAGCATGATCAGATCGCGGGCGCTAAAGCTCAGACCGTGAATGGAGAACAGAGGCTGAGTGAGCGTGACCAGCCAGGAAATAGAGGCCAGCAGCAGTAAGCGCATCACCATCGCCAGCAGCAGCCCCGTTACGCGCGCGCGATCGCGCTGGGAAGGGGGCAGTTTTTCAGCGAGGATGGCGATAAAAACCAGATTATCAATCCCGAGCACCAGCTCGATGACAACCAGCGTAACCAGCCCGGCCCAGATTGAGGGATCGGCAATCCATTCCATAGTAGTAGCAATACCTTCTGTAACATGACTAATGACACAATTCGATCATGGATAAAGCTGTGGGAAAATGCAATGTCAGTATGAGATTTCTCTCAATAATCATTAAATTAAAACTGCCGGGTATAATAGTTTTAATTTATCCAGAAAATCTGTATTTATCCGAAATAACAAAATTAAGAAATATCGCATTAAAAGATGGTCAATCATAACGCTGTCAACATAAAGAAATTCTTAAAAATAAAGTGCATTTCTAAATAAATTCTTAAAAGTTGACGTTCGGAACCCGTTTTCTTGCCTGTTTTGGGATTAACTGTTACAAGATTATTAGCCTAAAAAAGGATATCTCCCGTTAAGGATTGATGTTTTTTTTGGGCGATTAACGAAATAGTGCCTGCGTATTTTGAATGCTTCATTTATTTCACCAGCAAAAAATTATTGCGGTTTTTTGCCTGTAATTCATTGTGTTATAGCGTATTGGTAGCTGGAAGCCAAGGGCGGTAGCGTGCCTGAATGTGTGTGGGTGGGCCATGATTACGTTGTCAACAGTGACTGGCCAAATAGCGTTTTTTTTAGGAATGATGCCACTTATATTTTTATTTAATTAGCTACATTCTTAATGCATTTTAGATTCACACGTATTTAAATTGCACAGGATAATTACTCTGCCAAAGTGATAAATAATCAATGATGAACTCCAAAATGAAATTGATGCCATTATTGGTGTCTGTGACCTTGATGAGCGGTTGCACGGTCTTTCCCGGAAGCAATATGTCTACAATGGGCAAGGATGTGATCAAGCAACAGGATGCCGATTTTGATCTCGACAAAATGGTGAATGTTTATCCACTTACGCCTCGTCTGGTCGAACAATTACGCCCACGTCCAAACGTTGCCCAGCCAAATATGTCACTGGACCAGGAAATTGCTTCCTACCAGTATCGCGTAGGGCCTGGAGACGTCATTAACGTGACCGTCTGGGATCACCCCGAACTGACCACGCCAGCGGGCCAGTACCGCAGCTCAAGCGACACCGGTAACTGGGTGCAGTCAGATGGCACCATGTTCTATCCCTACATTGGTAAAGTCCATGTAGCAGGGAAAACGCTTGCCGAGATCCGCAGTGATATTACCGGCCGCTTAGCGCAGTACATCGCCGATCCGCAGGTGGACGTTAATATCGCCGCATTCCGCTCGCAAAAAGCCTATATCTCCGGCCAGGTGAACAAATCTGGTCAGCAGGCCATCACCAACGTTCCTCTGACCGTGCTGGACGCCATTAACGCCGCTGGCGGGTTAACCGACGGCGCCGACTGGCGCAACGTGGTACTGACCCACAACGGGAAAGAGCAGCGCATTTCGCTGCAGGCGCTGATGCAAAACGGCGATCTGACCCAGAACCGCCTGCTTTATCCGGGCGACATCCTCTATGTACCACGCAATGACGATCTTAAAGTCTTCGTGATGGGTGAAGTGAAGAAACAGAGCACCCTCAAGATGGACTTCAGCGGTATGACGCTGACCGAAGCGCTGGGCAATGCTGAGGGTATCGATCTGACGACCTCTAACGCGACCGGTATCTTTGTGATCCGTCCGCTGAAAGGTGAGGGCAGCGCGAAAGGCAAGATTGCCAACATCTACCAGCTGGATATGTCCGATGCGACCTCTCTGGTGATGGCGACGGAGTTCCGTCTCCAGCCATACGACGTGGTGTATGTCACTACCGCACCGGTTGCCCGCTGGAACCGTCTGATCAACCAGTTGCTGCCAACCATCAGTGGCGTTCGCTACATGACGGATACGGCGCGCGACATTCATACCTGGTAATCCGCGATGTTTAACAAAATTCTGGTGGTATGCGTGGGGAACATTTGCCGTTCCCCTACGGCTGAACGGTTGTTGAAACACTACCAGCCCGAACTGACCGTTGATTCGGCAGGGCTGGGTGCACTGGTCGGTAAAGGTGCCGATGAGCGCGCAATGAGCGTGGCGCGGGACCATCACCTCTCTCTCGACGGGCATGTTGCCCGCCAGGTCACTGGCCGCATGTGCCGTGAGTATGACCTGATTCTGGCGATGGAAAAACGCCATATTCAAGCGCTGTGCGATATCGCTCCGGAGATGCGCGGTAAGGTGATGCTGTTTGGACACTGGGACAATGAGCGTGAAATTCCCGATCCATATCGCAAAAGCCATGAGGCTTTCGAGGCGGTTTACACCTTACTTGACCAGTCTGCCCAACAGTGGGCGCAGGCACTGAAAGCTCAGCAGGGATAACAATGACAGAAAAAACAAAACCTTCTGCCGCCCCGACTTCGGGCAGTGATGAAATTGATATTGGGCGCCTGGTTGGCACGGTTATCGAGGCAAAGTGGTGGGTGCTGGGCATTACCGCCGTGTTTGCCGCGGCGGCCGTCGTCTATACGCTGTTCGCCACCCCTATCTACAGCGCCGATGCGCTGGTGCAGATCGAGCAGAATACCGGTAACTCGCTGGTGCAGGACATTGGCTCCGCGCTGGCGAACAAGCCGCCGGCCTCTGACGCTGAAATCCAGCTCATCCAGTCACGTCTGGTGCTGGGTAAAACGGTTCACGACCTTGGGCTCGATATCTCCGTCACCAAAAATACCTTTCCAATCTTTGGTGCGGGCTGGGATCGGCTGATGGGCAGAAGCAACGACACGGTGAAGGTCACTGACTTCGTACTGCCAAAAGGGGCAGCCGATCAGACCTTTACCCTGACGGTGCTTGGCCCGAAACAGTATCAGTTAACCAGCGACGCGGGCTTTAGCGCGCGCGGTGAAGTCGGACAGATGCTGAGCAAAGACGGCGTCAGCATGATGGTCAGTGCGATCAACGCCCAGGAGGGCGGGGAGTTTACCGTCACCAAATTCTCCACGCTGGGGATGATCAACAACCTGCAAAACAACCTGACCGTCACCGAAAACGGTAAGGACACCGGCGTGCTGAGCATGACCTTTACCGGGGAAGATAAGGATCAGATCCGCGACATCCTGAACAGCATTACCCGCAACTACCTTGAGCAGAACGTTGAGCGTAAGTCGGCTGAAGCGGCGAAAAGCCTGGCGTTCCTGTCAAAACAGCTCCCGGAAGTGCGAGCCCGCCTGGATGATGCCGAGAACAAGCTGAACGCCTACCGCCAGGATAAAGACTCTGTCGACCTGCCGCTGGAGGCGAAATCGGTCCTCGATTCGATGGTCAACATTGACGCTCAGCTCAACGAGCTGACCTTCAAAGAGGCGGAGATCTCCAAGCTTTACACCAAACGTCACCCGGCTTACCGCACGCTGCTGGAGAAACGCCGCACGCTGGAAGAGGAGAAGGCGAAGCTCAATGACCGTGTGACCGCGATGCCGAAAACGCAGCAGGAGATCGTGCGTCTGACCCGCGACGTGGAGTCAGGACAGCAGGTTTACATGCAGCTGCTGAACAAGCAGCAGGAGCTGAAAATCACCGAGGCAAGCACCGTGGGTGACGTGCGCATCGTCGACCCGGCAATTACCCAGCCTGGCGTGCTGAAGCCGAAGAAAGCGCTGATCATTCTCGGCAGCATTATTCTCGGCCTGATGCTCTCCATCGTTGGCGTGCTGCTGCGTTCGCTGTTCAACCGCGGTATCGAAAGCCCGCAGGTGCTGGAAGAGAACGGTATCAACGTCTATGCCAGCATTCCGCTGTCTGAGTGGCAAAAATCCCGTGACAGCGTGAAAACCATCAAAGGCGTTAAGCGTTACAAACAGAGCCAGCTGCTGGCGGTGGGTAACCCAACCGACCTGGCGATTGAAGCGATACGCAGCCTGCGTACCAGTCTGCACTTCGCCATGATGCAGGCTAAAAACAACGTCCTGATGTTAACCGGCGTCAGCCCGTCAATCGGTAAAACCTTCGTCTGCGCCAACCTGGCGGCGGTCGTTAGCCAGACCAACAAGCGCGTGCTGCTGATCGACTGCGATATGCGCAAGGGCTACACCCACGAGCTGCTGGGCACCAACAACGTCAACGGTCTGTCGGAGATCCTGCTTGGCAAAGGTGACATCAGCCAGAGCGCAAAACCGACTACCGTGCCGAAATTTGACCTGATCCCACGTGGTCAGGTACCGCCTAACCCGTCCGAGCTGCTGATGAGCGAACGCTTTACCGAGCTGGTGGAGTGGGCGAGCAAAAACTACGACCTGGTGCTGATCGATACGCCGCCGATTCTGGCCGTGACCGACGCTGCCGTTGTGGGGCGCCATGCGGGTACGACGCTGATGGTGGCGCGTTACGCGGTGAATACGCTGAAAGAGGTGGAAACCAGCCTGAGCCGCTTCGAGCAGAACGGGATTGAGGTGAAAGGGGTGATCCTGAACTCCATCTTCCGCCGTGCGACCGGGTACCAGGATTACGGGTATTACGAGTACGAATATAAGTCTGACAGCAAATAACAATCCCCCTCACCCTAACCCTCTCCCGAGGGGAGAGGGGCGGGGTGAGGGATCAGGGGAAGATCATGACCACACAACGCCCTTTAGTTTCAATCTATATGCCGACATGGAATCGTCAGCAGCTGGCGATCCGCGCAATCAAGTCGGTGTTACGTCAGGATTACGATAACTGGGAGCTGATCATCGTTGATGACTGCTCTTCCTCGTATGAACAGCTGCAAAAATTCGTGATTGACCTCAACGACCCGCGGGTGGTCTATACCCACAACGAGATTAACTCCGGCGCCTGCGCTGTACGAAATCAGGCGATTATGCAGGCCAAAGGTCAGTATCTGACCGGCATCGACGACGATGACGAATGGACGCCGAACCGCCTGTCTATTTTCCTGTCGCATAAAGAGCAGCTGGTCACGCACGCGTTCCTGTATGCCAACGACTATGTCTGTCAGGGCGAGGTGTACTCGCAGCCTGCCAGCCTGCCGCTCTATCCGAAATCACCGTACTCTCGACGCCTGTTCTACAAGCGCAACATCATTGGTAACCAGGTCTTCACCTGGGCGTGGCGCTTCAAGGAGTGCCTGTTCGATACCGAACTGAAGGCCGCGCAGGATTACGACATCTTCCTGCGGATGGTGGTGGAGTATGGCGAGCCGTGGAAAGTGGAAGAGGCCACGCAGATCCTGCACATCAACCACGGGGAGATGCAGATCACCTCGTCGCCGAAGAAGTTCTCGGGCTACTTCCATTTTTACCGCAAGCACAAGGACAAGTTTGACCGTGCCAGCCGTAAATATCAGCTCTTTACCCTCTATCAGATCCGCAATAAGCGCATGAACTGGCGCACGCTGCTGACGCTGTTGTCCGTACGTAACGGCAAGCGCCTGGCTGATGGACTTCGGGGGAAATAATGTTTCTGGAAGATTGCCGCGCTAACAGCTGGAGCCTGCGCCCTTGCTGCATGGTTCTGGCGTACCGCATCGCGCATTTTTGCTCGGTGTGGCGTAAGAAAAATATCCTGAACAACATCTGGGCGGCCCCCGTACTGGTGCTGTACCGCATCATTACCGAATGCTTTTTTGGCTATGAAATTCAGGCCGCTGCCACCATTGGCCGTCGCTTTACCATCCATCACGGCTATGCGGTGGTGATCAACAAGTTCGTGGTCGCCGGGGATGATTTCACCATCCGCCATGGGGTGACCATTGGCAACCGTGGGCCAGACAGCCTGGCCTGCCCGGTCATTGGCAATAACGTCGAGCTGGGCGCGAACGTGGTGATCATTGGCGACATTACGATAGGTAACAACGTCACGATTGGTGCGGGCAGCGTGGTGCTGGACACCATTCCGGATAACGCGCTGGTGGTGGGAGAAAAAGCCCGCGTGAAGGTGATTAAATGAATATTCTGCAATTTAACGTACGCCTCGCAGAAGGCGGAGCGGCAGGGGTGGCGCTGGATCTGCACCAGCGCGCGCTGCAAAAAGGACTTCAGTCTCGATTTATTTATGGCTATGGCAAGGGCGGCAAGAAAAGCGTCAGTCACGATAACTTCCCGCAGGTGCATAAGCACACGCCGCGCCTGACCTCGATTGCCAACATTGCGTTGTTCCGTCTGTTTAACCGCGATCTGTTTGGCAACCTGAATACGCTTTATCGCACGGTGACCCGCACCACCGGCCCGGTTGTGCTGCATTTTCACGTGCTGCACAGCTACTGGCTGAATCTGGAAGAGGTGGTGGCGTTTTGTCAGAAGGTGCAGGCCCACAAGCCCGACACCCGCTTCGTCTGGACGCTGCACGATCACTGGAGCGTAACCGGCCGTTGCGCGTTTACCGACGGCTGCGAAGGCTGGAAAAACAACTGCCAGAAATGCCCGACGCTGAGCAACTATCCGCCGGTGAAGGTGGATCGCGCGCACAAGCTGGTGGCCGGAAAGCGTCAGCTTTTCCGCGACATGCTCTCGCTCGGGTGTACGTTTATCTCCCCGAGCCAGCACGTGGCCGATGCCTTCAACAGTCTGTACGGGGCAGGGCGCTGCCAGATTATTAACAACGGCATCGACGTGGCGACGGAAGCCATTCTCGCCGACCTGACGCTGGTGGCGCAAACCACGGGCAAACCGAAAATCGCTATCGTTGCGCATGACCTGCGTTACGACGGGAAAACCAACCAGCAGCTGGTGCGCGACATGATGGCGCTGGGTGACAAAATTGAGCTTCACACCTTCGGCAAATTTTCACCGTTTGAAGGGACTAACGTGGTCAACCACGGGTTTGAAACCGATAAGCGCAAGCTGATGAGCGCGCTGAATGAAATGGATGCGCTGGTGTTCAGCTCCCGCGTAGATAACTACCCGCTGATCCTCTGTGAAGCGCTCTCCATCGGCGTGCCGGTGATTGCCACCCACAGCGATGCGGCACGTGAGGTGCTGGAAAAATCCGGCGGGAAAACTTTTGCGGAGCAGGAGGTTCTGCCGCTGGTGCAATTGCCGAAGGCGCAGATCGCTCAGGCCGTTTTTGGCACCGACCTGGAATCGTTCCGCAACCGCAGCCGCAAGGCCTACAGTGGACAACAGATGCTGGAGGAGTATGTCTCGTTCTATCAGAATCTGTAGTTATCTGCTGCTGCCGCTGATTTACCTGCTGGTCAACGTTAAGATTGCCCAGCTCGGCGAAAGCTTCCCGATAACCATCGTCACCTTCTTGCCCGTTCTGCTTCTGCTGTATGTCGATAAAATCAACCTGAAGAAGCTGATGATTGCCTTAGGGTTGGGTACGGGCCTGACGCTTTTTAACTATATCTTCGGCCAGTCGCTGGATGCCAGTAAATACGTCACCTCGACCATGCTGTTTGTTTATATTGTCATTATTATCGGAATGGTCTGGAGTATTCGCTTTAAAACGATCTCTCCGCACAATTATCGGAAAATCCTCAGGTTCTTTTATATTGCCGTTGCGTTAATTGTTATGCTTGCTGCTATGGAGATGGCGCAAATTATTCTTACCGGCGGCAGCAGCCTGATGGAGATAATTTCGAAATATCTCATTTACAGCAACAGCTATGTATTGAACTTCATCAAGTTCGGCGGGAAGCGTACCACGGCCCTCTATTTTGAACCGGCGTTTTTCGCTTTGGCGTTAATCTCAATTTGGCTCAGCATCAAACAGTTTGGTATCAAAACGCCTAAGACCGATGCTATGATTCTTGCAGGAATCGTTCTGTCTGGATCGTTCTCAGGGGTAATGACATTTATCCTGTTTTACCTGCTGGAATGGGCGTTTCAGTACCTGAACAAAGATGCGATTAAGAAAAAACTGCCGCTGGCGATTATCTCCCTGACGGTATTTATGGTGGGCGTGATATTTGCTTTCCCCTACATCTCAGAACGTCTGGGTGATTTGGGAACGGAAGGATCCTCGTCCTATTATCGCATCATTGGACCACTGGTGATGGTGGGTTATTCCTTAACCCATATTGATGGTGTAGTAAGATTCGGCTCACTTTACGAATATGTTGCATCATTCGGAATCTTTAACGGTGCGGATGTCGGTAAAACCATAGACAATGGTCTGTATCTGTTAATTATTTATTTTTCGTGGTTCGCCGTACTGTTGACGCTGTGGTATCTGTTTAAAGTTTTCAAAATGATGATTAACGCGTTTGGTGATAACCAGAATTTTCGCGTGCAACTTTATCTGTTTACGCCGGTGTCGCTGTTTTTTACCGGGTCAATATTTAGCCCGGAATATGCTTTCTTGATTGTCTGTCCGTTTATTCTGCGCAAAGCGCTTAATATTACGCACGTATGACGAAATGAGGTGATTTATGTTTCTTAGCGTCATTACTGTCGCTTTTCGTAATTACGAAGGGGTGGTAAAAACCTGGCGCTCGCTGCGCAACCTGGCGCGCGATCCAAGCCTCACCTTTGAGTGGATTGTGGTCGACGGCGGCTCGAACGATGGCACGGCAGAGTTTCTGGAAAAACTCAACGGTGAGTTCAACTTACGCTACATCAGCGAGAAAGATAAAGGCATCTACGATGCAATGAACAAAGGCATTAACATGGCGCAAGGCCGTTATGCCATCTTCCTGAATTCGGGTGATATCTTCCATGACGACGTGGCGCTGTTTGCCCGCCAGCTGGCGCGCCAGAAAGAGGACGCCATGTATATTGGCGATGCGCTACTTGATTTTGGCGACGGACATAAAGTGTGCCGCAGCGCGAAGCCGGGCTGGTATATCTACCACAGCTTACCGGCCAGCCATCAGGCCATTTTCTTCCCGGTAAAAGGTCTGAAAAAACAGCCTTACGATTTGCAGTATAAAGTGTCATCCGATTATGCACTGGCCGCCAGTCTGTATAAATCAGGTTACCCGTTCCGCCGAATTAAAGGGCTGGTATCTGAGTTTTCAATGGGTGGTGTGTCAACCTCGAATAATCTGGAGTTGTGCCAGGATGCCAAAAATGTGCAGCGTAAAATATTACGCGTGCCGGGATTCTGGGCGGAATTATCTTATTTTTTACGCGTGCGTACCACGAGTAAAACGAAAGCCTTATATAACAAAGCCTGAATATAAGGAAACGTAATGCAGGATCTGAACGGTTTCTCCGTACCGAAAGGTTTTCGGGGGGCGGGCGGTATTAAAGTGCAGCTATGGTGGGCGGTTCAGGCCACCCTATTTGCCTGGTCACCGCAAATACTGTACCGCTGGCGAGCATTTTTATTGCGTCTGTTTGGCGCGAAAATAGGAAAAAACGTAGTCATTCGTCCTTCGGTGAAAATTACCTATCCCTGGAAATTAACGCTTGGGGATTACGCCTGGGTAGGGGATGACGCGGTGTTATATACCCTGGGCGAGATTACGATTGGCGCGAATTCGGTGGTTTCACAGAAATGTTATTTGTGCACCGGCAGCCACGACTTTATGAGTCAGCATTTTGATATTACCGCTTCGCCTATTGTGATCGGTGAAAAATGCTGGCTGGCAACGGATGTTTTTGTTGCACCGGGTGTTTCTGTTGGCGATGGCACGGTAGTCGGTGCCCGCAGCAGCGTTTTTAAATCGCTACCGGCAAATAAAATTTGTCGTGGCAACCCCGCAGTGGTGATACGCGAACGCGTTGAAACTGATTAAATTCATAAGTAGAGGAATATAAACATGTCTAAAGTCGCTCTCATCACCGGCGTTACCGGGCAGGATGGTTCTTACCTGGCAGAACTGCTGCTGGAGAAAGGGTATGAAGTACACGGTATTAAGCGTCGTGCGTCTTCATTTAACACCGAACGTGTCGATCATATTTATCAGGATCCTCACGCGGCGAACCCGAAATTCCACCTGCACTACGGCGACCTGACCGATACCTCCAACCTGACCCGTATCCTGCAGGAAGTGCAGCCGGATGAAGTGTACAACCTGGGCGCGATGAGCCACGTTGCGGTCTCCTTCGAGTCTCCGGAATACACCGCTGACGTGGACGCCATGGGTACCCTGCGACTGCTGGAAGCGATCCGCTTCCTGGGTCTTGAGAAGAAAACCCGTTTCTACCAGGCATCCACCTCTGAGCTGTACGGCCTGGTGCAGGAAATCCCACAGAAAGAGACCACGCCGTTCTACCCACGTTCTCCGTATGCGGTAGCGAAACTGTACGCCTACTGGATCACCGTGAACTACCGTGAATCCTACGGCATGTACGCCTGTAATGGCATTCTGTTCAACCACGAATCTCCACGTCGCGGCGAAACCTTCGTGACCCGTAAAATCACCCGCGCGATCGCCAACATTGCGCAGGGTCTGGAATCGTGCCTGCACCTCGGCAACATGGACTCCCTGCGTGACTGGGGCCATGCCAAAGACTACGTGAAAATGCAGTGGATGATGCTGCAGCAGGAACAGCCAGAAGACTTCGTGATCGCCACCGGCGTGCAGTACTCCGTTCGTCAGTTCGTTGAAATGGCTGCCGCTCAATTGGGCATCAAGCTGCGCTTCGAAGGCACCGGCGTGGAAGAGAAGGGCATCGTGGTTTCCGTGACCGGCCATGACGCACCGGGCGTGAAGCCAGGCGACGTGATTGTGCAGGTTGACCCACGCTACTTCCGTCCTGCTGAAGTGGAAACTCTGCTGGGTGACCCAACCAAAGCGCACGAGAAGCTGGGCTGGAAACCAGAAACCACTCTGCAGGAGATGGTTTCCGAGATGGTAGCCAAAGATCTTGAAGCAGCGAAAAAACACTCCCTGCTCAAGTCTCATGGCTACGAGGTTGCCATCGCGCTGGAGTCCTGAGAATGACAAAACAACGTATTTTTGTCGCCGGTCATCGCGGAATGGTGGGTTCCGCGATTGTTCGCCAGCTCGAACAGCGCGGTGACGTCGAAGTGGTTGTCCGCACGCGCGACGAGCTGAACCTGCTCGACAGCCGTGCGGTACAGGACTTCTTTGCAAACGAACGTATTGACCAGGTGTATCTGGCGGCGGCGAAGGTGGGCGGCATTGTTGCCAACAACACCTACCCGGCGGATTTCATCTACGAAAACATGATGATTGAGAGCAACATCATTCACGCGGCGCATCTGCACAACGTGAACAAGCTGCTGTTCCTCGGCTCATCCTGTATTTACCCGAAAATGGCAAAACAGCCGATCGCCGAAAGCGAGCTGCTGCAGGGCACGCTTGAAGCCACCAACGAGCCGTACGCGATTGCCAAAATTGCCGGGATCAAGCTGTGCGAGTCCTACAACCGTCAGTACAACCGCGACTATCGCTCGGTAATGCCGACCAACCTGTACGGACCGCACGACAACTTCCACCCGAGCAACTCGCACGTGATCCCGGCGCTGCTGCGCCGCTTCCACGAGGCGACCGCGGAGAACGCGCCGGATGTGGTGGTGTGGGGCAGCGGTACGCCGATGCGCGAATTCCTGCACGTGGACGACATGGCTGCGGCCAGCATTCACGTGATGGAGCTGGATCGCGAGGTGTGGCAGGAGAACACCGAGCCGATGCTGTCGCACATCAACGTGGGCACCGGCGTGGACTGCACCATTCGCGAGCTGGCGCAGACCATCGCGCAGGTGGTGGGCTACAAAGGCCGCGTGGTGTTTGACGCCACGAAACCGGACGGCACGCCGCGCAAACTGCTGGACGTGACCCGTCTGCATCAGCTGGGCTGGTATCACGAGGTGTCACTGGAGCAGGGGCTGGCCAGCACCTATCAGTGGTTCCTGGAAAACCAGCACCGCTTCCGGGGGTAACGATGTTTTTAAGTCAGGAAGATTTTGCCACGGTAGTGCGTTCCACTCCGCTCATCTCAATTGATTTGATCGTGGAGAACGAACGCGGCGAGTTCTTGCTGGGGAAACGAACCAACCGTCCTGCACAGGGCTTCTGGTTCGTGCCCGGCGGGCGCGTGCAAAAGGATGAGACGCTGACCGATGCGTTTGAGCGTCTCACTCTGGCGGAACTGGGCCTGCAGTTGCCGATGGCAGCGGGCCAGTTTTACGGGGTCTGGCAGCACTTCTATGACGATAACTTTTCGGGTACCGGGTTCTCCACGCACTACATCGTGCTGGGGTTCCGCCTGAAGGTGAGTGAGGCAGACCTGCGTCTGCCTGATTCTCAGCATGACGACTACCGCTGGCAGACGCCAGAGGCGCTGCTGGCGAGCGACAATGTGCATGACAACAGCCGTGCCTATTTCCTCGCTGAACGTCAGTCCGGGGTGCCGGGCTTATGAAGATCCTCGTATACGGAATCAACTACTCGCCGGAATTAACCGGCATCGGAAAATACACCGGCGAGATGGTCGAGTGGATGGCGAGCCAGGGACATGACGTGCGGGTCATTACCGCGCCGCCGTATTACCCGGAGTGGAAAGTGGGGGAGCGCTACTCAAGCTGGCGCTACCGTCGCGAAGAGGGTGCAGCGACCGTCTGGCGCTGCCCGCTGTATGTGCCTAAGCAGCCCTCGACGCTGAAGCGCTTGATTCATCTCGGCAGCTTTGCCCTGAGCAGCTTCTTCCCGCTGATGGCGCAGCGTCGCTGGAAGCCGGATCGCATTATCGGCGTGGTGCCGACGCTGTTTTGCACGCCGGGCATGCGCCTGCTGGGCAAACTCTCCGGCGCGCGCACCCTGCTGCACATTCAGGATTATGAAGTGGACGCCATGCTGGGCCTGGGGATGGCAGGCAAAAGCAAAGGCGGCAAGGTGGCGAAGCTCGCCAGCGCGTTTGAGCGCAGTGGCTTACACAACGTGGACTACGTCTCAACGATCTCGCGCTCCATGATGAACAAAGCGCAGGAGAAAGGCGTCCCGGCGGAGAAGGTGATCTTCTTCCCGAACTGGTCCGAAGTGGCGCGTTTTCGCGACGTGACTGAGCAAGACGCTCAGGCGCTGCGCGCGCAGCTCGGTTTGCCTGAAGATCAAAAAATCATTCTTTACTCAGGCAATATCGGCGAAAAGCAGGGGCTGGAGAGCGTGATCGAGGCGGCTCAACTGCTGAACGAACATCCATGGATGTTTGTGATTGTCGGGCAGGGCGGTGGAAAAGCGCGGCTGGAAAAAATGGTAAGCGTTCGCGGCCTGACCAACGTGAAATTCTTCCCGCTTCAGTCTTACGAGGCATTGCCTGCGCTGCTGAAGATGGGCGACTGCCATCTGGTGGTGCAAAAGCGCGGCGCGGCGGATGCGGTGCTGCCGTCCAAGCTGACCAACATTCTGGCCGTGGGCGGTAACGCGGTGATTACGGCCGAAGCCGAAACTGAATTAGGCCAGCTGTGTGACAGCTATCCGGGGATTGCGGTGTGCGTAGAGCCGGAATCGGTTCCGGCGCTGGTCACCGGCATTGAACAGGCACTTGCCATGCCAAAAGTGAACACGGTGGCACGTGAATATGCCGAACGCACGCTCGAGAAAGAGAACGTGCTGAGCCAATTTATTGCAGATATACGGGGATAAATCATGAGTCAAACCACTTTGTATCCGGTTGTGATGGCTGGTGGCTCTGGTAGCCGGTTGTGGCCGCTGTCCCGCGTGCTCTATCCAAAACAGTTCCTCTGCCTGAAAGGGGATCTCACCATGCTGCAGACGACGGTAAACCGTCTCCACGGCGTGGAGTGTGAAAGCCCGGTGGTGATCTGTAACGAACAGCACCGCTTTATTGTTGCCGAGCAGCTGCGCCAGCTGAACAAACTCACAGAAAATATCATCCTGGAGCCTGCCGGACGCAATACCGCACCGGCTATCGCCCTGGCGGCGCTGGCTGCAAAACGCAGCAGCCCGGACTGTGACCCGCTGATGCTGGTGCTGGCGGCGGACCACGTGATCCAGCAGGAAGAGGCCTTCCGCGACGCGGTGCGTGCGGCCATTCCTTACGCTGAGCGCGGCAAGCTGGTGACCTTCGGCATCGTGCCGGATCTGCCGGAAACCGGCTACGGCTACATTCGTCGCGGCAACGTGACGCCGGGTGAAGGCGACAGCGTGGCGTTTGACGTGGCGCAGTTCGTTGAAAAACCGAATCTGGAAACCGCGCAGGCGTATGTCGCCAGCGGGGAATATTACTGGAACAGCGGGATGTTCCTGTTCCGCGCCGGACGCTATCTGGAAGAGCTGCGCAAATATCGCCCTGATATTCTGAGCGCCTGCGAGAAAGCGATGGCGGTGGTGGACCCGGATCTCGACTTCATCCGCGTGGATGAAGAGGCCTTCCTCGCCTGTCCGGAAGAGTCCATTGACTATGCGGTAATGGAACGCACGGCTGACGCCGTCGTGGTACCGATGGATGCGGGCTGGAGCGATGTTGGATCCTGGTCCTCCCTGTGGGAGATCAGCGCCCATACCCCGGAGGGTAACGTCCATCACGGCGATGTCATTAGCCACAAAACGGAAAACAGCTACGTCTACGCCGAGTCCGGCCTGGTCACCACGGTTGGGGTAAAAGATCTTGTTGTGGTCCAGACCAAAGATGCCGTGCTGATTGCCGACCGTAACGCCGTGCAGGACGTTAAAAAAGTGGTGGAGAAGATCAAGGCGGATGGCCGTCACGAGCACCACATTCATCGCGAAGTCTACCGTCCGTGGGGCAAATATGACTCCATTGACGCCGGTGACCGCTATCAGGTGAAACGCATCACCGTGAAGCCGGGCGAGGGGCTGTCGGTGCAGATGCACCATCACCGCGCCGAGCACTGGGTGGTGGTCGCGGGAACCGCCAAAGTCACCATTGACGGTGAAGTGAAACTGCTGGGCGAAAACGAGTCCATCTATATTCCGCTGGGGGCGACGCACTGTCTGGAGAACCCGGGGAAAATTCCTCTCGACTTAATTGAGGTGCGCTCCGGCTCGTATCTGGAAGAGGACGATATCGTGCGCTTCCAGGACCGCTACGGGCGAGTGTAGCTCTCTGCATCATGCCCGGTGGCGCTGCGCTTACCGGGCCTACGAATGACAAAAAAATTAATTTGGCCATTTAGTGGTCAGGACCGACTGTTGCCTGAAAAAGGGGTCATCATGGATAAATTAACCTGTTTTAAAGCCTACGATATTCGCGGCAAGCTGGGCGAAGAGCTGAATGAAGACATTGCGTGGCGCATTGGCCGCGCGTACGGCGAATACTTAAAACCGCAGACCATCGTGCTGGGCGGTGACGTGCGTCTGACCAGTGAATCCCTCAAGCTGGCGCTGGCGAAAGGGCTGCAGGACGCGGGCGTGGACGTGCTGGACATCGGTCTTTCCGGAACCGAAGGGATTTACTTTGCCACCTTCCACCTGGGCGTGGACGGCGGTATTGAAGTGACGGCCAGCCACAATCCGATGGATTACAACGGCATGAAGCTGGTGCGCAAGGGCGCCCGTCCTATCAGCGGCGACACCGGCCTGCGTGATGTGCAGCGTCTGGCGGAAGCCAACGATTTCCCGCCGGTGAACGAGGCGAAGCGCGGTAGCTACAAAAAAATCAACCTGCAGAAAGAGTACATCGACCACCTGCTGGGCTACATCAACGTGGCAAACCTGAAGCCGTTGAAGCTGGTGATTAACTCCGGCAACGGCGCGGCTGGCCCGGTTGTCGATGCCCTTGAAGCGCGCTTTAAAGCACTGAACGTGCCGGTGACCTTCGTCAAAGTGCACAACACCCCGGACGGCAGCTTCCCGAACGGCATTCCTAACCCGCTGCTGCCGGAGTGCCGTGACGACACCCGCAACGCGGTGATTGAACACGGCGCGGACATGGGTATCGCCTTTGACGGCGATTTTGACCGCTGCTTCCTGTTCGACGAGAAAGGGCAGTTCATCGAGGGCTACTACATTGTCGGCCTGCTGGCGGAAGCGTTCCTCGAGAAAAACCCTGGCGCGAAGATCATTCATGACCCGCGCCTCTCCTGGAACACCGTCGACGTGGTTTCTGCCGCAGGCGGCACGCCGGTGATGTCCAAAACCGGTCACGCCTTCATCAAAGAGCGCATGCGCGAAGAAGACGCCATCTACGGCGGCGAGATGAGCGCCCATCACTACTTCCGTGACTTTGCCTACTGCGACAGCGGGATGATCCCGTGGCTGCTGGTGACTGAACTGCTGTGCCTGAAGGGGAAAACCCTGGGCGAGCTGGTGCGTGACCGTATGGCGGCGTTCCCGGCGAGCGGAGAGATCAACAGCAAGCTGGCACAGCCTGCCGAGGCGATTGCCCGCGTGGAGCAGCACTTTGCCATCCACGCGCTGGAAATTGACCGTACCGACGGCATCAGCATGGCGTTCCCGCAGTGGCGCTTTAACCTGCGCTCGTCCAATACCGAGCCGGTGGTGCGCCTGAACGTGGAGTCCCGCGCTGACACCGCGCTAATGGAAGCCCGAACGAAGGACATTCTGGCGCTGTTGAATCAGTAATAACTGCCCCTCCCGGTGGGAGGTGGAACCGAATACAGGAACAACGATGACGAATCTAAAAAAACGCGAACGAGCGAGAACGAATGCATCGTTAATCTCTATGGTGCAGCGTTTTTCTGATATCACCATCATGGTCGGTGGATTGTGGGCGGTGTGTCGGATCAGCGGGCTGCCGTTCTTATATATGCATCTGCTGATGGCCCTGATTGCGCTGGTCGTGTTTCAAATGATCGGCGGTATGACCGATTTCTACCGCTCGTGGCGCGGCGTCAAAATGACCACTGAACTGATGCTGCTGCTGCAGAACTGGACCCTGAGCCTGATCTTCAGCGCAGGCCTGGTGGCATTTAGCCATGATTTTGATAATCGCCTCGTGACCTATCTGAGCTGGTATCTGTTGACCAGCGTCGGCATGGTGGTGTGCCGTTCCCTGATCCGCTTTGGCGCGGGTTGGCTGCGCAACCGGGGCTATAACCGTCGCTTCGTGGCGGTGGCAGGCGATCTGCCGGTTGGGAAAGTGCTGCTCGACAGCTTCCGCAAAGAGCCGTGGTTAGGCTTTGAAGTGGTCGGGATTTATCACGACGCAAAGCCTGGCGGCGTGCCTGCCGACTGGGCGGGCAACTACGATCAGCTGATTGACGATGCTAAAGCCGGCAAAATTCACAACGTCTACATCGCCATGCAGATGAAAGACGAATCCCGCATTAAGCAGCTGATGCGCGAGCTGGCGGATACCACCTGTTCAGTGATCCTGATCCCGGACGTGTTTACCTTCAACATTCTTCATTCCCGTATTGAAGAGGTGAACGGGGTGCCGGTCGTACCGTTGTACGACACGCCGCTGTCCGGTATTAACCGCGTGCTGAAGCGTCTGGAAGATATCGTGCTCTCTTCGCTGATTTTGCTGCTCATCTCCCCGGTGCTGTGCTGCATTGCCCTCGCGGTGAAGCTGAACTCGCCAGGACCGGTTATCTTCCGTCAGACCCGCTACGGCATGGACGGTAAGCCGATTATGGTGTGGAAATTCCGCTCCATGAAGGTGATGGAGAACGACAAGGTCGTGACCCAGGCCACGCAGAACGATCCGCGCGTCACCCGCGTGGGGAACTTCTTGCGCCGCACCTCGCTGGACGAGCTGCCGCAGTTTATCAACGTCTTTACCGGCGGGATGTCGATTGTTGGCCCGCGTCCGCACGCGGTGGCGCACAACGAGCAGTACCGCTCGCTGATTGAAGGCTACATGCTGCGCCATAAGGTGAAGCCGGGCATCACCGGCTGGGCGCAAATCAACGGCTGGCGCGGCGAAACCGACACGCTGGAAAAAATGGAAAAACGCATCGAGTTCGATCTGGAGTACATCCGCGAGTGGAGCCTCTGGTTCGATATCAAGATTGTTTTTCTGACCATCTTCAAAGGTTTCGTGAACAAAGCGGCGTACTAAGATGAGCTTACGTGAAAAAACCATCAGCGGCGCCAAGTGGTCAGCGATGGCGACCATCGTCATCATTGGCCTCGGCCTGGTGCAGATGACGGTGCTGGCGCGCATTATCGATAATCACCAGTTCGGCCTGCTGACCGTCTCGCTGGTGATCATTGCGCTGGCCGATACGCTGTCTGACTTTGGTATCGCCAACTCGATTATCCAGCGCAAAGAGATCAGCCATCTTGAGCTGACCACGCTCTACTGGCTGAACGTGGGGCTGGGGATTTTCGTGTTTGTGCTGGTGTTCCTGCTGAGCGATACCATCGCCAGCGTGCTGCACAACCCGGATCTCGCCCCGCTGATGCGTACGCTGTCGTTTGCGTTCGTAGTGATCCCCCACGGGCAGCAGTTCCGCGCGCTGATGCAGAAAGAGCTGGAGTTCAATAAGATCGGCATGATCGAGACCAGCGCCGTGCTGGCGGGCTTTACCTTTACCGTCGTGAGCGCCCATTTCTGGCCGCTGGCGATGACCGCCATCCTCGGTTACCTGGTGAACTCTGCCGTGCGTACGCTGCTGTTCGGCTACTTTGGGCGTAAAATTTACCGCCCGGGACTGCATTTCTCTCTTGCGTCCGTCTCGTCCAACCTGCGCTTTGGCGCGTGGCTGACGGCGGACAGCATTATCAACTACGTGAACACCAACCTTTCGACGCTGGTGCTGGCACGTATTCTCGGCGCGAGCGTGGCGGGGGGCTACAACCTGGCCTACAACGTCGCGGTGGTGCCGCCGATGAAGCTGAACCCGATTATCACCCGCGTCCTGTTCCCGGCGTTTGCCAAGATTCAGGACGACACCGAGAAGCTGCGCATTAACTTCTACAAGCTGCTTTCCGTGGTGGGGATTATTAACTTCCCGGTGCTGCTGGGGCTGATGGTGGTGTCCAGCAACTTCGTGCCGCTGGTGTTTGGTGAGAAATGGAACGGCATTATCCCGATCCTGCAGCTGCTGTGCGTGGTAGGGCTGCTGCGCTCCGTGGGGAACCCGATTGGGTCCCTGCTGATGGCAAAAGCGCGCGTGGACATCAGCTTTAAATTCAACGTATTCAAAACCTTCCTGTTTATTCCGGCAATTATCGTCGGCGGGCACATGGCGGGCGCTATTGGCGTGACGCTGGGCTTCCTGCTGGTGCAGATCGTCAATACCGTCCTGAGCTACTTCATCATGATTAAACCGGTGCTGGGCTCCAGCTACCGTCAGTACATCCTGAGCCTGTGGCTGCCGTTCTATCTCTCATTGCCGACCCTGGCGGTGAGCTACGGCCTGGGCATTATCCTCAGCGGGCATCTGCCGCTGGCCGCGCTGCTGGCGGTGCAGGTTGCCGCGGGGGCGCTGGCCTTCGTCGTGATGATCGTACTTTCGCGCAATGCGCTGGTCGTTGAGATGAAGCGCCAGTTTTGCCGTAACGAAAAAATGAAAACGCTGCTTCGCGCAGGCTAGTTCTTTAAGAGGCCATTATGAAATTATTAATTCTTGGCAACCATACCTGCGGCAACCGTGGCGACAGCGCCATCCTGCGCGGTTTACTGGATGCGATTAACACCCTTAAGCCTGAGACCGAAGTGGACGTGATGAGCCGTTATCCTGTCAGCTCATCCTGGTTACTAAACCGCCCGGTAATGGGCGATCCGCTCTACAGCCAGATGAAACAGCATAACAACGCCGCGGGCGTGATGGGCCGCGTGAAGAAAGTACTGCGTCGTCGCTACCAGCATCAGGTGCTGCTTTCCCGCGTGACCGATACCGGCAAGCTGCGCAACATCGCCATCGCGCAGGGCTTTACCGACTTTGTTCGTCTGCTGTCCGGCTATGACGCCATTATTCAGGTCGGCGGTTCGTTCTTCGTCGATCTCTACGGCGTGCCGCAGTTTGAGCATGCGCTTTGTACGTTCATGGCGAAAAAGCCGCTGTTTATGATTGGCCACAGCGTGGGGCCTTTCCAGGATCCGCAGTTTAACCAGCTGGCGAACTATGTGTTTGGCCACTGCGATGCCTTGATCCTGCGCGAGTCGGTCAGCCTTGACATGATGAAGCGCAGCGAGATTGATACGTCAAAAGTTGAGCACGGCGTGGACACCGCCTGGCTGGTGGATCACCAGGACGACAGCTTCCAGCCGAGCTACGCGGTGCAGCACTGGCTCGACGTTACGGCGAAACAGAAAACCGTCGCGATCACCCTGCGCGAGCTGGCGCCATTTGATAAACGTTTAGGCACGACGCAGGCGGCGTATGAGCAAGCGTTCGCCGACGTGGTGAACCGCGTGCTGGACAGCGGGTACCAGGTGCTGGCGCTGTCCACCTGTACCGGTATCGACAGCTACAACAAAGATGACCGCATGGTGGCGCTCAACCTGCGCAACCTGGTGAACGATCCGTCCCGCTATCACGTGGTGATGGACGAGCTGAACGACCTGGAGATGGGCAAGTTGCTCTCCGCCTGCGACCTGACGGTGGGCACGCGCCTGCACTCGGCCATTATCTCCATGAACTTTGGCACGCCGGCCATTGCCATTAACTATGAGCACAAGTCCGCGGGCATTATGCAGCAGCTCGGTATGCCGGAAATGGCGGTGGATATCCGTCATCTGCTGGACGGATCGCTCTGTGCGATGGTGGGCGACACGCTTGGCCAGCTGCCTGCGATCAATGAACGTCTGGCGGTGGCGGTGAAAGCCGAGCGCGAGAAGGGCATTGGGATGGTGAAATCGGTACTCGATCGCGTACGGGAGGGGAAATGAAGGTTGGTTTCTTCTTACTGAAATTTCCGCTGTCGTCTGAGACCTTTGTTCTGAACCAAATCACCGCGTTTATCGATATGGGATATGACGTGGAGATTATCGCCCTGCAAAAGGGCGATACCCAAAACACCCACGCGGCGTATACCCAGTATGGGCTGGAGGAAAAAACACGCTGGCTGCAAGACGAGCCGTCCGGGAAGCTGAGCAAGCTGCGCCACCGCGCCAGCCAGACCTTACGTGGGATCCATCGCGCGTCGACGTGGCGGGCGTTGAATGTTTCCCGCTATGGGTCGGAATCACGCAATTTAATTCTCTCGGCCATCTGCGGGCAAACGGCGCAGCCGTATCGTGCCGATGTGTTTATCGCCCACTTTGGCCCGGCAGGCGTGACCGCCGCGAAGCTACGCGAACTGGGCGTGATTGACGGTAAAATTGCGACCATTTTCCACGGTATCGACATCTCCAGTCGTGAAGTGCTGAACCATTATACGCCGGAGTACCAGCAGCTTTTCCGCCGCGGCGACATGATGCTGCCCATCAGCGAACTGTGGGCCGGACGCCTGAAAAGCATGGGCTGCCCGGGAGAGAAAATTGCCGTGTCGCGCATGGGCGTGGATTTAACGCGCTTTACCCGCCGTCCGGTGAAGGTGCCGGGCAAGCCGCTGCAGATCATCTCCGTCGCGCGTCTGACCGAGAAGAAAGGCCTGCATGTGGCGATTGAAGCCTGCCGCCAGCTGAAAGCGCGCGGGGTGGATTTCCACTACCGCATTCTCGGGATTGGGCCGTGGGAGCGTCGTCTGCGCACGCTGATCGAACAGTATCAGCTGGAAGATGTCGTAGAGATGCCGGGCTTCAAGCCGAGCCACGAGGTCAAGGCGATGCTCGATGAGGCAGATGTGTTCCTGCTGCCTTCCGTAACGGGAGCCGATGGCGATATGGAGGGCATTCCGGTGGCGCTGATGGAGGCGATGGCCGTCGGGATACCGGTGGTCTCGACCATTCACAGCGGGATCCCGGAGCTGATTAAGTCTGACCATTCCGGCTGGCTGGTGCCGGAGAATAACGCCATGGCGCTCGCCGATCGCTTAGCTGCCTTCAGCGATATCGACCAGCAGGCGCTGGAGCCCGTACTCCACAATGCCCGACAAAAAGTTGAAGCCGATTTTAACCAGCAGGTGATTAACCGTCAGTTAGCCAGCCTGCTGCAAACGTTGTAACGCCGAGGATGTATGCTGAAAAAGATTACCCGACGCACCTTTGTTTCGTCTCTGTCCGTTCTGGCGGCTACGCCGCTGCTGTCGTCCCGCATTGCGCGGGCGGCGAGCGGAAGAACGGTCTCTGTTAAACAGTACAATAACAACGACTGGATCGCGGCCTTTAAGCAGGCGTTTAATGACGGGGACACAGTCGTTGTCCCTGCCGGGCTGACCTGTGAAAACATCAACACGGGTATTTTCATTCCCGACGGTAAAACGCTGCTGATCCGCGGGGCGTTAACCGGCAATGGCCGCGGCCGCTTTGTTCTGCAGGAAGGCAGCAAAGTGGTAGGCGAAGGCGCTGGCCGCACGGAGAACATTACGCTCGACGTTCGCGGCTCTAACTGCGTCATCAAAGGGCTGGCCATGAGCGGTTTTGGCCCTGTGACGCAAATCTACATCGGCGGTAAGAAACCGAGCGTGATGCGCAATCTGGTGATTGATAACATCAGCGTGAGTCAGGCCAACTACGCCATCCTGCGCCAGGGTTTCCACAACCAGGTGGACGGCGCCCGCATCACCAACAGCAAATTTAGCCATCTGCAGGGCGATGCGATCGAATGGAACGTCGCCATCAACGATCGCAATATCCTGATCTCCGATCATGTCATCGACAACATCAACTGCACCAACGGCAAGATCAACTGGGGCATCGGCATTGGCCTTGCCGGGAGCACCTACGACAACGACTACCCGGAAAAGCAAACCGTTAAGAACTTCGTGGTGGCCAACATCACCGGCAGCAACTGTCGTCAGCTGGTGCATGTGGAAAACGGGAAGCACTTTGTTATCCGCAATATTAAGGCCAAAAATATCACCCCAGACTTCAGTAAAAAGGCGGGAATAGACAACGCCACGGTGGCGATTTATGGCTGTGATAATTTCATTATTGATAATGTCGACATGGTCAACAGCGCGGGAATGTTAATCGGCTATGGGGTCATAAAAGGCGATTATTTGTCCATCCCGCAGAACTTCAAGCTCAATAATATTCATCTCGATAACCGCCAGCTCGCCTATAAATTGCGCGGAATACAGATTTCATCCGGTAATGCGACGTCGTTTGTGGCGATTACCAATGTGGAAATGCAGCGTGCAACGCTGGAACTGCACAACAAGCCTCAGCATCTTTTCTTACGTAATATCAATGTGATGCAGGAAGCCGCCGTGGGTCCTGCCCTGAAGATCAACTTCGATCTGCGCAAAGATGTACGAGGTAAATTTATGGCGAAAGACGAGACGCTGCTTTCGCTGGCGAACATCAAAGCTGTGAACGAGAAGGGGCAAAGCTCGGTGGATATTGACCGGGTTGACCAGCAGGTGGTGAATGTGGAAAGACTGAACTTTGCGCTTCCTTCCTTCAGGAAGTAAGTCTTGACATCATATCTCATTGAGTGCGCGGTAACCCCTAAAATTTGTTACTGAACTCAGCGATTTTAGGGTTTATAATCCCTGCCACATTTTCATCAGTTCTGTCTTATCATTAGCGATACCTCAGGGAATGCAGAGATTACCGGAGGTTTGCCAAACACAAATGCACTGAGTGGTTTATGAACGATAAAGTTTTGTTTATTGGCGCGTCCGGCTTCGTTGGGACTCGTTTGATCGAGATTTCTAAGGCTGAGTTTGATGTCACCAACTTCGACAAACAGCAAAGCCATTTCTACCCTGAGATTACTGTTTCCGGAGATGTACGCAATCAGGAGCAACTCGATCAGGTTCTTGCCGGTTTCGACACGGTGGTATTGCTCGCCGCCGAGCATCGTGATGATGTCAGCCCAACGTCGCTCTACTATGATGTAAACGTTCAGGGCACACGTAATGTACTGGCAGCGATGGAAAAAAATAATGTTAAGAACATTATTTTTACCAGCTCAGTTGCTGTTTATGGTCTCAATAAAGTCAATCCTGACGAATCTCACCCGCACGATCCTTTTAACCACTATGGTAAAAGTAAGTGGCAGGCGGAAGAGGTACTGCGTGAATGGTTCAACAAAGCTCCAGAAGAGCGATCTCTGACAATTGTTCGTCCAACGGTCATTTTTGGTGAGCGCAATCGTGGCAATGTCTTCAATCTTCTTAAGCAAATTGCGGGTGGCAAATTCGCAATGGTGGGGGCCGGAACTAACTACAAGTCTATGGCTTATGTCGGCAACATTGTGGAGTTTATCAAATTCCGATTGAGCAACGTCAAACCTGGCTACGACGTATACAACTATGTCGATAAGCCCGATCTGAATATGAATCAGCTGGTTGCTGAGGTGGAAAAGAGCCTTAGCAAAAAAATCCCATCAGTTCATCTCCCTTATCCTTTAGGTATGCTTGGTGGCTTTTGCTTTGATATTCTCAGCAAAGTGACTGGTAAGAAGTATGCGATCAGTTCCGTTCGTGTCAAAAAATTCTGTGCCACCACTCAATTTGATGCCACGAAAGTACACACATCAGGTTTTAAAGCGCCTTATACCTTATCTCAAGGGCTGGACCGTACGTTGAAGTATGAGTTCGTTCATGAGAAGAAAGATGACATCACGTTCGTTTCTGAATAGCGGCTGCTGATCTGGGATTTGTCGGAAACAGACTCTACGGCTTCTTTATTAATAGGGTTTTTGACGATTCTGGGTCACACTTATAGCGTAATGAACTTAAGTAATCAGCGTTCTGAACTAAACGTGATTTGCATTCGACGCAGTAGACTTTCTTTATCAGGCATTTTTCCTGACACGGTTTATACTTCGTCAACCATTTTAAGGTGGAAGAGATAATGATCAATTTGAAAGCAGTCATTCCGGTAGCAGGTCTGGGCATGCATATGCTGCCAGCCACAAAAGCCATTCCAAAAGAGATGCTGCCAATCGTCGATAAGCCAATGATTCAGTACATTGTCGACGAGATTGTTGGTGCAGGGATCAAAGAAATCGTCCTGGTTACCCACTCGTCCAAGAACGCGGTTGAAAACCACTTCGACACCTCTTACGAACTCGAAGCGTTGCTGGAGCAGCGAGTCAAACGCCAGCTGCTGGCGGAAGTTCAGTCTATTTGTCCTCCAGGCGTGACCATTATGAACGTGCGCCAGGCGCAGCCGCTGGGTCTCGGCCACTCGATTTTGTGTGCCCGTCCAGTGGTGGGCGATAACCCGTTCATCGTTGTGCTGCCGGACATCATCATTGATAACGCTTCTGCCGATCCGCTACGTTACAACCTGGCGGCAATGGTGGCACGTTTCAATGAAACAGGGCGTAGCCAGGTCCTGGCTAAACGCATGAAAGGCGATCTCTCTGAGTACTCCGTAATTCAGACGAAAGAAGCGCTTGAGACGGAAGGGCAGGTGAGCCGCATCGTCGAGTTCATTGAAAAACCGGATCAGCCACAGACGCTTGATTCGGACCTGATGGCGGTTGGCCGTTATGTTCTGAACGCAGATATATGGGCGGAACTTGAAAAAACCGAGCCTGGCGCCTGGGACCGCATCCAACTGACCGACGCGATTGCTGAGTTAGCGAAGAAGCAGTCCGTGGACGCCATGCTGATGACCGGCGATAGCTATGACTGCGGTAAGAAAATGGGGTATATGCAGGCGTTTGTGAATTATGGGCTGCGTAACCTGAAAGAAGGGGCGAAGTTCAGAAGCCGTATTGAAAAGTTGCTGGCTAATAACGACTGATATTCCTGCCACGGCTTGAACCAGCGGCAGTCATCATTAAGGTGTGTTGAAGCATATCCATAATGATGACTGCCGTTTTTCGTTATTAATACTAATGATAACATTGAGTTATCTGATTCAAGCCTGAGCAGGTTTGTAGCGATTTGTGCTTGTTTCTAAGGTCGTTTAGGACGACAATTAACGCCAGTTTTTGTCTGTATCCAGACAAGAAAAATCATTTAATCAAACACCGCTCAGTACACTGGTAGCTGTTAAGCCAGGGGCGGTAGCGTGCTCAATTTCTGAAACCGTCAAACACGATTGGGTTCAGAGCGTAAGTATCCAGATATTTCCAACAGATGGAACAGATAACGTGAAAATTCTTGTGACGGGCGGAGCCGGATTTATCGGCTCAGCGGTAGTACGACATATTATTAAAAATACCCAGGACGATGTCGTCAACGTGGATAAACTGACGTATGCCGGTAATCTTGAGTCGCTTACTGAAGTCAGCGATAGCGACCGATATGTCTTTGAGCATGCGGATATTTGTGACAAAGATGCTATGGATCACATCTTCGCCACGCATAAACCCGATGCTGTTATGCATCTGGCCGCTGAAAGCCACGTTGACCGTTCTATTACGGGCCCGGCAGCGTTTATCGAAACCAACATCGTCGGCACTTATGTGCTGCTGGAAGCCGCCCGTGCGTACTGGTCCACGCTGGATGAGGAGGCGAAGAAAGCGTTTCGCTTCCATCACATCTCTACCGACGAAGTGTATGGTGATTTGCCGCATCCTGATGAGCATCCTGAATCAGCTGAGCTGCCACTCTTCACTGAAACCACAGCGTATGCGCCTAGCAGCCCATATTCAGCGTCGAAAGCCTCCAGCGATCACCTCGTTCGTGCCTGGCTTCGTACCTACGGTTTCCCGACCATCGTCACCAACTGTTCAAATAATTACGGCCCGTACCATTTCCCGGAAAAACTGATCCCGTTGGTTATCCTGAATGCGCTGGAAGGTAAAGCGCTGCCAATTTACGGTAAAGGCGATCAGATCCGTGACTGGTTGTATGTCGAGGATCATGCGCGTGCGCTGTATACCGTTGTCACTCAAGGGAAACCGGGTGAGACGTACAATATTGGCGGTCATAACGAGAAGCAGAACTTGGAGGTGGTACATACAATTTGCGACCTGCTGGATGAAATTGTGCCGAAAGAAGGTTCTTACCGCGATCAGATCACTTATGTTAAGGATCGGCCTGGGCACGATCGTCGTTATGCAATTGATGCAACTAAAATTGGCAATGCGCTAGGTTGGCATCCTCAAGAAACTTTCGAGAGTGGAATTCGTAAAACAGTTATGTGGTATTTATCTAATGAATCGTGGGTAAATAATGTAAAAAGTGGAGCATATGCTTCATGGCTTTCAAAACAATATGGAGAAAGTAACTGATGAAAGGCATTATTCTCGCGGGTGGTTCTGGAACAAGACTTTATCCGATAACTATGGGTATTTCTAAGCAATTGCTGCCTATATATGATAAACCTATGATTTATTATCCGTTATCTGTGTTATTGCTGGCTGGTATACAGGATATTCTGATCATTACAACGCCTGAGGACCAGGCTGGATTTATCAGATTATTAGGTGATGGTAGTCAATTTGGAATCAATTTAAGCTATGCAATTCAGCCAAGCCCTGATGGTCTTGCGCAGGCTTTTATAATTGGTGAGGATTTCATTGGCAATGAATCGGTTTGTCTTGTGTTAGGAGATAATATTTTCTTCGGACAAGGATTTACACCAAAACTGCAAATGGCAAGTAATAGAACCAGCGGAGCAACTGTCTTTGGTTACCAGGTGATGGACCCCGAACGTTTTGGTGTTGTTGAGTTTGATGACAAGTTTAAAGCATTGAGTATTGAAGAAAAACCTAAAAATCCTAAATCAAACTGGGCAGTAACAGGCCTTTATTTTTATGATAACGATGTGATCAATATCGCAAAAAATATAAAGCCTTCATCCAGAGGTGAATTAGAAATAACTACAGTCAACGAAGTATACCTTAATAATAATAATTTGAACGTTGAGCTGTTAGGACGTGGTTTTGCCTGGCTCGATACGGGAACTCATGATAGTTTAATTGAAGCTGGTACTTTTGTTGAGACTGTTCAAAAGCGCCAAGGCATGATGGTTGCATGTCCTGAAGAGATCGCGTGGCGTAATGGATGGTTAAGCAAAGATGATTTATTTAAATTAGGAAGTATTTTAAGCAAAAATCATTATGGGCAATATTTGATGAAGTTGGCTAATCATATATGAAAATAGATTTTATTCCTCTTCAGGTTCACGGCGATGAAAGAGGCGCATTAGTATCTCTGGAAAGAGAAAATAATATCCCCTTTGATATAAGGAGAGTGTATTATATTTTTGATACAAAGGAAGGTGTAACTCGGGGTTTTCATGCGCATCGGAAGCTAAAGCAAGTTGCAATTGCAGTCAAGGGAAGTTGTCGTTTTATACTTGATGATGGCACCGAGCGTGTCAGTATTGTATTAGATAATCCGACGCAGGGCCTTCTTATCGACTCATTTATTTGGCGAGAAATGACCGATTTTACGGAAGATTGTGTTCTGATGGTAATCGCAGATATGGAATATGAAGAATCAGACTACATCAGAGATTATTCTGCATTTAAAAATTTAGCACAACAACAGCAGGAATGACTTGTCCTTGTGGCAAGTAAATAATCATCTTCGATTCAAATTCCCTAATACTTCATAATCTACGGAAAATAAAGGTGCAAAATGGTTGACTTCTTAAATCTCAAAAAAATAAATAATCGTCAAAAGAATGAACTACTTAGTGCTATCGAGAAAGTAATTGATTCCGGCTGGTACATTATGGGTGAGGAACTTAAGGCTTTCGAGGAAGAGTTTTCAGAATATTGTCAAACTAACTATGCACTTGGTGTTGCGAATGGTCTGGATGCTCTCACTTTAGTTCTCAGAGCATGGAAAGAGATGGGGAAGTTAAAAAGTGGCGATGAGGTTATTGTTCAAGGTAACACTTATATTGCCTCTGTCTTGGCTATTACAGAAAATGATCTCATTCCTGTTTTAGTTGAGCCAGATGAACATACTTTCAATTTAAGCGCAAAAGATATTCGCGCAGCAATTTCAGATAAAACAAGAGCCATTTTGCCTGTGCATCTCTATGGCCAAATCTCTCCAATGAAAGAAATTATGGAGATTGCTCGCGAAAACAATCTACTCGTGCTTGAGGACTGTGCTCAGGCTCACGGCGCTCAAATTGATGGGAAACGAGCTGGGAGCTGGGGAGATGCTGCTGGTTTCAGTTTTTATCCGGGCAAAAATCTTGGAGCTCTGGGGGATGCAGGCGCTATCACAACAAATGACTCAGAATTATATAATATTTTAAAAGCACTAAGGAATTATGGTTCTGAGCAGAAATATTTGAATATATACCAAGGTGTTAACAGTCGTCTTGATGAAATACAAGCTGCTATCTTACGTGTAAAATTGAAAACGTTGGATAATGATGTAAAAATTCGACAGGGAATTGCGCAACGTTACCTTTCAGAAATAAAAAACCCATTGGTTGAGTTACCGTATATTGAAAATATGGAAAACCACGTATGGCATTTATTTGTTCTGAAAACTAATCAGCGAGAAGAATTACAACGCTGGCTTAATAAACATAATATTCAATCACTCATCCATTATCCGATACCACCACATAAACAAAATGCTTATAATGACATGAAGGAACTTTCCTTACCGTTAACAGAAAGTCTACATGCTAAAGTGTTATCTATTCCCATGGACCCGACGATGTCAGATGAAGACATTAATAGCGTAATTAATGCCTTAAATGGTTTTGTCGGATGAAAAAACTATTAAAAGTAACTGCCTCAACAGGTGTATTAACCCTGGCCAAAATGGCTATGGGATTTGCTATTGCGAAGGTAGTTGCAATTTATACAGGGCCGTCTGGGATGGCCCTTCTTGGTCAGATTCAAGGATTCGTAACGGTATTAAATGGAGTCATCAATGCTCCAGTCAGTAACGGTGTAGTAAGGTATACTTCTGAATACAGCAAGAGTGGTTATAATGAATGCTCGCCTTGGTGGCGAGCATCATTAATTTGGGTAGTAGCTATATTTTTAATATTATTGCCTGTTTCTCTATTAGCCTCGGATAAATTATCTGAATATTTTTTTGGTGATATCCAATTCCATTGGATAATTACATTAACAGTACTATTATTACCACTTTCGGCGCTGGGTACCCTGTTTTTATCTATAATCAATGGCTTTCAAAATCATAGACGTTTCATTGCTATAAATTTTTTATCTGTGACATGTTCTAGTGTCGTCATGATTTTATTGATTGTTCGTTATAATATTCAAGGAGCAATCTTAGCAGCAGCAATTCAAACAGCTTTGATTGGTTTAGTTATATTGCTTGTTAATATAAACCAAAAATGGATGCAGATAAAAAACTTTATCGGAAGTATTAAATTATCAGCATTCAACGGTATTGGTAAATATGTGCTTATGGCGATGACGAGCGCTATAGTCATGCCTGTAGCATTACTGATTACCCGAAATATTATGGTGCAATATACAGGCTGGCAGGGAACTGGTCTCTGGCAGTCAGTATGGAAAATTTCTGAGGTTTACTTAGGTGTGATTACTATAGCACTGAGTACCTATTATTTGCCTAAGTTGTCTCAATTAAATGACACAGACAGCATTATGCACGAAGTTACATCTACTGCAAAAATAATTGTCCCAATTATATCTTTAATTGCAGTTATGGTTTATGCATGTAGAGACTTCTTAATTCATATATTATTCACAAGTGAATTTAGTGGGGCAAGAGATCTCTTTTCGGTTCAGTTATGTGGGGACGTGATAAAAATAGTTGCATGGCTATATGCCTTTCCAATGCTTTCACGATGTGCAGTGAAATGGTACTTATTCACTGAAGTATTCTTTGGTATAATTTTTGTTGTTTTGTCATATATATTGATCCCGATTTTTTTACTACATGGTGCTAATTATGCTTATCTGATAAGCTATATAGTATATGCTGTCGTTATAATTACTAATGTTAGAAGAATCTTAGCATAGGAAAATCAATGTGAGCTTCATTATTAAAGCATACCATGCTACGCTTAATATAATATATCTCTTTTTATTGAAAGTATTCACCAAAAATACAATCAAATTCAATTCTCCGAAGTTGGGTAAAGGTTTAAGTATTACAGCCGTTAATAATGCTGTTCTAGATATCAATAATTTATCGGCCAGAAACAATTTAAACGTTTTTGTTAGTAAAGGCATATTGGTTTTCAAGAAGAATTGTTTTGTCAATAATAATTGTTCATTTAATTGCTTGCATCATATCCAGGTAGGAAAAAATACCATTTTTGGTGAGAGTGTTAAAGTTTACGATCATGACCATTCAATAGATGAGAATTACATTGTTAACAAAAACGATTTTGTCACTTCACCAGTAATAATTGGTGCTAACTGTTGGATTGGTTCCAATACTATCATTTTAAAAGGTGTAAATATCGTAGATAATGTCGTTATTGGTGCTAATTCGCTTGTGAATAAATCTGTTTTAGCACCAGGTATATACGTTAATAAGAATGGTTTATTGACTAAAATTAAATAAAAACAGGTTCTACATGGTCGATTTAGACGTCAAGAAAATTATCACAATAGCAGTTATTTCTTATAATTCAGGTGATACTATTGCTGATACTTTGAATAGTATTATTCTTCAGACATATAATAAAAAATTGATTGAAGTTATCATTTCAGATGATGGCTCGAGCGATCATACGCTTTCTATTGCCCAGCACTGGAAAGAGCAAAATAAACATCTTTTTAAAGATATTGTTATTATTTCTCATGAGAAAAATAAAGGTGTTGCAGCTAACTGTAATCAAGCATGGAAGTTGGCATCAGGTTCATGGATAAAAACAATTGCAGCCGATGATTTGTTATTACCTAATTGTATTGAATTAAACGTCAAATATGTTAATCATCACTCTACGGCCAAGATCGTCTTTTCGGATATGATACCTTTTACAATTGATGGTAATGGTGAACCGATTAAACATGATAAAAATAAAATATGTGCTAAGCAGCCTTCGCAACTAAAAAATATTCTTTATGAGTGTTACCTGCTTGCACCGACAGGGTTCATCAGAAAAGATGTGTTGGAATATGTTGGTTATGCTGATGAATCATATCCAATGATCGAAGATTATCCGCTTTGGCTTAAATGTTCAAGAAGTGGTATTATGTTTTCTTATATGGAAGAGTGTACTGTGCTTTATCGCAAGGGTGACTCCCTGTCTCAACAAGGAAGCAGAATAGGCAATGTTTTATATCTCCAGTCTTTATACTGTTTTCAGAGAGAAAAAATTTGGCCATTGTTGCCTTCGAGAATGATACTAAAAAAATGGGATGATTTTTTGCTCTTTAAACAAAAATTCCTATGGATAAAGTTCTTTGGCAATAAAGTAACTGTGCCATATCTTGTTGTGCAAAAGCTAACATTACTAATAAGGCCTTATAAATTATTTAATGTAGCGAAAAAAATTCTAATGAAGTAGAGAGATCCAGATGGCTATTAATGTGATGTTGTTGCTATTTTTTGCGATAATTACTTTATTTGCAAATTTCCGGTTACGTATTTTTAGCTTCAGGCCAACTGTGTTGGGGGCGATTTTCCTTTTGGCCCTGTTCGTAGAGATCGTTCCTGGTACAATATTAGTGGCCTTTTTAAATTATCCTATGTCGTTCGGTGTTGATGCACTTATAACAGATGAAAAAAAAATAGAAACATTTAGATATACGTTTCTGTCAATATCAATTCTTCTTCTTATGATTTCTCTTGCATCTTATATTTGTCGATTTGATGTTGATATTTCAAAATTAAATACGACACATCTGCGTGTAAAGCTAATTACATTTTTTTCCTTTGCGGTAATATTTATAAAAATATTTTCAGTTGGTGATATTCCTTTTATAATGGCAATGAAAGGAGATTTCGATGGGGCAGCTTTAGCGAAAGCTCAAATACTCAAGAATGAAGTTGGATTTGGTGGTTTGTTTATTGGTTATATATTTGTCTATTTTCCTTATATATCACTTGTATATTCATACTGCCATAAAAAGAAATTTTTGTATGGCAGGTTACTTTTTCGTATTAATCTTCTATTAATAATAATATATAGCATGTACGACATGCAAAAATCTAAACTTATCGTTGTACTGTTTATTCTTTTTATTCTATATTTAAAATCAACAAGACGTATTAATTACATAATTATAACTATTATTCCTGCAATGAGTCTAATGCTCTTATGTGCATTCTTTATACTTTTGCACAATATACCATTTGGAGAAGTATTTGATTCAGTTTTAGCTAGGTTGTTCATAGGTCAGACTGAAGGGTCCTTTATGATTTATCAGGCACTGACTCCGGATCTTTCTCGTATTGCTTACGGGATGCCATTAGGAGGGCTTTTTGGCATATATGCAGTAGATCCGGCAGCTGAAATTATCACTATATTCTTTCCTACCGCAGGTGACGCATGGGTCAATTCCAATAGCTATTTCCAGGCACACGCTTGGTCGATTTTTGGTGATGCTTCTTTAATACTTGGCCCATTTTTTGTGGCCCTAAATATAATTGGTTTATATTTTCTTAAAGAAATTTTCAGCAAGATAGATAGGGCTTATGCTAGTAGTGTTTACATCGTATCTATTTTGACTTTACCTATCGTAAATGACTTTTCATATTTTCTTTTCTTCAAGTCTTGGTTTTGTATGATCGTATTAATGATATTTTACCTCGCAACGATAAAAATCATTGAATTATCCTGTAAAATAAAAAACAATGATTTATGCTGATTTTTTGTTTTAATAAATGAGATATAAATTATCTTGGTGAATATATGAAAGTATTACATATCGTTGGGAATAAAATTGAAGCATCAAATGGTATTGGCCGTTTGCTACCTGAAATGATAGAAATGCAAAATAAATACAGTAAAAAAATGGAAAGCGCACTCTACTGTGTTAATGATGTATATAATTCATCTGAGTTTGAAGTTATTAACAAATATGATGTTAATGATAAAATCCTTGATGATTATGATTTATTTATTTTCCATGGGTTGTATTTTTACAACTATATTAATTTGGCGAAAAAGATTTTGTCTCGAGGAAAAAAATATTTTGTTAAACCTCATTCCAGTCTAATTGTCAGTGCGCAGAAAAAATCAATTATAAAAAAAACATTGGCTAATTTTCTTTTCTTTAAGCGTTTTGTAAATAATGCGAGTGCTGTCATTTTTACAAATGAAGATGAAGCAAAAAACTCAGTTCAGTGGAATTCTGATTTCTTTTATGAAGGTAACGGACTTTCAAGTATTCAGATAAAAGGCAAAATATTCAGAAATAAATGTCAACCATATAAATTTGTTTATCTTTCGAGAATAGATTTCTCACATAAAGGTACCGACATTCTCCTGGATGCTTTGGAGATATTGAAAGATAAATATGATATGAAAAATTTAGATCTTTCTATATATGGTAAAGGGAATAACAAAGAGGAGAGTGAGCTTAATGGTCGTATCCAAAAACTCAATTTTCCAGGTGTGACTTTCAATGGCCCAATATATGGAAAAGATAAAAACTCAATGCTACATGACAAGGATGTTTTTATTTTGACTTCGAGATATGAAGGGTTTCCAATGGCTATACTTGAAGCTTTGGACGCTGGTTTACCGTGCCTTGTAACACGAGGGGTAAATATGACGAGTATTATTAAAAAATACCAAATTGGATGGGAGTGCGAGACAACGGCTAATGACGTTGCTGAGTTAATCTTATCTGTACTCAATATGGATAGTAGTTCAATAGATAATATGACCATGCGCGCTCGAGAATATATTATGAAAGAGCATAATTGGCCCTCACTTGTTAATTACTCCGAATCAATTTATAGAGAAATATATAAGAGGGATATGTGAAAAAAAAGATTCTTATATTAGGAGGTTCAGGATTTATTGGGGTTAACCTCATTGAACATTTTTTACAACATAATTATGACGTGATCATTTATGGAAGAAGTATACCCTTAGGTTTTGAAGAGAAAATTATCTTTGTTGAAGCTGATTTAACGGGTATCAATGCTAAGAAAGAATATCTCAAGAGTCTTGAAATTGACACGGCGTTATATCTAATAAACACCTTCTCTGTGAATTCAAAAGTCAGAAATTATCAGTCCTTGCTTGAAGAAAACAAATATCTGATAAATGAAATTTTCGACATTGTTAAACGTTTTATTTTCTTCTCTTCTGGAGGAAGAGTATATAAGAGCAGTGAACGCCCCCATCATGAAAACGAACATCTTGAAGCTGTTTGTGACTATGGGAAAAGTAAAATCGATCTTGAAGCTTATGTAAAGTCATGTGGTGCTCAAAAGAAAAAACAATTTCTGATAATTAGACCTTCAAATCCTTATGGGCCGCATCAAACAGTAACAGGAAATCAAGGATTGATTGCAGTCATTACTGGTCGCATAATTTCTGGTCAGGTTGTTGATGTTTGGGGTAGTGGAAATGAGGTAAGAGATTATATATATATAAAAGATTTCGTTAATATGTTTTATTCGCTATTTTGCATAGAAAACCCACGGCATAATATATACAATATAGGTTCATGTACTGGCGAATCAACTTTATCAATTTTAACAGTCGTCCGTCAACACTTACCAAATTACAATATACAAGTTAAATATACTCCTAACGATAATATTATTAAGTCTAATATTCTCTGTAACAAGCGAATATTAGATGAAATTGGTACTTACAACTACACGGATATCAACTCTGGAATAGCTCAGTTCCTCGAGTGGTTACAGATAGTATCAAGAAATAAATGACGGGTTTTATTTGGGATTATTCATGAAAATAAGTGTCTTACTATCTCTCTATATAAAAGAGTCCCCAGATTTTCTACATTCATGTCTTGCCAGTTTGTGTAACCAAACTTACTTCCCTGATGAAATCGTCATTGTTTTCGATGGTCCAGTCACTACTGAATTGAATGAATGTATAATCAAATGGTCAGAAAAATTACCCGTTAAAATCGTAAAAATTGAAAACAACGTGGGTTTAGGTGAAGCGTTAAATATTGGGTTGAGGTCTTGCAGTAATAATATTGTTTTTAGAATGGATACTGATGATATATGTCACAAAGACCGTTTCATGAAACAAGTAGAATACTTTGAGGATAATCCTGATGTAGGTTTGTTGAGTTCAACTGTTGGTGAGTTCAGGGAGTCGATTGATGATGTTTATGCCTATCGCAAACTGCCGTTGACGCATTCAAAAATTTTACAATTTTCCAAAAAAAGAAATCCATTCAATCATATGGCTGTAGCCTTCAAAAAGGACTTGGTATTAGCCGCTGGTGGTTACCAACGTGAATATTTGTATGAAGACTATGCGCTATGGGTCAGAATGATTCAAAATGGTGTTATTACTGCTAATTTGCCGGAGACGCTGGTATATGCCAGAGCTGGAAATGGAATGGCTGCTAGACGCTCTGGTCTAAAATATGCGAAATCAGAGTTCGCTGCACAGGTCAATTTTTATAGAACAGGTTATCTTAGTTTTTTTGAATTGATTAGAAACCTGTCAATCAGAATACCCTTAAGACTTATTCCTGTCTCATTTTTATCTTTGTTATATTCAACTGTTCTTCGCAAGTGAGTTATAACAACAGGTTGCCTTTTCCAAAGGTGCTTTTAAGGACTAAAAAGTTTAGATAAACGTTTATCGCAAGACATCTATCCGCTAAGATACTAAGAATATTGAAATACTCAGCCGTACGTGCTGAGAACCACACCTGACAGGAGTATGTAATGTCCAAACAACAGATCGGCGTCGTCGGTATGGCAGTGATGGGGCGCAACCTGGCGCTCAACATCGAGAGCCGTGGTTATACCGTCTCCGTTTTCAACCGCTCCCGTGATAAGACCGAAGAAGTGATTACCGAAAATCCGGGCAAGAAACTGGTTCCCTTCTATACGGTTAAAGAATTCGTTGAGTCTCTGGAAACCCCGCGTCGTATCCTGTTAATGGTGAAAGCAGGCGCAGGTACCGATGCAGCTATCGACTCCCTGAAGCCTTACCTCGATAAAGGTGACATCATCATTGATGGGGGTAACACCTTCTTCCTGGACACTATTCGTCGTAACCGTGAGCTGTCTGCAGAAGGCTTCAACTTCATCGGTACTGGGGTTTCCGGTGGTGAAGAGGGCGCGCTGAAAGGGCCATCTATCATGCCTGGCGGTCAAAAAGAAGCGTATGAACTGGTTGCGCCAATCCTGACCAAAATCGCTGCGGTTGCGGAAGATGGCGAACCGTGTGTGACCTATATCGGTCCGGACGGTGCAGGCCATTACGTTAAGATGGTTCACAACGGCATCGAATACGGTGACATGCAGCTGATTGCTGAAGCATACTCCCTGCTGAAAGGCGGCCTGAACCTCTCCAACGAAGAGCTGGCTGAAACCTTTACGGAGTGGAATAAAGGCGAGCTGAACAGCTACCTGATCGACATCACCAAAGATATCTTCACGAAAAAAGATGAAGATGGTAAATACCTGGTTGATGTGATTCTGGATGAAGCTGCGAACAAAGGTACCGGTAAATGGACCAGCCAGAGCTCTCTGGATCTGGGCGAACCGCTGTCTCTGATCACCGAATCCGTCTTCGCGCGATACATATCTTCCCTGAAAGAACAGCGCGTTGCAGCATCTAAAGTGTTGTCTGGTCCACAGACTAAACCAGCGGGCGACAAAGCTGAGTTCGTTGAGAAAGTGCGTCGCGCCCTGTACCTGGGTAAAATCGTTTCTTATGCGCAGGGCTTCTCTCAGTTACGTGCAGCGTCAGACGAAAATAACTGGGATCTGAACTACGGTGAAATCGCGAAGATCTTCCGCGCGGGTTGCATCATTCGTGCGCAGTTCCTGCAGAAAATTACCGATGCCTATGCTGAAAACGCCGGTATCGCCAACCTTCTGCTGGCACCATACTTCAAGAAGATTGCGGACGAATACCAGCAGGCGCTGCGTGACGTGGTTGCTTACGCGGTACAGAACGGTATTCCGGTTCCAACCTTCTCCGCTGCAGTGGCTTACTATGACAGCTATCGTGCTGAAGTTCTGCCTGCCAACCTGATCCAGGCGCAGCGTGACTACTTCGGCGCGCACACCTATAAACGTACTGATAAGGAAGGTGTGTTCCACACCGAGTGGTTAGGCTGATCTTTCAATACTTTTGGTTGCATGCGAGACTTGTAATGAAAAGTTAAAGCTTGTTAGTTCAACCTGAAAAGCTTTAGAGCCTGAGCCCATTACTTATGGGCTCAGGCTTTTTTATATAAAGCCTTGATTGCTGTTCGTCAATGTCCTTAATCAAATTCTTTAAATTACGTTCTGAAAGAATGTTAATTAGATTTTTATAGAATTGCATTTGGCTATTATACATTTATCGCATCAGCAATTGATATGTATTTAAAACCGATGTTGAACCGGCTGTGGTCGACAGTATAATAGCCAAATCCTCACGGCGACACTGTAAATTCAACAAGTGCGAGTATTGTAAGTGTGTTATTTATCAGAAATTTGACGTATTATCTTAGCCGGGTTGCCAGCAACGATAACATTATCGGGAATATCTTTTGTTACAACAGAACCAGCACCAACAATGCTATTGTAACCTATTGTAATTCCTGGTAAAATTGTTGCGTTAGCACCAACGGATGCGCCCTTTTTTATAATTGTCTTTGGATATTCTGAGGAGTATTGTTTTGACCTCGGATACATATCGTTCGTAAATGCAGCGCAGGGGCCAATAAATACATTATCTTCTAAGGTAATGCCATCCCATAAGTACACACCTGATTTTATAGTTACATTATCGCCAATAAGTACTTTATTTTCGATAAGAGTGTGTGCACAAATATTGCAATTTTCACCTATTACCGCATGTTCGAATATCACTGCGTATTGCCAAACAGTCGTGCCTGCTCCAATGTTCTTCGATTTTACATCACTTAATGGATGAATTTTCATATTATTCCCGATCAGATTAGTTTAATATTATTACATTTTAGCAAAAAATTATTTAAGTGGGAAGCTTTGTAGAAGTAATGGCCATAAGTTTTAAAAATAACGTTACCTACCATAAAATTCGCGAACCTCTATTCTGGATTAGCTATCTATATGCTAACTTATGGGGATTAATCTGAATTAATTTAGCCATATGAAGAAAACCTATCTCTCGCTCAGTTTTTTTCCAGCCACGTTGTCCGCACGCTACCTTGCCTGAACCATCCTGCAGATTTAAAAGCAGTATAAAATACTGTAATATTTAATTTTTACGGTCGTTTATACAGCTTGACATCGACTCAGCACACGAGGTACAAACCTCAAAAGTTGCCTATTGCGGTGGGGCGATAGTCGCTCCCGGACACTTAATCTAAAGAAGTTATATCAATGAAAATAACAATTTCCGGAACAGGGTATGTCGGTCTTTCTAACGGCATTCTGATTGCTCAGAACCATGAAGTGGTTGCGCTGGATATCGTGCAGGCCAAAGTGGATATGCTTAATCAGAAGAAATCGCCGATTGTCGACAAAGAAATCCAGGACTATCTCAGCAATAAACCGCTGAATTTCCGCGCCACGACAGATAAAGAAGATGCATACCGCGATGCGGATTACGTCATCATTGCGACGCCTACTGACTACGATCCAAAAACCAACTATTTCAACACCTCAACGGTAGAAGCGGTAATCAAAGACGTTATCGCGATCAACCCTAATGCGGTGATGGTGATTAAATCGACCATCCCTGTCGGTTTTACCAAATCTATTAAAGAAAAATTCGGTATTGATAATATCTTCTTCTCGCCGGAATTCCTGCGTGAGGGGAGAGCGCTTTACGATAACCTGCATCCTTCGCGTATCGTTATTGGCGAACGTTCTGAGCGCGCTGAACGTTTTGCTGCGTTGCTACAGGAAGGGGCCCTGAAGAAAGATATTCAGGTGCTGTTTACCGACTCCACTGAAGCTGAGGCGATCAAGCTCTTCGCGAATACCTATCTGGCGATGCGAGTGGCTTATTTTAATGAGCTCGACAGCTACGCAGAAAGCCTAGGACTGAATACTCGCCAGATTATTGAAGGGGTGTGCCTCGACCCGCGCATTGGCAATCACTACAACAACCCGTCATTTGGCTACGGTGGCTATTGCCTGCCAAAAGATACGAAGCAGCTGCTGGCAAACTATCAGGCGGTGCCGAATAACCTCATCTCGGCGATTGTTGATGCCAACCGTACGCGTAAAGACTTCATCTCCGATTCTATCCTTGCACGTCAGCCGAAAGTGGTCGGTGTGTATCGTCTGATCATGAAGAGTGGTTCCGATAACTTCCGTGCCTCTTCCATTCAGGGGATCATGAAGCGTATCAAGGCAAAAGGCGTTGAGGTTATTATCTATGAACCTGCCATGTCGGACGATCAGTTCTTCAATTCACGCGTGATCCGCGATCTGGATGCCTTCAAAAACGAAGCGGATGTCATTATCTCGAACCGAATGGCCGAAGAACTGGCTGACGTCGCTGATAAAGTCTATACCCGCGATCTCTTCGGTAGTGACTAAGTCTTTTCGTGATAAAAAACCCGGCTGATTTGCCGGGTTTTTTATTTTTAGACGTTGTAAAACTCGCGGTACCAGTCAACGAAGTTCTTTACTCCGTCTTTGACTGAGGTTTGCGGTTTAAAACCTATCACGTCATACAGCGCTTTAGTGTCGGCGCTGGTTTCCAGCACGTCTCCTGGCTGGAGAGGCAGCATGTTTTTCTCTGCTTGTTTACCCAGCGCGTCTTCCAGCGCGGTAATGTAATCCATCAGCTCGACTGGTGAACTGTTACCGATGTTGTAAACACGATAAGGCGCTGAACTGGTTGCCGGTGAGCCAGTCTCAACGGTCCAGTTTGGATCTGACTGAGGAATAACATCCTGAAGGCGAATAATGGCTTCAGCGATATCATCAATATACGTAAAGTCGCGCTTCATCTTACCGTAGTTATAGACATCAATGCTTTTGCCTTCAATCATCGCCTTGGTAAACTTAAACAGCGCCATGTCCGGGCGTCCCCACGGACCGTATACGGTAAAGAAGCGCAGCCCAGTTGTCGGCAGGTTGTAGAGATGCGAATAGGTGTGCGACATCAGCTCATTGGCTTTTTTGGTCGCGGCATAAAGCGAAACCGGGTGATCCACGGAATCGTCAGTTGAGAAGGGCATCTTGCGGTTGAGGCCATATACGGAGCTGGATGATGCATACAACAGATGCTGAACGTTGTTATGGCGGCAGCCTTCCAGCACGTTGAGGTGGCCGATAAGGTTGGCGTCCGCGTACGCGTGGGGGTTTTCAAGGGAGTAGCGCACACCCGCTTGAGCGGCCAGATGAATCACACGATCAAACTTCTCACCGGCGAAAAGCGCAGCCATGCCTTCACGGTCTGCTAACTCCAGCTTGTGAAAGGTGAAACGCTCTGATTTCAACAGTTCCAGGCGCGCCAGCTTCAGGCCTACATCGTAGTAGTCATTGAGGTTATCAATACCAACAACCTGATGCCCGGCCTCAAGGAGGCGTTTACTAACATTTGCACCGATAAAACCCGCTGCGCCCGTGACTAAAAATTTCATAGCTTTCCTCATAACCCTATTCTTACAGATGCCATAATGCATCGCATGGGGTCTATGATAGCGCGAAGGATATAAGTTACATAACCCATCTTTCCGATATTACTCATCGGATTCTTATAGAAAAATCGCCAGTATTCGATAAACTATGCAAACTTAATTATGTTACCCCTTTTTCATCTGTTAGGGATTGTATGACGCAAAACAGCAATAGCCAGGTCAGCCGAAGCCATGACTCTGAGCAAATTGATTTACTTGATTTAATGCTGCAACTGTGGCGTGAAAAGTGGATGATAGCAACCTTTGTTATTGTTTTTATTGCCCTTGCTGTCGGATATCTGTTTGTTGCTAAAGAAAAGTGGACCTCAAGTGCAATTATTGCGCAACCCGATGCGGCTCAGATAGCACCCTATTCAAATGCATTGAATATCCTTTATGGTACCGCAGCACCTTCAATGCTGGATATTCAAACGCGCGCTATTGACCGTTTTAATGCATCTTTCTCAGCGTTATCGCAGGCGCTGGACAATCAGGCTGTGCCTGAAAAACTCACCATCGAGCCTGCGGTTAAAGGGCAAGCGCTGCCATTAAGCGTCACCTATACCAGTACATCAGCAGAGGCGGCTCAGAAGCAGCTGGCGCAGTACATTCAGCAAGTCGATGAGCAGACCGCAAAAGAACTAGCCCTTGATCTTAAGGACAATATTAAGGAGCAGATCAAAACCCTGAATGATTCACTGCAAAACCAGGAGAAGGTCGCGCAGGAACAAAAAGATCTGCGTATCAAACAGATTGCTGAGGCACTGAAAAACGCTGAGGCAGCGAAAATTACTTCGCCACAGCTCCAGTAAACCCAGGATGTCACACAGGAAACATTATTCCTGCTTGGCAGCGAAGGGCTTAAATCGATGATTGACAACGAAGCATCGCGCCCACTGGTTTTCCCCACCGCCTATTATCAGACCAAGCGAAATCTCTTGGATATCCAGAATCTGAACGTAAACCCGGACACAATCCACGTCTATCGTTACGTTATGAAGCCGGATCTTCCTGTCCGCCGTGACAGCCCGAAAAAAGCCGTGATTCTGGTTCTCGCCGTGCTACTTGGCGGAATGATTGGTTCAGGTGTGGTACTGGGGCGTAACGCCTTACGAAACTACAAACCAAAGGTCTGATTTGCAGATTAAAAAAAACCGGGGATATACCCCGGTTTTTTTATTTGTGACGTTTGCGAAGGTTTTCTATCACCGCCGTCAAATCCAGCGCCTGATCTTGTAGCAGCACCAGCAGGTGATACATCAAGTCAGACGCTTCGTTCGTCAGCTCCTCGCGGTCATGCACGGTCGCGGCCAGCGCCGTCTCAACGCCTTCTTCACCCACCTTCTGCGCAATACGCTTGGTTCCGCTGGCGTACAGCTTCGCGGTATAAGAACTCTCCGGATCCGCCGATTTACGCTCCGCCAGCAGTTGCTCCAGTTGGTACAGGAACAGCCACTGGTGACTCGCCTCTCCAAAGCAGCTGCTGGTGCCCTTATGGCAGGTCGGACCGATGGGGTTTGCCAGTACCAGCAGGGTATCGTTATCGCAGTCCGGCGTAATGCTTACTACATTCAGGAAATGGCCCGAGGTTTCGCCTTTGGTCCACAGGCGCTCTTTCGTGCGGGAGTAAAACGTCACTTTGCCACTGTCGATCGTTTTCGCCAGCGCGTCCTGGTTCATATAGCCCAGCATCAGCACTTCGCCTGAGACGGCATGCTGGACAACCACCGGCAGTAATCCGTCCGTTTTTTTCCAGTCCAGCTGCGCCTGTTGTTGCTCTGTTAACATACCCTGATCTCCACGCCCTGGTCGGCCAGGTACGTTTTTAACTCACCAATATTAATAATCTGTTTGTGGAACACGGAAGCGGCCAGCGCGCCGTCCACGTTCGCATCGCGGAAGGCTTCGAGGAAGTGTTCCATGGTGCCCGCGCCGCCGGAGGCAATCAGCGGAACGTGGCAGACCTCACGAACTTTTTTCAGCTGTTCGAGGTCATACCCGTTACGCACGCCGTCCTGGTTCATCATGTTGAGGACAATCTCGCCAGCGCCACGCTTCTGCACTTCCTGCACCCAGTCGAGCGTTTCCCACTGCGTCACGCGCGTGCGGCTTTCATCCCCCGTGTACTGGTTGACGTGATACTTGCCCGTTGCGGCGTCATACCAGGTGTCGATCCCAACCACAATACACTGCACGCCAAAGCGATCGGCGAGGCGGGTAATGAGCTCCGGGTCGGCCAGGGCAGGGGAGTTGATGGAAATCTTGTCGGCACCAAACGAGAGAATTTTGGCGGCGTCGTCGGCGGATTTAATCCCACCCGCCACGCAGAACGGAATATCGATCACTTCCGCCACGCGAGCGACCCAGCTTTTGTCGACCACGCGGCCATCGCTGGAGGCGGTAATATCGTAGAACACCAGCTCGTCTGCGCCTTCATCGGCATAGCGTTTTGCCAGCGGGACGATGTCGCCAATGATCTCGTGGTTGCGGAACTGCACGCCTTTCACGACCTGGCCGTCACGTACGTCCAGGCAAGGGATTATCCGTTTTGCCAGCATTGAATCGCCTCCGTCACCGTAAATTTACCTTCCAGCAGGGCTCGGCCCACAATCACGCCCTGTACGCCCGTTCCGCGCAGCGCGGCAATATCGTTTAAATCACCAATTCCGCCCGAAGACTGGAACGCTACCTGCGGATAACGCGCGCAGATCTCTTCATACAGCGAGACGTTGGAGCCCGCCAGCGTGCCGTCACGGGAGATATCCGTGCACAGCACGTGCTTGAGGCCAACGGGCAGATAGGTATCAACTAGCGCCTCCAGCGTCACGCCGGAGTTTTCCTGCCAGCCGCTGACCGCCACCTGTTTATTACCCTGTTCGTCAATGCGCACGTCCAGCGCCAGCACCAGCGCGTCGGCGCCAAAGCGGCGGAACCAGCCCTTCACCGTCTCAGGATCTTTGACGGCGGTTGAACCGACCACCACGCGCGCCACGCCCGCGTCCAGCAGCGCCGCCACGTCATCTTCCGTACGCACGCCGCCGCCGACCTGTACCGGCACATCAACACCGGCAACCAGATTTTTAAGCAGCGGGATCTGGCGCTTCGCCGGATCTTTCGCACCCGTCAAATCCACCAGATGCAGCACCTGTGCACCCTGAGCGGCATAATCCTGCAGGCGCGGCAGCGGGTCCTTTCCGTAGTCGCGCTGTTGACCGTAATCGCCCTGATGAAGACGGACAACCGTGCCGTCAATTAAATCTAACGCGGGAATAATCATCACATCTCCAGGAAGTTTTTCAGCAGCTGCGCGCCCGCGGCGCCAGATCGCTCCGGGTGGAACTGTACGCCGAAGAAATTGTCTTTCTGCACCGCCGCGGTAAACGCCTCGCCGTAAGTGCACTGGGCGATGGTATTGACGTTCACCTGCATGGCGTAACTGTGCACGAAGTAAAAATACGCGCCGTCTTCAATGCCGCGAAATAGCCGGTCGCCCGCTTTGGCGTACACGCGGTTCCAGCCCATATGCGGCAGAGGCAGACCGTGGTCGGTCATTTTCGGCACGTCTTCGTCGATAATGCCCAGCAGGTCAACGCCGTTGCTCTCTTCGCTGCGGCGGCCCAGGATCTGCATACCCAGGCAAATGCCCAGCACCGGTTGGGTACAGGCTTTGATCAGATCGACCAGCTCGCGCTCGCGAATCTGATCCATCGCCGCCTGCGCAGTGCCTACGCCCGGCAGAAATAACTTGTCGGCACGCAGCACCACGTCCGGGTCACGGCTAACCACCGGTTCGTAGCCGTGGCGGGTGATGGCCGACTTTACGGAGTTCAGGTTGGCGCATCCGGTATCCAGAATCACCACGTTCATTACAGCACTCCTTTTGATGAGGGCAGGGCGTCGCCTTCCACGCGAATTGCCTGGCGCAGCGTGCGGCCGAAGGCCTTGAAGAGACTCTCCACGCGGTGGTGGTCGTTCTTGCCTTTGGTCTTCAGGTGCAGCGTCAGGCCCATGGTGTAGGACAATGAACGGAAGAAGTGCTCCACCATTTCGGTGCTCAGATCGCCCACGCGCTGGTAATTGAAGTCTGCTTTGTATTCCAGATGCGGACGACCGGAGATATCCATCGCGCAGCGCGCCAGACACTCGTCCATCGGCAGGACAAAGCCAAAACGGTTAATGCCGCGCTTGTCGCCGAGCGCCAGCTTCAGGGCTTCACCCAGCGCCAGGCCGGTATCTTCCACGGTGTGGTGATCGTCAATATAGAGGTCGCCTTTTACCGCGATCTCCATGCGGAAACCGCCGTGGGTGGCAATCTGGTCCAGCATGTGGTCGAAGAAACCCACGCCGGTGTGGATCTTGCTGCCGCCTTCGCGGTCCAGCCAGACCTTCACATCAATCTGTGTCTCTTTGGTGTTGCGTTCAACGTGCGAGTAGCGGTCACGTTTTGTCAGCTGTTCGCCAATCATCGCCCAGTTAAGGTTGTTGCGGTCATAGCGCAGCCCAGCGATGCCCATGTTCTCCGCCAGCGTAATATCGGTGATGCGATCGCCGATGACATAGCTGTTGGTCTTATCCAGCACATCCTCCGCCAGATAGCGCTCGACCAGCTTCACCTTTGGCTTACGGCAGTCGCACTCGTCGGCTGGCATGTGCGGGCAAATCAGCACTTCATCAAACACCACGCCCTGAGAAGTCAGCACCTGCATCATCAGATTATGCGGGCCGTCAAAGTCTGCCTGCGGGAAGCTGTCGGTACCCAGACCGTCCTGGTTGGTGATCATCACCAGCTTGTACCCGGCTTTTTGCAGCTTGAGCAGCACCGGGATCACGTCAGGTTCAAACGCCAGCTTGTCGAATCGGTCGACCTGAAAATCAGCTGGTGGCTCCGAAATAAGGGTGCCGTCACGATCGATGAAAAGGATCTTCTGGGTCATACTTTCTCCGCTTTCAGGGCGTCAATCACGCGCTGGCTCTCTGCACGGGTGCCGACGGTAATGCGCAGGCACCCGCTCAGAGAAGGTTGTTTATTCTGGTCTCGTAAGATAATGCCCTGATCCCATAAAGATTTAAATACGGCGCTGGAAGCGGTAAAGCGCGCCAGGATGTAGTTGGTTTCTGAGTCGAATACCTGCTCCACGCACGGGATATCCTTCAGGGCGGTCACCAGATACTGACGTTCCTCCAGGATTTGCGCCACGCGCTCGCGCATCGCGTTAATCCCCTGAGGCGTCAGCGCCTGTGCCGCAATATCGGCAACCGGCGTCGAGAGGGGGTACGGAGCGATCACCTTCAGCAGCAGGTCGATGACCTCTTTATTTGCCAGCGTGAATCCGCAGCGCAGACCCGCGAGGGCGAAAGCCTTCGACAGCGTACGCAGCACCACCAGGTGCGGATACTCCTCCAGCCAGCCAGCCAGCGTCGCCTGCGGGCAGAACTCGATGTAGGCTTCGTCCGCGACCACCAGGGCTTTACCGCGCGTCATCTCCAGCAGGGTGCGGATATCCTGCGGGTTAATAATCTGCCCGGTCGGGTTGTTCGGGCTGCAAACAAACACCACTTTTACGCCGTCAAGGTTGTCGGCAATCCCCTGCAGATCCAGCTGCCAGTTCTCCAGTGAGAGCACGTTGCGGCACGCCACTCCCAAGGTTTCCGCGCTGACGCTGTACATGCCGTAGGTCGGCTGGCAGTACATTACCGCGTCTTTGCCCGGCTCGCAGAAGGCACGGATCAGCAGTTCAATGCCCTCATCCGCGCCGCGACTGACCAGCACCTGCTCTGGCTTCACGCCAGCGTACTGCGCGTAGTTCTCAATAACCGCCTTCGGCTGACACTCCGGATAGCGGTTCAGCGTTTGCTGCGACAGCTCAAACTGCACCGCCGTAGGATATTCGTTGGCGTTCAGCCAGACATCCCCTTTACCGCCCAGACGACGCGCAGACTGATAGGGCGTCAGGCGACGGACATTTTCGCGGGCTAATTCTTCAATGTTCATGCTTGCTCCTTCAGGGCTGCAACGCGCAGCGTAACGGCGTTTTTGTGAGCGGTCAGGCGCTCGGCGGCGGCCAGGGTTTCAATGGTGGACGCCAGCGAGGCAAACCCTTCGCGGGAGAGCTCCTGCACGGTCATGCGTTTCTGGAAATCCGCCAGCCCCAGGCTGGAACAGGTTGAGGTATAGCCATACGTTGGCAGTACGTGGTTGGTGCCGGAGGCGTAATCGCCCGCGGATTCCGGTGACCAGTCGCCGAGGAACACCGAGCCCGCGCTGGTAATGCTATCGACCAGATCGCGCGCATTGCGGGTCTGAATAATCAGGTGCTCCGGACCGTACTGGTTAGAAATGGCAATGCACTGCTCGAGATCGCGCGCCACAATCAGTCGGCTGGCCGCTAACGCCTGGCGTGCCGTGTCGGCGCGGGGCAGGTCGGCAAGCTGACGCTCCACGGCTTCGCCCACGCGTTTCGCCATATCGGCATCCGGCGTCAGCAGGATGACCTGCGAGTCCGGGCCGTGTTCCGCCTGAGAAAGCAGGTCGGACGCGACGAAATCCGGCGTGGCGCCGCTGTCGGCAATCACCAGCACTTCAGACGGGCCGGCAGGCATATCGATGGCCGCGCCGTCCAGACGCTGGCTGACCTGACGCTTAGCCTCGGTCACATACGCATTGCCCGGGCCAAAGATTTTGTCGACCTTGGGAATGGATTCCGTGCCGAATGCCAGGGCGGATATCGCCTGCGCGCCGCCCACTTTATAGACCGCCTGCACGCCGCACAGCTTCGCCGCGTACAGGATCTCGTCGGCAATCGGTGGCGGTGAGCACAGCACCACTTTCTGACACCCGGCAATGCGTGCGGGAGTCGCCAGCATTAGCACGGTGGAGAAAAGCGGGGCAGAGCCGCCGGGAATATAGAGGCCGACGGACGCAACCGGGCGCGTCACCTGCTGGCAACGCACGCCGGGCAGGGTTTCGACATCCACGGTCTGCAGCTTTTGCGCGGTGTGGAAGGTATCAATGTTTTTCACCGCGACGGCCATCGCCTGCTTGATGTCATCCCCCAGGCGATTGCTGGCATCAATGATTTCCTGCTCGGTAACCTCTAATGCGCCGACGTCCGTCTTATCAAACTTCGCGCTGTATTCACGCAGCGCGTCATCGCCGCGGGCTTTGACGTTATCCAGGATCTCCGCCACGGTGCGCGAGATGCTTTCAGAGGCGGAAATCGCCGGGCGCATCAGCAACTCGCGCTGCTGTGCGTCGCTACAGGTATTCCAGTCGATGATTGTGTTAAAGCTCATGGCTATTACTCCATCATCTTCTCAATCGGCAGCACCAGGATGGAGCTTGCGCCCAGCGCCTTCAGTTTTTCCATGGTTTCCCAGAACAGGGTTTCGCTGCTCACCATGTGCATCGCCACGCGCTGCTGATCGCCTGCCAGCGGCAGGATGGTTGGGCGCTCGGCGCCCGGCAGCAGGGCAATCACTTCATCCAGACGCTCGGTTGGGGCGTGCATCATGATGTATTTGGATTCACGTGCCTGAATCACGCCCTGAATGCGGGTCAGCAGCTTGTCGATCAGCTGCTGCTTAGCGTCAGCCATCTCTCCGTCACGCTGGATCAGGCACGCTTTGGAGCGGTAGATCACCTCCACTTCGCGCAGACCGTTCGCTTCCAGCGTCGCGCCGGTAGAGACCAGGTCACAGATGGCGTCCGCCAGACCCGCACGCGGCGCCACTTCAACAGAACCGTTCAGCAGACAGGATTTAAACTGCACGCCTTTCTGATCCAGATAGCGCTTTAGCAGGTGAGGGTAGGAGGTGGCGATACGTTTGCCGTTCAGCGCGGCCGGGCCGTCCCAGGCTTCATCAACCGGCGTCGCCAGCGACAGGCGGCAGCCGCCGAAGTCCAGACGACGCAGGGTGAAGTAACGCGGGTCTTCGCCCTGCGCGCGGCGGGTCAGCAGCTCTTCTTCCAGCACGTTTTCACCGATGATGCCGAGGTCAACGACGCCATCCATGACCAGGCCGGGAATATCGTCATCACGCACGCGGAGAATGTCGATGGGCATGTTTTCAGCCAGAGCAATCAGGCGCTGGGTGTGCAGGTTGATTTTAATCCCGCAGCGGGCCAGCAGTTCGCGTGAATCGTCACTTAAACGGCCTGATTTTTGAATAGCTATGCGTAAACGTGAGTTATCTAACATTCTTTATTCCTCGTTAACCTGTTTTAACCTGTCTGAATTCGGTCCAAAAAAAAGCCCCCGGAAGAAGATCTTCCGGGGGCTTTTTCATGCGTTCATGCACCACTGGAAGATCCAAACGTCTTCCAGCACACATCGCCTGAAAGACTAGTCAGGATGATGGTGATGATGGTGGTGTTTAAATTGAACGCGTGTCATATAAATTCTCGATGAATGCTTATTCATTTGATGTCTTTTAACCTAAACCAGTTGTGCGACATATTGCAAGGGCTTTTTTTGATCATTAATTCATTTCATATTGATGCTATGAATTGTGTGTTCTGCCGGGCTGGCGTAGCCTTATGAAAGACGAGTGAGAGTCAGGAGAATTCGCATGAAAAAGGTCGCGATTGTCGGTTTAGGATGGCTGGGAATGCCGCTGGCGATGTCATTAGCCGCGAAAGGCTGGCAGGTGACCGGGAGCAAGACCACCCGAGATGGGGTCGAAGCGGCGCGCATGTGCGGTATTGAAGGCGTTGAACTGCGTCTGGAGCCGGAACTGGTGTGTGATGCGGACGATCTGGACACGCTGATGAACGTCGATGCGCTGGTGATTACGCTACCCGCGCGGCGCAGCGGCCCGGGTGAATCATTTTATCTGCAGGCGATGCAGGAGATAGTCGACAGCGCGCTGGCGCATCACGTACCGCGCATTGTTTTTACCAGCTCGACGTCGGTCTATGGCGATGCTGAAGGCGTAGTGAAAGAGACTTCCGAGCGCCGTCCCGTTACCGCGAGCGGTCAGATCCTGAAAGAGCTGGAAGACTGGCTGCACAATCTTCCCGGCACGCAGGTCGATATCGTTCGTCTGGCGGGGCTGGTGGGCCCTGGCCGCCATCCGGGACGCTTCTTTGCCGGAAAGACTGCGCCAGACGGCCAGCATGGCGTGAATCTTGTCCATCTTGAGGATGTTATTGGCGCAATTGAGCTACTCTTACAGGCTCCGAAAGGCGGACACATCTATAATATATGTGCACCGACTCATCCGGCGCGCAGCACCTTTTACCCACTGATGGCACGTCAGCTGGGCCTGGCTCCGCCGGTCTTTGGTGAGGCAAAAGATGGCAGTAAAGGCAAAATTGTTGATGGCAATCGCATTTGTCATGAGCTGGGGTTTGAGTATCAGTATCCCGATCCGCTGGTGATGCCCATGGAATAAGTTCCGCAGCGGAGACGATCGCACACCAGAAGGGGGCGAGCATGAAACCGCTGCTGGATGTTCTTATTATTCTGGATGCACTGGAAAAAGAGGGGAGCTTTGCCGCTGCGTCGGCAAAGCTCTACAAAACCCCTTCGGCCCTGAGCTATACCGTCCAAAAACTGGAAAGCGACCTCAATATCCAGATCCTCGATCGCTCCGGGCACCGCGCACGCTTTACCCGCACCGGACAGATGCTGCTGGAAAAGGGCCGCGAAGTCCTCCATACCGTTCGTGAACTCGAAAAACAGGCCGTCAAACTGCATCAGGGATGGGAAAACGAGCTGGTGATTGGGGTGGATGACACCTTTCCGTTTTCTCTCCTGACGCCGCTGATTGAAATGTTTTACCAAAATCACAGCGTCACCCGGCTTATTTTCATCAACGGCGTGCTGGGCGGTTCCTGGGATGCCTTAACCCAGGGCAGGGCGGACATTTTTGTCGGTGCATTGCATGAGCCTCCCCAACTCAGTGAATTTGGTTTTGCCCGCCTTGGCGTGCTGGAGCAGGTATTTGCCGTGGCGCCTCATCATCCGCTGGCTCAGGAGCCCGAGCCGCTTAACCGCCGCGTGATTAAAGGCTACCGCGCGATTGTAGTGGGTGACAGCTCTCGCCCGGAATGTGCGATATCCTCGCAACTGCTTGATGAGCAGGAAGCGATTACCGTTTTCGACTTTAAAACCAAGCTTGAGCTGCAAATTAGCGGTCTGGGCTGCGGCTATTTACCCCGCTATCTGGCGCAGCGCTTTATTGACAGCGGTGCGCTTGTTGAAAAACAGGTACTTGCTCAAAACAGCCATGAATCGGTGTGGGTGGGCTGGAATGAACAGACCGCCGGGCTGGCGAGTGCCTGGTGGCGGGACGAAATTTTAGCAAATAGTGCTATCGCTGCTGTATATGCTCAGGGCAGCGTCGAGAAATCAGCCAGTTAGCAAAAAGAAAATTACCCGGTGCGTTGCAAAGTATTGCCTTTTGTATCCGATGTGGGGCAAAATGCCGCCGCTGCAACCAAATGAATAATCGACGATATAAAAGGCGTCGGTTATTTTTTTTTGCATGTACGAAACGAAACTAAAAACCAAGAGGCCGGGCTTCGTACCGGATAGATATTTACTAAAATCCGACAGTTGTTGTCGCTGAGGAAGAAAGAAATGGGGCAATTTTTCGCTTACGTGGCGGTTATCACCGTAAAGGAGAATAACTATGTCGCATAACGCAACTCCAAACACCTCTCGCGTGGAATTACGTAAAACGCTTACGTTGATTCCGGTTGTTATGATGGGCCTGGCCTATATGCAACCGATGACGCTGTTTGATACATTCGGTATCGTATCAGGCCTCACAGACGGTCATGTGCCAACGGCATATGGCTTCGCGCTGATTGCGATCCTCTTTACCGCGCTGAGCTACGGTAAACTGGTGCGTCGCTACCCGTCTGCGGGTTCCGCCTACACGTATGCCCAGAAATCCATCAGCCCGACGGTTGGCTTTATGGTGGGCTGGTCTTCGCTGCTCGACTATCTGTTCGCGCCGATGATCAACATTCTGCTGGCAAAAATCTATTTTGAAGCGCTGGTGCCGTCGATTCCCTCGTGGATGTTCGTCGTGGCGCTGGTCGCCTTTATGACGGCCTTTAACCTGCGCAGCATCAAGTCTGTCGCCAACTTTAACTCCGTTATCGTTGTGCTTCAGGTTGTCCTGATTGCGGTTATTCTTGGCATGGTGATTTACGGCGTATTCCACGGCGAAGGCGCGGGCACCCTGGCGAGCAGCAAGCCGTTCTGGTCTGGTGATGCGCATGTGATCCCGATGATTACCGGGGCAACCATTCTGTGCTTCTCCTTTACCGGTTTTGACGGGATCAGCAACCTGTCTGAAGAAACCAAAGATGCAGAGCGCGTGATTCCTCGTGCCATCTTCCTGACGGCGCTGATTGGCGGTCTGATCTTTATTTTCTCGACCTATTTCCTGCAGCTGTACTTCCCGGATATCTCTCGCTTCAAGGATCCGGATGCGTCTCAGCCGGAAATTATGCTGTACGTGGCGGGTAAAGCGTTCCAGGTCGGCGCGCTGATCTTCTCCACCATCACCGTACTGGCGTCCGGTATGGCCGCGCATGCAGGCGTTGCGCGTCTGATGTACGTAATGGGCCGCGATGGCGTATTCCCGAAAAGCTTCTTCGGCTACGTGCATCCAACCTGGCGTACCCCGGCGATGAACATTATCCTGGTCGGTGCGATCGCGCTTCTGGCGATTAACTTTGACCTGGTGATGGCAACGGCGCTGATTAACTTCGGTGCGCTGGTGGCGTTCACCTTTGTTAACCTGTCGGTTATCTCTCAGTTCTGGATCCGTGAAAAGCGTAACAAGACGCTGAAAGATCACTTCCAGTATCTGTTCCTGCCGATGTGCGGTGCCCTGACCGTGGGCGCGCTGTGGGTTAACCTGGAAGAGAGCTCAATGGTGCTTGGCCTGATTTGGGCGGGTATCGGTCTGGTTTACCTGGCCTGCGTCACGAAGAGCTTCCGTAACCCGGTTCCGCAGTACGAAGACGTCGCGTAAGACTGTGTCGGGTGGCGGCTATGCCTTACCCGACCTCCATAACCCATAGGCCCGCGTAAGCGCCGCGCCAACGGGCAAAAAAAAGCCGGAGACATCGCCTCCGGCTTTTTTATACCTATCGATCAAACTATCTCTTGCGCGTACTGGAACAGGGATTTCAGCAGCGCCTGTTTTTCAGCATTCCCTTCATACTGGCCGTAGAGCATCTCCAGCTCCTGTGCATAGCTGTGCAGGTACTCTGGCGTAAACACGTTGCGACGATGCTGCAGCCAGCGTTCCTGCTCGGCTTCATCCAGCGTGCCGGGGTAATTACGCGCGCGGTAGTTAAACATCAGCTTTTCGATGCGCTTATCGGCGAAGGTGATATCCAGCGCCGGTAAGTTACGCGGCTCTGTTTGCAGAACGATATTCATGGCCGCGCGATCGGCATCGCTGAAGAAACCGTTATAGAGTTGGGCGTCCACGTTTTCAGACGGCACGAACGGCTCGGCTTCAGCAAAAATGGCCACGACTTTCTCGCGCACCTGCGGATTTTCACGCAGCACTTTGAGATTATCGAGGCAGTGCTGGCGGTTAATGCCCAGCCTGTCAGCATCTTCCGGGCGCAGCGTATTCGCCTGCGCCAGTACTGGACATTTATTGATATGCACCAGTTTGACCGGCACCGCCGGCAGATCGCCGAGCTCGTTTTTCGGGGTATAAAGCCGTTCGCGCAGGGTATCGCTGTCGAGTTCGAGCAGCGGTGAAATATCGCCCGCCAGGTCCACCATGATGACCGCATTACGGTTGTCCGGATGCCAGGCCAGCGGCGCAACCCAGCTGGTATTGCCGCGCCAGGCGCCAAACATGCCGGAAATATGCACCAGGGGTTTCATCTGCGGTACGTCGATAAGGGTCATAAGCTTCTGCTTGCTGCGATGGCTCAGCAGATACTCAAACAGCCGGGGCTGTGCGCTTTTCACCAGCTTTGCCATGGCAATGGTGGCATAGACGTCCGCCATCGCGTCGTGGGCATTGCTGTGCTCGATACCGTTGGCGCGCGTCAGGTGTTCCAGCCGGAAGCTTGTCAGACCTTCCTCATTTTCCGGCCAGTGAATGCCCTCAGGACGCAGGGCGTAGCAGGCGCGCATGATGTCGAGTAAATCCCAGCGTGAATTGCGGTTCTGCCAGCTCCAGGCGTAGGGATCGTAGAAGTTGCGATAGAAGATGTTGCGCGTCACTTCGTCATCGAAGCGGATGTTGTTGTAACCGACCACGCAGGTATTGGGAACGGTAAACAGGTCGTGGATGCGTCGGGCGAATTCTGCCTCGTTAACGCCTTTTTCCCGCGCTTCCTGCGGGGTGATCCCGGTGACCATCACCGCGCCGGGCTGCGGCAGGTAATCATCCGCCGGCTTGCAGTAAAAGACCTCTGGCTCGCCGATGATGTTGAATTCGTCGTCGGTACGGATGGCGGCAAACTGCGCCGGTCGGTCCAGCGCCGGATGCGTGCCAAAGGTTTCGTAGTCGTGGAACAAAAAAGTCGGGCGAGCGGCAGAGTCAGACACCAGTAATACCATCCTGTTAAAAAATGACGTCACTATGGTAAACGATCGTGCGGGTCAGACCGAATAAAAAGCACCGCCGCGTCGCAAATTTGCGCGCCAGCTTCAGAGAAAAATCTGCGTTCTGTCACATTTTTTTGCAATTAAGCCAGGTAACGACATCAGAACTCCCGTAAAAAGGTCATCGATTTTTAATGACCTGAGGATATACCGTTGAAACGCCGTCTGTTTATTGCTGTTTCTTTACTCGCTTCGAGTGTCTCATCTGCTTTTGCGGCCGAACCACTGGATTTTTCGCCGCAGCCTCCGGCCATTCAGGCTGGCTCCTGGGTGCTGATGGATTACACGACTGGTCAGATTTTAACGGCGGGCAACGAACATCAACAACGTAATCCGGCGAGCCTGACCAAGCTGATGACGGGTTATGTGGTGGATCGGGCCATTGATAGCCACCGCATTACCCCGGATGACATCGTCACCGTAGGGCGTGATGCCTGGGCAAAAGGGAACCCGGTGTTTGACGGTTCATCGCTGATGTTCCTGAAGGAGGGCGATCGCGTCACCGTGCGCGATCTGAGCCGCGGCCTGATTGTCGATTCCGGCAACGACGCCTGCGTGGCGCTGGCCGATCACGTGGCGGGCGGGCAGCCGCAGTTCGTGAAGATGATGAACGACTATGTGCAGAAGCTGAACCTGCGTGATACCCACTTCGAAACCGTCCACGGGCTGGACGCGCCGGGCCAGCATAGCTCGGCGTATGACCTGGCCGTTCTCTCCCGGGCCATTATCCACGGTGAGCCCGAGTTTTATCATATGTACAGCGAAAAGAGTCTGACCTGGAACGGGATCACCCAGCAGAACCGTAACGGCCTGCTGTGGGATAAGACCATGAACGTAGACGGGCTGAAAACGGGGCATACCTCGGGGGCCGGCTTTAACCTGATTGCATCCGCCGTTGACGGTCAGCGTCGTTTGATAGCCGTTGTAATGGGAGCGGACAGCCCGAAAGGGCGTGAGGACCAGGCCCGAAAACTGCTGCACTGGGGGCAGCAGAATTTCGATACGGTGCAGATCCTGCATAACGGAAAAAAAGTGGGAACGGAGCGCATCTGGTACGGCGACAAGGAGCAGGTAAAACTGGGCACCGACCAGGACTTCTGGCTGGCCTTGCCGAAAGCGGAGGTGCCCAATATCAAAGCCAAATACGTGCTGGATAAAAAAGAGCTGGAAGCGCCGATTGCCGCGCATCAGCGTGTCGGGGAGATCCAGCTTTACGATCGCGACAAGGTGGTAGCCCACTGGCCGCTGGTCACGCTGGAAGCCGTTGATAAAGGCGGCCTGTTCTCTCGTCTGAGCGATTATCTGCATCACACGCTTTAACCGCCGATGAGCAGACTGGCAGGGTTGCGAGTCTGCTCACATAATAAACACTCCTCGTTTGCTGATAATGATAATCCAGTTTTATAGTGTATAAATATACAGTGATAAACGGAGGCAGCATGGACTACAGCATTACGCAGCAACAGAAACGTAAGATTGCCGGTTTTCATTTGGTCGGTCCGTGGGAACACACGGTAAAACAGGGCTTTGAACAGCTGGTCATGTGGGTCGACGGGCGTCACATTGAGCCGCTGGAGTGGGTGGCGGTCTACTACGATAACCCGGATGAAGTCCCGGCCGAAAAACTGCGCTGCGATACGGCCGTTACCGTACCGGACGATTTTGTGATCCCGGAAAACAGCGAAGGCGTCATGATGACGGAAATCGCGGGCGGTGATTATGCCGTGGCGACGGCGCGTGTGGAAAACTACGACTTTGCCACGCCGTGGTATCAGTTCTTCAATTCCCTGCTGCAGGACAATAAGTATCAGATGGCGCTCAAACCCTGCTTCGAGCGCTACCTGAATGATGGCAACGCGGACGGCTACTGGGATATTGAAATGTATATCGCGGTAGAGCACAAACCGGTTTAGGCCTGCTGAATAAAGGGTTTTTCAGCCGGGACCGTTCCGCCCGGCTGAAAACACAGTACAATTGTGATTTGCCGTGTAGCTGGAGAGCGGGTGTGCGTCCCGACAAATCATTAACCCCTTTTGAAATTCGGTTGTATAAACACTACCGTGTGGTGCACGGGTGTCGCATCGCGCTGGCATTCGTATTGACGTTTGTACTGGTCCGCTTGCTGGAGGTTCCGGAAGGGACGTGGCCGCTGATCACGCTGGTGGTGGTGATGGGGCCCATCTCGTTTTGGGGCAACGTTGTCCCGCGCGCCTTCGAGCGTATTGGCGGGACCGTGTTAGGTTCGGCCCTGGGGCTAATCGCCCTGAAGCTGGAGCTTATCTCGTTCCCGGTCATGCTGATATGGTGCGGTGCCGCCATGTTCCTGTGCGGCTGGCTGGCGTTGGGCAAGCGTCCTTATCAGGCGCTGCTGATTGGTATCACGCTTGCGGTGGTGGTCGGCGCACCCGCCGGCGATATGACCACGGCGCTGTGGCGAAGCGGGGATGTCATTCTGGGTTCACTGCTCGCCATGCTGTTTACCGGCATCTGGCCGCAGCGGGCTTTTCTGCACTGGCGTATCCAGATGGCCAACTATGTCACCGCGTTTAACCGCGTCTATCAGGCCGGTTTTTCCCCTAATCTGGTTGAACGCCCCCGGCTGGAAAAGCATCTGCAAACCATCCTCAACGACGTGGTCAAAATGCGCGGCCTGATCACGCCCGCCAGCAAAGAGACCCATATTCAGAAAGCGATTTTCGAAGCCATCCAGACGGTAAGCCGCAACCTGGTCTGCATGCTTGAACTGCAAATCAACGCGCACTGGGCCTCTCGCCCGAGCCATCTGTTGATGCTTAACGCGCAGACCCTCAAAGAGACCCAGCAGATGACGCAGCAAACGCTGTTGACCATCGCTCATGCGCTCTACGAAGGTAACCCGCAGCCGATACTGGCAAACAGCGAGCGGCTGAATGAGATCGTTGCGGAGCTGAAGCAGTTAATCAATGAGCGGCAGGGCGATAACGTGGCGGAAACGCCCATTCATGGCTATGTCTGGCTGAGTATGGAACTGGCGCGACAGCTTGAGCTGCTATCGCATCTGATTTGTCGAGCGCTGCGCAAATAAAACGCGGATGTGACGCCTGCTGCTTCGATTCAGCAGCAATTGGGGTTATGATAGGTTTAAACGATATACTCATTGTCATTCGCAGCCGCTGTCAGTAAGGTTATTGTTACAACGGTTGCTTTAACGAATCCGAATCTCACATTATCAGGGGTGTAAAAATGGAAACTACCAAGCCTTCGTTCCAGGATGTTCTGGAATTCGTCCGCCTGTTCCGCCGCAAAAACAAGCTGCAGCGTGAAATCCAGGACGTTGAGAAGAAGATCCGTGACAACCAGAAACGTGTTCTGCTGCTCGACAACCTGAGCGACTATATCAAGCCAGGCATGAGCGTTGAAGCTATTCAGGGCATCATCGCCAGCATGAAGAGCGACTATGAAGACCGTGTTGATGATTACATCATCAAAAATGCTGAACTGTCCAAAGAGCGTCGCGACATCTCTAAGAAGCTGAAAGTGATGGGCGAAATCAAAAACGGCGAAGCAAAAAGCGAGTAATCGCAGCGAATCGTGAAAAAGGCTCTCTGGTGACAGAGAGCCTTTTTTTATGACTCAGAATGTGGCTGTAGCTGATAAATCCAGGCTTGAACCTGCTTGCCTTCAGTGGTGGTCACCGTGACCTCAACCCGGTCATAGCCGTCTTCAAACTCATCCAGCATTTGCCAGTGTGCGGAAAGGTTATCAGAGATAAACAGATAGCCTTCGACGCGCGGTCCATCGGAGTGGAGGACAATCCCGGGAAAGTCCGCCGCCGCACCCCAGCCGCGCTCGTAGAACGTACCGGAGACGAAACCGGCCAGCCATTCACCGCCGATGTTTTCAAGGATATGCGCATTAGAATGGCCCGGGCGCAGCGTGCCGTAGACAAACAGAGCGTTCATTTTCCCTCATCCGCAAAGCAAAAAGCCTGCTTTAAAAGCAGGCTTTTTAAATTTGGCTCCTCTGACTGGGATCGCCTTTGCCATTAACTGGCTAATAAATAAGCTAATACGGAACTCACTTTCTGTCAAGACCACCAGAATGACCACCATTAGATAGGATATTGTCTGACCTGAGAATTTTAAGTGATCTGGCTATGCTGTACATGAAATAGCCTAGATTTTTACGCTTCTGTACTTGTAATTTGTAGCAAAATGTGTAAAAAAATTTCTATTTGGATGGAACTAGATGGTGACTTCAAGAGTGAAAGGGCAACCTCAGACTAGGCGTAAGACTGAGGTTCCAGGTCAGGCACTAGGCTACAGCCTTCAATTCACACGACTCACGCACATGCTGCTTCAAGCGCCGGAGGGAAGTGTGTGCAGTTTAGAACTTCTTGATGATGTAGCTCAAGAGGATGGAATTGGCGGTGTTAAACTCGTTCAAAGTAAAAGTGCCCTAACTGCTAATCCTGTGGCTGATCGAGCAAAATCACTTTGGAAAACGCTCTCAAATTGGGTTGAGCTTATTGCATCGCCAGGGTTCGATGTGAATAAAGCCATTTTCGAGCTTTATGTTTCTCGTCCTGTTGAAGGGCTAATCGTTAATAGTTTCGCCAACGCGAACACTCAGGAAAGCGCTCGGGTAGCTATCGCACAAGCTCGCACTGCATTATGGGGTAATGCTCCTCACTTTGATTTTAGAAAAGATATCTCAGCAGAAATTGCGCCATATATTGAAAAAGTATTTACAGCAGACCCTGATCTTGTAGAACGACTCATTTGCAATTTTCAATTGACGCATGGTAGTGGCAGTCCTCAGGCAGACCTTGAGGCGCTAGTTCGAAGTCATCCAGTATCCCCATCTAAGGTCTGCGATATTTGCAATCACCTTTGCGGGCAGGTCAAGCGTCATATTGATATGCTATTAGAGGCCGGTCAGCCAGCAGTTATTGCACGTAATGACTTTCATATCTGGTATACATCGTTCGTCCAAAAAATTGATCGACAAACGGTCCTTTCGAGTCGCGCTCAGGCACCATCAGAGGAGGTCTCACGAGAATATCTTCCCGATAACTTCGTTAAACAAATGGACATCATAGGGTTGTCATACGAGGAGATGCTCGGAGCTGTCAACGATTATTTAATGGCCTCATTTGACCGCACCGATTGGGCTGTAAGAGGTGAAGTTGATGAAAGTTCTTTTGACGATCTTGATGAGATTCTGACACGCTCATGGAAGAATAAACAGAGAGCCTGTCGGTTGAATCATAGAGAAAAGTCTGAACAGGACCAAGGCCAAATTTTATATTCAGACTGCATGCAGTTTGCTGTGCCGGTTCAGTCAATGTCACCTCCTGGATACTTCATCCCAGGCTGTTTCCACATGCTGGCCGATGATTTCGTCGTAGGATGGCATCCTGGCTATGAGACTAAACTAAAGGGCAAGAAGGTGGCGTAAGATATGCTGGCTAGAGAAGTCCAAAATGTTCAGAATCCTGCATTAGGTGCTACGCTCGTCTGGCGTTTTTGTTGTGGCTATGTCGAGGCTCATCGTGTAGATGCTTCACCGCCTCTTCCTTTACTCTTTTTCGTGCTCCCTATCATTTTGCATCAAGCAACCTCAGAGTTTGTGAAGCGCACTTATAAAAGCTCGGGTCTACGGGCATTTGCGGCAAAGTTTGGGGATTCCTCAGTGTCCAAACAGGATTTATTGCTTCAAGTGCAAGAACGATCAATTCGTTGGCGTAAGCTCAGCTTGCAATCCATTGAACTTGCAGTCGCTGGACAACTGATCATTCTCCAAGATACAGGCGAGGTAATTCCACTTTCGAGAACCAAGGCAAGGGGTTTGCCCGACGAGGTGAAGCAACTTATAGATTTGGCGGAAAAACTTGGTGCATGGTGCGGTGAACTTACCATGCATGAGGTTTTGACAACGTTGAAGGTGAAACTCTAATGTATTTCCAAATTCGAGGTATTGTGCTTTGGCCGCGAAACAAAAAATTCAAACCTCGCACGTTGCGGTTTGAGCTTGGTAAGGTCAACGTCATTAGTGGGGCTTCGCGCACGGGTAAATCAGCTGTTATTCCCATCATAGATTATTGTCTCGGTGCCAGTACTTGCTCAATTCCTGTGAATACCATTCGTAAATACTGTGAATGGTTTGGCATTGTTGTGGCGACTGAGCAGGGTGATAAGCTCTTGGCTCGAAAGGAACCAGGAGCTCAGCGTAGCACCAATGATATGTTCCTGCTGGAAGCAAAGGAAATAAACAAGATCCCCCACCATCTTAGTAAAAATACTAATGTAGTAGCAGTTAAGAGACTACTTGATGACCTCGCCAATTTGCCTAATCTTGACTTTTCTGGTGGGGAAGACTCCTCGGGGTTCGATGGTCGTCCCGCGTTCCGAGATTTAGCTGCATTCACATTCCAGCCGCAGAATGTAGTTGCCAACCCGGATGTTCTATTTTTTAAGGCTAACACTTACGAGCACCGAGAGAAGTTAAGGAAGATCTTCCCCTACATACTTGGCGCAATCACATCGGCTTTGATGGCCAAGCAGTTCGAGTTGAACAGAACTCGCCAGCTTCTACGCCGCAAAGAGCGAGAACTCAGAAATGCTCAGGATGTCTCCGCACGGTGGCTTGCCGATTTAAGATCTAAGTACAGTGAAGCACAGGAGCTTGGTTTGGTTCCCAAGCTGGAGGGAGAGATATCACGAAACCAAATGATTGAACATCTTGAAGAAATAATCGTCCGCACAGACCTAACTTTGGCTGTTAGCACATTAACGATTTCGGATGCGCTACGCGAGTTAAATAATCTAGAAAGTGAAGAGCGGGTTGTTTCGCGCGAACTCACTACGCTTCGTCATCGTCTGGAAGAAATGAATCGAATGCGAGCGGGTGTTCAGCAGTATCATTCGGCATTATCAATGCAGAGAGATCGTCTTCAACTGTCGAGTTGGCTGGTTTCACATTCAAGCGATGAGATGGACTGCCCCATGTGCGGCAGCCACACTGACTCAGCGAAACGAAAACTGCAGGTTCTGGCTCAGCGACTGGAAGAGGTAGAGAGTGCTGCGAATATCGACAAGGACAAGGAAGTGCCAGCAGCCTTCGATCGGGAGTTGCAGCGCGTCACATTAGAAGTTGATAGCACCACCGAACGATTGAGATCCGTGCAGGTCCGTAAAAGAGCGTTGACGAGTAGATCGAAGGAAGCCAGTGATCAGCAATTTTCTGTGAAACGTACCGAGCGATTTATAGGCAACATCGAATCGTCATTGGATCTACATCGTAAACTGGGCAATGACAGTGAACTTGTCGAAGAAGTGCGAGTGCTCAAGCAAGCTGTGCAGACATTAGAAGTTGAACTCCACGAGCAAGATATTGAAACTCGTAAACATAAAGCACTGCGAGTTATCAACAAAAATGCTGGGAAACTTCTACCCTTTCTTGATGTAGAGAATCCCCATGATCCGATCTCATTAGAAATCAACGATTTAACTATTAAAGTTCATGGAGTTGAGCGCGATGATTATCTTTCAGAGATAGGAAGTGGCTCGAATTGGCTTTCCTATCACTTGGCAGTGTTGCTCTCACTTCATCAATTCTTTCTAGGACAATTAGGCAGTCCTGTACCGGGATTTCTTGTGCTTGATCAACCTAGCCAAGTTTACTTCCCCAAGCCCATATCACATCAGGATATAGTTTTAGAAGAAGAACCCAAGGTTCGTGATGAAGACGTGGAAGCTATACGCAAGGCTTTCGAAGTTATGGGCAGTGTTGTACTTCAGGGGAATGGAAATCTTCAACTTTTAGTCCTGGATCATGCATCGCGCGCAGTATGGGGAAATATTGATGGGGTTGTTGGCCTGCCCGAGTGGCGTGATGGAGTCAAGCTTGTTCCAATGGAATGGCTTTCTGAGAATAAATGAAAATATTCGTATTGGTAAGAAAAAATATGATTCAAATGAATAGATAAGTCTTACTATCTTTCTGTGGTTAGAGATATTTGACAAGTTTTTATTTATCACATGAATCTTTTTCGATAATTAGTTCCACTATAAAATGGAGTTGAAAATGTTTGAATTGTGTATTTTTGATTTAGATAATACTTTGATACATACAGATGATTTGAAAGAAATAAGAGAGAGCCTTGCTAATAATGATGATGAGGGTATTCTAGACGATTTATCAGAAGCCCTTGAGGAAGATGGGGATAGAATCATATATTCTCAGGATCTTATACAAGAAATAATTTCTAGACATCCTAACATCTTCTTGGTTATTTTTACTAGGTCACCACGTAGTTATACCGAAGCAGTTTTAGCGTGGGCATACCCTGAGATAGAATGGGATATGCTGGTTTGCTACGAGGATGTGAGGCCAACGAAACCATATGGGGAAGGAATTCATTATGCTATGAAGGAATTTGATATTGACGATCTTGAGCGAGTTATAATGATTGGTGATACAGATGTCGATATAAAAGCTGCTTACAATGCCGGTTGTTTTGCAGTGCTTGATAAAAGTGGTTGGCCATACAAGTATGCACAAGGACATTGGAATGCACTTGGTTTAATTCCTGATGCAATTATAAATAGTCCTGAGATAATATTAGATGTTTTAGATGAACCATGTAAATTCTTACCAAGTTTAGAATGTTTATTATCTTCTGATTACATCATTTCTGAAAGATTTGACAAACTTAATCATTTTATACCAAAAGCTATTGGTGGGGATACAACCACTTTCCCTATATATTCAGCTGGTAGAAATTTTTCAAATTATGAATCGCTTAGTTACAAAAGGTATGAACATTCACTTACTAATTCGATAGAGAATAACAAAAGCTCTACCAACTTTCCTGCGCAGTGGATCAGTAGTCTCAGAGAATTTCTTCGTACTGAATGTGCAGGCTTTTTTTGGGCGACAACGACAATAATTACCTGTGTTCCTCATCGGCCTGGGCGTGTTCCTCGCTTAGAGCACCTACTTAATCAATTAATGATTTCACTAGCAAATGATCCAATTGAACACTGTAATGTTATACTGGTACCAGATCTATTAGCCTACCGTGATGGAGTTCGTTCGCAGCATGGTGAGCATTTGAGCCACGGGGACCGATTTATGAACGTCAGAGATCATTTGATTACTGGTAATGTATCTAAACTGGCTTTGGCTGATAAAGTGCTTGTAGTTGACGATGTGGTCACAACAGGAGCATCGTTAATATATGCATCTAAATATCTAAAAGATGCAGGGGCTAGGAATGTTATACTATTTGCTTTAGCTAAAAATATAAGTGATATCTTAAGATGAACAACAATTTAACAGGAATCATTACTCCTTCTACAAAGTTATTACTTACACTCTCGATGATTAAAGGAGTAGGTCCAGTTCTACTTAAAAAAGCAGCATCTTTATTTTCATTTTCAAATATTTCATCAATAGATGAACTGTCAAGAACTGATGCGAAATTTTCTTCGTTAGTCAACAATGCAGAAAATTTTTTGTTGGCAAAGGAAAAGGCTGAAAAGCAAATTGAATATGCGGATAAATATTCTTTCCGAATAATATCTGTATTGGATGATGATTATCCAAATTTATTGTCCGAAACAAAGGATGATCCTTGCTTATTGTATGTTCAGGGACGTTTATTTAATTATCCTGATAATTCCGTTGCTATCATCGGAACTAGAGAGCCGACTCATCATGGAAAGCTGATTACGGAAAGGATAACGAAATTCTTTGTAGAAAAGAATTGGAGTATTGTGAGTGGATTAGCATTAGGCTGCGATGGTATTGCCCATGAAACTGCATTAAATTGTAATGGGCATACTATTGCTGTCTTGGCTCATGGTTTACAAACTATCGCACCTTCTCGCCATAAAAAATTGGCCTATAGAATAGTTGAAGAAGGAGGTGCGTTGATAACTGAATATCCATTTGGACAAGAAATACAAAGACAACAATACGTAAAGCGAGATCGCATTCAGGCAGGCATGGCTCGTGGCGTTGTTATGATTCAGTCTGACATAAAGGGGGGAAGCTTACATGCCTCAAGAGCATCTTTGGATTATAACCGATGGCTTGCAGTACCATATCCAACAAAAGATGATGTCGAAAGAAATGAACCTAAAACTCAAGCTAACTTACTAATAGCAAATGGGTCCGATTCTGATAAAGTCAAAATTCTTAATTTTGATAAAACTAAGTTGGAAAATATTATCGTTTTGAATGGCAAAAATGATTATAATAAATTAATAGATGGTTTTTATTTGGAGAGAAATTCCAGAAATGCTCCATCTGTAATTGATATGTTTGATTCTCTTATTAAATCAGATGAATCTCAATTCGAAGCAGATAATGGTTACGTTTTACAGGAAAGTAACCGGCCCGATAATAAGACAATGATCCTCGATATAGCATCAGATATTTCCATTCAAACAGGAAAATCATCTCAGAATAACTCTGTAGAAACAGACGAGGTGAAGAATTCAAAAGTTGGGAAACTGATGGTATCCAGTGATTTTACTTTTGATTTTAATTCAGCATTGAAAAAAATAACCGTTAAAAATGAAAAGTTAATGACAAAGTTAGATAAGCAAGATGAAAAATTACAGCTTATTAAACTACGGTTGAAAATCATTGTCAGGAATTTAAAGTTGTTGCATGGAAATAAATTCCATGAGGAAAAAGAAACTGTTAACATTCTAAAAAACAAATTGATAATCGAAAGTGTTCTTGTCCATATGCTAAAGGTTATAATTCTTTGTAATTTTGAAGATTCTGAAGCTGACGACATAGTTCCGTTAAAAGGTAAAATTGAAAATATTTTGTTCAATTTTCCAGATTCAATTGTTTTCTGTGATGTTAATTTTCAGTCAGATGATAGTTGTAACCTTTTTGATAATCATAGATTGGTTAAAGTGTTAGAAGAATTTAATCGGTTAGTCTTATCATGAATGTGTTTCCAGGAGGGGTTACCCTCCTGCTAACATTGAATTTCAAAAAAGTGGTTTTTTGTGAGATAGTTATTCCAGTTTTTGATTGACATTCGTTTTTTTTAAAATTTCAATATCCTTTTTTTGTATTATAATAAAAATCCCTTGGTTTTTTAAATATGAAAATACCTTGGCTTTCAATATCTCACATAGATATTGTATGCAGTTATTAATTCTTATGCCATTTACACCAAGGTTTTATTTTTCATATGAGGTGTGAATTTTATATTTCCCATGCAGGTGGTGAAAGTTATTTAGCCCTGCTGTATTAAAGTTTCAGGGCTGTTTTTTGGATTGTCATAATTTAATTTGTTTTTAATTCATCTTTAGCTAGTGAGTCGTAGAGAATTTTCGTTAGAGGAGACTCAAGATAGTCATCACTTAATAATTTTATGAAATGTTTTTGAGATTCTTTAGTCTTGATAATTAGCTTTCTACCATCCTCACTAACAATTAATACTGTAGATAAGTAAGTATGATGACTAACATAATGGATGATTACTGGGACATCAATTTTTCCTAAAACAGGGGAATGTTTTGAGATTTTGGCAAGTTTTCTTGAGAAAGAGATTTCTTTTGCGCTTTTTTCAAGGTGAGAAAGGTCATCAATTAATGATGACGACCTTAAAGATTCCAGAGCGACAGTCGCCTGAGCTTCAATAACTTGGTGGAATTGCATTGTAACTTCGAGAGTTTTCTGGTTTTTTATTAAAAAATCATTATCCAGGAGAACAAGGTCGTAGTTGTAATCCAATCTAAATACTTGATTTGGTAACTCTTTCAAGTAACCATCCGAATCAGGTATCAAGTTGAATAATTTACGGCTTTGTTCAAACACGGTAAGGTTGGTTTTGTTTTTATACAAAGATAGACACTTATTATTTCCACGTAATTGAATTATTATCCCTTTAACATCGGTAAATTTATTCCTCAAATCATAAAAATCCTGCGAGTTAGGGGGGATGGCTGTAGCACTTTTAATAAATCCAAATTCTTTAGGTTGTTCCTCATAATCAAATTTAAATAGAGCATTCTTTCTATCATCAAAATTTGATAAGAGAGGTATGGTCAAATCATCATTTTCTATCATATCCTCTTCAATTTTTCTTTTAAATCCTTCAACAATTTTCGGCAGAGCCCCTGCTTCAATTTTTGATAATTTTAAAGAATAACTATCCTCAATCTTCACAACGAAAATAATTCTGATGCCAGTAAAATTATCGAAGATATCAGAAACTTCACGCTTAAGAATTTCAGGAGTCATTGTTTTTTCCTTGCTATGAAAACATAATCATCTAAAAAACTGTAAAAGACCTTGTCGTTAACAGCCAAAATATCAGTGGATATTGCAATAACATTTTTAACTTCAACGCTTCCTGTATAAGAAACATTAACTCTATATAATTTGTATCCAAAAAGGGCTAGCGTAGGGTTTGCATAATATTTATCCGTTTTAATGAAGATTAAACCAATGATTATTACTAACAAAAGATAAGCAATATTTTTCTGAATGTCATCGAAACTGAACCCCATAAAAGGAACTATATACGTAGCTAAAAAAGTTAAACTTTCATAATTCTCACTTTGGCAGGATGTTATTGTAACAGTGTCAGCATTGTTGATTTTAATTAATGAGCGAAACCTCTTATAAAAATAGCATGCTAAGAAAATAAAAAAGAAACATATTATTGGTATTACATTGTCGATGGCTAATTTATAAAAACCTATAAATTCACATGAGTCACCATAACACATCGGAATTTTTGCACTTAAGATGATAATAAAAACAAACAACAGCATTAAAGATAGTATGTACAACCCTATCTTATTAAATGTGCCTTTGCTTTTCATTTTTCATCCTCCAATTTAAAACATAATAATTAAAAATCTCTTAACTGAATACAAAAATCATACACTATGATACTGGTTATTTGTACAGTTAATTTTGAGTGTTTTTTGTTTCACCACTGCGGAGTAAGGGCCGCTACGTCCGGCTATGCAGGGTCAGGTTTTTTCTCCTGTGCGCTTTTCGTTCCTGTATCGGCTTCCGGTTAATCGTTTCCCAACACAACCCGTCCCGCAAGGGTAAATGGCACGCATGCTGCGCCCTTGCGGGACAGAACGATGCCGGGAAAGCGAACCGTCAGGCGATACGAAGACGAAAATCACACACTGACGGAGAAAAAACATGACGATTTCCCTGCACACCACCCGGACAAGCGCCCCTAACACCGCAGCAGCGACCAGCGTATCCCCGCTGGAGCAGTCAGGCTCCTTAAAAACGAAATTGTCTAAAACCAGAACGGACATTTATCAGACCGTTACCGACAACATCATTGCAGCACTTGAAGCCGGTGTAAAACCGTGGTCCTGTCCGTGGCAACGCGTATCGGGCGTGTCTGGTCTGCCATCGAATTTCGCCACCCGAGCAGCCTACAGCGGTATGAATATCATGCTGTTATGGTGCAGCGCATCTAAACAGGGTTTCAGCGATTCCCGCTGGATGACCTACAAACAGACACAGGCAGCAGGTGGACAGGTTCGCAAGGGTGAGCATGGAACAACAGCCATTTTCTACACCACACTCGAAAAGGAAAACGACGCCGGAGACGTTGAACAAATCCCGATGCTGAAAACCTTTACCGTGTTTAACGTTCAGCAAATCGACGGTTTGCCCCTGACAACTGAAACGGTCAGTCCGGAAGCAACCTTTGGCCCGTTGCCGCAGGCTGAAAACCTGCTCAGGAAGAGCGGCGCAAACATCATCGAGAAAGGACAAAACGCCTTTTTCAGCCCTTCAACGGATGAAGTCTGGTTACCGGAGCGCCATCTATTTTCGGATGCGGCTAACTTCTACGCTACCGGTCTGCATGAGCTGGTTCACTGGAGCGGGGGTAAAAAACGCCTGAACCGTGAAATGAAAGGGAAGTTTGGCAGTGCGGATTATGCAGAGGAAGAACTTGTCGCGGAGCTGGGAAGTGCCTTTCTGATGGCTGATCTTGGCATTAAGGGAGAGGTACAACATGAAAGCTATATTGCTTCCTGGCTGAAAGCGCTGAAAAACGACAAGCGTTATATTTTCAAAGCGGTCAGCGCCGCCTCTAAAGCGCATTCTTATCTGATGGATAAACTCTGAGGACGGAGCCAGACAACTGCAAGGGAATGCGGTTACATGGTTTTTAACCGGCAACGCTGCAAGGCGCAGACTGAGGTGGAACGCAGCATAGCGAGTACCGAACAGTCTGCGCCTTGCAGTGGAATAAAAATATACCGGGCTGGCGGTATTACCGCCAGCCCGGTGAGACCATCACGATGGCCTGAGTAAAAGCTTACGTATAGCTGTCTAATGACAGGCGCTTTAATTCATCAAGGGTATAAATGCGAAATACCCGACGGTGGCGTTCTTCCAGCGGGACGTGCTGATGGTTGATAATGACATGTCTGATGCTGTCAAATAGGAGCTCAAGTGCCCGTTTTTTCTGTGGGTCAGGCATGACATAAAAAACATAAATCCACAGTTTGCGGGTACGGGCCAGCAGGTGGCTGGCAATAATCGACTGGTAGCGGGCTCGGGTTTTCAGGCGACGCTCGGTTTCAATGGCGATCACGGTGCTGCCAGGCAAGATGATCAACCCGTCCGGGCGGTGTTTTACCTGATACTGGCTGAGAAAGGTGGCCCGGTCGCCGTTAATCCATCCCGACGCGCCTTTCTTCTCCAAAATAAGCCTGGCGGCCTGATTATCAAGATGGTGTTCCAGCGTCCAGCCGGTGATTTTTGATGGTTCAAACCGAGCAGGAAAGATTTTATCATCTGGGGTTAACACCACCGCCAGCCCGTCGCTGGTTATCCCCCATAATGAAATCTTCATTGTTCGTGATTCAAGTACATGCTTCTGAATTAACCCTATTCGCTCTGTTTTTGCCAGTAGCGAATAAAGCGACTTATGATCCTGGAAACCAAATAACAGCATCAGAGTTTTAAAATCACTGTAAGTTTCTTCTTTCAGGAAGTTCAGCAGTTGTTTTATTTTTTCGTTGTTACGCGTCTGGCGCTCGTGAAATGATGAAATCAGCATAAGCGCTCCTTATAAATCAAGCGGGGACAGGTGTTCTTCATCATCAGGTTTCGGCTTTACCGGTTTTACTTCGCTTTCGTCGAAGAAAAGAGCCGGGTGTGTTGTCATCACATCCGGCATGGCGGGTTTATCATCCTCGCAAAAATCCAGCATGATCTTCACGGGGGCTACCGCTGCGGCAATATCAGGGAAAACCGAAAAGGTTTTTAGCTGACGCTTTCTGACCTTTATCGGCGAGATCAGTGAAGCAGAAGGTAGCGTTTTTGTCGTAAAGATAAAGCTGACAAAATCGGGCAGGTTCAGGATCATATTGCTGTCAATAAAGAAACGTTCGGCCTGGCGGATTGTGCGCTCACTGTCGATGGTCTCCGTGAGCATATTATCTGTTTTAGCCTTACGGAGTTCGTCATCCACCAGAATAGTGCCTGACATTCTCGCTACCCATTCCGCTGTATCAGGGTCCATAACCCGGTAAACCAGTTTGAATTTGGCATTTTCAACGACCGCACCGACAACGGCGTCACCTTTCAAATCTGCCGGGCAGTCTTTTAAATCGGCAATGGACTGGTGGTCCATAATAATATGCACGCCTTTATCCCGCGCCGCACCTAAACCTTCCAGCGCTGGCCGGGATAAATGGTATTTCAGTTCGGAAAGATAAATAGCTATGGGGCGGGGGACGTTTGTTACACGGTCGCGCCTTTCTGCTAACTGGTACAGGCGAACCAGCAGCATACGCTGCGAGGTAATAATCTTGCTGTTTCGCATAGAGCCGATAACATAACAGCAGCCGCCTTCATCAAATATCTCATTAAGCGAAAATCCTGTCGGCGCATTGATTGCATTGAGCAAGGCCAGTTCCTCAATCTTTCCGAAAAAGGCTTTGATCTTTTCGGCAATACTCTGAACGTAATCACCGTTATAAACATCCCGGATTGTTGTCGATGGATTATCGCTGACAAATTGTGCGGCTATTCGGGCGGCCTTCCGGTCGTCGATCCGATAAAAGTCAGATTCCTGACCTTTTTCCGCCAGACTGAAACCTGCAACAAACAATTCTTCCAGTTCATCGGGCGTAATATCTTCAATCAGGTTTAGCTGGTATTGCTGTTTTCGCAGGTCAATTAAGGCAAAGGGTTTTCCCGCATCCTCGCAGGCTTTGCGGTAAAGGTGTGGTGCCCATTCATCATCCTTGGGGTCCATAACAAACACACCTTCACCGGCCAGAATACTTTGATAAAGCAATATGCCGGTGGCAACCCCTTTACCGGCTCCGGTGGTGCCGATAATATCCGCGTGCTGTTTCTGCCAGTCTTTTAACGGGAGATACATTGGTTCGTTCTCCCTGTCTATGCCAGTAAAAATGCCTTTATTCAGGTCGATATAATCCAGCGGATCATAATGCAGTGTTTCCGGCAGCAGGGACTTTACGGTGCGGACATCGGTGCGCAATTCCCGTTCAAGAGTGGTCTTTTTAACAAGGCGTTTCTTTATTTTGTCCAGTTCTGGCGTGAATACCCGGCGAAGCATAATATGAAAAATAATCCCGGTTACAGTGAAAGCAATCCGTACTGACCACGCCAGTACCGTATTATCACTGGTGAGTCTGGTCTTATACAGCCACTGGAAGGATCCGATAACTATCGGGGCCAGTGTGCCGGAGAGAAAACACAGCAGGGAAAAAGAGATAATCAACCTTTTCCATAACGGGGCTTTCTGCCGTTCATCGCTTTTCATTGATACAAAAAACGGCATCGTCAGCCCCGCTAATAATGCCAGCATCAGTTGTTGCTGTTGCACAAAAGCGAGCAGTGCCAGCATCCCGTTCACTATCGGCGACAGTGAAGCGGCAAGCTTATTTAAAATCATGATGCCTCCTTCGTCAGCGATTCGCCCCATGACATCGCCCCATCAGTTCGCCCCACGGTGTCGGGCGAAAACGTGGGGCGAGCGTATGGGGCAAAGAAGGTGGCCGCTGCGCGGCCATATGCAGGAAAGCATGCTTCCCTGCACGAAACGGTGTGCGCCAGTACATGCGGGCTGGACGCCCTTATTGCCTGTCGCATGGGGGTAATGTCGTGGCTGGACGCCGCGTCAAAACCCCAACGTCAACGTCGGCACACCGTCGCCCGCTACGCGCGACCAACCCCTTTAAGACGCGCGTTTCGCCTGTTTTTTCTCGCAAGCTCCAAAAAACGGGAACGCTGCTTTAAAGGGGTTGGTCGCGCCTGATCGGTAATATTCCCCGCTGGGGCGGGAAATATTACCTGGCTTGACGGTGTGCGGGGCAAGCCCCCCAAATAAACCGCTGTCGTGGGCGACAGCTTTTCGCTCGCTGGGGCGGCGAAATTTATTCGGCTCCCCCCGGTCTGCTCAATTCGCTTTGGGCGAATGTTCGCAGGTGGGCGCGGTGCCTGAAAATTAGCAATTTCTGCGAAATTGAATTTTCTGTCCGCACTCCACGTGCTTATTTTACGGCTTAGCAATTTCTCCGAAATTGAAGCCAAAAATAAGCACGCCTGAAACCCGCCGTCTGTCAGTCTGTGGCGTCATTCGATACATTATCAATGTTTGTGATTCACATCTGTTCGCGGGCTATTTCAGCCCGGCATTCCCGTTCAGCGTTTAATGCCGCATGGTACGTTTCATCATCGATTCTCGTTCCCTGACTTTCGGCATACCGCCTGAGCTTCTCTGCGTCCGATTCATTAAGCTGTGACAGATGATGTCGCAATAACCCGATAAATCGGCTCTCATATATCTCGTAATAAAGCCCACATCCCTGATGTGCTTTTTTTGACAGAGAATCATAGATACACGTGACAGATATTCTGTCGTGATGCGTTGAGTGAATGTTGGAAATAAACAGGCCTTCTTTATCCATTTTTGTTTCTCCATGCAGAAGGTATATTAAGATAACGGCAGTGTTGTATTAGCCTCTGACCCTGCCAAACCTGGACAGGATTTTATTCACCGCCTCCGGGTCAGCACTGGCGCATTCCCTCAGAAAATCTTTTCTGGCATTCAGTGTATGGTTGGGTAAAAATCCGTGTTTATTCTTTTTAACGATATTAAAGAAAGTACGCTCCGCAGAACGGCATTCACTTCCTCCATTGTTTCCGGTTGCTTTACCGTACATACAAAGCACCGCTTCGCACGGGTCGGCAGCGAAAGAATAAACAGGCGTCCCGGCAGCAATGCACAGCACTGCCGCCGCAATAATGGAATATTTCATGATGGATACCTTACCCTAAGATTAATTTCAGGATGTGAGGGGAGGATTTAATGTGAAAAATAAATGCGAGTGTCGCTGCATGTCAGGCATCCAGAGACAGGTTGATATTTAATAACACCTTTTGCACCATATCGACGCAGCCAGTTTTTTGCAGTAAAGAATTCTGCGCCTGATGGTGTAGCAACAACAATACGTGCAGAGTGGGCGGCCGCGTAATATACGGCGGGCGTCCAGTGTGTCTCATTAAAATTCCGTGTGTGAATGGATAATAACCATTTATCGTTAACCACCGGAGAAGGAATGATAACCGGGTTGTCTCGCCATTGCGGTAAACCGGTATTGACTGACTGGCCCGGTTTATCCCATTCAACAGGAACCGGTGGCGGGGGTGAAGAACAGCCGGAAAGTACCAGCGAAAATAGCAACATATTGATAACCTTCATCATGCTTTCATCTCCTCAAAAAAGGCGCTACGGTGCAGTGGCCGGAAATAAATATCATTCATCCGGCGCACATTACCGTCCAGGTCGATACTCACGATAACGTCCAGACTGTCCAGTACCTTGCGTAACATAAAGGTGTAAGGGAGTCGGGCGCATTGCGGGTTTTCATAACAGCGGGTAATAAACCCGTCTACCGCTTCCATTGCCGAACCGGCATGGACAGAGGTCATACTGCCTTCATGGCCGGAGCCGGTTATCTTGAGAAAATCCCAGGCCTCACCGCCGCGCACTTCGGTTAACAGTATGCGGTCGGGATTCATGCGGTAATTCCAGCGCAGCAGGCTGGCGGGCGTCACAATTGACCCTTTTTCATCAGCCGATTCCGACGGATAAAAAAGGTGGACGTAGTTTCTATGAATAAAGAAGGTGATTTCCGGATTATCTTCGATAGTCGTAATACGCAGATGGAGGGGGATATAATCAATCAGCATCTTCATATAGGTGGTTTTACCGGTACTGGTTTCCCCGGCCACCGCAATGGTTTTACCGTATTTCACACATTTCTCCATAAAGCGCGGAATGTCTTTCGCATTATATAAGGTCAGTAATTCCTCATCGTGTGTCTGCGTTTTTTCCGTGCCCGTCACCCGGTTATAAAACCCGGCGGCGATATAGTCCTGATGCGGGATTTGCACCAGTGAGGGTTTACGCAGGGTGATGGACACCGTGTTACGCTCACAGGCCGGGGGCACAATCACCTGACAACGTTCGCCGGATTCCAGCGTGGCTGACAGCCCCGGCTTGATATCTTCGATATTGTCGCCGTGATGCTTCGCCAGGCATCTGGCAAAGTTATAGCAGCCCTCATAATCCAGCGGAACAGTGTGCTGTTCCCAGATGCCATCAATTTTGGTGAATAGCTCGCCCGGGCGGTTGACGGCGATCTCTGTCAGTCCCCGGCGATCCAGAAAATCGCCAAAAAATCGCTGCTTATAGCGATCGAGAGAGAGGTTTTTCATGTGATATCCTTGAATCGGATAAATGTATGGAGGGAGCATGTCAAAGACGAAGGTACTGTTCGCTTATTGCCATGAACTGGGGCGCTGCTTGTCCATTGATGAAGCGCGAACGGAATTTTTTTCCAGAAAGTTGGAAGAAAGGAAGCGGTTCACTTTTTCCTGTAGCGATCGCAACTGTAATGTCACCATTAGCGGCGTTAACTATCACGTCAAAGCTGAAGATGGCGAAAAATTCAAGGCTGCACACTTCCGTTCCCCCCATCCTCACAAGTTCGGATGTGAATGGATCGCGTTCACTGAGGATGCCGATCAGGACAGACAGCCGGACGAATCAGAGGCTGATTTCACGGAAAGAAAAGCAAAGCAAAAGCTGACGGACTTTATCAACTGCTTTGACCCTTCGATTGATGATCCTGAGGGTGAGTCAGCTGATCCCCTGAAGCTTGCCACTCCCGCTCATGTAAAAAAACCTCTCGGGGATGATGAAAAGTCCGGTGCAGATGAAGAGCCACGCTGGAGTCGCTATACGCGAACCAACCAACTGCAGCGACTGATCGACACATGGCAGGAAGCGAAAGAAATGCTGCCTCAGGATGAGTTCAGGGCATTGAGACTCAGGATCATGCATCACGGTCAGGTCTATCTTCATGAATATATAACGCATATTCAGCGAGGATTGGCTAACCCCTACGCGGGCGTCATCTATGGCGGCGGGACGCTAATGCATCGGTATGGACGGGGTTTTCTTTTTAATTTCTTTGATAAACATGAGGGTAAACCCGTTCGCCTGTATGTCAGTAAAGATCTGATGGCGAAAGGGCGGTTTGGTCATTATATCGATGAAATTCTGGACACAGAGAACGTCAGATATTTCCGTGTGTTTCTGCTCAATCCGGTTGTTTCTGAACGGGAAAACAGCGCAGGAAAATCCGTTATAAACCTTGAAATATCAAAGCTGCGTCAACTGGCGATTTACTACGAGCTGAACTCCAGCAGGGCAGACGATTCTCCATCACCGGAGAAGGATGGGGACAGTCCGGCATAGCGGGCTAGTGTTGTCACAAGAATGATAATATCGGTGACGTCAGGCAGCGATATCTGCTTATGTATCAGCCGGATATCGTCCGAGGTAAAAGGCGGTATATCCAGAGAACCTTCACCGATGGTAAGGCAGAACGTTTGTCCTTCCCCAAAGTCAATGATGAGCTCTGTCAATGCGCCCCCGGCACGATAACATGTCATGACTATTCTCCTGATCCCGGTAAGGTGTGACATTAGGTCGTTGACTACGGCATTGTTGTAATCGTCCCTAACGATGACGTCTGTCGCGGTGACGCCAAACAGAATCTTTCGGTTATTCACTCTTCATCCTCAGTGTATAGATGCCGGAAAAATCAATATCCTGCCCTGTGATCAGATTGATGATCTCCCCCTGATTTTTGTAGAGGGTAGGCGGGATATTGATGCTGTTTTCCAGCGTGGTACGTGCCATATCCGCCATGGCCTGACGGCTGTTTTCGGTATAGTCCGTGTTTCGATCTTTCTGACCAGCACTGTTGGATGCCCATGCACCAATATCGGGGATCATTCCAACCAGTATTGCGCCTCCAAATCGCTCGCTGAAATGCGTGTCGATCCAGCCGTCAACGCCAGCCTCGCCTAATTCTCCGGCAGCACGGGTATCGATCAGCGGAATATCAAGATAAGGGGGCTGGCGGGTACGCAGTTTGGTGATGATGAGAAAGGCGCGTCCCTGTCCGTGCGTCATTCCGGTTTCTGCACCCGTCTGGTAAACGCCCGTGGCGGTGGTCCCTTTTTCAATCAGTTTGGTATTACCGCTGGCACTCCAGATATTTTCGGCGATCGTGCAGCGGATTTTCCCTGCCCGATTCGAGACAAAGCGGTAATCCAGAGAACAGGGAATAGCGGTATTTTCGGGGACATACAGGTCCGGGTTGTAGGGAATACGCTGGACCGCTGCAGGAGAGGGGGCTGGTTGTGGCGCAGTGGTGTTTTGCTGAACAATGGATGATGTTCCTGACGGTTGCCCGTCAGAGGTTGCCTGCGTCATTTCCTGCTGCCGGGTCCGTACCGGGTTTTGGGCCGCAGCGGCTGACCCATCGCGCCGAACCAGAAAATGGGCTTTATTAAGTTGAGGTGGCATCTCAGCCTCCGGGGGTGTCGTAATGCGCGGCCTGTTTCCCCCCGGTTCCGACGCTTCGGCTTCGGTATCTTGCGTACCCAGATCGGTGCGCTGTCGGTAATCGCTCCGGTTCGTCTGTGGCGCAGCATCCTGCCGCTTATCTTCACCGGGTTGCCAGAGCAGATTGCGGTATACCCAGTTGCCCGCCCATGCCAGCGCAATCAACGCAACGGCGGCGAGCGCCAGAAAAGTGGTGGCTTTCCCGCGCCTGCGCTTTTTCAGTTTGTTGACGGCGGGTTGTAGCGGATCAGTCTCTTCATCGTCCTGCGCGGTGAGAAGTGCCGCTTCACGCTTTGTACGGGCCTCGCGCTCCAGCGCGGCAATATCTTCATCCGCCTGCGCCGGAGAAGGTCGGGCTCCATCAGACACAGAATGCTGATATTCGTCATTCATCTGCATAGCTCCTTAGTTGTCAGTGGGTTGAGGTTTTTCCACCCGTTCAACCTGTGGAGAAACCGTGGCACCATCAGCGGCCTGGACCCTGCCAAATCCACGATTTTCCAGACCGACTACGGCGTTTCCGGAACGCAGGACCAGACGGGGCGTGATCTCCTGAATAATCAGTACGGTGAAGTTGCCTTTTCTGCGGATACTGCTGTTAACCACATGCTCCTGGCCGTTCAGCTCTTTTGTCACGGAGGGAATAGATTTGGCCGGGGAGAAGCCCACGAACGTAAAGCGGCCATCGTCATACGCAAAATCCGGAACGATAAGGGTGCTGTCGCGCCCCGGATATTTGAGGTAGTCCCAGTTGCGTGGTGTCTGCGCGGCATTCAGGACCTGCTGAATGTCAGCCTGCTGCTGTTTTTGCTCCCGCTCCAGCGCTCTGGCCGCTGTCTCACGGCTGGTCTTCTCCCTGTCTTCGCCCGGATAACGGTAACTCACCTGGAAAGCGGGCAGCTGCGGTGACTTATCATCGATGACGTTCAGCTCGATGTTGTACAGCCGCCGGGTGGTGACGACCAGCAGGTTGGTGCGCCAGTCCCGGCTGTTGGGCGGGATGACCACCTGCGTGGTATTACCCTCCGTGCCGGGCGCGCCCTGAACGAGCGCCACCGGGCGGACGTTGACCCGGTTGGCGTCCGGTGTGGCTTCCCATGCCTCCTCAAAACCGGGTCTGGCACTGATGACCGCTTCGTCGCTGTCAAAGACCAGCGTGGTCATGAAGCCGGGCCGGGTGCTGACGACGGTGACGTTCAGCGGGTTATAGACAACCTGCTGAACGCGGGCATCATAGCGGCTGGCCTGCGGGATGGCCGCGCACCATGCCGTGCCGCACATCATCAGCGCCAGCGGGATGAGAGTGATATTTTTCATTATTCACCTCCCCGGATTTCACGGTCTGCCTGCCAGCTGGTTACGGTAAAACCGAACGGGTTAATCTCCCGCTCCGTATCGCTCATTTCTTTGCCGGGGTCGGAGTGAAATGTCAGGCGGGCATCCCAGTATTCGGTGCGGGTGCTGTTGTCCGCGAGGCGGCGGATAGTCTTTTTGTAACGGAGGGTGGCAACTTTATCGGGGGCAGTGCCTTCGGTGATCTGGTTTGAAAGGATGTCGATTTGCACGGTATGAGCCGCGTTCTGCCAGACCTTGTCCGGGGCATCTTTTCCGGCATACAGCGCCAGGTAGTCATCGTTAACCTGAGGACTGTTGTAAATCTGTACTGTTGCATAATCATCCTGCAGGGAAGGATACACGTACCGTTCACGCAGTCTGACGTAGCTGGCGGTCATCGCCTTCTGATAAGCGTCCTCGGCCGTCAGGCTGGTCTTTGATACGCGGGTGACGTGCTCCACTCGTCCGGTATGATTATCCACTGTGTACAGTTCCACGACCGTTTGTTTCAGCGGCAACATCAGCACCACGGCGGTAAGCGCCAGTGCGGCGGTGAGCAGGCCCGCGCCGCCCACCATAAACCCGGCTTTTGTGGCACGTTTGTCCCGCTCAATCATCTGCTGTTCAAAGGTGCGGGAATCCGCAATGAGGGTCTGTTCACTCATGACTGTTTAACTCCGCCATTATCTGAGGGGTGTTCACCGGGATGCCCTGACCACCAAAGGCAGGGGGACGGGGGGACTGCGCGCATCCGGAAAGCGCGCACAGCAAAACCAGCGCAATCAAGCGTTTCATGGGGTGCTTCCTTAGTGAGATGAAGACAGGCTTATGTTTTCATCGGAGGAATTAACGGGAGTATTTCAGCAGGGACGACAGGTTTAATGATGGAATTTCTGAACGGCCGTTTCTCTTGATCGCGCCAGTCTCCGGGCTTCGTTGCGGGCAATCATCTGTTCAATTGCATTTTTACGTGCCTGAGCTGCGCTGTATCCCGGACCGCTACCGGGTTTACCCGCACTGGCATCTTTCCAGCCCTGGATATTGTCCTGAAGGGTACGGGTAGTCTGCTTACCGGCTCCTGCTGCCAGTTTCCCGGCACCAAACGCCGCCGCGCCGATACCCACCGCTGCCAGCGCCTGCATGGATATGGTTGCACTGGCCCCGGCCAGCGCTCCGGCCAGTTTTGCGGAGAGGTAGACCAGTATTGCTGCACAGACACCGGCCAGACAGACCTGTGCGCCTAACTCCACAATGTTGGATTGTGCTGACAACTGGGCTGCAATATCTAACCGCGAGTTTAGATAATTAACGACAATGCGCAGTGACAACGCAGAAAACAGAACCGTTAAGATGGCGGCGAAAACATTTTGCAGCCAGTTGTTAAACATGGGGCGTAAAAAGCCATACAGCAGACAAAAGATAAAGATGGGGGCGGTAATACTCAGCAGTAAAACCATGACTTCCGCGATCATTGAAATGAAAGCAGTGATAATCATTAAAACGAATATCCCGAGCCAGACATAAAATTGAGCCGTCATGCCCTCATCTTTTATGTACGTTGAGTTATCCATGTCATGTAACGTTTTACCCAATACTTTCGCTTTACCCCATAAGCTATCCAGTAACTGCCAGATATTATCGCTGCCGGAAAATCCCTCCTTCAGGCCATTAATGGCATCAATCACCCCATCGAGATAACCGCTGACATTTGCCACAAAAGACAGGATGATTGCCATCCTCATGATGTCCCATGTGACATCCTCCATTGGCGTGGACAACTTACCTGCCAGGGTCTGGTATCCACGCCACATGATATAGAGCGTGGCTGACGTTGCCGCCAGCCCCACCATCATGGAGGAATATGACATCATCAGTCCCTTTGTGGCGTCAGTAACTCCTCCTATCAGGTGTTTTTCAACACCGATAAATACACCACCGGGCATATTAACCTCACTATGAGTTCAGGTCGGGAGTGGGGGCATTTAACTGCTGAATTTGATAATGGGCTTCATTGGCGTTTTTACAGTTATCTGAGGCATCGCCGGTTTTTTGGCATTTTTCATACATCGCTTTTAGCTCATCGGGATGATCTTTGTACCACTGAGTGGTTTTGGCTTCTTCTTTGCAGCCACTGATGATGAATACTAAGGACAGGAAAGAGAGGGTTAATAAACGCATGTGAGACTCCTTTAGCCGTTTAAATCAGGGGTTGGCGCAGTTAACTGTTGCTGATTCCACTGTTTAATACGCACATCCTCGAGTACTTTTTCGCGCTTTTCTGCTGCCTTCACGCTCATTTCCCACTGGTCAGTGAGCGTGTTCAGCATCACTGATTTTAGCTGAATACTGTTGGCAAGGTCCTGAGACTCCTTTGAGTCTTTGGATAGTGCGATGCGGTTAGAAAGGCCGTTAATCTCGCCCAGTGTTTGGCTGACCTGCTCCTGGATCTCGCCAGTCTGCTCAAACTGTATCGCTTTGTTGATAACCAACTGTTTGCAGGTATTGGCATAACTTCCTGACTGTTCCGCATTGCAGGTATCGAAAACCCGGTACTTCGCGTACAGCGCATCGAACTGTCCTGAGGTGCCGCCGGAAAGTAGCAGATCATTGAGTGTCTGGCCTGGCTTGCGCAGTTTTTCCAGATCCGATTTCAGACTCTTCGCCTGATCCACAAAATCTGCAATATCCCGGACGCCGGTGGCCGTCGCTAACTGATTTTTATACGCCTGGATCTGGCTCTGGTAATGTTGCGCGGTTTGCATCCAGCGCTGCGCTTCTTTCAGCCATTCGAGCTCACGCAGCGGGTCAGCATCAACAAGGACCGGAATACCAGCGTGCGCCAGCGGGCTGGCAATGACGTACGCGAAAATCAGGGCATGAAAACGCCTTTTCATCATGGATCTCCTTTGGGTTATCAGAGTGCCTGAGCCAGGTAGGATTCCAGCCATTCATGGGGCTGCATCCCTTCGCGGTACAGGGAATCAAAGATTTCGAGGTTGTCGGCGCTGCCGCTCATCACTCGGGTGTATTTGCCGATACCGGAGAGGTCGAGCGTCACGCGTGCAGCAAAACGTTTTGTGTCGCCACGCCGGAACTGATTTTTCACTACTACATACTGACGGGCCTGCGGATCCAGATTTTTCACCACATCGAACACTTCCGGTTCAAACTTCATCCCGTCAACATAGTGTGCCCGGTCGGCACTGGGGTTGGCTGCCAGGATCTGCGTGCCGCACTGCTCAATCACGGCGGGCGCAATCTCATCCCTGATGATCTCCGCCGGGGACTGGGTGCCCACAACCAGCATCCCGTTGAGCTTACGAATGGTTTTCAGTCGGTTATAGGCGAAATCCTTAAAGATCGGATCACGCAGCCATTTCCAGAATTCATCCATGAAGATAACCAGTCGTCGTCCGTCGAGCAGCGTGGTGATGCGGTACAGCAGGTAAAAGGAGATCGGCGCACAGATGTTGGCATCATCCAGAAACTCCGTGCCGTCAATGCCAAAGTTATCGCAGTGGCTGAAATCGAAGGTATCCGATGCGTTATCAAACACCCAGCCAAACTCGCCATACTGCGCCCACTGCGATAGACGAATACTCAGACCGTTCTCCTGCGCCTCCCGGGTGGCAGGCTCCGGCAGATTCTCCAGTAAACGGGTGATCCCATGGATGCGATACTGTGGCTCATTACTCATCACCGCCTGTACAGCGTCATTCAGACGGCGTTCATCACGGGGCGTGATGGTCGCGCCGTTACGCGTACACAACAGTTTCATCAACTGACTGATGAAACTGATATTGCGTTTCGTGGCTAACAGTGAAAACGGATTCCAACCCGTGGGGTCGCCATGCGTGATACGGTAGTAACGGCCTCCCAGTGCCTGGATATTCATCTCCGCGCCGCGATCCTTGTCCAGATAAACGGTGGTCAGTCGTTTGGTTTTCGCATCCGGAGAAAAACTGTCCGTACGGCCGTATTTCTGCTGCATATTTTCGAGGAACGTCATCAGCATGGTTTTACCCGAACCATTGGTCCCGAGAATGCAGGTACTGGCCGGATTCTTCTCGTTGAACTCGTCCTTGTCCGCCAGCGTGTTATGCAGGTTCAGATAGTAGCCATCCCCTGACGGGGTGCGCAGTAAGGCCATAGCATCCCCCCAGGGTGCGTTATCGCGCTTGCCGGGATAGAAATTGTGCAGCGCGGCCAGCTCAACAAAGTTCTGACTGCTCAGCTCGCCCTTGCGGGGGCGCAGATGATAATTGCCGGGCAGTTGCGCCATATACGCAGCTGAAAGCGAAAGCGTGGCGGGAACCGGTGTAATGCCGAGGTTGTTCAGGGCATTGCTGATTTCACTGGTATCGGCCACCAGATTGTCCAGCGAGCGGGAAAACACCATGATGGAGAAATGGTGTTTTCCATAGGCGATTTTCCCCGAGGTCAGCAGGTCAAGCGCCACATCCAAATCCAGTCGCTGGGAAACGGCATCATCATCTGCACTCATTAACAGACGTCGGGTACGTTTGATGGCCTTGCGGGATTCTTCACGTGACATGCAGGTGTACGACTGGGTGATTATATAATCGCAGGGGGCATACAGCAGCGAGTCCATCATACCTGTCGCGGTCTCCTCCGGGAACTCCTTCACCTCCAGCCCCCGGAAATACTGTGTACCGCTGGCGTGGTTTATCTGCCCGGACTCGCCAGAAAAGAACAGCGCCGCCGACCCCATCATCGAATACGCCGGAGCGCGGGTGACGCGCACCTTGCGCCACTGGTGCGTTAACAGGTACTCATAAAAGGATAACTGGGAGGAGAATACCGCGTGACCTTCGGTGAACGTGCCAAGAGAACGTGCGGCGTAGCGTGACAGTGCGGTATCGAGTGAACCTTTGATTTCCAGCATTTCCCGCAGTGCTGCATCGAGCTCCTTGAGTTTCTTGCCGTCATTCATGCGTCTGCGCCCGGCCTTTTCCAGGCTGACAAACGGACGGTAGCAGACAGTCAGGAACAGGCGGTTACGGCGAAATGGGTCTGCCGGCAGCGAAGCATAATACAGACGGCTGATTTCATCGGCGTAAGGGTTGCCGGATGCCTTATGCAGCGAATCGGTAAACGGCTCCCGCACGTTATGGATATAAAAGGTGACCGGCATCCCCTCGAATGAGCGGATGAGTCCGTGCAACTGGTTGCGGTCAATACTGAGGGTTTCTTCTGATTCGCAATCGAACGGGGTCCCTGTCAGTTCCCAGGTGCAGTAGAGATCACTGTGTGGTGAGCGAACAACATGCTGATGAATATGCGTTGAATACGGAATGTACTTCCTGAGCGTGGCACACTGATTCAGTTTCATGGCGTTGAGAAACTCCGTGATATCAACAGCATCATGCTCAACGGGCATAAACGCTGTTGCACCAAACAGACGGTTTGCTGCCGGTTTTCCTCTTGCCCTGAGCCAGACGGCAATCAGGCTGAACCGCATGGGCTCATTCCGGGTGACGGATTTCATCACCAGAAATTCAACCGGGAGCAGGGCAAGGAAAGCGACGGAGGTCCAGACAGCGACGATGATGGTGATACCGGTGACTCCCAGCAGGGGCACCATCGGCACCCCCCACAATGCCGCCGGGCGTTTCATTGCTTTGAGCAGCTTTGCCATAGATGACCTCTCAGCTCATCAGCAGTGCGCCGATCTCACTGCCTCCACCAATCAGGATCCCGCCAATAATGATGTAGGCGCACTGGGACAGGCTTTCGCCTTTCCAGAGCGTCTTGTAACCCACCCAGATCACGGCCACGGTGATGGTGATGGCCGCCAGACCATGAAGACCGGTGGAGACCTTTTCCATCACGGTATTTGCGCGAGAGAAACCATCGGCAAAGGCCGTGGTTGTAGAAAAAACCGTGATCACACCTACGGAAACAGCACTGACAGCGGTCTTTAGCTTGCGAAAAAGTGTCATTATTCTTCCTCACGGGGTGACTGAGAGGCTGCGACATACTGACGGCGCGGAGGTCTGTGCGATGGCGATTTTCCCCTGACGGAGTTTTGCGGGGACGCCCCGGACGACGGTCCCCGGCCAGATCAGACGGGGAGGGGATGGCTTATCAGCAGGAATGGATTCCAGGGGAGTCGATGTTGTGGATTTATCCTCGCGGGTGCCTGGTACGGCATAACGGGGAGACGCTGAAACATAACCCACCCGCTGCACATAGCTGGTCCCGGAAAAAGCTGCTTCAGGTTTTTGTCCGGTACGGAAATTGCCGGAGTAATAGCAGCTCAATGCTCTTTTAAGAGAACCGCCACGTTGGTAGCAGTCGCTGAGAATGTGTTCAAAAACGGATAAATTGGTGCAGGGATCAAGCAGGTCAGATGCCGTCACGCCGTAATGTTGGAAATTGGTGCTGGTGATTTGCATCAGTCCCACAGAGTAACGGCGGCCTTGTGTCACGAGGCGGCGAATAATGAGCTCAGCTTTGTCCCGGCTGGCGGGCTGATGGGAGATAATATTATTATCTCCGAGGGAGCGAGTGGCCTTCGGGATAATTTCGGCGATGGCATAAGGGTTAAAACCGGATTCCACCCGTGCCACGTCGAGTGCAGTGGACGGATGAATGCTGGCGGCACACTGCATGGCCGCCGCCAGAAAGGTAGTGGTGGAAAGCATGATGGCCTCGGAATTGAAGGCAGTGTGCACAGGCTGTGGCCCCTGCACGCTACGGAGTAAGGAGTAATAAAGAAGGGTTAAAGCGCTGTTTCGCCGGGCTCCGTACTCTGTGGCAGATTGCTATCCTCCCGTGGCTCAAGCAGGACCAGTTTGCCTGAAACCGCAATACCGGGTGTCAGGACAATATTCAGGCCGGGTTTGCTGTTATGGGCAAATGCCACACCAACCCTGGTCCAGTATGTGTTTTTTTCGCCCTGCAAATCAGGCGGCCCTTCCTGGGTGACAAATACGTGGTAGATGGGTTTTCTCATGAATTATCCTCTCATCAGAACTACAACGAATGAAATAAACGAGTCACATCCCGATTCTGCATTCCGGTTTTAACGGGTCAGCGAGAACATTCAGCGGCACCCTGAATTGTGGTTGCGTGACAGCCCGATCTATTTTTTAAAGAACGTTTATCTATACGGATGAATTAATCACCAGTAGGTCAGCTATTGGGTGAAAGAATATTCAGAGTGAAGGATTGGAGTTGATTATTGAACGATAAAATCAAAATGATAATGAAAGGGTTTATCCGGTGAGGATTAATGCACTGGAAAGAGGTCTGAGCGTGCGGAATATGTAATAAGAATCTATTTTGATATAAAGGTAAATATAAAGACGTGGAGAGAAATATCTTCTCCACGCCTTGCCTATAAATTAACGTCTGCGGCGTTCGAGGTTTTCCTGGCATTGCGTACAGGTTGTCACACCCGGCAGCGTCTGACGGCGTTTTTCTGGAATGGATTTACCACATAAACAACATTGAAACAGTGATGGGGAGACACCCGGTTTGAAACGGTTCTGTTCAATCATTTCGTCCAGTCGCTGCTCATTAAACTCTTGATCGCGATCGATTTCATCCGGCATGTGTTGACCTCCTCCTTGCCGATATTTCCTTTTCGCAAAGGGATATACGACTCCAGACAACGTTCAGAGATAGACTTCCCACAAGTGCGGACAGCGCTTCGGTGATTTGCATCATCACTTCCAGTGCTTCAAATGACAGAAGATTTTCCACCCGATGTTTTTGCCATCGCCGCCAGATTTCAGCATCGGTCTCTTCATCCGGAACTGGGGGGCGTCCCATAGGAACTACAATGCCTAGCAGGCGGCGGCGAAAACAGATTTCGTTAGAGGTGAGACCAAAATATTGGCTCAGCAGAGTAATTGATGCACCCAGCCTAATGGCCCGATTCATCTGTTGCTGACGCTGAATTTCTTGTCGAGACAGCGCCAAAATCTGCTGGAAAGCATCATGATGGATAGTTACGGAAATGAACTGATCCGAGGCCCGACTGATAATAAACAGTTGATCAAGGGTAAGCTGATTAAGGGAGTTCATTTCGTCAAAAGTAAATCCCAGCGTTTTGCAGTGACGAAAATCACCTTCTTTCAGGGCGTATAGTGCCTCAGTTAATACTGCGTGATTTAGTGATGGGATCATAATTTAGTATCTCCCTTCAACGCGTTAATCGATTCGCTAATTTAAGGTTGATCCATTCATCAATTTCAGATTCGAGCCAGGCGACACTAGCTGGTCCAATTTTTATTGAATGGGGGAATGTCCCGTTTTTCATATACAGATAAATTTGCGAACGTTTCAGGCCGGTTTTTATTTCGACTTGCTTTAGACGTAATAGCTGATGAGATGCCATATATTTCTCCTGTGCAATAGGGGGAAATGACTAGCAATGACAGATAAGCACAAGAAAAGATGAACTGAAAGTTGATTAACCCGTACTACGGGTCTTAAATTCCTTAATACGGGTTTTGAGTTTAGTTTTTTGGAACATTTATGAAGACGGTCCAACACAAGATGGAGAACCTCGCTCAAGAGCATTTTTTAACGTATCACCACTCAGGCGATCTGTAATACCTTCGGTGAGAGCCCACTGCTCAAATATAGAAACAAGTTTATAAGGTTGTTTAATTAGCGGGCTGATTAAATTGTTGTTTTTGCATGCAAGCCAAAGTAGACGGGATACAGGAGTGGAGATCCGCGAGGATGGTGATTGCGATGATAGGGAGTGTTTTTTTATATCGTATAATTTGTCAATCTCATCATTTCGAATGACAAAGCAGGCATCACTGGGTAGGCTAAATATAGGGAAGCAATCTACCTTAAACTGTTTATCTTTATCCATGTAGTATGCAACATCTATTGCATTCAGGCGTTCTTCTCCCGCCAGTGTAGCTATTTGGTTTTTGAGTCTTTGAGACCATGTCAATTTTTCAAAGACTTGGTATAGACACCCATCTAAAACCATAGAAATTCCGTAATTAATCTTGCAGGCACCAGTTATTGGAAGAGGGATGCCCAAACTCATTGCCAGTAGCTTTTGAATTAACACATACTCATAACCATAAAGTTTGGTGTCAACAACTTGTCTCTCGGGTCTGATGGATGTCTCATCTGTACTTATTATTAAGTTTTGACTATTTAAAATGCTGCTTTTATCAAGTAGGCATAATTTATTTTCTGGTTCACTATTAATTGATCGAAATGTTATTTTTTCATGTAGTATCCTTATTTTTTTTAAATTCGATAGGTGATTGAAAATATATTGACAATTGTATATTCCCACTAAGGGCATAACGGTATATATCACTTTCGCATATTTTCCCAATTCCGCTTGTTAATTCTACCGCCTCATGGATGGTTTTCCAGTCTGGCATTTTACGTTTAAATAATATCTCATTGTTATTCTTGTTCATTTAGATATCTCCATTTTACAGTTTAATGAGATGATGATTTGATTGGTAAAATGTTTTTTAAAACAGCAATAAGGATTAGATTGAGTGAAGCATGAATTCCTTCCTGATTTTTTATTCAGGAAGGAGATGCGCCATTGATAATGGCTGTCTTATCCCTCTTACAGTTTGGTTCTAGTAAATAACGGCTAGCAATATATGGGGGATGTGCTGGTTAGTTATTTTCTACCACGTCGAATTTATTACCGTCGGGGTCGTAAAAAGAGGTGTAGCGAATTTGAGGTAGTTTGAATTCCTTAAGGATTTCTGCCCTCATTTTAACCAATCGTTCTGTTTCTTCATCGAGATTTTTTGTCGACAAATCTAAATGTACATGATTTCCAACTGTCGAAAGTTGCTCAATTTTCTGGAATTGGATCGGTGGGAACCTCGATGATGCAGCCAACTGAACAATCAAGCCATAATCGTTGGCAATAGGTATTCCCAGAACGTCTGACCACCATGTTGCTAACATTTGCGGATTGACGGTATCTATGGTGATAGCATGGATTTGCATAATTATCCCCTTGTAAACAGATACTTTTTGACTCGCTAAATAGCCATTGCAATTGCAAGGATTGATGGCCTTAGCGTGCGCTGTCGATAATAGAACCACCATCAGGCGTCAGGCTCGACCCTGTGATAAATTGAGAATCTTTACTCGCTAAGAACAGGACCACTGGCGCAATATCTTCTTCTGGTGAACCATAACGGGCCAGAGGGTTTGTTGGTTCAGGAACGTTTACTTCGGGCCCCCATGTTACTGCAACTGGTAATATGTTATTTACGGTTATCTTGTCAGCCCCCCATTCACGAGCCGCTGTGCGGGTCAAAGCGCGAACCGCTTCTTTTGCCATGTTGTAGGGACCATATCCAACCAGCCCAATGACACCTGCCATCGACCCAAAGTTAATAACGCGTCCTTCACCGCTATTTTTCAGGTAAGGGTATGCAGCCTGCATCATTCTGAGATAAGCAACAGGTCCCAGGTCAAAGTTGCGCTGTAACTGTTCCACTGACAAATCAAGAATGGAAGAAAATGGCGCGGAAGAGTCGAAGGCATTGTTAACGAGAATATCAATGCCTCCAAAGGTCAAGACAACTTGATCTATTGCGGCCTGGATTTGTCTAGCATCACTGATGTCACAAGTTATGCCGATTGCTGTACCACCTGCTGCAGTAATATCAGCAACGACTGCATTTACATTAGCGGATGTCAGCGAAAGAACGGCTACTTTAGCGCCTTCTGCAGCAAACAACTTCGCAGTAGCCCGCCCTATACCGCGACCAGCACCAGTAATTATGGCGACCTTTCCGATGAGTTTAGACATGATTTTTCCTCTGCTATTAAGGCGTAATGAAACTTTCAGCCAGTATCTCACCATAAGGTGAAGGTGAGGTGCGGGCTGAGTTTTGTGTGGAAAACGAAACGACCAGAAGTGCAAGGCCTATGACTGCGGGGAGGGCACCTAAGGGTTTGCGTACACCCAGATGAGCCGTCCCTGACAAGATCAAATGAAAAAAGATACCGGCATAAGCAAGATCGCTTATCGGCATGCTGATACGCGACAGAATGGCGATTGGCCCAAGGATCTTTATGACAATCATGAACGGAATTAGATAGGTGGCCGGGTAATCAAGTCTGCTTAACGTATCGCGTACCCAAGCTTTTTTGGTCAGGTAAAGTGCTGCTGACGAAAAGTAAAGCGTTGATAGCAAAATAGTACTGGCCCAGTAAATATAATTGGACATCATGGCGTCATTCCCAAGCTTTGTAGTGGACTTTGTTCAAGGATGTCATCTAATATAAAATCCAACAAGTAGGATGAAATAATGGTGGTAAGTATGCAAAACCATACTAAAGGTAATAATGAAGTGAACATGCATGTAGAGATGAGACGAGCTTTTAGTCTCCTGTCTGGTAAATGGAAACTTGAAATAATGTGGATGCTTAACCAACGTATTTATCGCTTTGGTGAGCTGAAAAAGGCAATTCCGGGCATCACACAACATATGTTAACTGCGCAGTTACGTGAGCTTGAAAGTGACGGACTGGTGGCAAGAATGATTTATGCTGAGGTTCCTCCTCGCGTTGAATATTCTATTACTGAGAAAGCTCGGGGGTTAGGACCGACAATGGAGGCACTTACCGCCTGGTGGCTAGAATATGGTGAAACAGTCCCTCCGAAGTCGAGTGGAAGAGGGAGGAAATCAACTATCTAATGTCAATGAAATGATAATATTTGTGGTGAAGACGACCAACCCCGTGAGACACTCAGTTTTAATTTGTGACTCGCTTTCACTACGATATATATAATCGAAGTGCTCATGTCTTGTTTTCAACAAATAATGGATTCTCATTGGCGTAGGAAATAAAACATCAAATTATAATTTTTTATGTTGAAGAGGGAGGGTTGTTTAGGAACGTTTGCTTTAAATATATAAATTATTCATGGCCAGTAATAACCAGTTTCATTAAAGTCCTCACGTAATCTAACCAACGGATTATGCTATCACTTAAATTTTCTCGAAATGCTCTATACATCATTGCATGTATATAATCGTCATTTCAGATCCCACCAAGGGGAATAGTGTATAGGGGGATGGTTAAAATAGACAGGTTGCCCTATCACCGGAGTCCACAGTGCGTGGCCAGAAGTATTATTCTTGATGATCCTCCTCATCGGAACATTCCAGTCATGTGGAGCAAGGGAAAAGCGCCCAATATGGTCTGGGTTAACGCTTTTACATGCAAATCGCGCGCTGCCTGCAGCGCTTCTTCAGGAGACATATGAACGTTCGCCCATCTCGGATCGTATTGGCCGCTATCGAGTACCACCCAGTCGAATGGACCAAATCGTTTCCGATCTCCTCAAAATGAGGCCCATACCCAGAATCCCCACTATTGAACAGCGTCCTATCTGTAGATTTGATAACAAAACCCACCCACAGGGATTGATCTCGGGACAATGTTCGTCCGGAAAAATGGCGTGCCGGTATCGCGGTTATCGCTACATTATCCACCTGAATAGAGTCATACCAGTCTGCTTCATGGACAATGCTTCCCGGGTATCCGTTTACGATAAAAATTGGGCAAGCTATTGGATATAACGTGAATCAATTGATTGTCTCGGTGCGGTGAATACGCACCATGAAAATTTCTTCTGGTGCGTTCGCCTAATTATCTTTTCTGGGCCATAGCTTACACTTATTTATCCCAAGCAAAGGGGGGAATATATTCATTTGAGCATACTTGCAGATAATCAGCCCACCACTGCATCATCGCTTTACGGGCATCGAGATATTCTGCTTTGTGGATGTAAGCCGCTCGAACGCTGTTGCGTTCTTGATGGCTCATCTGTCGTTCAACCGCATCCTGCGCCCACAGTCCAGATTCCATCAGCGCACTACAGGCCATTGCACGGAATCCGTGGCCGCAGATTTCATTTTTTGTGTCATAACCCATCAGACGCAAAGCCTTGTTGATGGTGTTTTCGCACATGGGTTTATACGGATTATGGTCACCGGGGAATATCAGTTCCTGATGCCCGGATATATCTTGTATCTGTTTCAGGATAGCGATGGACTGACGAGAGAGGGGAACGATATGTGGCGTGCGCATTTTCGCGCCACGCCCGGAATAACGCACTCCGGGGATAGCCTCACGAGTGGCAGGAATGGTCCAGATTTTGTTTCTGAAATCGATCTCAGACCAACGGGCGAAACGTAGTTCGCTGGAACGAATGAATAAGTGCAGGGTGAGAGATACCGCCAAACGAGTCAATTCTCGCCCTTGCTGGTAGTCCTCAATGCGTGTCAACAGTTCCGGCAGTTTCTCCAGCGGAAGGGCTGGGTAGTGGCGTTTAACGGGCGGGGCGATGATACCGTCCAGATTGGCCGCCGGGTTATGCTCTATCAACTCTTGATGCACGGCATGACGCATGATGTTGCACATATGCTGCCGGGTACGCGCCGCCACTTCCAGTAAACCTTTTTTCTCAATCCCTTTCAGCAGGTCGATAAAATGGCGGGTTTTCAGTTCTGTGACTGGCAGGTGTCCAATTATCGGAAAGATATGGTTATTCATGCTTGCGAGCAGACGGGTTGCATGGTTCTCCGACCATGCTCTGTTGCTTTTATGCCAAGTTAGCGCCACTGATTTGAAGGTTTCCTCTGGTGAGGTAGTGGCTCTCTCAGCAGAGCGCTGTTGAGCTGGATTGATATTCTGCGCCAGCAATTTACGGATACCATCACGCTGCTGACGAGCGTCGGCCAAAGATACTGCAGGATACGCCCCTAAGCCGAGGCGGGATTCTTTTTTATTGATGCGATATTTGAGATACCAGAGACGTGAACCGCCTGGATTAACTAAAAGGTATAAACCGTGAGAGTCGGAGACTTTAAAGGGTTTTTCGGATGGTTTTAAATTGCGGATTTTTGAGTCGTTAAGAGACATTTGGGGGTCACTCCGTCATCGAACCAACTTGACCCCAAATCTGACCACCAAATTTTCCCGATGCGGAGGGTAAACTGAAAATGCATCGGGAAGACTTTTCACGCTAACCTATTGAATCTGAATCAAATAAGGATTCGCAGAGCGGCATGAAAACAAGAATTTGGCTCCTCTGACTGGACTCGAACCAGTGACATACGGATTAACAGTCCGCCGTTCTACCGACTGAACTACAGAGGAATCGTTGTGGAGGCTTATCTTAGCGGCGAAAAAACTTTTGTCAAACCTGATCTTAGGGAAAATCGACTGATTGCTGATTCTGTCGTCAGTTTGTTGTAATTCCACACATCTTTTTTCAGGAAAATACTTTGCAGGATTAGCATTTCTCCCCCATCATTTGAAATGGAGTTTCAACTTTTCTCGCTAAGGTCCATTTTGAACGTCACTGCCTCCTTACGCCAGGCGATCGCGCGCACGCCATGGTATGCAAAACGTAAAAGCTATCGTGTCCTGTTCTGGCGTGAAATCACCCCTCTTGCTGTGCCTATCTTCCTGGAAAATACCTGCGTTCTGCTGATGGGGGTACTGAGCACCTTCCTGGTGAGCTGGCTGGGGAAAGAGGCGATGGCGGGGGTCGGGCTGGCGGACAGCTTTAACATGGTGGTGATGTCATTTTTTGCTGCCATCGATCTCGGGACGACGGTGGTGGTGGCTTTTAGCCTCGGCAAGCTCGATCCCAAACGTGCGCGCGAGGCAGCCCGCCAGTCGCTGATGATCATGACTGTCTTTTCGATTGTTCTGGCGGCGGTGATCCACTATTTCGGTAAAGAGATTATCGATTTTGTCGCCGGGGAAGCCACGAACGAGGTCAAAGACCTGGCGCTGACCTATCTGGAGATGACCGTAATAAGCTATCCGGCGGCGGCTATCGCCCTGATTGGCAGCGGCGCGCTGCGCGGGGCAGGTAACACCAAAATTCCGCTCCTGATCAACGGCGGAATGAATATCCTGAATATCATCATCAGCAGCGTGCTGATCTACGGCGTGTTCTCGTGGGACGGGCTGGGGTTCGTCGGCGCCGGACTGGGGCTAACCATTTCACGCTATATCGGTGCGGCGGCGATTATCGGCGTGCTGATGGCGGGGATCACCCCCTCGCTGCGCCTCACGCTGAAGAGCTATTTCCGCCCCTTTAACTTCGCCATTATCTGGGAAGTGATGGGGATCGGCATTCCCGCCAGTATTGAGTCGGTGCTGTTTAACGGCGGGAAGCTGCTGACGCAGATGTTTGTCGCCGGGATGGGCACCGACGTTATCGCCGGTAACTTCATCGCCTTTTCTATCGCTTCGCTGATTAACCTGCCGGGTAACGCGCTGGGTTCGGCCTCGACTATCATTACCGGGAAACGGCTCGGGAAAGGGCAGATCGGCCAGGCTGAGCGGCAGCTGCGCCACGTTTTCTGGCTGTCGACCATTGGACTGACCGTGATTGCCTGGGGAACCGCGCCGTTTGCCGGGCTGATGGCCTCGTTCTATACCCACGAAGAGGACGTTAAAGAGGTCGTTAAAATCCTCATCTGGCTCAATGCGGCCTTTATGCCCATCTGGGCGGCCTCATGGGTACTGCCAGCCGGGCTAAAGGGCGCGCGTGATGCCCGCTTTGCGATGTGGGTGTCGATGCTCGGCATGTGGGGATGTCGCGTTGTGGCGGGGTATACGCTCGGGGTGATGCTCGGATGGGGCGTGGTTGGCGTCTGGCTGGGTATGTTCCTGGACTGGGCCGTACGGGGCGCGCTGTTCTACTGGCGCATGGTCAGCGGGCGCTGGCTGTGGAAATACCCGCGGAAAAATGCCTGACAATTGCGCGAAGTGGAGAATAAATCGGCAAACGATCGGAAATATGCATTCTGCCTTTGACATCATGGGGGAGCATCGATAATATGCGCCCCGTTCACACGATTCCTCTGTAGTTCAGTCGGTAGAACGGCGGACTGTTAATCCGTATGTCACTGGTTCGAGTCCAGTCAGAGGAGCCAAATTTAAAAAGCCTGCTTTTAAAGCAGGCTTTTTGCTTTTCTGCGTCGGGTAGAATTGTCGGGTGGCGGCTTCGCCTTACCCGACCGACAAAAACCTCGAATCGTAGGCCGGGTAAGGCGAAGCCGCCACCCGGCAAAAGCCGCACTATCCGTTCACACGAACCGGTGCCGTCGCCTCTTCCAGCCACGAAAGCGCATCGCTGTTCACCAGTGGTGACAGCGCCTCACGCACCTGCTGGTGATACGCATCCAGCCACGCTTTTTCCTGTTCGCTCAACAGATCCAGCTCGACCTGGCTTAAATCAATCGGGATCAGCGTCAGCGAGGCAAATTTACAGAATCCCGGACGGCTCTCCACAATCTCCACCTGGTTTTCAATGCGAATCCCGTGGCTATCGCCCAGATAGTAGCCAGGTTCAATCGTCATGATATTGCCCGCCACCAGCGGCCACGGGTTGACCTTTTTGGCGATGCGATGCGGGTTCTCATGGATCAGAAGCTGATGCCCCACGCCATGCCCTGTGCCGTGATCGTAATCCAGCCCCATCTCCCACAGCGGACGACGCGCGAAGGCATCCAGCTGATGCCCCTGAGTGCCAGAGGGGAACTGCAGGGTAATGAGCGACAGAAAGCCTCTCAGCACGGCGGTGTAGTGCAGGCGCTGCTGCGGGTCGACCTTACCCCATGCCAGCGTGCGCGTGGCGTCGGTGGTGCCATTAACGTACTGACCGCCGGAATCGTTCAGGTAAAAATGATCATGGCCGATGGGCTTGTTGCTGGCCTCGCTCGAATGATAGTGGCACATCGCCGCATTGCTCGAAGAGGCGGAGATGGTCGCAAAGCTTTGCTCGATAAACCCGGGCTGCTGTTGACGGAACGCGAGCTGCTGCGCCTGCACTTCCAGCTCGGTGAGCGGATTTCCTGCCGCCTCGCGCAGCGGCACTTCGCGGCTCAGCCAGGCCAGGAAATTGACCCAGGCGGCACCGTCCTGGTGATGGCACGCGCGATACCCAGCCAGCTCGATCGGGTTTTTGGTGGCCTTCATCAGGGTGATGGGATCGGTTCGCCAGACAATCTCTCCCCGTGGTTCAATGGCAAAGCGCAGGGCGACCGGAGCGGAATCGGCATCAATCATCACCCGTTTGCCTGCAGCAATCTGCTGACAGCGTTCGATGAAGGCGTCCTGCGGGGCAATCGTAAACGCATTACGCACGTCTTCAGGCAGGGCGCCGAGCTTGTTGTCGTTTACAAACCACTCAACGTGGCCGTCACGACTCAGCAGGGCAAATGAGAGCGGTACCGGACTGGTTGGGATATCTGAGCCCCTTACGTTGAGCAGCCATGCAATGTTATCCGGCAGCGTAACGGCCAGATAATCAGCATTGTTCGCGGCCAGCACGGCAGCGACGCGCTGACGTTTGTCCTGGCTGCTTTCACCGCTTACTTCAACCGGCATTTCACGAATAAGCCCCGCCGGTGCGGCAGGGCGATCGGTCCATAAGGCGTCAAACGGCGAAACCTTCAGCGGTACCAGCCTGCACGGCGTGGCGGACAGTTGCTCAAACTCCGTATTGGTCATCAGCAGTGCGTCAAAACCGATGCGCGTGCCTGCCTCCACGTTTTCTGTCAGCCATTCAGCCAGCGGCTCGTTGTGCAGGTGGTGAATTTCAATCTCGTCCAGATTCACCTGAACGCGGGCCTGCACCTGATAGCGCCCGTCGACGAACAGCAGCGCTTTATCCTTCCGTATCAGCGCGACGCCGGCAGAACCGTCAAAGCCCGTCAGCCAGGCCAGCTTTTCGTCGTAGGGCGCGCAGTATTCGCTCTGCCACGCATCCGCACGCGGGACGATCATCCCGTCGAGATGGCTGGCCTCAAGCCAGTGGCGCAGGGCAGAGAGCGGAGATGTGCTGGACATGGTTATTCCTTATCGTTATTAGCGGAACGGCGGCTCGTTGAAGGTGCGCAGCTTGCGGGAATGCAGCCTGTCACCTTCCGCCCGAAGCAGGTCGATGGCGCGAATGCCAATTTGCAGATGCTCTGAGATGGCCCCTTCATAGAAACGGTTGGCCTGGCCCGGTAGCTTAATTTCGCCGTGCAGCGGTTTATCGGAGACGCACAGCAGCGTGCCGTAGGGGACGCGGAAGCGGTAGCCCTGCGCGGCGATGGTGGCGCTCTCCATATCAATGGCCACCGCGCGGCTCAGGTTGAACCGCAGCGCGGAGGCAGAGTAACGCAGCTCCCAGTTGCGATCGTCCGTCGTGACGACCGTACCGGTGCGCAGGCGCTGCTTAACTTCTTCACCCGGCATGCCGCTGACCTCTTTGGTCGCGTCATACAGCGCGCGCTGCACTTCGGCGATGCTCGGGATTGGGATATCCGGCGGCAGCACCGCATCCAGCACGTGGTCGTCGCGCAGGTAGGCGTGGGCGAGCACGTAGTCGCCAATCAGCTGGCTTTCACGCAGGCCGCCGCAGTGACCAATCATCAGCCACACGTCAGGGCGCAGTACCGCCAGATGGTCGCAGATGGTTTTGGCGTTCGAGGGGCCGACGCCGATGTTGATCAGGGTGATCCCCTGACCGTCGGCGGTGATCAGGTGCCAGGCGGGCATCTGGTGTTTTTTCCAGGCCAGATCGGAGATGGCCTGCTCGGGGGCTTCGGTCTCTGCGGTGATCCAGATCCCGCCCGCGCAGGAGAGGGCAATATACGGGCTTTCCGGGTCGAGGATCTGGCTGCAGCCCCAGCGGACAAACTCGTCGACGTAGCGGGTGTAGTTGGTAAAGAGCACGAACGGCTGAAAATGTTCAGCGGGCGTACCGGTGTAGTGGCGAAGTCGCGCCAGGGAGAAATCGACCCGGCGGGCGTCAAAGTGCGACAGAGGAGAAAATTCTGCCGGGTGATAAATCCCGTCGGCGGTCTCATCGCCAATCTGCGACAGTTCCGTCGTCGGGAAGTGGCGGGTCAGCCCCGCGCTCATGGAGCGGTCAAGGGTTAACGCCGAACCGTCAATTACGTACGGATAGGGGATTTCATGCTGCGAGGGCTCAACGGCAATGTGCGCGCCGTAATCCTGGTACAACAGCGTAAGTTGTTCTTCAAGATACGGGCGGAACAGGGCCGGGCGGGTGACGGTGGTGCTGTAGCAGCCGGAGTGGGTAAAACGGGCGTAGGCGCGGGTTTTTGGCGTCGTGCTGGCGCTGCCGTCCCAGGTCACAGAGAGCGATGGATAAACAAAAAGGCCCTCGTTTCTGGCCTTTTGGTCGGGAAGTTTCCCTGTTTCGATATATTCGCTGATGGCGCTGCGCAGCGCATTGACGGACTGTTCATACAGCGCGTCGAGTTTTTCCAGCGCCTGAGCCGGGGTCAGGCTGGAGCCCTTATTATTCATCTCTGTCTCCTTGTTCCACAGGTGTGCGACTCTACCCGATAGTATGTCACACGCCTGTGAAACAAAAGGGCGATCAGGTGTGGCGGGGCTCTTTCATCACCAGGGCCGTCGCAGCAGAGAGCAGGCAACCGGCCAGCAGATAAATCGCCACGCTGTGCCAGTTTCCGCCGGAGAAGGTCACCAGCGCGGCGGCAATAAATGGCGTAAACCCGCCGCCGACCACGCTTGCGACCTGGTAGCCCACGCCCGCGCCGCTGTAGCGGTAGCTGGCGCCGAACAGTTCGGTAAACATCGGCTGCTGGACGCAGACCACCATGTCGTGAGCGACGTTGGCGAGCATGATGGCGAAGAAGACAATCCAGAAGATCGACTGCGCCTCCAGTGCCATAAAGAATGGCCAGGCGCTGAGGGTGCCCACCAGCGCCCCGGTGATATAGACGCGACGGCGGCCAAAGCGGTCCGCCAGCCAGGCGAAGCAGGGGATGGTCAGGCAGCTGATCCCGCCAACCACCAGACCGATATTCAGGAACAATTCACGCGGCAGGCCGAGGTTCTGCGTCGAGTAGTTCAGGGCAAACGCGGTGACGATATACATCGTCAGCAGTTCACACAGGCGCAGGGCAATAATTTTCAGAAAAGCGCCAGGATGCCGGACGAGTGCCTCCATGACCGGCAGCCTTTTTTTGACGGTCGGTTTTTCCTGCTGTTTTTCGAACTCTGCCGACTCCTCCATACCGTTACGGATCCACAGCGCGGCGATGACCAGCACGATGCTGAAGATGAACGGAATGCGCCAGCCCCAGCTCAGGAACTGCTCATCGGTGGTGAGCTGGCTGATCAAGGAGACCAGCCCGGTAGAAAGGAGCAGACCCACGCCGTATCCGACCTGCACGCCGCTGCTGTAAAACGCTTTCTTATTTTTGGGCGCGCTCTCAACGGATAGCAGCGCCGCGCCGCCCCATTCACCGCCCACGGCGAAGCCCTGAATCGCCCGTAATGTCACCAGCAATACCGGTGCCCACCAGCCAATCGCGGAAAACGACGGGAGAATGCCAATCAGCGCCGTGGCGATCCCCATCATCCAGACGGTAAGCATCAGCATGCGCTTGCGGCCGAGGCGGTCGCCAAAGTGGCCGAAGATCACCCCGCCCAGCGGGCGAAACAGAAAACCGACGCCGAATGTGGCAAACGCGGCGAGGGTGCCCATCGCGGGGCTGACCTGCGGAAAAAATTCGCGGTTAAACACCAGCGCGGCGGTAATGCCGTAGAGCAGAAAATCATACCAGTCGACGACGGCACCCGCGAAGCTGCCGAGTGCGGCGCGGCGGGCACGATTGAGCGAAGGTGTCTCCTCGTTGGGATGTGTGGAGGTGAGAGTGGAGTCCATAGTTGTCCTGTCTGCACTGATTTTTAATTATTGGTATAAGAAAAGGTCACTCACATAGCGGCCGTCATATAAACGGAACCTATGAGACTACCGCGACAGGGGGCCTGTGCAAACTGATTTTATTTCCTGATGGGTAATGCAAAACGGCTACGCTATGCTTACTAAAGAGCGAAGCGACTGAGGAAGGGAATATGTGTCGTAAAAAGGCGTTGGGCTGTCTTGCTGCGTTACTCATCAGCCAGAGCGTGCAGGCGGTGAGCTATCCTTTACCGCCGGCGGGCAGTCGCCTGGTGGGGAGCTCGCAGGTCATTACCGTGCCGGATCATAATACGTTACCGCTTGAGGCGTTTGCCGCGCAGTACGGGCAGGGGTTGAGCAATATGCTGGAAGCGAACCCGGGCGTGGATCCTTTTTTGCCTAAATCCGGTACCCGGCTGGTCATTCCCCAGCAGCTGATTTTGCCCGACACCGTTCGCGAGGGGATTGTCGTTAACGTGGCGGAAATGCGTCTCTACTATTACCCGCCGGGCAGCAATACTGTTGAAGTGCTACCCATCGGCATCGGTCAGGCCGGGCGCGAAACCCCGCGTAACTGGGTAACGGCGGTTGAACGTAAGCAGGTGGGACCCACCTGGTCTCCGACGCCCAATACGCGCCGTGCCTATGCGGCAGAGGGAAAAACGCTGCCTGCCTTCGTGCCCGCCGGGCCGGATAACCCGATGGGGCTGTATGCAATCTATATCGGCAGGCTCTATGCCATACACGGCACAAACTCCAATTTCGGCATCGGGCTGCGGGTGAGCCAGGGCTGTATTCGTCTGCGGAATAACGACATCAAATACCTTTTCGATAATGTTCCCGTCGGAACCCGCGTGCAGCTTATCGATCGGCCCGTTAAAGTCACCACGGAACCGGACGGCAGCCGCTGGGTGGAAGTGCATGAGCCGTTGTCACGTAACCGTGCGGAATTTGAATCGACCCGGAAAGTGCCGCTGCCGATATCGGCCGCGCTGCGGACAGAGTTGATCAACGAGGGTGCAGGTGCTGAGCTGGAACGGCGGTCAGGGATGCCGGTGAAGCTCGGCAATTGAGGACATTTTCGCCGGGTGGCGGCGTTGCCTTACCCGGCCTACGATTCGAGGTTTTTGTCGGTCGGGTAAGGCGCAGCCGCCACCCGACAATTTTACCCGACGCAGAAAAGCAAAAAGCCTGCTTTAAAAGCAGGCTTTTCAAATTTGGCTCCTCTGACTGGACTCGAACCAGTGACATACGGATTAACAGTCCGCCGTTCTACCGACTGAACTACAGAGGAATCGTGTGAACGGGGCGCATATTATCGACCTGCGTTCACCTTGTCAAAGGGTGGATCGCCGCCTTTTGATCGTTTGCTGACAAAATCGGCAAAGTGCTGTTTTTGACAGCTGAATGCACCGCTTTGGTGCGGATATACCTCTAATGGGGCAGATCATAAACTGCTGTTTCGGTAATAAAACCCCCCTCCATGATTAGGTTTCCTTATTTTCAGGCGCTTAGCGCCCGATTCAGACCGCCTGGTAAAAGTGGCATTCATATTGCAAAACCTGTTCAACAACGACAGCCGGTTCCGGCACAGCATTTCGAACAGGGGGCAAAATGAACTTAAGACGACTGAAATACTTCGTAAAAATCGTCGATATCGGCAGCCTGACTCAAGCAGCAGAAGTGCTGCATATCGCGCAGCCTGCGCTGAGCCAGCAGGTGGCTACTCTGGAAGGCGAGATGGATCAGCAGCTGTTGATCCGCACCAAACGCGGCGTCACGCCAACGGAAGCCGGAAAAATTCTCTATACCCATGCGCGCACGATTCTGCGCCAGTGCGAGCAGGCGCAGCTGGCGGTGAATAACGTGGGTCAGACCCTGAGCGGACACGTTTCTATTGGCCTGGCGCCGGGAACGGCCGCGTCCTCTATTACCATGCCGCTGCTGCAGGCCGTTCGCGCTGAGCTGCCTGAAGTGCTGGTGTACCTGCACGAAAACAGCGGGTCCGTACTGAATGACAAACTGCTCAACGGCCAGCTGGACATGGCGGTGCTTTACGATCGCTCCCCGGTGGCCGGGATCACCAGCCAGCCGCTGCTGAAGGAAGATCTCTATCTCGTGGGCACCCGCGACTGTCCGGGCCAGAGCGTAGACCTTACCGCCGTGGCAGAGATGAACCTCTATCTGCCGCGCGACTACAGCGCCGTGCGCGTGCGCGTGGACGAAGCGTTTTCCCTGCGCCGCCTGACGGCCAAAATCATCGGCGAAATTGACTCGATTTCCACGCTGACCGCGGCCATTGCCAGCGGAATGGGCGTCACCGTACTGCCCGAATCCGCCGCGCGTTCGCTGTGCAGCGCGGCAAACGGCTGGATGGCGCGGATCACCACGCCTTCGATGAGCCTGCCGCTGTCGCTGAACATGTCCGCACGCGGTTCGCTGTCGCCGCAGGCGCAGGCGGTAAAAGAGATTTTGATGTCGCTGGTCAGCAAGCCATCGCTTGAGAACCGTGAGCTCCAGCTCGTGAGCTGATATTCCATAAAAGCATAAGATGCTGGTTTTTATTATTTGTTCTGCAGCTCGGCTGACTCTAACAATAGAGCTATGTCAGATGCGCCGGAGTGAATCGTGAATTTCCAGCAGCTTAAAATTATCCGTGAGGCGGCCAGGCGGGACTACAACCTGACCGAGGTCGCCAATATGCTTTATACCTCTCAGTCCGGCGTCAGCCGCCATATCCGCGAGCTGGAGGAGGAGCTGGGCATAGAGATCTTTATCCGTCGCGGCAAGCGGCTGCTCGGCATGACGGAGCCGGGTAAAGCATTGCTCACCATCGCTGAGCGGATCCTCAACGAGGCCAGCAACGTGCGTCGCCTGGCGGATCTCTTCACCAATGATGCCTCCGGCGTGCTCACCATTGCCACCACCCACACCCAGGCGCGCTACAGCCTGCCGCCGGTGATTAAGGCGTTCCGCGAACTTTTTCCGGAGGTGCGTCTGGAGCTTATCCAGGGCACGCCGCAGGAAATTGAAGTGCTGCTGCAAAACGGTGGGGCGGATATCGGTATCGCCAGCGAACGCCTGAGCAACGACCCGCTGCTGGTGGCGTTCCCGTGGTTCCGCTGGTATCACAGCTTACTGCTCCCGGTCGATCATCCGCTGAATCAGGTCTCTCCCCTGACGCTGGAAGACGTTGCGAAATGGCCGCTCATTACTTATCGCCAGGGGATCACGGGACGCTCGCGCATAGATGAAGCCTTCAATCGTAAAGGGTTAACGCCCGACATCGTGCTGAGCGCGCAGGATTCAGACGTGATCAAAACCTACGTCGAACTGGGTCTGGGCATTGGGCTGGTGGCGGAACAGTCCAGCGGAGAACGCGAGGACGGGAACCTGGTGCGTCTTGACACGCGTCATCTGTTTGACGCCAACACCGTATGGCTTGGCCTGAAGCGCGGACAGCTGCAGCGTAACTATGTGTGGCGCTTTATCGAGCTCTGCAACGCCGGGCTGTCGGTGGATGAGATTAAACGCCAGGTGATGGAGCCGGAAGAAGTGGCGATTGATTATCAGATTTAGGTGCGGGTTTGCCCGGTGGCGCTGCGCTTACCGGGCTCTGCATTTAATTGAACGGATATTTTTTGAAGGCCGGCTGCGATTCGAATGATTCGGCAAACGCCTGGATCGTTCTAAAATCCGCTGCGTTAACGACCTGCGGGATCATCGACTGAATAAATGTCCAGACAACCGTGCTCGTGACGGCAACCTGATCGGGAACGGCGGTGGCGGGACGCCCCTCCAGTAAGGTATTCCATTCCCTGCAGGCCGCCAGCAGCTGGATTGTAATGCGTTCGACCCATGAAACGTGCTGCTTTTCCACCGGACGCAGGTTGTGTTCATACACATTTTGCACCGCTTTCTCAGCGGCGGCGAGAATAAAGCCCAGCGTCTGAAGATCGTTTGCCTGCGCATCCGGCGCGACGGGCAGGAGTCTCCGCTCGGGGTCGGCCTGAGCCTCAAAATAATTCAGAATCAGCGAGGAATCCATCAGACGTATTCCGTTATCCAGAACCAGCGTCGGGGCTTTTACCGCGGGGTTGATCCGGGAGAATGCGTCGAAGGTGCTAAAGACTGACAGCGGCTGGCTTTCAAACTCAACCCCATAAAGCTCAAGGGAGATCGCCACGCGCCGTACATAAGGTGAATCCATCATGCCAACAAGCTTAATCATCTTTCCCGTTTTCCTGTCTGTGTGAAAGAACGCGTCATTGAAAAGGATGACCCGACATTACAATACAATTTGCATGGCGAATATCTTCAGTATCTTACCGTAAGGGTTAGTATTACTGACATAGGGTCAGGTTGCCGCTGTATATCCAGCGCAGATAAGGAAGTGCTTTCATGTCGGATTTTCCACCCATTGCCAGTTTGCGAAGCTTTGAAGCCGTCGCCCGTCTTGGCAGCGTGACGCTGGCGGCGAAAGAACTCCACGTTACCCATTCCGCTATCAGCCAGCAGATCAAAACGCTGGAGGAGATGGTGGGCGTAAAGCTGTTTATCCGTCTGGGGCGAGGAGTGCAGATCAACGAAGAAGGGCGGCTCTATGCCTTACAGGTACGCGAAGCGTTGAACCACATCGCGGATGCTACCCGGCTCGTACAGGTGAAGCCGAGAAAGCAGGAGCTGACGCTGGCGATGGTGCCGTCATTTGGATGCCACTGGCTTTTGCCGCGCCTGGAACGCTTTCGGACGAAGTATCCGCTTATTACCCTGCGGATCCAGGCCAGTCTGACGGTCACCAGCCTGCAGCAGGAAGGGATAGATATCGCGATACGGATGGGGCAGGGAAACTGGGAAGGGAGCGAAAGTCATTATCTTTTTTCCGATGAGCTCATTGTGGTGGCCGCACCGGGCTATAACGGGGGCGTGCTGCCCGCTACGCCGTCTGACATTGCAAAAAGTCATCTTATTTTTTCCATGGAGTCGTGGAAAACGTGGTGCATGAATGCGGGTCTTGAGAAAGAGATCGTGCCTGACGGTTTATGCGTTAACGACTCGAATTTAATTATTGAAGCCGTCCGGCTCGGGAAAGGCATCGCGCTGGAGCGTCGCTCTCTGGTTCAGGATGCCATCATCCGAGGTGAACTGGTCCAGCTAACCTCCATCACTGCGCCATATCCCTGGCCTTACTGGCTGGTGACAGCGCAGCCAAAGGAGGAGAAGCCGGAGGTGGGGCTTTTTGTGGCGTGGCTGGATGAGGAGGTGGCGGCCTGGCGGCGAGCGGTGAGTGCTGTGGAAAGTAACCAACCCTAATGAGCGAATCAGGGGCTGGGAGGGAGTGACTTATTATTGGAATTAGGGACATGCTGCTGCATCAATTCAACGATCCAATCAATAAAAACGCGCAGTTTGGCGTTGACGTGGCGGTTAGGGGGAAATGCCAGGTACAGGGGCATTGGCTTAATACGCCAATGTTCGAATAGCCGAATCAAGGAACCACAAGCCTGATGCGCTTCTGCCATATAGACCGGCAGCGCAATCACGCCTAACCCGGCTAACCCAGCTTCGAGGTAAGCATTGCCATCATCCACGGCAAGGACATAGCTGCCCGTGATGTCAATATGTTCACTCTCACTGCGCAGTACCAGAGGATCAATCTTACCGGTGCGCGAGGACAAGAACCCTACAATGCGATGGTCGGTGTTTTCCAGCTCTCGCGGGTGCGCCGGGGCGCCGAGGCGTTCCACATAGCTCGGTGCGACGTAAACACCGATGTGCAAATCGCCGACATGGCGTGCGATCAGGGACTGGTCGTTGATTTCGCCACCGCGCAGGACGCAATCCACGTTGTCGCCGATCAGATCCACCACCCGGTCGCTCACGCCCATATCGAACTGGATATCCGGGTAGCGTGCATGGAAAGCCGGTAGCGCCGGCACCAGGATGAGGCGGGCCAGCGGACTGGGCACATCAACCCGTAGCCGTCCCCTGGGCGTCATCGTCGCGCTGGACAGGCTGTTTTCAGCATCTTCCATGTCCGCCAGCAGGCGGATGACGCGTTCGTAGTAGACCGCGCCATCGGGGGTCACACCGAGCCTGCGGGTGGTGCGATGGAGCAATTTGACGCGCAGGCGCGCTTCCAGTTGCTGAATGAGCTGCGTCACCGTGGTTTTGCTCATATGAAGCGTTTGGGCAGCCTTTGTGAAGCTACCTGCCTCCACCACGCGAGCAAAGGCGCGCATCGCGTCGAAACGATCCATTCCTTATCCTCTCTTTTCACCGATTGTTTGGATATTACAAACAATGATGGACAAAGTCGCTTGTTTATCCGCCCGAACCTGCACCTGTAAAGTGTCTTTATGTTCAACGGGCTGATTTTGCCCTATTGCAAAGGTACAAACATGACAGCACGCGAAGCAGTTTTCCCCTCCGGTCGGCAGGCGCTCTATGAGCGCAATCGCTATTCACCGGCCATCAAATCCAACGGTTTCTTGTTCGTTTCGGGGCAGGTGGGTAGTCGCGAGGATGGTTCGCCTGAACCCGATCTGAGAGCGCAGGTCAGGCTGGCCTTCGATAATCTTAATGCTGTCCTCGCGGCTGCGGGCTGCACGTTCGCTGACGTGGTTGACGTGACCCTCTTTGTCGTCGATCCCGAGTCAAACCTCGACGCTATCTGGAGTATCCTGCCAGAATATTGGGGGGACGCGCCTTATCCTACCTTGACCGGGATCGGCGTGACGTGGCTGTACGGATTTAAGTTTGAGATTAAGGTGATTGCCAGGCTGGATGCGATTCAGAGTTAACTTCAGAGATGCAGTCCCGTAGGTCGGGTAAGGCGAAGCCGCCACCCGACAATTTTACCCGACGCAGAAAAGCAAAAAGCCTGCTTCAAAAGCAGGCTTTTCAAATTTGGCTCCTCTGACTGGACTCGAACCAGTGACATACGGATTAACAGTCCGCCGTTCTACCGACTGAACTACAGAGGAATCGTGTGAACGAGGCGCATAGTAGCGACCTCAGTTCGCCTTGTCAAAGGGTGAAATCGCGCTTTTTGTTCGTTTGCCGACAATTTCAGCAAATCGCTGATTTTATAGTAAATTCGCTTCGAAATTACACAGCAAAATGCGCCGCCCGCAGGCGGCGCTCAGGATTAGAACAGAACGGAGTAGTTCAGACCAAACGTCCGCCCACGGCCTTTATAGGTATACAGACCCGGTGCACCGTAGGTTGGGCTATACAGCCCCGGCGCGCGCTGGCCCCAGGCGGTGGTGTAGTCTTTGTCCAGCAGGTTCTCCACGCTGAAGCTGACTTTACCCACCGGCAGGGCGTAGCTGCCCAGGAAGTCGACCGTGTTATAGCCATCGATCTTCTTGCCGTCGGCGTCAGAGACGTCAAAGGTCTGCGTGCTCTGCATGCGCAGGGTCCAGTCGCCCGGCGCCCAGTTGACCCACGCGCTGGCTTTCGACGGGCTGGCGCTGTCTACCGTCAGCTTCTCCCATTTCCCGTTTTCGCGAGTTTCCGACTTAATGGCGTTAAAGTTCGCGCCCGTGCTCCAGTCGCTGTCGGTGAAGAAATAGTCCACCTGACCTTCCACCCCGTAGATACGACGCTTGTCGTCTTCCAGGTTGATGGTCATGTCCGTCTTGTTGATGGTGATGGTTTTATCCGAGAGCGAGTAATACGCCGCAACCTGGGTGCGCAGGTTATCCCCGGTGTAGCGCCAGCCCAGCTCATAAGCGTTGACCTTGATACCGTCCAGCTTCGAGTCGTTGACGTTGACACTGTTCAGCAGGCGATAGTGACCGTTGCTGAGCTGATAGGTCCCGGAGCCGTAGTACTTCGCCAGGTCCGGAATTTCGAAGCCCTGGGAAAAGTTAAACCACAGCTGCTGCTGTTCGGTCAGCCGACCGAGGATCCCGGCGTTAAACAGGAAGTTGTTGTAATCGGTTTTCCCGCCCGGCACCGCGTCGGCGGAGGTAGCTTTCCCGGTAGCGATGGCCTGCTGCTGGGTGTAACCGACAAAATCGTCCACCTTGTTCTCGGTGTACTGGTAGCGCACGCCGCCGCTCAGGGTGATGGCGTCAATGTCATAGCTGGCCTGCAGGAACGGGGCGAGGTTGGTGATGCTATAACCCGGGTAGCGGCCCACGTTGTAGGCGTTATCCAGCTCCATGCCGCCGCTCGCCGCAGCTTTTTTCAGGTTGAAGAACTGCTGGTTGGCGTCGAAGGTTTCGTGGTCGGCATCCATACCCCAGGTCAGCGTCAAATCGTCCACCGGCTTGCTGTTCAGCGTCAGCTTGCCGCCGTAGAAATCGGTTTGCTGCTGCGACGCGCCGATGCTGGTGACCACGCCTTTGGTCAGGGTTGGGAACGGATAGTAGGTCAGGCTCTCGTCACGATAGTAAATCTGCGCGACCAGATCCTGTCCCCAGAAGTCGGTATTGGAGTACTGCAGGTTAATCAGATGGCGCTCGGTACCCGGCACGCGGTCAGAATCGAGGTTACCTTTGTTGTAGGCGGTCGCATCCCCCGTTACCGCCGAGAAGTTCTTTCCGAGATACAGCCCATGCTTGCCGTCGGACTCGCTCTTGTAGTACTGGGTCGTCAGCTGCAGCTGCTGGTGATCGTCAATATTGATGGTGCCTGTTCCCATCACATCGATACGGTCGGAATACTGTAAGCCGGTCTGGGTGTTATCAATAATCACCTCATCGCCGTTGCCGTCATACCAGCCGCCGTAGCGCTGATACGACACCGACAGACGACCGGAGGCGTTGTCATTGCCGCCGCTGACCGCTGCCGACACGTTCTCATCGTGGTCGTTGTGGCTGTTGAACCCGCTTTTAGCCCCGGTCTGGAATTCGACTTCGGTCTCAGGCTGGCCTTTTTTGGTGACGATGTTCACCAGACCGCCGGTACTGCCGCCGCCGTAGAGTGACGTGGCGCCGGAGATAACCTCGATACGGTCAATGTTGAACGGATCGATAGAGTCCAGCTGGCGGCTGTCGCTGCGGGACGAGTTCAGGCGCACGCCGTCCACCATCACCATCATGGAGCGGCCGCGCAGGTTCATGCCGTAGTTGGTACGTCCCTGGCTGCTGACGTCCATGCCCGGAATCAGCTGCGCCAGCACTTCTTTAATCTCTTTCCCGCCCTGAACCTGCTGCTCAATTTCAGCCCGCTCGATGACCCAGGTGGTCTGCGCCATCTCCGCCACGCTGCGGTGCGCGCGGCTGGCGGAGACCACGATATTTTCTTCCTTTTGTTCTTCCGCCCACGCAGAGGTAGAAAGCATTGCAAGCAAGCAAGGATTTAAAACCCAAAGATGAGAACGTTTCATTGTTATGTTGACCCTGATTGTGTGTGTCAGTACTCGGTGGTTTTTGCTAATGATTTAAAAACCTGACTGTTTTCCGGGCTGGTGGTGCTTCGCCAGTGGATAACGCCAGGGGTGGTAGCCAGCTCAAACGGCTCGTCGGCGTGCGCGCGATTCAGAATTCGCGCCGCGCGCCAGGCCATCAGGCTGAGTTGGGGTTCGGCAATGCCGAGACGGTGCATCCCGGCATTTACGGCAAACAGGCGGTTACTCTGCGGGCCGTCCCATTCGAGGGTGAAATCGTTGTTGATGCAGAAGGCTTCGTCCGTATCCAGATGCAGGCGGTGAGACAGCGGCGCGAGGAACGCTGGCTGCACGGCGCGATAGCCGGTGGCGAAGATCACAACGTCACTCTCCAGCTGCTCACGGCCGCCGTCGAGGTGATGCTGTATGCTCAGACGCTGTCCGTTTTCCAGGCGCGTCAGGGCCGTCACCGAGCGGGACGGCATCAGGTGCGCCCAGGGTTTTTCACGCAGCACTTCAAAGCGGTGGTACATGGCGCGGTAAATCGCCAGCAGGGACTCGGTGGTGATCCCGTCGGAGGTCATCTTCTGCTCGTGCAGCATCTGACGACGCGCCTCTTCACCGAGCGTGGAGAAGCTGTCCACGTACTCCGGCGTGAAATACTCGTTAGCAAAGGCGGCTTCATCCAGCGCGTTGTAGTTGTTGCGGCGCGAGACCCAGTTCAGGCTCAGCGGCTGGCCCCATTCGCCACGGAAAATATTCAGGAACAGGTCGGCACCGCTCTGGCCGCCGCCGACGATGGTAACGCGCTTGCCCGCGAGATCCGGCGTGCGCAGCATCATCTCGCTGGCATGGAAGCAGCTATCGTCCTGCGTCGTGACGCAGTCCGGCAGGTTGATCTGCTTACCGATCCCCACGCAGACGTGGCGCGCCAGGAAGCGATCGCGCTGGGTCACTACCTCAAACAGGCCGCTTTTCTCATCAAAGCTCACCTGTTGTACCTGCTGGCTGAAGGCGAGGTTGGTGAGGTTGTCCGCCGCCCAGCACAGGTAGTCGGCAAACTCCTCCCGTGAAACGGTGCGCTGCTCGGTGGTCAGGAAGCGGTAGAATTTTTTACGCTGCACCAGGTAGTTCAGGAAGCTGTGGCGGTTGGTCGGCTCCACGGCGCTGACCAGATCCTTCAGGAAGCTGGTTTGCATGTGGCAGTCAGGCACCATCATCCCCGGGTGCCAGGAAAAGTGCGGTTTGCGCTCAAGAAACAGCGAGCTAAAGCCGTCCAGCCCTTCTGCGAGGGCGGCGATGCTAAGGTTAAACGGGCCGATACCAATGCCGATGAAATCATAGGTTTTCATTGCGCGGACTCCCGGGAGGCCAGAAAAAGAGGGTTATCAAGGTCGGTGACGTAGTTCGGCAGCATGCGGCTGCCGCCGTCGTGTTCGGAGAAGGTCAGTTTGACCGGGTTGAGGATCACGCGAATAATTTGCGGCTTAAACAGGTCGAACGTCGCGAAGCGCTCGGCAAGCTCGGGGTGCGCGGCCATATAGCGGTGCAGAACGCCGGCGAGGATCTGATAGAAACGCGTTTCGCTGACGCCGCTTTGCAGCGTGAGGCGCGAGATAAAACGCAGCACCGTCACGAAGTTGCCGGTTTGCAGATCGTGGATGATGTAATCCGCGCTCAGGCGCGCCGTGACGGCCTTAACCTGTTTCGGCAGGCTTTCCGCCTGCGGGAAATCTTCATCCACCAGGCGCATATCGCCCTGGAAATCCTTCAGCAGGATGCGCTGTGGAACGTAATTTTTCATCACCAGCGTCACGTTCTGGCCGTGGGCGATCAGCGCCACGCCGTAGCGGCAGAGCAGGTGATAGAACGGGATCACCGTTGCCTCAAACAGCTTTTCCAGCCACGCGTCGGCGCTTAGCCCGGAACGGTTGATCCACGCGTCAATCAGCGGGCGTCCGGCGTTGTCGGTTTCCATTAGCGCCGCCAGCAGCACCGCCTGTTCGCCCTCCTGCAGATAGCAGGACGGGTTCTCGCGCCAGATCACCCCCAGCATCTCCTGATAGCGATACGGCGCTTTCGGCAGCGCCGCATAGCCCGGATGCGACAGATATCCGGCGGCGGGTTCGCCAAGCACCTGCGCGCCAGAGCGGGCAAGCGTAGCGTCGGTGGCAAACTGCTGCTGCAGCCAGCGCGAGGCCAGCGGCCCGGCGGCAATGTATTTGCCCGGAATACCACGATAGCAGGAGGTGTTGTAGATCGTCAGCGGAAGCTTGATGTCAAACGGCGCGCGACGGCTGGCGTTGGTGAGCGTGCGCAGGGACTGCTGCGCCAGGTACTCATCGCCAAACTCGCCCAGCTCAACCATCTCACCGCGTGCCAGCTGCGGCAGGAAATGAATGGCAATCTTCTGCTGCCACTGCCACGGGTGCAGCGGCACCGGCAGCCAGCTCTCGTCGAGGCCCAGCGCCTGCCAGCGGGCGTCAAAGCGGGCGCGCTCGGCGTTGTCCATGGCGCTCGCCAGCAGGGCGCTGATATCGCAATCGGCGTCGCTGCTCCAGACCAGATGCTCTCGCTGAACGGCAACCCAGTGCAGACGAAAACGTCCGCGGTACTCCGGTGCGTACTGGCGCAGCGCGTCCAGCCCCCAGCCGCGGCGACCTTTGTTGAAAATAAACTTCGGGTGACCGCGCATCAGGCACTGTAATTCGTCCGGATCGAGGTGGATCAGCGCGTCCGCATCCAGCGCGTCACGCGCCTGCAGCAGCTGCATGTCGCCGCGCAGCGTGGCGTAGAGGTCCTCCATGTGCTCTGCCGTTTGCGCGTTGCTCATCTCCAGCACCGTCGCCAGTTGCAGCAGCGCGCTTTCCGCTTCGACGGCATCGCCGCTGGCGGTGGTCAGGCTGTCCGGGTCGATATGCAGCCAGCCCCAGATCCCGCGCGTGGCGCAAAACTGCCAGGACGCGTTGCCCATGGCGATGCGCCAGCCGTCCGACGAAACCGGCTCGGCGCGCAGGGTGCGCTCGTATTCCAGCTCGGCGAGGATCTTCGCCACCATCTCGCGGTTCACTTTTTCCCAGAGCGCGTTCACAGGCCCACCTCGCTGAAGAAGCGGTGACGCTGGCTCATAATGAGGCGCGAGCGTTTATGCGGGAATTCGAACTCTTTCACCGTGTCAAAACCGGCAGAGGAAAGGTGACGGAACAGGCGCTGGTTGTCGAAGCGCGGCTCGGCCACGATGCGCGTGGTGCGCGGTTCGTCGAGATACAGATAGTGGCTCAGACCGCGCAGCCAGCTGCGGATGTACTGCGCGCCGCGCCAGTTCTCTTCCCCCACCAGCATGTGTAGCCCGCGGTCAAACGGCTGCCAGCGGTAGTGGCGGCCAATGCGGTCTTCCGGTGCCCAGTAGAGTTCAAAATAGCCAAACGGTTGATCGTCGAAGCAGCCAATAACCGGGTAGCAGTAGGTCGAGTCGAGCTGACGGCGCAGGTAGTTTTCCTGCTCGGCCTGCGGGCCCGCCATCTCCCAGAAGGCGTTCACGCGCGGGTTATTCATCCAGCGGGTAAAACGCTCGCCGTCCAGCGCCACGTCGGCCACGCGGAAGCTGAGGGTACGCTTAATTTGCGGATCGTAACGGCGATACACCTCACCCTGCGGGCGGCGAGGGCGCAGCGGGAAGTACAGTTGACGGCTCTCGTCAAACTGCATTCCGCCGCTCGCCTGCGAGCGTTCGCCCTTCAGCCACAGCGGCAATTGCCAGAAGGCGTCGCGCGCCAGATAATCACCATGGGCCAGGCCAAACAGCGCCTGCGCCTGGGGTTCATCCTGCCAGTCCGCCCACGGCAACGTAATGCCGGTCAGCGCGGGGGCGGCCACAAACAGCTGATCCAGGGCTTCCACCAGCCAGCCGTCCGGGATCCCCTTCAGACGCTCCAGCACCGCGCTGCCGTCGAGACCCAACGCCAGCGGCAGGGCGCGATCCGTTGCGGTGCAGTGAAAGCCGTAGCCGGAATGGACGATATTCGCGATAGCCATCACGCCTTCTCCTTGTAGAACGGGTTGCTAAAGTCGAAATAGATCACCGCCGGATCGGCGATGGTGTTTTCATTGCGATCGTGCAGGTAGCAGAAGAAGTTGCCTTTGCAGTTCCAGGTCGGGCTGTCGAGCACGTAGTCGAGGCAGCGGGTCTGCTTCGCCGTGCGGCGCAGTTCTGCCAGCGCGTCGCGCACCCGGGACATCAGGCTCTCTTCGCTGTCGAAACCGGCGGCGGAGAGGGCGGCGGTGACGGCAAGGGTAGAGTTCAGCAGCAGGTAGTAAGGGAAGTAGCGCAGCAGCTGGCTCTCGCCGAAGCGGTTTTCCACCTCATTTTCGCCCGCCTCTTTCAGCCACGCGTCGGCGCTTTCGGTCCACGCGCTGCCCTGGCAGTCGCGGTAGATCAGCCCGACCGGGAAATCCTGCTGCATCTCAACGAGGATATTTTGCTGGTGCGCCAGCAGGACCAGACCGTAGTCCGCCTCGGCGCTGAACAGCGGAAGTAACACGCGGTCGCAGTAGGCGTCCAGCCAGCAGCGGGCGGCCTGGGCGAGCGGGAGATCCAGACGCTGGCTCAGACGGCGCACCGCCGCGGCGAGCAGGCTTTCACCGCCGTCCGGCGCGGCCTGCGTCAGGCTCACCAGCACGTTGGTCTGGGTGTCTGGCGTATCGAACAGCAGATTGACGCGCAGGGCCATCAGGCTCTCTTCCTGAATAGTGCCGCTTTCGTCACTCAGCCCCGCCCAGCCGTCTTCCTGCATCACGCGCATGGTCGGGTAGCGTGCCTGTAGTTCCTGCCAGCGTTCCGTTTTTGCCAGACGCGCCAGGCGCATGCCGCGCTTCACCTCTTTCACCGACAGCGTGCGCACGGAGTTGGTCAGGCGCACGCTGAGGGAGAACTTAATCATGTCGCTGTTGGTCTCGCTGTACAGCGAGCGGGAGGAGCTGGTGGGCAGCCACTGTGCGCCCGCTTCACCCAGGTCCTGCAACGAACCGTTTTCCACCAGACGCTGGCACCAGTCCTGCTCCAGCAGATAGTCGGCCTGCCACGGGTGCATCGGCAGCAGCCAGCGGGTGTCGGTAAAGTGGCCGAGCAGCTCGGGCGCGCTCTGGGCCGCAAAGCGCAGCAGACGCTCACGCAGGGAGACGTTCAGGCTGTCGCCGGCAACGAGCGTGCTCTCAACGGCAAACCAGCGCAGCGGGAAGCGGGAGGCGAAATCGGGCAAATAGCGGCGCGCCTCGGCTTCGTTGAACGGCTCGTGAGACTTCGGTGCCGGGTGAAACGCATGGCCGACCAGCAGCGCCTGTTCCGCTTCGGCAAACGTCAGCGGCTTATCGCGCAGGGTTGCCCAACTGTGGCGTAAATCAATCGCCTGCCAGGTGTGGGCATGGCTTTCGAGAACGCGCTGCTTAAAACGCGCCAGCGTATCGGCATCCAGCGAGCCTTTTACGGACGGTTTTTCAAGAATTAAATCAACCAGTTGAGGGAAAGTGACGGCGTCACCCCTGTCGCTGTTGCTCTGAATCCGCGTTGCCGGGAAACGGTACTGATGATGCTGGGTGGGTGAGAAATAGCGTACCGGCACCCGAAGCGCCTGGGTTTGGGAAAGCGGGATATGGATCTCAGATAGCGCATCCGCATCGGTAGCGGGGAGATAGCGCCAGTCCTTCGTTTCACGCAACAGGGCGTTTAAAAAGCACTGGGCTGCAACGTCTGTACCGGCGGCGCGGAGCAGAGCACGCATAGATGTACCTCATTCCATGATTGATAATAATTCTCGTTATGATATTCATTCTGTTTACACTCGCAACCATTTTTGCAATATTTGTTTTCATAAACTTCATAATTTCCACACATTTATTGACACTATGTTCACATTCTTATGCGCGCTGACTCTGAAACCTTGACGGAAAACGTCACTTCAAAAGCTAACTGGCCCCTGGCGCTATCTGCGGGGTTACTCGGCATCGGGCAAAACGGCTTGCTGGTGATGCTCCCGCAGCTGGTCACCCTGACCGGGCTGTCTCTCTCTGTCTGGGCCGGGCTGTTGATATTTGGATCCATGCTCTTTTTACCGGCCTCGCCCTGGTGGGGGCGTCAGAGCGAGCGAAAGGGGTGTAAGTCCGTCATGCTAGCCTCGCTAAGCGGCTATCTGGCGAGTTTCGTCGTGATGTCCCTGGTGGTCTGGGGGATGGCGGCCGGAAGGCTGGATGCGGTCTGGGGGCTGGCGGGGCTTATTTTCTCGCGCCTGCTCTACGGGCTGACGGTCTCGGGGCTGGTGCCTGCGGCCCAGACGTGGGCGATTCAGCGTGCGGGGCTGGAGAAAAGAATGGCGGCGCTGGCGACGATAAGCTCCGGCCTCAGCTGCGGGCGTTTGCTCGGCCCGCCGCTGGCGGCGCTGATGCTCAGCGTTAATCCGGTGGCGCCGCTCTGGCTGATGGCGGTTGCGCCGCTTATCGCTCTGCTGCTGGTGCTTCGCGAAGTCGCCGATCCGCCGCTGCCGCCGGTAGCCCATCAGGCAACCCGCCTGCAGGCCTCCATGCTGCCGTTCCTGCTGCTGGCGCTGCTGCTGGCGGCGCTGGTGAGCCTGATGCAGATTGGCCTGTCACCGCATCTTAGCCCGTTGCTGGACGGTAACGCCCGGGAGATCAGCCATCATGTCGCGCTTCTGCTGAGCGTGGCCGCGCTGGCCACGCTCGCGGCACAGTTTCTGGTGGTCCGCCCGCAGCATTTCAGCCCGGTGACATTGCTTTGCATCGCGGCGGTGCTGATGGTGGCCGGGCTTGGGCTGATGTCTGTCGCCGGTTTAGCGCTGTTCTACGTGGGGATTGTTATCACGTCACTCGGGGCGGCGATGGCCACGCCGGGCTACCAGCTGCTGCTGAACGATCGGCTAACCACGGGGAAAGGGGCGGGCGTCATCGCCACCAGCCACACGTTAGGCTACGGCGTCAGCGCGCTGATGGTGCCGGTCGTGACGCGCTTTTACGGGGAGCAGTCTTTAACGGTGGCCGCGTGGGGAATGGCATTGCTGTTTTTAGCCCTGAGCATAGGGGTATGGTCAACCGAGCGTACCCCTGCTGAAAAAGCTTAATGAAACTGGCGGGACGAATGCCCGCCGGACGCCTCATTCTGCCGCAGGCGCTGTAGCGGATCCTGCTGATAAAACTGGCAGAAACGTTGCCAGAGGGCCGGGAAACGGGGCGCGAAGAGCTCGGGCGCGCTGAAGAAGTACTCGGAGAGCACCGCAAAGCACTCAGCCGGGTCGGTTGCCGCATAGGCGTCAATGCTGGCCGCGCTTTCGCCCACCAGGTCTATTTCATCCTGGATGTTATCCATCGCTGCGTGCAGGTCGTGCTCCCAGCCCGCGACCTCGCGAAGCGGGATCCGCGGGACGCCGCTGGCGCGATCGCCGTTGCGGGTATCCAGCTTGTGCGCCACTTCATGGATAATCAGATTAAAACCGGAGGCGTCGAACGAGTCCTGAATATCGAGCCAGTTGAGGATTATCGGCCCTTGCTGCCAGCTTTGTCCGGACTGCACCACGCGTTGGTTATGCACCAGCCCAATATCGTCCTGCCATTCGTCATCCACCACGAACGGCGCGGGATAGATAAGCACTTCGTGGAAACCGTCCAGCCACTCAATGCCGAGTTCAAGCACCGGCAGACAGAAAAGCAGCGCGATGCGGGCGTTTTTCAGAGGATCGAGTTCAAACCCCTGCAGCGGCACCAGGCGCTTTTGCTGTAAAAAACGATCCGCCAGCTGAACCAGTTTCGATTGTTCATCCGGGTTTAGATTAGCCAGAACAGGGATCGTCAGCGCGTCATCCCATGGCAGCGCCACATCCCGGCCAGCCTCATTCGTTTTCCAGGGCCACTTTATCATCGCTTTGCTCGCAAACTCGTCACTTGAACAAAAATGGGAAAGTCAGATTCGGTTAAGATGCCAGAATATCGCCTGCTGCGACAAATCCAGCCTGAATAAACTATCATTTCGTACGTAGCGGTGGGTAGCGGTTTGCGGGCATCACCTTCATTTTGTGAAGTCTGTCGTAGCCTTTATCCGCAGGTGGGGTGAATAAATCAGTACGGTATTGAAAAGATGAGCGATTTCAAAGGTAACAAGCAGGACCTGCCCAGTCGACTGTGTGTGCACTGCCAGCGGCCCATGACGTGGCGCAAGAAATGGGCGAAATGCTGGAATGAGGTTAAATACTGTTCTGAGCGCTGTCGCAGGAGCCACCGTTGACCGAGCTACGTCTGATCCTGGGCGATCAGCTTAATCCGCATCACAGCTGGTTTGATACCTGCAGTCCGAACATCATTTACGTGATGCTGGAACTCCGGGCAGAAACCGCCTATGTGCTTCATCACGCCCAGAAAGTTATCGCTATCTTCGCCGCCATGCGCGCGTTTTCCTCTGCGTTAAAGGAGAAGGGGCATCGGGTGAGGTATGTCCGGCTCTCTGATGACTCAAACCGCGGCGCGCTGGAAGACAATCTCAACGCGCTTGTCGCGCATTACGGCGCGGGCAGAGTGATATGGCAGGAGCCCGACGAATGGCGTCTTGATGCGCAGCTGCAGGCGTGGGCGAAGACGATCTCCGTTGAAACGGCCTGCGTCAGCAGCGAGCATTTTTTCACCGCACGGGAACAGGTCAGCGCGTTTTTTGCGTCGCGCAAAAGCTGGCGAATGGAATACTTTTACCGGGAGATGCGTCGTCAGCATGGCGTACTGTTGACGTCAGCAGGCGAGCCGGAAGGGGGGAAATGGAATTTCGATGCTGAAAACCGCAAGCGCTGGTCCGGCGAGCCTCCCGCGCCGGGGGACGCGCGTCCTTGCCACGATCGTTCCGACTTATGGGCGGAGATCCAACGCTGCGGCGTAAAGACCTTCGGCGAACCGCAGGCCGACAATTTTCGCTGGCCGCTCAACCGTGCGGAAGCCAAAGCCAGGCTGGATGAATTTATCACGCACGTGCTCCCGCAGTTTGGAAACTGGCAGGACGCGATGCACACGGAGGAACCTTTTCTTTTCCATTCGTTAATTTCGTTTGCGCTGAATACAAAGATGCTTAATCCGCGGGAAGTGGTTGCCGCCGCCCAGCAGGCGTGGCGTTTGGGCCACGCGCCGCTGCCTGCCGTCGAAGGGTTTATCCGGCAAATTCTCGGCTGGCGGGAGTATGTGCGCGGGATCTACTGGTCGCAGATGCCCGGCTATCGGGAACTGAATGCCTTAGACCAGCACGCCCCGCTGCCGGACTGGTTCTGGACGGGCAAGACGCAGATGCGCTGCCTGGCGCATGCCGTTGGGCAGTCGCTCACCGAGGCTTACGCCCACCATATCCAGCGCCTGATGGTCATTGGAAACTTTAGCCTGCTCAGCGGCCTGTCGCCGCAGGCGGTTCATGAATGGTATCTGGGCGTCTATATTGACGCCTTTGAGTGGGTGGAACTGCCCAATACCCTCGGCATGAGCCAGTTTGGCGATGGCGGGTTGCTGGCCAGTAAACCCTACGTCTCAAGCGCGTCATATATTCATAAGATGAGTAATTACTGTCAGGGGTGCCGGTATCAGCACAACCAGCGTACCGGAGAGCAGGCCTGCCCCTTCAATGCCCTTTACTGGGACTTCTTTGCGCGCAATCAGGCGCGTCTCGGTAACAATCCCCGCCTGGGCATTGTCTTTAAACAGCTAGCGGACATGACGGAAGAGGATCGGCAGGCCATTGCAGACCGCGCCGGGTACGTCCGCCTGCATCTCAACGACCTCTGATCGGTATTTCAACGCCTGGCCGGTTGCGGCAGGTCAATAAGACGCTATTATTTTTGACTTTGTTGCGTATTCCCTGACAGGACATCCAGACGCCATGCCCGTGAATTTTGACCTTAACGATCTTTATGCTTTCAGAGCGTTAGTGGAATACGGTAACTTCCGTGTCGCCGCTGAATCTATCTGCTTATCCCAGTCGGCGCTGAGCCGCAGGATTGAAAAGCTGGAAGCCGCGCTGGGAAACAGGCTGTTCGATCGCACCACCCGCCGCGTGGCGCTGACGCTCTACGGGCAAAACTTTGCCGAGCGCTCCGCGCAGCTGCTCGACAGCGTGGAGTCAATGCTCGCGGATGTCGATAAGGCCAGCGAAGAGCGGACGGGGCTGATCGCGGTTGCCGCGGTACCTTCCGCGGCCTGTTACTTTATGCCTGACGTGATCCGGCGTTTTCAGTCTCGCTATCCGCGCGTTCGCATCAAGCTCATCGACAGCAGCGCGGGGAATGTGATTGACGCCGTGGCCCGCAGCCAGGCGGATTTCGGCATCTGCTTCGCAGGAAACCTGCCGTCTGAAATCGAATTTTTGCCGCTGGTGGAGGATGTCTACGTCGCGGCGTGCCGAAAGGATCACCCCGTGGCGCAGAAGAGTCACCTGACGTGGCAGGCGTTTTACCAGCAGGATTATATCTCCCTCGATAAAACGTCAGGTAACCGTAACCTGCTCGATCGGATGCTGGGGGATATAGTTCCCGGGCGCCCCAGCGTCTGCGAAACGCGTCACGTCACCACGATGCTCGGTATGGTAGAGGCGGGGATTGGCATCGCTGCCGTTCCCGCCATGTCAATGCCGACCTCAGAGCACACGCTGTTGACGCATCTGCCGCTGGTGGCGCCGGAAGTGAAACGCACCGTTGGGCTTATCCGGCGCCGGGGGCGCATCCAGTCTTACATTGCGGCTGAACTGGAAAAGCAGATCACCGAGCAGTATCGCCGGACGTAACGGGGATCATCCCCGTCTTCTCGATGACGGCGCGTGAGGGCGGTGAGGCGAGATAGGTCAACAGCGCTTTCCCCTCGTCAGGGTGTTCAGCGTGACGAGTGACCGCACCCGCGAAGCGCGTGATGTATTGCACATTGTCAGGGATTTTCCCGACAAAGGTGACGCCCTGAACCGGCAACAGCTCGCTAACCTGCTGGAAACCGACGGCGTATTTTCCTTTTGCCACTTCTGAGGCGACCGGAATGCGCTCGACCATTGTCGCTTTATCGGCGACCTCCTTTTCAATGCCCAGCTTTTTGAACAGCCCCTGGCTGACGTACCTGCCGCTGGCGCTGTCAGAGTAGGCGATGGAGCTGGCCTGCAGCAGCGTTTCACGCAGTTTCGCGTCGCTGCTGATATCCGGTATATCCGCTCCTTTTTTTACCACCATGCCAACGGGAGAGTCCGCGAGTTCCGTTCGCGAACCCGGCCGGGTCTGGCTGGCCTTTTCGAGCTTCTCCAGCGCATCGCCCACCATAATCACCACGTCGGCCTTCTCGCCGCGCGCCAGTCGGTTTGGGATCGCCTGCGGCGTATTGCCCATTGAGGGGCCGGGGATGACCACAATTTTATCTCCGGTCTGGCGTTCATACTCCGGCGCCAGCTTTTCCAGGGCGGCTTTGAAACCGCCGGAAATCATGACCTTCACGTCCTGCGCGCAGGCGCTCGCGCTCAGGAACATCAGCACCAGCGCGCTGGCGGTATAGCGAGACGTGCGTTTCATGCGGCCCCCTGTGACTTGACGGTATTTTGCAGCGACATCGCGCGACGGCGGTAGAGGTAGAGCGTTGCCAGCAGGGCACATACCGCAGCGAAGCTCATCCAGTAGCCCGGCGAGGCTTTGTCACCGGTGTATTCAATCAGCGCGGTGGACATCACCGGGGTAAAGCCACCGAACACCGCCGTTGCCAGGCTGTAAGCCAGAGAGAACCCTGCTACGCGGACTTCAGCAGGCATAATTTCCGTCAGCGCCGGGATCATCGCGCCGTTATAGAGGCCGTAGAGGAAAGAGAGCCACAGCAGCACGCTCAGCATCATCGAGAAGCTGGGCGCGTTCGCCAGCAGCGTCAGGGCCGGGTAGCTGGTCGCCAGCGCCAGCAGGGTCATGGCAATCAGCACCGGCTTGCGGCCAAAACGGTCCGACAGGGCACCGCCCACCGGCAGCCAGACGAAGTTAGAGATCGCCACCAGCAGCGTGACCAGCAGGCTGTCTGACGCGCTCAGCATCAGCACCTTTTTACCAAAGGTGGGCGCATAAACGGTGATCAGATAAAAGGCCGTGGTGGTCATCGCCACCATCAGCATGCCCGCGACCACTACCTGCCAGTTCGCGAGCAGCGTTTTAAAGACCTGACGCATCTCCAGGTGATGGCGGCGCGCGCTGAACTCTTCCGTCTCCTCCAGCTTGCGGCGCAGGAAAAAGATAAACGGCACGATTAAACAGCCGAACAGGAACGGGATGCGCCAGCCCCATTCGCGAATGGCGCTCTCTTCCAGCACCGCGTTCAGCGCAAAGCCCATTGCGGCGGCGACCATAATGGCGACCTGCTGGCTACCGGACTGCCAGCTGGTGTAAAAGCCCTTGCGGCCCGGCGTGGCGATTTCCGCGAGATAGACCGACACGCCCCCAAGCTCCGCGCCGGCGGAAAAACCCTGCAGCAGACGGCCCGTCAGCACCAGCAGCGGCGCCCAAAGCCCAATACTTTGATAAGACGGGATCAGCACGATCAGGAAGGTGCCTGCCGCCATAATGGAAAGCGTCACTATTAGCCCTTTGCGGCGGCCAACCTTGTCAATATAAGCCCCCAGCACAATGGCGCCGATTGGACGCATCAAAAAGCCCGCGCCGAAGACGGCGAAGGTCATCATCAGCGACGCAAATTCACTGCTCGCCGGGAAGAACGTGTGGGCGATGTAGGTGGCATAGAAGCCGAACAGAAAGAAATCGAATTGCTCAAGAAAGTTGCCGGACGTGACGCGAAGTATCGCGCCCGCCTTCGACCGTACGGTTGCAGGTGAGGTTGAGGAAAACATGGTTATCTCCAGTTTATTGTTGACGTTTTACGCGTCTGTTTCTGAAAACTGGATCAGGATGAGGAATTAGATAAGCGCAAATGCCGCATCGACTTATGCATTTCTTGCATGAATATAATCCGACGAATAAATACAACTAATAGCAACAATAACTTAACAAAATGTTGGCTTTTTATTCACCAATATTATGTAAGTCTCTGATATTGCGATTTTGTGATGTGGCGCAGAGGCGCGTTTCAGAATGAGCCGGGTAACCGCGTCATTACCCGGCGGAGGCCATTTAGCGCAGCGCCCTGGCAATCGCGCTAAACATCAGAGAGGCTTCCAGCGGCTGGGCGCTGAAGGACGGTTCCGCCTGCGGCCAGGTAGACCACTGGACGATGACCAGATTTTCCTTCGGGTTCACCACGATCATCTGTCCGAAAATGCCCAGCGCCCAGAGCGAACCTTTCAGCGAATCCTGTGCCGTCGGCTCTACGCCCGCGGCGTTGGCGGGCACTTCATTGTTCCACCACTGATAGCCGTACAGCCCCTCGGGATGGGCGTCTGAGACCGAGCCTTTGGCCTTCGTCCAGCCTGACGACTGCCGGATCCAGTTTTCCGGCAGGATGGTCTTACCGTTCGGCAGCGTACCGTTGTTCAGGATAAATTGCCCGAAGCGTCCCCAGTCCTCCAGCGTGGCGTTAAAGCCGTGCGCGCCGACGTCGTGCTGGCCTTTGCTGTAGGCATGCCACACGCCGTCGCTCGCCATGCCGTAAGGCTGCCAGATGCTTTTCTCCAGATAGGCTGCGAGCGTCATGCCGGTGGCCCGCTCCAGCACGTCACCAAGCAGCCAGGCGCCGCCCGAAGAGTAAGACCAGTTCTCTCCGGCCGGGTGCGCCCTGCGTAACCCCTTCACCAGCTTGCGAACGCAGTCATAGGTACCCGGCTTCGCCTCGCACTCGGTGAGCTGCGCAAAGTCGGATTTAGGGTTGGTGTAATCCTCGTTCCAGGCCACGCCGGAGGTATGGGTGATAAGCTGCTTAAGCGTCACGCCGTCCCACGCGGTGCCTTTCAGGTCGGGTTCATACCGCGTGACCCGATCGTCGAGCGAGTGAATTTTTCCCTCTTTGAGGGCCACGCCCACCAGCGCCGATACCACCGATTTCCCAACCGATCGCGAGGTCCAGAGCGTCGAGTCGGTATTGCCCTCTCCAAGATACTTCCAGGCGATTTTGCCGTCCTTCAGCACCAGCATACCGCTGACGTTCTGCCGCTGGAGGTAGTCCTTAAGGCCGAAGCGCCTGCCGTTGACCTGATAGTGTGCGTCCGTGAGCGGCTTGTCCGACATTTCCAGCGGCACAGCGTTACCGTGGTGGAAAACATCCCCGGTGTAGTTGCGGTAGTCATTGCGAAAGCCCACCACGCGATCGGCCTGACTCCAGGTGAGCATCTTATGGGTGTCAGGCAGCGTGGTGTCGAAGGGGGCAGGGCAGGCGCTGAGGTCGGTGCCTTTACAGGCCGCCACTGCCGCAGGGGAGATCAGGGTGCTGAAGACAAGGCCCGCCAGCAGGGCATGGTTAACTTTTCTGTTTTTCATATCCGTCTCTTACAGGTTAAGAACGGCTTCAGTTTAAAAACCCAGGGGCTATAATAAAAAACGCGTAGTGGGGGAAAATCCCCCTAAAAAACAGAGGGAGCGTAGCGTGGCGGGACTGATTTACTCTTTTGCACAGCTCGAGGCATTTACCGCCGTGGCCGAGAATGGGAGCCTCAGTAAAGCCGCGGTGGCGCTGAAGAAGGACCGCACGACGCTTCGCGATCTGGTTGATTTTCTTGAGGATGGGTTGGGCTACGCGCTGTTTATTCGCGACGGCCGCACCCTGCGGCTCACGCCCGAAGGGGAACAGCTTCAGCGCCAGGCGCACCTCCTGATGCGGCAGGTAAAAGCCTTTGAGGCGTTTGCCAGAGAGGTGCCGCACGGTGCCACGCAGGACCTGACGCTGGTCTACGATCCTTTTACGCCCAGAGCCTTTCTGCACGGGGTGATTGCTGACATGGCGGTGCGAAAAATCCGCCTGAGCCTTATCTGCGCCTCGCGGGATGAATCGGAACGGCTGCTGGCGAATAACGACGCGGATCTGGCCATCTGCCAGGCGCGCAACCGCAGCGTGGGCAACGACATGGAGTGGCGTGCCCTGGGGGCCATCGAGATGGATTTTTATGCCGCCAGCGGGCTGTTTGCGGACAGTGCTTCCCCTCTGTCGCTGCTCGATCTCTCCCTGGTACCTCAGCTCGTCATGCACCCCGCCTCGGACGAGCCGGTGGCGCGCCGCCTGCAGATTTCCGGGCATACCCTCTTTACCAATGAGCCGGAGATGCTGCGCGGTCTGCTGGAGCGCGGCTGCGGCTGGGGATTCTTACCGACGCATTTTCACGCCGGGCAGTGGCAAAACGTAAAAAGGCTGCACACCGAAGTGGGCAGCCAGGGGATTGGTCAGACGATGGTCACCATCTGGAAGCCGGGGAGCGACAAGCGCAGCACAATCGCTGAAACGCTGTCGCTCTTGCCGGACGTATGGAAGCAATCAGCGCTGTGAACAGCCTTTACACTGCTGGTTCTGGATCTGCTGGAAGAAATCGTTGCCTTTGTCATCCACCAGGATAAACGCCGGGAAGTTCTCGACCTCGATCTTCCAGATAGCTTCCATGCCCAGCTCAGGATACGCCATGCACTCCAGGCTCTTGATGCTGTTTTGCGCCAGCACCGCCGCCGGGCCGCCGATGCTGCCCAGGTAGAAGCCGCCGTGCTTATGGCAGGCGTCCGTCACCTGCTGGCTGCGGTTGCCTTTCGCCAGCATGATCATGCTCGCGCCGTGGGACTGCAGTAGGTCTACGTACGAATCCATGCGCCCTGCCGTGGTTGGGCCGAGGGAGCCAGACGCGTAGCCTTCCGGCGTTTTGGCCGGGCCCGCGTAGTAGATCGGGTGATCTTTGACGTACTGCGGCAGTTCCTCACCGTTGTCGATTAGCTCTTTCAGCTTCGCGTGGGCGATGTCGCGCGCCACGATGATGGTCCCGTTCAGCGACAGGCGGGTAGAGACCGGGTGCGCGGAAAGCTGCGCCAGGATCTCATTCATCGGCTTGTTCAGATCGATGCTAACCACGTCGCCTTCACCCTGCTGGCGCAGTGATTCAGGAATGTACTGGCCCGGGTTGTGCTCCAGCTTCTCAATCCAGATCCCGTCGCGGTTGATTTTCGCTTTGATGTTGCGGTCCGCGGAGCAGGAGACCCCCATGCCGATAGGGCAGGAGGCGCCGTGGCGCGGCAGGCGGATCACGCGGATGTCGTGGGCGAAGTATTTCCCGCCAAACTGCGCGCCGAGGCCGAGGTTCTGGGCTTCCTGGAGCAGCTCCTGTTCGAGCTGAACGTCGCGGAACGCCTGGCCGTGTTCGTTACCTTCCGTTGGCAGCGCGTCGTAGTAGCGCGTGGAGGCCAGCTTCACGGTTTTCAGCGTGGCTTCCGCCGAGGTGCCGCCGATCACGAACGCGATATGGTACGGCGGGCAGGCCGCGGTACCGAGAGTGCGCATCTTCTCAACCAGATAGTTTTTCAGCTTCGCCGGGGTGATCAGCGCTTTGGTTTCCTGGTAGAGATAGGTTTTGTTGGCAGAACCGCCGCCTTTTGCCATGCACAGGAATTTGTACTCATCGCCGTCAGCGCTGTAGAGGTCAATCTGCGCCGGCAGGTTGGTGCCGGTGTTCACCTCTTTATACATATCCAGCGCCGCATTCTGGGAGTAGCGCAGGTTGTCTTCAATGTAGGTGTTGTACACCCCCTGACTCAGGGCCGCTTCGTCACCGCCGCCGGTCCAGACGCGCTGGCCTTTTTTACCCATGATGATCGCCGTGCCGGTATCCTGGCAGGTTGGCAGCACGCCTTTAGCGGCGATTTCAGAGTTACGCAGGAACTGCAGGGCAACGTACTTATCGTTCTGGCTGGCTTCCGGATCGTTAAGAATGGCGGCGACCTGCTGCTGGTGGGAAGGACGCAGCATAAATGCGGCGTCGTGGAACGCCTGCTGCGCCAGCAGCGTCAGCGCCTCTGGCTCGACTTTCAGGACTTCCTGGCCTTCGAACTCGGCAACGGAAACGTGCTCTTTGGTCAGCAGATAGTATTCGGTGTCGTCGTGCGCCAGTGGGAAGGGGTTTTGATAAAAAAACGGTTTGTTTGACATAGCTTGCTCCAAAAAAATAAAACCGCCGGAGGAGAAGTCCGGCGGTCAGGAATCAGAACATCATGGACATCCACGGATAGCCAATCAGCAGCAGGGCCGCCAGGAAGATGGCACCGAAGATGGTGCCGAGGCGCCAGTAGTCTTTGGTTGGCAGGTAGCCGCTACCGTAGTAGATCGGGCTTGGGCCAGTGCCGTACGGGGTGATGATCCCCATCACGCCCAGCGAGGTCACCATCAGCAGAACGAACACTTCCATATTCATGCCCGGGATGGTGGAGGCGATGGTCAGCATCGCTGGCAGCAGCGCCGTGGTGTGCGCGGTGGTGCTGGCAAACAGGTAGTGCAGCAGGTAGAACGCCAGCAGCAGCACGATGGTCGCTACGCCCGGAGAGATACCGCTCATCAGCAGACCGCCTTCTTTACCTAACCAGCTGATAAAGCCGGTAGAGGAGAGGCCATCCGCCAGCGCCACCAGGGTGGCGAACCAGACGAAGGTGTTCCACGCGGCTTTATTACCGGTGATGTCGTTCCACTCCAGCACGCCGGTCCACAGCATCAGGCCGACGATAAGCAGGGCAGCCATAGCCGGTTCAATCCACGCGGCGGCAAAGATCCACATCAGCAGCGCACAGCACACGAACACCAGCAGCAGGATTTCATTGCGGGACAGTTTGCCCAGTTTTTCCAGTTCACGGGTCGCCCACAGCGGCACTTCGTTGTTTACCTTCACTTCAGGCGGGTAGAACCAGTAGGCCAGCAGCGGCATGGCCAGAATCAGCAGGATACCCAGCGGCAGGAAGGCGAGGAACCAGGTCCCCCAGGAGATATCGATTCCAACCGTACTTTTCACCAGCGCCAGGGCCAGCAGGTTCGGCGCAAGTGCGGAGAGGAACATTGAGCTGGTGATACAGGCCGCGGTGATCGCCACCCACATCAGATACGAACCAATCTTACGCGCGCTTGGGTCGTTCGGTTTTGAACCGTACAGCGGCGGCAGGTTAGCGATGATCGGGTAGATGGTCCCGCCGCTGCGCGCGGTGTTGGACGGGGTGAACGGTGCCAGCAGCAGGTCAGCAAACGTAATCGCGTAACCGAGCGTCAGGCTGCGACGGCCGAGGTATTTCACCAGAATCAGCGCCAGACGGCGGCCGAAGCGGGTTTTGTCATAGCCTGCGGCGAACATAAAGGCACCGAAAATCAGCCAGACGGTAGAGTTACCAAACCCGCTCACCGCCCATTTAAAGGAGGCGCCCGCCAGCTTGAATTTCGGATCAGCCAGCTGTTCCGGGCTGAACAGCACCCACTGGCTGCACAGCGCAATGGCGACCACGCCGGTGAGGCCGATCACCGCGCCCGGCAGCGGTTCGAAGATCAAACCGACGATCACGCCAACGAAGATAGCGAAATAGTGCCACGCGTAAGGAGGCAGGCCTTCCGGTACCGGAACAAACAGCAGCAGTACGGCGACGATGACGGGCAGTGCCATCATCAGCAGACGTTTTGCGTTTCCATTTGATGCCTGGTTCGCCACAGGGGGCGTTACAGCAGTTTTTGTATTCATAGTTTCACGTCTTAAGTTGTCAAAGATTCGGTCGTACTGAAAAACAAAATCACTTTCTTAAGTTTCTTTGCTTTTTTTAGTTATTAAAGGTGCGATTTTGTATTTTCAGTAATAGCAATTTAACGCTTTTGTGGAGGCGCTAAATTAAAAATTGATGATGTTTTTATATTGCGCTTTTGGATGCCATAACTATTGATCGCGATCAAAAAAATAGAATTGCAGCGTTATTTTTATGCTTTTATTAATAACCACTCTGGCGTAAGTGGGTATTCTCTTTTTTATTGGTTTATTTTATCATTTTTGTAACATTTTTATTTTATGTTATTTTATAAGTGTTTGCTTTATTTGTTGTTTTTAGTGATGTGGAGAAGTGGTTTTACCAATCATTATTTAACGAATTTTAAATTATTGTGAATGGCTAAATGACATTCGCTAACACCAATGTGTTAATTGTGTTATTGCAGGGATTAAATAGTTTTTTAACTAACGTAATAACTTTAGAAACTAAAGAAATCATTATATTAATATCATGACATCGGCAAATAACGACGAACTAAAAAATTAATCCGATAACGAATTCTTAATTTTAAAAAGTTTGGAGTTTCAATTATGAGCACTAACGAACGTATTCTTAGCCCCTTCACATTACCGAATGGCACTGAACTGAAAAACCGTTTGTTAATGGCCCCTATGACCACCTGCACCGGCTATTACGACGGCACCGTCACCAGCGAACTGGTGGAGTACTATCGTGCCCGTTCCGGAAGCATCGGCACCATCATTGTGGAGTGCTGCTTCGTCGACGATCTCGGTCTCGCCTTCCCGGGCGCGATCGGGATTGATAATGACGAGAAAATTGCCGGGCTGGCGAAAATCGCGGAGGCGATCAAATCCAAAGGATCTAAAGCCCTGCTGCAGATCTACCACGGCGGCCGCATGGTCGACCCGAAACTGATCGGTGGCCGTACGCCGGTTGGCCCAAGCGCTGTTGCCGCGCCGCGTGAGGGCGCTGCAACGCCAGTGGCACTGACTGGCGAAGAAGTGGAAGGCATGATCGGCAAGTTTGGTGAAGCGGTGCGCCGCGCCATCCAGGCCGGGTTCGACGGCGTGGAAATCCACGGGGCAAACACCTATCTGATTCAGCAGTTCTATTCGCCAAACTCTAACCAGCGCGATGACGAGTGGGGCGGCAGCCGCGACAACCGCGCGAAGTTCCCGCTGGCAGTACTGGATATCACCCACAAAATGGTGCGCCAGTACGCGGACGACGCCTTTATTATTGGCTACCGCTTCTCTCCTGAAGAGCTTGAAGTGCCGGGCATCCGCTTTGAAGACACCATGTACCTGCTGGAAAAACTGGCGGCTCGCGGCGTGGACTACCTCCACTTCTCCGTCGGCGCGACCCTGCGTCCTTCCATTGTTGACACCCAGGACCCGACGCCGCTGATCGAAAAATACTGCGCGATGCGTTCTGAAACGCTGGCTCAGGTACCGGTGATGGGCGTGGGCGGCGTGGTGAATGCCGCCGATGCCAATGGAGCGCTGGACCACGGTTACGACCTGATTGCCGTTGGCCGTGCCACCATCGCTTACCCGGACTGGACCGACCGCATCGCGGCCGGGGAAAACCTGGAGCTGTTTATGGACAGCACCCAGCGCGAGGCGCTGAACATTCCTGAGCCGCTGTGGCGCTTCTCGCTGGTGGAAGCGATGATCCGCGACATGAGCATGGGCGAATCGAAATTCAAACCGGGCATGTTTACTGAGAAGGTGCAGGACGACGCGAACGAGCTGGTGATTAACGTCAGTCTGGAAACGGACCGCATTGCAGACATCGAGCTGGCCTCTGGCCCGAGCGAAGACGTTGAGTTTGTCACCAGCTTTGAAGAGATCCGCACCCGCATTCTGGATGCCAACACCCCGCACGTGGATGCCATCACCGGCGCAACCAGCCAGAGCGAGGCGGTGAAGAAAGCGGTCTCTAAAGCGATGCTGAAATCCAGCAAAGCGCTGGCCGCGGAAGAGGGCGTTGACCCGAACGAAACCCGCAGCGTGGACGTGGTGGTTGTCGGCAGCGGCGGCGCCGGTCTGGCGGCGGCGATTCAGGCGTACGACGAAGGCGCGAGCGTGCTGATAGTTGAGAAAATGCCAACCATCGGTGGCAACACCATTAAAGCCTCTGCCGGGATGAACGCCGCAGAAACCCGCTTCCAGCGCGTGAAGGGCATTCAGGACAGCAAAGAGCTGTTCTACCAGGAAAGCCTGAAAGGTGGCGGCAACAAGAACAACCCGGAACTGCTGCACCGCTTCGTTGAGAACGCGCCGCAGGCGATTGAATGGCTGGCAACCCGCGGCATCATGCTGAACGACATCACCACCACCGGCGGGATGAGCATTGACCGTACCCACCGTCCAAAAGACGGCTCAGCGGTCGGCGGCTACCTGATCAGCGGCCTGGTGCGTAACGTCAACAAACGCAACATTGAGGTGATGCTGGATACCTCCGTCAGCGACATCCTCTTCGAAAACGGCGAAGTGACCGGCGTGCGCCTGACCACCGAAGAGAACGAAACCCTCACCGTGGCAGCGAAAAGCGTGATTGTCGCTACCGGCGGCTTCAGCGCTAACAGCCAGATGGTGGTGAAATACCGCCCTGACCTGGAAGGGTTCGTTACCACCAACCACAAAGGGGCGACCGGCGGCGGCATCGCGCTGCTGGAACGTATCGGGGCAGGTACGGTTGATATGGGCGAGATCCAGATCCACCCAACCGTTGAGCAGAAAACCTCGTACCTGATTTCCGAATCCATCCGCGGCGGCGGGGCGATTCTGGTCAATCAGAAAGGGGAACGCTTCTACAACGAAATGTCGACCCGCGATAAAGTCTCGGCGTCAATCATCGCCCTGCCGGAGAAATACGCATACATCGTCTTTGACGAGCATGTTCGCGCCAAAAACAAAGCCGCGGATGAGTACATCGCTAAAGGCTTCGTGACCAGCGCCAGCTCGCCAAAAGCGCTGGCGGAAGCGCTCGGCATGGATTACCACGCTTTCCTGGCGACCCTGGAACGTTACAACGGTTTCGTTGAAAAACAGCACGATGACGACTTTGGACGTACCACCGCGCTGCGTGCGCCAATCAATGAAGGGCCATTCTACGCCATTCAGATTGCACCGGGCGTGCACCACACCATGGGCGGCGTGACCATCAACACCGAAACCTGCGTGCTGGACAGCAACCACAACGTGCTGCCAGGCGCGTTTGCGGCCGGTGAAGTGGTCGGCGGGATCCACGGCGGCAACCGTATCGGCGGTAACGCAGTGGCAGATATCATCATTTTTGGTACCCTTGCAGGACATCAGGCGGCTCTGCGTTCGAAAAAGATGTAAGGCACCTGCTTCCCAGGCCGGATACGCGCAGCGATATCCGGCATTTTCCCCGGCGGCGCGGAGCTTGCCGGGGCTACTTCTGAGGACTCCTGCCATGCCTGATAGCCATCGCGTTTACAGCTACTCCGCCGTTCTGATGGGCTCGCCCATCCTCCTGAAACTCTTCTCCCATGACGAAGCCCTCGCGTCCCGCGTGTTTCGTCTGATCAAACAGTACGAAGATCTGCTCACCGTTAACCGCGCGCACTCGCAGGTGATGGACATTAACCATGCGGCGGGCCAGCATCCGGTCACCGTCAGTCGGCCGGTGTTTGATCTGATCCGCTGTGCAAAAGCGGCAAGCTTGCTCAAGGACAGCGCCTTTAATCTGGCGATCGGTCCGCTGGTGAAGCGCTGGAAGATTGGCTTTCAGGGGGACAGCGTTACGCCTGCCGATGAAATCGCGTCGCTGCTGGCGATAACCCGGCCCGAGGATGTTCTCCTTGATGAGGCCAGCAGCAGCGTGTTTCTGACCAGAGCGGGGATGGAGATCGATCTGGGAGCGATTGCCAAAGGCTATATCGCCGACCGGGTGCGGGATTACCTGCATAAAGAGGGCGCGGAGCTGGGGCTGATTAACCTCGGCGGCAACATTCAGACGTTAGGCTCGCCGGAAGGGGGCTGGAGCGTCGGGCTGAAAAAACCGTTCGCCGGAGATGCGCTGATCGGCACGATGATCGTTGAGAACGTCTCCGTCGTCACGTCGGGAACGTACGAGCGCTATTTTGAACAAGACGGCAAACGCTATCACCACATTCTTGATCCGCGCACCGGTTACCCGCTCGATAACGAACTGGACAGCGTCACCATCATTTCCAAAGATTCTATCGACGGCGATATCTGGACCACGCTGATGTACGGCATGGGCGTAGAGAAGGGCTGTGCCGCGCTGCGTGCGCGCCCCGACATTGAGGCCATCTTTGTGACCAAAACAAAAGAAGTGGTGTTCTCTTCAGCACACCACTTCCGCTTTACCCTGCTGGATGATACCTACCGCGTTACTGACAGTATTGCTTGAGCAGGCCCGTTTGCTCCGGCTGGAGACGGTAGCGATACACAGGACGCCCGGTGGCGCCGTAGTGAATGCTGGTGAACAGAATATTGATTTGCGCCAGCCAGATCAGGTATTTGCGGCAGGACACGCGAGAAATATTGACCGCGTTTGCCAGATCGTCGGTGGAAAACTCCGTCTCCGGGTGAGCGTCAATCCACTGGCAAATCGTGCGCAGCGTTTGCGGCGTTAACCCTTTCGGCAGCTTTTTGCTGTCCGCCAGTTCCGGCGCCCCGCCGTGGATCAGCCGGTCGACGTCCGCCTGCTCGTAATACTGGTGCGACCCCATCAGGCTGTGCTTTGCCTTCCAGCCGTTCAGCGCCTCTTCAAAGCGCGGGAACTGGAACGGCTTTATCAGATAATCCACCACGCCGTAGTGAATGGAGGTCTGGATCGTCGCGGCGTCGGCGGCCGAGGAGATCATGATCACGTCGATTGGGCGGCCGGATGCGCGAATCACGGGCAGCAGATCCAGCCCGTTATCCTGCTGCATATAGACATCCAGCAGCACCAGATCGACGGGCTGGCTGGGGTTATTAATGATGGCCTCGGCCTGGCTTAGCGTGGAGGCGACGCCGCAGCAGCTAAAGCCTTCAACACGGTTGACATACAGACGGTTGAGGTCGGCTACCATGGCGTCATCATCGACAATTAACACATTTATCACGCGATTTTCCTCTCGCTATCCCAGGGGATGTGAACAAAAAATTGGGTAAATACGCCGGGCTCAGACTCGACGGAGATATCGCCGCCAAGGTTCTGAATCTGCTGGCGAGCAAGGAACAGCCCAACGCCGCGGTTTTCACCTTTTGTTGAGAAGCCCTTTGTAAAAATAGACTCCAGCTGAGTGGGATCAATGCCGGGGCCATCGTCGCTGACTTCACTGCTGAGCCAGCCATTCTGATAATGCAGCAGCAGGCCGATCTCGCCCTCCTGCTGTCCTTCCATCGCGTCGAGCGCGTTTTCAATGAGGTTGCCCAGCGCGGTGATCAGCACCGCGACCTGCTCTTCACTTGCGGTATCCGGTATCTGGCTTTCATCCGCCAGCGTCAGGGTGACGCCCGCTTCTTTCGCCCGGTTGATTTTACCCAGCAGGAACCCGGCAACCACCGGGGATTTTACCTTGCTCTGTATCGTACCGATATCCGTCTGGTAATGATGTGCCGTCTGGAGAATGTACTCTTCCAGCTTGTCGTAGCGCTTAATATTCAGCAGGCCGAGTATCACATGCAGTTTATTCATAAACTCGTGGGTGTGGGCGCGCAGGGCATCAACGTAGTTAACCATGCCGTCCAGACGCTGCATCAACTGGCTGACTTCCGTTTTATCACGGAAGGTGGTGATGGCGCCGATCACCCGATCCTGACTTTTCACGGGGACCATGTTGCACAGCAATAGCCGACCGTTGCAGCTGATCTCCTGATCCTGGCGTGCGACGCCCGTCTTCGAGACGTCACGCAGGCTAGCCAGCAGGGGCGCGCTGGTGTTTTCGGTCTGCTTGCCGGCGGGGAGAAGCAATATTTCTCTGGCGGTCTGATTAATCATCGTCACGCGCCCGTGTATATCAACGGCCAGAACACCCTCGCGGAGCGACTGCAGCATCGCCTGGCGCTGTTCGAACAGGGCGGAGATTTCGTAGGGTTCGAGCCCGAACAGAATGCGCTTCAGAACCCGCACCAGACCCCAAATCGCCATAGAACTCATAAAAATACTGAACAAAATGGTCCAGACGGCGTTTAGCCGCCCGCGGGCGATCTGCTCTTCAACCTTATTCAGGGAGATTCCGACGACCACCACGCCAATCTGCTCGTGCTGGGCGTCGTAGACGGGCGTAAAAACGCGCAGCGCTTCGGCGAGCGCGCCCCGGTTAACCGAAACGTTCTCTTTGCCTTCCAGCGCGGGGGTTAAATCGTCACCGATAAAATGCAGCCCGAGCAGCGCCTCATTCGGATGAGAGTAGCGGATCCCGCGCATATCAGTGACCACGGTGAACAGCAGATCGTTTCGCTTCGTCACCGCCTGGGCGATGGGCTGAATAATGTTCTCCTGCGGTGCCTGCATCAGGCCGCGCTGGATCTCGGGGCTGTCGGCGAGGGTGCGGGCAATGCCGAGCGCGGTGTCTTTGACATCATCGCGCGTTGCGCGGGTGATCTGCACCGAATAGAGCGCAAAAACCACCAGCAGAACTGAACCGATAATCGCGCACACCATCAGCGTGACCAGCGTATTGAGTTTCATGGGGCGCTTGCGCGTCGGAAGGAAAGGCTGCAAATCGCTCATCAACACTCCGCGATGATTAAGTAAGAGGGTAATTATCGCCGATGACGCGCTTTTCTTAAAGCCATGTAAAAGCGTGGATTTGGTCCTCTTTTCGTGACCCTCCTCGCAGGTCATCTATATAAAACACTTTATAGTGTGTGGGTACTCATAATAAGGAGGCTGTTTATGAGCATTATGCTTACCGGTTCGGTCAAGGAAAGACGGCACGCCAGCACGATGAATATCGATAGATTGTCCACGCTGGACATGCTGAAAGTCATTCACCAGGATGATGCACTCATTTCTGCTGCTATCACCCCTTGTTTACAGACGATTGCCCGTGCGGTGGATAACGCTGCCGCGACCCTCAATCACGGTGGTCGCCTGGTCATTGTCGGGGCGGGGCCGTCTGGTCGTGTCGCGCAACAGGTTGCCGATGAGTATGCGCCGGGCAAAACCCCTGTGATGGCCGTAACGGCACAAGAGGGGGAAGGGAGCTACGAGCGCGGCGTTTCCGACCTGCAGGCCATTAAATTTGGTGAACACGATATGATGCTGGCCGTGACCGTCAGCGGAAAAACGCCGTGGGTCTGGGGAGCGATGCGGCATGCATGGTCGCTGGGTTCGCCGGTCGCCGTGATTACCGGTGATGCGCAAAGTGAAGCCGCGCAGCTGGCGAGTATGGTTATAGCCCCCGAACTGGGTGCCGATGTGGTGGCCGGCTATCTCAACACCAAAGCGGGGATCGCGCAAAAAATGATCCTCTCGATGATCGCTACCGGGCTGGCCGTTCGAACCGGGCGCGTATACAGCAACCTGCGGGTGGATCTTGAGGCAAGCAACACCAAATGGGCCGAACGTCAAATCGCCATTGTAATGGAAGCGGGGGGATGCTCCCGGGCGGAGGCAAAAGCGGCGCTGGAGAGCTGTAACCATCACTGTAAAACAGCGGTATTGATGGTGCTGACAGGGCTGGATGCGTGGAAAGCTCATGAGCTGCTGGCGCAGAATAACGGGTTTATCCGCGTGGCGCTGCAGGAAGCGCCGTAATATGTACCGTTAAGAAATAAAAAAGGCCGCAGATGCGGCCTTTGATATTTTAGAGGTTAGAACTGGTAGGTCATACCCACACCAACGATGTCGTCGGTGGAAATACCGTTGGCTTCGTAGAAGCTTTCATCGTTGTCCAGCATGTTGATTTTGTAGTCAACATAGGTAGAGAAGTTCTTATTGAAGCTGTAGGTCATACCCAGGTCGATGTAGTTAACCAGGTCCATGTCTCCATGCTGACCCTGAGGGTTACTGGCGTTGCCTGGATAGGTCATGTCGTTGCCCTTAGAGTAAACCCATGCCAGGGATGGACGCAGGCCGAAGTCGAACTGGTACTGTGCAACCGCTTCGAAGTTCTGAGTCTGATCCGCGATACCATAATCACCATAAGGCGTCATGTTGCGGGTTTCAGCGTACATCATCGCCAGATAGACGTTATTGGCGTCGTATTTCGCGCCGAGAGTCCACGCTTCAGCTGTTTTACCGCTCGCATAATGCGCGCTGTATTGGCCTGCCGCTTCCTGTTTGTTAGTACGGTCAGAAGAGGAATACGCCGCCCCCAGGCTCAGACCGGAGAGATCGCCAGAGAAGTCATAGGAGGTAGACATACCGAAGCCGTCACCGTTCTGGAAGCGTACATCTTTATGACCATTTTTCGTGCCTTCCTGGTCTTCTTGAGCAAACTGATCTTCATTTGCGCCCTGATACTGCAGCGCGATATTCAGACCCTCAACCAGACCGAAGAAATCACTATTACGGTAGGTAGCCAGACCGTTAGCACGGCCAACCATAAAGTTATCAGTCCAGGTGTAGGAATCACCGCCAAATACAGGCAGCATATCGGTCCACGCTTCAACGTCGTACACGACGCCGTAATTACGGCCATAATCAAATGAACCGTATTCGCCAAATTTCAGGCCAGCGTATGCCAGACGGTTAAAGGATTTATCACCCGCGCCTTCGGTATCGTTAGCGTAGGTTTTATATTCCCACTGGCCGTAACCGGTCAGGTCGTTAGTGATCTGGGTTTCGCCTTTGAAACCAATCTGTACATAGGTTTCATCGCCGTCGTCGCCAGGGTTGTCAGAGAAGGTATGACGCGCGTCGACCTTACCGTACAGGTCAACTTTATTGCCGTCTTTGTTGTACATTTCAGCCGCATTTGCTGCGCCTGCCATTAATAACGCGGGTACAAGTATTGCCAGAACTTTTCTTTTCATTATATATTCCCTTTAAAGATAATTTATATGAATATATGTAATTACCCTCCGTAATTACAGGGTTGATACTATTCCAGGAGATGTGATTTAGTTTCAAAAATAAATGTAATAAAATTCGATGAAATATTTCAAATTATTTCTATAAATCTCTTTATTTTTCCAGTGAATTAATTAATTGAATTTATAAGGGGTAATTATTATTAAATATTTCGCATTTCTATTTTTTAATTTATTTAATTTGGCTATGTTATAATTCATCCTCTTTTTAACAACAGGACATGACGATGGAACTGGCCCGGTGGCAGCATGGCTTTGAGCGCTGGCTCAAGGAAAATCATCAGAACGACGATACCGCACATGATATTTCGCATTTTCGACGGGTCTGGATGACGGCGCAAAAAATCATGGTTCACCACGCGGTCGAGCCGCGGGTGATTCTGGCCGCATGCTATTTTCACGATATTGTCAGCCTGCCGAAAAATCATCCCGAACGCAGGCAGTCGTCAAGGCTCGCCGCGCGTAAGACGAGCGACATTCTGCGCCGCGACTTTCCGGACTTTCCGCCAGAGCATATTGCCGCCGTCGCGCACGCGATTGAGGCGCACAGCTTTAGCGCCGAAATCGCGCCGCAGAGTATGGAAGCCAAAATAGTGCAGGACGCTGACCGGCTGGAAGCGTTAGGTGCTATCGGCCTGGCGCGCGTTTTTGCCGTCTCGGGCGCGCTGGGCGTGCCGCTATTTGACGCGGACGATCCCTTTGCCGATGCGCGATCCCTCGACGATAGGGCATTTGCCCTCGACCATTTTCAGACCAAGCTGCTGCGTTTGCCTGATACAATGCAGACGGAAATGGGCCGCGAACTGGCACGTCACAATGCCGATTTCCTGATCCAGTTTATGGCGAAACTCAGCGCCGAATTACACGGCGACTGCCTCGGGCTGGATAGCCAGGTGCTGAGCCGCTTCCGTCGCAGTTTGCGCAACTGAACTGTGGTAATCTGTTCCCAGTCTTTACTCTCCGGTTAAAAGAATGCAGGAAAATCGAGCAGTGAAAGAGCCCGCGCCCGCGCAGGCTGAGAAATCAACGGCAACGGTGCAGGCCTTACTGCGCCAGCTGTTGGATATCTATGATGCTAAAACGCTGGCCAGTCTGCTGGTGGCGCACGGCGAAAGCCACTGGAGCCCGGCGATCCTTAAACGTCTGCTGACCAGCGAGCGAGCAGGGCGTCGCCTGAGTGAAGGCGAGTTTCGTTATCTGCAAAACCTGCTTCCGCGACCTTCTGCCGCTCACCCGAACTATGCCTTCCGGTTTATCGATCTGTTTGCCGGTATCGGCGGTATTCGGCACGGTTTTGAAGCTATCGGCGGACAGTGCGTATTTACCAGCGAGTGGAACAAGCACGCCGTGCGGACCTATAAGGCCAACTGGTACTGCGACCCGCACGAGCATCATTTCAACGCCGATATTCGCGATGTCACCCTGAGCCATAAAAGCGGCGTGAGCGATGAGCAGGCCGCCGAGCATATTCGTCAGACGATCCCCGCGCATGACGTGCTGCTGGCCGGCTTCCCGTGCCAGCCTTTTTCGCTGGCCGGCGTCTCCAAGAAGAATGCCCTCGGACGCGCCCACGGTTTCGCCTGCGATACGCAGGGAACGCTGTTTTTTGACGTGGCGCGCATTATTGACGCCCGTCGTCCAGCCATTTTCGTACTGGAAAACGTCAAAAACTTAAAAAGCCACGACGGCGGGAAAACCTTCCGCATTATCATGCAAACGCTGGATGAGCTGGGTTATGACGTGGCCGATTCAGAGGACATGGGCGCGGACGATCCTAAAATCATTGATGGGAAACATTTCCTGCCCCAGCATCGCGAACGTATCGTGCTGGTGGGCTTCCGCCGCGATCTCAATCTGAAAGGGGATTTCACCCTGCGGGATATTCCTTCTCTGTATCCCGAGCGCCGTCCTACCGTGGCCGACCTGCTGGAACCGGCCGTCGACGCGAAATTTATCCTGACCCCGGTGCTGTGGAAATACCTCTACCGCTATGCCAAGAAGCATCAGGCGAAAGGCAACGGCTTCGGTTTTGGGATGGTCAACCCGAACGATCCGCACAGCGTCACCCGCACGCTGTCTGCTCGCTACTATAAAGACGGTGCGGAAATCCTGATCGACAGAGGCTGGGACAAAGCGCTGGGTGAAAAAGATTTCGACGATCCGCACAATCAGCGTCATCGCCCACGGCGCTTAACGCCGCGGGAATGCGCCCGGTTGATGGGCTTTGAAACGCCGCAAGGCTACGGTTTCCGCATTCCGGTTTCAGACACCCAGGCGTACCGCCAGTTTGGTAACTCGGTCGTCGTTCCCGCGTTTGCGGCTGTCGCAAAACTGCTGGCTCCGCGCATCAGACAGGCGGTGGCGCTACGCCAGAGTGAGGCCGTCAATGACGGACGTTCACGATAAGGCCACGCGCAGTAAAAACATGCGTGCCATCGGCACGCGTGACACCGCCATTGAAAAGCGCCTGGCCGCGCTGCTGACGCAGGCGGGCTTTGACTTTCGCGTGCAGGATCCCGCCCTGGCGGGGCGTCCCGATTTCGTCCTCGACGCCTGGCAGTGCATCATCTTTACTCACGGCTGCTTCTGGCACCATCACGACTGCTACCTGTTTAAAGTCCCCGCGACGCGCACCGATTTCTGGCTGGATAAGATTGGCAAGAACGTCGAGCGTGACAAACGGGATCTCTCAATGCTTATTGCGCAGGGCTGGCGGGTGCTGATCGTCTGGGAGTGTGCGCTGAGAGGCAGACTAAAGCTGAACGATACCGATCTGCGCGAACGGCTGGAAGAGTGGATCTGCGGCGGCGGTCAGACCGCGCAGATCGACACGCAGGGTATTCACCTGCTTACGGTTTCTCCACCTCACAAGGCGTGACCACCGGTTTTGCCGGCAGCAAATATTTGCCCAGCGTGACCAGCACGACGGCAAACACGATGATCCCTAAAGCAATCCATTCCACAGGAGAGAGCGTTTCTCCTCCCAGTCCTGTCCCGAGCAGCACGGCCACGACCGGGTTAACGTAGGCGTAGCTGGTGGCGACCGCCGGGGAGACGTTGCGGATCAGGAACATATAGGCGTTAATGGCGATGATAGAGCCAAACAGCGCCAGGTAGCCCACCGCGAGAAAGCCCGACAGGTCCGGCAGCGCGGTCAGCTTTTCTCCCGTCAGGGTGGAGGCCAGCAGCAGGACAATCCCCGCGGCGAGCATCTCAATCGCACCGGCCATCATGCCGGTCGGCAGTTCGATACGCGACCCGTAGACGGAGCCGAACGCCCAGCTCATCGAGCCGATCAGGATAATCACCGCGCCCCACGGATTCCCGCTCAGGTTGCCGCCGCTGTTGAGCAGAACAATGCCGGCCAGCCCAATCCCAATCCCCAGCCATTCCAGCTTGCGGGTGCGGATGCCGAAAAGACGGCTGAAGCAGAGGGTAAACAGCGGTACGGTGGCAACGACCACGGCGGCGATCCCGGACGGGACGTTCTGGTGCTCGGCAATCGTCACAAACCCGTTCCCCACTGCCAGCAGCAGCAGGCCGATCAGGGCGGCATTCAGCATCGGGCGCAGCGGGGGAAGCTTATGCCCGCGCAGCATCAGGAAGGCCAGCAGCAGGATACCCGCCGAAAGGAAGCGGATGCCCGCCATCATCAGCGGCGGCCAGCTTTCCACGCCGATGCGAATGACAAAGTAGGTTGAGCCCCAGATGATGTACAGCGAAAAGAGTGCCCCGATGAGCGGTAGCAATTGCCGGAAACGCATAATCCCTCACGTCGAAATAAAAAGGTCGCTGATAGTAAACGCGAAAACTATCGCGCTGGCGAGCCCTTTAATTGTGTAGCTGATGTGAATTTTTTGTTGACGTAAGGTGCCTGTTTCCGGGTTTGCGCTTTTGCTCCATACTATTCACTTAATTACCAAAAAATGAAGGATTAAGATTTTGGCAGGAAGTAGCTTATTAACATTGCTGGATGATATAGCCACCCTACTGGACGACATTTCCGTGATGGGGAAACTGGCGGCGAAGAAAACCGCAGGCGTGCTGGGCGATGATTTATCGCTTAACGCGCAGCAGGTGAGTGGGGTGAGGGCAAACCGTGAACTGCCGGTGGTGTGGGGCGTGGCGAAAGGTTCCTTCCTGAATAAGGTGATCCTGGTGCCGCTGGCGCTGCTGATCAGCGCCTTTATCCCCTGGGCCATCACGCCGTTACTGATGATCGGTGGGGCATTTCTCTGCTTCGAGGGCGTGGAGAAGGTGCTGCACTCCTTTAGCGCGCGCAAGCAGAGCGATACGCCGGAGGTGCGCCAGCAGCGTCTTGAAGCGCTGGCCGCGCAGGATCCGAAAACCTTCGAGCGCGATAAGGTCAAAGGCGCCATTCGTACCGACTTTATTCTGTCTGCAGAAATCGTCGCGATTACGCTGGGCATTGTCTCTGACGCGCCGCTTCTGAACCAGGTCCTGATCCTCTCCGGCATCGCGATTCTGGTCACCGTGGGTGTGTACGGTCTGGTGGGACTGATCGTCAAGCTGGACGATATTGGCTACTGGCTGGAAGAAAAGTCGAGCGCGGTGGCAAGAGGCATCGGCAAAAGCCTGCTGGTGCTGGCGCCCTGGCTGATGAAGAGCTTGTCGGTGGTGGGCACGCTGGCGATGTTCCTCGTAGGCGGCGGAATTGTGGTTCACGGCATTGCGCCGCTGCACCATGCCATCGAACATTTCTCCTCCACGCAGGGGGCCGTTATCGCGGCGATTCTGCCCACGCTGCTGAACCTGGTGCTGGGCTTTATCATTGGCGCTATCGTCGTTGCGGCGGTGAAGCTGGTTGAGAAAATTCGCGGTACGTCGCACTAATTGTTACCGTCGGCAGGATGCAAAAAGACCATTCCTCGTCTAAATTGAAACAGTTTCACCCTGATACAGGAGGCAGGTATGGTCTTTTTGGTCAGTGATGAAGTTAAGCCTAAAAAGGGCGGCCCACGTATGATCGTCACCGGGTATTCCAGCGGAATGGTGGAATGCCGGTGGCACGATGGCTATAGCATCAAGCGGGAAGCATTCCGTGAAGATGAGCTTCAGCCGGGGGACGGGCAGCACAAACGGGACAAGGCTTAATCACATAACGCCCGGCTTTGCCGGGCGTTTTTATCTCAGGTTTCGGGTATAGAGCAGTAATCAGGGAGTGTGTGTGCAGCGCGATACCTTTGTTGTAAGACAAACTTTTTTGCAATGGCTGCATAAGCGTAGCAATCCGGGGCGGATTGTTAATCTCTGTTTTCTGATCGTTCTGGTGTTTTCCACGCTCCTGACCTGGCGTGAGGTGGTGGTGCTGGAAGAGGCGTACATCTCCAGCCAGCGCAATCATCTGGATACGGTGGCCAGTTCGCTGGACAGGCAGTTACAGAACAGCGTCGACAGGATGCTGTTATTTCGCCAGGGTATGCATGATGCAATCGAGACGCCGCTGGCCTTTGATGTCCTACAGGATGCGGTGTCACGCTTTAACACCGTCCGCATGCTCCCCACCTGGCAGCTCGCCGTTGATAAAAAGCGCACCCTTCCCATCAACGGGGTCTCGGATGCGTTCGTGGATAAAACCACGCTTCTGAACCGGGACGCTGAGCGCATCAGTCATGAAATTTCTGCCGCGCTCGAAGTGGGGTATCTGCTCAGGCTGGCGTCATCGAGAGCGCAAACGGAAGCGCGGGTGATCTACGTCTCCCGCGCCGGTTTTTTCCTTTCCACGGATACGCCGGATCGGGCGGGTGATATTACCGCCCGCTATTATAATCTGGTCACGCAGTCCTGGTTTACCCAGCAGTCAGAGCGTAACAACCGCGCCCGCGCCGTGCGCTGGTTTATCTCCACGCCTTCATCCTGGACCGGGGATGAACGCACGATCACCGCCAGCGTCCCCATCTATTTCGATCATTACTGGTACGGCGTCGTGGCGATGGATTTTACATTAGACACGATGCAGCGTTTGCTGACCGACGCGACGGAAGACCGGACGGAGGGGGAGTATCAGCTGTACGATACCCGGCTTAATATGATTGCTACCTCAGCCCACGCGGGAAGCCCGGTTAACCAGTTTGACGAACGCGAAACGGCGCAGATTGCCCAGGCGATTGAGCATGATACCGGCGGCGGTATCCGCCTCGGGAGCCGGTTTATCACCTGGGAGCGGCTCGATCACTTCGATGGCGTCGTCCTGCGGATCCACACCCTGCACGAAGGGGTACAGGACGACTTCGGCAGTATCAGCATTGTGCTGGCGCTGCTGTGGGCGCTCTTTACCGCCATGCTGTTGATCTCGTGGCTGGTGATCCGTCGGATGGTGAGTAACATGTATACGCTTCAGCACTCGCTCCAGTGGCAGGCCTGGCACGATCCGCTGACCCGATTGAATAATCGCGGCGCGCTGTTCGACCGCGCAAAATTGCTGGCGGAAACCTGTCGTCAGCAGTCGCTGCCGTTCTCGGTGATTCAGATCGATCTCGACTATTTTAAAAACATCAACGACCGTTTCGGCCATCAGGCCGGTGATAAGGTGCTTTCCCATACGGCAGGCGTGATTGCCAGCGCGTTACGCAAGAATGACGTGGCCGGACGCGTCGGTGGCGAAGAGTTTTGTGTTGTCCTTCCCGGTCTTGGTCTGGAGGAGGCGAGAGGCGTCGCCGAACGCATTCGTTGCCGAATCAACAGTAAGGAGATCCTGGTGAAGAAGAGCACAACCCTGCGCATCAGCGCGTCACTGGGCGTCAGCAGCGCGGATGAAACGGGCAATTACGATTTTGAACAGCTGCAGTCCGTGGCGGACGCCCGGCTGTATCAGGCCAAGCAGAGCGGGCGTAACCGGGTCGTGTGGCGGGATCAGGACAGGAAATGATCCAGCCCCTCCTGCCAGCCCGCAGGCCCGGGCTGTTGGGTGTGATAGACCCGCGCGGGATTATCGTCCCGTAGCGTGATGCCCTGGCGGTTAATCCCCTTGATCACCACCGCGAAGTCCATGCTGTCGAGCAGCGGCGCATCGTTGGGACCGTCGCCGAGCCCTAGCGTGGTGGGTTCAATGTCTTCCTGCTCGCGATACCGTTCAATCAGCCAGTTAACCGCCACGTCTTTACCGCAGCGGGCGTCCAGAATATGCCAGAAGCGCGCCCCCTGCAGGCATTGCAGGCCGCTGTGCGCCAGTTCCTCTTCAAACTGAAGCAAGTTCTCGTCGGTATCGCGCCAGATCAGCGTGACGGAGGCTTCGTGCTTGCGGGCAAGCGTCGAACGGTAGCGCGTCAGTCCGGTCCACTCGCTAATAACGTGCTCATCCACATCGTCAAAGGTGGTGAATTTAAAGCCCGTCTGCAGGCGAATCTGCTCGATCCGCGGACGAATATCCCGGTGCGTCATCCCTCTAATCTGACGCTGGATATTGTCCCAGCGCACGTCAGGCTGAATCACCGCGCCGTTCTCGGCAATAAACGGCAGGCCTTCCAGCCCCAGATCCTGCTGAATATCCAGCATCTCTGCCGCGGTTTTGCTGCTGCAGAGAATGATCGGAATCTGGTTATCCTGCAGCCTGTCCAGCCAGGGCATGGCGGGTTGCCAGTCATAGGTATGAATATCCAGCAACGAGCCATCCAGGTCGGAAAAAATCAGCAAGGTATCCCGCAGTGAAGGCATAGTGACTCCCGGTGACGGATGCGTTTCTCTCTAAGAAAATTCCTAAAAAATATCCGAATTGTTAACCGGAGAAATGAGATTATTCCCTGGCAAACCCGCATTCGGCGTATGTTATTGCTCATAACCAAAAGCATTATGTTAAAAATATTATATTCATCCTAAGAATATATGCTTGTCAGACAAATTCGTTGGGGATAGTGTGGCATGTACATCAGATTTCCTGGTGTAACGAATTTTCAAGTGCTTCTTGCATAAGCAAGTTTTGATCCCGGTCATCCCCATGACCGGGATTTTTTTCGCCCTAACGATTGGCTTCCGACACGCTAAAGTCGTGAATATCGAGCTCGAAGGCCTCGGCCAGCTCGCGATAGGTGTGATAATCCCTTCCGTTGACAATGACGCGGTCCGAATTGTCGTCCGAGCGGCGGACTTCTGACTCGCTGATCTCATTGATGGCGGCCAGCAGGGCATCGACATCCACTTCGACTTCGCGCTTGATGGTATCGCTGTACTCTTTATCGGTCTTCATTGCGGGACTCCTCTTTCAACCTGCAAACGTGTCCAGGGTTAAGTATAGCCTGTGCATAAAAACGCCATTCACGCCGGGCGGCGATGTGCGTTTTTGCGTTTTGTTCTACACTGGCTCAAAACCAGAGGAGGAATGTATGAAGGTCAACGATCGGGTAACCGTTAAAACGGACGGTGGGCCGCGCCGCCCGGGTGTGGTGCTGGCAATTGAAGAGTTTAGCGAAGGTACAATGTACCTGGTATCACTGGAAGACTACCCGCTCGGCATTTGGTTTTTTAACGAACTGGGGCATCCGGACGGTATTTTTGTTGAGAAAGCAGACTAGCACGGCGTCGGGTAGCACATTGCGTGCCCGACACCCGCTGTAAAAGCAAAAATCTCTGGCCAGGCCAGAGATCAAAGGTAGGGTGCACAGGGACTTTTCTTAAGCGACTAACGCATGTTGACGAAAATCCCGTTCGTCACATTATCGGTCAGGCGTACCACGTGGTAGATCACTTGCTTATTATGCGTTTTAATTTTCCGTTTAATATTTCCTTTGTGTGATGAAACGGTTTTCGCTTTAATATTCATCTGGTCGGAGATCTGAATAGTTCCTTGTCCCGCCATCCACATTCGCAGCATACTTGATTCAGTCCTGCTTAATGATAGGGTGGGTAAGTTAACCGCTCCTACATTTTTAACTTCTTTATTCAAATAATCACCCAAAATGTCATCCAGCGACTCGGGTTTAATCGATTTAGAACTGATCAATAAATTTTTACGGACCAACAAATACTCATCGAAATGGATATTCGCGATGGCCATAAAAACAATAAACAGGGTTTTTGGATGCTGATTAATGATTTGCTTAATGTGCTGACTGTTGGCTGGATCGTGAATGAAACAGTCCTCATTAATAAACACCACGCCTGGTTTAAGTTCGTCACAAGCGGCTGCGAGTTCGTCAACGATGTGTGCATCGTTGATGTCTCTCTTTCTTACCCCTCTGCTTGCCAGGTACCCGGTTAACCCTAGCCGGGTGTAGCTGCATAAATCCATAATGATCGTTGACATGGCATACCCTCACTCAATGCGTAACGATAATTCACCATCTGCCTGAGAGCTCAAAACAGCCATACGGGATGGAAAAAAATAATAAACCTGTGAGCATGACAAAGACTTTCAGGCGGACTCACTATCCCGTAAAGTTACGTATAATTTGCCAGGAATCTTCTTAAAGTAAAGTAAATATTAAGTATTGTGAGGTGGTTAGAAACAATTAAACCGCGTCAGATATATCCTGGAAGATGTTTTTCGCGTTTTATTTTAGGAATATCCTCAGAAAGACAGTAACAACAGTGCGGGCTATTATTTACGTGGCAGTTCGCTAACAATATCCGCTAACAGGTTGAATATCTCGCCGAATAAATGTTCACAGAAGGGAGCGATAAGTGGCATCAGTAATGACATTAATAAAATTCCGACCGTCAGCGTCAGCGGAAAACCAATGACAAACACCGAAAGCTGCGGTGCCATTCGGTTGAGTAAACCTAACGCCAGGTTGACGGTCAGCAGCAGGGTGATGATCGGCAGCGCCAGCATCAGCCCGTTGAGGAAGATCAGCCCCGCCGCGCGGGTGAGGGCCAGAAACGCATTGCTGTTCACCGGATTTTCGCCAATCGGCAGCGTATGGAACGTGTCCACCAGCATGGAGATAAGCCACAGATGGCCGTTGAACGACAGGAACAGCAGCATGGCGAGCAGATCGATAATGCGCGCCAGCACGGGCATGTTGAGATGACTGCCAGGGTCAACAAACGTGGCGAACGATAGCCCCATCTGCAGGCCAATCAGTTCCCCCGCGGTACGCACCGCGGCAAAGGCGAGCTGCATGGTAAAGCCAACGGCGACGCCAATCATCACCTGCTGCAGGGCCACCCATACCGCATTGGCCGAGAAGATCGGAATATCCACCGGCGGAAGAGACGGTGCGACGATAATGGAGATGATGATGCCCAGCCCCACTTTGACACGCTTGGGGATCGATTTCTCGCTGAGAATGGGGGCGGTAGAGATCAGCGCCATGATGCGCAGCATCGGCCAGAAATAGACGCCGAGCCACTGAACCCACTGGTCGCTGGTGAAGTGCAGCATCGTCAGGTCAGCCGATGATGTACGGCAGGTTGGTAAACAGGTTGCGCATATAGTCCAGCAGCAGGTTGAGCATCCACGGCCCGGCCACGATAATCGCCACGAACACGGCGATAATTTTCGGGATGAATGACAGCGTCATTTCGTTAATCTGCGTGGCGGCCTGGAGAATACTGATAATCAGACCGGTAACCAGCGCGACAAGCAGCAGCGGCGCGGCAACGGCAATCGCGATTTTCATCGCCTCCGTGCCCATCATCATGACCGATTCGGGTGTCATTGCCGTTCCTTAACTGTAGAAACTCTGCGCCAGCGAGCTGACCAGCAGCTGCCAGCCGTCGACCAGCACAAAGAGCATGATCTTAAAGGGCAGGGCGATGGTCGCGGGCGGCACCATCATCATCCCGAGCGCCATCAGGACGCTGGCGATCACCAGGTCGATAATCAGGAACGGAATAAAGATGGTAAAGCCAATCTGGAATGCGGTTTTCAGCTCGCTGGTCACATAGGCGGGCAGCAGAATACGCATGGGTACCGCTTCCGGTCCCTGCAGCTCGCCGGTGTTGGACAGGCGGGCAAAGAGGGCCAGATCCGCTTCACGCGTCTGGCGCAGCATAAATTCCCGCAGCGGCTGCGCGCCTTTATCCAGCGCTTCCTGCATGGAGATTTTATCTTCGCTGAACGGCTGGTAGGCGTCGGTGTAAATCTTATCGATCACCGGCGACATAATGAAAAAGGTCAAAAACAGCGCCAGCCCGAGCAGAACCTGGTTTGGCGGAGCGGAAGGGGTGCCGAGCGCGTTTCGCAGCAGACCAAAAACGATGATGATGCGGGTGAAGCTGGTCATCATCAGCAGGATGGCCGGAATAAACGTCAGCGAGGTGATGAACACCAGCGTCTGAACCGGAAGCGACCAGCTTTGGCCGCCGCCCGCGAGCGGGGTAGAAACCAGACCGGGCAGTTGCGCATAGACCGCGGGAGCAAACAGGCCAACGCCCGCAAGCGTCAGGGATAACAAACGGCGCATCAGGATCTCCCGGAACGCTTAAGCAAACTCTTCATCACGGACTGGAAATCCGCAGGGGCCTCTGCACGCTCGTCCACCACAGCAGGGGCGGGCGGCAGTTTATGTAACACGCTGATGTTTGACGCCGCGACGCCCAGAACCAGGCGCGCATCGTCCACCTCGAGGATGACCACGCGTTCACGCGGCCCCAGCGTGGTGCTGGCGCTGACCTTCAGCCCGCGGGCACCGGCGGTTTTCCCCGCCAGGCCAAAGCGCTTCGCCAGCCAGGCGGCGATAAGAATAAAGGCAATAATACCGAACAACGCCCCGCTCACCTGGAGCAGAGGCGAGCCGGGAACGGCAGAAGGTTGCGATACTGTTGCCTGGGTTTTCATGCTTAACGGCTCAGACGACGCATACGTTCAGACGGGGTAATGATGTCGGTGATGCGTACGCCGTATTTATCGGCCACCACCACCACTTCACCCTGAGCAATCAGATAGCCGTTGATCAGGATATCCAGCGGCTCGCCGGCCAGACCGTCAAGGGCTACTACGGAGCCCTGCGTCAGGCGCAGCAGCTCTTTAATGGTCATGCGGGTGCGTCCCAGCTCAACGGTCAGCTTAACCGGGATATCCATAATCAGGTCGATATCCTGCAGCGTGCCGCTGACGTCACCGCCGCCAAGCTGCTGGAATACGGCATCCGCTGCGCTTTTGGCCGGGGTCGCTTTTTGCTCGTTTAACGCGTCAGCCCACAGATCGTCCAGTGCTCCGCTGTTTTCATCGGACGGATTGTTCATGTCACTCATTTGGGCTGTTCCTCATTCAGCGAATTCAAAATCGGGTTGATCAAGTGCTCAACGCGTAACGCATACTGACCGTTAATCGTGCCGTACTGGCTTGTCAGCACGGGGACACCATCCACATGGGCAATAATGCGGTCGGGTTTTTCTATCGGCAAAACATCACCGGGTTGTAATTTCAGGATCTGAGATAACCGCAGCGGGATATCGGCGAAGCTCGCCACCAGCTCAAGCTGCGAATGCTGGACCTGGCGGACCAGGTTTTCACGCCAGTTCTGGTCTTCGTTGCGGGAGTTCTCCAGCGGCGGGTTAACCAGCAGCTCACGCAGCGGTTCGATCATGCTGAACGGCAGGCAGATGTTGAACTCGCCGGTCAGGTTACCGATCTCCACGTGGAACGGCGTATTCACGACGATATCGTTCGGGGAGGTGGTGATATTGGTAAATTTCACCTGCATCTCAGAACGGACGTACTCCACTTCCAGCGGGTTAATCGCTTTCCACGCGTCGCTGTAGGACTCCAGCGCCAGCTTCAGCATGCGGTTAATGACGCGCTGTTCGGTGTGGGTGAATTCGCGACCTTCTACTTTGGTCGGGAAACGCCCGTCGCCGCCGAACAGGTTATCCACCGCAATGAACACCAGGCTTGGGGAAAACACCACCAGACCGGTGCCGCGCAGCGGCTTCAGATGAATCAGGTTAAGGTTGGTTGGCACCGGCAGGTTGCGGGCAAACTCGTGATACGGCTGAATGCGGATCGCACCGACTGTGATATCCGGGCTACGACGCAGCAGGTTAAACAGCCCCATACGGAACTGACGTGCAAAACGTTCGTTAATGATCTCCAGCGCCTGCAGACGTTCACGTACCACGCGACGCTGGGTATTCGGGTCATAGGGACGAATATCGCTATCGCCGCCAATACCCGGTTGCGGATCATCACTTTTATCGCTGTCGCCGTTGAGCAGCGCATCGATTTCTGCCTGAGAAAGAATACTGTCGCCCATGTCGTTACCGCAGAATGAAGGCTGTATACAGAACGTCAGTGACTTCCTGCTTAGGTTGGCCGTTTACCAGCGGGGTCGCCAGCGTTTGTTTAATGGCGTCGACCAGCTTTTGCTTACCCACATCGGTGGCCAGCGCCGAAGCGTCCTGACGAGAGAACAGCAGCAGAAGGCGGCTACGCACCTCCGGAAGATAATCATTCAGACGCGCGCGCGTGGCTTCATCCTTCAGGCGCAGCGTAATACCGACATACAGCACACGATCCGCGTCACCGAGGTTCACGGTGAAGGTGTCCAGAGGGAAAAATACCGGCGCCGGCGGTGGTGCAGGTTCGGCTTTGGCCGCAGCGGTCGAAGGTTCCTGCTGCATACGCCAGTAACTATAGCCCGCGGTAGCGCAGGCGGCGAGCGTGATCAACACCAGCAGCGGGATCCAGATGGAACGCTTACTTTTTTTGGTGATAGCGGAGTCAGTCATCTGATACGAGCTTCCTGTTTCGGTACAGCTTAATAAGGTGATTATCCCGTGTCCTGCTGTCGTCAAAGCGTGGAAAAGACGGGGATAATCACGCTACCTCTGGCGTTTAGGCGAAGATATCTACGGCACTGTTACCGCGCGCGGCGGATTGCAGAGCGGCAGGGACAGGCAGTAACTCATCGCTCTCGTCATTAAAGCCGCCGGTGTTGCCGGAACGCGAAGCCTGGTGCTGCTGCTGGGATGAGGACTGCTGCTGCCCGGCAAAGCTCTCGCTGCTGACGCTGCTTTGCGCAAGCTGAATGCCGTTCTCCGCCAGTGAGGTTCGCAGGACCGGCAGCGCGGCTTCCAGCGCCGCACGGACATGGCTGTGCGCAGAAACCATCTGCAGCTGCGCCTGGTTATCATCCAGCTTAAGCGAAATTTGCACCTGACCCAGATCTTCCGGGTGCAGACGCAGCTCGGCTGTCTGCTGGCCCTGTTTAGTGAACAGGGTGATGTGCTGGCTCAGGGACTGCTGCCATTCATGCGTACCCAGAGGCTGGCTTAACACCGGCGCGGTGGCGACGGTGGCGGCCGTCTGACTGGTCGCATGGCTGGACATAATCGGTGCCAGGGTCGCCGTCGGTGAGGCTGAGGAGGAGGAACTGGCAAGCTCCTGCTTCTCTGCCGTTGCGGCCACGGCCGGCGTGGCCGGCGCGTTACCCGACAGGGCCGGGTCGCTGTTTTTCGCCTGGCTCTGATAAGGCGCAGCACTCTGGGCTTTATCATGGCTTCCCGGAAGCGCGTTCAGGGACGGTTGGCCCGCGCCGTTTTGCGTCAGCGCCGCTGAACTCAGCGTTGCGGTGGCGGGCACACCGTCACTGCCTGCCGCACGTGAGGTGCTGGTCTGCTGGTGCGGCAGCATGGCCATCAGCGCGCTTAACCCGGCCAGCTCCTCTTCGCTCAGCTCGCTTTTGCCGTCATCTTTGCTGTTGACCGCATTAAGCGTTTTCAGGGCATCACCCTTTGACAGCGGCACCAGCCCGGTTACCAGCGTATCAAGCGACGTGACGGGCGACGTTTCATCGCCATTCAGCGCAGTTTGACGCGAGAGCAGGTCGGCAATTTTGGCCTGCAGGGTGGGATCCCCTTTGGCGTCCTGAGCAACGTGGGACAGCTTGCTGCCGGCGGCTTTCAGGTCAGCCAGCGTCAGGGGCGCATCGTTGCCCTTGCCCGTCGCGTCCGACAGGGCGCCCGCAAGCAGCGCGAGAAAGTCCTGTGCACCGTCGGTGCCTTTTCCTGTCTGCGTACCGCCTGACAGGTCGCTGTCGCTCATCAGCAGTTGTTGCAGTGTGATCATTCCGGTTTCCTCATTGATGCGCGCTGGGCAAACTCATCCATTTTTTTCTGATCCAGGCGGTTTTCCGCCAGGGTCGTTGCCGCAATCTGTCGGTCCTGTAAGGTCTGCCAGGCCTGCAGTCGCTGCTTCTTCTCGCGCCAGAAATTCAGCGCGGTATCGACTTTCTGGGTCCACTGGTGAAGCTGCTGGCGATGCTGATCTATCGCCTTCTCCAGCGTCTGGATAAACTGCTGATAGTTAATCCAGCGCTGGCTTCCAATGCCCTGTGTCATATCGGTATTGAGGTTGGTGCGATATTCATGCTGATAGTCGATTAACATCTTCAACTGTTCTTCAGCCTGCTGGCACCCGCGTCGCATTGCGCCAAGCTGCAATGCGGCATCATCAACTTCTTTTTCAGCCAGATCTTTCAGCGTTGATAACGCGCTGTTTTGCGCCATGACCTTCGCCCTCCACCTGTGTTACACCTGCGGGAAAATCAGCTCCAGAGCCTGAATTGAATCTTCCCAGTCGGCACGTTCAAAAATGCCTTGTTGCAAAAATGCCTCCAGCTGCGGCCACAGGGTAATCGCTTTGTCGAGCATCGGGTCGCTGCCTTTGGCATACGCCCCCACGCTCACCAGATCGCGGTTGCGCTGGAAGCTGGAGAGGAGTTGTTTAAAGTTACGCACGCGGGCGTAGTGTTTCTCGGTTATCAGCGCCGTCATCGCGCGGCTGATAGAGGCTTCAATATCTATCGCCGGATAGTGTCCGGCTTCGGCCAGACGACGCGACAGCACGATATGGCCGTCAAGGATCGCGCGCGCGGAGTCGGCAATCGGATCCTGCTGGTCATCGCCTTCGGTCAGCACCGTATAGAACGCGGTGATGGAGCCGCCGCCGCTGATGCCGTTCCCCGCACGTTCCACCAGGGCAGGGAGTTTGGCGAAGACCGAAGGCGGGTAGCCTTTGGTCGCCGGTGGCTCACCGATAGCCAGCGCGATTTCACGCTGCGCCATCGCGTAGCGGGTCAGCGAATCCATGATCAGCAGCACGTGCTTGCCGCGGTCACGAAAATCTTCGGCGATGCGGGTGGCATAGGCTGCCCCCTGCATACGCAGTAACGGCGACACGTCCGCCGGTGCGGCAATGACCACCGAGCGGGCACGGCCTTCCGCACCCAGAATGTTTTCAATAAAGTCTTTTACTTCACGACCGCGCTCGCCGATCAGGCCCACGACGATCACATCGGCCTGCGTATAGCGCGCCATCATGCCAAGCAGGACGGATTTACCCACGCCTGACCCGGCGAAGAGGCCCATACGTTGCCCGCGTCCCACGGTCAGCAGGGCGTTGATCGGGCGCACGCCGGTGTCGAGCACATGCTCGATAGGGGTTCGCTGCAGGGGGTTAAACGGCTGGGTAATTAATGCGCCGGTTTCGGTGGTGTCCGGGGAGGGCAGCCCGTCGAGCGGCTTCCCGCTGCCGTCCAGCACGCGACCCAGCAGGGCAGGACCAAGCGGCAGCTGTTTCCCGCTTTGCAGCCCATCGCCGGACGTGTTTTTGGCATACACGCGCGCGCCGGGCAAAATACCTTCCACCTCTTCAAGCGGCATCAGGAACAGGCGCTGGCCGTTGAACCCGACCACTTCGCTTTCTACTTCACGCGTTTCAAGACCGTCCTGACGCTCAATCACGCAGGTCGCGCCCAGCGGAAGCTGCAGGCCGGTGGCCTCCAGGACCAGACCGGTGGCGCGCGTCAGCCGCCCATAACGACGAACAGAGGGCAGTTGCGCCATCTTCGTCTCAAAGTTGTCGAGCGTGGTGAGCCAGCGGGTGAGGCGTGCGGTCATCAGACGACTCCCGGTGCCGCCAGGCGACACAGTTCCTGCCAGCGGGTGGCGACGCTGGCATCCAGATCGCCTTCATCGGCAGAAACTTTGCAGCCGCCGTGATGTAACGACGGATCGCCGCGCAGCCGCCAGCCGTGCAGGTTTAGCGTTGCGCCCAGGCTCTCTTCCACGCGCTGCAGGTCGTCCGGGTGGACGCGCAGCTGCGGCTTACCGCTGAACAGCGGCTCCTGCTGCAGCAGACCCTGAATTTGTTTGATTAGCGCAGTGTTATCCACCACGGGCGTCTGGCCGATCACCTGACGCGCGGCTTCCAGCGCCATCTGCATCAGTCGCGAGGCGATCACGCTGTCCAGCGCGTCCAGCGTGTGCTGAAACTCGCTGACCAGCTGCTGCATGCGGGCATGGATCGGCGCCTGCTGCTGGCGCGCCTGATCGATACCGTGCTCTAACCCTTTCGCCAGGCCTTCCTGATACCCCAGCTCGTGGCCTTTCTGCCGGCCTTCGTTCAGACCGGCATTGTAGCCCTGCTCGTGCGCCTGCATTTGCAGCTGAGCCAGCATTTGCGCCTGCTGCTCCTCTTCGCTCAGCTCGGGCTGCTCGACGTCCGGGTCAAGCGCCTCGGTCGGGATCGCGGCTGGCGTGAACTCGGAGAGGGGAGGGGCCAGATCGTCCGGCGTCCAGCGCTTCCACGGCAGCTCATTAGACATAGGTGTCGTCTCCGCTGCCAATCACCATCTCGCCGGTTTCCGCCAGACGACGAACGATAAGCAGAATGGCTTTCTGTTCGTTTTCCACCTGAGACAGACGAACCGGACCACGGTTGGCAAGGTCGTCGCGCAGGATATCGGCCGCACGTTGAGACATGTTGCGCAGGAACTTCTCGCGCAGCGGCTGCTCGGCGCCTTTGAGGGCGATAAGCAGCGACTCGGAATCCACTTCCTGGAGCAGGCGCTGGATGCTGCGGTCGTCCACTTCGACGAGGTTTTCGAACAGGAACATCTCGTCGATGATTTTCTGTGCCAGCTCGCCGTCGAATTCGCGAACCGCCGTAATGACGGCCTCTTCCTGCTGCGTTTTCATCAGGTTGATGATTTCTGCCGCCGTTCTCACGCCGCCCATTTTGCTGCGCTTGAGGTTCTGGCCGTCGAGCAGGTTGTTCAGCACCTCGGTCAGCTCCGCCAGCGCGGCAGGCTGAACGCCGCCGAAGGTGGCGATACGCAGCATCACATCGTGACGCAGACGCTCTTCGAACAGCGCCAGAATATCGGCCGCCTGACCGCGTTTGAGGTGGACAAGGATGGTGGCGATAATCTGCGGGTGCTCGTCGCGAATAAGGTCGGCGGCACTCTGCGGTTCCATAAAGTTAAGCGTTTCGATACCGCTGGCGGTATCGCGCGTTTCCAGAATGTCTTCCAGCAGGCTGGCGGCACGCTCTTCGCCCAGCGCCTTGACCAGCACGGAACGCAGGTAGTCGTTGGCGTTGACGTTCAGCGCGGCAAACTGTTCGGCTTCCTGCTCAAACTCCGACAGCACTTCGGTCAGCTGCTTGTTGGAGATTTGACGCACGTTGGCCATCGCCGCACTGAGAATTTGCACTTCCCGCTGGGAGAGGTGTTTAAACACCTCTGCCGCGCGATCTTCGCCAATGGTCATCAGCAGGATGACGCTTTTATCGGTGCCCGTAAGCGTATTACTCATGTTCGTTACCCATCCACTGACGGATGACCAGCGCCACGACGCGCGGATCGTTATCTGACATTTCGCGAATGCGCTGGCTCATCACCTCGGCACCCATGCGCTGGTTAGCGCGGCGCTGCTGCATCTGTTCATCTTTGCTGAGGCGCACTTCAACCGCTTCTTCCGTTTCCTGACGCGCATTCATCTGCTCGCGAGCCGCTTTTTCGGCTTCAGCACGGCGCTGGAGCTGAGGACGAACGCCCTTGCGCCACAGCAGCCACGCGACAATCAGCACCAGCAGCCAGCGTCCTGCGGACATCAGCTGGTCGATAAACGCCTGCTGTTGCCAGAACGGCAGTTCACCGCCGGTCTCTTCCACCGAGTTGAACGGTGAGTTCACCACGTTGAGGGTATCGCCGCGCTTCTCGGAGTAACCCATCGCTTCACGGGTCAGGTTTTCAATCTGCTTCATCTGCTCGGCGGTCAACGGCAACGGTTTGCCATCCGCCAGCGTTTTGTAGTTCACCACTACCGCAACGGAGAGACGCTGAATATCGCCCACGTTCAGTTTAGTGTGGCGAATCGTCCTATCCACTTCGTAGTTCGTGGTTTCGTTACGGCTGCTGTTTCGTGGACCGCTGTTCGTCGCCGTTGAGGTGGTCTGCTGGTTATTCTGCTGGCCGTTCTGCTGATTGGCCGGTGGCGTAGAGATCGGCGCCGCGTTAGCCGGGGCAGGCTGGTTAGACAGCGCGCCCGGCACGCCGCCTGGGTTTGCGCCGCCAATCTGCTCGCTGGTGTTGATCTGGCGCGAACGCATAACCGCCTGCGCCGCATCGCCGTTCGGGCTGTACTGCTCTTCGGTTTGTTCTTTATTCGAGAAGTCGATCTGCGCGGTGACCTGCGCGTGCACGTTGCTGTTGCCCACCACCGGACCCAGGATCGCTTCGATACGGCGCTGGAGACGGCTTTCCACATCAGCGGCATATTTCAGCTGCGCGTCATTCAGATCGCGACCGGCGGTATTGGATTGCGTCAGCAGGTGACCGCTCTGGTCAACCAGCGTCACGTTACCCGGCGGCAGACCGGCCACGGCGCTGGAGACGAGATGCGTCACCGTGCTGATTTGTCCTTCGTCCAGCGCGCGGCCAGGCTCGAGGTTCACGGTCACGGAAGCCGAAGGTGATTTCTGTTCGCGGACAAATAAGGAAGGTTTAGGCATCGCCAGGTGCACGCGGGCGCTCTTCACCGGGCCTAATGTTTCAATGGTGCGGGCCAGCTCACCTTCCAGCGCACGCTGGTAGTTCACCTGCTCGCTGAACTGGCTGATACCGAATTTTTCCTGATCCAGCAGCTCAAAGCCTACCGCGCCGCCCTTCGGCAGCCCCTGCTGGGCCAGGCGCAGACGCAGTTCGTGCACCTTATCTGCCGGGACCTCCAGCGCACCGCCATTATCGGCAAAGCGATAAGGGATGTTCATCTGGGTCAGCTGGGTGACGATGGCGCCGCCATCCTGATCGGAAAGGTTACTGTAGAGCGTCCGGTAATCAGGGCTTTTCGCCCACAGGACCATCGCTACAAGGATCGCAATTGCGGCAGCGCCTGCCACGATCAACGGGATTTTAGGATTCGCGCGAAGGCGGTTCATCCACTCGAGTGATTTATTCTGCGGCGCTGTCGATGCTGTTGCACTCATTGCGCACCTCTTAAATCCTGGTGGTTTACGTTATTCGTGTAGAGAAACAAAACTGACTCCCGGGTCGGCAAACACGACAAAAGTTCCATATTGATGGCCCTGCCATTATTTGATGATTCGTGATTTTCTATGCGTCAAATAACCTGGTTTTTTCATGCTATTTACCGCCATTATCTTATTGACAAGCTGTTAGTCTTGACCGCGTAAAAAACCATCCAGGGGAGAGTCATGGCTATACAGGGCATTGAAGGGGTAATCAGTCAGCTGCAGGCAACGGCGATGACGGCCCGTAATCAGAATGTGGCAGATCAGCAGCCGAGCATCAGCTTTGCAGGGCAACTGCATGCCGCTCTTGACCGTATCAGTGATACCCAGACCGCAGCGCGCACGCAGGCAGAGAAGTTCACCCTCGGCGAGCCGGGCGTGGCGCTGAATGATGTGATGACCGATTTGCAAAAAGCCTCGGTTTCCCTGCAGATGGGGATCCAGGTGCGTAACAAGCTGGTGTCGGCTTATCAGGAAGTGATGGGGATGCAGGTCTAAGACCTGTCGATCTTCGCTGGCAGCCACAGCGCTTTAATGCCACAATATTTTTTTCTTCGAATGCAGGAAAGATGATGAAAAAAATAGCAATTGCTGGCGCGCTGCTGGCACTGACCGGGTGCGTTCAGGTCGATAATTATAAAGAGGTGATCAAGCATCCTGTCCCGGCGCATCTGGCGGGATACTGGCAGTCAAAAGGGCCGCAGAGCAAAATGGTCAGCCCTGAAGCGATTGCCACGCTGGTGGTGACGGAAGAGGGCGATACGCTGGACTGCCGTCAGTGGCAGCGCGTGATTGCCGTGCCGGGTAAAATCATGCTGCGTTCAGACAGTTATTACAACGTGACGCGCAAGCTGGATATCTATCCGCTGGAGCGCGATGGCTCGACGCTTGAGTACGACGGGCTGGAGCTGCAGAAGGTCGATCGCCCAACGGTTGAGTGTGCCGATTACCTGAGCAAGCATCCGCTGGAGAGTAAACTACCTTAGCCGTTTGTTGCCGGGTGGCGCTGACGCTTACCCGGCCTACAAAAGTGCCTTCGCGTAGGCCGGGTAAGGCGAAGCCGCCACCCGGCATTGTTTCTACAGCCCATCCTCAATTACCCACACGCTCACGCTTCCGCCTTTGCAGGTAAAAGTCCCTTCGCCATCCGCCGCCGTGGTGACCGTTTCTTCGCGATTGCCGAGAAAATCCCGCCACGTTTTGTTGCCGTAGTTTTCCCCAAGACAAATTACCTTCTCGCCGTCGTCCCCGTTTGACATCACCACCACGCAGCCGGGATCGTCTTCCGTGCCGCTGCGGCTGAAGGCGATGCAGTTAGGATGGTCAAAAAAGAGCGTCTGCACGCCGTGGGCAAAACGCTGGCGTGCGAGGATCAGCTCGTGGAGCTGCTCAATCACAGGCATATCAATATGGTACGTTTCACCGTCTCCACCCGTATCGTCATAGCTGGCGCCAAAGAGGTCCGGATAAAAGACGCTCGGCACGCCATTTTCCCGCAGCAGGATCAGCGCATACGCCAGCGGTTTAAACCAGGCTTCGACCGGGGCTTCCAGCGCCTGCAAAGGCTGGGTGTCATGGTTTGCGACGAGGGTGACCGCATGAAACGGATCGGCTTCCACCAGCGTGCCGGTAAAGATTTGGCTCATGTCGTAATCCCGTCCCTGACGTGACGCCTCGTGGAATTTCATCTGCAGGGGGGCATCAAACAGCATGGTTTTGCCTTCGACCTGGTCGATATAGGCCTGAAGTTTATCCACCTCATGGGACCAGTATTCCGCCACGATAAAAAGCGGCTGGTCGGCGACCTCCTGGACGTGCTCAATCCACTCTTTGTAAAACCAGGCGGGAATATGCTTGACGGCGTCCAGACGAAAACCGTCGCAGCGCGTCTGTTCCATGACCCAGCGGGCCCAGTATTTGATCTCCTCGGTGACGGCGTGATTGCGAAAGTCGATATTTTCGCCCATCAGATAATCGAAGTTACCCATCTCATCATCAACCTGATCGTTCCAGCCTTCGCCGGTGTAGTCGTTGACGATTTTAAAAATGCCGTCTTCATCGGGGTTTTCAATGTGGTCGACGCCGCTGAAGCATTTGTAGTCCCAGATAAACTGCGAATATTGGCCGGCGCGGGCAGGGAAGGTATAGCGGGTCCAGGCTTCACACTCGATGACCTCATCGTCGATCTGCGTGCGATCCTGCTCGTTCACGCGCTGAACGCGGACGGGCTCTTTTTCATCGGCACCCATTTTGTGGTTCACCACCACGTCCAGCAGTACGGCAATGTCGTTGCGCTTGAGGGCGTCGATGGCTTCCAGCAGCTGCGCTTTGTCACCGTATTTCGTGGCGATACTGCCTTTCTGGTCAAACTCGCCCAGATCGAACAGGTCATAAGAGTCATAGCCGACAGAATACCCGCCGGATGCACCTTTATAGGCGGGCGGGAGCCAGATCATGTTAATGCCGATTTCGTTAAGATTGGGGGCTAACGCCGTGACCTCTCGCCACAATTCACCGCCAGCAGGGTAGTACCAGTGAAAACATTGTAACAGGGTGGGGTTTTTCATCATCCGTGCTCCAGAAGCCATTGGCAGACTTCTGGAGTATGGTTGATGAATCGCTAATGTGTATTATTGATTCATCTCTCCGGGAAATAAAATGTTGCCAGAAAGCCTACCGTAGGTGACGTTTACGTTTTTTTGCTTGTTGGTTTGCGCAATAAGGCCGCTCAGCTCACTCATCCTTTCCTGTAGCAACTCTTTAAGAATGATTTCATTCTGAAGCACCTGATTCAGTATCACCATTGCCTGGTCCTGAACAGACTTACTGTTGGGCGGAAAAGGCGTCGTGCTGATCTCTTCTACCAGCGAAACGTATGCCACCTCCTGGTCAATTAGCTCATCCCATTTCCCGGATTGAGCAAGGCCTAGCATGGTATTGCTAAGCGCATTAAGGGCATGCCACTTTTTTAGGGATAAGCTGAAGTCGTTCATTACAGTTAATCCTGCTTGGGAGAATAACCCGGGCCGATTTGCTTCCAGGCGTCGGAAATATTGAGCAGCAGAGCCTCGACTTCGGTAATGGCCTCGATGTCATTGCGCAGGTTGGCATGTAACAAACGGCGTACCATATAGTCGTAAAGTGCAGAAAGATTGCGGGGGAGTTCTCCTCCCACATCCATATTTAAACCAGCCTTAAGGCCATTTTCGATAATATTAATGGCCTTAGACAGGGCCTCTCCTTTTGCCGGGATGTCCCCTTGCTCAAGGAAAAGGCGCGCCCTAATAAGCGCGCTATGGATACCGTCGAACAACATGACAACCAACTGGTGCGGGCTGGCACTCAAGACAGCAGATTCAAGACCTACCTGCTGATAGGCTTGTACACCAGATTTGCTATACATATCGGTTCCTTTCTTACTTACTGCTGAACTGTTGGGTCAAATAAGTGGCCGTACCATTGAATTTAGTGACCAGCTTATCCAAATCGTTAAATTGCTTTTTATAACGCGCCATCGTGGCTTCAATGGTCAACTCCATCGCGTCGTAACGTTTGCCGATGGATTTGAGCGTGGCGTTAATACCGTCCTTCGCATTCTGAATCACACCTTCTTTACCGATAGAGGTGCTCAGCATATCGGTCAAGGTGTTATTCATCTGTGTGGCGAAACCGGTTTTTTTTCCGTCACCCACAAAATAGGCCTGAACGCCAGCCGGATCGTCGGTGAGAATCTTGGTTAATTTTTTATCATCAATTTTTAGGTTGCCAATCGCGCCGTCTGCGCCTTTGACCGGGTCCTGGGTGATGCCAAGTTGAGCCATAATGGCATAGGAGCCACTCTGTACATTGGTCAATAAAGCACGAAGATCGGATTGTACTCCACGGATAGTACTGTCACCCATTAACACGCCGTTGTTCGAGGACTGGGCGGTTGCACCCACTGCTGGCGGCTCGTATTTGGTCAGCGCAGCAATGGTAGACTGCAGAGAGTTATAGGCATTGACCCATTCCGTAATGGCTTTTTTGTTATCGTCGGTTGAGCGGGCTATCGTCAGCGTTTCATCTGCTGTGCTCGGGGCTTTCAGGGTTAATGTTACGCCAGGCAGCGCGTCAGTGATGGTATTGCTCTGACGAACTATTTGAATACCGTTCACGTTAATGACGGCATTTTGCGACTTAACCTGCACATTTAGCGCGGCGCTTCCGATAACGGCGTTTAGCGTATCGTCTCCCGCCACCGTCACCGTCATATCGGAATCGGTACCCGTGGTTTTTGAGGTCAGCATCAGACGGTAGTCGCCGTTATCGGCTTTCACCACGCTTGCTGATACGTTGCCGTTGGCCGCATTGATAGCTTTAGCAATCCCGTTCAGTGAAGTATCGCCATCGGCGAGCGTTACCGTCAGCGGTTTGCTGTCGGCTCCTGCCTGGGTGATGGTAATGGTTCGGCTATTGGAGCCCGTTGTCCCGCCTAACTGCTTTGTATTGCTGTCAATTGTACCGGGAGCTGTCGTCAGAACCTGGCCTTTCGCGATCTTACTGACATTAATAGTAACGTCGCCAACGTTAGCGCTGGAGGTACTGATAGCGGAGAATGCTGTGTTGGTGCTTGAAACGGACGTAGAGTTCCAGGTATCCGTCTTTGCCAGCTTTGCTGCTGCGGTTTGCAGGGTAGTCAGGGCGCTTTGTAATTTTCCGTAACCGGTGATTTGCGCGTCGTAAGTGGTCTTTTGTTTGGCAATCGCTGTTAATTTAGTCTCTTCTGCTGCCTGCAGCTTATCGTACAGATCCGACAGGCCGGGCACGCCCACCCCGAGATTACTGATAGTCGCCATGTAATGTTCCTTTTCAATGGATGTTTCAGTCGTTTATCGGCCCATCTTGCAAAAAGTTTACGGCGAGTTTTAAAAAATAATCGCGTAATAAGCGTTCATTTTCTCGCTTTTAACGTCTGACATGACGTTATTGAGGAGGGTAAAAAAGAAGCAATTAGCCTTATAATTTTACAACTCTTGGGTATTCCTTGTGCCATTTCGCTAAATAAATATATATAAAACAAATGGTTAATTTTTTTCTTCGATATTTTCTAAAGTCTGCTGCAAGGGCGTCGATAACCTTGTTGACGGTGAGAGACGCCGTGAGTGTTAGGCACCGACCCTAGAAACCATTTTTGAAGGAATTAAAATTATGGCAGTTATCAATACTAACCTGTTGTCCCTGACCACTCAGAACAACCTGAACAAATCTCAGTCTTCTCTGGGCACCGCTATCGAGCGTCTGTCTTCCGGTCTGCGTATCAACAGCTCTAAAGATGACGCTGCTGGTCAGGCAATTGCAAACCGCATGAACTCTCAGATCAAAGGGATGACTCAGGCTGCACGTAACGCTAACGACGGTATCTCTCTGGTTCAGACCGCTGAAGGTAACCTGAACGAGATCAACTCCAACTTACAGCGTATCCGTGAGCTGGCTGTTCAGGCTGCGAACGACACTAACGGTACTACTGACTACACCTCAATCAGCACTGAAATCACTCAGCGCTTGGGTGAAATCGATCGTATCGCTGGCGCTGCTAACTTCAACGGCAAAAAACTGCTGGACGGTAGCCAGACAGCTTCCCTGAACATCCAGGTTGGCGCAGGTACTGGCGCAACTGATAGCATCGCTATCACCACTGGCGCACTGATCAACGCAAAAGCAACCAGCCTCGACTCTGGACTGACCGGTACTATCACTGATAACAGCACTGCAAAAGCGTTCATCACTGCTGCAGACAACGCTATCTCCAAAATTGATACCGCGCGTTCTAACATGGGTGCGATTCAGAACCGTTTCGAATCTACCATCAACAACCTGAACAACTCTATCACTAACCTGTCTGCTGCTCAGTCCCGTATCCAGGACGCTGACTACGCAACTGAAGTTTCTAACATGTCTCGCGCGCAGATCCTGCAGCAGGCTGGTACTTCTGTGCTGTCTCAGGCAAACCAGGTTCCACAGGCTATGCTGTCCCTGCTGCGTTAATAGACGCCAAATATTTAAAAAAGGTTGCTGGAAACAGCAGCCTTTTTTTTCACTTTTTATCCTGAAATAAACCCACCTTTAATCTTCAAAATAAGGCTGCATTTAGCAGCGTTTTCCTGCCATCACCCGCCGTAACGCAGTGCTATTCTGCCTAAAATGTCCTTTTCCGGTCGTCTGACGACGGTTTATCGATGAGTTATAAGATGAGTGAATTCGCACGTAGCCGGGCCATGCGTCAGTTTTATCGGAATGTCTTTACCCGATTCATTGATCTCCCCGAAGCAGATGTTATGCCCGCTAACATCGTGGCGGAAATCTTCAGCTTTAAGAGCGCCAATATTACCACCCTCGAACCCATGATACGTGCGGCAGAAACGGGGCTGGAGGCGAACAAAGATTCTGCCTTAAAAAACATGTTGTGCGCAATCGTGCTGGCCAACAGTGCGCTTGATGAGTCCCGTACTGGCGATAAACAGATATTATCTTCATCCCAATGTGCGCAGCTGACCGAATATGTTGTCTCGGCATTAAACGCCGACAGTAATATTCATTATCTTGTCGCCGCCATTCAGCTACTGTTTCGCGTAAATGAAATCAGCTCAGCGCTATTCCTAATAAACAACAATCTTTCGCAGGTAAGCAGCTTGGCTCCGGTTCTGAAAATTCTGCTGCTGATCTGTTTAATGGAAAACGACTTTAATCAGGCGATGGTCGTGATTCAGGTATTGACCGCCGATGCGTTACTTATTGGTGAAGATCCTATGGCCCTGCTAATGATTACCTGTGGGATCTACCGGCTTGGAGGCATTCCGGATTCTTACATTGATTTTAGATCGCTTAACGCGAGCGAGTACATCGCGGCGAAGAGTGCCTGGGAAAACTGGATTGTAAAAACCTCAGGTACCAAAACGACGGTGTTGCTAACCTGTACTCGCGAGGAATATTTCGAACACGCCGTACCGACGCTTTACTCCCTCTATGAAACCAATCGCGACGTCCTGGATGTTCACGTTCACGTGTTCAATGGCAGCAATGAGATAAAAGAAAGTCTGCTGGCGCTTCGGGAACAGTTTCCCGAGCTCAATCTCTCTGCCAGCCATGAGACGATCGCCAGCAATACTGACACCGCAGTGATCAGCGCTGCGCGTCGCATTGTTTTCCTCCGCCATGCTCTGAGCACTTTTAATACACCTATTATTGCTATTAATTCAAATGTTCTTGCGCGTAAACCCTGGGCCGAGCCCGACGCGTCGCTGATGTTGTTACAAACCGAAAACTCGCCGTTCTGGGAAGAAGTCTTTGCCGGTTTTATCTACGCCAGGCCTTGCGGCATCGCACAACGCTATCTCGATCGGGTCGCACACTTTATCGACGTTAACCTCACCAGCGGCAACTGTGCGCCGGGCCTTGAACAGGTCGCACTCTTTGCGTGCCTGGATAGCCTTTCGCCACAAGACCAGCATTCGATTACCCGTGCTGAGCGTTCCACAGTAGTGGATAGCCACGCTGCGGATGAGGCGTTTTGCTGGGTAGCAATGAAAGCAGAGGGCCCCTGTCAGGAGTTTAAATCGACGCTTATCGGTAAATACCAACGCTAAACATTGGCCCTGCAATAACGAGAATCTGGAATAAACGTGACGACAATGTATCCCAACCAACGGGTCAGCACTGAGGCCCTTTATGCTGCTGCGGCACTTAATCTCCTGGCCACGCCGGTTCCTGCATTTGCTCGTGTCATGGAGATTGGCTGTGGATCGGCAACGAGCCTCATTATGCGCGCCTGGGCTAACCCGGAGAGTATAGCTATTGGTGTGGATATTGATGGACAGGCGATCCTGAAGGGGAAACAGTTGGTTGCAGGGTTGGGATGCCAGAACGTTGAACTGTTTGAGGCAGGGTTAGGGGATTTGCTTGCGGTCGATCCCGGTGAGTTTGATTACATCATTATCCACCAGAGTTTTGCTTTTCTGGGCAAAAGCGAGCGGGAAGCACTCTTGCAGTGGTGTCACGCGCATTTATCCGTCAATGGTGTTATCGCCATAAAGTGGTCTGTACTGCCGGGAAGTTCAGCGCGTCTCGCGTTGGGTGAAGCGCTACGCTTTCATCTTGAACGGGCAGAAGCGGGCAGCGATCTGCTGGCTTCTGCCCGTGCCATGTTGAGTTTTATGCTATTAACTCTGGAAGAAGGTGCGCTCAAGAACGAAGTCCTACGTGCAGAAAAAATGGACGACAACACACTGATTCTCGCCTTCTTAACCCCGACTGACGGGGCATGTACTTTGGCTGCCTTCTGTTCACAGGCGGAACAGGTGGGTCTGCAGTATCTAGGCGATATCCTTCCGCAGTCAGAGCTAGGAAGCTATTATAATCCGACAATTGAAGAACTGCTCGAGGCCGTCAGTGCCGGAGCCAGCAGAACAATGGCACAGCAGTATCTTGACTATGCCGTGCAGCGCTCAGAACGCTTTACTTTGCTTTGTCACCTGAACAGTCACCAGCCTCCCAATAAGCCGGATCTTAATCAGCTTAGAAACCTGCACTGGGCCGGAAGCTTTGTGCCGGTCGAAATGGATCCCGCAAAAGCACCGCATGAATTCAGGAACAGCAACGGTCGAATCATTCGCACCGACAATGCCGTCATTATCCGCATCATGGAATTGCTAGGTAATGTCTGGCCGATGTCCTTAAGTTTCGAGCAGCTACTGCTCAACTGTCGCGCCCCTGAAACGCAGGAGGATTATCAGGATACGGTCCTGGATGCCCTCACAACGCTGTTTATGACAGGCGCGGACGGTCTCTTTTGGAGTGCGGCTCCTGGCCCGTATAACGCTGCGCAAAACGATGAGCTGGCACCGGTGGGGGGGCTGCCTTCCGAACGTCCGGTGGATGCCATGCGGGTCATGAATTTGTGGGGAGAGTGGGTCTCCTTAACGCCCGACGAGTGGCGTTATCTTCAGTACGACATGAACAAAGCAGGACAGGCAAACTGGCAACACTACTCGTCGCTGAAAATTAAAGGGTTGCTGACGGGCTCTCCGGAGGCGTGGAAAAAACATCTGCAGTGTTTTCTGCGTGCGGGCAGGCTCGACGTACTCAAATCGCAGCTTTCGCTGCTGTTATTATTGAGCGTCGACAGGGTACAGGGTGGATTGTTGCTGAAGGGCAACGCCGAATCCGAATTAGCCGATCCTGATGTCGATGCCATTTATGCACGAGCGAACAGTCTCATTCAACAAGGGCGCTCTAAAGAAGCCCGGGAGTACGCCCGCGCATTGATGGAGAAAAAACCCGACAATATTCATGTGCTTCGCTGCTACTCAAAAACGTGCGTCTTAACCTCTGCCTGGGATGATGCTCTGGCATCGCTTTGCACGCTAATGGGATATTATTTTTCCAGCCTTGATATCTACTATGATCTCGCCACGGTACTTCAGCGCAAGCGTGAGTTTTACGGTTCGCGGCTCATTGTCCGTACTTTACTGCGCCTGAATAAAAAAAATATTGATTACTGGCTCAGTATGGCATCGCTGCACCATGCTTACGGCGATATGTCGTTGGCTGAAAAATGCTGTAGGGAAATTATGCGTTTTCAGCATCCTGGTCCCAGTTCGCTTGGACTCACCGGCATCGTCCTGAGTGACAACCATAAAATGGCAGAAGCGCGCTATTTTATGGAAAAAGCTGTTGAGCTCAGTAATTACAATTTTGGTTACTTCAGCAATTTACTTTTCGTGATGAGTCATGACGCTAGCGTGAAGGCTGAAGAGCTGCTGGAAAAGCATATCGAGTTTGGCCGCCGTACGGCATCCTGGGCTGAAGAGAGCGGGGTAACGCTGGCGCTAACTAATTCCCTGGAACCTCAGCGCAAACTTCGGCTCGGTTTTGTTTCCGGAGATTTGCGTAAGCATCCGGTGGCAAATTTCCTGCTGCCATACTGGGACGCCATCAATCGCGAAAAATATGATTTAGTTGCCTATAACACGCTTTTCCTGGAAGAGGATGACGTTTATCGCCACCTGCGTCAGAGCGCTACCCTTTGGCGCCAGGTTGATGCTATCAGCGATATTGAGCTGGCGAAACTGATCGCAGAAGATGGGATTGATATTCTGTTCGATTTATCGGGCCATACCGCTTACAACCGGCTACCGGTCTTCGCTCTGCGCCCGGCACCGATCCAGATCACATGGATAGGCTACCCAGGCACCACCGGGATGAAAGAGATGGATTATATTTTGCTTTCGGCGAGCCTGGCACAGTCTCCGGCCCTTGAAAAACAGCTGGTGGAAAATGCGATGTTCGTGGCGACGCGTAAGAGTTTCGAACCTCACCCGCGAAGCCCGGATATTAACTCCTTACCTGCCCTGCACAATGGCTTTATCACGTTTGGTAGCTTCAACCGGTCAAAAAAAATAAATGACCAGGTTCTGGATACTTGGGCTGCAATTTTGCAGGGCTACCCTGAGAGTCGTCTCTTAATCGGTAATATGACCGATGCTGAAATGATCTCTGCCATGACGAAGCGCTTTAAACAGCGCGGAGTTTCGCAAAACAGATTACTTTTCCGTGGACTGGTTGAACTGGACGAATACCTTGCTCTGCACCATGAAATCGATATTTTACTGGATGCCTTCCCCTACAGCGGCGGAACGACGACGCATCATGGAGCCTGGATGGGCGTTCCGACAATTACCATGAATGGCCCGACCATACCCTGCCAGCAGGGCGTAGATATTATGCGTTCTTACGGGCTGGAACAGTTTATCGCTGATGATGAGGATGATTATATTTATAAGGCAATAGACTGGCGTCAACATATTCCAGAGTTAGCTGAAATACGTCTGGGGATGCGTGATAGGATCCCGGTTAATCCCTTGCCAGATTTTAATATTGCCGAGAATTTTGAGCGGGCGCTGCGTGAAGCATGGAAAATCTATTGTCGGGGAGAAAAGCCGCGTCCGTTTCTTATTGCCGAGGAGCGTTCGTGAATGGCAATCGATAATCAGGCTGGCAGTTTGGGCAAAATTTAACGGTATCAATACCGAGGTACGCTATGAATGAAATTTACGTAACCAGTCCATTTTTGCCCCCTTTGGAGGAATTTATTCCTTATCTGGAGAAAATCTGGCAAAACAAGACGCTGACAAATGGCGGGCCTTTCCACCAACAGCTGGAAGAGGCTCTGGCGCAATACCTTGGCGTTAAGCACCTGTCTCTATTCGCTAACGGTACGTTGGCGCTGCTGACAGCATTTCAGGCGTTGCGTCTGAGCGGAGAGGTAATCACTACGCCGTATTCCTTTGTGGCGACCTCACACAGTTTGCTGTGGAATGGCTTAACGCCTGTCTTCGCTGATATTGATCCACGAACCTATAATATTAATCCGGATTGCATCGAAGAATTAATTACGCCAAATACTACGGCAATTTTACCTGTGCATTGTTATGGCATCCCTTGCGATATCGACAAAATACAGAAAATTGCTGACGTCTATGGCTTACGGGTAATATATGATGCCGCACATGCGTTTAACGTTCGAAAAAATAATATCAGTATTCTAAATCATGGTGATTTGTCGGTACTCAGCTTCCATGCCACTAAAGTTTTTAATACCTTTGAAGGCGGGGCGATCATTTCCCAGGATCTTAAAACTAAACAGCGCATCGACTATCTCAAGAACTTTGGTTTTGCCGGTGAGACCCGCATCGTGGCACCAGGCATAAACGCCAAAATGAATGAAGTGGAAGCGGCATTTGGTCTTCTGCAACTTAAGCATATTGATAAAGCTCTAGAAGAACGCAAAGCGATTCATCATCGCTATCGCGAGCTGTTAAAAGGGCTTGAAGGATTAACGTTTGTCGACGTGCCAGACGATGTGAGCTGGAACCATGCGTATTTCCCGGTGCTCATTGAACCGAAATTTGGCATGAGTCGCGATGATGTTTATACATTATTTAAAGCTGACGGCATTCTGACTCGCCGCTATTTCTATCCGTTAATCAGTTCTTTTGCGATGTACAGGGGGTTCCCTTCTTCTGCTGAAGAGCATCTGCCTGTTGCCAATGATATCGCCGACAAGGTGCTGTGCCTTCCAATTTATCCCGGATTAACGCCAGAAGATCAAGACCGCGTAGTGAATGCTCTTAGACGCGCATCTCTGTCTGGTGAGGTACCGTCTGACGAGTCGGCAATATACTCGGGGCTCGTAGTATGACCGTGATGCGCACTGCAATGATCCTGGATGCGGGTTTTGCCTCACTGCCGTTACAACAGGCCATAAAAGCGGCGGGTTTTCGTACGCTCGCCTGTAGCGGCAAAGCTCAGGATGCAGGTATGAAATATGCCGACGCGACCTGCGTGCAAAATTATGCCGATAGCAAAGCCGTACTGGCGATTGCCCGTAATGAAAAAATTACTGCGCTATCCCCCGGCGTAACCGATGTGTCCTATCTCTCAGGTTGCCGTGTGGCGGATGAGCTTGGCCTTCCAGGCTTCGACTCACCCGAGGTCAGCGATCTTCTCTTTTTGAAAGATCGCTTCAGAAAATGGGCCAGCGGCCAAGGCTACCCTATACCGCGGGCTGTGAGAAGTCCACAGGACGCGCACGCGCTAACCTTCCCGCTGCTGGTTAAACCCGTTGATGCTTACAGTGGTATGGGGATTTCACTTATTCATCAGCCGTCAGAGCTGGATGAGGCGGTAAATATCGCCTGCTCTGCATCGCCGGGAGGGCAGTGTGTCATTGAAACATTCTGCCAGGGGGCCCTATATAGCCATTCCGCTTTTATTCGCAATGGGCAAATTGTCTGCGAATTTTTTGTTGATGAGTTTTGCACGGTCTATCCGTGGCAGGTAAATAGCAGTTGCTTGAGCGTCAATCTCAGCGAGCCGATGCGCGACCGCATCAGCGAGTGTATGCAGGCCATTGTCAGCGACTTAGCTCTGGTGGATGGTTTGTTGCACACGCAACTCATCGCTGACGAACAGGATTTTTGGTTGATTGAAGTCACCCGCCGATGCCCTGGCGATCTCTACTCGAAATTAATTGAACTCTCAACGGGCGTAGATTATTGCCGTGAATTTGTGTTGCCCTTTATTGGTGGGGAGAGTGCGTTCCCGAATCGGCGACCGGCGCGCCAGCGATACGTTGCGCGCCATACGGTCTCTTGCGAACGTCAGAGCCGATTTTTTGGCTTCAGCTACGCTCCGCTACCAGCCACGATCATTCAGACTATCCCGCTGAAACAGCCGGGCGATGAACTCGCACCAGCACCTGAAGATCGCGCCGGACTGGTTTTTGCTGAGTTTACCGAACTCAATGCCATGGCACGCCACACGCCGCAGCTAAAAAACTATTTCTCATTTAATTCATTGTAAGGACCGGATTATGCACAGGCCTCTGTCTCTCGGGTTTATCGGCGGTGGGATCAATTCTGCCATCGGTCTTACTCACAACATCGCTAGTCAAATGGACGGGCATTTTCAGCTTACGACGGGCTGCTTTAGCCGCGATACGTCGCTGAACCAGCAGACGGGTCGAGCTTGGGGGGTTAAAGACGAGGCTATTTACTCCAGCGCAGTCACGTTACTTGAAGAACAACATGCGCAGATGGATGCTGTCGTCATACTGACGCCAACACCCTCCCACCGTGAAATTATCCTGGCCTGTCTGGAGTATGGCCTGCCGGTGATCAGTGAAAAAGCGATGGTTGCAAGTGTAGGCGACGCGAGGGATATCGCCCGGCGAGTCTTCGAGATGAAAGGACAACTGTACGTCACCTATAACTACACCGGTTATCCCATGGTTCGCGAATTGCGTAAGCGTCTGCTTAGCGGCGAGTTGGGGAAAATTCAGCATGTTATGGTTGAAATGCCCCAGGAAGGGTTTATTCGCAGCCGCGAGGATGGCAGCGTTCCTCAGCCTCAGGAATGGCGACGAGTTGATGGGGATATTCCTACTGTTTCGCTCGACCTGGGTGTCCATGTGCACCAGTTGGTGGAGTTTCTGACGGATAAGCAAGCAGAAGATGTCTATGCGATCAACAGCACCTTTGCCCGTGTTTCGGACGTTATCGATACGGTTAACCTAATCTCCCGCTATAGCGACGACATGGTCTGTAACTACTGGTACGGCAAGGCGGCGCTCGGTTACCGCAATGGTTTGCGAATCCGTATATATGGGTCAGAAGGCAGCGCAGAGTGGCTGCAAATGGAGCCAGAATATCTCCGACTCGCCGATCGGCATGGCAACGTGCGTCTGCTTGATCGAACGGCAGGAGATAACACTGTGGCTAATCAGCCTCGCTATTGTCGTTTTAAAGCAGGGCATCCTGCCGGATTCATAGAGGCATTCGCTAACTATTACGCCGACATCGCTGCCAGTTTACGCGGTGATGCCACGGGATATAGCTTCAGTTGTGATACGGCCGTTCGCGGTCTCGAGTTTCTCGAAAAAGCGCAGCAGAGCGCCGTGACGTCTGCCAAAGTCGATTTACATCGTTAATAAAGGTTGAGCTGAGGACTACATGACATTACTGGAACAGATACAGGGCTACGATAATCATTTCTTCAAGGGCATCCGCGACATGCATGCCAACGGACTTCCGCTGGTTCTCTATGGAGCCGGTTGCCTTGGGCAGATGACCGCGGAATTTATGTTTCGGGAAAATTTGCCTCTCGATAAGATAGCGTTAAACCGACATTACATCACTGAAGGCATGACCTTCCATGGTCTGCCGGTGGTGGCAATTGAAGACCTTATCGAACAACCCGGTAAATTTAACTGTATCGTTGCGCTGCAATACGTCCATGATGCATTGCAACAGGAATTACGCCGCGGCGGCGCAAACGTGCTGGTTTACGATCCTGCCTTTATCGGAGTCAGCACCACGCTGTGGTATACGCAGTCGTTTTGTGACGAGCATAGCGATACCCTTGAAGCTGTCTATGCCGGCCTCGCGGACGAACGTTCAAGAGAAACGCTGGTCGCGTTCCTTAAACAGCGTCTCAGCGCAACCCGCGGCTACTATCAGGCAGTATACGAGCCAGCCCACTATTTTCCTGCCGATATTCTCCGCCTTCAAAATAACGAAGTGTTTATTGATTGCGGTGCCTACAATGGTGATAGCATCGGCGCGTTTATGCAGGAAGTTGTCAATCAAGGCGTTGAGATGCCGGAGAAAATTGTCGGTTTCGAACCAGATGCCGGTAATTTTTCTCAGCTTTGTGACAATACCCGACAATGGCCATTCTGCCAGCCAGTGCAAAAAGGGGTATGGGAGAATAAAACCGTACTCTCTTTTCAATCTGGAAATGCGCTCTCTTCTCGGCTTGTGGAGCAAAGCAGCGATACGGTTACAATTGAGCTCGATAGCATTGATAATATCTTGCAGGGCGGTAAAGCCACTTTCATAAAAATGGATGTTGAAGGTGCAGAGCTCAAAGCACTCCAGGGCGCCGCTGGCACCATTCGCGCCTGGCATCCACTATTAGCGATTAGTCTTTATCATAAGCCGGAAGATCTTCTGACTATTCCACAATATATTCAATCACTCAGCGCTGATTACCATTTTTATCTTCGTGGCCACCATCCGGAACTGGCTTTTGAGCTCGTTCTATATGCTGTGCCGAAATCGAGGTTATTACAGTAATAGGCAAATAACCGCCCATTTTACCCATTATTCATCCAATTGATTGCCCTCCAGAATCGGATAATCATGCCGATAACTCAACTAACGCAGGGCTGTTTATCGTGAATTCACTCTATACCGCTGAAGGTGTAATGGATAAACACTCGCTGTGGCAGCGTTATGTCCCGCTGGTGCGTCACGAAGCATTGCGCCTCCAGGTGCGCTTGCCGGCGAGCGTGGAACTTGACGATCTGCTACAGGCGGGCGGTATCGGGTTATTGAATGCAGTTGACCGATACGACGCTCTGCAAGGAACGGCATTTACGACTTACGCAGTTCAGCGTATTCGTGGTGCGATGCTGGACGAGCTGCGCAGCCGTGACTGGGTACCGCGCAGTGTTCGCCGCAACGCACGCGAAGTGGCGCATGCGATGGGGCAGCTGGAACAGGAACTGGGACGCAACGCAACGGAAACCGAAGTGGCGGATCGTCTTGGCATTGCTGTTGAAGAGTATCGTCAGATGTTGCTCGATACCAATAATAGCCAACTCTTCTCTTATGACGAGTGGCGAGAAGAGCATGGCGATAGCATCGAGCTGGTGACGGATGAGCACCAGCAAGAAAACCCGTTACACCATTTAATGGAAGGGAATTTACGCCAGCGCGTCATGGAAGCTATTGAAGCTCTGCCTGAACGCGAACAGCTGGTATTGACCCTTTATTACCAGGAAGAGCTTAACCTCAAAGAGATTGGCGCTGTTCTGGAGGTGGGAGAGTCGCGGGTGAGCCAGCTGCACAGCCAGGCCATTAAACGCTTACGAACCAAGCTGGGTAAGTTATAGGTGATTGATTCACCTTAAAAATGCCGCACAACGTATTGACAACCAGGAGTTATCATGACGGTGCAGCAATCTAAAAGACGGCCTTTAAGCCGCTACCTGAAAGACTTTAAACACAGCCAGACGCATTGCGCCCACTGTAACAAGCTACTCGATCGTATCACGCTGGTTCGCCGCGGCGAAATCGTCAATAAGATCGCGATTTCTCGCCTCGACACGTTGATGGACGAAGCAGCATGGCTCGAAGAGCAAAAAGAGTGGGTGGCGCTTTGCCGTTTCTGTGGCGATCTCCATTGCAAAGAGCAAAGCGACTTCTTCGACATTATCGGCTTCAAGCAGTTCCTGTTTGAACAAACGGAGATGAGCCACGGCACCGTTCGCGAATACGTGGTTCGCCTGCGCCGCCTCGGGCAACATCTGACCGTGAACAACATTTCCCGCGATCTGCTCAAAACCGGTTATCTCGACGAGAACCTGGAGCCGTGGCTGCCTGCGACCAGCACCAACAACTACCGGATTGCGCTGCGCAAGTACGCACAATATAAGGTACAAATGCCGGGTGCCATAAAGCAGAAAGCCCACGCCGGAACAACTTCTGATATATATTAAAAAAGAATAAGATGTAGCGCAGTCGCCTTTGACGTTGCAGGCGATTTCTCTACACTACGTAAAAATTCCACTATATCGGGGTATTTATGAAATTTGCACTTCTGGGTCGTCAGGCGCTGATGGGTGTTATGGCCGTTGCGCTGGTTGCGGGCATGAGCGTGAAAACGTTCGCCGCAGAAAACCTGCTGAATAAAGTAAAAGAGCGCGGTACGCTGCTGGTCGGGCTGGAAGGAACCTATCCTCCGTTCAGCTTCCAGGGCGATGACGGCAAGCTGACCGGTTTTGAAGTGGAGTTTGCTGAAGAGCTGGCAAAACACCTCGGCGTGAAAGCGTCCCTGAAACCGACCAAATGGGACGGTATGCTGGCGTCGCTGGATTCGAAACGCATTGACGTGGTCATCAACCAGGTCACCATCTCTGACGAGCGTAAGAAGAAGTATGACTTCTCCACCCCGTATACCGTGTCCGGTATTCAGGCACTGGTGAAGAAAGGCAACGAAGGCACCATCAAAACGGCTGCGGACCTGAAAGGGAAGAAAGTCGGTGTCGGTCTGGGAACCAACTACGAAGAGTGGCTGCGCCAGAACGTTCAGGGCGTGGATATCCGCACCTACGATGATGACCCGACGAAATACCAGGATCTGCGCGTGGGCCGTACCGACGCCATTCTGGTTGATCGCCTGGCAGCACTGGATCTGGTGAAGAAAACCAACAACACCCTGGCGGTAGCGGGTGATGCGTTCTCTCGTCAGGAATCCGGCGTGGCCGTTCGTAAAGGTAACGAAGACCTGGTGAAAGCGATTGATTCCGCGATTGCTGACATGCAAAAAGACGGTAGCCTGAAGGCGCTTTCCGAGAAGTGGTTCGGGGCAGACGTCACGAAATAAGTTTCTGACGTAAAAAAAGGCGCTTTTAAAAGCGCCTTTTTTATTTCTTACGCGTCTGCGTGCATAATGAAAAATATCACATTTTGTCTGAGTTACCGGAGCATCCATGTCACTACAGAATTTAACGCGCTTTCCCCGCCTGGAGTTCATCGGCGCACCGACGCCGCTGGAGTATCTCCCGCGATTTTCTGATTATTTAGGGCGCGATATTTTTATTAAGCGTGATGACGTGACGCCCATGGCGATGGGGGGCAACAAGCTGCGCAAGCTGGAGTTTCTGGCGGCGGACGCCCTGCGCGAAGGTGCGGATACGCTCATCACTGCCGGGGCCATCCAGTCCAACCACGTTCGCCAGACGGCGGCCGTGGCGGCGAAGCTTGGGCTCCACTGCGTGGCGTTGCTGGAAAACCCGATTGGCACGCGGGCTGAAAACTATCTCACCAACGGTAACCGCCTGCTGTTAGACCTGTTTAACGTGCAGGTTGAGATGGTTGACGCGCTGACCGACCCGACCGCCCAGCTCGATAAGCTGGCGACGCGTCTGGAAGCGCAGGGTTTTCGCCCCTACGTTATTCCCGTCGGCGGTTCGAATGCGCTGGGCGCGCTGGGGTACGTGGAAAGTGCGCTGGAAATCGCGCAGCAGTGCGAGGGTGCGGTGAGTCTCTCCTCCGTCGTGGTCGCGTCCGGCAGTGCGGGCACCCATGCCGGGCTGGCGGTGGGGCTGGAGCAACTGCTTCCGGAGGTCGAACTGATTGGCGTGACGGTGTCCCGCAGCGTGGCGGATCAGAAGCCGAAAGTGGTTACGCTACAGCAGGCGGTTGCAGAGCAGCTGGAGCTGAAGGCGAAGGCCGATATTCTGCTCTGGGATGACTATTTTGCGCCGGGTTACGGCACGCCGAACGAAGAGGGAATGGAAGCGGTGAAACTGCTGGCGCGCCTCGAGGGCATACTGCTCGATCCGGTCTATACCGGCAAAGCGATGGCCGGACTGATCGACGGCATTGCGCAAAAACGCTTTAAGGATGAAGGGCCGATTTTATTTGTCCATACCGGCGGAGCGCCTGCGCTGTTTGCCTATCATCCTCATGTCTAAAAATCAGGTCGAAAAATAATAATGCAAGAAAGTATTCAACTGGTTATTGATTCTCTGCCGTACCTGCTGAAAGGTGCGGTATTTACGTTGCAGCTCAGTATCGGCGGGATGTTCTTTGGGCTGGTACTGGGATTTATACTGGCCTTAATGCGCTTGTCGCCTGTCCTGCCGGTGCGCTGGCTGGCGCGCTTTTATATCTCCGTGTTTCGCGGTACGCCGCTTATCGCCCAGCTCTTTATGATCTACTACGGCTTACCGCAGTTCGGAATCGAGCTGGATCCGATCCCGGCGGCGATGATTGGCCTGTCGCTCAATACCGCGGCGTACACCTCCGAAACCCTGCGTGCGGCCATCTCCTCCATTGACAAAGGGCAGTGGGAAGCGGCGGCCAGTATCGGGATGACGCCCTGGCAGACGCTGCGCCGGGCCATCCTGCCTCAGGCGGCACGCGTGGCGCTTCCGCCGCTCAGCAACAGCTTTATCAGCCTGGTGAAAGATACCTCCCTGGCGGCAACGATTCAGGTTCCGGAGCTTTTCCGTCAGGCACAGCTCATTACCTCCCGTACGCTTGAGGTCTTTACCATGTATCTGGCCGCCTCGCTGATTTACTGGGTGATGGCGACGGTGCTGTCTGCTCTGCAAAACTACTCCGAAAACCAGCTTAACCGCCAGGAGCGTGATCCAAAATGAGTGCAATTGACGTCAAAAACCTGGTGAAGAAATTCCACGGTCAAACGGTGCTCCACGGGATCGATCTGGAGGTCGAGCAGGGCGAAGTGGTGGCGATTATTGGACCGAGCGGTTCGGGAAAGACGACGCTGCTGCGCAGCATTAACCTGCTTGAACAGCCGGAAGGCGGTACCATCCGCGTCGGGGAGATCACGATTGATACCGGGAAATCCATCAGCCAACAGAAAGGGTTGATTCGCCGCCTGCGCCAGCATGTCGGCTTTGTTTTCCAGAACTTCAACCTTTTCCCGCATCGTACGGTGCTGGAGAACATCATCGAAGGGCCGGTGATCGTCAAAGGTGAGCCTAAAGAGGAAGCGACGGCGCGGGCTCGCGAACTGCTCGCCAAAGTCGGGCTGGCGGGGAAAGAGACCAGCTATCCGCGTCGCCTGTCGGGCGGGCAGCAGCAGCGCGTGGCGATTGCGCGCGCGCTGGCGATGCGCCCGGACGTGATCCTGTTTGATGAACCGACCTCTGCGCTCGATCCGGAACTGGTGGGCGAGGTGCTGAACACCATTCGCCAGCTGGCACAGGAGAAACGTACGATGGTGATCGTGACCCATGAAATGAGCTTTGCGCGCGATGTCGCTGACAGAGCCATCTTTATGGATCAGGGACGGATTGTGGAGCAGGGGCCAGCGAAAAGCCTGTTCGCTAACCCTCAACAGCCTCGAACCCGTCAATTCCTTGAAAAATTCCTTATGCAGTAGCATTTTTGCACGCATTTGCTCCAGAAATTGACTCTGGAGCAAATTATTCTCCCTCTGCGCGAGGGCTTCTGTTTTTTTATTCCATCCAGATCGGATAAACCTTATCGATAGTAAAGTTAATTGTGCTATTGCCGATATTTTGTGGCTAGAAAAAAGTTTTATGTGTTAGCTTATATTCACCATAATAATGATTATCTGTTCAGAGGCTTCATTTAGTAAGTATGAAGGATTTAGACTTTTTCACCTGGCGACGGGATTGCTCCCTCCGGTTTCAGGAATTGACCTGTGCCGCCGAGGTATATCAGGAGCTGGAGCGACAAACTCAGTCGCTGGAATTCGATTATTACGCGCTCTGCGTGCGCCATCCCGTGCCATTTACCCGCCCTAAGATCTCCCTGCAAACCACTTACCCAAAGTTGTGGATGGCGCAATATCAATCCGCGAACTATTTCGCGATTGATCCGGTTTTAAAACCGGAGAATTTCATTCAGGGCCATCTCCCCTGGACAGATGCATTATTCGCCGAGGCGCAGGAATTATGGCACAGCGCCCAGGATCACGGTTTACGCTCGGGAATAACGCAGTGCCTGATGCTGCCAAATCATGCGCTTGGTTTCCTGTCCGTGTCTCGTACGCGTGTACAGGAAGGGCCATTAGCCCATGAAGAAATAGAGCTGCGGTTGCAAATGCTGGTGCAAATGGCCTTAACCTCGCTGATGCGTTTTGACGATGAGATGGTCATGCCGCCGGAAATGAAATTCAGCAAGCGCGAGCGTGAAATTCTGAAATGGACTGCGGAAGGGAAGACGTCAGCGGAAATAGCGATCATTCTCTCGATCTCAGAGAATACCGTTAACTTCCATCAGAAGAATATGCAGAAGAAATTCAACGCGCCCAACAAGACGCAGATCGCGTGCTATGCGGCGGCAACGGGACTGATTTGACGCAGTAAAACGTTCTGCGTGACAGACGAGCGAACGGCTGAATGCACTGCATCCAGCCGTTTTTTGTTACTGACGGTACGCTTGCTTGATTTGCTTAACGGTGTTAGCAAATACCGCTGATTCAGCCTGGTCTTCCATCTCCGCGATTTGTTTTTCCATTTTAATGATCACACGACCGGCATCAGCCTGGCCCATCGCCTGCAGCATCAGCGTTAGCAGCGCTTTCAGGCAGTTTACTTCCTGTGCCAGTTCCTGGTTATTCTCCGCAGTGGCAAATTCAGGTGTGCTCATTTATTTTCCTCATTATTAAACGGCGCTAAAGCGCGACGACGAAAGTCAAGGCGGCGGAGTATACCACAAGCTGAAGCAAAAAATGCAGCGGTTGTTTTTCGTACTTTTACGCCGATGTTTAATTGCGTAAACAGATCGTACCGGTAAACTCAACCCGCTTAATGATTATTAATTGTTTACTTCGGGTTCGCTTGCCGTTAATTATTGTTACAAAAAGTTGAACCCTGTTTTTGCGCAGGTTAAGCCAGCCCGTTTTTTGTAACTTTTTGAATACAGATGGTTAAAAAAAGCTGCAAGAGCCCTGAATGCACGGGCTCTCTTTCCACCGCCTGTACAGCCTAATTTCCAAAAACGAGAGCAAAATCGAATAGCCGGTTTTTTAACGTTTTAATCTTGTCAGGAAAACCGTTAATATAAACCAAATTATCACACAGTAGCGTTATCCCTATTCTGGAGACATTTCCTTTGATCAACGTCCTTCTTGTTGATGACCACGAACTGGTGCGCGCAGGGATACGACGCATTCTTGAAGATATTAAAGGTATTAAAGTTGCCGGTGAGGCATGCTGTGGCGAAGATGCGGTAAAATGGTGCCGTACCCACTCCGCTGATGTGGTGCTGATGGATATGAACATGCCCGGTATCGGTGGTCTTGAAGCAACACGCAAAATCGCGCGTACCTTTGTAGACACTAAAGTCATCATGCTGACGGTGCATACCGAAAATCCACTGCCCGCGAAAGTGATGCAGGCGGGCGCGGCGGGTTACCTGAGTAAAGGTGCTGCACCGCAGGAGGTTGTCAATGCTATCCGTTCTGTGTATGCCGGACAGCGTTATATTGCGTCCGACATCGCTCAGCAGATGGCGCTGAGTCAGATCGAGCCCGAGAAAACCGAATCACCCTTTGCCAGTTTGTCCGAGCGTGAATTGCAGATTATGCTGATGATCACCAAAGGTCAGAAGGTGAATGAGATCTCGGAACAGCTGAATCTCAGCCCGAAAACGGTAAACAGCTATCGTTATCGGATGTTCAGTAAACTGAACATTCATGGTGACGTCGAACTGACGCATCTGGCCATCCGACATGGTTTGTGTAATGCGGAGACGTTGTTAAGTCAGTGAGTGATGTGTTCGATTCAAAAGCATTTCTGAAAACCGTAACCAGCCAGCCTGGCGTCTATCGCATGTATGACGCTGGCGGTACGGTTATCTATGTGGGGAAGGCAAAAGATCTTAAAAAACGCCTTTCCAGCTATTTTCGCAGCAACCTGGCCTCCCGTAAGACCGAAGCGCTGGTCTCACTCATTCAGAATATTGATGTTACCGTCACGCACACGGAGACAGAAGCGCTGCTGCTTGAGCACAACTATATTAAGCTCTACCAGCCGCGCTATAACGTCCTGCTGCGTGATGATAAATCCTATCCGTTTATCTTTCTGAGCGGCGACACCCATCCGCGCCTCGCCATGCACCGTGGTGCAAAACATGCGAAGGGTGAATATTTCGGGCCGTTCCCCAACGGCTATGCCGTGCGAGAAACGCTGGCGCTGCTGCAAAAAATCTTCCCGATCCGCCAGTGTGAAAACAGCGTTTACCGTAACCGTTCGCGGCCATGCCTGCAGTACCAGATTGGACGCTGCCTGGGGCCGTGCGTGGCCGGGCTGGTCAGTGAAGACGAGTATGCCCAGCAGGTGGAGTATGTGCGCCTGTTCTTAGCCGGCAAGGACGATCAGGTCTTAACCCAGCTGATTGCGCGGATGGAAAAAGCCAGCGCCGCACTCGAGTTCGAAGAGGCCGCGCGTATCCGCGATCAAATCCAGGCGGTGCGCAGAGTGACTGAGAAACAGTTTGTCTCAAATACCGGTGACGATCTCGACGTCATCGGCGTGGCCTTTGACGCCGGAATGGCCTGCGTGCACGTGCTGTTTATTCGCCAGGGCAAAGTGCTCGGCAGCCGCAGCTATTTCCCGAAAGTGCCTGGCGGTACCGAACTGGGCGAAGTGGTGGAAACCTTTGTCGGCCAGTTCTATCTGCAGGGGAGCCAGATGCGCACGCTGCCTTCTGAGATCCTGCTCGATTTTAATCTTGACGATAAAACCCTGCTGGCCGATTCGCTCTCTGAACTGGCGGGGCGCCGGGTCAATGTTCAAACCAAACCGCGCGGCGATCGCGCGCGTTATCTGAAGCTGGCGCGGACCAACGCGGCAACGGCGCTGAGCACGAAGCTGTCGCAGCAGTCGACGGTGCACCAGCGTTTAACGGCCCTGGCGGCGCTGCTGAAGCTGCCGGAAGTGAAACGGATGGAGTGTTTCGACATCAGCCATACGATGGGTGAACAGACGGTCGCGTCCTGCGTGGTGTTTGATGCTAACGGTCCGCTGCGCGCCGAGTATCGCCGCTATAACATCACCGGCATCACGCCGGGCGATGACTATGCGGCGATGAATCAGGTGCTGCGTCGTCGCTATGGTAAAGCCATAGAAGAGAGCAAGATCCCCGATGTGATCCTGATTGACGGCGGGAAAGGGCAGCTCGGCCAGGCGAAAGCGGTATTTGAATCGCTTGATGTCAGCTGGGATAAAAACCATCCGCTGCTGCTGGGCGTCGCAAAAGGGGCCGATCGTAAGGCCGGTCTGGAGACACTGTTCTTCGAGCCGGAAGGTGAGGGCTTCAGCCTGCCGCCGGACTCTCCGGCGCTGCACGTCATTCAGCATATTCGCGATGAATCGCACGATCACGCCATCAGCGGTCACCGCAAAAAACGGGCGAAGGTGAAAAACACCAGCTCACTCGAGACGATCGAAGGCGTGGGGCCAAAACGTCGCCAGATGCTGCTGAAGTATATGGGCGGATTGCAAGGATTACTCAACGCCAGCATGGAGGAAATTGCAAAAGTGCCGGGTATTTCGCAAGGGCTGGCAGAAAAGATCTACTACTCGTTGAAACATTGAGGGCTCTGTAGCAACATAGAGCTAAATTTTACTGACAACAAATAGTTACCGTCACTATGCAATATAACATCCCTACGTTGCTCACTCTTTTTCGTGTCGTACTCATCCCGTTCTTTGTGCTGGCGTTTTACCTGCCGGTTGTCTGGGCACCCTTTGCCTGCGCATTGATCTTCCTTATTGCAGCGGTAACAGACTGGTTTGATGGCTATCTGGCCCGCCGCTGGAATCAAAGCACCCGTTTTGGCGCTTTCCTCGATCCGGTGGCGGATAAGGTGATGGTTGCTATCGCGATGGTGCTGGTGGCCGAGCACTATCACACCTGGTGGGTGACGCTGCCTGCGGCAACCATGATCGGCCGTGAGATTATTATCTCTGCGCTGCGCGAGTGGATGGCGGAACTGGGGAAACGCAGCAGCGTGGCGGTCTCGTGGATTGGTAAAGTGAAAACGACGGCGCAGATGGCGGCGCTGGTCTGGATGCTGTGGCGTCCGAACGCCTGGGTTGAGTGGGCGGGGATTGGCCTCCTGTGGGTGGCGGCAGTGCTGACGCTATGGTCAATGCTGCAATATTTGAACGCTGCGCGCGGAGATTTGCTTGATCAGTGATCGTTTCGCCGTAATTTTCAGCAAACGATCCGGGGATGCAAAAAATAACGTTGACTCATAACGTCATATCAGTAGAATGCAACGCATCGAACGGCGGCACAGCAAGCCGGACGATAATGAAATCAAGTGGTTAGAGATTTACTTGATGACATGCGGGAATAGCTCAGTTGGTAGAGCACGACCTTGCCAAGGTCGGGGTCGCGAGTTCGAGTCTCGTTTCCCGCTCCAGATTAAAGACATGCGCATTAGCGGGTGTCAGTTTGAAAAGTTTTACGGCGCGTTAGCAAAGCGGTTATGTAGCGGATTGCAAATCCGTCTAGTCCGGTTCGACTCCGGAACGCGCCTCCACTTTCTTCCCTGGCCGGATGGTGGAATCGGTAGACACAAGGGATTTAAAATCCCTCGGCGTTCGCGCTGTGTGGGTTCAAGTCCCACTCCGGCTACCATGGGAAACAAAGAATAATCAAAGCAATAAGCAGTGTCGTGAAACCACCGAAAGGTGGTTTTTTTGTATCTGCAATTCACGTATTAACTGCACATATTCCCCGGATGACCTCGATTTAATTAACTCATTTTACGTGCGCGTTTTGGGTCAAAACATAGTGACTTAACGTGTCCGATTGCGTGTTTTCAGGTATTATCAAAACCCTATTTCCTTCTATATTTCCCGGCATTTCGGGCTGGCATTCTCATACCAGGATGATTCATGAACGACAAAATCAGTCAGGATACGATCAATAAAGCCCTGTGGGCCGCGTGTGATACGTTCCGTGGCACCATCAGTGCTGATACCTATAAAGACTTTATCCTTACCATGCTGTTCCTCAAGTACATTTCTGATGTCTGGCAGGATCACTATGACGAATATAAAGAACATTATGGCGATGCGCCGGAGCTGATTGAAGCCATGATGGCAAACGAGCGTTTTGTGTTACCGAAAAGCGCCAGCTTTTATGCGCTGTATGAACGCCGTCATGAGCCGGGTAACGGTGAGCGTATTGATCAGGCACTACACGCTATTGAAGAAGCCAACGGCACCAAACTGAAAGATGCCGGGAAAAGCGTGTTCCAGGATATTTCGTTTAACACTGACCGCTTGGGTGAAGAAAAACAGAAGAACACCATCCTGCGCCAGCTGCTGGAAGACTTTGCCGGTGAAGATCTTAACCTGAAGCCAAGCCGTGTAGGTACGCTGGACGTTATCGGTAATGCCTATGAATATCTGATCAAAAACTTTGCTGCCAGTGGTGGACAGAAGGCCGGTGAGTTCTATACCCCTCCGGAGGTCTCGGACCTGATTGCTGAACTGCTTGATCCGCAACCGGGTGACACCATCTGTGACCCTGCCTGTGGTTCTGGTTCGTTGTTAATGAAGTGTGGGCGTAAAATTGTCTCCGGGCATGACAGCCGTAATTATGCGTTGTTTGGTCAGGAAGCGATCGGTTCTACGTGGTCGCTGGCGAAAATGAATATGTTCCTGCACGGGGAAGACAACCATAAAATCGAATGGGGCGATACCATTCGTAACCCGAAGCTGCTCGATAAAAATGGCGACCTGATGCTGTTTGATATAGTGACCGCTAACCCGCCGTTCAGCCTGGATAAGTGGGGACATGACGAGGCCGAGAACGATAAGTTTGGTCGTTTCCGTCGCGGTGTGCCGCCGAAGACTAAAGGCGATTACGCCTTTATCTCGCATATGATAGAAACCCTGAAACCGGGGACAGGTCGTATGGGCGTAGTCGTACCACACGGTGTGCTGTTCCGTGGCTCCAGCGAAGGTAAAATTCGCCAGAAACTGATTGATGAAAATCTGCTGGATGCTGTGATTGGCCTGCCTGAAAAACTGTTCTACGGTACGGGTATTCCCGCTGCGATTCTGATTTTCAAGAAGCAGAAAGTGGATGACAAGGTGCTGTTTATTGACGCCAGCCGCGAATTTAAGGCGGGTAAAAATCAGAACCAACTCAGCGTAGAAAATATCCAGAAGATCGTTAAAACCTATCAAGAAGGCGATAACGTCGAGAAATATGCCTACCTTGCCAGCCTGAAAGAGATTCAGGACAACGACTATAACCTCAATATTCCACGCTATGTTGATACTTTCGAGGAAGAGGATGAGATTGATTTATTGGCTGTTCGCGTTGAACGCGAGGAATTGAAGGCGGAACTGGCGAAACTGGAAACGGAGATGGCGGGGTATCTGAAGGAGTTGGGTTATGGTGCCTAAGGGGTGGTCAATCGTACATGTAAGTGACTTATTTGAGGTCCAGCTTGGGAAAATGCTTAATAAAGAGGCAAAGGCAAAAGGACCTCAGTTTAAATATTTGGGCAACTCCAATGTCAAATGGGGAAGCTTTGAACTATCAAACCTAAATACGATGTTTTTTAATGAAAGAGAAATTAATAAATTTTCGTTAAGAGTTGATGATATCGTTATGTGTGAAGGTGGTGAGGTCGGGCGTTGCGCAATTTGGCAGGGCCAAGAAGAACATATTTATTATCAAAAAGCTTTACATCGACTTCGTAGCAAAGGAAAAGTTAGTCCTTATTTTTTTCAAGCCTATATTGAGAGTATTGCTGGAACAAAGTTACTGGATGATTACACAACTCGAACAAGTATTGCTCATCTTACGAGAGAGAAGCTGTTAGCTTTACCTGTAGTTCTTCCCCCTCTTCCTGAACAGAAAAAAATCGCCCAAATTCTGTCAACTTGGGATAAGGCAATTGCGGTGACGGAAAAGCTTCTCGCCAACAGCCAGCAGCAGAAAAAATCCCTGATGCAACAATTGCTAACAGGGAAGAAAAGACTATTTAGTGAGAATGGCGAAAGATTCCATGCGAATTGGTCATATCTATCAATAGCCTCAGTATTTAGCATTATTACTGATTATGTCGCCAGTGGTAGCTTTGCCTCGTTAAGAGAAAATGTTTCAGTATCAGATGATGAAGATTTTGCTCACTATGTGAGACAAACTGATTTATCTGCGAGATTTAAGAATGATAATTTGAAGTGGGTTGACAAAAAAAGTTATGAGTTTCTTAAAAAATCCAATCTTTATGAAGGTGATATTCTTTTTGTAAATATCGGTGATTTAGGTAGGGTTTACTATATGCCAAAATTGAGTAAGCCAGCTACTGTTGCGCCAAATTTAGTAGTGTTGAGAGTGAATCATCAAAATGATTCTAAGTTCATTTACTATTTACTAGATAGCGATGTTGGTCAAAAAGAAATAGATAAAATAAAAAGTGGTACAGGCCTACCGAAAATCAGCAAAACAGAATTTAAAACGATGGGATTTAGTATACCCTCATTAGCTGAACAACAAAAAATCGCCGCTGTCCTGTCCGCTGCCGACGCCGAAATCTCCACCTTGGAGAAAAAAATCGCCTGCCTGAAAGACGAGAAAAAAGCCCTGATGCAGCAATTACTGACCGGGAAACGTCGTGTCAAAGTAGAAGCTGAAGAAGCCGTGAGTGCTTAACGCGAAGAACAAGGAAAGCTCATGAACCAGACGTACACGCCAAAGTTCCAGGAAGAATACAGCGCCAAAATTCCGGCGCTGACATTACTAACCAGCCTTGGCTGGACGGTTTTATCCCCGAAACAGATCATGGGTTATCGTGGTTATAAACAGGATGAGGTGGTGCTGCGTCCGGTTCTGCGTGAGGCGTTGTCGAAGCGTTCCTTTATGGCGAGCGGTAAAACTTGCCAGTTATCGGAAAAGGCACTGGATAACCTGATATCGCAGGTTTGTTCTCCGGCGTTGAACGAAGGGCTGCTGAAAGCCAATGAGCGGATGTATAACCATCTGCTCTACGGGATCGCCGTGACCGAGTTTGTCGATGGTAAGAAGGTCAACCCCACCATTGCGCTGATTGACTGGGAACATCCGGAAAATAACCAGTTCCACTTTACTGAAGAATTTACGGTATTGCGGTCAGGCGGTGTTGAAACCCGCAGACCGGATATTGTCTGTTTTGTTAATGGTATTCCGCTGGCTGTTATTGAAGCGAAAAGCCCGGCTGGTCACGGCAAGAAAGGGCCAACCATTGACGAGGGGATATCCCAGAGTATCCGAAATCAGCTCAATGATGAAATCCCGCAGCTGTTTGCCTACAGCCAGATATTACTGTCGATTAACGGGCATGACGGGCGCTACGGTACCTGTCATACACCAATGAAATTCTGGGCGGCATGGCGCGAAGAAGATATTACTGACGCGCAGATGTATGCGCTGCGCAACCATAAGTTATCGACTGAACAAATTCATGCGTTGTTTGATCATCGTCCTTCAGCCGATCTCGACTGGTACCAACAGTTAGTAGCCGCTGGTGAACTGGCTGTCAGTGGACAGGATAAGCTGCTTATCAGCCTGCTTTCGCCGGAACGTCTGCTGGAGATGACCCGCTTCTTCACCCTGTTTGATAAAAAGACCGGCAAGATTGTCGCCCGCTATCAGCAGGTGTTCGGGATTAAAAGACTGCTGGAACGCATCAGTATTCGCAGACCGGATGGGGGCAGGGAAGGTGGGGTGATCTGGCATACCACGGGGTCAGGTAAATCGTACACCATGGTTTTCCTCAGCAAGGCGCTGATCCTTCATGACAGCCTGAAGCAGTGTCGCATTGTGGTGGTGACGGACCGTGTCGATCTTGAAGGGCAGCTCAGCGGTACTTTCGCTTCTGGTGGAGAACTGGCCGGGAAGGATGATAAGGCCAAAGCGATGGCGACCTCAGGTCAGAAGCTGGCACTGCAAATTGGCTCTGGTAAAGAACGTATAATCTTTACCCTTATCCAGAAATTTAACTCAGCGACAAAATTGCCTGAATGCGTCAACACCAGCCCCGACATCATCGTTCTGATTGATGAAGGACACCGTAGCCAGGGGGGGGAGAACCATGTGCGAATGAAACTGGCACTGCCGAACGCCGCCTTTGTGGCATTTACTGGAACGCCATTACTAAAAGAAGATAAGACCACCAATAAATTCGGGCCGATTGTCCATGCTTATACCATGCAGCGGGCGGTAGAAGATCAGGCCGTGACGCCTCTGCTTTATGAGGAACGTATTCCTGATCTTGAGGTAAACGACCGGGCAATAGATGCGTGGTTTGACCGTATTACCGATGGGTTAAGTGAAGCGCAAAAAGACGACCTTAAGCGTAAATACGCCCGTAAAGGTGAGGTTTACAGTGCAGATGACCGCATCCGACTGATCGCGCTGGATATCGCCACTCACTTTTCGAAATACATTAATGACGGGCTGAAAGGGCAACTTGCCTGCGACAGCAAAATCTCCGCCATTAAGTATAAAAAGTATCTTGATGAAGCCGGGTTGTTTGAATCAGCAGTGGTGATCAGCCCGCCGGATACCAGGGAAGGGAACACCGAGGTAGATGAAAGCAAACTACCGGAAGTGACGAAATGGTGGAAGGATAACGTCGGCACCCAGGATGAGTCTGTGTATACCCGCAATATCATTAGCCGTTTCGATACCGATGATAAGCTCAAATTGCTGATCGTAGTTGATAAACTGCTCACCGGGTTTGATGAACCGAAGAATACCGTGCTGTATATCGACAAACCGCTTAAGTCCCACAACCTAATCCAGGCGATTGCCCGGGTGAACCGACTGCATCCACTGAAAAAGTTTGGCCTGCTGATTGATTATCGCGGCATTCTGGCTGAGCTGGACACCACTATCGGTAAATATCAGGATCTCGCCTCCCGAACCCAGGGAGGATACGACATCAAGGATATTGACGGGCTGTACAGCGCCATGAGCTCTGAATACAAGCGCCTGCCGCATCTGTATAACCAGCTGTGGGCCATATTTGCTGGTGTCAAAAACAAAAATGATACTGAGCAGTTACGTGCGGTACTGGTGCCTAAAATGGAAGAACGTGACGGAGAGATGGTCGATATCCATCAGAAAACCCGTGATGATTTCTTCGAGGTGTTAACGGCCTTTGCCGGATGCCTGAAAGTGGCACTGCAGTCCGCTACCTTCTTCACCGATAAGAGCTTTACGGAACAAGACCGAAATCTCTATAAAGAAACCGTAAAACAGATGTCCAGCCTGCGACAGTGGGCAATGCAGGTCAGCGGCGAGCAGGTCAATTATGACGACTACGCTGAGCAGGTGAAAAAACTGCTGGATAAGCATGTCACCGGCGTTGAGGTTCGTGAACCGGATGGCGTGTATGAAGTCGGTAAAATGGGCAAGAGTGAAAAGCCCGAAGAGTGGGACAACAATAAAACCCGCAATGAAACCGACATCATTAAAACCCGTGTGACAAAGATGATTGAGCAGGAGCTGCGTGATGACCCGTATGCTCAGGAGGCCTTTTCCAAACTCCTGCGCATGGCAATCGAAGAGGCTGAAAAACTGTTCGACCATCCACTGAAACAATACCTCCTATTCCGTGAGTTTGAAGAAAAAGTTGAAGCCCGTGAGCTCGGCGATATCCCGGATGCACTGGCGGTAAACAAGCATGCTCAGGCGTATTACGGTGTATTTAAAAAAGAGCTACCGGAGGTTTTTGCGATTAACGACATTCAGGTGCAGGAGAAGTGGACGAAGCTGGCTTTTGAAGTGGACTGCATTATCGTCAAAGCAGTGGCAGAAAACTCCCTGAACCCTCAGGATATCGAGAAAGCAGTCAAGACAAATCTCTTACCGCTGCTGTTTACGGCCTGCCGGGAAATAGGGGCCGGAATGAACCAGGTAAACCGTATTGTGGAAACTATCATCCAGATACTGCGCGTTGGTTTGATGAAATCATGAGTGAAAAAGAGTCGCCAGCAATGAAAGCTATACGCATTGTCTATGGTGATGAAGCCATTGCCATACAGTGTGTTCCGCGTCAGGTCGTTAAGGGCAGGGTGCTCATCAAGGTGCATCCGGACTGCCGGGTTGTGGCCTCTGTACCGCCAGAAACACCGGAGCACGAGGTGTTGTCTGCGCTGAAAAAAAGAAGTCGCTGGATATACCAGCAACTGCGTGATTTCAGGGAGCAACAGACGCACATTGTTCCGCGTCAGTATGTCAGCGGAGAAAGCCATTACTATCTTGGCAGGCAATATCAGTTGAAAGTGACAGAAGACGCTACGGTGCCGCAACGAGTGAAAATGTTGCGTGGGCGACTGGAAGTGTCGGTCAGGCACAAATCGGCAGAAAAAGTTAAAGCGTTGCTGGCCGAATGGTATCGGGAACGCGCCAGAGATGTCTTCCAACGCAGACTAGATTTATTGATACCGCAGACCCTTTGGGTTAGTGAGCGTCCCCCGATACGTTTGCGGGCGATGCAAACGCAATGGGGTAACTGTTCAGCAAAAGGCTGTCTGACCCTGAATCCATGGCTGGTTAAGGCATCCTCAGAATGTATCGACTATGTCTTGCTACATGAGTTATGCCATGTTGCTGAGCACAACCACAGCGAGGAGTTTTACCGTCTGATGGGGCAGGTTATGCCGGGCTGGGAAAAGGTTAAGAAACGGCTGGACGGGATGGCTGGGATGTTGTTGGCTGATATGTGATTTTGGGGCTTATTCTAATTTAGAAACTAATCGGGGAAGTTATGTATTCAGTATCAAAGTATATTTTTTATACCACTCTGATTCTTTATGTCCTGACATTACTAACTGTCAGCTATGTTGGTGTCTGTTTAACTTATGTGGCTATTCCGGTGATTGTTGTTTCTGGATTATTAATGAAACTTCTCGGTAAAAGAAAGAGTAAATCAGGAGAAGTATCAAATGTCGTAGCCAGGGTGCTAAATGATACAAATGCCGGGCTGGAACGTTTTAATGAAGGCATGCACTGGTTCAATGAGAAAAACAGAATCATAAATGAAAAAACAAAACCTCTTAACGAACAAATTCATGCAATAAGAATGAAAATGATTGAGTCGGAGGTAAAGTTAAAATATGAAAATGACCCTGAAAAAAGAAAAACACTTAATGTTTTAATTGAAAGTATGGAAAAAGATATCAGGATTATACAATCCCAGAAACATGAAATTAAAATGGCGATAGAGATAAATATTGTCCGCAAGAGGATTAATGAATAATGTTTGAGTTTTCTGCATAGATATTGATTAATGTTGACAGTTTTCAATAACTAAAATATCAAACAAATGGCATAGTAAACATGATTGTTAAAGGGAGGTTGAATTGCATTCTGAAGCGTTGGCTATCGAATTTATTGAACAACTCAAAGGCATCTCGGTTGAGGATGATGTTGAATTCAATTTTTTTGAATTGGGAGGTTCCGGATATCTCGAAAACCCAACAACGGATTTGATGGCTTTGTTTATGGGAGCCCAGAAAATGGTGCCGCCATGGTTGCTAAAAGCATTGTTATGTTGCCTGGATGATTCCCTCGATGTTGATGAAATTGATTTCACCTCTCTGGAATTAATGAGAGAGGCCAGAACAGAGGATGGGAAATATCTTGATATTCTTATCAGACATGATGAATTCATCATAGGTATTGAGCATAAAGTTTTGGCTGATACATATAATCCTTTTCCCAGCTATGTAAGTCTCATTGATAGCTACGGCGGCAACAATCAAAATCTTTTTCGTTGTATATTAAAGCCTGATGGTAACTGCGCTAAAGGCGTAGACGGTTGGCGACTGATCAATTATTCATTGCTGCTGGAAAGCGCCATCCGACGTCTGGGGTTAGAGATGATGAATCAAGATTTCAGCAAGTGGACAGTTTTTTATCAGGAGTTTTTAAGTCATCTTAAAAAATTGAGTGAGGCTGGTATGGATAATGTATCTGATAAAAATGTTGAGTTTGTTACTGAAAATTTCTCGGCTTTGATAAAGTCGGTTAAATTGCTGGAAATGTACCAAAATGCAATCACGGAGGAAGCGAAATCGGTTGTCTCAGAAGTACTGCCTGATATTCATATAGCAACAGGAATTAATAACTGGAAGGGTTACTATAAAGCAATTCATCTTATGCCAGGATGCTGGGGGCAAGGTAAAACAGGAGTTACACTAGTTTACCGCCCTAATGAAGATGGAAGAGGTGAAGCAGAATTCTACGTAAATGGTTGGATACATTCAGATGATTACTCTGAAGTTAATGCACTAAAAGAAGAAATACGAGTTGCTTTAAGTACTGGTAATTTTATTCCAACTGCCAGCCCTGAAGACTACGAGGTATTAATTACAGGGAAGGGACAAGTACTTGAGCTGAGCTTTTGGGGGAATACGAGAAGCAAAAAAGATGCACTGGTACTTCTTAAGGATATGACTAAGTGGATTGACTCAAAAATACGAACATAAGTAACATCACTGAGTGAAAACGCTCTGCTTTAACTTGGGGATTATTAGGCTGGGAATTAAAGTATCGAATGAAAAGATATTGAAATAAAAGGAGAATATTCAAATGATTTATCAGTGTAATACGTGCAGTAGAACGACTTTTGAGGTTAATTGTCCCTGGTGTAGCGGAGTTTCACCTGTTAAAACAACTGCATGGGGTTCAGCATCATCGACCGCACAAGCAGTAGATATACAACGTATGACGCCATTGAATCCATCGTTTTATCCGGAGTTTCAGTATCGTTCAAAGGGTGTACTGGAAGATCTGTTTGGGAAGAAAAAAGAACAAACTCAGCTTAATCAATTGCTTGAAAATGTTCTCGAAAAATACTCCAGTTTAAAGGATCCATATTTTACTAACTTCATTTACACTTCCAGATTCTCACATAATAATAAATCGGAAGCAGATTTCTCAACAGATAATGGTACATACTCCGAATTACAACTTTTCCGTGAGGTGTTGGTCAGAAAAGGGTTCAATGAGCTTGAGGAATTACCTGAGCTATTAGATAAACTACTCCTTACCACGTCATTTAACGCTCTATATTATGGTTTCGCTAAGGAAGTTAAACGGCATATTAAATCTACAGTTACTGAATCCTTGAGGTCATGGATTGAGGAAGCGGGTACCACTTTTCGGGCAGATCTTTCATTATTTTTATTCTATATATGGCGCAATAAGATAGAGTTCTCATCAGTAGAATTCAATGAAAAAGCGGAGGCCACGCCTGGTGTCCCTTTGGTTTTATTTGATGAAGTAAAAAAATACTTAGCTGTGTGCGAACGTATTTATTTTGATATTCTGGTTGATAGATTAGCTATACGCCTTGAGCATTTTAACCCTAATAAATTCGTCACCATGTATTTAGTTGATGCAATGGACGGTTTCCAGTTCGAAGATTTCCTTGTGGAAATATTCCAGACTATGGGTTATGACGTCAAAGAAACTAAGAGAACGCAAGATCAGGGTGCAGATCTTTTCGTCACTCGATTTGGTAAGGGTATGGTTATTCAGGCGAAAAATTATTCTGGTTCTGTAGGTAACTCGGCGGTGCAGCAGGTGATCTCTGCAAAAACGTTCTATGGTTGTGATGAGGCGATGGTTGTGACTAATTCCTACTTCACACGCTCTGCTAAAGAGTTAGCTGAGTCAGCCTTGGTACGTCTGATCGACAGGGATGAACTGCAAAAGTATCTGGATGATTACAATCAGAAGATAATCGAAGATTTCCAGTCAAACTCGTAACTTTGCAGTCATATAGATATAGCAAAGCACAGGTAGGCCTCCTTGAGAGGGAGACTTACCTGTGTTGTTCTGAGGTGAGTAAAGCACTTCTGCTCAGGTGGCCAAATTCACTAAACCACTTCATTCCTATGAGACATAATGGCCTCGTCATCCAGCCAGAAAGCCATTGAGCCAAGGTTGAGCAGGGCTTTTTGTCGGTGTGACAATTGGTGGTTCTGAACCTCTGGTTTACTACATGACTGCATGTGTTGTCAGCAAATGCTTTAACAGTTCCTTCAGCTCAGCCAAAGCTCGATTTTTTCATCAAAGCCCAATTGGCGATGAAGATCACCAAAAATGATATGTTGCTTATATATACAGTACCAAATTCGATTTTCTCCATATAAGATAGATTGCATTTCCGCGGGTGTGGTTTACAAGGAAAGGCTGTCAGCATGCATCGCTCTGTTTCTGAGTTTTATCGCATCCCCCCTCTACTTATTCGTGCGCTAAAAAGCGGAGTCGCCTCCGTGGTGGAGTTTCATCTCAGCAGGGGATTGCCGAAAGATTCACGAGATTCTCTGGGAAATAGCCCATTGATGATTGCGGCCCAGAATGGGCATTTCGCTATTTGCGAAATGTTGTTGTGCGCGGGTGTCGATGTTGAGCATCAAAACAACCTCGGGTTTCGCGCCAGTGACCTCGCGCAGGAGCAAACGCTGCGTGATCTGTTAGCTCGTTATCGGAAATCTCCTCCGTCTGCCGGGCAGCAACTAGCAGGGGGGTTAGATGATGAGGCAAACATTGAGGTTGTAATTGAAGCCGATGTTGAAACAGAACTACCCGAAACCGAAGACGCAATGGATTTTATGCAGTGGGATGCTGAAATCGAATCGGAACCCGCCGATGATAATCTGACATTACGACACGCTTCCGCTGAGGCTCAGCGATTGTTATCCCACTATCGCCCTATAGATAACGCGGCTGAGTGGATCGATATCGAACTCTCGCTTCCAGACCCGCCGACGCCAGTTTCTCTCTCTCCGCAAAATTATCCCCATTTCTCAACGTTGCTCACTAGCGCACTGGATGCCGGTCGTGTCTCTGTTCGTGACATCAGGTCTGCCGGGGAAGATGATTTCGGCATGCCGTGGCCTGAATTCCAGGTCAGCGTAGAGGCATTGATCAAGGACTTACCTTTGATTGTGGATAGCGATGATGCTTTCCCGGAAAGTGATGCCTGTTGGGAATTAGCGGCGAGTGATGATCTCGAGCCATGGTTTGACGCTTTCGGTGCATTGCGGCAGTCCGGCATATTTGAACGCTATCTTTTGGACATTCGCCAATGGGATGTCGTCGATAAAACAAAGGAAGAGCGACTCGGGCAGCGCATGGATACGGCGCTTATCAACTTGATGACGATCCTGGTGAGATTACCTGAAGCAGAATATCTACAGTTGCTGCATCCGAATTGCCTTCCCTCGACATCGCCTGAGGTTACTGAAGAGGAAGACGACGCGGAAGAAGCGGATGAGGATATCTCTTCCGCAGCCGATGACGATGACGCCATCACCTTTAACGATCTGCTCATTCTGCTGAGAAGTGGGAAAGCTGAAGAATACCAGGAGACTCACATCCCTCGCCCGGAGTACCGTGACCTGCAGCAGATAGTCGAGCGCGCCCAAACGCTCATCCCTGATGAATGCCACAAAGTCAGTCTGTATGTCAGTAGTTACAGAGACGCATGGGAGGGGTTAATCCACGCCAATTTACGTCTTGTGGTCGCGATTGCGAAAAAACACTGCGGGCGAGGATTAGATATCGAGGACCTGATACAGGAAGGTAATCTGGGCTTGATCAAGGCCGTTGAAAAATTCGACTATAGGCGTGGATTCAAATTCTCCACCTATGCCTCTTGGTGGATCCGCCAGAAGATTACCCGTGCGATTGCCGATCAGGCTCGGCTCATTCGTTTACCCGTTCACTTCTATGAGCAATTCAGGCGCTGGCGGAGCAGTAGGGATCAGTTGCTGCATCTCCAGGGGATAACGCCAACCCTCAGACGGTTGCAGGAAATGACCGACCTGCCAGAGCGTCAACTTCTTCAGATGGCTAAATATGAAGAACAGACGGTGCTGATTGGTGATTTTCATGACGACGCTCAGGACCGCGAAGCAGCATTGTCGGGAGACGCGCTGCTGACCAGATGGGATTTCACCAGTGCTCCCGTTCAGTCTCTGGAGATAAGAGAACATATTTCATCTGTTCTGAATACGCTGTTGCCACGCGAAACACAGATCATAAAAATGCGTTTTGGCATCGGTATGACGCAAGATTTCACGCTGGAAGAGGTGGGTAAACAGTTTGATGTCACGCGAGAAAGGATACGTCAGATAGAAGCCAAAGCGCTCCGTAAGCTCCGCTATCACAGCCGGGCGTCGAAATTAGGCGGCTTCGTCGAACAGTGGGAAACCGCGTTGAGCGAGATGCAGGAAGAAGAAGAATGACGGCCATGCGCCATGCGCCACCGAATGCAGCCATTATGATCGAAGCGCTGCGAGGGCTCGGTTACAACACCGCCACCGCACTGGCTGACATCATCGACAACAGCATTAGTGCCGGTGCCCGTAAGGTCGATCTGACCTTTCACTGGCGTGAGTCGGATAGCTATATCGTGGTTCGGGATAATGGTTGCGGCATGTCGGCCGCTGAACTGGATGTTGCGATGCGGCTGGGGGTCAAAAACCCGCTGACAAAGCGTTCAGGACACGATCTGGGCCGCTTCGGTCTGGGACTCAAAACCGCCTCCTTTTCGCAATGTCGCCGTCTGACGGTCGCCTCCAAAAAAGAGGGGATAACGACCATCCTGCGGTGGGATCTGGACATTCTCGCCGCCAGTACGGACGACGGTTGGTATTTGCTTGAAGGCGCTGACCCAGGAAGTCAGGAGGCGTTAGCAAATGCGGAACCTGACTCCCACGGTACGGTGGTGCTGTGGGACGTTTTAGACCGAATTGTCACCCCCGGCTACGGTGAGAAAGATTTCCTCAATCTAATGGATGGCGTTGAACAACATCTGGCGATGGTATTTCACCGATTCCTTGAGGGGAACGCTCCCCGACTCACTCTAACCCTCAATGGTCGCAAAATTAAAGCCTGGGATCCCTTTCTCAGCGGGCATCCTTCCAAGCCCTGGCATTCGCCTTCGGCAATGGCGCCAGGCGCTCCTGCCGTGAAGGTGGAGTGTCATGTTCTGCCGCATCAGGATCACCTGACGACGCAGGAGTATCAACAGGCTCAAGGACCGGCAGGCTGGACGGCCCAGCAAGGATTTTATGTATACCGGAATGAGCGATTGCTGGTGGCGGGCAACTGGCTTGGACTCGGAAGTCCCCGGGCCTGGACGAAAGATGAAACCCACCGCCTTGCGCGAATCCGTCTGGATATCCCTAATGATGCCGACATAGACTGGAAGATTGATATTCGTAAGTCGATGGCCCGCCCACCGGTATCGCTGCGGCCTTGGTTAACCCAACTGGCGCAATCAACGCGTGACCGTGCGGTACGGACATTTGCAAAACGCGGGAAAATGAATAAGCGCAAGCCCGGCGAGGAACTTGTTCAGCTCTGGCAAGCGCAGAAGACGCCATCCGGTGTTCGTTATCAGATTTCGTTACAACATCCTGTTATCAGCAATGTCCTTTCGCAGGCCGGTGAGTTATCTCCACAAATTCAGGCCATGCTAAGACTGATTGAGGAAACCGTTCCAGTTCAGCAAATCTGGCTTGATACGGCTGAGACAAAAGAGACGCCGCGGACAGGTTTTGAAACTGCACCGCCCGCAGAGGTGTTGTCCGTATTGCAGGTCATGTACCAGACTATGGTTGGACAGCAGGCGATGTCACCGGCGCTGGCGAAACAGCACCTGCAAAATATGGAACCCTTCGATAATTATCCCGAATTAATTGCACAACTCCCCGACGATCAACATGAGAAATCGCTATGAGTCTTAATCCCTTGGATGACACGCAACTGAGTGTATTGCAGATTGTGCAAACGTTCCTGCAAAGTCAGGATAAAAGCACGATCACGCCCGGTATTTTGCGCCAACATATTGATATGGTTTGTCAGATGAAACCTGAGTGGAGCCGCCTTGATAGTCGGGAGATCCTGGTCGAAGAGTTGATCCGCCGTTACAGCATCTGGATGGGAGAAGATTCTTCTCTGAGTAATGACGAAGGGCATCAACCCTGGCTGACCGCTGATGCGAAACGCGAGTGGCGCTACTGGCATCGATATCGCCAGTGGCTTGGCAAAACGATGCCTTGGGGAGTCCTGGATACCCTTGACCGTTCAACGGATCGTGTTCTGGGATTACTTGAGCAACCGGGGCGGGAAGGGCGTTGGGACCGACGTGGGCTGGTGGTCGGCCATGTTCAGTCGGGGAAGACCAGCCACTATACCGGTCTAATCTGTAAAGCCGCGGATGCGGGATATAAGATAATCATTGTGCTCGCTGGTTTGCATAACAACCTCCGCTCTCAGACCCAAATGCGTCTTGATGAAGGATTTCTTGGTTACGAGACGAGCCCACTCAGAGAAAAAGTGACCATTATTGGGGTGGGCGATATTGATAGCGATCCTGTCATTCGTCCCAATTACGTCACTAACCGATCTGAAAAGGGCGACTTCAGCGCCGGAGTGGCTAAGAATCTGGGGATCAGCCCCGAGCAACGGCCCTGGCTGTTCGTAGTAAAGAAAAATAAGTCTATTTTGAAGCGCCTGCATACTTGGATTGAGAACCATGTTGCCACCAGCGTTGACCCAATCACCGGAAAGCGTTTTGTTTCGGAATTACCGCTGCTGATGATTGATGATGAAGCGGATAACGCCTCAGTTGATACGGGGGAAATTGTCTACGATGACGATGGAAAACCGGATGCTGAACATCAGCCAACGGCAATAAATAGTCTGATTCGTAAGCTGTTGATGCAGTTTAGCCGTAAGGCGTATGTCGGATATACCGCTACGCCCTTTGCCAATATTTTTATTCACGAGAGCAATGAAACACGTGACGAAGGTCCGGATTTGTTCCCTTCCGCCTTTATCATTAATCTCGGCGCACCCTCTAACTACATCGGCCCTGCAAGGGTATTTGGGCGGGCCACCGCGGAAGGCCGGACCGGAGAGTTGCCTTTGATTAGGCGAGTGAGTGATCACTGTAGCGATGACGGAAAAAGGGGGTGGATGCCGGTTTCTCATAAGAGTTCGCACTATCCCACACTGGATACGCTAACTCATTTCCCGGACTCGTTAAAACACGCCATCGACAGTTTTTTATTAGCATGCTGTGTCAGAGAATTACGTGGTCAGGGAGAAAAACACAGTTCGATGCTGGTCCATGTGACTCGCTTCAATAAGGTGCAATCGGTTGTTTATGAAAATATTGACGCCTACATTCAGGACGCGAGGCAGCGACTGACGCGAAGGATTGGACACGAACCTTTTTTATATCAGCTTGAGTCACTCTGGCAGGCCGATTTTTTGCCGACGAATCAGGCGATCCGCGACGTTATGCCGCAGCAGGTTCCGGACGACGCCTTCGAATGGCAGGAGATCGTCGACAAGCTGTACACCGTGATAGAAAACGTGTCGGTACGAATGATAAACGGAACGGCGAAGGATGCGCTTGATTATTCGGACAGTGCGACAGGCTTAAAAGTCATTGCGATTGGCGGAGACAAACTGGCTCGAGGGCTAACGCTTGAGGGATTATGCACTAGTTATTTTTTACGCGCCTCCCGCATGTATGACACGTTAATGCAGATGGGGCGTTGGTTTGGTTATCGCCAGGGATATCTGGATGTATGCCGGCTTTATACCACCGATGAGCTGATTGAATGGTTTGAGCACATTGCGGATGCGTCAGAAGAGCTGCGGGAAGAGTTTGACAATATGGTCGCCAGCGGCGGCACCCCACGCGATTTCGGGCTAAAAGTGAAATCACACCCTGTGTTAATGGTGACCTCGCCCTTAAAAATGCGTAGCGCGCGTTCACTATGGCTCTCTTTCAGCGGCACGGTGGTCGAAACGATTTCGTTGTTTAAAGAACAGGAGTATCACAAGCGTAACTACGTGGCTTTCCAGCGTCTGACCGGGCGCGTCGGTGCTGGCGCGCCGATACCTGAGAGACGACGCGGAGATAAGATTGAAAAATGGAATGGGGTCATTTGGCAAAATATCTCCCCTGAGCCGATCATCGATTTCTTAACGGAATATGAGACCCATGCTCAGGCCAGAAAAGCTAACAGCAAACTACTGGCGGATTTTGTTATGCGGATGAATCGTGTTGATGAACTCACCCAATGGACGGTGGCGGTGATAGGAGGTGGCATCGATCGTCATCACGATGTTTGCGGCTTTTCCGTACCGCTTATGATGCGTAAAGCGTCTGAAGGGATCACTGACCGTTATTCCATTGGCCGTTTACTTTCCCCACGCGATGAAGGGATTGACTGTGATGAATCAACTTGGCTTGCTGCGCTGGAAGAAACGCAGCGTATTTTTCATGCCGATCCCGGACGCAATGAAGGGCGAGAGGAGCCCGTCGTTCCAGGTGGCGTGGTACTGCGTCGGATTAAAGGATTTGGCATTAACGACATTCCAGCACAGCGTCAAAAAGGTTTATTGCTCATTTACTTACTGGACCCGCAGCAGGCATTGTCGGCAGCGGAATATCATGACGATGCCTTACCTGTGGTGGCTTTTGGCATCAGTTTTCCAGGAAGCCGCAGTGGAGTAACGGTGGAGTACAAAGTGAACAACGTACTATGGGAGCAAGAGTATGGTGCGGCTGAGTAAAGACGATCTGCTGGCGGCCTGGAAAGCCTTAGATCGATCTCAGATAGACGAACTGCCTGGCGCTCAGGGCTGGCGTGGGATTCGGCTTTTTACGCACCAGGGCTGTAGCTTTCATGCCGGGCGTCGTCAGCCTGATAATGAAGAAATGCTGATTGCCGTGTTTCCTCATCCTCTTTCGCCTGGGTCGGCGGCGCTGCCATCTTGTAAAGGATTCCGCGTTGAGATGGCCGGAACAGAGGAGGGGTGGCAGAACGGTTTGATGCTCCGTCGCCAGCAAACAGGGAATGTGGATGTCTTTACGACGATGATTCTGGATATTCTCCATTCGCTCCTGAACGTTTCGAGACCGCGCCTGTTTGAAACTCTGCTTCGTCGGATTCGTTTATGGCAGGCGTTTATGGAGCGCGATACCCGTCCACTTAGTCAAGAAGAAGAAGTTGGGTTAATCGGGGAATTGACGTGTCTGGAGCGGTTGATCGAGAGCGGTCTTGCTTCGTCAACGGCAGTCGAAGCATGGATAGGACCGCAGCATGGGCTACAGGATTTTGCACTTGATGAACGCGCCATTGAGATAAAAAGCACCACTGCAGCGCAGGGCTTTTGCGTAACTATCCACTCTCTTGAACAACTAGACTGGCTGCGGGCAGGATCGCTTGTATTGTGTGGTTTGCGCTTCAGCGAGCATCCCACCGGTGCAACCCTGAATGACATCATTAGCCGTCTTCGTCAACGGCTTGAGGGGAACGCTACGGCGGCTTGTCTTTTTGAGGGATCGCTTTGTCACGTCGGATATTTCACTGAACATGCTGAATTCTATACACGTCATTTCTTGCTGACAGAGGCGTTCGCACTCCCCATTGAAGCGGATTTCCCCTCTTTGACGCATGCAAATGTCCCGTTGCCGGTGGTGAGTGCGTGCTATCAACTCGAACTCCAGACACTTATTCCTCAGGCCCAAGATTTTAACCATTGCTTGTCACACTTTGCAGGATTACCGCATGGAACTTATTGATTTTTTACGTCAAACCCAGAATGAGATTCGCAAGGAATATCAGGACCAAATGGCTCAGCCAGGGGTTGAGTCGCCTTTTCCGGAGCTGATTTTTACCGATATTGTTATGCGTCATATGGCCGATATCGGTATGACATTCGATGATGCCGAGACGTGTCACTTTATGGCGAAAGTCAGTGGACACAATGTGCGTCTCAGCGGTTATGCCTTCTCAGAAGATGGTGATCAACTTGACCTTTTTGTCAGCATTTATCACGGTAGCGACGAGCTTTGCCACGTCCCGGATGCAGAGACAAAAGCGATTGCCGGTCACTGCATTCAATTTTTGCAGAAGTGCGTTGACGGTAAATTATCATCCACGCTCGATCAGTCCAATGATGCCTGGCAACTGGTGACGACCATCGAACAGTCCTATACGGAACTGGAGCAAATCAGAATTTATGTTCTGACCGATGGTCAGGTGAAAACCCGCTGGTATCAGTCCCGTGACGTTGCCGGTAAAACCATTAAATTAGAGGTTATGGACATTGTCCGCCTGTTTAACCACTGGCAGGAAGGTAAGCCACGCGACGAACTGCAGATTAATTTTGATGAGGTGGCGGGGGGCGCACTTCCCTGTGTCTGGATCCCGGATGAAATGGGTGAATATGATTATGCGCTGACGGTGGTTCCGGGCGAGACGCTGCGATTTATCTATGAAAAATATGGCAACCGGATTCTGGAAGCGAACGTTCGCTCATTTCTGAGCCAGACGGGGAAAGTCAACAAAGGGATTCGTGACACTTTACGTGAGCAGCCTGAGCGTTTTATGGCTTATAACAACGGCATTGTGATTGTTGCCGATCAGGTCAGGCTTGGTGAAGCACCGGGAGGTGGCCCTGGTATTGCGTGGATGCAGGGGATGCAGATCGTCAACGGTGGGCAGACGACGGCTTCCATGTTTTTCACCAAAAAGAAATTCCCGGCAACCAATCTGCGTAACGTGCGTGTACCCGCAAAAGTCATTGTGCTGAAACAGACGAATAATGCACAAGAAGAGATGTTAATTGCGGATATTTCGCGCTTCTCGAATAGCCAGAATAAAGTCAATATTTCCGATCTGTCAGCCAATCGACCGGTACATGTACAGCTGGAAAAAATGGCAAACACGGTGTATTGCCCGGACGGATACAGTCGTTGGTTTTACGAGCGAGCAAACGGCAGTTATAAGGTTATGCTGGAACGAGAAGGTAAAACACCAGCGGGAATTAAACGGTTAAAAGACGCCATTCCTCCATCTCGTCGGATAACGAAAACGGATTTCGCAAAATATCACTGTGCCTGGCTCCAGCGTCCGGATTTAGTCAGCCTCGGCGGACAGAAAAACTTTGCCGCATTAATGACGATGATTGACAAGGATACTGAGCGTTATGGGGATGAACTGAATATTGAAACTTTTAAAAATTATATCGCTCAGGCCATTATTTATAAGAAAGCCTATAAGTTGATTAATTCACTTTTCCCCGCATTTAAGGCGAATATCGCCGCCTATACTGTTGCCGCCTATTCATATCTTTATGGTAACGAAACGGACCTGGCAGAGATTTGGAATCAACAGGGCATTGAGGAAACGATGGGCAACCGGCTTGTCAGCTTAGCACATCGGGTGAATAGTCTTCTGATTGAATCCGCGAATGGAAGGATGATATCGGAGTGGGCGAAGAAGCCTGAATGCTGGGAGTATGTGCGCAGTAAAATCTATTTCTCCGCACATGGAAAAATGGAAGATCATATGAGTAGTTAAATTGTCCACTGAGTTCATGATCGAAGCCCCGCGTATGTGTTATGGATTGCTCGCAGCGGGGCTTTGTTGAATAAACCGAACTTTTTCTTAGTGGAAGACTTAGATTACACATCACCTTGCAACGCTGGTAGCCCCATGGCGCTTCACATCATCATTCTTTAAAAGATTCTCAGGCAGGAAACTGTTCTCCTGTGCTTTTTCTGTGCTCAACGTTATCCAAGTCTATCTATTTACTGCCAATTACAAAAAATAAATAAACAATTGCAGCAAAGTTTCGCAATGCATCGCTATATAACTCATTGATTATAAATAGAATTTAAAATCCCTCGGCGTTCGCGCTGTGTGGGTTCAAGTCCCACTCCGGCTACCATGGGAAACAAAGAATAATCAAAGCAATAAGCAGTGTCGTGAAACCACCGAAAGGTGGTTTTTTTGTGCCTCCAGTTTAGCGCGAAGTGAGCGTATCTCATCGTCATCACGATCGTGCTGTGCCCGGAAATTTGCTGCCATACCAGAACGTTAAGCCTAACTCTCTAATATCAAGCCCGGAAAGCAGGGCGATTTTCAGCTAACCTGCAACCAATCTTAAACAAACATTTCACTCACCAGACACAGGTTGCCGCCGCTGATAAACTGGTTGGTATCCACCCTGGAGAGCGGAAGGTTATTGTCATGCAATATGAAGAACAGCAGCTTATCAACGGCCTTTTCGAGCGTCTTAAACAGGCCGGACAACAAAACAGCCAACGGGATGCAGATGCAGAGCGTCAGATCGCTGAATTTGTCAGACAGCAGCCTGCGGCCCCCTACTATATGGCGCAGTCGATTTTGATTCAGGAAGCGGCGCTGAAACGCCTGCAGGCCCGGGTTCTGGAGCTTGAAAGCGAATTAGCCGCGCAAAAAAGCAAACCCTCGACGGGCGGCAGCTTCCTCGGCGGCCTGTTTGGTGGCGGGAAAAGTAACCCGCAGCCAGACAACAGCTGGAATGCCCAGCCGCAACAGCCGCCGGCGCAGGATTACTCTCGGGCGCCAGCGTCGGCTACTCGCGGCGGTGGTTTTATGGCTGGCGCGCTCCAGACAGCCGCTGGCGTGGCCGGTGGCATCGCGCTTGCTGAGATGCTTACCAGCATGTTCCATCAGTCGCGGCCGGAAGAGATCGTGAACATCATCGAAGAGCCGACAATGCCCGTCGGTGGTGAACCGTTTGTCGGTAATCAATACGGCGATGTTAATAACGTCTCTGACACCCGTTTCCTCAACCAGAACGATCCGTTCGGCAGTAATAACGACGTCTGGCAGAACGACGATGTAGATGACGACTACAGCAATGACGACGACAGTTTTATTTAACGACGTTATCGTGAAACTACCGAAATGAAGTGAACCCTGAAAGTTGGGTATCCAATTTTCGGGGTTTTGCTTTTCCGGGTCAAAAAAGCCTTCTAGGCTAAGCCTGAAGGCTCATAAATCACATTCTTTTTACTGCTTTTCTTACTAACAAACCTGTAAGAATTGCCGGAAGCAATCCAAACAAAGAGGCGATATCGACTAACGTATCCTCCAGTTCTTCTATCCCGTATGTGCCGAAATGATCCATCACGGCATAAGCCCATTCGGCAGGTGTCACATCACACCCCGCCCAAATACGCCTTTCTCACTTCCTGATTTCCCAGCAATTCCTCACCGCTGCCGCTCAGCCGGATCTGTCCGTTCACCATTACATACCCGCGGTCAGACAGCTTCAACGCATGGTGCGCATTCTGCTCCACCAGAAAAATGGTCATACCGCTGCGGGCCAGCTCGCGCAGCGTCTGGAAGATCTGCTTCACCACAATCGGGGCTAAGCCCAGGCTGGGCTCATCCAGCAGCAGCAGCTTCGGACGGCTCATCAGCGCCCGGGCGATCGCCAGCATCTGCTGTTCTCCGCCGGACATGGTCATCGCGCGCTGCTTGCGTCGCTCTTTAAGGCGAGGGAAAAGGTCGAACATGGTTTGCATATCTTCAGCCGCAAACTGATTGCCGATGGGAATGGTCCCCATCAGCAGGTTCTCTTCAACGGTCATATCCGGGAAGATACGTCTGCCTTCCGGTGCCTGCGCAATGCCGCCGGACGCAACGTAGTGGGTGGATTGATGGCTGATGTCTTCACCACAGAACAGGATCTGCCCGCTGCGTATACGGGGCTGGCCGAAGATGGACATCAGCAATGTCGATTTACCCGCGCCGTTTGCGCCAATCAGCGCCACGGTTTCCCCCTTATTCACCTCAAGAGAGACCTGCTTCAGCGCCTGAATGACGCCGTAAAACACATCCACCTCGCGAAAAGCCAGCAGCGGTTCGCTCATAGGGAGACCTCGCTTTCATCCGTGCCCAGGTAGGCGGCAATGACCTTTTCATCATGCTGGATCTGCTCGGGTTTCCCCCTGGCAATAACATCGCCGTGGTCGAGCACGATAATGTCGTCCGAAATGTCCATCACCATCCCCATATCATGCTCAATCAGCAATACCGTGATGTCGTGATGATCCCGCAGAAAGCGAATAATGCCGCTCAGCTTGTGCGTTTCAACCGGGTTAAGCCCGGCGGCGGGTTCATCCAGACAGATCATTTCCGGCCCGGTACACATTGCCCGCGCGATTTCCAGTCGCCGCTGCTGGCCGTACGACATCTCTCCCGCCAGGCGATTGGCGCACTCCACCAGATCCACCACTTCCAGCCAGTAGAAGGCTCTGTCCAGGGCGTCGCTTTCCGCCCGCCGGTATGCCGGCGTATTTAAGATCCCGGCGAGCAGATTACGGTTAACGCGCATATGCTGCGCGACCAGCAGGTTTTCCACGACCGACATCTCGCGAAAAAGACGGATATTTTGAAACGTGCGCGCCAGCCCGGCACGGTTGACCAGGTGGGTTCCGCCGAACATTTTGTAGAAAAGACGCTGCCCGAACTGCGCGGGGTTAATCCAGTCGCCGGGCTGGAATTTTTGCCCGAGGACCTGAATCACGTTGGTCGTTTTATGGCGGGTATTAAACAAAATGTTGCCGCCGGAGGCTCTGTAGAAGCCCGTCAGGCAGTTAAACACGGTTGTTTTGCCCGCCCCGTTGGGGCCAATCAGGGCGGTAATGGAGCCGCGCTGCACGTCCAGGTTGACGTCGTTTAGCGCCTTAATCCCGCCAAAATGCATCATCAGATGCTCAACGCGTAATATCGTTTCGTTCATGGTGCGACGCCCTTACGCACGGCAAACCCGCTGCGGTTAATGCGGATCAAACCGCGTGGACGCCAGATCATCATCACCACCATGAGCATGCCAAACAGCAGGACGCGGTACTCGGCAAAACTGCGCAGCAGCTCCGGCGTGACCGTGAGCACAAAGGCGGCCAGCACCACGCCAAGCGTAGAACCCATACCGCCCAGCACCACAATGGCGAGGATCAATGCCGATTCAAAGAAGGTAAAGGAGGTCGGATTCACGAACCCCTGATAGGTGGCGAAGAACACCCCGGCAATGCCTGCGGTGGACGCGCCCAGCGTAAAGGCGGAAAGCTTAACCAGAACATGATTCAACCCCATTGAGCGGCAGGCAATTTCGTCTTCGCGCAGGGCTTCCCACGCCCGACCAATCGGCATGCGCGTCAGGCGGTGCTTGATGTAAAGCACCAGCATCACCACCAGAAACAGCACCGCGTAGATAAAGATAAACTTCATGTTCGGGTTGTAGGTCAGGTGGAAAAACTCGTGGAAGGGCACGCCGCCTTCTTTTGCGCGTCGCCCAAACTCAAGACCGAAAAAGGTGGGGGGAGGGGCAGACACGCCGTTGGGGCCGCCGGTGAAGGTCAGCCAGTTGTTCAGTATCAGGCGAATGATCTCCCCGAAGCCGAGGGTGACGATGGCCAGATAGTCACCGTGCATGCGCAGTACCGGGAAGCCGAGCAGGGCACCTGCGGCAGCGGCCATGATTGCCGCGAGCGGCAGCATGCTCCAGAAGCCCAGGCCGAGATACTGGTATCCCAGCGCCAGGCCGTACGCACCAATCGCATAGAACGCGACATACCCCAGATCCAGCAGACCGGCCAGGCCCACGACGATGTTCAGCCCCAGACCGAGAAGCACGTAGATCAGCCCCAGAATGGCGACGGTCAGAACATACTTGGTGGCGACAAACGGAAAGCAAATCGCAAGGGTAATCACCAGGGGAATAATCCAGCGCATGCGGCTTTTATATTCCGGGGGGCGGACATATACGCCCGCGCTGTCGGCCTCGAAGCGCGCCTGGAAACGAGCACCTGCAGCGGTACCTAAAAAAGCGCTCAGCAGAAAACGCCCCGCCATGACGATACCGACCATCCAGGCCAGGCGCTGCCCGGCGAAGGTAAAGCTATATCCGTCCAGCACCACGCCTGCAATGGGGCCGAAGATAATCAGCGCAATCAGCCCGGAGAAAATCGCGTCCAGAATGCAGCGTTTAAGTGAAAAACCGTGTGACGTCATCATTGTCTCCCTCACACTTTGGCCACAATCGGGCGCCCGAGCAGCCCCTGAGGGCGGAAAATCAGGATCATCACCAGCAGGCCAAACGAGAAGACGTCTTTATAGTCCGAGTTCACCATGCCCGAGAACTGCGCTTCCGCCACGCCCAGGATAAGGCCACCGAGCATGGCGCCGGGGAGGGAGCCGATGCCGCCAAGTACCGCCGCCGTGAAAGCTTTAATGCCGATCACGAACCCGACGTAGAAATCAAAGGTGCCGTAGTTCATGGTGATCAGCACCCCCGCCAGGCCCGCCATCGCCGCGCCGATGACGAAGACCAGCGAAATAATCCGGTCGGTGTTAATCCCCAGAATGGAGGCCATTTTGCGATCCTGCTGCACCGCACGGCACATCCGCCCCAGCCGGGTACGGTTGATTATCCAGGTGAGCACCAGCATCCCGGCAAACGAGGCCACCAGAATAAACACTTTGGTGTAGGTTATCTGCACGAACCCTTCGCCCAGATGCAGGCGAATCACGCCGTCCAGCATGGTTGGTACCCCTTGCTGGCGCGGGCCCTGGCTCAGCTGCGCGTAGTTTTGCAGGATAAGCGATATCCCGATGGCGGAGATCAGCGGTGCCAGGCGCGTGGAGTTGCGCAGCGGCTTATAGGCGATACGCTCGATGGTCCAGCCGTACACCCCGGTGACCACAATGGTGAACACCAGCGTGCCGAGGATCAGCAGCGGGAAGGACTGCAGGCCGAAGAATGAGAGCAGCGCCAGGCCAATGGCGCAGAGATAGGCGGAAATCATATACACTTCGCCGTGGGCGAAATTAATCATGCCGATAATGCCGTACACCATGGTGTAGCCGATGGCGATCAGGCCGTAGACGGAACCCAGCGTTAAGCCATTGATTAACTGTTGCAGGAAGAATGTACTCATCTTAGCGCGCTCGTTTTATAGGCTGCGCGAGCCGCGCAGCCTGATGTTTATTACGCGCCGACGGGCGAGCCCATCGACGTTGAGCGTGACTCCGTCCCGTTACTCCACTTCCTTATATTTTCCTTTGTCGTCCCACTGGTAAACCACGTAGTCAGAGACTTTCAGATCGCCTTTGCTGTCCCAGGCTTTTTTGCCCATCACCGTGTCGACGGAATTGGCCTTCAGCCACTCGCTGGCTTTGGCAGAGTCCTTGCCGCCGGTGGCCTTGAAGGCCGCGGCAATCGCCTGTACCGAGGCGTAGGAGTAGAGGGTGTAACCTTCCGGCTCGAATTTACCGGCGCGGAATTTCTCGATTACCGCTTTGCCGTCCGGGATCAGGCGCGGATCTTTACCGAAGGTCATGTAAATGCCATTGGTATATTGCGGGCCGCCCGCCGCGGTCACCATCTCTTCGTTGACGATACAGTCCCCGGAGAAGAATTTCGCCTGCACGCCCTGCTCACGCATCTGGCGAACCAGCGGGCCGGCTTCCGGATGACAGCCACCGAAGAACACGACGTCTGGTTTTTGCGCGCCGATCTTAGTGACCAGCGCGTTAAAGTCTTTTTCACCGCGGGATAACCCCTCGTACATCACATCCTGAACCCCGCGTTTCGCCAGCGCCGCTTTGGTGGCGTCAGCCAGGCCCTGACCATAGGTGTCTTTATCGTGAATAATCACCACCCGTTTGGCTTTCAGCTTGTCGATGATGAAGTCGCTGGCCACCTGGCCCTGCTGGTCATCGCGGCCGCACATGCGGAACATGTCGCTCATGCCGCGTTCGGTAATCAGGGGGTTGGTTGAACCGGGGGTAATAGCGATGATCCCCGCATCGCTGTAAACCTCGGAGGCGGGCATGGTGGAAGAGGAGCAGAAATGACCGACCACGGCGTTGACTTTATCCTGGTCGACTAAGCGGTTGGCCACCGCCACCGCCTGCTTAGGCTCGCAGGCGTCATCCCCCTGAACCAGTTTGATCTTCTCGCCGTTAATGCCGCCGGCGGCGTTAATGTCTTCAGCGGCCTGCGTTGCGCCGTGCCAGTACTGATCGCCATAGGTGGCATTAGGACCCGTGAACGGCCCGGCCACGCCAATCACGATATCTGCCCTGGCGGAAAACGCCGTCACCAGGCAACCGGCCAACACGAGAGAATGCGGAGTTCTGATAAATTTCAGCGACATTATTATGTTCCTTAGCAAAGAGGTTTTTGCACCACGGCGTAAACCCGAACGCCCGACGGCGCAGCCAATCCGAAACACGAGCAAGAACAAAATGCACTAAACGAACAAGATACAGACGGCATCCTGCATATACGGCGAGGTTTCCCTGCGCAGCGTCGCGCGAAGAACATTAAGCAAAAACGTTGCCAGAATGGTTAACCCATTGACGAGCCTGTGACATGTTTGAGTATAGAGCGCCGCGTTATGCCGCCTTGCGGGAGGAGAAGAAATTACAGCGGAGATCACATATCGTTAACAATAAAGCCCATAAGTTGTGCAAAGGTCACGATTTGCACGTTTTTGCAGCAATAAAGACCTAAACTTCAGCCCGGAGAGGCGTGAGATATGTGTTAGGATCGTTTCCTTTTTATCAGGAGTGTCAGCGATGACTGAAGGCCCATTAAATGAAAGCGAAATGGCGTGGCTTGAAGAGACGTTAATGTCTTACGGTCATGACGATGCGTCCGTGCTTGACGTGTCTGAACTGGACGGCATGTTTACCGCAGTGCTTTCCGGTCCTGTTGTCGTTGAGCCAGATACCTGGCTGGTGGCGGTGTGGGGTGGCGAGAAATACATTCCGCGCTGGAAAAACGATCGCGAGATGAACCGTTTTATCGATCTTTGCTTTAAGCATATGAACGATATTGCCGAGCGCCTGAGCGAATATCCGGACCAGTTTGAACCGATGTTTGGCTATAACGACATTGACGGTGAGAGCTATACCGTGGTGGAAGAGTGGTGCTACGGCTACATGCGCGGCGTGGCGCTGACGGACTGGTCAGCCTTGCCGGACGAGCTGAAGGCCGATCTGGATGTGATTGCGCTGCACGGTAGCGAAGAGATCGGCGACCAGCTGGATGAATTGACCGAAGAAGAATATACCGCCAGCATTGAACGTATTCAGCCTGCGGCGCTGCGCTTGTATAACTACTGGGTGAACAATCCGCAGCAGCCGGAGGTGAAGAAGCCGATGGTGAACGGCACGAAGGTTGGGCGTAACGATCCGTGTCCTTGCGGCAGCGGGAAGAAGTTCAAGAGCTGCTGTTTGCACTGATAAAAAAGGGGCTGATGACAGCCCCTTTTTTTATTAACCCACTTCCGGCAGCATCCCGGCTGCAATCAACACTTGCACCAGAATAATCACTACCCCACAGCCAAACACAATGCACAGCAGCGTTTTTCCCCCCGCCACGCGGTAACCCTGCTGCGGATGCTGCTGGCGGCTCTTCCACGCCAGCAGGGAAGGGAGGAGCAGGGCAAGGACCGAGAGCGCCACCCCCGCATACCCCAGCGCCATCACAAACCCGCGTGGATAAAACAGCGCAAAGGCCAGCGGCGGCAGGAAGGTGATGGCCCCGGTCTGTAACCGTCCTGCGGCGGTATTGCGGCGCTGGAACAGGTCGGCCAGATAGTCAAACAGGCCAAGCGCCACGCCCAGAAACGAGGTTGCCAGCGCCAGGTCGGCAAAGAGGTGTACCGCCAGCTCCACGTGCGGGGAGGTGACGACCTCGCGCAGCGCCAGCAGAAAACCGTTCAGGCCTGCGTGCTGTGCCATCAGGCCAATAAAGGTTGAAGCGTCGATGCTGCCCAGGGTCACCAGCTGCCAGAAAATGTAGGCAATCAGCGGGATCGCGCTGCCGATAACAAAGACGCGGCGCAGCTTGCGAATATCGCCGTTCATATAGCTGACGATGCTCGGCACGCTGCCGTGGAAGCCAAACGAGGTGAAAATGACCGGGATGGCGGAAAGCGCCAGCCCTTTTTCCAGCGGCAGCGTCAGCAGATTGACCTGATGAACATGCGGTGCCAGCAGGACCAGCATGACAATCAGGAACAGAATTTTGGCGCTGAACAGGAAACGGTTAAACAGATCGACAAGCGATGTTCCCACACAGACCACGCCGCCGCCGATGAGCGCAAAGAAGATGGCACCCGTCGCCGGGGTAATGTCAGAGCCAAACCAGTCGTTAACGCTTGAGGCGATCAGCTCCCCGGCCCCGCTGATGTAGGCGGCGGTCAGGGCGTACATCAGGAACATCATGCTGAAGCCGGTTATCCACTGGCCGTAGCGTCCCAGGTAGCGCGCCGCGAGGGAACCCAGACCGGTATCGGCGGGCACATGCTGGTAAACCTCAAGCAACAGCAGGGCGGTGTAGCACATCAGCGCCCAGAGCGTCCCCAGCAGCAGCAGGGTCATGCCAAATCCCACGCCCGCGGCTGCCAGAGGCATGGCCAGCATTCCTGCGCCAATCGTCGTTCCGGCGACGATAAAAATACTTCCCAGAGTTCTGTTTTTCACGCTTTCCTCTACAACGCTTCTTAACCGCGACAAAATCTGCGGCGCAGAGTAAGGGAAAAGCCGTAACTCGTCAAATCACCGTTACAAGTGGTGTAATGAATGTTTTACACATTAATGTTCCTCTGACCCTTTATAGGCTTCCGCCTACTACATGAGGGCAATGTTGCTGAGCAACATTTCGGCGTAACGTAAACAATAAATATAAATTATCAAATAAAGTGAGGGTTTTATGGCGGAGGAGAATCCTTTTACCGCGGCATGGAGCCGTGGAGGCAACCTGTTGTGCCATGGCCACTGGATAATCCACTGGCAGAACCAGCCCCTGATACTTCCGGAGTCCCGCCGCGAAAAAGATATGGGCACTTGGGGAATCTATTCGGTTATTGATCCTGAGGATGAGACCTTTGCACAAGGCTTACAGGAAGATGAGTGGATCATAGCGAATGTCGACTGGTTGACGGATATGTTTTTCGAGATGGGAATTGCGCTGGAGACGGCCAGCTACCGCTATTTTTACCAGGCCGTGAATCCTCACGACTGGCGCTGCACCAGCTGCGCTGGGTGTATGTAAATTAACGCGGTGCAGGGAACCCGCACCGCGCTGAAATTAATTCTGCGTATCCAGCGTGGAAAGTTCTTTATCAATAAAGTAAAGACCTTCGCCTGATTTCCCCACCAGAGATAATTTATCCAGCACGGATTTAAACAGCTTCTCTTCTTCATGCTGTTCGGCGACATACCACTGCAGGAAATTGAAGGTTGGATAATCCTGGCTGGTCATCGCGGCATGAACCAGTTCGTTAATTTTCTGGGTGATCAGCTGCTCGTGCTCGTAGGTGGCGCGGAACAGTTCATCGAGAGAATTATATTCAGCAAATGGGGATGTCACGGTTTCAATGCGCGGCAGGCTGCCGGTATCCGTCAGATAATCAAACAGACGCTGCATGTGGGTCATCTCTTCCTGCGCGTGACGACGCAGAAACGCGGCAGCGCCTTCGAAGCTGTGATAGCTGCACCAGGCGCTCATCTGCTGGTAGAGAAGGGATGAATACAGCTCAAGATTCATTTGTGCGTTGAGCTTGTCGATCATTTCAGTTTTCAGCATGGTGGCGCTCCGGGTCATTATTTCTGGTTCACAATGAGCGACACTATAATTTGTTATTTAATTATTTGCAAAACGTAAAATATTTATTTTATTTATTTAAAATACGAATGGGAATAAAACGCATTGGCGATTTTATCATTTATTAATGAGAATTGTTTTTGTTCGTAATGAAATAAACTGCCAGCCTGCGCTGGCAGTCTGGATTAATACCACGGATTGTTTGACTTAGGGTTAACGGCATAACCCATACATTTATACTGGATAGTCACGCTCTCGTTCAGACACAACGAGCCGCTAATGAGGGTGCAGGTTTTAATGGGCTGACCATAGGCTGAGGCCGTGGCGTACCCCATGCTCTGACACGCTTTTGCCGCCGTACCGTTATTCACATACTCATCGGAATACGCATTTTGCAGCGCTGCCTGACCGTAGTTAAGGCGGACGATGCCGTTCGGCGCATCGAGGCTGCTGACTTCAGCCTGGCGGTTAATGCTGCACCCCGCGAGCAGGAGGAGTGTGCCGGCTACAATGACTCTTTTCATGGTTCGCTCTGAGTGGATGGAAATACGTTATCGTACCCGCAGATGCCCGCCGCAATGGCTGGAATAGCCGGACAATCTGCCCTCACTCTTCGCAACGGGTTGATGGTGAACGCGATCAGACCCCATTCTGATTAAATTGTGATTTCTATCACAAAAGCATTGATTTTTGTGATGGTGGTCATATTATAGGCGCATTGACGATAAAGTTGTATAACAAGTTGATGGAGCATCACTGTGAAACTGCGTAAAATCCTGAAAAGTATGTGGGCCAATTACTGCCGCACGTTCAAAGACGTGCCGCCGGGCGCCATGTTCTGATAAAAAAAACCTGCTTCGGCAGGTTTTTTTATACCTGCAGACGTTGAAGGGAAGATGTCAGGGTGCGTGTTTTGATACTATGGCGGCCTTTAAATAAGGAGAAACCCCATGTCACAAAACCTGAGCGCCGATCAGGAACTGGTCTCTGACGTTGTCGCCTGCCAGCTGGTTATCAAGCAAATCCTGGATGTTCTGGACGTGATTGCGCCGGTTGAAGTGCGCGAGAAGATGTCTACCCAGCTGAAAAACATCGACTTCGCCAGCCATCCTGCTGCCGCTGACCCGGTAACGCTTCGTGCGATCCAGAAAGCCATCGCGCTGATCGAGCTGCGATTCACGCCGCAGGGTGAGTCCCACTGACGCAGGGAAATGGGCGACGGCATGCGTCGCCCTTTGATGTTATCAGAAGAACGTCTGGACCAGCAGGTAGCTCGCGGCACACGCGCAGCTTACCCCAATCAGCCCTGGCAAAATAAAGCTGTGGTTGATGATAAATTTACCGATGCGGGTCGTGCCTGACCGGTCAAAGCCGATGCAGGCCAAATCGCTGGGATAGGTCGGCAGGACAAAATAGCCGTAAGACGCCGGGAAAAAGGCGATCAGCATTTTCGGGTCGATGCCCAACATCAACCCCATCGGCGCCACCGCCGTCAGCGCCGCCGCCTGGCTGTTCACCAGTTTTGACACCAGAAACAGCACAATCGCATATGTCCACGGGTGGCTTTTCACCACGCCTTCCAGGGCCAGCTTTAACTCGTCGAGATGCGCCTGGAAAAAGGTATCGCTCATCCACGCCACGCCGAATACCGAGAAGATCGCAACCATACCGGCCTTGAACACCGCGCCGTTGGAAATCGCGGAGGCATTGACCTTACAGGCCATCAGCATCACGGCACCCGCAATTAGCATCATCATCTGGATGACAAGGTTCATCGACAGCGCCGTCATTTTGCCTTTCAGTTCAAAGGCGGGGCGCAGCTCAGGGAAGGCCCCCAGCAGAACGACCACGGCAATGCCGGCAAAGAAAATCCACGTGGACCAGTAGGCCTGTTTTGGGAAACGCTGATTCATTAACGTCTCTGTTCCGCCGTAGATAAACTCGCGCTGCTTAGGATCTTTTAGCTTTTCCTGAAACTCCATGTCGTCCGCCAAATCTTTCCCGCGGCGTAAACTCCACAGTGCAGCAATAGCCACGCCGAAAAGTGAAGCGGGAACCGACACGGCGAGAATTTCCAGAATTCCCCACGCGTGGCCGATCCCATGCTGGGCCGCCAGGATGGACACCAGCGACACGACGGCAACGGAAACGGGGGAGGCCGTGATCGCCATCTGCGACGCGACCGACGCCACGGCCATAGGGCGCTCCGGGCGGATCCCTTTTTTCAGGGCGATATCCGCAATAATCGGGAACATGGTGTAGACCACATGGCCGGTGCCGCACAGAAAGGTCAGCATCCAGGTGGTAAACGGGGCGAGCAGAGTGATGTGCTGCGGGTGTTTGCGCAGCAGACGTTCCGCAAACTGCATCATGACGTTGAGACCGCCCGCCGTTTGCAGGGTAGCGGCACAGCCGATCACCGCGAGGATGGTCAGCATGACGTCAACCGGCGGTTTACCCGGCTGCAGACCAAAGACGAAACATAAAATAAAAAGACCAATACCGCTGATTAACCCAAGCCCCATACCGCCGAAACGCGTACCCGTCAGCAGGCAGAGGAGAATGACAACAAACTCGATAGTGATCATGATGCTCCCTCGTCAATGATTATGTAATTAAATAAATCATCACACGTTGTGTGGTTAATCATTGGGAGCCAGATCTGATTTGTTAAATTTCAGCAAAAGCAGAAGGTTGGAGAGGGTAAGGGGACCTGCTCCCCGGGACGGAAGCAGGCCAAAAACTCAGTGGTGCTGCACCGCCACAATGTCGAGCAGGTGACGGTCGGTTTGCTCAGGACATAAGCCTGCCTGCTGCGCGTTATGCAGCTCATCCGCCAGCGTCTTCAGCAGCAGGCCATCCTGCTGCTGCTCTTTATCCATATCGCGTAAGAATCTGAGCGTCGTAATGTCCTGCTGCGCTTTGGCTTCATCGGCCAGTTTGTTGAGGGTGCTGCAGCGTTGTTCATACTCTTCAAGCGTTTTCTGAAACAGTTCTTCCAGACAAGAGTAGCTCTCATTTATCCCATCAAGGGCTTTAACGACAGGGTTTGCCCCTGCAGCTTTCAGGAAGTTAAAAACGCGCATCATATGGGTGACGTTACTTTGTGCCTGAGAGCGAAAGAAGGTGGCAGAGCCCGTGAGGCTATTCTCAGCGCACCAGGCACTTAAGTGAAGGTGCAGGTTGGAGGCGTAGAACTCAAGGTTCATCTGCGCGTTAAGTTTTTGCATCATCGTTTGGGTAGCCATACTCATATCCTTATTGACGGTGGGACGTGATGTCCGTTGCTTAACCTGAGCACCAGGCAAGTACGAAGAAAAAGAGCAGAAATACGCTTTCTGCAGTAACCGAAGTCGACCGAAATTCACTTCCTGTGTTCGATATAAATAAGCATACCCTTGTCTTTGGTCTAAGAAAACTCTTAAATTGGCTGTGTTTACCATACATTACAAACTTTAATATAGTACAGAAATACAATTAGCTCGCCATAGATCGGTGTTTAGATAATCCTCTGATAATCAACATTTTTTATCGAAGAGATATGCTGTTACTCTTTCGGGAATATTAAACCGGAATAATGCTCTGTAAAAAAATGAATCACGGATTAATTATTCCGTATATCAGGTGCATTAATAAAATTGCGCTAAATCAAATTCTGTGGAGTAAATAATTTTCAGTGCGTGTGGCATTTTTGATGAAAAACATACTGCACTTTTCTGACGTCCGGCGTTCTCGTGCCCGATCCGGGGCATCAGGGATATCTTAGCTAATCTTATGGATAATCCTGCTTACCCTCATTTCATTTGTCTGACAAATACTGCCTTTTTTATGTCATTTTTCGCTGAATTTATGTACGCAATTACTGTAATTCTGCGGTGTGATGGGGCTCTCTTATGGATGATTAATTTCCCGCTAAAACTATCACCAGCAATAACGCTTATAACGAGGTAAGCGCTAATGCCTTGTTTTAAGTCCGATTAAATAAGAAGCACGCACATATTCCCTACAGAAAAGAAAGCTAAAGCTGGAGTTTACCATGCACAAATTTACTAAAGCGCTGGCGGCCATCGGTCTGGCTGCCGTTATGTCACAATCCGCTATTGCTGAGAATTTAAAACTCGGTTTTTTGGTAAAACAGCCCGAAGAGCCCTGGTTCCAGACGGAGTGGAAATTCGCCGATAAGGCCGGGAAAGATTTAGGTTTTGAAGTGATTAAAATCGCCGTGCCTGACGGTGAGAAAACCCTGAACGCCATCGACAGCCTGGCGGCCAGCGGTGCGAAAGGTTTCGTTATCTGTACGCCGGATCCAAAGCTGGGCTCGGCCATCGCGGCAAAAGCCCGCGGTTACGACATGAAGGTCATTGCCGTTGACGATCAGTTCGTGAACGCCAAAGGCAAGCCGATGGACAGCGTCCCGCTGGTCATGATGGCCGCGACAAAAATCGGCGAACGTCAGGGCCAGGAACTCTATAAAGAGATGCAAAAACGCGGCTGGGACGTCAAAGAGACCGCAGTGATGGCTATTACAGCGGATGAGCTGGACACGGCGCGTCGTCGTACGACCGGGTCAATGGACGCGCTGAAGGCGGCCGGCTTCCCGGAAAAACAAATCTACAAAGTCCCCACCAAATCTAACGATATCCCGGGCGCTTTCGACGCCGCCAACTCCATGCTGGTTCAGCATCCGGAGGTCAAACACTGGCTGGTGGTCGGCATGAACGACAACACCGTGCTGGGCGGCGTGCGCGCGACGGAAGGTCAGGGCTTCAAGGCACCTGACGTGATCGGGATTGGCATCAACGGCGTTGACGCCGTCAGCGAGCTGTCCAAAGCGCAGGCCACCGGCTTCTACGGCTCACTGCTGCCAAGCCCGGACGTTCACGGCTATAAATCCAGCGAGATGCTCTACAACTGGGTCACCAAAGGAGCTGAACCGCCGAAATTTACCGAAGTGACCGACGTGGTGCTCATTACCCGCGACAACTTCAAAGAGGAGCTGGCGAAAAAAGGACTGGGCGGGAAGTAATACGCGGTGATTGTGCCCCTCATCCTGCGTGAGGGGCCTGACGTACACACTACAGGAATCACGGAGACGTTATGCGACAGTCTGATCCGTATCTCTCTTTTCGCGGCATCGGGAAAACCTTCCCCGGTGTGAACGCGCTGACCGATATCAGCTTCGACTGCTATGCCGGCCAGGTTCACGCACTGATGGGGGAAAACGGTGCGGGAAAATCCACGCTGTTGAAAATCCTCAGCGGCAACTACTCGCCAACAACCGGCACGCTGGCGATCCGCGGCGAAGAGGTCTCTTTTGCCGATACCACGGCGGCGCTCAATGCCGGGGTGGCCATTATCTATCAGGAGCTGCACCTCATCCCTGAGATGACCGTGGCGGAAAACATCTATTTAGGACAGCTCCCGCACAAAGGCGGCGTGGTGAATCGTTCGCTACTTAATTATGAAGCGGGGCTGCAGCTAAAACACCTGGGGCTGGACGTCGATCCCCAGACGCCGCTGAAATATCTCTCCATCGGCCAGTGGCAGATGGTTGAAATTGCCAAGGCGCTGGCGCGTAACGCCAGAATTATTGCCTTCGACGAACCCACCAGTTCGCTCTCGAAGCGTGAAATCGAAAATCTGTTCCGCGTGATCCGCGAATTGCGTCAGGAAGGCCGGACGATTTTGTACGTTTCGCACCGCATGGAAGAGATATTTGCTCTCAGCGATGCCATCACCGTGTTTAAAGATGGACGCTATGTGCGCACTTTTACCGACATGGCGCAGGTTAACCATGACCAGCTTGTTCAGGCGATGGTCGGACGCGATCTGGGTGATATCTATCACTGGCAGCCTCGCCAGTACGGCCCTGAGCGTCTGCGCCTCGATAGCGTAAAAGCGCCGGGCGTCAGAACGCCGATTTCGTTATCCGTACGCAGCGGTGAAATCGTCGGCCTGTTTGGTCTGGTAGGCGCGGGGCGTAGCGAATTGATGAAAGGGCTGTTCGGCGGTACCCGTATTACCGATGGGCAGGTCTCCATTGACGGCGAGCGGGTAGACATTCAGAAACCGGCCCACGCGATCGGGGCGGGAATGATGCTCTGTCCGGAAGACCGGAAAGCAGAGGGCATTATTCCGGTGCACTCGGTACGCGACAACATCAATATTTCTGCCCGCCGTAAGTTTATTCGCGCAGGTTGCCTGATAAACGATAGCTGGGAGTCGAGCAATGCCGACCACCATATTCGTTCACTGAATATCAAAACGCCGGGTCCGGAACAGCTGATCATGAATCTGTCAGGCGGAAACCAGCAGAAGGCCATTCTGGGCCGCTGGCTGTCGGAGGACATGAAGGTCATCTTACTGGATGAGCCGACGCGCGGTATCGACGTGGGGGCAAAACACGAGATTTATAACGTGATCTATGAGCTGGCAAAACGCGGCGTGGCGGTGCTCTTCGCCTCCAGCGATCTGCCGGAGGTGCTGGGCGTGGCCGACCGCATTGTGGTGATGCGTGAAGGCGAAATTGCCGGCGAATTACTTCATGAACAGGCGAATGAACAACAGGCGTTGAACCTCGCCATGCCTAAAGTTAGCCAGGCCGTCGCCTGAGTAAGGAGTTAATGATGTCCTCTGTTACTACATCCGGAGTGCCGAAGTCGAAGTCGGCGTTGAGCGTTGGGCGTATCTGGGATCAGTACGGCATGCTGGTGGTGTTTGCCGCACTGTTCGTCGCCTGCGCGATCTTTGTCCCCAACTTTGCCACCTTCATTAATATGAAGGGGCTGGGTCTCGCCATCTCCATGTCCGGGATGGTGGCCTGCGGGATGCTGTTCTGTCTGGCCTCCGGCGATTTTGACCTGTCGGTGGCGTCGGTGATTGCCTGTGCAGGCGTTACGACGGCCGTGGTGATCAACATGACGGAGAGCCTGTGGATTGGCGTTTTTGCCGGTCTGTTACTCGGCGTCATCAGCGGCCTGGTGAACGGTTTTGTTATCGCGCGCCTGAAGATTAACGCCCTGATCACGACGCTTGCGACAATGCAAATTGTCCGCGGGCTGGCCTATATCATCTCCGACGGTAAAGCGGTGGGGATTGAAGACGAGCGTTTCTTTACGCTGGGTTACGCCAACTGGCTGGGTCTGCCTGCGCCTATCTGGCTGACCGTGGCCTGCCTGATCCTGTTCGGCTTCCTGCTTAACCGGACCACCTTTGGCCGTAATACGCTGGCGATTGGCGGTAACGAAGAGGCCGCCCGTCTGGCCGGGGTGCCGGTGGTGCGCACCAAGATTATTATCTTTGTGCTCTCGGGGCTCGTTTCTGCCGCGGCGGGGATTATTCTGGCGTCGCGTATGACCAGCGGCCAGCCAATGACCTCTATCGGTTATGAGCTGATCGTTATTTCGGCCTGCGTGTTAGGGGGCGTTTCCCTCAAGGGAGGCATCGGAAAAATCTCATATGTGGTGGCCGGTATCCTGATTTTGGGCACGGTAGAGAACGCCATGAACCTGCTGAATATTTCGCCGTTCTCGCAGTACGTGGTGCGTGGTCTGATCCTGCTGGCAGCGGTGATTTTCGACCGTTACAAGCAAAAAGCGAAGCGTACCGTGTAACCGTTCTGCACCTCTTTTATTGCTCAACTTATAACCATAGTTGACCCCTTCACCGCCCCGCCAGTAAAACTGGCGGGGCGGGTGGCAAATGGCGAGCGACGTCACACTGTCTATACTTACATGGCTATGAAAGAGGTAAAGGCGTTTACCTCTCGTCAACCGTAAGGAGGAAAAGGGTGGCTGACTTGTTAACCGCACCGCCTGTACTGCCCGGACATTATGCTTTCTTTTTTGATCTCGACGGCACGCTCGCCGGGATAAAACCGCACCCCGATCAGGTGTCTATTCCGGAGGCGGTGTTACAGGATTTGCATCAGCTCTCGCTCATGAATGAGGGAGCACTGGCATTGATATCAGGGCGCTCAATGGCCGAGCTGGATCTGCTCGCCAGTCCATACCACTTTCCGCTGGCCGGTGTACACGGAGCGGAGCGCCGCGACATCCATGATCAAACGCATATCGTTTCACTCCCCGACGCACTTACGCAAACGCTCCAGAAGCGGCTCTCTGCTGCGCTGGCCGACCTGCCTGGCACCGAACTGGAAGCCAAAGGCATGGCCTTTGCCCTGCATTATCGCCAGGCACCGCAGCACGGAGATACCGTGCTCGCGCTTGCTCAGACGGTTGCGGATGCGCATCCACAGCTGGCGCTGCAGCCGGGCAAATGCGTGGTGGAGTTAAAGCCGAAGGGGATTAATAAAGGCGCTGCCATCGCCGCATTTATGGCGGAGGCGCCATTTAAGGGCCGGACGCCTGTTTTCTTAGGGGATGACCTGACCGACGAGGCCGGGTTCCGTGTGGTTAATCAGGCCGGAGGGATCGCCGTTAAGGTAGGGCCTGGTGACACTGTCGCCGAATGGCGGCTGGCGGATGTCGCCAGCGTCTGGCAGTGGGTATCTGATATCGCTAACCAGCAACAACAACAAATAGCGCAAAACAAAGGGGGAAACCATTATGGGTCGCTTAGTCGTCGTCTCTAACCGAATCGCACCGCCTGATGATAAAAAAGCCAGTGCGGGTGGCCTGGCGGTAGGGGTGTTAGGTGCCTTGAAAGCCGCTGGCGGGCTGTGGTTTGGCTGGAGCGGAGAAATCAGTGAAGAAGAGAAACCGCTCACAAAAGTGACGCGCGGTAACATTACGTGGGCGTCGTTTGCACTGAAAGAGAAAGACTACGACGAGTATTACTCGCAGTTCACGAATGCCGTGCTGTGGCCGGCGTTTCACTATCGTCTTGACCTGGTCAAATTCCAGCGTGAATCCTTCGAAGGCTACGCGCGCGTGAATGCGCTGCTGGCGGATAAACTGCTGCCATTGATAGAGGAAGACGATATTTTATGGATCCACGATTATCACCTGCTGCCGTTCGCGAGAGAGCTGCGAAAGAGGGGAGTGAATAACCGGATTGGCTTCTTCCTGCACATCCCGTTCCCGACGCCGGAAATTTTTACCGCGCTGCCGCCGCATGAAGAGCTGCTGGAGGCGCTGTGTGACTACGATTTGCTGGGCTTCCAGACGGAAAATGACCGCCTGGCATTCCTTGACTCCGTGTCAGGGAAAGCGCGTCTGGTGACCAAAGGCGGGAAAACCCATACGGCGTGGGGAAAAACGTTCCACACCGAAGTGTATCCAATAGGGATTAAACCTGACGAAATCGCGGAGCAGGCCTCCGGCCCGCTGCCGCCGAAGCTGGCGCAGCTTAAGAATGAACTCAAGCACGTGAAAAATATCTTCTCGGTCGAGCGTCTTGATTATTCTAAAGGGCTGCCTGAACGCTTCCTGGCGTATGAAACGCTGCTGGATAAATATCCGGAGCATCACGGTAAAATCCGTTATACCCAGATTGCGCCGACGTCGCGCGGTGAGGTTCAGGCCTATCAGGACATTCGCCATCAGCTGGAGACAGAAGCCGGGCGCATTAATGGCCGCTACGGGCAGCTGGGCTGGACGCCGCTGTTTTATCTGAATCAGCACTTCGACCGCAAGATCCTGATGAAAGTCTTCCGCTACGCGGACGTCGGCCTGGTGACGCCGCTGCGCGACGGGATGAACCTGGTCGCGAAAGAGTATGTGGCAGCGCAGGACCCCGCCGATCCGGGTGTCCTGGTGCTTTCCCAGTTTGCCGGGGCCGCGAATGAGCTCACGTCGGCGCTTATAGTTAACCCTTACGATCGCGATGACGTGGCGAATGCCCTGAACCGCGCGCTGACCATGCCGCTCACGGAACGTATTTCCCGCCATGCTGAAATGATGGAGACGATCCGGAAGAACGATATTAACCACTGGCAGGCGCGTTTTATTCAGGATCTCCGCGATATCGCCCCACAAAGCCATGAAGGCGATTTACAAAAAAAGATCGCAACTTTCCCTAAACTTGCCTGATATTTCCCTGGGGGGTTAACGCCCCCCAAGCGGCACTAATAACACGTCAACCTGACTTGATGCGACAATGGATTTCGCCGCGCAGGCCGCGCGCGATAAAAAGCTGTGGTTATGATTCCCGCATATCACTAAATCAATATTCTGTTTACGACACATGTCGAGAATATGGGCATTAAGTTCTCCTGTCGCAATTACGGTGTCATAGACAGGATAGTGTGCCTTTTCGACCAGCTCGCGCAGAAATTGCTGCGTTTCCTCCTGAAGTACATCACGAATATCCTCCAGCATGGGGGCAGCCTGCTGATTATACATCTCGGGTTCGGCCGCAAGCGTGATGAGGCTGATGCGGGCATTGTGGGGTCTGGCAATGGAAACTGCCCGGGCGACGAGTTGATGGCTTTCTGGGGAAACGGCAACAGAAACAAGTAGATGGGAGTAACTCATGGCGCACTCCTTGGGTGTCTGAGTGACAGCGTTTGATCACCTTTACCGCGATTTTCCGGGTTCTGCAAGGGCTGATTACGACATTAGTGTGAAGCTTATCATAATTATTCATTAATTATTCTTATAAGAAGAATAACTGAAAAATGCGCCTAAATGAAAAAAATTAACAACTTAACGTAAATCACACAATTTTATGCCTTGACTGTTGAATAGTTTTGATGCGTTACAAAATCATTTCGAATGATCACGCTCTGAAACATCTTTTTTGGGCTGCCTGCATAACTCTATGTTTTTTCACAGTAAGAAAAATGTTTCCCGGAGGGGTGAATGATGTAAATTTTTCCGCGCGACGTCCACCCGAGGAAAAGCACGTTGCATGCCAGTTCTGATCCCCCTTCTGCATGAGTATTCGTCAATTAAGAATACAAAACAGTGTCGATTGGTTAATAATTGAACAAATTACAAGTCATACTGATGGATTTATGGGTCATATTCACTTAAATTGTGTGACGTAGATCACATTTTTTTTAAATTTGAGGATGGCTGGATTGTATTTGTCAAAACTGACGAGTAGAGTTTGCGTCGAATTAGGAAAAATCTTAGTTATTTGTAAGAAATGATAAAACATGTAAGAGACGCATTCGCGTTTCCTCTCTTACGCGTTTCGATGAATACAAACCTAAATTCAACTATGCATTTAGCCTTTTCTTTTTTATACCGGGTGATTTCCCGGCGACATCACGGGGTGCGGTCTTTCCGCATAAAAATAATAGTTGGTTATTCGGGATGGGAACAATGCATACATCCGAGTTGCTAAAACATATCTATGACATCAATTTGTCGTATTTACTGCTCGCGCAGCGTTTGATTAGTCAGGACAAGGCGTCCGCGATGTTTCGTCTGGGTATTAACGAAGAGATGGCAACCATGCTGGGCGGTTTAACCCTCCCGCAGATGGTTAAACTGGCTGAAACGAATCAACTGGTTTGCCAGTTCCGTTTCGATGACTCTCAGACTATAACGCGTCTGACGCAGGAGTCCCGTGTAGACGATCTTCAACAGATCCATACCGGTATTCTTCTCTCTACTCGCTTGCTTAACGAAATCAGCCAGCCTGATGACGTAGCCCGTAAGAAAAGGGCCTAGCAATGAGCGAGAAAAGCATTGTTCAGGAAGCGCGTGACATACAGTTGGCCATGGAGCTGATTACGCTGGGTGCTCGTTTACAAATGCTGGAAAGCGAGACGCAGTTGAGCCGTGGTCGTCTCATCAAACTGTACAAAGAGTTACGTGGTAGTCCCCCGCCGAAAGGCATGCTGCCGTTTTCTACCGACTGGTTTATGACGTGGGAGCAGAATATTCACGCTTCCATGTTCTGTAATGCCTGGCAGTATCTTCTCAAAACCGGTTTGTGTAGCGGCGTTGACGCCGTGATCAAAGCCTACAAACTTTACCTTGAACAATGCCCACAGCAGGAAGAAGGTCCTCTGCTGGCGCTGACCCGCGCATGGACGCTGGTGCGTTTTGTTGAGAGCGGAATGCTTGAGCTGTCGCGCTGCAACTGCTGCAACGGCAATTTCATTACCCATGCTCACCAACCTGCAGGCAGCTTCGCCTGTAGTTTATGTCAGCCTCCTTCCCGTGCAGTAAAAAGACGTAAACTTTCCCGGGATGCTGCCGATATTATTCCACAACTGCTGGATGAACAGATCGAACAAGCTGTTTAACCCGAACGTGTGGGAAAGATTCCAGCAGCGGTAAGCGATTACCGCTGCTTTTTTTTACCCCGCGAACGGTCAACGCTGCGAGCTGGACGTCCTTGCCATAGTCACTAGCGGAAGGATGATGTCGTGCTTATCTTATTAGGTTACCTGGTAGTTCTCGGTACAGTTTTCGGCGGTTACATGATGACCGGCGGGCACCTTGGAGCACTCTATCAACCGGCTGAACTTATTATCATCGGCGGCGCAGGGGTAGGGGCTTTTATCGTTGGCAACAACGGTAAATCGATCAAGGGCACGCTGAAAGCAATTCCGTTGCTGTTCCGTCGCTCAAAATACACCAAAAGCATGTATATGGATCTGCTGGCACTGCTCTATCGCCTGATGGCGAAGTCGCGTCAGCAGGGCATGTTCTCGCTTGAGCGGGATATTGAAAACCCAAAAGAGAGCGAAATTTTTGCCAGCTATCCGCGCATTCTTGCTGATGCCATGATGCTGGATTTCATCGTCGACTATCTGCGACTGATCATCAGCGGCAACATGAATACCTTCGAAATCGAAGCGCTGATGGATGAAGAGATTGAAACCCATGAAAGCGAATCGGAAGTGCCGGCTAACAGCCTGGCGCTGGTCGGCGACTCGCTTCCGGCATTCGGTATCGTTGCTGCGGTCATGGGGGTGGTGCACGCCCTGGCCTCGGCAGACCGTCCGGCAGCCGAGCTCGGCGCGCTGATTGCCCATGCGATGGTGGGCACCTTCCTCGGTATTTTGCTGGCGTATGGCTTTATCTCTCCGCTGGCCAGCGTGCTGCGCCAGAAGAGCGCGGAAACCACCAAAATGATGCAGTGCGTGAAGATCACGCTGCTCTCTAACCTCAACGGTTATGCGCCACCGATCGCGGTTGAGTTTGGCCGTAAAACGCTTTACTCCAGCGAGCGTCCGTCGTTTATCGAGCTTGAAGAACACGTGCGTGCGGTGAAAAACCCAAACCAACAGACGACAACTGAGGACGCATGAAAAACCAGTCCCATCCGATCGTCATCGTAAAAAAACGCAAGCACAAGGGCGGCGGGCATGGCGCGCACGGCTCGTGGAAAATCGCGTACGCCGATTTTATGACCGCAATGATGGCGTTCTTTCTGGTGATGTGGCTGATCTCCATCTCCAGCCCAAAAGAACTGATCCAAATTGCCGAATATTTCCGCACGCCGCTGGCAACGGCGGTGGCCGGCGGGCCGCGTATCTCTAACAGCGAAAGCCCGATCCCGGGCGGCGGCGATGATTACACCCAGCAGAAGGGTGAGGTGAAAAAAGAGCCGAACATCGACGAGCTGAAACGAAAGATGGAACAGGCGCGCCTGAAAAAACTGCGTGGAGATCTCGATCAGCTGATTGAAGCGGATCCGAAGCTGCGCGCGCTGCGACCGCATCTGAAGATTGACCTGGTGCAGGAAGGGCTGCGTATCCAGATTATCGACAGCCAGAACCGCCCGATGTTTAAAACCGGGAGTGCGGAAGTCGAACCGTACATGCGCGATATTCTGCGTGCCATTGCACCGGTGCTGAACGGCATTCCTAACCGAATCAGCCTGTCAGGCCACACGGATGATTTCCCGTACGCCAGTGGGGAGAAGGGATACAGCAACTGGGAACTTTCTGCCGACCGTGCCAACGCCTCGCGCCGCGAGCTGGTGGCAGGTGGGCTTGATGATGGCAAGGTACTGCGCGTAGTCGGCATGGCCGCAACCATGCGCGTTTCCGACCGCGGGCCGGATGATGCCATCAACCGTCGTATCAGTCTTTTAGTGCTGAACCAGCAGGCGGAGCAGGCCATCCTGCATGAAAACGCCGAAAGTCAGAATGAGTCACTGGACGATTTAAAACAGCCTGGGGCCGTTCCTTCGGCTGCCGTTCCAACATCGCCACCAGCCAATCCGAGGTGATAGCGTGAGCATGGATATTAGCGATTTTTACCAGACATTCTTTGATGAAGCCGACGAATTGTTGGCCGATATGGAGCAACACTTGCTCGATTTGGTGCCCGAAGCACCGGATTCCGAGCAGCTCAATGCCATCTTCCGTGCGGCGCATTCCATTAAAGGCGGAGCCGGAACGTTTGGATTTACCATCCTGCAGGAAACGACCCATTTAATGGAAAACCTGCTTGATGAAGCACGACGCGGTGAGATGCAGCTCAATACCGACATTATCAACCTGTTTTTGGAAACCAAAGATATTATGCAGGAACAGCTCGACGCCTATAAAAGTTCGGCAGAGCCTGACGCCGCCAGCTTTGAATACATCTGCAATGCGCTGCGCCAGCTCGCGCTGGAAGCCAAAGGTGAGGTTGCCGCAGCCGTGGTTCCTGCCGCAAAACTGAGCGTTGTGGATACGGTTGCCGCGCAGGCGTCTGCCCCTGCCGACGCACCGGCGGGCAAACTGCGCGTGGTGCTGTCTCGCCTGAAAGAGAATGAAGTTAACCTGCTGGAAGAAGAGCTGGGTAACCTGGCGAAATTAAGCAACGTGGTTAAAGGCAAAGACAGCCTGGCCGCGACGCTTGATGACGGTATTGGCCAGGACGATATCGTGGCGGTGCTGTGCTTTGTGATTGAAGCCGATCAAATCGCCTTCGAAACCGAAACGGTCGCGGTTGACGTTCCTGCGGCTGTGGAAGAGGCGGCTGTTGTCGCTCAGGCTGCCGCACCGGCTGTGGCGCCTGCGGCTCCGGCGCTCAAGGCGGTGCCAAAAGAGGCTGCTGCACCGGGCCGTGGTGAAAAACCTGCCGCGCGCTCCAGCGAGTCGACCAGCATCCGTGTCGCCGTTGAGAAGGTTGATCAGCTGATTAACCTGGTGGGCGAACTGGTGATCACCCAGTCGATGCTGGCGCAACGTTCAAACGAACTCGACCCGGTCACCCACGGGGATTTGATTACCAGCATGGGCCAGCTGCAGCGTAACGCCCGCGATCTGCAGGAATCGGTCATGTCCATCCGTATGATGCCGATGGAATATGTCTTCAGCCGCTTCCCGCGTCTGGTTCGCGATCTCGCCAGCAAGCTGAACAAGCAGATTGAACTGACCCTGATGGGCAGCTCAACCGAACTGGATAAAAGCCTGATCGAGCGCATCATTGACCCGTTAACGCACCTGGTGCGTAACAGCCTCGACCACGGTATCGAACTGCCGGAAAACCGCATTGCCGCAGGGAAATCCCCGGTCGGGAATCTGATCCTGTCTGCGGAACATCAGGGTGGAAACATCTGCATTGAAGTGACCGATGACGGCGCAGGTCTGAACCGCGAGCGCATCCTGGCAAAAGCGATTTCGCAGGGAATGGCGGTCAATGAAAACATGACCGACGAAGAAGTGGGCATGCTGATCTTCGCACCGGGCTTCTCTACCGCAGAGCAGGTGACCGACGTCTCCGGGCGCGGCGTGGGCATGGACGTGGTGAAACGTAACATCCAGGAGATGGGCGGCCACGTTGAGATTCAGTCCAAACAGGGTTCCGGCACGACCATTCGCATCCTGCTGCCGCTGACGCTGGCGATCCTCGACGGCATGTCAGTCAAAGTGGCGGACGAAGTCTTTATCCTCCCGCTGAACGCCGTGATGGAATCCCTCCAGCCGCGTGAGGAAGATCTGCATCCGCTGGCGGGCGGCGAGCGCGTCCTCGAAGTGCGCGGTGAGTACCTGCCGCTGGTGGAACTGTGGAAAGTGTTCGAAGTGGACGGGGCGAAGACCGAGGCCACGCAGGGTATCGTGGTGATCCTGCAAAGCGCGGGCCGCCGCTACGCATTGCTGGTCGATCAGCTGATCGGTCAGCACCAGGTGGTGGTGAAGAACCTCGAAAGCAACTACCGCAAAGTGCCGGGTATTTCTGCCGCCACCATTCTGGGTGATGGTAGCGTGGCGCTGATCGTCGACGTGTCGGCGCTTCAGGGATTAAATCGTGAACAACGTGTGGCGTACACAGCCGCCTGATTAAGTAGAAGGTAATAACATGACCGGTATGAGTAATGTAACGAAACTGGCGGGCGAGCCATCAGGACAGGAATTTCTGGTATTCACTTTAGGCGATGAAGAGTACGGCATCGATATCCTGAAAGTGCAGGAAATCCGTGGTTACGACCAGGTTACCCGCATCGCTAACACGCCTGCGTTTATTAAAGGTGTCACCAACCTGCGTGGCGTCATTGTGCCCATCGTGGATTTGCGCGTGAAGTTCAGCCAGGGCGACGTTGACTACAACGACAACACCGTGGTGATCGTCCTGAATCTGGGGCAGCGCGTGGTGGGGATCGTGGTGGATGGCGTGTCTGACGTGCTTTCTCTGACCTCTGATCAGATTCGTCCTGCGCCAGAGTTTGCGGTCACGCTGTCGACCGAATACCTGACCGGTCTGGGCGCGCTCGGCGAGCGTATGCTGATTCTGGTGAACATTGAGAAGCTGCTGAACAGCGATGAGATGGCGCTGCTGGATATCGCCGCGAGTCACGTAGCCTAAAACAAAGCCGGGTGGCGCTGACGCTTACCCGGCCTACGCGTTCGGGCCATTTGTAGGCCGGGTAAGGCAAAGCCGCCACCCGGCTTTTTCATGCCATTACGCTTCCTGCTTTACCAGTTCAGCTTCAGCTTCCGCGTCCCGCGCGCCTTCATTCTGCGACAGCATGGCGGTCGCAATACCATTACCCAGAACGTTAATTGCGGAACGGCCCATATCCAGGAAGTGGTCGATCCCCATCAGCAGCAGAATACCGGCCACCGGAATGTTAAAGCTTGGGATCGTCGCGGCCAGCACCACCAGCGAGGAGCGCGGTACGCCCGCAATCCCTTTTGAGGCCAGCATCAGGGTCAGCATCAGCACCGTCACCTCAGAGAAGCTCAGATGAATGTTGTACGCCTGCGCAATAAACATCGAGGCGAAAGAGCAGTACACCATCGACCCCACCAGGTTGAAGGAGTAGCCAATCGGCAGTACGAAAGAGGCGATGTTGCGCGAGCAGCCAAAACGCTCCAGCTGCTCCAGCGTTTTAGGGTAGGCCGCTTCAGAACTGCTGGTGGTAAACGCCACCAGAACCGGATCTTTCAGCATGCTGACCAGGCGGAACACCTCTTTTTTCAGCACCATGTAACCCACGGCCAGCAGCACCATGCAGGTGAGAAGAATGGCAACATAGTAGCCGCCAATAAAGGAGGCATAGTTCAACAGAATGCCCAGGCCCTGCGTGGCGATGACGGAGGAGATTGCCGCGAAAATGGCCAGCGGCGCAACGTACATTACGTAGCCTGTGACCTTCAGCATAATATGAGAAACCACGTCCAGCGCGGCCACCAGCGGGGCGTTGAACTTCTGCCCCAGCGACGCGCCGCCAATGCCGAAGAACATTGAGAACACCACAATCTGCAGGATCTCATTGTTCGACATCGCCCCCGCGATGCTGGTCGGAATGGTGTGAGACAGGAACGCTTTCAGCGTCATGCCCCCAACGGCCAGACCGGTATCCACCGCCTCGGTCGGGACGGTCAGGTTCAGTCCGCTGCCCGGATGCTCCAGCGTGACGATAAACAGGCCGACCAGAATTGAGAGCACGGATGAGCTGATAAACCATACCATCGCTTTGCCGCCGACGCGGCCAATGGTGGAGGTTTCGCCCAGCTTCATAATGCCGACGGTGAGCGTACTGAAGACCAGCGGTGCAATGACCATTTTGATCAGTCGCAGGAAAATATCGGTCAGAAGGGTAATATTATCCGACCAGGCTTTGATGGCATCCGCAGATGCATATTCATGAATTGCTGCTCCTGAAAGAATACCCGCCAGCATGAATATCACGATGAAGAGTGTGAGTTTGTTTGCACTTGCCACGAAAAAAGACCCTCTATGCGCTTCAGATGTAGCCCGCACCGTTACATATAAATTTTTTATTACGACGCGGGAAATTATTCGGCACATAAATTGACGCAAAGCGTAGGGGGATACAACTCCTTTTTAAGTTTTATTAATTTTGTTGTTATTGCCCTGACGATATATTGTGATCTGCATCACACTTTAATGGATATATTCTCTCCTGATAGCATGAAAATGCTGAAAAAAATAATTTAACTCTCTGTTATTTAAGGCAATAAGAAGTCAATAAGACAAAGTGCTTATGCGTTAAGGGGCAGGTGGTCGAAGCGATATCCGTAAACTAAATTCTCAATAACCCCCCTCAGAGGAACATTAAGCGGGGCTAACATCTTGAACGACAAAAATAAAACGTGGCAAGGGAACGGAGACGTCTTCTGGAGGGTGGTAAATGAAAAGAAAACTCCTTTTGATCTGCGCAGGCACCTTACTGACTGCGACAACGGTCCATCAGGCGCTGGCCGTCACCAGTAGCGGCACCATCGGCGCGACGCTGACGCTCACGAACGGTTGTCTGATAAACGGATCGCCCACGCAAAACGGCATTAACTTCGGGACACTGGATTTCGGCACCCATCCCGCAACGTTTTCCACTCTGACCACGCAGCTCACCGGCGCCAGCGGCGGAAACACCTTCACTATTCAATGTACGACCGCCAGCTATACGGTGGCGATCACCGGCAACACCAACTCCACCGCACCCGGCACCGTTGTCGGCACCCCGGGAACCCCTGCGCGCTATCTGGTTAACACCGCCAACGCGGCACAGGGCGTGGCATACAGCCTGTACAGCGACAGCGGGTTTAACAGCGTGATTGCCAATAACACCGCGCTGCCGATCGCCTCTACGGCCGGAGGGGTGGACAGTTACACCCTCTACGGGCGTATTACCGGCGGCGGTAACAGCGTGACGGTCGTCCCGGGCACCTACACCGACACGATTAACGTCAGCGTCACCTATTAGTCCTGCACCGCCATGAAGGCAACTCTTACTGGTCTGCGCATATGCGCAGAGGGACACGTGCAGCCTTTTTTCGCGCTGATCGTCGGATTGCTGATGACGCCCGCGGCGGAGGCGGTGACGTCACAGTCCTTTAAGGTCAGCGCGACGATTGTTCCGGGATGCGCGGTGGCCGCCGGCAGCGGAGGGGTGCTCGGGACGCTGGATTTTGGCACCCATAACGGCGTCGAGAGCGCGCCGGTCAGCACCAGCTTTGTGCCAAACGGGGCGTTGTCTATCGCCTGCACGCCGGGCGTGGCGCTGAGCATGAGCATTAATGGCGGACAGAATTATTCAACCGTTCGCCGCATGAAGCGCTCGAACGGCGCCGACGTGGTGGGATACCGGCTTTACAGCAGCAGCTCGCTGGCCGCGAACAGCGAAATTGGCGTCAACCAGGCGATACCGGTGACCTATAGCAACAGCAATAACATCGCGCTGCCGCTTTTTGGCGTGGCGCTACTGACCGGATTTAGCCCGGCAGGAACGTATTCCGATCAGCTCACCGTGACCTTGTCATGGTAATAAAGGGAGAGTGTTGATGAAGCCAGTTTTCAGACCTGTTTGTCTGGCGGGCGCGTTGGGAATGGCTGTGGCAACCGGTCAGGCGCAGGCGGCAGCCACCATTCTGCTCTGGCCTATCGACCCGTGGCTTGCGGCAGACGCCAACGCCACGGAGCTGTGGATCCAGAACCAGGGAAACAGCGCCACCACGATGCAGGTGCGTATTGTGCGCTGGAAGCAGGAGGACGGACACGAACGCTACGCCGCGCAGCAGGATGTGGTCGCCAGCCCGCCCATCGTCACGATTGGCACAGGCAGCAAGCAGCTTATCCGTCTTATTAAGCAGGCCCCCGTTCCCGCAGGCGTCGAACAGGCCTACCGCATTATCGTGGATGAAATTCCTCAGCCTGATGCCAAAGCAGAACCCGCCATCGGCCTCAAGTTGCAGATGCGTTACTCCATTCCGCTGTTTGTGTATGGCCAGGGGATCCCGACAATAAAAGAGGGGGCGCATCACGCGCTGGTGGAGACCCGGAACCTGAGCTGGCGGGTGACGCGAGCGGATGGGCAGCCGGTACTGGAGGTTCGGAATCGGGGGGATGTCCATGTCAGGCTGAGCCAGGTGGCGCTGGAGCAGGGAGGGCAGAAACGCACGGTCGCGGAGGGATTGCTGGGTTACGTACTTCCCGGCAGCACCCGCAGCTGGCCGATACCCGCAGGCGTTCGTCAGCCAGAGCGGATGAGCGCGCAGATTAATGCCAGGGACGCACAATGGCAGTCGACGCCCGTCAACTGAAGCCGGCGATGATGATACTGCTTTGCGTCAGTTCCGCGACCTGGGCTGAGCCCGGCGATGACAGCCTTCCGCCGCCGCCCCAGGCACAGGCGATACATGATGAAGCGGTCTTCCAGCTTGCCCTCGTGCTCAACCACTACGATACCGGTCTGGTCGTGCCCGTGACGCAGCGCAAAGGCGCTTTCTTTATCTCCAGCGCTGACCTGCTGCGCGCGGGGCTGCCCCCGGAACATGTTCCTGCCGGAGAGGTGAATCTCTCATCGCTTTCTCAGGTTCGGGTGGAGTACGACAGCGCCGGGCAGCGCCTGCTGCTGACCGTTCCCCGGGACTGGGTCGCATCCCGCGTGACGCCGTTCGGCGCGCAAACGGCGCAGGCCAAACCGCACTTCGGGCGCGGCGCGCTGCTCAATTACGATCTCTACACCAACCACACGGAGCATATCGGCGGACAGGCGTCCCTCTGGCATGAATTCCGCTATTTCAATGAGAACGGCTCGTTTTCCTCCACCGGCTATGCCCGGGAAAATTTCACCGGTAACGACGGTCAGCAGGAAGGGTATGTCCGCTATGACACGACCCTGCTGTTCACGAATGAGGATGACGCAATGAGCTGGAGCGTCGGGGACGTGATCAGCGATGCCCTGAGCTGGAACTCCAGCGTGCGGATGGGAGGGATCAGCGTCGGGCGAGATTTCTCCCTGCGCCCTGACCTGGTGACGTGGCCGCTGCCCGAATTCGCGGGGGAAGCGGCGGTACTCACCTCGGTGGATCTCTTTATCAACGGCTATCGGTCCGGCTCAACCCAGCTTCAGCCGGGCCCCTTCACCCTGACCAATCTGCCCTATATCAACGGCGCCGGGGATGCGGTACTGGTCACGACGGATGCATTAGGGCGCCAGGTCAGCACCACGCTGCCGTTTTACGTCTCCAGCGACCTGCTTAAAAAAGGGCTGAGCGACGGCGCCGTGACGCTGGGCAGCCTGCGGCGTAATTACGGTATCAAGAATTTTGACTACGGCCCGGCGGCAGGCAGCGGTTCGTATCGCTACGGGGTGACGGACTGGCTGACGCTGGAGGGTCATGCCGAAGGGGCGGAGGCGCTGGCACTGGGCGGGGCTGGGACGGTGATTAAACTCGGCCAGTTTGGCGTGGTGAATACCTCTTACTCGCAAAGCCGCATGCGCGGGGAGGCGGGCGGGCAAATCAACTGGGGTTACCAGTACAGCACCAGCGAGTTCAGCGTGGCCACCCAGCACACGCGTCGGGACCGCGGCTTTGGCAATCTGGCCCTGTACGACCAGCCTACGGTGTATGACGAGAACGATAAACCCATCGCCAGCTTCAGCCGCAATACGGACCAGTATTCTCTGACCTTCAACCTGGGACAGTACGGCAACATCGGCGCAGCCTGGATTGACGTGGAGAGTTTTGACAGTCAAAAAACCGAGCTGCTTAATCTCTCATGGAGCCGTAATTTGTGGGGCGCGAGCAGTATTTACCTCGCCGGGAGCCGGGACCAGCAGCGGGGAGACTGGACGGTCGCGCTGTCGCTACAGGTGCCGCTGGGGGCACGCGACAGCGCCGCGTTCACCGTCGAAAACACCCCGGATGCGGGCAACACCCAGCGCATTAACTACAACCATTCCATGCCGTCTGACGGCGGCTTTAGCTGGAACATGGCCTGGGCCAACCAGTCAAAATCCAGTGACTATCAGCAGGGCACGCTGGGCTGGCGTAATAACAATATTGAACTGCAGGGCGGCGGCTACGGCGAAAGGGACATGATGACCTGGTGGGGCGAGGCGATGGGCGCGATTGTTCTGATGGACGGCGAGCTGTTCGCGGCGAATAAGATCAACGATGCGTTTGTGGTCATCAGTACCGACGGTCATCCGGACGTGCCCGTCAGCTATGAGAACCAGCCCGTTGGCAAAACGAATAACAACGGTTACCTGCTGGTCAGCGGGGTGTCGGCGTATTACCCGGCAAGCTACCGCATTGATACCCTGAACCTGCCGGCGGACACCCGGCTGAAAGAGACCGAGCGGCGAATTGCGATTCGGCGTCACAGCGGCTATCTGGTCGATTTCCCGATGGAGCAGGAGAGGGTGGCAAGCGTCATCCTCCACGATGCGCGCGGCCAGGCGCTGCCGGTGGGAAGCCAGGTCCGGCGTGCCTCGCGCAGCAATGCGGTGGTGGGGTATGACGGTATTGCCTGGCTGGAAAACCTTAGCGATGTGAATCCGCTGGAGGTGATCGCGCCTGACGGAAAACGCTGCAAGGTCACCCTGACCGTGGGAGCCAACCCGGAGCACAAGCTGCAAACCTACGGTCCGCTGGTGTGTCGGGAGGCGCCATGACGCGCCTGCTGTTTATGCTTCTGCTGCTGGTGGCCAGCGGCAGTTGGGCTGACTGTCGAGTCAGTACGGTCAACGCCGCGTTTGGGAGTGTAACCTCATTCGCGCTGAGTGGTTCTGGCGAAGTGGCAACCACCGGTACACTGGTCGTAGCCTGTGATGCGCTGGTGAACTTGCTGACCGGGGACACCATCACGCTGAATTTTGTCTCAGCAACCGTTTCGGCCAATGGTCGTGCGACCATGAAGCGCACCGACAACGCGGCCATCACCGATGTGATCCCGACGCGCCTGTGCGGGCAGTCGGGCTGCGCTAACAACAGCGAAGTACAGACCAGTAAAACCTATACCTGGGACAGCAGTACCTTGTTAAATCTGATCGGCGGCAAACAATACAATATCCCTCTCTATTTCCGCACGGTACCGGGGCAAAATGTGACCGCGGGTCCTTATCAGGTGACGCTAAACTTCGATATCACCTATAGAGTCTGCTCGGTGGGCGTGCTCAACGCGTGTTTGTCGGGACTGCAAACCGGAACGAAAGGAACCAGCATCACGTTGGATATGACCGTCACCAACGACTGTAGCGCCATGACCACGCCGGACGTCAACTTCAACAGCGCGCCGCTGGTACAAAGTTTCCCCACCGTCTCACAGGCGATAGCCGTCACCTGTACCAAAGGCAGTACGTATACCATCGGCATTAACAACGGTGCTAACGCGCTGAATAACGTGCGCCGGATGGTAAGCGGCAGTAACTACCTCAGTTATGACATCTATAAAGAAGCCACGGGTAACCGCTGGGGCGGCAGCGGCAGCGAACGCTGGACCAGCGCGACGTCGTCGCAGGTCAGTGCCGACGGTTTACTGCGTACCTACAACTACACCGCGAAAGTGCTGACTAATCAGGCCACGCCACCCGCCGGAACCTACACCGATACGCTGATTGTCGACGTGGCTTTCTAACCCCGCGCTTTTCCCTTTCTCAAATGTAAAGTTCCTGTTGGCTGTGCCGATAACACCGTTAATAAATCTATGAGAAGGTGTTGTATGTTGAACCGTATCCGCGTTGTCACAATGCTTATGATGGTGCTGGTCATTTTCGCACTACTTCAGCTTATCTCCGGCGGGCTTTTTTTCTCGTCATTAAAACAGAACCAGGACAGCTTTGCGGCCTCGAACGATCTCCGCCTGCAGCAGAGTGAACTCACCTCAACGTGGGATCTGATGCTGCAAACGCGTATCAACCTGAGCCGCTCGTCCGCGCGCATGATGATGGATCCCAACAATCAGCAGAGCAGCGCGAAAACCGATCTGCTGAAAAATGCCCGGGCGACACTTGCGGATGCCGCAAAGCATTACGAGGCCTTTAAGAAAATCACCCCGCAGCCTGCGATGGAGCAGGTGAGCCAGAATATCGACGAAAAATACAACGCCTACCATGCCGGTCTGGCAGAGCTGATTCAGTTCCTGGAGAGCGGCAACATGGACGCCTATTTCGCGCAGCCGACGCAGGGGATGCAAAACGCCCTCGGCGCGGCGCTGGGGGAATATGCAAAGGTCAGTGGCGATCTGTATCACTCCGCGTTTGCTGAAAGCCAGAATGACTACCGCTTTGCGAAATGGCAGATGGCGGTGCTGGCGCTGGCGCTGGTCATTGTGCTGATCGCGGTCTGGTACGGCATTCGCCATATCCTGCTGAACCCTCTCGGTCGCGTCATCGCCCATATTCGTGACATTGCCGGCGGTGACCTGACCAAAACGCTGACCGTGTCCGGGCGCAATGAGATCACCGAGCTGGCAAACAGCGTTGACCATATGCAGCGTTCGCTTATCGATACCGTCGCCAACGTGCGTAGCGGCACGGATGCCATCTATACCGGCACCAGCGAAATTGCGATGGGCAATAACGACCTCTCATCGCGCACTGAACAGCAGGCGTCCGCCCTGGAAGAAACGGCGGCCAGCATGGAGCAGCTCACCGCGACCGTGAAGCAGAACGCCGATAACGCCCGCCAGGCGTCTCAGCTGGCGGAAAGCGCCTCCGAGACGGCGCAGCGCGGCGGTCGCGTGGTGGATGGCGTAGTGAAAACCATGCACGACATCGCCGAGAGCTCGAAGAAAATCGCCGACATCATCAGCGTCATCGACGGCATTGCCTTCCAGACCAACATTCTGGCGCTGAACGCCGCCGTGGAAGCGGCGCGCGCGGGCGAACAGGGACGCGGGTTTGCCGTGGTGGCCGGGGAAGTGCGCAACCTGGCCAGCCGCAGCGCCAACGCGGCAAAAGAGATCAAATCGCTGATTGAAGATTCCGTCTCCCGCGTCGATACCGGCTCCGTGCTGGTGGAAAGCGCCGGGGAGACCATGAATGACATCGTGAATGCCGTCACCCGCGTGACGGACATCATGGGTGAAATCGCCTCTGCGTCTGATGAGCAGAGTCGTGGTATCGACCAGGTTGCCCTGGCGGTATCGGAAATGGATCGCGTGACACAGCAAAACGCCGCCCTGGTGCAGGAGTCCGCTGCGGCGGCCGCTGCGCTGGAAGACCAGGCGAGCCGTCTGAAGATGGCCGTCTCGGCGTTTCGTCTCGCTTCACTCGCTGGAAACACGGTCACCCCGCAGGCGACGTACCGCGCGCCAGCCGCTGAAACGGCTGCAAACCGTACGCGTACCGCGGCGACCGGACAAGATGAAAACTGGGAAACATTTTGACTGACAATTAAACCGCGGCTGCTTGCCGCTTGATGGGAGCGTGGATGTTAAATCGTATTCGTATCTCGACCACACTGTTTTTGATTCTGATCCTTTGCGGTGTGTTGCAGGTTGGCAGTAACGGGTTGTCTTTTTGGGCGTTTCGCGATGGCTATCAGAATTTGCAGGACGTTGAGGCGAGTAATCAGCAGCGCTCCGCACTGGCACAAACCCGTGCCGTGCTGCTGCAGGCAAGCACTGCGCTGAACAAGGCGGGAACCTTAACCGCGCTAAGTTATCCGCCGGATGACATTAAGGCGCTGATGGCCACCGCACGCGACAGCCTGAAACAGGCTGACGCACAGTTTAAGGCCTTTGCGGCACAGGCCACCGGCAGCGAGAAAGAGAAAGCGCTGAAGGCCGCCATGAAGACCCACTTTGAACAGTGGTACAGCGATCTCGACCATCAGGCGACGTGGCTTGAGAACAACCAGCTGTCGGACTTTATGACCGCGCCGGTTCAGGCCTCACAGGCGGCGTTTGACGGCAGCTTTGACGCATGGCAGCAGGATATCAATCAGTCTGTTCTGCGCGCCGGTGAAGCAAGCCGCACCAGCTATCACATGTCGGGCGTCATCTTCGGCGTGATGGTGATTCTGGCGGGCTTGCTGACCGGCGCCGCGCTGCTCTGGTCACGCAAAATGATTGTGCAGCCGCTGGCGATTATCAGCAGCCACTTCGACAGCATTGCGAAAGGCGACCTGGCGCGTCCGGTGGCGGTGTTCGGCAAGAACGAAATTTCGGCAATTTTTGCCAGCCTGAAGGCGATGCAGGGATCGCTGAGGGAAACGGTATCCGACGTGCGTCAGGGCAGTTATGCCATGCACACCGGGATCTCAGAGATTGCGGCGGGTAACAACGATCTCTCATCCCGCACCGAGCAGCAGGCGGCCTCGCTGGCGCAGACGGCAGCCAGCATGGAGCAGCTGACCGCGACGGTTAGCCAGAACGCCGATAACGCGCGTCAGGCGTCTGACCTGTCAAAACAGGCGGCGATGACGGCGAAGAAGGGCGGCGACCAGGCGTCCCATGTCGCCAGCACCATGCAGGAGATCGCCACCAGTTCACAGAAAATTGGTGACATCATTAGCGTGATTGACGGTATCGCGTTCCAGACCAACATACTGGCGCTGAATGCTGCCGTTGAAGCGGCGCGTGCCGGGGAGCAGGGGCGCGGGTTTGCGGTGGTAGCGGGTGAAGTGCGTAACCTGGCGAGCCGCAGCGCCAACGCGGCGAAAGAAATTAAGGTGCTGATTGAAGAATCGGTGTCACGGGTTCAGCAAGGCTCTGCCCTGGTGGATACGGCGGCACAAACCATGCACGAAATCGTCACCTCCGTGACGCGAGTGAACGACATCATGGGCGAGATTGCCTCGGCGTCGGATGAACAGCGTCGCGGGATTGAGCAGGTTGCTCAGGCGGTCACCCAGATGGATCAGGTGACGCAACAGAACGCCTCGTTAGTTGAGGAAGCGGCAGCGGCAACCGATCAGCTGGCCAGCCAGGCGGATCGTCTGACCGGGCTGGTCGCGGTATTTAATGTGAAAGAGCACGTTGAAGCAGTAACAGAAGTCGGGCGGTCGCAGGCCGTGCCAGTTGTATCCTGAATGTAATTAAGAAGGCGCTATGACATCACCAATGCCCCCTGGGCAAACGTCATTATTGTTGCAGATGACACAGCGCCTCGCGCTGTCCGACGCGCATTTTCGTCGGATATGTCAGTTAATCTACCAGCGTGCGGGGATCGTGCTTGCGGATCATAAGCGGGACATGGTCTACAACCGTCTGGTGCGGCGCTTGCGTACGCTGGGGCTGGATGATTTTGGTCGCTATCTGAGCATGCTTGAGGCGAACCAGAACAGCGCCGAGTGGCAGGCTTTTATTAACTCGTTAACCACCAACCTGACGGCGTTTTTCCGGGAGGCCCACCACTTCCCGGTCCTGGCCGAGCATGCGCGCCGGCGCACCGGGGAGTATCGCGTCTGGAGTGCGGCCGCCTCGACGGGGGAAGAGCCGTACTCGCTGGCGATCACCCTTGCCGATACGCTGGGGATGGCGCCGGGACGCTGGAAGGTCTACGCCAGCGATATCGATACCGAAGTGCTGGAGAAGGCGCGTAACGGCGTTTATCGCCAGGATGAACTGAAAACGCTGTCGCCGCAGCAGCTGCAGCGTTATTTCATGCGCGGCACGGGCCCGCATGAAGGCCTGGTACGCGTACGCCAGGAGCTGGCGAACTGCGTCGAATTCGCGCCCGTTAACCTGCTGGATAAGCAGTACAACGTGCCGGGGCCTTTCGACGCCATTTTTTGCCGTAACGTCATGATCTATTTTGATAAAACGACGCAACAGGACATTTTGCGTCGGTTTGTTCCGTTGCTCAAGCCTGACGGTTTACTGTTTGCCGGGCACTCGGAAAACTTCAGCAACCTCGTGCGTGAGTTTAGCCTGCGTGGGCAAACGGTATATGCGCTGAGTAAGGAAAAAGCATGAGTAAAATCAGGGTATTGTCCGTCGATGATTCAGCGCTGATGCGTCAGATCATGACTGAAATTATCAATAGCCACAGCGACATGGAGATGGTGGCAACCGCCCCCGATCCGCTGGTAGCGCGGGATTTAATTAAAAAATATAACCCCGACGTGCTAACGCTGGATGTCGAGATGCCGCGCATGGATGGCATAGATTTCCTCGAAAAATTAATGCGGCTGCGGCCCATGCCGGTGGTGATGGTCTCCTCCCTGACCGGGAAAGGATCGGAAATCACCCTGCGCGCGCTGGAGCTGGGAGCGGTGGATTTTGTCACCAAGCCGCAGCTCGGCATTCGCGAGGGGATGCTGGCGTACAGCGAGATGATCGCCGAGAAGATCCGCACCGCGTCGCGGGCAAAGCTTGCCGCCCACACGCCGATGGCCGCGCCTGCGACCCTGAAGGCCGGTCCCTTACTCAGTTCGGAAAAACTGCTGGTCATTGGGGCGTCAACCGGAGGAACAGAGGCAATTCGTCATGTACTCCAGCCATTGCCGCTCTCAAGTCCGGGTATTCTGATCACGCAGCATATGCCGCCAGGCTTTACCCGTTCGTTCGCCGAACGCCTGAACAAGCTGTGCCAGATCAGCGTGAAAGAGGCGGAAGACGGCGAGCGCGTGCTGCCGGGACATGCCTATATCGCCCCTGGCGACAAGCATATGGAACTGGCGCGCAGCGGCGCTAACTATCAAATCAAAATTCATGACGGACCGCCGGTCAACCGGCACCGTCCGTCGGTGGATGTGCTGTTTCATTCGGTGGCGAAACATGCGGGGCGCAACGCCGTGGGGGTGATCCTGACGGGGATGGGCAACGACGGGGCCGCCGGAATGCTTGCAATGCACCAGGCTGGCGCCTGGACGATTGCGCAGAATGAAGCAAGTTGTGTGGTGTTCGGCATGCCGCGCGAGGCCATCAATATGGGTGGCGTGAGCGAAGTGGTCGATCTTAGCCAGGTAAGCCAGCAGATGCTGGCGAAAATCAGTGCCGGACAGGCAATACGTATTTGACTCAGGAGTATTATTTTATGGCGGATAAAGAGCTTAAGTTTTTGGTTGTGGATGACTTTTCCACCATGCGTCGCATTGTGCGCAACCTGCTGAAAGAGCTGGGCTTCAATAACGTTGAAGAAGCAGAAGACGGCGTGGATGCGCTGAACAAGCTGCAGGCGGGCGGGTTTGGTTTTGTGATCTCCGACTGGAACATGCCAAACATGGACGGTCTGGAACTGCTGAAAACCATTCGTGCTGATGCGGGAATGGCGTCCATGCCGGTGCTGATGGTCACGGCAGAAGCGAAAAAAGAGAACATCATTGCCGCTGCACAGGCGGGCGCAAGCGGCTACGTGGTGAAGCCATTCACGGCGGCGACCCTGGAAGAGAAGCTCGGTAAGATCTTCGAGAAACTCGGCATGTGAGGTGTTGGTTATGATGCAACCTGCTATGAAACCCGTTGAAGAACACTCGCCGAGCGACATTATCGTCCGCATCGGCAGCCTGACGCGCATGTTGCGTGACAGCCTGCGTGAGCTGGGTCTGGATCAGGCAATTGCCGAAGCGGCGGAAGCGATTCCTGATGCACGCGATCGTCTGGACTACGTCGTGCAGATGACCGCTCAGGCCGCGGAACGTGCGCTGAACAGCGTTGAAGCGTCACAACCGCACCAGGATGCGATGGAAAAGGGTGCGAAAGCGCTGACCAAACGCTGGGACGAGTGGTTTGAGAACCCAATCGAGCTGGCGGATGCCCGCGAACTGGTGACCGACACCCGTCAGTTCCTGGGGGATGTGCCCGGCCACACTAGCTTCACCAACGCCCAGCTGCTGGACATCATGATGGCGCAGGATTTCCAGGACCTGACCGGTCAGGTGATCAAGCGCATGATGGATGTGATCCAGGAGATTGAGCGCCAGCTGCTGATGGTGCTGCTGGAGAACATCCCGGAACCGGCAGCCCGTCCAAAACGCGAGAACGAAAGCCTGCTCAATGGTCCACAGCTCGACGCCAGCAAGGCGGGCGTGGTGGCAAGCCAGGATCAGGTGGACGACCTGCTGGACAGCCTCGGCTTCTGATGGTCCATTCCGCTTCAGGGGGTTAACGCCGCCTGGGGCGGTTTGCGACAAAATCACCGAAAAGAGCCCGAATAAACGGGCTTTTCCCGCCATTGGATTTCCTCTGCGCTGGCATGATACCCGTGACGTAATGGGCTGAGCGTGCACAGTGGCAGAAGAGAACGACGACAAAACGGAAGCCCCCACACCCCACCGACTAGAAAAGGCGCGTGAGGAAGGGCAGATCCCCCGATCCCGAGAATTGACCTCCCTGCTGATCCTTATCGTAGGGGTGTGCATTATCTGGTGGGGCGGGGAGTCGCTCGCCCGCAAGCTGGCGGGCATGCTCTCAACCGGCCTCCGTTTTGACCACAGTATGGTCAACGATCCGAATCTGATCCTCAGCCAGATTATTCAGCTGATTAAAGGGGCCATGGTTGCGCTGCTGCCCCTCATTACCGGGGTTGTGCTGGTCGCGCTGGTCTCGCCGGTGATGCTCGGCGGTCTGGTCTTCAGCGCCAAATCGCTGCAGCCGAAATTTTCCAAACTCAACCCGCTGCCGGGTATTGCGAAAATGTTCTCTGCCCAGACCGGGGCCGAGCTGCTCAAAGCCATTCTCAAATCGGTGCTGATGGGCAGCTCCGCGGGGTTTTACCTCTGGTACCACTGGCCGGAAATGATGCGTCTTATCAGCGAATCGCCGCTCACCGCGATGAGCAACGCACTGAATCTGGTCGGGCTCTGCGCGCTGCTGGTGGTGCTCAGCATTATCCCGATGGTGGGTTTTGACGTGATCTTCCAGCTCTATACCCACTTCAAGAAGCTGCGGATGTCGCGTCAGGATATCCGTGACGAATATAAGCAGATGGAAGGTGACCCGCACGTGAAGGGGCGCATCCGCCAGATGCAACGTGCCGCCGCCCGTCGCCGCATGATGGACGATGTGCCAAAGGCCGACGTCATCGTTACCAACCCGACACACTATTCCGTTGCGCTGCGCTATGACGAAAACAAAATGAGCGCGCCGAAAGTGGTGGCGAAAGGGGCGGGACTGATCGCGCTGCGTATCCGTGAAATTGGCACCGAACACCGCGTGCCGATCCTCGAAGCCCCTCCGCTGGCGCGTGCCCTGTACCGCCATGCGGATATTGGACAACAGATCCCGGGACAACTTTACGCCGCCGTGGCGGAAGTGCTGGCCTGGGTATGGCAGTTGAAGCGCTGGCGTCTGGCCGGCGGTCAACGGCCTGTGAAACCTGAGAACCTTCCGGTGCCTGCCGCGCTGGATTTTATGAACGAGAAGGACACTGATGGCTAATCTGGTGGCAATGTTGCGCCTGCCCGGCAACCTGAAATCGACCCAATGGCAGATCCTGGCCGGGCCGATTCTGATCCTGCTAATTCTGTCGATGATGGTACTGCCGCTCCCGGCGTTCATCCTCGACCTGCTTTTCACTTTCAATATCGCGCTGTCCATTATGGTGCTGCTGGTGGCGATGTTCACCCAGCGTACCCTGGAGTTCGCCGCGTTCCCGACCATTCTGCTGTTTACCACCCTGCTGCGACTGGCGCTGAACGTGGCGTCCACGCGTATCATCCTGATGGAAGGCCACACCGGGGCGGCAGCGGCAGGTAAAGTGGTGGAAGCGTTCGGCCACTTCCTGGTGGGCGGTAATTTCGCTATCGGTATCGTGGTGTTCGTCATCCTCGTGATCATCAACTTTATGGTCATCACCAAGGGTGCAGGGCGTATTGCGGAAGTGGGCGCGCGCTTTGTGCTGGACGGGATGCCGGGCAAGCAGATGGCGATCGACGCCGACCTGAACGCCGGGCTAATCGCCGAAGATGAAGCCAAAAAGCGCCGTGCGGAAGTGACGCAGGAAGCGGACTTCTACGGCTCCATGGACGGTGCGAGTAAGTTTGTGCGCGGTGACGCCATCGCGGGCATTCTGATCATGGTGATTAACGTGGTCGGCGGCCTGCTGGTGGGCGTATTGCAGCACGGGATGGACATGGGCCACGCGGCGGAAAGCTATACGCTGCTGACCATCGGTGACGGTCTGGTCGCGCAGATCCCGGCGCTGGTGATCTCCACTGCGGCGGGTGTCATCGTGACCCGCGTGAGCACCGATCAGGACGTTGGCGAGCAGATGGTGGGCCAGCTGTTCAGTAACCCGCGCGTGATGCTGCTGGCCGCGGCGGTGCTCGGGTTGCTCGGCCTGGTGCCGGGTATGCCAAACCTCGTCTTCCTGCTGTTTACGGCGGCGCTGCTGGGCCTTGCCTGGTGGATGCGTGGCCGTGAAACCAAACCGGCAGCGGAACCTGTTCCGGTCAAAATGCCGGAGAATAATCAGGCCGTCGAAGCGACCTGGAACGACGTTCAACTGGAGGATTCTCTGGGAATGGAAGTCGGGTATCGCCTGATCCCGATGGTCGATTTCCAGCAGGACGGCGAGCTGCTCGGCCGTATCCGCAGTATCCGTAAAAAATTCGCCCAGGACATGGGCTTCCTGCCGCCGGTGGTACACATCCGCGACAATATGGACCTGCCGCCAGCGCGCTATCGCATCCTGATGAAAGGCGTTGAAATTGGCAGCGGTGATGCCTATCCGGGCCGCTGGCTGGCGATTAACCCCGGCACCGCCGCAGGCACGCTGCCGGGCGAGCAAACCATCGATCCGGCCTTTGGTCTGGCCGCGATCTGGATTGAAAGCGCGCTAAAAGAGCAGGCGCAGATCCAGGGTTACACGGTTGTTGAAGCCAGCACCGTGGTGGCAACCCACCTTAACCACCTGATTGGGCAATTCTCGGCGGAGCTGTTTGGCCGTCAGGAAGCGCAGCAGCTTCTGGACCGCGTCACGCAGGAGATGCCGAAGCTGACGGAAGATCTGGTTCCGGGTGTGCTGACCTTAACCACGCTGCATAAGGTGCTGCAAAACCTGCTCGACGAGAAGGTGCCGATCCGCGATATGCGCACCATTCTGGAAACCCTTGCCGAACACGCGCCAATACAAAGCGATCCGCACGAGCTGACGGCGGTGGTGCGCGTGGCGCTGGGACGCGCCATTACCCAGCAGTGGTTCCCGGGAACCGGAGAGGTGCAGGTTATTGGCCTCGATACGCCGCTTGAGCGTCTGCTGCTGCAGGCTCTGCAGGGCGGAGGCGGCCTGGAGCCGGGCCTGGCGGATCGCCTGCTGGCGCAAACCCAGGAGGCGCTGGCGCGTCAGGAGATGCTCGGCGCGCCGCCGGTGCTGCTGGTGAACCACGCGCTGCGTCCGCTGCTGTCCCGCTTCCTGCGCCGCAGCCTGAGCCAGCTGGTCGTGCTGTCGAATCTCGAGCTGTCGGATAACCGTCATATCCGCATGACCGCGACGATTGGAGGAAAATAATGCGCAAATGGCTATGGATTTTGCTCTTCCCGCTGGCGGCGCAGGCTGCCGGGGAAGGCACCTGGCAGGCAAGCAGCATGGGGGTGACCCTCAGCAACCGCGGTGTTGCCATGTCGTCTGGACCGTTGTCGCCCTCGGAAGGGGTTTCCGGGCAGATGGGCCTGGTGGTCTGGAACTACCGGCTGATTGGCCCTACGCCAGCGGGCCTGCGGGTGCGCCTCTGCTCTCAGACGCGCTGTACGGAAATTGACGGCGAAAATGGGACGACGCAGGCGTTCAGCGGCGTGCCGGCTATTGAGCCTTTGCGTTTCATCTGGGAAGTGCCGGGCGGGGGGCGTTTGATCCCGGCGCTTAAGGTGCAGAGTAATTCTGTCATCGTGAACTATCGCTGACGGTCGAATTATCAGGACTGCAAAAAAACAAAACCCGGCGTTTGCCGGGTTTTTTGTATTACATCCGTTCTACGGTTTCGATACCCAGGGTATCCAGACCCAGCTTCAGGGTCTTCGCCGTCAGCTGCGCCAGCTTCAGGCGGCTGTTGCGGACCGACTCACTCTCCGCAGAGAGAATAGGGCAGTGCTCGTAGAAGCCGGAGAACAGACCCGCCAGATCGTACAGGTAAGCACACATCACGTGCGGCGTGCCGTCACGCGCAACCACGGTCAGCGTCTCTTCGAACTGCAGCAGACGCGCGGCCAGCTGCGCTTCACGATCTTCCGTGATGGTCACGGTGGCGTTTGCCAGCACGCTTTCGTCGATATTGGCTTTACGGAATACCGACAGCACGCGGGTGTAGGCGTACTGCATGTACGGCGCCGTGTTGCCTTCAAACGCCAGCATGTTGTCCCAGTCGAAGATATAGTCGGTGGTACGGTTCTTGGACAGGTCCGCGTATTTCACCGCGCCGATACCCACGGCGTTCGCCAGTTTTTCCAGCTCGTCGGCCGGCATGTCCGGATTCTTCTCAGCCACCAGACGACGGGCGCGTTCCAGCGCTTCGTCCAGCAGGTCGGAGAGCTTCACGGTCCCGCCCGCGCGGGTTTTGAACGGCTTGCCGTCTTTACCCAGCATCATGCCGAACATGTGGTGTTCCAGCGGAACGCTGTCCGGTACGTATCCGGCTTTACGTACGATGGTCCACGCCTGCATCAGGTGCTGGTGCTGACGGGAGTCGATGTAGTACAGCACGCGGTCGGCGTGCAGCGTTTCATAACGGTATTTCGCGCAGGCAATGTCGGTCGTGGTGTAGAGATAGCCGCCATCCTTTTTCTGGATGATCACGCCCATCGGTTCACCTTCCTTGTTTTTGTACTCATCAAGGAACACCACCGTTGCGCCTTCGCTCTCCACCGCCAGGTTTTTCGCTTTCAGGTCCGCCACAATGCCGGGCAGCATTGGGTTGTACAGGCTTTCACCCATTACGTCATCACGGGTCAGGGTGACGTTCAGACGGTTATAGGTAAGCTGGTTCTGCGACATGGTGATGTCAACCAGCTTGCGCCACATCTCGAGGAAGTATTGATCGCCGCCCTGCAGTTTTACCACGTAGCTGCGCGCGCGCTCGGCAAAGGCTTCATCTTCGTCATAGTGCTTTTTGGCTTCGCGATAAAACCCTTCCAGGTCCGCCAGCGCCATTTCGCCCGCGTTTTCCTGCTGCTGTTTTTCCAGGTAAGCAATCAGCATCCCGAACTGGGTACCCCAGTCGCCCACGTGGTTCGCGCGGATCACCTTGTGACCGAGGAACTCGAGCGTACGCACCGCGGCATCACCGATGATGGTGGAGCGCAGGTGGCCAACGTGCATCTCTTTCGCCACGTTCGGGGCAGAGTAGTCGATCACGATGGTCTGTGCTTCCGGCTGGGAAACACCCAGACGATCGGATTTCAGCGCCGCGTCAACGTGGCTTGCCAGGAAGGCAGGCTCAAGGAAGATGTTGATAAAGCCCGGGCCGGCGATTTCGGTTTTGCTGGCAATGCCGGCGAGATCCAGATGCGTCAGTACCTGCTCAGCGAGCTGTCGCGGCGGCATACCCAGTTTTTTAGCCACTGCCATCACGCCATTAGCCTGATAGTCGCCAAACTGTACTTTTGCTGACTGACGAACCTGCGGTTCGCAATCCGCAGGCGCGCCTGCGGCAATCAGTGCCTGACTGACTTTTTCGGAGAGAAGAGCCTGAATATTCACCTGGATACCTTACTTTTTTGATGCGGGCTCACAACCACCCGCGCCAGTTAGAGAATTTAGGGCGGGAGTATACTGCAAATGCCTTCTGCCGTCAGCATCGCGGGGCCTGAAGATTGCTCAGAATCCAGGCTAAGAAGGTATGCATAAACATGCAGTCGTAAAAAGCCGGATTCTGCGGTTGGTCAAAACAGAGCAACAGAGTAAATTAGCGGCTTTGCGACACGAAAAGAGAGTGACTTATGGCGAACTGGCAATCCATTGACGAACTGCATGATATTTCCGCAGATTTACCGCGCTTCACCCAGGCGTTCACAGAACTTGCCACCCGTCTCGGCCTGGATATTGCGCCGCTTGAGGCCGATCACATCTCTTTGCGCTGCCATCAGAATGCCACCGCAGAACGCTGGCGTCGCGGGTTCGAACAGTGCGGCGAGTTACTGTCCGAGAATATCATTAACGGTCGCCCCATCTGCCTGTTCAGGCTGCGTGAGCCGGTGAGCGTGGCCCACTGGCAATTCACCGTGGTTGAACTGCCGTGGCCGGGCGAGAAGCGCTATCCGCACGAAGGGTGGGAGCACATTGAAATTGTCCTGCCGGGTGAGCCGGAGACATTAAACGCGCGCGCGCTGGCCCTGTTAGCTGACGAAGGCTTAAGCCAGCCGGGGATTTTTGTGAAGACCAGTTCGCCCAAAGGCGAACGCGAGCGGTTACCCAACCCGACGCTGGCCGTCACGGACGGGCAGGTCACGGTGAAGTTTCATCCCTGGACCATTGAGCAAATCGTTGCCAGTGAGGCGCAAGAGATGTGAGTTCCCGCCGGGACTGAAAACAGACGGCGTGTCATGATGGTGCGTTTGGTGGAATTTAAGGAGGATTACATGGCGCTGCTGGAGATTTGCTGTTACAGCGTGGAGTGTGCCGTCACCGCGCAAAATTACGGAGCTGACCGCATTGAACTGTGTGCGGCACCCAAAGAGGGCGGGCTGACGCCTTCTTACGGCGTGCTGAAGGCTGCCCGTCAGGCCGTCACGATTCCCGTTCACCCGATTATTCGTCCACGCGGCGGTGATTTTTGTTACACGGCGGGCGAGTTCGGTGCCATGCTTGATGATATCGCCCTCGTGCGCGACCTGGGGTTCCCCGGGCTGGTCACCGGCCTGCTGGATGAAGACGGCAATATCGACCTCCCGCGCATGCGTCAGGTCATGAGCGCCGCGCAGGGGCTCGCCGTCACTTTTCATCGCGCATTTGATATGTGTAAAGATCCGCTTCAGGCCTTTGAAACGCTTGGAGAACTTGGCGTGGCGCGCATTCTGACATCGGGTCAACAGCCGTCCGCTGAAAAAGGACTGCAATTAATTACGGAACTAAAAGCACATTCCGGTGTTCCAATAATAATGGCGGGTGCGGGAGTCCGTGCCAGCAATCTGGAACGGTTTTTAAACGCCGGGGTAGAAGAGCTGCACAGCTCGGCAGGCAAATGGATGCCGTCACCCATGCGTTATCGCAATACAGGATTGTCAATGTCGACGGATGCTGAAGCGGATGAGTATTCACGCTACGGCGTAGAGGGAGAGTCGGTTGCGGAAATGAAGTCGCTGATTGAGCGCCATCACGTGTAGCAACGTACCGATTTTTACCGCGCATCATGTCGCCCAATATGATGCTTGCTTGTACCAGGCCCCTGCAAATTACACAGGGGCCTTTTTTTCTCCTGCGCCCGGTAGCGCTTCGCTTACCGGACCTGGAAAATCGGGAGTAGGCCGGGTAAGGCGCAGCCGCCACCCGGCTAACAGGCTACGGCTTGGTCGCAATCAACACCGCTCGCATCGGGGCCGGATAGCCTTCAATGGTTTTGCTGTGATCGGCCGGGTCGAGGAACTGCTCCAGCGATTCGGTGATCATCCACTCGGTCCGGCGCTGCTCTTCGATAGAGGTCACGCTGACATCGGCAATCCGCACATCCACAAATCCGCACTTCTCCAGCCAGTTCTTCAGCGCCAGTGCGGAAGGGATGAAGTAAACGTTGCGCATCTGCGCGTAGCGATCGCCCGGTACCAGAACGGCATGTTCATCGCCTTCGATCACCAGCGTTTCCAGCACCAGCTCGCCGCCGCTGACCAGCTGATCTTTCAGTTGCCACAGGTGCTCCAGTGGGGAACGGCGGTGATATAACACGCCCATGGAGAACACGGTATCAAAGGCTTTCAGTGCGGGCAGCTGCTCAATACCCAGCGGCAGCAGGTGCGCGCGCTGGTCGTTACCCAGCAGCTTACGTACCGCTTCAAACTGACACAGGAACAGCTGCATCGGGTCGATACCGACCACCAGATGCGCGCCCGCGCCAATCATGCGCCACATGTGATAGCCGCTACCGCAGCCCACGTCCAGAATGGTGCGCCCGGTCAGGTCGGAAAGGTGCGGCAGAACGCGATCCCATTTCCAGTCTGAGCGCCATTCGGTATTGATGTTCACGCCGTACAGCGAGAACGGCCCTTTACGCCACGGCATCAGGTTGCGCATCAGCGTTTCGATACGGTTGATCTGCCCTGGCGGAAGCGGTTCTTCACTCTCTGCGGTGACGCTGTGCAGGAGATCCAGACGATGCGGGGTCAGTTCCGGCAGAAACTCCACCGCATTTGACCACTGCTTTAACAGACCGTGCTGCTCATCCCGCTGCCAGGCGGCAATCTGCGCAGGCAGCGTCTCCAGCCAGTGGGAGAGGTGATTTTTGGCAATCAGCTGATAGAAGTTGCTGAACGCGATCATGCCGGTTTCCCCGCTTTCAGCGCCACCAGCGAACCAAAGTTGAAGCACTGGAACCACAGTTCGCTATGCTCAAATCCGGCCTGACGCAGGCGCGCCTTGTGGGTTTCTACGGAGTCCGTCAGCATCACGTTTTCGAGCATGCTACGCTTCTGGCTGATCTCCAGCTCGCTGTAGCCGTTCGCACGCTTGAAATCGTGGTGCATATTGAACAGCAGCTCGCCAACCTCGGCATCTTCAAAACTGAATTTCTCTGAGAGCACCAGCGCGCCGCCAGGATTCAGCCCCTGATAAATTTTGTCCAGCAGCAACTGGCGGTCTTCCGGCACCAGGAACTGCAGCGTGAAATTCAGCACGACCATGGACGCGTTAGTGATCTCAATCTCGCGGATATCGCCTTCCACCACGTCAACCGGAACAGGGGCTTTGTAGGCGTCAATATGACGACGGCAGCGTTCAACCATCGCCGGGGAGTTATCGACGGCTATGATTCGGCAGCCTTCGTGGTGAACGTTACGACGAACCGACAGCGTTGCCGCGCCGAGCGAGCAGCCCAGGTCATAGACCTGCGTGCCGGGTTGAACGAAGCGCTCAGCCAGCATGCCGATCATAGAGATAATATTGGAATAACCGGGAACAGAGCGCTGGATCATATCCGGGAAGACTTCGGCTACCCGTTCATCGAAGGTCCAGTCGCCCAGGCTGGCGATAGGCGCGGAAAAAAGCGTGTCGCGATCTGACATAACGTAAAAATCCGGGAAAAATAAAGTGGCGTATTGTGCGCTAATGGAGGGAGAAAACCAACTCCCACGGCATATACCACAGGTTAGCCAGCACCATCAGCAAAAGCGAACACCAGGTTGCACTCATGCCGGAACGACGCCAGCGGATTAAGCGGTGGTGAAAGCCGTAATAATGCATCAGGCGGCCAGCGATAAGCAGCAGGCCACAGATGTGCACCATCCAGGTTTCTGCGCCATTCATCTCCATAAACAGCAGCAGGATGAGGGCCGCGGGGATGTATTCGACCGCATTGCCGTGAATGCGGATAGCGCTTTGCAGCTCGGAAAAGCCGCCGTCACCGTAAGAAACGCGGTAAAGCGTTCTGAGGCGCACAACGTCAAATGAAAACTTAATCAGCAGTAATGCACCTAACACCGCGTACAGCGCGCTGACCATACAAACTCCCTGTTTTTGGCAGATGGCACTTCCCTATGATAGGGGGTGATATCAGAAAAGAGAAGATTGTTGTGGGATGGAAGGGACGCTGCCCACGGACGGCACCGCAGCCTGCAAGGCCTGCCACAGAGCATCGACCAGTTCGGGGGCCTGGGCAATATCCGGCGTGTGCAAAAAGAGATACGGCGTGGTGGTGTGTTCCCACGAGGCCAGTTTTTCCAGCCAGACGGCGAACATCGCCTGGTTTTGCGGCATGTTATCGCTGCCGATAAACCTGACCATTGGGTTTTGCGCGGTCACGATGGCGTGGACCGGCACTTTCGGTTTTTTACGCTGAGCTTCAACGATGGCCTCGTTATGCGGTATCGCGCTGTGCACCGGACGGCTATCGAGGATCACCCGGTTAACGGAACGCTCAAGCAGGCCGCGGTTGAGCGCTTTTTCCGCTTCGCCTTTCGCAAAGAAGTCCTGGTGTCGAACCTCCACGCCGTAGGTAAATTCCCGGGGCAGGGCATCCAGGAACTGCCAGAGCGCAGGCAGGTCGCGCGGAGCAAACGTGGCCGGAAGCTGCAGCCAGTACTGCCCGATGCGGTTTGCCAGAGGCGCCATCCGGGCAAAGAATTCGTCGGTCAACTCACCGCAGTTTCGCAGCGCAGCCTGGTGAGAAATGGTCGCCGGAAACTTGAAGCAGAAGCGGAAGTCGTCGGTCGTTTGTTCCCGCCAGCGCGCAACAATCTCGGCTTTCGGGAGCGCATAGAGGGTAGTGTTACCCTCGACGCAGTTGAAGTGTCGGGCATACTCCTCAAGGCTGGTGATGCCCAGCCGCACCCATTTCGGGTGCGACCACTGGGGCAGGCCCACATACATCATAACGCGCTAAGGATCTCGTCCGTGCTGCGCACGCGACCGATGCGCGGGAAGATGTGCGTCATGCTGCCCTGGTGCTGTTCCGCCGAGGCCGCGCTACACGCATCTTCGGCAATCACCAGATTAAAGCCCAGCTCCCACGCGTTGCGGGCGGTCGACTCCACGCCGATATTGGTGGAAATGCCGCACAGGATGATCGTGTCAATGCCGCGACGGCGGAGCTGCAGCTCGAGATCGGTCCCGTAGAAGGCGCCCCACTGACGTTTGGTCACTTCGATGTCGCCGTCGCGTTTGCCGAGCGAGACCGGGTACGTCCACCAGTTTTCCGGCAGGGCGCGGGCGGGAGTCTGCGCATCAACGGGCTGTTTTAACGCTTCGGCGTAATCCGCAGACCAGCCGACGCGCACCATGACAACCGGGGCACCGCTGGCACGGCATTTTTCCGCCAGGCGGGCGGCGCGGCTGACCACATCGTCCGCGTTGTGCGGGCCACCGGCGAAGGGCAAAATGCCTTCCTGTAAATCAATCACCACAAGCGCGGTTTTGCTGGTATCAAGGGTTAACATCGTTACTCCCGTTAAATGAATCACTTCCAGACACCATACGACGTGATGGCCTGTTATTGGTCGCATAATTTTGTTAATTTTTGTGAGAATGCGCAATAAGAGTGCAGCAAACGACCGCCTGGCCGTGGTTCGCTCTTATCGTCCGGCGGAATTTCCAGTATAATAGCCGCCTTTTTTCATCCAGTTGTGACATACAGAAAGCTGCGACATAGTAGCCTGCATACCAGGCGACATTTAGCCTGCGGCTAATTAAGGGATATCTCATGCGTACAGAATATTGCGGGCAGCTGCGTCAGTCCCACGTCGGACAGCAGGTCACCCTGTGTGGTTGGGTCAATCGTCGTCGTGATCTTGGTAGCCTTATCTTCATCGATATGCGCGACCGCGAAGGTATCATTCAGGTGTTCTTCGATCCGGATCGCGCAGATGCGTTGAAGCTGGCCTCTGAGCTGCGTAATGAGTTCTGCATTCAGGTCACTGGCACCGTGCGTGCGCGTGACGAGAAAAACGTTAACGCCGACATGGCGACGGGTGCCATTGAAGTGCTGGCGTCCGATCTGACGATCATCAACCGTGCTGAAGCGCTGCCGCTGGACTCCAACCACGTCAACACTGAAGAAGCGCGTCTGAAATACCGCTATCTGGATCTGCGTCGTCCGGAGATGGCTCAGCGCCTGAAAACCCGTGCGAAAATCACCAGCCTGGTGCGTCGCTTTATGGATGACCACGGTTTCCTCGATATCGAAACCCCGATGCTGACCAAAGCCACGCCGGAAGGCGCGCGAGATTACCTGGTGCCATCCCGCGTCCATAAAGGCAAATTCTACGCGCTGCCACAGTCTCCACAGCTGTTCAAACAGCTGCTGATGATGTCCGGCTTCGATCGCTACTATCAGATCGTGAAATGCTTCCGCGACGAAGACCTGCGTGCTGACCGCCAGCCTGAATTTACCCAGATCGATGTGGAAACCTCCTTCATGACCGCCGAGCAGGTGCGTGAGGTGATGGAAGCCCTGGTGCGTAGCCTGTGGAATGACGTGAAAGGCGTTGAGCTGGGCGATTTCCCAATCATGACCTTCGCGGAAGCCGAGCGTCGCTATGGCTCTGACAAACCAGACCTGCGTAACCCGATGGAGCTGGTGGACGTAGCTGATCTGGTTAAAAACGTGGAGTTCGCGGTCTTCGCGGGTCCGGCTAACGACGCCAAAGGCCGCGTGGCTGCGCTGCGTGTACCGGGCGGAGCGGCTCTGAGCCGTAAGCAGATCGACGACTACGGCAACTTCATCAAGATCTACGGCGCGAAAGGTCTGGCCTATATTAAAGTGACCGAGCGTGCGAAGGGTCTGGAAGGTATCACCAGCCCGGTTGCGAAATTCCTGAACGCGGACATCGTGGAAGCGATCCTGGAGCGCACCGGCGCGCAGGACGGCGACATGATCTTCTTCGGTGCAGATAACAAGAAAGTCGTTGCGGATGCGATGGGCGCGCTGCGTCTGAAGCTCGGTAAAGACCTGAATCTGACCGACGAGAGCAAATGGGCGCCGCTGTGGGTTATCGACTTCCCAATGTTTGAAGACGACGGTGAAGGCGGCCTGACCGCGATGCACCACCCGTTCACCTCGCCGAAAGACATGACGGCCGCCGAGCTGAAAGCGGCACCGGAAGAGGCCGTCGCCAACGCCTACGATATGGTCATCAACGGCTACGAAGTGGGCGGTGGTTCCGTGCGTATTCACAGCGGTGAAATGCAGCAGACCGTGTTCGGCATCCTGGGCATCAACGAGCAGGAGCAGCGCGAGAAATTCGGCTTCCTGCTGGACGCGCTGAAATACGGTACGCCTCCGCACGCGGGTCTGGCCTTCGGTCTTGACCGTCTGACCATGCTGCTGACCGGCACCGATAACATCCGTGATGTTATCGCTTTCCCGAAAACCACTGCTGCAGCGTGTCTGATGACCGAAGCGCCAAGCTTTGCCAACCCGGCCGCACTGGCTGAGCTGGGAATTGAGGTGGTGAAGAAGGAAGAGAAAAACTGATATGACATATAAGCTCCCCGTTTCGGTCCTGGTGGTCATTTATGCAGAAGACACGAAGCGGGTGCTGATGTTGCAGCGGCGCGATGACCCTGAATTCTGGCAGTCGGTTACCGGCAGTCTGGAAGAGGGGGAAACCGCGCCGCAGGCCGCCGCGCGTGAAGTAAAGGAAGAGGTCGCCATTGACGTTGCCCGCGAGCAACTGACCCTGAAGGACTGTCAGCGCACGGTGGAGTTCGAAATTTTTAGCCATTTACGTCATCGCTACGCGCCGGGTACCGAGCGCAATACGGAATCGTGGTTCTGTCTCGCGCTCCCCCATGAACGGGAGATCGTGTTCACGGAACACCTGACCTACCGCTGGGTGAATGCGGCGGATGCCGCCGCACTGACCAAGTCGTGGAGCAACCGGCAGGCGATTGAAGAATTTGTAATTAACGCTGCCTGAAAAGGCGCGCTCTTTGAGGATATTTTTATGGCAGGTCATAGTAAGTGGGCCAACACCAAACACCGCAAAGCGGCACAGGATGCCAAGCGCGGTAAGATCTTTACCAAAATCATTCGCGAGCTGGTGACGGCAGCGCGTCTGGGCGGCGGCGATCCGGCCTCTAACCCACGTCTGCGCGCGGCGGTGGATAAAGCGCTGTCTAACAACATGACGCGTGACACCCTGAACCGTGCTATCGCACGTGGCGTGGGCGGCGATGAAGACGCGAACATGGAAACCATCATTTATGAAGGTTACGGTCCTGGCGGTACGGCGGTGATGGTTGAGTGCCTGTCCGACAACCGTAACCGTACCGTTGCGGAAGTGCGCCACGCGTTCACCAAAACCGGTGGCAACCTGGGCACTGACGGTTCTGTTGCTTACCTGTTCAGCAAAAAAGGCGTCATCTCCTTCGAGAAAGGCGACGAAGATGCGATCATGGAAGCGGCGCTGGAAGCCGGTGCGGAAGACGTAGTGACCTTCGACGACGGCGCTATCGACGTTTATACCGCCTGGGAAGAGATGGGTGCCGTGCGCGATGCGCTGGAAGCGGCGGGCCTGAAAGCGGACAACGCTGAAGTCTCCATGATCCCGTCCACCAAAGCGGACATGGATGCTGAAACGGCACCAAAACTGCTGCGTCTGATCGACATGCTCGAAGACTGCGACGACGTGCAGGAAGTGTATCACAACGGTGAAATCTCTGATGAGGTTGCAGCGACTCTCTGATGAGAGCGTGTAAATCCGTTACAGGAGACGCGTGATGTCGATTATTCTCGGGATTGACCCAGGCTCACGCGTCACCGGTTATGGCGTTATCCGTCAGGTGGGACGCCAGTTAACCTACCTGGGCAGTGGCTGTATTCGCACCAAAGTGGACGATCTGCCGTCGCGCCTGAAGCTCATCTATGCGGGCGTGTCGGAGATCATCACCCAGTTTCAGCCGGACTATTTCGCCATCGAACAGGTCTTTATGGCGAAAAACGCCGATTCGGCGCTAAAGCTCGGTCAGGCGCGCGGGGTGGCCATTGTCGCTGCGGTGAACCAGGATTTGCCGGTATTCGAATACGCGGCAAGGCAGGTTAAGCAGACGGTGGTGGGCATCGGTAGCGCGGAGAAAAGTCAGGTGCAGCACATGGTGCGGACCCTGCTCAAGCTCCCTGCGAACCCGCAGGCCGACGCCGCCGATGCGCTGGCGATTGCGATTACCCACTGTCACGTCAGCCAGAACGCGATGCAAATGAGCGAATCGCGGCTCAATCTGGCGCGAGGCAGGTTACGATAATGACAAATCAGGCTGGATGTTTATCCAGCCTTTTTTTATTATGTCGGCAGTTAATTTCTTCCAGAACGCAGGAGCGTCACGTGATAGGCAGACTCAGAGGCATCATCATTGAAAAACAACCCCCGTTAGTGCTGCTGGAAGTGGGTGGCGTGGGCTATGAAGTCCATATGCCGATGACCTGCTTCTACGAGCTGCCGGACGCGGGCAAAGAGGCGATTGTCTTTACCCAGTTTGTGGTGCGTGAAGATGCTCAGCTGCTGTACGGCTTCAACAACAAACAGGAACGCACCCTGTTCCGCGAGCTGATTAAAACCAACGGCGTCGGGCCGAAGCTGGCGCTGGCGATCTTATCCGGCATGTCTGCACCACAGTTTGTGAATGCCGTTGAGCGTGAAGATCCTGCGGCGCTGATTAAGCTTCCTGGCATCGGTAAGAAAACGGCAGAACGCCTGATTGTCGAGATGAAAGACCGCTTTAAAGGCCTGCATGGCGATCTCTTCACGCCGGCGGCCGATCTGGTACTGACCTCGCCAGGTGCGCCTGCGGCGGATGATGACGCGGAGCAGGAAGCGGTTGCCGCGCTGGTGGCACTGGGCTATAAACCTCAGGAGGCCAGCCGCATGGTAAGTAAAATTGCCAAACCGGACGCCAGCAGTGAAACCCTGATTCGTGAAGCGCTGCGCGCTGCATTGTGAGGTAAAGGATGATTGAAGCAGACCGCCTGGTTTCGGCAGGCACTGTTCAGGCAGAGGATGTGGTGGATCGCGCGATTCGCCCAAAACTGCTTGATGAGTACATTGGCCAGCCGCAGGTTCGTTCCCAGATGGAGATTTTTATCCAGGCGGCAAAGCTGCGCGGCGATGCGCTCGATCACCTGCTGATTTTTGGCCCGCCGGGTTTAGGCAAAACCACCCTGGCGAATATCGTCGCTAATGAAATGGGCGTGAACCTGCGCACCACCTCCGGCCCGGTGCTGGAGAAGGCGGGCGATTTGGCGGCCATGCTGACCAACCTCGAACCGCATGACGTGCTGTTTATCGATGAGATCCACCGTCTGTCACCGGTGGTGGAAGAGGTGCTCTATCCGGCGATGGAAGATTATCAGCTGGATATCATGATTGGTGAAGGTCCGGCGGCACGCTCCATCAAAATCGATCTGCCGCCGTTTACCCTGATTGGCGCAACAACGCGAGCCGGGTCGTTGACCTCTCCACTGCGCGACCGTTTCGGTATCGTGCAGCGTCTGGAGTTTTACCAGGTGGCCGATCTCCAGCACATCGTTGGCCGCAGCGCCCGCTATATGGGGCTGGAGATGAGCGAAGAGGGGGCGTTTGAAGTGGCGAAGCGTTCCCGCGGTACGCCGCGTATCGCCAACCGCCTGCTACGCCGCGTGCGTGACTTTGCTGAGGTGAAGCACAACGGTTCGATCTCCGCTGAGATCGCCGCGCAGGCGCTGGATATGCTGAACGTTGATGCCGAAGGTTTTGACTACATGGACCGCAAGCTGCTGCTGGCGGTGCTGGACAAGTTCTTTGGGGGGCCGGTCGGGCTGGATAACCTGGCGGCAGCAATCGGGGAAGAGCGTGAAACCATTGAGGACGTGCTTGAACCGTATCTGATCCAGCAGGGCTTCCTGCAGCGCACCCCGCGTGGACGTATGGCCACGGTGCGGGCGTGGAATCATTTCGGCATTACGCCACCGGCAATGCCGTAAGCAGCGATAATTTATAGCCCCGGTAAGCGAAGCGCCACCGGGGACATACCCGCTACTGCGCGGTCTTCTTCATCATACTGAAGATAAACAGCACCGCCGCACTCAGCACCACGGACGGCCCCGCAGGCGTGTCATAGAAGGCCGAGAAGGTTAGCCCACCCGTTACCGCAATCATCCCGATAATTACGGCGACACCGGCCATCTGCTCCGGCGTACGGGCAAAACGACGCGCCGTAGCCGCAGGGATGATCAGCAGCGACGTAATAATCAGCGCGCCGACAAACTTCATCGCCACGCCAATGGTTAACGCCGTTACCAGCATCAGCAGCAGCTTAACGCGCTGCAGCTTCACGCCATCGACGAACGCCAGATCGGGGCTGACGGTCATCGCCAGCAGGTTACGCCACTGCCAGAGCAGAATCCCGAGCACCACCACAACGCCAATGGCGATAGCGATGAGATCGTCAGGCGTGACGGCCAGCAGGTCACCGAACAGGTAGGCCATCAGATCCACGCGGATATTGGACATCAGGCTGACCACCACCAGACCCAGCGACAGGGCGCTGTGCGCCATGATGCCAAGCAGCGTATCAATGGCGAGGTGAGGGCGTTTTTCCAGCCAGACCAGACCGGCCGCCAGCAGCAGCGTGACCACAATCACCGCATAGAACGGGTTGACGTTCAGCAGCAGGCCAAAAGCCACGCCCAGCAGGGACGCGTGCGCCAGGGTATCGCCGAAGTAAGACATTCTGCGCCACACCACAAACGAGCCGAGTGGACCCGCGGCGCAGGCAAGCATAATCCCGGCCAGCCAGCCGGGCAGTAACAGTTCAATCATGAGTGTCCATTTCCCCGACGCAGAACGATTCGTCCCTGCAAATCATGGCGGTGATTATGATGATGGCGATAGATGCCGAGCTGTTCAGCGCCGCGAGGGCCGAACATGGAGATAAATTCCGGGTGCATGGAGACCACTTCAGGCGTGCCGGAGCAGCAGATATGGTGGTTGAGACACAGCACTTCATCAGTTTTTGCCATCACCAGATGCAGGTCGTGGGATACCATCAGTACCGCGCAGTTCAGTTCCCGGCGCAGCTGGTCAATAAGATCGTACAGCGCGACCTGGCCGTTGACGTCTACACCCTGAGTCGGCTCATCCAGCACCAGCAGCTGCGGGCTGCTGAGCAACGCACGGGCAAGTAATACGCGCTGCGTTTCACCGCCGGACAGTTTTTGCAGCGGCGCATCGACAAGATGGCCTGCCTGCACGCGCTTCAGCGCCGGGAGAATATCGGCTTTACGCGTGCCGGGGCGCAGGCGCAGGAAACGGCTCACCGTCAGCGGCAGCGTGGCGTCAAGGTGAAGCTTTTGCGGCACATAGCCGATACGCAATTTTTCCTCACGCTTGATCACGCCTTCATCGGGTGCGACCAGACCCAGCACCACGCGAACCAAGGTGGATTTGCCTGCGCCATTGGGGCCGAGCAGCGTCAGAATTTTGCCGGGCTTCAGATCGAGCGACACGTCAGAAAGGACGCGGCGCTGGCCAAATGAGACCGAAATATTTTCAAGAGAAACCAATGTCGTCATGTCATTTTAAGCTTGAAGAAGTCAACGAATGTTATAATATCACATTCCACGCATTCACTACGATGATTAGTCGCATTATGTTACATAAAAATACGCTTCTTTTCGCAGCATTATCCGCTGCCCTTTGGGGCACAACCGCACAAGATGTTAACGCTGCGGTTGTCGCTTCGCTTAAACCACTCGGGTTTATCGCGTCAGCCATTGCTGACGGGGTAACAGAAACTCAGGTTCTGCTCCCGGATGGTGCATCCGAGCATGACTACTCCCTGCGCCCTTCAGACGTAAAACGCTTACAAAACGCGGACTTAGTTGTCTGGATTGGTCCGGAAATGGAAGCGTTTATGCAGAAGTCAGCAAAACAGGTGGCGGGCGAAAAACAGGTCGCGATTGCCGCCCTCCCAGGCGTGAAACCGTTACTCATGAAAGGGACGGATGACGACGGCGATGAACATGACCATCATGCTGCCGACGGTGAAAAAGGTGATGGAGATCACCATCACGGCGAGTACAACATGCATCTTTGGTTATCCCCAGAGATAGCGCGGCTTTCAGCGGTTGCAATCCATGACAAATTAGTGGAACTTATGCCGCAAAGTCGAGCCAAACTAGACGCCAACCTGAAAGATTTTGAGGCACAATTAGCCGCAACCGATAAGCAGGTAGGTAATGAGCTCGCACCGTTGAAAGGAAAAGGGTATTTCGTTTTTCATGACGCCTACGGCTATTACGAAAAACACTACGGTTTGACCCCGCTGGGGCACTTTACCGTCAACCCTGAAATTCAACCTGGTGCGCAGCGTTTACATGAAATCAGAACACAGCTGGTTGAGCAAAAAGCGACATGCGTTTTTGCTGAGCCACAGTTCAGGCCAGCGGTCGTAGAAGCCGTGGCCAGGGGGACATCCGTGCGCATGGGGACCCTTGACCCGCTAGGAACGAATATCCAGTTGAGCAAAGCGAGCTATTCGCAGTTCCTCAGCCAACTGGCGAACCAGTATGCGAGCTGCCTGAAAGGAGATTAACGAGGAAGTGAATACGTGCAACAGATAGCCCGCTCTGTCGCCCTGGCATTTAACAATCTGCCTCGACCCCACCGCGTCATGCTGGGGTCGCTTACAGTACTCACCTTAGCGGTCGCCGTCTGGCGGCCCTATGTTTACCACCCGAGTTCTGCCCCTATCATCAAAACCATCGAGCTTGAAAAGAGCGAAATCCGCTCTTTGCTGCCTGAAGCCAGTGAGCCTATCGACCAGTCGGCTCAGGAAGATGAAGCCATTCCACAGGATGAACTGGACGATAAAACCGAGAACGAAGCGGGTATCCACGAATATGTAGTTTCTACCGGTGACACGCTGAGCAGCGTGCTGAACCAGTACGGTATCGACATGGGCAATATCAGCCAGCTGGCGGCGGCAGATAAAGATCTTCGCAACCTGAAAATTGGGCAACAGCTCTCCTGGACGTTAACGGCCGATGGCGATCTCCAGCGTCTGACCTGGGAAATGTCCCGCCGTGAAACCCGCACCTACGATCGCACGGCAACCGGTTTCAAAATGACCAGCGAAATGCAGAAGGGCGACTGGGTCAACAGCGTTCTCAAAGGCACCGTGGGCGCAAGCTTTGTCTCCAGCGCGCGCGACGCAGGGTTGACCAGCGCTGAAATCAGTTCGGTGATCAAAGCCATGCAGTGGCAGATGGATTTCCGCAAGCTGAAAAAAGGCGATGAGTTTTCCGTCCTGATGTCCCGCGAAATGCTGGACGGCAAGCGCGAGCAAAGCCAGCTGCTGGGCGTGCGTCTGCGCTCCGAGGGCAAAGATTACTACGCGATCCGTGCCGAAGACGGCAAGTTCTACGACCGCACCGGTACGGGCCTTGCAAAGGGCTTCCTGCGCTTCCCGACGGCGAAACAGTTCCGCGTCTCCTCCAACTTTAACCCGCGTCGTCTGAACCCGGTCACCGGACGCGTCGCACCGCACCGTGGCGTTGACTTTGCTATGCCGCAGGGCACACCGGTACTCGCGGTTGGGGATGGCGAAGTGGTGGTGGCCAAACGTAGCGGCGCAGCCGGATATTATGTTGCGGTACGTCATGGTCGCACGTATACGACCCGCTATATGCACCTGCGTAAGCTGCTGGTTAAACCAGGACAAAAGGTGAAGCGTGGTGACCGTATTGCGATCTCCGGTAATACCGGTCGTTCTACCGGCCCGCACCTGCACTACGAAGTGTGGATCAACCAGCAAGCCGTGAACCCGCTGACGGCGAAACTGCCGCGCACCGAAGGCCTGACGGGTAAAGATCGTACGGATTACCTGGCGCAGGTGAAAGAGGTGTTGCCGCAGCTGAGCTTAGACTAAGCCCTCTGTTTTTGTTAAAAAAGCCGGCGCACCCTGACGCCGGCTTTTTCTTTTGTGCGCGGACGACTGCCTCGCTACACTATCTGAATTAATTTTGCGTCATCAGACCCTGGATCCAGCATGGAAACCCAAAAAAACAATATTGAATACATTCCTGAGTTTGAAAAATCCTTCCGCCATCCGCGCAACTGGGGCGCCTGGCTCGGTGTCTACGCCTTTGCGGGGATAGCGTTGCTGCCGGCTTCCGTCCGCGATCCTGTTCTGGGTAAAATTGGCCGTCTTGCCGGGCGCTTAGGCAAGAGTGCCCGCCGTCGCGCGCAGATCAATCTCTATTACTGTTTTCCTGAAAAGAGCGACGCCGAGCGCGAGGCAATCATTGATGAGATGTATACCACCGCACCGCAGGCCATGGCGATGATGGCGGAGCTGGCGCTGAAAGGGCCGGAGAAAATTGTCGATCGCGTTGACTGGAAAGGGCTGGATATCATTGAGGAGATGCGCCGCAATGACGAGAAAGTCATTTTCCTTGTCCCACACGGCTGGGGCGTTGATATTCCGGCGATGCTGATGGCCTCTCAGGGCCAGAAGATGGCGGCAATGTTCCATAACCAGGGCAATAAAATCTTCGATTTTGTCTGGAATACGGTGCGTCGTCGTTTTGGCGGACGCCTGCATGCGCGCAACGATGGCATTAAGCCGTTCATTCAGTCGGTACGCCAGGGGTACTGGGGCTACTATTTGCCGGATCAGGACCACGGCCCCGAGCACAGCGAGTTTGTCGATTTCTTTGCGACCTATAAAGCGACGCTGCCTGCGATTGGCCGCCTGATGAAAGTGTGTCGTGCCCGCGTGATCCCGCTGTTCCCGGTCTATGACGGCAAAACGCATCGCCTGAGCATTGAGGTTCGTCCGCCGATGGACGATCTGCTGACCGCTGACGACCACACCATTGCCCGTCGGATGAACGAAGAGGTGGAGATCCTGGTAGGGCCGCATGCCGAGCAGTACACGTGGATCCTGAAGCTGCTTAAAACGCGTAAGCCGGGTGAAAAAGAGCCGTATAAACGCAAAGAGCTTTATCCAACGAAATAAAAAAAGCCCTCTCCATCTGGAGAGGGCTTTTTAACAGAGACGTTATTACTCGACGGTCATAACGCGCGTGGTGTTGGTTGAGCCGATGGTGCTCATCACATCGCCCTGGGTCACAATGACGATATCACCAGAGACCAGATAGCCTTTGTCGCGCAGCAGGTTTACGGCATCGTGCGCCGCGGCCACGCCGTCATTGGTGCTGTCGAAATGTACCGGCGTCACGCCGCGGTACAGCGCCGTCAGGTTCAGCGTACGTTCGTGACGGGACATGGCGAAGATCGGCAGACCCGAGCTGATACGAGAGGTCATTAGCGCGGTGCGGCCAGATTCGGTCATAGTGATGATCGCGGTAACGCCCTTCAGATGGTTTGCCGCATACATTGCAGACATCGCAATCGCTTCTTCAACGTTGTCGAACTGCACGTCCAGACGGTGTTTAGAGACGTTGATGCTTGGGATCTTTTCAGCACCCAGGCAAACACGTGCCATGGCGGCCACGGTTTCTGCCGGATACTGGCCCGCAGCGGTTTCCGCAGAGAGCATTACCGCATCGGTACCGTCCAGCACGGCGTTGGCCACGTCCATCACTTCTGCACGGGTTGGCATCGGGTTGGTGATCATCGATTCCATCATCTGAGTGGCGGTGATCACCGCGCGGTTCAGCTGACGTGCGCGACGAATCAGGGCTTTCTGAATACCCACCAGCTCAGGGTCGCCGATTTCCACACCCAGGTCGCCACGCGCAACCATCACCACGTCAGAGGCAAGGATCACGTCGTCCATAGCATCCTGATCGCAAACGGCTTCCGCACGCTCAACTTTGGCGACGATTTTGGCATCGCAGCCTGCATCACGCGCCAGACGACGCGCATAGTTCAGATCTTCGCCGCAGCGCGGGAAGGAGACGGCCAGGTAGTCAACACCGATCAGCGCAGCAGTCACAATATCCGCTTTATCTTTATCAGTAAGCGCTTCCGCAGAGAGGCCGCCGCCCAGCTTGTTGATGCCTTTATTGTTGGAGAGCGGGCCGCCGACGGTGACTTCGGTGAACACTTTCATGCCCTGAACTTCCAGCACTTTCAGCTGTACGCGACCGTCGTCAAGCAGCAGGATATCGCCAGGTACGACGTCAGCCGGGAGGCCTTTATAGTCGATACCGACTTTCTCTTTATCGCCTTCGCCTTTGCCCAGGTTGGCATCCAGCAGGAATTTGTCGCCGATATTGAGGAAAACTTTACCCTCTTTAAAGGTCGAAACACGGATTTTAGGACCCTGCAAATCGCCGAGGATCGCAACGTGACGGCCCAGTTTAGCTGCGATTTCACGCACTTTATCGGCACGTAATTTATGGTCTTCTGGCGTACCGTGAGAGAAGTTCATACGCACCACGTTGGCGCCAGCGGCGATAATTTTCTCGAGATTATTATCGCGATCGGTGGCCGGGCCTAAGGTGGTTACGATCTTGGTTCTGCGAAGCCTTCTGGACATGTAATACTCCGTTGACTGAAACAACTTTGGTGTTGCGTGAACATTGAATCGGCCTTCATCTGCTGCAAGGCAGTGGAGAGGGGACCGAATGCCGTAAATCGGTACTTCGTCATTATTCGTGACGTCTTCGTTATCAACTATCGAACATCGCTCTTTATAAGCAATTCTTTATCAAAACGCGATTCCTTCAGCGCTTCCTTGACCCGCTTCAAGTTATCCCGGAATTTTGCCCCCCGGCGTAAGGTAAAACCGGTCGCCAGCACGTCAATCACGGTGAGCTGGGCCAGTCGGGAGACCATTGGCATATAAATGTCGGTGTCTTCCGGCACGTCGAGAGTGATCGCCAGCGTCGCCTCACGGGCCAGCGGTGTGCCCGCCGTGGTCAGCGCAATCACCATGGCATCGTTTTCACGGGCCAGCTGCGCCAGTTCTACCTGACTCTTAGTGCGGCCAGTATGCGAAATCAGTACCACGACGTCATCTTCACTGCAATTCATACAGCTCATGCGTTGCAGGACAATGTCATCGGAATAAATCACCGGGACGTTAAAGCGGAAAAATTTGTTCATGGCGTCATGCGCGACGGCCGCCGACGACCCGAGCCCAAAGAAGGCAATTCGCTTGGCCTGGGTGAGTAAATCCACTGCGCGATTCACGGAACTCATGTCCAGAGACTGACGGACGTGGTCAAGCGAAGCCATGGCCGACTCAAAAATTTTCGCGGTATAGGCATCAACGCTGTCGTCTTCATCCACATTACGATTAACATAAGGGGTGCCGTTAGCCAGACTTTGTGCCAGATGCAGTTTAAAATCAGGGAAGCCGCGCGTTTCCAGGCTGCGGCAGAAGCGATTGACCGTGGGTTCGCTAACACCCGCTTCCTGTGCCAGAGCGGCGATGCTTGAATGAATCGCCTGAGCGGGAGAGGCGAGAATGACCTCGGCCACTTTTCGCTCGGATTTGCTAAGGTGTTCCAGTTGAAACTGGATTTTTTCCAGCATGTTCATGTTAACAGGACGCTCATGGGTGTAAACGATTTCATTAATTGATGAAATCGTGATTTGATTTAGCCGATATTACCCCTGTGGCTTCCATTAAGGGTAACAATCGACGAGATAATGTTGTTGTTTTTTTTCATTACTTGATCGATGTCGGGTTTTGCTATGACCCTGTTGCGCAAAGAAACGACGGTTGTTGCGTCATTAAGCCGTCGAAATCATCCGATGGGTGAAAAATCGCGGTATCGCACGCGACGATAAGCGCTAATGGTTTCGGGAATGACGTAAAAGCAGTACAGTGCATTGTAATAAAATTACAACGATACCTGGCAGAAGTACCAGGTGATCCAACTGAGGAGAATGACATGGCGGTAACGCAAACAGCCCAGGCATGTGACCTGGTCATTTTCGGCGCGAAAGGCGATCTTGCACGCCGAAAATTGCTGCCTTCCCTGTATCAACTGGAGAAAGCGGGCCAAATTCATCCGGATACCCGTATCCTGGGTGTTGGGCGCGCCGACTGGGACAAGGACGCTTATACCAAAGTCGTCCGCGAGGCGCTCGAAACTTTTATGAAGGAAAAAATTGATGAAAGTTTGTGGGATACCCTGAGCGGTCGTCTCGATTTCTGCAACCTTGACGTGAATGACGTCAGCGCATTCGCTCGCTTGGGCGCGATGCTGGATCAGAAAAACCGTGTCACCATTAACTATTTCGCCATGCCGCCAAGCACCTTCGGCGCCATCTGCAAAGGCCTGGGCGAAGCCAAACTGAACGCCAAACCGGCGCGCGTCGTGATGGAGAAGCCGCTGGGCACGTCCCTGGCAACCTCGCGTGAAATCAACGACCAGGTAGGTGAGTTCTTTGAAGAGTGCCAGGTCTACCGTATCGACCATTATCTCGGTAAAGAGACGGTGCTGAACCTGCTGGCGCTGCGTTTTGCTAACTCCCTGTTTGTGAACAACTGGGACAACCGCACCATCGACCACGTGGAAATCACCGTGGCGGAAGAGGTGGGGATTGAAGGTCGCTGGGGTTACTTTGACCAGGCCGGTCAGATGCGCGACATGATTCAGAACCACCTGCTGCAGATTCTGTGCATGATTGCCATGTCTCCACCGTCTGACCTGACGGCGGACAGCATCCGTGACGCCAAAGTGAAAGTGCTGAAGTCGCTGCGCCGCATCGACCGCTCCAACGTTCGCGAGAAGACCGTTCGCGGCCAGTACACCGCCGGGTTTGCGCAAGGCAAAAAGGTGCCTGGCTACCTGGAAGAAGAGGGCGCGAACAAGTCCAGCAACACCGAGACGTTCGTGGCCATCCGCGTGGACATCGACGACTGGCGCTGGGCGGGGGTTCCGTTCTACCTGCGCACCGGTAAGCGTCTGCCTGCGAAATGTTCCGAAGTGGTAGTCTACTTTAAGAACCCGGAACTGAACCTGTTCAAAGAGTCCTGGCAGGAGCTGCCGCAGAACAAGCTGACCATTCGTCTGCAGCCGGACGAGGGCGTGGATATCCAGATCCTGAACAAAGTGCCGGGCCTGGATCATAAACACAACCTGCAGACCACCAAGCTGGATCTGAGCTACTCCGAAACCTTCAACCAGACACACCTGGCCGATGCTTACGAGCGTCTGCTGCTGGAAACCATGCGCGGTATCCAGGCGCTGTTCGTGCGTCGCGATGAGGTGGAAGAGGCGTGGAAATGGGTCGACTCCATCACCGAAGCCTGGGCTGCCGATCAGGATGCGCCAAAACCGTATCAGGCGGGCACATGGGGACCTGTCGCGTCGGTGGCAATGATCACCCGTGATGGCCGCTCCTGGAACGAGTTTGAGTAAGATAATCCGCTAGCCCGAAAGTGTTATTTTACCGGTAACATGATCTAACACAGCTCGTGGCACAATTTTCAACTTTTAAGCTCCGCGTGGATTCACCCGCGGAGCTTTTTTTATTACACTGCCGGAAGTGATTTTGCCCCTGAGCTCCGGACAGCAAGCGTTTCAGCGTTGTTAACAACTGCCAGCGACTTTGTAAACTCCCGAGCCCGGACAGATAAATGAGAGGAGCTTTTATGAATCCGACATTGTTACGCGTAACACAGCGCATTATTGAGCGCTCGAAAGAGACCCGTTCGGCCTACCTCGCCCGGATTGAACAGGCGAAGAGCAACACCGTTCACCGTTCCCAGCTGGCCTGCGGTAACCTGGCGCACGGCTTCGCCGCCTGCCAGCCTGACGATAAAGCGTCGCTGAAAAGCATGTTGCGTAACAATATCGCCATCATTACCGCCTATAACGATATGCTCTCCGCGCACCAGCCCTATGAGGTTTACCCGGATATCATCCGTAAAGCGCTGCACAGCGTGAATGCGGTCGGCCAGGTGGCGGGTGGGGTACCCGCCATGTGCGACGGCGTGACGCAGGGTCAGGACGGTATGGAACTCTCCCTGCTGAGCCGTGAAGTCATTGCCATGTCCGCGGCGGTGGGCCTGTCACACAACATGTTTGATGGCGCGCTCTATCTCGGCGTGTGCGACAAGATTGTTCCGGGCCTGGTGATGGCCGCGCTGTCGTTTGGTCATCTGCCTGCGATCTTCGTGCCGTCGGGCCCAATGGCAAGCGGCCTGCCGAACAAAGAAAAAGTGCGCATTCGCCAGCTGTACGCGGAAGGAAAAGCAGATCGTCAGGCGCTGCTGGAAGCGGAAGCTGCATCCTACCACGCGCCGGGCACCTGTACGTTCTACGGTACCGCGAACACGAACCAGATGGTGGTGGAGTTTATGGGGATGCAGCTTCCGGGCTCGTCCTTTATCCAGCCGGATGCACCGCTGCGCAAGGCGCTGACCGAGGCCGCGGCCCGTCAGGTCACGCGTCTGACCGGAAACGGCAACGAATGGATGCCGATGGGCAAAATGGTCGACGAAAAAGTTATCGTCAACGGGATTGTCGCGCTGCTGGCCACCGGCGGTTCGACCAACCACACCATGCACCTGGTGGCCATGGCGCGTGCCGCGGGCATTCTGATTAACTGGGATGACTTCTCCGAGATCTCTTCCGTGGTGCCGTTGATGGCGCGCCTGTATCCAAACGGTCCGGCGGACATCAACCACTTCCAGGCCGCCGGCGGCGTACCGCTGCTCATGCGCGAGCTGCTGAAGGGCGGTCTGCTGCATGAAGATGTTAACACCGTAGCGGGCTTTGGCCTGCAGCGCTACACCCAGGAGCCATGGCTGAACAACGGCGAGCTGGACTGGCGCGAAGGGGCGACCGCATCTCTTGATGCGCAGGTTATCGCCACCATCGACAAACCTTTCTCTCCTCACGGTGGCACAAAGGTGCTGAGCGGTAACCTCGGTCGCGCGGTAATGAAGACCTCTGCCGTACCGGAAGAGAATCAGATTATCGAAGCGCCAGCGGTGGTATTTGAAAGCCAGCACGACGTATTACCTGCCTTTGACGCCGGTCTGCTCGACAAAGACTGCGTGGTAGTGGTGCGTCATCAGGGCCCTAAAGCCAACGGGATGCCAGAATTACATAAACTTATGCCACCACTTGGTGTATTATTGGACCGCCGTTTCAAAATTGCACTGGTGACCGATGGACGCCTCTCTGGCGCCTCAGGTAAAGTGCCATCAGCTATCCACGTGACGCCGGAAGCGTACGACGGCGGCCTGCTGGCGAAAGTGCGTGACGGTGACATGATCCGCGTTAACGGTCAGACAGGCGAGTTAACCCTGCTGGTGGATGACGCCGAGCTGGCGGCACGTCAGCCCCATATTCCTGACCTGAGCGCGTCGCGCGTGGGAACAGGACGCGAAATGTTTGGCGCACTGCGTGAGAACCTCTCCGGTGCTGAGCAGGGCGCAACCTGTATTACGTTTTAAGACGACTTGATTTTAACGATCTGGCGAGAGAAGACTCTGATGAAAAACTGGAAAACAAGTGCAGAAGCAATCCTGACCACTGGCCCTGTCGTGCCGGTTATCGTGGTAAACAAGCTGGAGCACGCTGTACCGATGGCGAAAGCGCTGGTTGCGGGCGGCGTTCGCGTTCTGGAAGTGACCCTGCGTACCGCCTGCGCGATGGATGCCATTCGCGCGATTGCCAAAGAAGTGCCGGACGCCATTATCGGTGCGGGTACCGTAACGAACGCAAAACAGCTGGCTGAAGTGACCGAAGCGGGCGCACAGTTTGCCATCAGCCCGGGCCTGACCGAGTCGCTGCTGAAAGCCGCGACCGAAGGCACTATTCCGCTGATCCCGGGCATCAGCACCGTCTCTGAACTGATGCTGGGCATGGACTACGGTCTGAAAGAGTTCAAATTCTTCCCGGCGGAAGCGAACGGCGGCACCAAAGCGCTGCAGGCGATTGCCGGTCCATTCTCTCAGGTACGCTTCTGCCCGACGGGCGGTATCTCTCCTGCCAACTACCGTGACTACCTGGCGCTGAAAAGCGTGCTGTGCATCGGTGGCTCATGGCTGGTTCCGGCGGATGCGCTGGAAGCGGGCGACTGGGATCGCATCACCAAACTGGCTCGCGAAGCGGTAGAAGGCGCGAAGCAGTAAGTCATTCGCCGCATGAAAAACGGGCCTTTCGGCCCGTTTTTTTATCCCGTTACCTTAACGCTTGCTGCGGCCGCTTTCGCTCTCGCCACGGCGTCGTCAACGTTATCTCCGGTGGCTAACGCCACGCCAAGACGACGGGTACCGTCGATCTCCGGCTTGCCGAACAAACGGACCTGCAACCCGGCACCCACCGCCGCGTCAACGTTATCAAACGTAACGTTCTGGCTGGTTAGCTGCGGCAGGATCACCGCCGAGGCGGCCGGGCCGTACTGACGGATACCGCCGACGGGCAGGCCGAGGAAGGCGCGCACGTGCAGGGCGAACTCGGAGAGATCCTGCGAAATCAGCGTGACCATGCCGGTGTCATGCGGGCGAGGGGAGACTTCGCTGAAGATCACCTCATCGCCGCACACAAACAGCTCCACGCCAAACAGGCCATAGCCGCCCAGCGCCAGGACGGTTTTACGGGCGATCGCCTGCGCACGCTCCAGCGCCAGGGCGCTCATCTGCTGCGGCTGCCAGGATTCGCGGTAATCGCCATCTTCCTGGCGGTGGCCAATCGGGTCGCAGAAATGGACGCCGTCAACGGCGCTGACGGTCAGCAGGGTGATCTCGAAATCAAACTTCACCACCCCTTCAACGATCACGCGACCAGCGCCTGCGCGGCCACCCTGCTGGGCGTACTCCCACGCCTTGTCCACCGTGCTGCTGCCGCGGATAAAGCTCTGTCCTTTACCGGAGGAGCTCATCACCGGCTTAACGATGCACGGGTACCCAATCTCCTCAACGGCCTGCAGGAATGCGGCTTTATCGCCAGCAAAACGATAGCTCGACGTGGGCAATCCCAGCTCTTCTGCCGCCAGGCGACGAATGCCTTCGCGGTTCATGGTCAGCTTTGCGGCTTTCGCACAGGGCACCACGCGCTGGCCTTCCTGCTCAAGCGCAATCAGCGTATCGGTGGCGATGGCTTCAATTTCCGGTACAACGAAATCAGGCTTCTCGCGTGAAATCAGCTCGCGAAGGGCATCGCCGTCCAGCATGTTAATCACATAAGAACGATGGGCGACGTGCATGGCGGGTGCATCAGCGTAGCGGTCTACGGCAATGACTTCCACGCCTAAACGCTGGCACTCAATGGCGACCTCTTTTCCCAGCTCGCCCGATCCCAACAGCATCACTCGCGTCGCCGCAGGTCGCAGCGCGGTTCCTAAACGAATCATAACAATCCCCCTGAAAAAGTTGCGGGCAGTATAAACGAAAACGTTTGCGTCTGTCTTGTGCACGGCCAGGCGAGTGGAGAAGAAATTTGCGCTTCTTTAGCCCGCCCAGACATTTCCTGACGCCTGCTCGCTTACGCTGTGGAACATATTCACCGTTAAGTGAGGGAAATCATGTCTGGCTGGCTAAATCAATTGCAATCACTGTTAGGGCAGAAAACATCGTCTTCCGGCGAGCGGGACCTCAGTAAACTGCTGGTACCCGGGGCGCTCGGCGGGCTGGCTGGCCTGCTGGTCGCGAATAAATCCTCGCGCAAGCTGCTGGCAAAGTACGGGACAGGCGCGCTGCTGGCCGGTGGGGGCGCCATTGCGGGCACCGTCCTGTGGAATAAATACAAGGACAGGGTCCGGACCGCGCACAGCGACGAACCGCATTATGGCGAACATACTTCGCCGCTGGATCTGCGTACTGAACGGCTGATCCTGGCGCTGGTTTTTGCCGCGAAAAGTGACGGACATATCGACGATAAGGAACGGCTGGCGATCGAACAGCAGCTGCGCGAAGCCGGCGTCGAAGAGAAGGGCAGAGCGCTGGTGGCGCAGGCCATCGAACAGCCCCTGGATCCGCAGCGTCTGGCGCAAAGCGTGAAAAATGAGGAAGAGGCGCTTGAACTCTATTTCCTCAGCTGTGCCGCCATCGATATCGATCACTTTATGGAGCGGAGCTACCTGAATGCGCTTGGCGACGCGCTGAAGATCCCGCAGGACGTGCGTGAGGGCATTGAGCGGGATATTCGGGAACAAAAACAGGCGTTACAGGGATAGTTCTCGCCGTTGCGACCCTGTTTCGCTTGCATCATGCGTGGGTTTTGCCAACCTTATAGGGTGTAAAACGAAAAAGAATGACGACATGCCACCGAAAGCCCGACGTATACCTTATGCGATCACCACGCATGGCGATACGCGTATAGACAACTATTACTGGCTACGGGACGATTCGCGCTCCCGGCCAGAGGTGCTCGACTACCTGCACGAGGAAAACGACTATGGCCGCAAGGTCATGTCCAGCCAGCAGACGCTTCAGGACCAGCTGCTGAATGAAATGGTGCAGCGTATTCCCCAGCGCGATATCTCCGCGCCCTGGACCAAAAATGGCTATCGCTATCGCCATATTTATGAGCCCGGCAACGAGTATCCCATCTACCAGCGTCAGTCGGTCCTGAGCGCCGAATGGGATGCGTGGGATATTCTGCTGGATGCCAACCAACGCGCGGCCCACAGCGAGTTTTATACTCTGGGCGGCATGTCCATTTCGCCGGATAACGCCGTGATGGCGCTGGCGGAGGATTATCTCTCCCGTCGCCAGTACGGCCTGCGTTTTCGCAATCTGGACACCGGCAACTGGTATCCGGAAATGCTGGAAAACGTCTCCCCGGATTTTGTCTGGGCGAATGATTCCGAGACGGTGTACTACGTCAAAAAGCACGCCTCTACGCTGCTGCCCTATCAGGTATGGCGGCATACCATCGGAACGGACTCCGCAGACGACGAGCTGGTCTATGAAGAGAAAGACGAAACGTTTTATGTCAGCCTGCATAAAACCTCTTCGCGCCATTATGTGATCATCTTCCTGGCCAGCGCCACGACGTCGGAAGTCCTGCTGCTGGATGCCGAATTGCCCGACGCCCAGCCGCTCTGTTTCCTGCCGCGCCGAAAGGATCATGAGTACAGCCTGGATCACTTCCAGCACAGCTTTTATCTGCGCTCGAATCGCGAGGGTAAAAACTTTGGCCTCTATAAAACCAAAGTGCGCGATGAGCGCAAGTGGGAGGTGCTTATCCCCGCGCGGGATCAGGTGATGCTGGAAGGGTTTACCCTGTTCACCGACTGGCTGGTGGTGGAGGAGCGCCAGCGCGGGCTGACCAGCATCCGGCAAATCAACCGTAAAACGCGGGAAGTGGTGGGGATCGCATTCGACGACCCGGCCTATGTGACGTGGATTGGTTTCAACCCGGAACCTGAATCCTCGCGGCTGCGCTACGGCTATTCTTCCATGACCACACCGGACACCCTGTTTGAGCTGGACATGGATACCGGGCAGCGTCAGGTGATAAAGCAGACCGAGGTTAAAGGGTTTGAGTCCGAAAACTACCGCAGCGAGCACCTGTGGGTCACCGCCCGGGATGGCGTCGAGGTCCCCGTCTCGCTTGTCTATCACAAAGCCCATTTCCAGAAAGGCAAAAACCCGATCCTGGTGTACGGCTACGGCTCCTACGGCTCCAGCATGGATGCTGATTTCAGCAGCAGCCGTTTAAGCCTGCTCGACCGCGGCTTTGTTTTCGCCATCGCCCATATTCGCGGCGGCGGTGAGCTGGGGCAGCACTGGTATGAGGACGGGAAATTCCTGAAAAAGAAAAACACCTTCAATGACTACCTCGACGTCTGCGATGCGCTGATTGATCAGGGCTATGGCGATCCGAAACTCTGCTTTGGCATGGGCGGCAGCGCGGGCGGGATGCTGATGGGAGCGGTTATCAACCAGCGTCCTGAACGCTTTAAGGGGATTGTCGCGCAGGTGCCGTTTGTCGATGTGGTGACGACTATGCTCGATGAATCCATTCCGCTGACGACCGGGGAGTTTGAAGAGTGGGGGAATCCGCAGGATGAGATTTACTATCGCTATATGAAAACGTACAGCCCTTACGATAACGTCGAGGCGAAAGCCTATCCCCACATGCTGGTCACCACCGGTCTGCATGACTCTCAGGTGCAGTACTGGGAGCCGGCAAAATGGGTGGCGAAACTGCGGGAGCTGAAAACCGACGACAACCTGCTGCTGCTGTGTACCGACATGGATTCCGGACACGGCGGGAAATCGGGACGATTTAAATCGTATGAAGGGGTGGCGCTGGAGTATGCCTTCCTGATTGGCCTGGCGCAGGAGACGCTGCCAGGCCGTGCAGAGCGTTAAGCTTCGCCCAGATAATGTTTCAGCGTCAGGCGCAGTTCCGGGCTCATTTTGTCGAGGTTGTTATACAGCCAGCGTAAATAGCCCGGGTCTTTATCCGCAATATCCGACACCGCTCTGCCCCGGTATTTACCAAAGGTAAACGTGGTCAGCAGCGCGGGACGGCCGGTGATGGTCGCCATATCATCCGGCGTCCAGCCTGAGGTGTTCATAATATCGATGAGTAGCGCGGCGGTGATATAGCAGTCGTACAGGGCGCGGTGATGATGAAGCCCCTCAGGCGTGCGGACGCTGAGCTTGCGGGACTTGTACAGCGCCATGTTGCTGTATTTAATGCCCGGCCAGAGGCGACGCGCCAGCTTCATAGTACAAATCCATTCCCCCGGCATCTCAGGGAGCACCCGGCGGTCAAAACTGGCGTTATGCGCGACGTACCACGGGCTACCGTAATAGTGGGTAATGATCTCTTCGATCCACGGCTTGTCCGCCACCATCGATTCGGTAATGCGATGGATTGCCATCGCCTGAGGGCTGATGGGGCGGTCAGGACGCACCAGATGGCTCATTGGGTTGACGATTTTACCATCAACCACGTCGACAGAGGCCACTTCCACAATTCCGCCCTGAAGATCGCAAGTTTCGGTATCGATGACGCGCAGCATTGAACTCTCCTGAGCTTAAAACGCCTAGCCTAAAGGAATGATATCGCCTTGCCAACCCTCTCCGCCGAGCGTGCCGGTCAACAGCAGCTCGCCCTTATCCGCGCGAACGATCAGCTGGCCTTTTTCATCCCACAGCGCGCTACCGCCGCAGGCGTTCGCCATCAGCACCGCTATGGCATATTTATGCGCGAAGCGCTGCAGGGTACTGATGGACTGCCGCCAGCGGTTATCCTCCACTGACTGACAACTGGTAAACAGCGACGCTCTGGGATCGAGATTGGGGGAATCGGCATGCGCATCAATAATGCTGAGCTGTTTCTCTCCCGGCACCAGGCTGGCTCCGCCACCTTGCGGGTAGCGAAGGATGCGTTGACGAGCGGGGGTGAAGAGCGCGAGACCTTTCTGGCGCTGACCATCCCGCTCCACGGGGAGCCCGGCAATCACGGTTATCCGGTAACGATGCGCCGCGTCGAGCAGCGGTTCCAGCTGGGCATCGCCGGGTGGGAGAGGTAACGTCGTCGTTCCCGAGCCTGTTAATGACAGTTCAGGAAACACCAGCAGATCGCACCCCTGCCGTGCTGCTTCGGCGATGAAGCGCAGGTGGTGCGTGATATGGTCATCGACACTCTGATGCTGCCCGCTATACTGGGCCGCCGCTATATTCCAATGTGACATCGTGACTTCCTTATACACTGAGTCGCAGGGATTTAAGAATACACCTAAATTTATCAGGGTTTTCTTATCCTGCCAGATTCAGCGTAAGGAAGTGTAACGGCTCGTTAAGCTTATTTAACTTTAGGTTCGTACGGTAAACGGGAGAGGTTGACCGAGGCGAGACGGTGGGCGATGAGTCTTTCGCGAAACCAGTCGCGCAGATGGGCGGGCTGTTCCCGTTCAACGACTTCAGCCACGACAGGCATGTTGTAACGCTCTTTAAACGCGACGCCAGCGGCAGCGAGATCGACATTCACTTTATCCATCTCGTCCTGTGGAAGGGCGGCCAGATTGATCTTCATTACCTTCTCCTTTTTATGCGGCGGCAACGTTACCGCGATTGCACGACGATGACAAGCGGAGGCAGGATGATCCTCGACTCGTTTATTATACAGCGTTATTCTTTAGCATACAGACATAACAAAAAGGAATGATTGCGATGGGTTTCTCCGCTTCCCGCGCGGTATGCGCACTGGTTTTTCTGGCCTCTACAATGATGACCCCCTCCGTGCTGGCGCATGCGCACCTTAAGCAGCCGATCCCGGCAGCGGACAGCGTGGTGAGCGCTCCGCAGGCACTTACGCTGAATTTTTCAGAAGGCATCGAACCGGGATTTAGCGGTGTGGTGGTGACGGATGCGCAAAAGCAGGTCATCAAAACGGGAACCGCCACGCGCGACGAAAAGAACAAGGCGCAGCTCACCGTTCCGCTGGACCAAACGCTGACGCCAGGGACGTACCAGGTAGAGTGGCATGTCGTCTCTGTAGACGGTCATAAAACCAAAGGTAGCTATCACTTTAGCGTGAAATAGCATGCTGGCGCTGTGTTATATCGGGTTGCGCTTTATCCATTTCGGGGCGCTGATGCTGATTTTTGGCAACGCGCTTTACAGCGTCTGGTTTGCGCCTTCCTCTCTCCAGCGGCTGATGTGCCGACGTTTCCAGCTGCAGCAGAAAGTGGCGGCTTTTGTGAGCCTGGCGGCTGCACTCCTGATGTTTATGCTTCAGGGCGGGCAGATGGGTAACGGCTGGGGCGATGTATTTGCCCCACAGGTCTGGTCCGGCGTAATGAGGACACAGTTTGGCGGCGTCTGGCTGTGGCAAATGATTCTCGCTGCGATGACGGTCGCTGCAGCATGGCTCGCGCCGCTGAAAGGTTCGCGGCTGCTGCTGCTCGCCATGGGGCAGCTTATCCTGCTGGCGGGGGTAGGGCACGCGGCGATGAACGACGGTCCGATGGGGGCGTTGCAGCGCCTTAATCACGCTTTTCACCTGATCTGTGCTGCTACCTGGCTTGGCGGATTACTGCCCCTGCTGTTCTGCATGCGTCTGGCGAAAGGGCGCTGGCAGAATGCCGCCATCTATACCATGATGCGCTTCTCGCGCGTGGGCCATTATGCGGTCGCGGGCGTGCTGCTCAGCGGAGCGATCAATGCGCTCATGATACTGGGCGTCCATATTCCCTGGCAGGCTGACTACGTGCAGTTTTTGTTGTTCAAATGTGCGCTGGTGGCGTTGATGGTGGTAATTGCGCTGGCAAATCGGTATTTTCTGGTGCCACGGTTTCGTCCGGAGACCGGGCGAGCACAACAGATTTTTATCAGGATGACACAGGCAGAAGTGGTGCTGGGGGCGCTGGTACTGGCAACGGTCAGTCTGTTCGCCACCTGGGAACCCTTCTGACAAGGTTAAATATCATATGAAAAAGACAGTACTTTCTCTCATATTGCTGGCCTGCACGGGGAGCGCGTTTGCCGCACCGCAGGTTATCACCGTCAGCCGTTTTGAAGTGGGTAAGGACAAATGGGCGTTCAACCGCGAAGAGGTGATGCTGACCTGCCGTCCGGGCCATGCGCTGTACGCGATTAACCCGAGCACGCTGGTGCAATACCCGTTAAATGAAACCGCCGAGCAGCAGGTGGCCAGCGGCAAGAGCAGCGGCCAGCCGATTAGCATCATTCAGATCGATGACCCGGCGAATCCGGGACAGAAAATGAGCCTGGCCCCGTTTATCGAGCGCGCCGACAAGCTCTGCTAACGTTCAGGTTTCCAATAAAAAACCGCAGATGCTTGCGAAAGCACTGCGGTTTTTCACATTTTATGATGCTCTGGCGCTTTTTTTCCGACCGCTTTAGCTGTGGACTGGAAAACCTGGCGTCGTCATCTATTCTTAAAAGGCAAGGCGACTTAGCCTGCATTAATGCCAACTTTTAGCGCACGGCTCTCTCCCAAGAGCCATTTCCCTGGACCGAATACAGGAATCGTATTCGGTCTCTTTTTATCTGCATGAAAGTAAAAGACTAATCCTCTCGTTGTCTCACTTCTGCAACGCACGTCCTGTACGTCTGGTTAAAACATAACACACTACGGCATGCTGTAGTCCAGCCCTTTTTGCCTGTTTTGTTAAATTTTCGTGTGCAATTCAACAAAGCGCGTGCGGGGTCTAAAAGTGCGATTTAACCGACGCCTCAATTTCATCAAGCAGCTCAAAGCGACGGCGGTATTCAGCGCGTTTTTTACTGGCAATTTCTTCAAGGGATTTGCGCTCCATATGCAGCGGGAGCTGCCAACTGAAGGTCGAGCGTTTTTGACCGTCAATAGAAGCCCAAAACTCGTCGTAGCTGGCATGGAAATGACGACCTTTACTCAGACGATAGCGCAGCGCGCGGAAGATATGCCCTTCATCGCTGACTGCGTAAATGGCTTTCATGCCGGAGAGGGTTGCAAGCTGGCAAAGCACTTCCATCAACACGCGTTTCGGGAAAAGACCATGGCAGGCACGGGTCGCCTGTTTGATCACATCGCGGGATACGCTGCGGCGCGGGCCCTGAAGACCCCCAATCACCAGCGCATATTCTCCGTTTTCACGCGTAACGCAAAACGTCACGCTCGCAAGCAGGGTATTTTCGTTATCACGCAGCCACAGCGTACACTCGCCCTCACGCTCTGCTTTACTGGCGTTCATGGCATTAACGTTATAGCTCACGCCATCTTTAGCATGAAACTCAACAATGGATTGTTCTTGCGGCCCGGTTAAGGCGGCGATTAGCCCGGCATCTCTCAGGGAGTCAATCCACTGATAATGGGTGATGATGGCATTGGCCCGTGCGTTGGCATTCATCCCCCGCATGAGATACTGGCGATGCGTTTTGCTCGGCAGGGTGATTTGCGAAGCCAGCAGCTGGTCGAAATCGTTGCGGCGAGCCAGTGCATCGAGCATGCGATGCGTGGAAGACCAGAACAGCAGTGAACGTAACAGAAATTTGAGACGGTACTCGCGTTTTTGCCAGATAGGACCTGGAACGAGTTTACCTTTCACCAGTTCGGAAATGATATGGGTACGATGCGAATGTGGCGCATCTTCTTGCAGGCGCTTATTTGACACGGAAAGACCTCAAAGTTTATGCAATGCATATTTTAGGGGTATGCAAAAGTGTATTAATACTGGTGAAATATTTATTTATCCTTAGTTTACTGTTTGTTTAACTTTATGAAAAGCGCTCCAGCGGAGCTTCCCTGCGCATATGCTAGCTGCAGCTACACTCTCTTGTGGGAGGTTCTATGTATGAGCGAATAGATGGTCGAAAGTGGCGTCACGTCTGGGTTGTCAGCGATATACATGGCTGTTATCAGCGGCTTATGGATGAGCTTAAACGCCGTCATTTTAATCCGTATGAGGATTTGCTTATTTCCGTTGGGGATATGATCGATCGCGGTCCGGACAGCGTTAAATCATTACAGCTTATCAATGAAAAATGGTTTCGTGCCGTCCGGGGCAACCATGAGCAAATGGCGCTCGACAGTCTGGATAATAACGATTTTTCACTCTGGACAATGAATGGCGGAATATGGTTCAGGCAACTTGAACGGGACCAGCAACAGCTTGCGCTGTCGTTGCTTGAGGCCTGTCACGATTTACCGCATATCATCGAGATAACCTGTGCGAACGGTCTGAACGTGATTGCCCATGCGGATTATCCGGCAGCGGAATACCGCTGGCAAAAACCGGTGAGCGCCCAGCGCGTTTTATGGGATCGCGATCGGTTGATGGGGTTTATGGTGGGTAAAGGGCAGGGCATTAGCGGTGCGGATCATTTCTGGTTCGGACATACGCCCGTCGACAGAAGGTATGATTTTGACAATCTCCACTACATTGATACGGGCGCCGTATTTGACGGTTACTTTACGCTGGCGCAGCTGCAGTAATAAATAACCCGCCTTCGGGCGGGTTCTCTTTAGGTCAGGCAAGACGCATGACCCAGGCATCGGTTTTACTATCGTAATGCTCACGGTAAAGAACAGAATGTTCGCCATCAAGTATTGCCGGGACGCTGGTGTCTGCATCCCATGCATCGAGCTGCATGCACAAATCCGGGTCGGATTTGCAGGGAATACTTAACGTTCGATCGCCTTGCGCTTCGCCGCGCAGTTCTGCGTCGTCGATCTCAAAAGCGCCAATACGCACGCTGGTTTTCGTCATAGTGCTCTCCGGGTCGGTTGTCAAAATCTGGTATGACCAGTACGGCCACCCATTTTTGATCGTAGACAAGGAGAGCAAAATCGCCAGTAAAAAAATGCGCTTTTTTTCAGGCCGTGCGATCGTTACCGGTAAACAGTCGTCCATCCCGGACCAGCTCGCGCGGATAGCTGTTTTTCAGTCGTGAACCGACTTTTTTTGCCAGCCCGAGCGGGTATCCCTGATACGTCACGATCACTTCATCGCCTGATGGCGTGCTGTCAGGGTAGACATCGCGACCACGGTACCACTCTTCGGCTTCCTGATGCGTCAGGGCAAAGGCATTCTCGTGCCCGGCAAGGGCGATGACGGCCTCATGCTGCCAGCGATAGCCTTTATTATGCACTTCCGCCAGGCGGATCCCAATTCGGGAAAAACGGACCTTTCCGATGAGCGGTTCGATCTCAGCCGGGAACAGCCATACCTCTTTATCACGGATCCAGAGGTGCAGGCTCTCATCCCAGATCAGGCCAACCTTTTCGGCGGCGGCGACAAGCTGTGCTGCATCGCGACCTTTGAGGGGGACAAACGGGAAGTTGCCGACCTTGAATTTGGGTGCGGGCAGGGGAGCAACCGCCTGCGTTTTACGCAGACGTGCCACAAAGAAGCCTTCGCAGTCGTAAATCTGCGGGAATACGTGGAGGAAACCCTCCGGCGTAATCGCCTCCTGTGCCGAGGCGAACAGATCGTTAAGCGGCAGGAATTCGACCGCATCCGGGTATTGCGCTTTCAGCCACAGGCAGACGTCTTCGTTTTCATCGCGGTTTAAGGTACACGTTGAATAGACCAGCGTGCCGCCTGGGCGAAGGGCATGGAATGCGCTCTCGATCAGCTCCCGCTGCGTGGCGGCGATCTCAAGGTTGCTTTCCACGGACCAGTTCTTTAACGCATCGGGATCTTTACGCACCACCCCTTCACCGGAGCAGGGAGCGTCCAGCAGAATGGCGTCGAAGGCTTCCGGCAGGGCGGCGCCAAACACGCGGCCGTCGAAGTGCGTCAGGGCAACGTTATGAATACCGCAGCGGCTGATGTTGGCATGCAATACCTTCACGCGGCTGGCGGAAAACTCGTTGGCGAGGATCGCGCCCCGGTTACCCATACGGGCGGCAATCTGCGTGGTTTTTGAGCCAGGCGCCGCGGCCACATCCATTACGCGTTCAGGCGAATTGCCATCGGCGAACAGGGCTGCCACCGGCAGCATCGAGCTGGCTTCCTGGATATAGAACAGGCCGCTCAGATGTTCAGCGGTGCTTCCCAGCGGCACGGCGTCTTCGTCATCGCGCTCGATCCAGAACCCCTCAGCGCACCACGGTACCGGCGTAAGCTGCCAGCCGTAGGGCGCGACCAGCGCCAGAAAATCCTCGACGCTGATTTTCAGCGTGTTGACGCGAATACTGCGGCGTAACGGACGCTGGCAGGCGGCGATAAAATCGTCTAACGACAGGTGAGAAGGAAGCGCCTCGCGCATCTGCGCCAGGAATTGTTCAGGAAGAAATACGGAGTTTTGAGCCACGGGCACACCACAGGGAAAAGTTCAGGTGCGCAGTGTAACATAAAGGCTCCGGTGCGTTGACACCGGAGCCTTGCAGATTAACGCGGCAGGGCGGTTCCCCATTCGCGCCACTCTTTCGGTTCGCTTTCGAGCAGCAGGAAATGTTTACCCGGCTGCGCTTTCGGCGCCAGCGGCGTCCCCGGCGGTGTGGCAAACGCAATACCACCGCGAATGAACTGGTTGAAGGTCCCGGTTTTCACCACGCCTCCCGTCAGGCCGAAGTCCAGCGAGTAGCCGGATGCCAGCCAGAACACCGAGTTATTACGCACCAGGTGCTGGTAGCGTTCGCTGATGCGTAGCGCCACCATCACGCGGTCGGAGAGCGTCCCGAGCGTCAGGCCCGTGACCGTACCGACCTCAATGCCGCGGAACAGGACCGGCGTGCCGATGCTCAGCGAGCCGGCTTCCGGCACTTCCACCACGATGCTCAGGCCACCAAGGTAGCGCGAGTCGGTGATCGTGGCTTCCTGCAGCTCGAAATCACGACGGGCATTGCCCTGGCCGGGCTCAACGTTGATGTACGGCTGCAAAATGGTGTCGAGATGCTCAACGCCTGCGGCCGAGATCTGCGGTGTCACCACCGAGAAGCGCGAACCCGCGCGCGCAAAGGTCTGCACATATTCCGGGTAGAGCACGGCGGTAGCCTGCACCTCGTTGCGCGAGGTGATCAGCGTCAGCTTCTGGATCTGCCCGATATCAATGCCCAGGTAGCGGATGGGCATGCCTTCCGCCAGCTTGCCGGCGTCAAACGCGTGCAGGGTAATCTGCCCGCCCACGGCGCGTGCGGCGGTCTCGGACGGGAAGAGAATTCGCTTATCGCCTTTACGCAGGTTCGCGCCCGCTCCGCTGAGGTTATCGAAGCTAATCGCCCCGCGCAGCGCGCGTGACAGCGGAGAGGCCTGCACGGTCAGTCCATTACCGTTCAGCTGCACTTTCGCGCCGCCTTCAGCCCAGAAGACGCTGTTCGGCGTCAGCAGCTTGCGGTACTCCGGCTTGATGTGCAGTTCGATATCAAAGGCGTCGGCACGCGGGCGAACGGTGATCACTTCCCCGACTTCAAACTTGCGATACAGCACCACGGAGCCCGCCTGAACGTCCGGCAGGGTCTCGGCGCTTAACGTCAGCGTGGTGGTAGGAAGATCGCTCAGGCTGTTTTCAATCGCTTTCTCAAGGTTGGCATACAGCGGGTAGCTGTCGCGCACGGGGCCTTTATCCCCCGGCAAAATACGGATGCCGCCGTTCACCCATTCGCTGGCGCTGGCGCCGAGAAACTCCACGCCGTCCAGACCTACCTTCACGTCGACGCGACTGTTCACCACGAATTTACTGTCGCCATGTACCAGGTCTCTGTATTGCGGGTCGATGGCAACGGAGAATTGCACCCCATCCGCGGAGAGCTTCCGCTCCAGCACCTGTCCCACCTGCACGCCGTGTAAAATCAACGGCTGACCGGCTTCAATCCCATAGCTTTCTGGCGCATTGAGCGTAACCGTCACGACGCCCGGCTTTTGCAGCAGGGCTTTATCCGCCGGGGCAATCACGAAGCTATTGCTGGGCTGACCTTCCCCGGGGATCAGCTCAAAGGTATTGCCGGTCAGCAGCGTGCTGAGGCTGGTATCGTTCAGGGAGATCTTTGGACTGCGCATTTCGATGCGCGTTTTCTCGCGCAGGAGATCGACCACGCTCGGATCGACCGTCATTTCGCCAGTGACCGAACCGCCCGGGTTGAGCGTCATTTTGGTGAGCTGGCCGACCTGCAGACCCTGATACATCAGCGGCGTTGAACCCGCTTTTAGTCCTTTAGCATCGGGAAGGGCGAGTTTGACGATCACGCCGCGCTGGCTGTGCGCCAGATCGGCGTACAATCCGAACGTGTCATCAGCCGTGGCAGGGCTTGAGTTTTCCGGGGAGTCAAAGGCGATGGCGCCGTTCACCAGTGCGGCCAGACTCTCCAGCTTCACTTTTGCACCGCTCAGGCTGAGGTCGGCATCCACGCCGGACACGTTCCAGAAGCGGCTGCCTTTTTTCACCAGATTGGTGAAGCGGCGCTCGATCAGCACATCAATGGTGACGCCCTGTTTATTCGGGTTAATCGCGTAGTCATACACGCGGCCAACCGGGATCTTACGAAAATAGACCAGGGAGCCGCTGTTCAGGGAACCGAGGTCCGGCGCCTGGAGATGAATCATCAAATCGCCGTTATTGAGGCGGTATTTGGGCTGCGTATCCAGAGCAACAAAGTGATCCTGCAGCTCACCTTTGCCGGGCATCATGCCGATATAGTTACCGCCGACGAGCGCATCCAGACCGGAAACACCGGCCAGCGAGGCTTTTGGCGTCACCAGCCAGAACTGCGTTTCGCTGCGCAGGGCATCCTGCATGTCAGATTTAATGCTGACCCGCACCTGAATCTTGTTCAGCCCTTTTCCAAGGGAGATATCCTGAACCGTACCCACTTCAACCCCCTGGAAGCGTACGGGGGTTCGCCCGGCGACGATGCCGTCGGCGGTCTGGAAATCAATGGTGACGGTACTGCCGCGATCCTCATAGCTTGTCCAGATAAGCCAGCCTGCAATCATCAGGGCGATGACGGGCAGCAACCAGAATGGCGAAATGCGGCGTTTTGTTTTAATTCTCGCTTCAGTCGGCGAAGCGGGGGTTTCCTGACTCATGTGCATCCCAAAGTAAGCGGCTATCCAGCCATTCCACAGCAAGAATAGTCAATATCACCGCAGAGCCGAAATAAAAAGCCGCGGGTCCCATTGTAAAAGCAAGTAACTGATCGCGATTGATGAGCGACATCATCAGCGAAATCACGAACAGATCTAACATTGACCAGCGGCCAATCCAGGTGACGAATCGCAGAAGCAAAATGCGGGTCCGTAAACCTTGTTCACACTTTAAGTGAATGCTGATGAGCAGGGTAATCATCACCACCACTTTGGTAAAGGGAACCAGGATACTGGCAATAAAGACGATTGCCGCCACCCCGACATTGCTGTGCGCAAGGGAGATAATCCCGGAAAGGATAGTATCCTCCTGACGTCCACCATTCACGTAAATGATGGAAATCGGCAGCATATTGGCGGGGATCAGAAACACCAGGGAGGCGATCAGCGCCGCCCAGCATTTTTGCAGGCTGTTATTGCGCCGCAGTCTCAACGGAATGTGGCACCGCGGGCAGCGTCCGCGCGTGTCGGGCAACCCGGTATAGTGGCAACCCAGACAGACGCGCAGATTTTCATCGGGACGCGTGGCGGGGCGCTGAGGGTAGAATCGCTCCCAGAGCTGCTCAACGTTCAGGTGGATCAGCGTCAGGATACTCAGCAATACCAGACAGATGAAGGCAAAGAGTCCGACGCCGGGCTGCAAAAAGGCGTAGTCCTGCACCTTTATTGACGCAACCCCCACGCCCACCAGATAAATATCCAGCATGACCCACTCTTTGAGCTTGTCCAGCATCAGCAGCACCGGGCGAAGGTTCATGCCAAGAATGTTGCCAAACCAGAGATAGGCAATGGCGGCAACCAGCACCAGGGGTGCGCCGACGGTGCAGAACAGCACCATCGCGGCGGTGATGGGATCGCCCTGACGGGTCATCTGCCAGATGCCCTGCAGCACGTTGGCGTCAATGCGCACGCCGAGCAGGTAGAGTTTTAGCAGCGGCTCACTCCAGGCGAAGGGCATCAGCAGCAGCATGGTGACGGCCATGGCGGCGAGGCGGGTCAACGACCAGTCGCGGCCATCGCGAATTTTGGCGTCACAGCGGGGACAGAAGGCACTTTGGTGCGATTTCATCTTCGGCAACATAAAAAGCGTATCGCACTGGGGGCAACGCTGATAATGTGCACGAGGCAAAGCTTCGCTTACCGTATGGACAGTTATCTTTCTTGTCGGCGTAATTTTGGTTGTTTTTAAGGCCATCAGCTGCGCACAAATAAGTATTGTTGAAAGTTATAATAACTCATGAACGGATTCATCTTGAGCATGAGCGCATTTAATGCTTATTTTAATAGGCTATGCGGTAATTTTGTAAGACAACTAAGTGATTGAATAATGAACAAAACAGAATTCTACGCGGATCTGAACCGCGATTTTAAGGCATTGATGGCGGGTGAGACCAGCTTCTTAGCCACTCTGGCAAATACTAGCGCATTGCTGTTTGAACGTCTCTCTGACGTGAACTGGGCTGGCTTTTACCTTCTGGAAGGTGAAACGCTGGTGCTCGGTCCGTTCCAGGGCAAACTGGCCTGCGTGCGTATTCCGGTAGGGCGTGGCGTATGCGGCACGGCGGTGGCCGAGAATCAGGTCCAGCGTGTGGAAGACGTTCATGCGTTTGACGGGCACATCGCCTGTGATGCCGCCAGTAATTCTGAAATCGTTCTGCCGCTGGTGGTCAAAAATCAGATTATTGGCGTTCTGGACATCGACAGTACGGTCTTCAGTCGCTTTACAACCGAGGACGAACAGGGGCTGCGCGAGCTGGTGGCGAATCTGGAAAACGTACTCGCAGCAACCGATTATCAAAAATTCTTTGCGAGCGTCGCATGATAATCAACGGATAACGTAGCATTTACTGATAGCGTCATTATAATGACGCCTGTTCATGCCTGCGCTTGTTGGCAACGTCCGTTGTAATCAGGAAATTTCATGGAAAATCAACCTAAGTTGAATAGCAGTAAAGAAGTTATCGCATTTCTGGCCGAGCGTTTCCCGCAGTGCTTCAGCGCGGAAGGCGAAGCTCGTCCCCTGAAAGTCGGTATTTTTCAGGATCTGGTGGCGCGTGTTGAAGGGGAAATGAACCTCAGCAAAACTCAGCTGCGTTCCGCCTTACGTCTTTATACTTCGAGCTGGCGTTACCTGTACGGTATCAAACCTGGCGCGACCCGCGTGGATCTCGACGGCAACCCTTGCGGTGAGCTGGACGAGCAGCACGTTGAGCACGCGCGCAAGCAGCTGGAAGAAGCCAAAGCACGCGTTCAGGCACAACGTGCAGAACAGCAAGCGAAAAAACGCGAAGCCGCCGCGGCAAACGGCCAGGAAGAAGCGCCTCGTCGTGAGCGTAAACCACGCCCTGCGCCGCGTCGTCACGATAATAACGATCGCAAACCGCGTGCAGACAAACCAGCAGCAAAAGCCCCGCGTGCGCCTCGTGAAGAGCCGCGCCATACGCCGGTTTCTGACATCAACGCCCTGAGCGTGGGTCAGGCACTGAAGGTAAAAGCGGGTAACAATGCTATGGACGCCACCGTACTGGAAATCACCAAAGATGGCGTTCGTGTACAGCTGACTTCTGGTATGTCAATGATTGTACGCGCAGAACACTTGTTGTTCTGAAACGGAGGCCAAGCCTGGCATGAACACTTTTTTTAAGCTCACCGCGCTGGCGGGCCTGTTTGCTATAACAGGTCACGCCTTTGCAGTGGACGATATCACGCGTGTTGATCAAATTCCGGTACTCAAGGAAGAGACGCAGCACGCGACGGTGAGCGAGCGCGTGACCTCACGTTTCACCCGTTCGCACTATCGTCAGTTCGATCTCGATCAGGCCTTTTCGGCCAAAATCTTTGACCGCTATCTGAACTTGCTGGATTACAGCCATAACGTTTTGCTCGCCAGCGATGTCGAGCAGTTCGCTAAGCGGAAATCCGAGGTGGGTGACGAGTTGCGTTCAGGCAAGCTGGATCTCTTCTACGATCTCTACAACCTGTCGCAAAAGCGCCGCTTCGAACGCTATCAGTACGCGCTGAAAGTGCTGGAACGTCCGATGGACTTCACCGGCAACGACACCTTCAATCTGGACCGCAGCAAAGCGCCCTGGCCAAAAGATGAAGCCGAGCTGAATGCGCTGTGGGACGGCAAAGTGAAATACGACGAGCTGAGCCTTAAGCTCACCGGCAAAGACGAAAAAGAGATCCGTGACACGCTGACGCGTCGTTACAAATTTGCCATTCGTCGCCTGGCACAGACCAACAGTGAGGATGTTTTCTCACTGGCCATGACGGCCTTTGCGCACGAAATTGATCCGCACACCAACTATCTCTCACCTCGCAACACCGAGCAGTTTAATACCGAAATGAGCCTGTCTCTGGAAGGTATCGGCGCGGTGCTGCAGATGGACGATGATTATACGGTGATCAATTCGATGGTCGCGGGTGGTCCGGCATCCAAAAGCAAAGCCATTAGCGTAGGCGATCGCATTGTGGGTGTGGGACAAACCGGCCAGAACATGGTCGATGTGATCGGCTGGCGTCTTGATGACGTGGTTGCGCTGATCAAAGGTCCGAAGGGCAGCAAGGTTCGTCTGGAAATTCTGCCAGCCGGAAAAGGCACCAAAACCCGTATCGTTACCCTGACCCGTGAGCGTATCCGTCTGGAAGATCGCGCGGTGAAAATGTCGGTGAAAACCGTGGGTAAAGAGAAGGTGGGTGTCCTGGATATTCCTGGCTTCTACGTCGGGTTGACTGACGATGTGAAAGTTCAGCTGCAGAAACTTGAAAAGCAGAACGTCAGCAGCATCATCATCGACCTGCGCAGTAACGGCGGAGGGGCGCTGACGGAAGCGGTTTCACTCTCTGGCCTGTTCATCCCATCTGGCCCGGTGGTTCAGGTGCGCGATAACAACGGTAAAGTGCGTGAAGATGCGGACAATGACGGTGTGGTCTACTACAAAGGCCCGCTGGTGGTTCTGGTTGACCGCTTCAGTGCATCTGCATCTGAGATCTTCGCCGCTGCCATGCAGGACTACGGCCGCGCGCTGATCGTCGGTGAGCCAACCTTCGGTAAAGGCACCGTTCAGCAGTACCGCTCTCTGAATCGGATTTACGATCAAATGCTGCGTCCGGAATGGCCTGCACTGGGCTCGGTTCAGTACACCATTCAGAAATTCTACCGCGTAAACGGCGGCAGTACGCAGCGTAAGGGTGTCACGCCGGACATCATCATGCCGACAGGCACCCAGGAGACGGAAACTGGCGAGAAGTTTGAAGATAACGCGTTGCCGTGGGACAGCATCAATGCCGCGACCTACGTGAAAGCGGGTGATATGACGCAATTTGGCCCTGAGCTGCTGAAGGCGCATAACGACCGCATCGCGAAAGATCCGGAGTTCCAGTACATCCTGAAGGATATTGCCCGATTCAATGCCCTGAAAGATAAGCGGAATATCGTTTCTCTGAACTACGCTCAGCGTGAAAAAGAGAACAACGAAGACGATGCAACCCGCCTGGCGCGTATCAACGATCGCTTCAAGCGTGAAGGTAAACCTCTGCTCAAGAAACTGGACGATCTGCCAAAAGATTACCAGGAGCCGGATCCGTATCTCGACGAGACGGTGCATATCGCGCTCGACCTGGCGAATCAGGAAAAAGAGAAACCTGCCGTACAGCCCGCTCCGGCAAAATAACCTCCCAACAGGCACAAGAGATTGTGCCTGTTTCTTTTTGTTCTTCATCCTTCCGTCAGCCAGATTTTCAATTGTGTAAAGTTGTGTCTTTCTGGTGACTTACGCCCGCCGGATGCTTGAAAATAGCCTCAATACCCATACGATGTGGGTAATCGCATAGTGCGTTTTGTTAAACTGAGGTAAAAAGAAAATTATGATGCGAATCGCGCTCTTCCTGCTCACCAACCTGGCGGTGATGGTGGTTTTCGGGCTCGTGCTAAGCCTGACAGGAATTCAGTCGAGCAGCGTTCAGGGTCTGTTGATTATGGCGCTGCTGTTTGGTTTTGGTGGCTCGTTCATCTCCCTGCTGATGTCAAAGTGGATGGCATTGAAATCGGTAGGGGGTGAGGTTATTGAACAGCCGCGTAACGATATGGAACAGTGGCTGATGAATACGGTGGCTCAGCAGTCCCGTCAGGCCGGGATCGCCATGCCGCAGGTGGCCATTTACCATGCTCCGGACATCAACGCGTTCGCCACGGGTGCCCGTCGCGATGCGTCACTGGTCGCTGTTAGCACCGGACTGCTGCAGAACATGAGCCGTGACGAAGCCGAAGCGGTTATCGCCCACGAAATCAGCCATATCGCAAACGGTGACATGGTGACCATGACCCTGATTCAGGGCGTGGTAAACACCTTCGTGATCTTTATCTCCCGTATTCTGGCGCAGATTGCCGCTGGCTTCATGGGCGGCAACCGTGACGAAGGCGAAGAGAGCAACGGCAACCCGCTGATCTATTTTGCCGTGTCGATGGTGCTGGAACTGGTATTCGGTATTCTGGCGAGCATCATCACGATGTGGTTCTCCCGCCACCGTGAATTCCACGCGGATGCCGGTTCTGCGAAGCTGGTTGGTCGCGAGAAGATGATTGCCGCGCTGCAGCGTCTGAAAACCTCCTACGAGCCGCAGGAAGCGAACAGCATGATGGCCTTCTGCATTAACGGTAAATCCAAATCGCTGAGCGAGCTGTTTATGTCTCACCCGCCGCTGGATAAACGTATTGAAGCGCTGCGCAGTGGGGAATACCTGAAGTAACGCAACAAAACACAATAAGCCGGGCAGGAGAACACTCCGCCCGGCTTTTTTTATGCCTGAACCCTGGGCTGGGTCACCCGCAGGCCGCTGACGATAGCCGCGAGGGTGGCAAGTACACCGGCGGTGAGGAGGGCAACATGGTTGCCGTTCTGGCCTGCGAGGTTAAACATCAGGGCGACCAGCGCCGCACCGGTGCTTTGCCCAAGCAGACGCGCGGTTCCCAACATGCCGCTGGCCCCTCCGCTACGATGTCGCGGTGCTGAGGTGATAATGGTGTGGTTATTGGGGGACTGGAACAGCCCAAACCCCGCGCCGCAGAGGATCATGCGCCAGATGATGTCCAGATCGGAAGGCGACGAGGGCAGCAGTGCCAGTGCGAAAAGGCCTGTCGCCATCACCGCCAGCCCCAGCGCCCCGAGTAAACCGGCATGAACGCGTTCAATTAAGTAACCTGCCAGCGGGGCCATCACCATGGTCGCCAGCGGCCAGGGGGTGAGCAGCAGTCCGGTCTCCACTTCTGACCGGCCTACCACGCTCTGCAGAAAGAAGGGCAGAGAAACCAGAGCCAGCATCTGGGCGCAAAAAGAGCAGACGGACGTGCAAATGGAGAGCGAAAAGAGGGGAATACGCAGCAGATCAACGGGCAGCAAAGGCGCGGGGAGGGTGAGCTGGCGGCGAACAAAGAAGAAGCCGATCGCCAGCAGGGCGATGAGCTCCGCGCCGGTAAGCATCAGCGATTGTCCTTGCGCAAAGCCGCTCAGCGCCGTAATCAGCAGGCCGAAGGTCAGGGCATTCATCACCGCACTCGTCACGTCGAAGCGCGGCATGCTGATTTTGGGACCGTTAGCGGGAAGAAAGCGCAGGGCAAAGAAGATGGCGAGGATACCCAGCGGCACGTTAATGGCGAACAGCCATTGCCATGACGCGACGGAAAGGATCGCCGCCGCAATGGTTGGCCCGGCGGCAGAAGAGACGGCCACAATAAACGAGTTTATCCCCATGCCGCGCCCCAGATGGCGCTGGGGATAAATCAAGCGGATCAGCGCCGTGTTTACGCTCATCAACGCCGCGCCGCCAAAACCCTGGGCGATGCGCGCCAGCGTCAGGGTATGCAGTGAATCTGAAAGGGCGCAGAACAGGGAGGTAAACGTGAAAACCACCAGGCCACACTGATACACCCGGCGGTAACCGAACATATCGCCCAGGAAAGAGAACGAGAGCAGTGAAACCACAATCGCAATCTGGTAGGCGTTAACAATCCAAATCGAACTGGCGGGTGAGGCATGCAGGTCGCTGGCGATGGTTGGCAGGGCAACGTTGGCAATCGCGCCGTCAAGGACGGCCATGGAGATACCGATAATGATGGTCGCTATTGCGCCATACCGCTGGGGTAATGGCAGGCCATCGGAAAGATTCTTGTCCATCAGGAGTAAAAAGCTCAGCGTGAAATTATTCTCAGGGTAACTATTTTAGCATTGTTACAGCCGCGATATGTCGCAGATTTGTAACGAAGTAAACGCGGATTGATTGCAGCTGACATGACGGGAACTTATAATAAAAACCAGTTCTGATTTTTATAAAACACTCGCTATGAGGTGGTAAATGGCTATTGCGGATTTGGATAAACAACCAGATTCTGTTTCTTCCGTGCTGAAGGTGTTTGGCATCTTACAGGCGCTTGGAGAAGAGCGTGAAATAGGTATTACAGAGCTGTCACAGCGCGTGATGATGTCAAAAAGCACCGTTTATCGCTTTTTGCAAACCATGAAGTCATTGGGTTACGTTGCGCAGGAAGGCGAATCTGAAAAATATTCTCTGACGCTGAAGCTGTTTGAATTAGGTGCGCGTGCGCTACAAAATGTTGACCTGATCCGCAGCGCGGACATTCAGATGCGTGAAATCTCTCGCCTGACCAAAGAGACCATTCATCTCGGTGCGCTGGATGAAGACAGCATCGTTTACATCCATAAAATCGACTCCATGTACAATCTGCGCATGTATTCGCGCATTGGGCGCCGCAACCCGCTCTACAGTACCGCGATTGGTAAAGTTCTGCTGGCGTGGCGCGATCGCGAGGAAGTGGAGCAGATCCTCGACGGCGTGGAATACAAACGCAGCACGGAACGAACCATTACCAGTACGGAAGCGCTGCTGACGGTGCTCGACCGCGTGCGCGAGCAAGGGTATGGCGAAGATAACGAAGAGCAGGAAGAGGGGCTGCGCTGTATCGGCGTCCCGGTATTTGACCGCTTTGGGGTGGTGATTGCGGGCTTAAGTATCTCTTTCCCAACCTTACGTTTCTCCGAAGAGCGTCTTCATGAGTATGTGTCTATTCTGCACACTGCCGCACGTAAAATTTCTGAACAGATGGGCTATCACGACTACCCGTTTTAATCCCTGCTGAAATGAAAAAACGCCGCATCTGATGCGGCGTTTTTTATGCCTCATGAACCTGGCTGATTAGCCGTTATCAATCACGACGGATGTTTTACGCAGTACAGGACATTGGGTTAAGCCAATGATCCCGCTGTCAGTATGCAGATACTGGGCGGTGCTCATTCCTTGTGCGGTTAGGTATTTACACTGAATGCCTAACCCGGCTGCGTTTTCTGTGCTCCCCACAAGCACACCATAGCCCGTTAACAGAAGGCCAATCCAGACAAGGGCCAGTGCAATAATTGTTCGAATGATGAATCGCATTATTACCTCTTTTATCGTTGTTATCGTAATGCTAGCGTAACGTGTTTACGCAATGAAACAAGTGCAGCATTCTTAAAAACCGCGATGGAGGCGCAGTTAGCCCTTGTTTAAGATAAGCGTGATAATCTCGTTACATCAGGTCCTTAGACGGAGTGTGGAGTGAAAAAAATACGCTGGGTAATTCTGATTATCGTACTGATAGCGTGCGTGGTGTTATGGACGCAGACGATCAATGTGATGTGCGATCAGGATGTACAGTTTTTTAGCGGCGTTTGCGCAATCAACAAATTTATTCCGTGGTAATACACATTTTTTCTCAACGTGATTTCCTTCCTTCACGCCAGTGGTAAAATAGACGTTTTTATTGAGGTGGTGAAATGGGTGAGTTACTGAATTCAGGGTTGCTGAATATGGCAACCCTGATGATTTCTTTGGTGGTTCTGCTTGTGGGGCTGGTCATCTGGTTTTTCGTGAATCGGGCCAGTTCGCGTACAAATGAGCAGATCGAACTGCTGGAAGCGCTGCTCGATCAGCAAAAACGCCAGAATGCATTGCTACGCCGTCTTTGCGAGGCTAACGAACCGGAAGAGAAAGACGCGCCGAAAGACGCGGTCGCTGAAGATAACAAAGACGAAGACGACTTTATCCGCCTGGTGGCTGAGCGTTAATCTTTTTAGTCCTGGGAGGTGGCTGTGGTCTGGAAAAATCCCTGGTATGACCCCTCCCTGAAACATCATACCCCGAACGGTTTTCGTAATACCCTTCCTGTCGGACATCAACCCGGTGACCTTGACCGTTGGCGTAAAGCGCGCAAAGAGGCCGGTTTACCGAAGCCGCCCGCGCTGGGTTATGACGATTTCATCCGCCAGTGGTGGCAACCGGTTGAGCTTGCGGCATCTCATGAAGATGGGGTGTGGTGGCTCGGACACGCGAGCGTGTTGCTGCAGCTGGACGGCAATATCATCCTTACCGATCCGGTGTTTTCACGACGTGCTTCTCCGCTGCCTTTCCTGGGACCCCAGCGCAAAACGCCTCCCGTACTGTCTGTCGAGCAACTTCATCAGCTTGATGCGGTTGTCATCTCCCATAATCATTACGATCATCTTGATGACGCAACCATTCGCAGGATCCTCAAGCGCTTTCCCGACGTCTGTTGTTTCGTTCCGTTGGGCCTGGCCGACTGGTTTCGTCGCCGGGGAGCAAAACGCGTGGTCGAACTCGACTGGTGGCAGAGTTTCACCTGGCAGGGGATGACGCTGACCGCCGTGCCGGCGCAGCACTGGAGCATGCGCACACCATGGAACCGCAATCGTTCCTTATGGTGCGGCTGGGTGATGGAAGGACGGCATCACCGTTTCTGGTTCAGCGGTGATACCGGCTATTCGCCTGAGCTGTTGTTGATTCCTGAACGCCTGGGCCAGATAGATGCCGCCGCGTTGCCGATTGGTGCCTATGCCCCACGATGGTTCATGGCTGTTCATCATATGGATCCGCAATCAGCGGTGGCATTGTGGCAGCAGCTGGGCTCACCTCTGGCGTTCCCTATTCACTGGGGCGTGTTTGAACTGGCAGATGAATCCTTAGATGAACCTGTGCAGGAGTTAACTCACGCACTCGATAATTTAGCACCAGTTAACCATTCTTTCAGGATACTGAAAATTGGTGAATATTTATCCTTCTAAACGAAGCGATAAATTGTTGCATATATTCTTGATGTAAACGCGCCTGGGAATGTTTTATTTTTATCGAAACGTTTTGCTTGCCTTCTTTTGATGCAGAGTCATAAAAATTTCATTATTTTGGTGCATAACGCTGTTTATTCGCTGGTGCATTTTAATACAGATGGAAGCGGGTTTTTAACAGTGTTTTTTCTCTGAAACAATTTGGTCGCGTTACAATGATTTAAGCATAACTTTTCACAAATTGTTCTAACTCAATCAGGACGAAAGATTTCTTTTCCTGGTTGCTGGACGGTTCGTAATGAATGAGCTATGTTAAAAAAGTCTTAGATTACAGCGGTTGTGCAAGCAATGCTGGGTCTTTGTTACGCAGCAGGGCTGTCTGTACGCGATGCGCATAATTGTGCAAAACATGACAGGCACTGTTCGAATTTGTGCGGCGGATCGAGACATGTTTAAAAATGGCTTGCCATATTAAACATAGTGTGTGATAACACGTTTTGGGTCAAACGAGGTACAGTTCTGTTTATGTGTGGCATTTTCAGTAAAGAAGTCCTGAGTAAACACGTTGTCGTTGAATACCGCTTCTCTGCCGAACCTTATATTAGTGCCTCATGCAGTAATGTCTCAGTTTTATCTCAGTTAATGCCTGCGGGCTAAGAAAACACTCTAAGGAATTTTGCAAAATGGCAAAGATTAAAGGTCAAGTTAAGTGGTTCAACGAGTCTAAAGGTTTTGGTTTCATTACTCCTGCTGACGGCAGCAAAGACGTGTTCGTACACTTCTCTGCAATCCAGGGTAACGGCTTCAAAACTCTGGCTGAAGGCCAGAACGTTGAGTTCGAAATTCAGGACGGCCAGAAAGGCCCAGCTGCAGTTAACGTAACTGCTATCTGATCGAACCGCTGCTGACTGAAGTGCCCGGCACTTCACTCTCAGACATAAAGCCTCGCCTGTCGCGGGGCTTTTTTATGTCCCTTATCTTTCAAAATATTACCATCCACGGTCTTGTTAGTAACTTGTTGCAAAGCTGCGAGGTTAGTAGCACTGTTTTGCCACCCTAAACCCATCTTTTCCCGTTAAATCAGTGCGTTGTTTTACAGTCCTGGGGTTCAGGTGAAGAAGAAATCGATAGCGACCGTCGGAAATTTCACGCCGGCGCGTTTTGTGCTGCTCTGTTTAGCTATTTTTTGTAGTCTGGCTTTTCTGCTGGGCCGCGTTGCCTGGCTGCAAATCATTAAGCCTGACAATCTGGTGAAGCAGGAAGATATGCGATCCCTCCGCCAGCTGGCGATTGATGCGCCGCGCGGCATGATAATGGATCGCGAGGGCCGCCCTCTGGCGGTGAGCGTGCCTGTCCAGGCCGTCTGGGCCGATCCTAAGTCGGTGCTGGCAAAAGGGGGCGTCAGCCTTGATGAGCGCTGGCAGGCGCTGGCCAGCGCGCTGCATCTCTCCCTCGGCACGCTCTCGGCACGCATCAACGCCAACCCGCAGGGTCGTTTTATTTACCTTGCCCGCCAGGTCGATCCGGCACAGGCAAAGTGGATCGATAAACTGAATCTGCCCGGCATCAATTTACGCGACGAGTCCCGCCGTTTTTATCCTGCTGGCCATGTGGCAGCGAACCTGATTGGTTTCACCAATATTGACGGGCAGGGCATTGAAGGTGTGGAAAAGAGCTTCAACTCCCAACTCACCGGCAAGCCGGGCGTGCGTCAGGTGAGGGAAGATCGCTACGGGCGCGTGGTTGAAAACCTGACTGAAATCGCGCCCTCACCGGCGCATAACATTCAGTTAAGTATTGACGAGCGGCTGCAAACCATCACCGAAGATGCGCTCGACAATGCCGTGGCCTGGAACAAGGCCGAGTCGGGGGCATCGGTATTAATTAATATCCCAACCGGGGAAATACTCGCGATGGCGAGCTATCCGGATTTCAATCCCAATAATCGGGAAGGCGCGACGATAAATGATTTCCGCAACCGCGCGATCAGCGATACGTTCGAACCCGGTTCGACCGTCAAGCCGCTGGTGCTGATGACGGCCCTGCAGCAGGGCCTGGTCCAGCCGGATAGCGTGATTGACACCCATCCGTATACCCTTGACGGGCATCGCATTCGCGACGTGGGCTATTACCCTGAGCTGACGATGACCGGGATCCTGCAAAAATCGAGCGACACCGGCGTTTCCCGGCTTTCTCTGGCGATGCCCGTTCAGCACCTTATTGATACCTATCGAAACTTTGGTTTTGGCACCAATACGGGGCTTGGCTTAACGGGGGAAAGCTCGGGGCTGTTGCCACAGCGTAAATACTGGAGCCAGCTCGATCGCGCGACCTTTGCCTTCGGCTACGGGCTGATGGTCACGCCGCTCCAGCTGGCCCACGTCTACGCCACGATTGGCGGGTTCGGGCTTGAGCGTCCTCTCTCCATCACCCGCATCGATCCCCCCGTTATCGGGCACCGCGTCATGCCGGAAGAGATTGCGCACGAAGTGGAGCACATGATGGAGAGCGTTGCGCTGCCGGGCGGCGGGGGCGTTAAGGCTGCCGTGCGTGATTACCGGGTGGCGGTGAAAACCGGCACGGCGAAGAAAATTGACGATAGCGGGAAATATGTCGATAAATACGTCGCCTACACCGCGGGCGTTGCGCCTGCCAGCAATCCGCGTTTTGCTCTGGTGGTGGTGATTAACGATCCGCAAAACGGGGCCTACTACGGCGGTGCCGTCTCCGCGCCTGTCTTCAGCGAGATTATGGGTAACGTGCTGCGTCTGGAGAATATCAAACCTGACGGTTTACCGGCGGGGTCCGAACACCTTATCGTCATGCGCTAACCGGGCGTTTATAACAGGGGCGAATAGCGGTACACTTCGCCCTTTGATTATGCTCCGGAGTAGCCATGTCCTTCAGCTGTCCCCTTTGTCACGCCCCCCTGACCTACTCAGATAAACGTTATACCTGTCCGCAGGGGCATCAGTTTGACCAGGCAAAAGAAGGCTACGTGAATCTTCTGCCGGTGCAGCATAAGCGCTCGCGCGATCCTGGCGACAGTGCAGAGATGATGCGGGCGCGCCGCGCGTTTCTCGATGCCGGGCACTATCTGCCGCTGCGGGAGACCGTCGCGCAGAGGCTGAATGACATTCTGCCTGCTTCCGCCACCGCCATGCTCGATATCGGCTGTGGGGAAGGGTACTACACCGCACGGTTTGCGGAGGTTGCTCGTGAGAAGGGCGCACAGACATTCGGTCTGGACGTGTCGAAAGTGGCCATTCGCGCGGCGGCAAAACGTTATACCGACGTGACGTTCTGCGTGGCGTCCAGCCACCGGCTGCCGTTTGACGATGCCAGCATGGACGCGGTTATCCGCATCTACGCGCCGTGTAAGGCGGAGGAGCTGGCGCGCGTCGTGAAACCGGGCGGATGGGTGGTCACCGTGACGCCAGGTCCGCGTCATCTGATGGAGCTGAAAGGGCTGATCTACGACGAAGTGCGTCTCCATGCCCCTCATTCTGAACAGCTGGCCGGTTTTACCCTGAAGCAGGCGGAATCGGTGGCGTACGAAATGATGCTGAAAGGGGAAGAGGCCGTCGCGTTATTGCAGATGACGCCGTTCGCGTGGCGGGCAAAACCTGAGGTATGGGAAACGTTAGCGGCACACTCAACATTTCGCTGCCAGACGGACTTCAGCATCCACGTCTGGCAGCGCGAAGATTAACCGGCGAAGTGTGCCCAGAGGATCTGGGCACCAATGCCAATCAGCACAATCCCCCCGAGGATCTCGGCGCGTTTACCCAGCAGCGGGCCGATAAACCGTCCGACCATCATGCCCAGCGTGGACATAATCAGGGTTGCACAGCCAATAGCCAGCGCGGTGGCGATAATATTGACCTGCAAAAATGCCAGACCGACGCCGACGGCCATCGCATCAAGGCTGGTGGCAATGGCCGTGGTGACCAGCAGCCAGAAGCCGTGGCGGTGCTGCGGCTCCTCGTTTTCATCATCGCCGCCGCGAAAACCTTCAATGACCATTCGGCCACCGAGAAACACCAGCAGGACGAAGGCAATCCAGTGGTTCCACTCCAGCACGAACTGGCTGGCGAGCATGCCGAGTCCCCAGCCGAGAAGCGGAGTCAGCGTTTCGATAGCGCCGAAAATCAGGCCGGTACGCAGGGCTTCTGAGAATTTAGGTTTGTGTAGCGTGGCGCCTTTCCCGATGGAAGCAGCGAATGCGTCCATGGACATGCCAAAAGCGAGAAGGATCGTAGCGGAGATATTCATAACAGCGTCCAGACCGGGGATATCCATATGACACATCACTGCCCCCAGTAAAAAGCAGTTGATGTATCTATGGTCTCGCCTGATCGCAACGCACATAAGACATGCGGTAAGCGATCCGTACGTGCCACGTTTTTCAACGAGTATGTTGACACGTACATTTCCTGCGAACAGGAAATCGGCTACTCCCCAACGACGGGCGCAACCTTAACATATTTTGAGAATATAAAACAACAATGAAAAGGCATTATTTAAATCGTTTGTTGATAACGATTTTCATTTGTCTTTAATCGTGAAAATATCGTTAACAAATAGCGTTCAAATTAGCGGTGGGGATATAGCTTTGGCTATATTGCTTGCGCAAAATAAACACAGGATATAGCCGTTGCTATATATCTAACTTATTGAGTCTTAACGAGTAACTTGTATATCTTTTCCAGGTCATCAATATTCTTCACCCGAATAAGCAGGCGGCGTTGTTCTAATTGCATCACCAGTACGCCGTCCTCGGATAAATTCATCTCTTTAATACGGTTATATTCTATCCATACATTGGCGAAGAAGAATCCGTGGGATTTAAAAATGATTTTCGGCGTGCGGATCCAGAACAGATAAATCGCCATTAATGCCAGCGCACATAATAACCATGTGGTTAATAATGCACCATGGCTGGTGACGTTATTGTAAATAAGAATGGCGATGAGGCCCACGAAGATAAAGGCATCCACGCGCCCGCGTCGTAGCAGGGGAAGGGAGAGCAGCGTCTCGCCGTGACGGCGCGGCATGATGAACTCGTCATAGATCGCATAAGCCAGAAGGGCAATAATAAATAAAACCAGTACGATGTCCGTGGCAGTCATTCATCCTCCAGATAAAAAAAACCGGGGGCAAGCCCCCGGCCTATAGCATTGATACTTACAGACCCAGCAGGCCGACGGCGTAGCCCGCGATACCGATGACGAAGAAGCCAACGATAATCCACAGCGGGTTCACTTTCTTACGCAGCAGCCACATACAGGCGAAGGTCAACAGCAGCGGGACCAGGCCCGGCATCAGCTGGTCCAGAATCGTCTGCACGGTGGTGACGCGAGTCTGACCATCCTGTCCGGTGATGGTCGATACCACCAGCGGGATGTTCACGTGCGTCCACTTGTTAACCAGTGCCCCCATGACAAACAGGCCGAGGATTGACGCCCCCTCAGTCAGTTTCTGCAGGAAGCCGCCGCCCATGTCCTTAACGATGTCCACCCCTTTACGGTAGCCGTAGGCCACGCCGTAGTAACGGGTCAGCAGACGCACGGCGTTGAACAGGATGAAGAACAGCAGAGGGCCAAGCAGGCTGCCGCTCATCGCGATACCGGCACCCAGTGCGGCGAAGACCGGACGCACGGTACCCCAGAAGATCGGGTCACCGACGCCAGCCAGCGGGCCCATCAGGCCGACTTTGATACCGTTGATGGCACCGTCGTCAATCTCTGCACCGTTCGCACGCTGCTCTTCCATCGCCAGCGTTACGCCCAGTACGGGGGCCGCAACGTAAGGATGGGTATTGAAGAATTCCAGGTGACGCTTGATGGCCTGACGGCGCGCTTCGTTATTTTCCGGATACAGGCGTTTGATCGCCGGTACCATGGAGAAGCAGAAACCCAGCGCCTGCATACGTTCGAAGTTCCATGAACCCTGAAACAGGTTAGAACGGATGAACACGCCACGAATATCACCCGGAGTGAGTTTTTTCTCGGTGGTAGTTTTTGTCATATCAACCATGTCGCTCACCTGTTAGTCCAGTTCGTTATCGAGATCGTTGTTACCAGCAGCCTGCGCTGGGGCACCCGCGACGCGGTTATATTTCGGGCTGAGCTGGATGTAGAGAATCGCCATTACCGCACCAATCACACCCAGCGCAACCAGGTTGAAGTTGGTGAATGCCGCGGTCACGAAGCCGAGGTAGAAGAACGGCATCAGGTAGCCTGCGCGCATCATGTTGATGACCATCGCATAACCAACGACCACGATCATGCCGCCCGCGATGTTCAGACCGCCGGTGACCACTTCAGGAATGGCGTTCAGCATGCTCTGGACTTCACTGGTACCGACGGAGATCGCAACGATAACCGCCGGGATCGCGATACGCATCGCCTGCAGGAACAGGGAAGAAACGTGGATCCACGACAGTGCCGTGAGGTTGCCGTTTTCGGCGGCCTTATCCGCTGCGTGCTGGAAGGCTACGGTGATAGTACGAACAATGATGGTCAGAACCTGGCCTGCGGCTGCCAGTGGGATCGCCAGGGCGATACCTGCACCAATACTCTGGTGACCGGCAATAACCAGAACGGTCGAAATGATAGAGGCCAGCGCGGCATCAGGCGCAACTGCCGCACCGATGTTCATCCAGCCCAGGGCGATCATTTCCAGGGTACCACCGATGATGATACCGGTTTTCATGTCACCCAGAACGGCCCCAATCAGCGTACAGGCCACCAGAGGGCGGTGGAACTGAAATTCATCAAGTACGGATTCCATACCCGCAATACATGCGACGACGAACACCAGTACAATCTGAAGAGTGGTAATCTCCATTGCACTTCTCCTATTACATAAACTTTATGTGAGAACCGGCGCGGGCTTATTTCCCAACTTTGCCGATCAAATCCATCATTTTCAGTTTTTGATCCGTGGAAACCTTACGGGCTTCCAGCTCAATACCGCGCGCATTCAGCTTGTTGAATGCCTCGATATCTTTCGCATCAACTGAAATGGCGTTGTTGACCTGCGTTTTGCCCTGACGGAAGGCCATACCACCAATGTTAACGGAGGTGATTTTCACGCCGCCTTCAACAATGCGCTCTACGTCTGTCGGGTTAGTGAACAGGAGCATTACGCGTTCGCCCGCATATTTCGGGTTGTTGTAAACGCGGATCATCTTGGCGACATCCACGACGTGCGCGGTAACGCCAGGCGGAGCAACCTGAGTCAAAAGGGTTTTACGAACGGTGTCGGCGGCCACTTCGTCGCTGACCACGATAATGCGTTGAACGTTGGTCTCTTTGGTCCAGCGCGTGGCAACCTGACCGTGGATGAGGCGGTCATCAATACGCGCAAGGCCAATCACCATGTAATCATTCGGACCCATCGGTTTTGCCGGCGCTGCCGCTTTCGGTGCCGCTGCGGGCGCAGGGGCAGGTTTTTCCACCGGCTGTGCTTTCAGGGCTTTCACCCCTTCACGGCCCGTTTCAACGGCCAGGGCCACCAGCTCGTCGAAAGACGGATTGTCGTCGCGCGCCATGAAGGTTTCCACCAGCATGGGGATATTGACCCCGGCGACAACTTCATAGTGCTCTTTATCGACGACAATGCGGCTGGCAGCATTGAACGGGCTGCCGCCCCATGTATCAACGAGAAACAGCACGCCCTTGCTGGTATCCAGCTTCGCGAGTTGAGCGTTGTACTTCTCAATCAGCGTCTCGGCGTTTTCACCGGGAACGAAATCGATCCAGCCGACGTTTTCCTGCTCGCCCAACAGCATCTCTGCCGTTTTGAGTAGCTGCTCAGCAGCCCAACCATGTGTGCCTATGACAATAGCAATGGTCACTTGCTACCTCCTTTTATTATCATTAATACGCCTGCCGGGCAGTCGTACTGAGAATCGTATTGGCGAACCGAATCGATTCAGATAAGGGTTAGAGTTCAAAAAACTAAGACTTCCGCGAATTATTTTAGATAGTGAAAAAATAATTTATGTGATGAAGATCCGTAATTTAGCCACGCGCGACAGATTTATCTTAAGGGTACAGCCACTGTGTTACAGATCTTTGCAAAGGAACGTAAATCTTTGCTAAAAATGCATTGTGTCTGATATGTTTAGCCTCCGTTTAATTGTTCAGGAGTATAGGGCTACAGCCCACTATATGGACCGTCACCGACGTCAGTCATCTTTCAGGCCATTTCGCGCCTTTTTCACCGGCGATCCTCGCCATGTATCGACTCTGTCTGCCTCTGTTTTGCCCACGTTGAGTGGGGCACCGTTTCGTCATTCCTTTAGCAGGAGCTTGTCATGGAATTCTTAATGGACCCGTCAATCTGGGTAGGATTGCTCACGCTGGTGGTGCTGGAGATTGTTCTCGGCATCGATAACCTGGTGTTTATCGCCATCCTTGCGGATAAGTTGCCGCCAAAACAGCGTGATAAAGCGCGTCTGATTGGTCTCTCGCTGGCGCTGGTCATGCGACTGGGTCTGCTCTCCGTTATCTCGTGGATGGTCACGCTGACCAAACCGTTGTTCTCCGTCATGGATTACACCTTCTCCGGCCGTGATTTGATCATGCTGATCGGGGGGATATTCCTGCTCTTCAAAGCGACGACAGAGCTCCATGAGCGGCTGGAAAACCGGCAGCACGATGATGGTCACGGTAAAGGGTATGCCAGCTTCTGGGTGGTGGTGCTGCAGATCGTGGTGCTGGATGCGGTCTTCTCGCTGGATGCGGTGATCACGGCGGTCGGCATGGTGAACCACCTGCCGGTCATGATGGCGGCTGTGGTTATTGCGATGGCGGTCATGCTGCTGGCGTCGAAACCGCTGACGCGTTTCGTGAACCAGCATCCGACGGTGGTGGTGCTGTGTCTGAGCTTCCTGCTGATGATTGGTCTGAGCCTGGTGGCGGAAGGCTTTGGCTTCCATATTCCGAAAGGCTACCTGTACGCTGCGATTGGCTTCTCGATCCTGATCGAGCTGTTCAACCAGATTGCGCGTCGTAACTTTATTAAACAGCAGTCAAATCAGCCGCTGCGCGCCCGTACCGCGGATGCCATTCTGCGTCTGATGGGCGGTCGTCGTCAGGTGAACGTTCAGTCTGATTCCGAAAACCACAACCCGGTTCCGGTGCCGGAAGGGGCGTTTGTGGAACAGGAACGCTACATGATTAACGGCGTGCTCTCCCTGGCCTCCCGTTCGCTGCGCGGCATCATGACGCCGCGCGGGGAGATCAGCTGGGTCGATGCTAACCTGAGCGTGGATGAAATTCGCCAGCAGCTGCTCTCTTCACCGCACAGCCTGTTCCCGGTGTGTCGCGGCGAGCTGGATGAGATCATCGGCGTGGTCAGGGCAAAAGAGATGCTGGTCGCTCTGGAAGAAGGCGTTAACGTCGAAGCCGTTGCTGCCGCATCGCCTGCGATTGTGGTGCCGGAAACGCTGGATCCGATCAACCTGCTCGGTGTGCTGCGCCGCGCGCGCGGTAGCTTTGTTATCGTCACCAACGAGTTTGGCGTGGTGCAGGGGCTGGTGACGCCGCTGGACGTGCTGGAAGCGATTGCCGGTGAATTCCCGGATGAAGACGAAACGCCGGAAATTGTTGCCGACGGCGAAGGCTGGCTGGTTAAAGGTACGACCGACCTGCACGCGCTCTCACACACGCTGGGGCTGGAAAACGTGGTCAACGATGAAGAAGACATCGCGACCGTTGCCGGTCTGGTTATCGCCGTGAATGGGCAGATCCCGCGCGTCGGCGATGTGATTGAGCTGCCGCCGCTGCACATTACCATTGTCGAAGCCAACGACTATCGTGTTGATATGGTCCGCATTGTTAAAGAACAATCTGCCCACGATGAAGATGAGTAAGTCTGCTTAACGCAGCGGCATTAAGGGCACGATGTGCCCATTATGACGCGCTGGCGGGGGAGCACTTCCCGCCAGCCAGTCTGGAAAGTCCCGCAGCGGCATCGGCCGCGCATAGAAAAATCCCTGCAGCACAGGTACGCCGTGACGGCGTAAATAGCGCGCCTGCTCCTCTGTCTCAACCCCTTCCGCCACCAGCTCGATATTCAGCCGCTGGCCCAGCGCAATAATCATATCCGTCACCGTTGAATTCACGGCATCGGTGCCGATGGCGGTCGTAAAAGACTGGTCAATCTTCAGGACGTCCGGGTGCAGCTTTTCAAGCCAGGAGAGGGAGCTGTTCCCGGTGCCGAAATCGTCGATAGCAAGCTTCACGCCTTTGCGATGCAGTTCGCGCACGATGCGATAATCCGCGTCCAGCAGCGCATCCCGTTCCGTGAGTTCAATTACCAGCTGTTGGCGCGGACAGGCGCTGAACCAGAGACGGTTCAGATCCTGTATCAATACTGCGTGGCGGAAATGGCTGGCGGCGACGTTAATGCCGATGTGAAAACCGGGGCTGGACGGGAAGTAGCCTATCTGGCGCACCGTTTCGGCGATGACGTAGCGGGTCAGGGGGACAATCTGGTTATGTTCTTCTGCCAGAGGGATAAACACCTCCGGGGTGATCCAACCCTGACGGGGATTATTCCAGCGCAGCAGGATCTCCACGCCAGTGCACGCCTGGGTGCGGGCATTCACCAGCGGCTGGCAGAAAAGCTCAAATTCCCGCGCCGCAATGCCCATATCGATCTCCCACGTAAAGCTCATCCGGTTTGCCGTCGCCAGCCAGGCGAGATAGCCCAGCAGCAGGCTGAGCATCAGTCCCAGCGGCAGCTGGGCGGGCAGGCTTTTTAAGGCTAACTCTCCGGGGCCAGGTCCGCCGACCGTAATCGTGAAAGGATTTTGGGTTGAAGACTGCTGGAAAAGGGCGCTCTCCTCATCAAACGTCAGGCTGTCGGTGACGCGTTGACCGTAGCGTAAAAACCGATCGCCGACTGTCAGCACAACGTCATTGATGAGCGGACGCTGGGGCTCAAGGATCATTCTGGCGATCAGGTCGATATTGATAATCTCGACGACGCCATCTTCACCGTCCTGAGAGACGGGATACCACTGGATCAAAACAGGGCTGCCCTTAAGCAGCCACTGGTCGGTCGATAAAATCAGCTTCGCCGTGCTGGCAGGGAGCTCCTGAAGGACGTCACGCACAGGCTCGCTGCGGCTGCCGAAAATACTCGAACAGTACAGGATACCGTCTTCGATCAGGGCAATGGAGCGTACCGTCTGCAAAATGGCTGCCTGCTGCCGCAGCGCCAGTTGCACCTGCAGGCAGGGCTGCCCCACCAGCGGCTGCAGCACGTTGCGGTGGTTTTCCAGGGAAAGCAGAACGTTATCAAGGGCGCGAACGGTATGGCTGGTAAAATCGAGGATCCGCTGTTGGTTAACGTTGCGCTGGGAGATAAAGCGAATGCCTAGCGTCAGGATGAGCGTGAGGAGCGCAACCGTCACACAGACGATAACGCGTTTTCGGCGATAATTTTTAATGATCGTTTGTGCAGTTTGCATGAACGGTCGCCTGGTAAGCCACCAGCCACAAAAGCCGGACGCAACAGTCAAAGTGTAGTGGGGAAAGCAGAAGGAGACGAGGAAGAAGAGGGAAATTCGCCCATCCGTTGCAGATGGGCGAAAGGCAGTATTAGTCGCACTGCACCTTAATGGCCAGGCCACCACGGGACGTCTCGCGGTATTTCGCGTTCATGTCTTTGCCCGTTTCGTACATGGTTTCAATCACCTTATCCAGCGATACGCGAGGTTCGCTGGTACGGCGCATCGCCATACGAGAGGCGTTGATGGCTTTCACCGAGGCAATCGCGTTACGCTCAATGCACGGCACCTGCACCTGGCCCGCGACCGGGTCGCAGGTCAGACCGAGGTTATGTTCCATACCGATTTCAGCCGCCACGCAGACCTGCTCAGGGCTTGCACCCAACAGCTCTGCCAGACCCGCCGCCGCCATGGAGCAGGCCACGCCGACTTCACCCTGACAGCCCACTTCCGCACCGGAGATGGACGCATTCATCTTGTACAGCGCGCCGATGGCACCTGCCGCCAGGAAATAACGGATATAGATGTCCGGCGTCACGGGCTCAATAAAGTGGTCGTAATACGCCAGCACCGCAGGAACAATGCCGCACGCGCCGTTGGTTGGCGCCGTCACGACGCGGCCCCCGGCGGCGTTCTCTTCGTTAACCGCAAGCGCAAACATATTCACCCAGTCGACCACGTTCATCGGGTCGTTGGAGAATTTGTCCGTGGTTACCAGCATACGGCGCAGAGCAGAGGCACGACGCGGCACGCGCAGTGGACCCGGCAGAACGCCTTCGGTGTTCATCCCGCGATCGATACAGGCGCGCATGGTTTGCCAGACGTTGGCAAAATAGTCTTCAATCTCTTGTTTGCTGTGCAGGGCCAGTTCGTTCTGCATCACCATGCCGGAGAGGGAAAGACCGGTCTGTTTGCAGTAGCCCAGCATCTCGGTCGCCGATTTGAACGGGTACGGCACGCTGACGTCGCCGACGCTGTCTTTGCCAAAATGCTCTTCATCCACGATGAAACCACCGCCGATGGAGTAGTACGTTTTGCTGTAGATCTCTTTTTCACCGCTATAAGCGTGAATGGTCATGCCGTTTTCATGCAGCGGCAGGTTGTCGCTGCGAAAACGCATGCCGTCATCCTGCGGGAAATCGACTTCCTGCTGGCCGTTTGCCAGCAGCAGGCGGCCGCGTGTTTCCACGTCGCGGATGAATGCCGGAATGGCATCAATATCAACGGTATCCGGCATATTGCCTGCCAGACCCATAATAATGGCGATATCGGTGTGGTGGCCTTTACCCGTTAATGACAGCGAGCCGTAAACATCCACGGCGACACGGGTAACGCTTTCCAGTAATCCTTTTTCGACCAGATCATCGACGAACTGTTTACCGGCCTTCATCGGGCCAACAGTATGGGAAGACGAAGGGCCAATTCCCACTTTGAACATGTCGAATATACTAATCACTTTCACACTCCTGACAGGGTTACCGGGGTTCCAGTAACGATGTTATAACTGCGCATAGTGTAAGAGGGAACACCGACCTCGGCTTAACTATTCACATGAATTAAACTAATGGTTAACGATGGGTTTTGCTAATAGCGCGACGCAGATCGCAAACCTGGCAGAAGAGGGCGGAATGTAAAGTATAGTCAATGCTTCAGGCCGATTTGCAACGCCAGCTCACGAATAATCCCCGCTGTCATGCCCCAGACAAAATAATGCTGATACCAGGACAACCAGACCCGATGGTCATGCCCGCGACGCTGAATATCCAGCGGGTGGTAACGGCTCAGTCGAAGGGCTTCATCCAGCGGCATTTCAAACACCGCAGAGACTTCATCGACGCTGGCGTGATACTGCAGACCTGGCGGGATAATGCCCACCACCGGCGTGACCTGGAAACCGGTAACGCTGTCGACGGGCGGCAGCACGCCGATGACCTCAACGGCCTCCGGCGGAATGGCCACCTCTTCCTGCGCTTCGCGCAGCGCGGCGGCAATCAGCGAGGCGTCGGAGCTGTCTACCGCGCCCCCCGGAAAAGCGACCTGACCGGCATGCTTACGTAAATGGGCGGAACGCTGGGTGAGCAGCAGGCCCGGCTGTGCGCGACGCACGACCGGGATCAGCACGGCCGCCTGACGCTGATTCAGCGCTTCGCGATTGACCTGCGGTCTTAGTAGCTGAAAACGCGATAAAAAGTCATCCAGCGTCAGGTTCTCTTTTTCCACCCGTGATTACTCCAGTAGTTTCAGGATACGGTTAACTTTATCAAAGGTTTCCTGATATTCCGCCTCGAGCTGACTATCGGCAACAATCCCGCCCCCGGCCGAACAGTAAAGGTTTCCGTTGCAGGCGGTCAGCGTGCGGATGGTAATGCTGGTATCCAGCGTGCCGCACAGGCTGATATAGCCGATGCTGCCGCACCAGGCATTGCGCCGGTGGGGCTCCAGTTCATCAATGATCTCCATTGCCCGCACCTTCGGCGCACCGGTGATGGAGCCGCCCGGGAACGCGGCGCGCAGCAGGTCGCAGGCCGTGCGCGAGTCTGGCAGCCGCGCGGTAATGGTGCTGACCAGATGATGCACCGCAGGGAAAGGCTCGACGACAAACAGTTCCGGCACGCGGACGCTGCCCGGCACGGCCACCCGGCCAATGTCGTTACGCATCAGATCGACAATCATCAGGTTTTCGGCGCGGTCTTTCGGCGAGGCGGCGAGTTTTTCCGCCTGCTTGCGGTCGGCGTCGGGATCGGCAAGACGCGGCAAGGTGCCTTTAATCGGACGGGTTTGAATCGTGCCCTCGGCCAGATGAATAAAACGCTCGGGCGACAGGCTGAGGATCGCCCCCTGTTCCAGACGGACAAATGCGCTGAACGGCGCCTTATTGCTGGCATTTAGGCGGGTAAACGCCTGCCATTCATCTCCCCGATAGGTCGCCTGGAAGCGCTGGGCGAGGTTAACCTGGTAGCAGTCGCCGCTTTGCAGATACGCCTGAACGCGCGCGAATTTTTCGGCATATTCCGCAGCGCTCATGTTGGAGCGCCAGCCGGAGGTCAGCGTGAACGTCTCTGCGGGTGCAGCCTGTTGCGCCTCAAGCCAGTCCAGACGCGCCTGGACGTCACGATGGCTCAGCAGGGAAACCGTTTTTTTGAGGTGATCGACGATTAACGCCCAGTCATACAGCCCCACGGCCATATCTGGCAGGGAAATATCAGCCTGCGCACGCTCGGGCAGCGTTTCGAAACGGCGGCCCAAATCATAGCCAAACAGGCCCAGCGCGCCTCCCTGAAAGGGAAGGTCCGGGTTTGGCGTAGCGGATAAGCCCAGCGCGTTAATATCGTGCTGAAGCTGCACCAGCGGATCGTCCGTCAGCGACAGGTCATCGGTTGTCAGCGTCTTCAGCGGATCGGCGACCAGAATATCAAAGCGGCTGTAGGGATGGTCCGCATGGCCGGAGTGCAGCAGCATCGCAAACGGAAGATGGCTCAGGCGGGCAAACCAGTATTCAGCGGCGTCTGTCCGCCAGGGCAGGGTAATAACAGTGGGGAAGCGCATGTTCATGTGTGGCATACTACCGGGCAGCGTGAAATAATTAGCGCGAATAATTTAGCAGGAGTTGACGATGTTTGCAGGTTTACCTTCTCTGAGCCATGAACAGCAGCAGAAAGCGGTTGAGCGAATTCAGGAACTGATGTCCCAGGGGATGAGCAGCGGACAGGCGATTTCCCAGGTGGCGGAAGAGCTGCGCGCCACGCATACCGGCGAGCGGATCGTGGCGCGTTTCGAGGATGAAGATGAAGAGTGATCGGGCTTAAACCGCCGCGATAATCTTAATCTCAACCTTGTATTCCGGCTTCATCAGCGTGGCCTGTACGGTGCAGCGTACAGGCGCGTGACCCGCCACCACCCACGCATCCCAGGCTTTGTTCATTGCCGCGAAGTCATCTTTGTTCGCCAGGAAAATCGTCGCATCCAGAATGCGGGATTTGTCGCTGCCCTGTTTTTCCAGCACCGCGTCAATCTGCGCCAGGGTATTGGCCGTCTGCTCGAACGCATCCGCGTCCAGGTTAGCCGGGACGCCGGTGTAGTAGAGCGTCTGGTTGTGGATCACCACATCAGACCAGCGGGCTTCGGCATCAATGCGCACAATTGTCATAAACGTTTCCTCGTTATTTTTCGTCGTCAGGCGGCAAGACTGCCATATTGTTCTCGTGTCGTCACTATTTGGGGTGGCACAGGAGAGGATGGGCTGACATAATCCCTGTGCAAAAATACAGTGAGAGAGCACCGTGGCAGACGATTTTTCCCCTGAAGGTCAATTAGCGCAGGCTATCCCCGGCTTCAAACCCCGTGAGCCTCAGCGACAGATGGCGCACGCCGTTGCACGCGCCATTGATAAGGCTCAGCCGCTGGTGGTCGAAGCGGGTACCGGCACGGGTAAAACCTATGCTTACCTTGCGCCAGCGCTGCGGGCGAAAAAAAAGGTGATTATCTCCACCGGTTCGAAAGCCCTGCAAGACCAGCTCTACAGCCGCGATTTGCCCACGGTGGCAAAGGCGCTGAAATACAAAGGCCGTCTGGCCCTGCTGAAGGGGCGCTCCAACTATCTCTGCCTGGAACGCCTTGAGCAGCAGGCGCTGGCGGGCGGCGACCTGCCGGTGCAAACCCTGAGCGACGTCATTATCCTTCGCGCCTGGGCGAACCAGACCGAAGAGGGCGATATCAGCACCTGTGCGAGCGTGCCGGAAGACTCTCCCGCCTGGCCGCTGGTGACCAGCACCAACGACAACTGCCTCGGCAGCGACTGCCCGCTGTATAAAGACTGCTTCGTGGTGAAAGCGCGCAAAACGGCGATGGATGCGGATGTGGTGGTGGTGAACCACCATCTGTTTCTCGCGGATATGGTCGTCAAGGACAGCGGCTTTGGTGAGCTGATCCCGGAGGCGGACGTGATGATCTTCGACGAAGCCCACCAGCTGCCGGACATCGCCAGCCAGTATTTTGGGCAGTCGCTCTCCAGCCGCCAGCTGCAGGATCTGGCGAAAGATTTCACCATTGCGTACCGGACCGAACTCAAAGATACCCAGCAGCTGCAGAAGTGCGCCGACCGTCTGGCGCAGAGCGCGCAGGATTTTCGTTTACAGCTTGGCGAGCCGGGCTATCGCGGAAACCTGCGCGAGCTGCTGGCGGACAAAAACATCCAGCGCGCGCTGCTGCTGCTTGATGATGCGCTTGAGCTCTGCTATGACGTGGCGAAACTGTCGCTCGGCCGTTCCGCGCTGCTGGACGCGGCCTTCGAACGCGCCACGCTCTATCGCGGGCGGCTCAAACGGCTGAAAGAGATTAACCAGCCGGGTTACAGCTACTGGTACGAGTGCACTTCGCGCCACTTTACCCTGGCGCTCACGCCGCTGACGGTGGCGGATAAATTTAAAGAGGTGATGGCGCAAAAGCCGGGCAGCTGGATCTTCACGTCGGCAACCCTGTCGGTGAATGACGACCTGCACCACTTCACCGAGCGCCTCGGCATCGAGCAGGCGGAATCGCTGCTTCTGCCCAGCCCGTTCGATTACGAAAAGCAGGCGCTGCTCTGCGTGCCGCGCAATCTGCCGCTCCCCAACCAGCCGGGTGCGGCCCGGCTGTTGGCGGCGATGCTGAAGCCGATGATCGAGGCCAATAACGGCCGCTGCTTTATGCTCTGCACCTCCCACGCCATGATGCGCGACCTCGCCGAGCAGTTCCGCGCCACCATGACGCTACCGGTGCTGCTGCAGGGCGAAACCAGCAAAGGCCAGCTGCTGCAGCAGTTCGTTAGCGCCGGTAACGCCCTGCTGGTCGCAACCAGCAGCTTCTGGGAAGGGGTCGACGTGCGGGGCGATACGCTCTCGCTGGTGATCATTGATAAGCTGCCGTTTACCTCTCCGGACGATCCGCTGCTGAAGGCGCGCATGGAAGACTGCCGCCTGCGCGGCGGCGATCCGTTTGACGAGGTTCAGCTGCCGGATGCGGTCATTACGCTTAAGCAAGGGGTAGGGCGCTTAATCCGTGACGTCACCGATCGCGGCGTGCTGGTCATCTGCGATAACCGGCTGGTGATGCGTCCTTACGGGGCAACCTTCCTTGCAAGCCTGCCGCCCGCACCGCGGACGCGGGACATAAAACGCGCGGTGCGTTTCCTGGCAAACCCAACGGCGGAGTAATTTACCCCGGAGTGTGCTAAGATGCGCGCCATTTTGTGACTGACCCTTGCGAGAGCGCGACGACTGATGCGAATTCTGGCTATTGATACCGCGACAGAGGCTTGCTCTGTTGCTCTGTTGAACGACGGTGCTGTTTCTGCCCATTTCGAAGAGTGCCCACGGGAACACACCCAACGCATTCTCCCCTTGGTAAAAGCCATTTTAACCCAGGGCAACACCTCCTTAACCGACCTCGACGCGCTGGCCTTTGGCCGCGGCCCCGGCAGCTTTACGGGCGTACGCATCGGGATTGGCATTGCGCAAGGGCTGGCGCTGGGCGCCGAACTGCCGATGATCGGCGTCTCTACCCTCGCCACCATGGCACAGGGCGCATGGCGCATGACCGGGGCAACGCGCGTCCTGGCAGCGATTGATGCCCGCATGGGCGAAGTTTACTGGGCCGAATACACCCGCGACGAGCAGGGCGTGTGGCACGGTGAAGAGACGGAAGCCGTGCTTAAGCCGGAAGCGGTGACGGAACGGCTGAAGCAGCTGTCCGGCGAGTGGGCGACCGTCGGTACGGGCTGGCCAGCGTGGCCTGAGATGGCGAACGGCACCGGGCTGACGCTGGTGGACGGCAACATGCTTCTGCCGGCTGCGGAAGATATGCTTCCGATTGCCAGCCAGCTGCTCGCAGCAGGCAAAACCGTGGCCGTTGAACACGCGGAACCGGTTTATTTGCGAAACACCGTCGCGTGGAAGAAACTTCCGGGCCGCGAGTGACTCTCAGTAACAGGAACTGAGAAAAAGGAGTCGCATCATGGCGGTTCAGACTAAAGTAGTACGCCTTATTATGGCAGGCGCGGTTGCCATAGCACTGAGCGGATGCGTTTCCGTTCCTGATGCGATTAAGGGCAGCAGCCCGACGCCACAGCAGGATCTGGTTCGGGTGATGAATGCACCTGAGCTGTACGTCGGTCAGGAAGCCCGCTTTGGTGGGAAAGTGATCGACGTGCAGAACCAGCAGGGGAAAACCCGTCTGGAGATCGCCACGGTACCGCTCGACAGCGGCGCGCGGCCTGTACTGGGCGAGGCCTCCCGCGGGCGCATCTATGCGGACGTCAGCGGGTTCCTCGATCCGGTTGATTTTCGCGGACAGCTGGTGACCGTCGTCGGGCCGATTACCGGCGCCGTGCAGGGCAAAATCGGCAGCACGCCGTACAAATTTATGACCATGCAGGTCAACGGCTATAAGCGCTGGCGGCTGGCACAGCAGGTGATCATGCCGCCTCAGCCGATCGATCCGTGGATGTGGGGTCCGCATCCTTATCGTTACGGCTACCCGGGCTGGGGTTGGTATAACCCGGGACCTGCACAGGTACAGACGATCGTTACTGAGTAACTTACTGTTATTGCTAGAAAAGAGACAGCGGCTCAGCCGCTGTCTCTGTTTTTTTACGGATAAAACGAAAAAAAAGAGTGACGCGCTTCGCAACCTTAAATCTGAACAATTAATAAACTGGTACGCTGAGTTAATATAATGTTAACAAACTGTTTATTATCGGGGTTGTGATGACGACGAACACTCATTTCAGAGGTGATGCATTGAAGAAGGTTTGGCTTAACCGTTATCCTGCAGACGTTCCTGCTGAGATCAATCCTGACCGTTATCAATCCCTGGTGGAATTATTTGAACACTCGGTAAGGCGCTACGCGGACCAGCCCGCATTTGTGAATATGGGCGAGGTGATGACGTTCCGTAAGCTGGAGGAGCGCAGCCGGGCGTTTGCGGCGTACCTGCAGGAAGGGCTGGGGCTGCAAAAAGGGGATCGCGTCGCGCTGATGATGCCGAACCTGCTGCAATACCCGGTGGCGCTGTTCGGTATCCTGCGTGCCGGGATGATTGTCGTCAACGTTAACCCGCTGTACACCCCGCGCGAGCTGGAGCATCAGCTTAACGACAGCGGCGCGGTTGCGATTGTCATTGTGTCCAACTTTGCCCATACGCTGGAAAAAGTGGTCGACAAAACCCTGGTGAAACACGTCATCCTGACGCGCATGGGGGATCAACTCTCCACCGCCAAAGGCACGCTGGTTAACTTTATCGTCAAATACGTCAAACGTCTGGTGCCAAAATATCACCTGCCGGACGCTATCTCCTTCCGCAGGGCGCTGCATGCGGGCTATCGTATGCAGTACGTTAAGCCGGAAGTGGTCTCAGAAGATCTCGCGTTCCTGCAGTATACCGGCGGTACCACCGGCGTGGCGAAAGGCGCAATGCTGACCCACCGCAACATGCTGGCGAACCTTGAGCAGGTCAATGCAACCTACGGGCCGCTGCTGCATCCCGGCAAAGAGCTGGTCATTACGGCGCTGCCGCTGTACCACATTTTCGCACTGACCATGAACTGCCTGCTGTTTATTGAGCTGGGCGGTCAAAACGTGCTGATTACCAACCCGCGTGATATACCGGGGCTGGTGAAAGAGCTGGCAAAATACCCGTTCACCGCCATGACCGGGGTAAATACCCTGTTTAACGCGCTGCTTAATAACAAAGAGTTCCAGCAGCTGGACTTCTCCACGCTCCATCTCTCTGCGGGCGGCGGCATGCCGGTTCAGCAGGCGGTGGCCGAGCGCTGGGTGAAGCTTACCGGCCAGTATCTGCTGGAGGGCTATGGCCTGACGGAGTGCGCGCCGCTGGTCAGCGTTAACCCGCATGACATCGACTACCACAGCGGAAGCATTGGACTGCCCGTTCCTTCTACTGAAGCGAAACTGGTCGATGATAACGATAATGAAGTCGCGCCGGGTGAGCCGGGTGAGCTTTGCGTCAAAGGTCCACAGGTCATGCTGGGCTACTGGCAGCGTCCCGATGCGACCGACGAAATCATCAAAGACGGCTGGCTGCATACCGGTGACATCGCGGTGATGGATGACGAGGGCTTCCTGCGCATTGTCGATCGCAAGAAAGATATGATCCTGGTCTCCGGCTTCAACGTCTATCCGAATGAGATCGAAGACGTGGTCATGCAGCACAGCGGCGTACTCGAAGTGGCAGCGGTCGGCGTGCCTTCCGGCAGCAGCGGTGAAGCGGTGAAGATATTTGTGGTCAAGAAAGATCCTTCTCTCACCGAGGAAGCGCTGATAACGTTTTGTCGTCGTCAGCTGACGGGCTATAAAGTGCCGAAGCTGGTGGAATTCCGCGACGAGCTGCCGAAATCCAACGTCGGGAAGATATTACGACGAGAATTACGTGACGAAGCCCGTGCCAAAGTAGACAATAAGGCCTGAGCTTCACGTTAATCGTCCAGACGCCGGTTAAGCCGGCGTTTTTTTATGGGCGCAAACAAAAGAGAATCCGATTTGAATTACCAGATGATCACGACCAACGACGAGCTGGCTTCGCTGTGCGAAGTGACGCGCGACTTTCCTGCCATTGCCCTGGATACCGAGTTTGTCCGTACCCGGACGTACTACCCGCAGCTGGGGTTGATTCAGATGTACGACGGTAAACACGTGTCGCTGATCGACCCTCTCGGCATTACCGACTGGACGCCGATGCGCGATCTGCTGCTCGATACCGCCGTCACGAAATACCTGCACGCAGGCAGTGAAGATCTGGAAGTCTTTCTGAACACCTTTGGCATCATGCCTCAGCCGCTGATTGATACGCAGATCCTTGCGGCGTTCAGCGGGCGACCGCTCTCCTGGGGCTTTGCCGCCATGGTGGAGGAGTATACGGGCCTGACGCTGGATAAAAGCGAATCCCGTACCGACTGGCTGGCGCGTCCGCTTACCGAGCGCCAGCTGGAGTATGCGGCGGCTGACGTGTTTTACCTGCTGCCGATCGCCGGACAGCTGATGAAAGAAGCCGAGGCATCCGGCTGGCTGTCCGCCGCGCTGGACGAGTGCCGTATGACCCAGCTGCGTCGTCAGGAAGTGGTGGATCCGAAAGAGGCCTGGCGCGACATCAGCAACGCCTGGCAACTGCGTACGCGTCAGCTGGCGTGCCTGCAGCTGCTGGCAGACTGGCGCTTGCGTAAAGCGCGCGAGCGCGATCTGGCCGTTAACTTTGTGGTTCGCGAAGAGCATCTCTGGGCGGTTGCGCGCTATATGCCGGGCAGCCTCGGCGAGCTGGACAGCATTGGGCTTTCGGGCAGTGAAATCCGTTTCCACGGCAAAACCCTGCTGGCGCTGGTCGCAAAAGCGCAGGCGTTGCCGGAAGAGGCGCTGCCGGAACCGCTGCTGAACCTGATGGATATGCCGGGCTATCGCAAAGCGTTTAAGGACATCAAAGCGCTGGTGCAGGCGGTGGCTACGGAAAGCAAGCTGAGCGCGGAGCTGCTCGCTTCACGCCGTCAGATTAACCAGCTGCTTAACTGGCACTGGAAGCTGAAGCCGCAGAATGGCATGCCGGAGATGATGGCGGGATGGCGCGGGGAATTGATGGCCGATCGCCTGAATACGCTGCTGGAAGGTTATCCGCGATAAAAATATGCCGGGTGATAAACCCGGCATATTCCCCCGGTGGCGCTGCGCTTACCGGGGCGACGAAATCACAAACCTACGGACGCGACTCTTCCGCTTCCGGGAGCGTCACGTTCAGCTCCAGAATCGAAATATCCCCGTCTTTTTGTTCCAGCTGCACCGTCACCATCTCCGGGTCAATCTGCACGTACTTACAGATCACTTCCAGGATGTCCTTGCGCAGCTGCGGCAGGTAGTGAGGCTCGGCGTCGCTACGACGACGCTCCGCAACGATAATTTGCAGACGTTCTTTTGCGATGTTGGCGGTGTTCTTTTTCCGCGAGAGAAAAAAGTCCAGTAATGCCATAACTTATCCTCCGAACAGGCGTTTGAGGAAACCTTTCTTCTCTTCTTCAATGAAGCGGAAAGGACGTTCTTCTCCCAGCAGACGGTCAACGGTATCGGCGTAAGCTTTACCTGCATCTGCCATTGTATCAAGGATCACTGGCTCGCCCTGGTTAGAGGCGCGTAACACGGACTGATCTTCCGGGATAACGCCCACCAGCTTAATGCGCAGGATCTCCAGCACGTCTTCCATGCTCAGCATGTCACCTTTGTTTACGCGGCCCGGGTTGTAGCGGGTGAGCAGCAGGTGTTCTTTAATCGGGTCTTCGCCATTTTCCGCACGACGGGATTTAGAGGCGAGGATCCCGAGAATGCGGTCTGAGTCACGCACGGATGAAACTTCAGGGTTGGTGGTGATGATTGCTTCATCAGCGAAGTAGAGCGCCATCAGGGCACCGGTTTCGATACCGGCAGGGGAGTCACAGACGATGAAGTCGAACTCCATTTTTTTCAGCTCGTCGAGCACCTTTTCTACCCCTTCACGGGTCAGGGCGTCTTTGTCACGCGTCTGAGAAGCCGGGAGAATGTAGAGGTTCTCGGTGCGCTTGTCTTTAATCAGCGCCTGGTTCAGCGTGGCATCGCCCTGAATGACGTTCACAAAGTCATACACGACGCGACGCTCACATCCCATGATGAGGTCGAGGTTACGCAGGCCGATATCGAAGTCGATAACGACGGTTTTCTTTCCCTTCTGGGCCAAACCAGTAGCGATGGCCGCGCTGGAGGTGGTCTTGCCAACGCCTCCTTTACCCGAAGTAACAACAATAATGCGTGCCATAGAAATTCCTTGTTAAAAAGGGATCAATTCAACGGTTGAACGGTCAACGCGTCGTCTGCCAGAAGCAGGCGAGCCGCTTTGCCATAAAATTCGGCTGGGATCTTGTCGCTCAGCCAATATTCACCTGCGATGGACACCAGTTCCGCCGTCAGGTGAGTACAAAATATTTGCGCGTCCCGATCGCCACTTGCACCTGCGAGCGCACGTCCACGCATCATACCGTAAACGTGAATATTGCCATCTGCAATCAGCTCAGCGCCAGCACTGACGTGGCTTGTAACAATCAGATCACAGTTTGGTGCATAAATGCGCTGACCGGAACGAACCGGCACATCAATCATTCGCGTTTTTGTGATGTTTGTAACGTTTTGCGCCGCAGGAGGGGGCGTTTCGACGGCAACGGGTGCCGCACGCGGGGCTTTTTCTTTGCCTTCATTCAGAAGCGGCAGCCCCGCACGGTCAATTTCCGCTTTCAGTTCAGTATCTTTGCAGCCGCTGATGCCGACAATACGCAGTCCGGTCGAGGAGACGGCCTGCTGGAGACGTTTCCAGTTAACCGGCGCTTCAAGACCGCTGACGTTGATAACAACAGGGGCGTGCTTCAGGAAGGCGGGAGCCTGGGCGATTTTGTCTTCTAACGCCTGACGAATAACCTCGGGTTTTGCATCATGCAAATGTACCACTGATAAGGTGAAGCTACTGCCTTTAAGCTCGATGGGCGTGTTTGACATCCTGGCCTTACTCAATTTGCTATTAACCGCAACCACTCGCTGCGATATTCCGAAGAGTATCAGGCATGTTATAGTCAGGAGTATATTGAGGCAAGCAACCACCCATTAATTCAGAGTAAAAACATGTTTTGTGTGATCTACAGAAGTACAACCCGTGACCAGACCTATCTTTATGTCGAAAAGAAAGACGATTTTTCACGCGTGCCTGAAGAATTAATGAAGAGCTTTGGCCGACCGCAGATGGCGATGCTGCTGCCGCTTGATGGTCGCAAGAAACTGGTGAATGCCGATCTGGAGAAAGTGAAAACGGCATTAGCCGAGCAGGGCTATTATTTACAGCTTCCGCCGCCACCCGAGAATTTATTAAAACAGCATCTTGAGGCGAACGGTAAAAAATAGTCTCAACTGTTTTTGAGCACAACACATCAACCGTTTAGGGGTCGACCATGTATCAACATCATAACTGGCAAGGTGCATTACTGGATTATCCCGTCAGCAAAGTGGTTTGCGTGGGCAGCAACTATGCAAAACATATTCAGGAGATGGGCAGTGCGACGCCAGAAGAGCCGGTTCTGTTCATTAAGCCTGAAACGGCGCTTTGCGATATTCGCCAGCCGCTGGCCCTGCCGCAGGGGCTCGGCTCGGTGCACCACGAAGTGGAACTCGCCGTGCTGATCGGCGCAACGCTGCGTCAGGCCTCCGAAGAGCATGTGCAAAAAGCGATCGCCGGATACGGCGTGGCGCTGGATCTGACGCTACGCGACGTGCAGGGCAAAATGAAGAAAGCGGGGCAGCCGTGGGAAAAAGCCAAAGGGTTTGATAATTCCTGCCCGATTTCGGCGTTTGTGCCGGTGAGCGAATTTACCGGCGATCCGCAGGATACGCCGCTCAGCCTGAAGGTTAACGGTGAAATCCGCCAGCAGGGCACCACGGCAGACATGATCCATAAGATTGTGCCGCTGATCGCCTACATGAGCCGCTTCTTTACCCTCAAGCCGGGTGATGTGATCCTGACTGGCACGCCGGAAGGCGTTGGTCCGCTCGCGAGCGGTGATGAACTTGAAGTTGGTTTTAACGGCCTGTCGCTGAAAACCCGCGTGCTGTAACCTCCTCTTGCCGCCTGAAAAGGGCGGCAAAACTTGCAACGACGTGCCAGACTCGTTATAAGGTGCGCTTTCTTTTGACGTGTGGACATCCTGATGAACGACATCCCTTTCTGGCAAAGCAAAACTCTCGACGACATGACCGACGCGGAATGGGAATCCTTATGCGACGGCTGTGGTCAGTGCTGCCTGCACAAGCTGATGGATGAAGACACGGACGAAATCTACTTCACCAACGTGGCCTGCAAGCAGCTGAACATCAAAACCTGCCAGTGCCGCAACTACGAGCGCCGCTTCGAGTTCGAGCCAGACTGCATTAAATTAACCCGTGAGAATCTGCCCACCTTTGAATGGCTGCCGCATACCTGCGCGTATCGCCTGCTGGCGGAGGGGAAAGGTCTGCCTGACTGGCACCCCCTGCTGACCGGTTCAAAAGCGGCGATGCACGGCGAACGTATCTCCGTGCGCCACATTGCGGTGAAAGAGTCCGAGGTGCGGGACTGGGAAGATCACATCATGAACCACCCGACCCGTTGAGATTAAAAAACCCGCCGAAGCGGGTTTTTTATTGTGCGCTGTTGTGCCGGGTGGCGCTGCGCTTACCCGACCTACAAAACCGTAGGCCCGCGCAAGCGAAGCGCCGCCGGGCGAATTAGCGTCCGAACAAATCGCGCTTCTTCGGTTTGAACGGCTGAGCGATCAACACCAGCAGCGCCACGACGAAGTAGGCGGCAAAAATGCCTACCAGCCACTGCGGCATCTCCAGCGTCAGGAATTCCCACTGGCGAACGGAGCAGTCACCGGAGGCAACGAACACCTGCGGCAGCCATTTGTCCAGCGGCAGCCAGCTCGGGAAGCGGGCGGCAAAATCGCAGGTCATAAACGGTGACGGATGCAGCTGCATCATCGTGTGCTGCCAGGAGAGTTCAATGCCTTTCCAGGCGCTGTAGAGCCAGATTGCGATCCCGGCATAGCGAAGCGGCGACTTCGGCGCAATCGCGCCGACCAGGCCAGCCCCCATAATGCCGAACAGCGCGCAGCGTTCGTAAATACAGAGCACGCAAGGTTTGAGTCCCATTACGTGCTGGAACCACAGCGCGACCATTTCCAGCGCAAAGGCGGTCAGGGCCATTAACAACCATGCTCCGCGACCGCGGGAGCACTGGTTTAAAAATCTCAACATAATCATTTCCCTGGAACATGCTTAGAAAGCGCAGTGTAAACGAATTCGTTTTTCGCGCCACCTGTACCTGGCGAAATAAAACGTAATTGGATGTTTATCGTGCGAAAAGGCAAACGGGCAGCGAACTGCCCGAGTTGCAGAGTTTACTGCGCCGCAAGTATACCCGCTTGTATCAACCATTGCGTACAGGGAATAAGGGTAATTTTGACGCAAAGCAATCCCACGATCGTAAGCACCAGCGTATAGGGCAGGGCCATCCAGACCATTCTTCCATAAGAAAGACGTATGAGTGGCGCAAGAGCGGAGGTCAGCAGGAACAGGAAGGCGGCCTGGCCATTGGGTGTCGCCACCGACGGCAGGTTGGTACCGGTGTTGATCGCCACGGCCAGCAGTTCAAACTGTCCGGCGCTGATCACGCCTTGCTCCATCGCGGTCTTAGCCTCGTTAATGTAAACCGTCCCGACAAAGACGTTATCTGAGATCGATGAGAGCAGGCCGTTAAACAGGTAAAACAGCGACAGCTGAGCATCCGGCGATGCCCGTAAGACAAAGGCAATAATCGGCGCGAACAGGTGCTGGTCGATTATCACCGCCACGACCGCAAAGAACACCGCCAGCAGGGCGGTAAACGGCAGCGCTTCGGTGAAGGCTTTGCCGATGGCATGCTCATCCGTCACGCCGGTAAAGGTCGTGGCGAGAATAATCACGGACAGACCAATCAGCCCCACTTCAGCCAGATGGAACGCCAGCGCGGCGATAAGCCAGACGCCGATGATCCCCTGTGCAATCAGGCGCAGCGTCTCCTGGCGCGTCCGCTGGCGTCGGCTCTGCAGATCGAATTTATGCAGTTCCTGACGTACCGGCTCCGGGAGTTGTGCCCCGTAACCAAAGAGGCGAAACTTCTCCACCAGCAAACAGGTCGCCAGACCGCAGATCAGCACCGGCACGCTCACCGGGGCCATTCTCAGGAAGAAATCACCGAAGTGCCAGCCAGCCGCTTTCGCAATGATCAGGTTTTGCGGCTCGCCCACCATCGTCATCACGCCCCCCAGGGCGGTACCCACCCCGGCATGCATCATCAGGCTGCGCAGGAAGGCGCGAAACTGCTCCAGTACCTCGCGGTTATGCGCATCGACATGGCTGTCATCCTGCAGATCCTCACCCGGACGAGAGGAGGCCACGCGGTGATAAATACCGTAAAACCCCACCGCGACGCTTATCACCACCGCGACGACCGTCAGCGCGTCCAGGAAGGCTGACAGGAAGGCCGCCGCAAGGCAAAACGCCAGCGAGAGAACCATTTTCGACGGAATGCTGAGCAGCAGGCGCGTAAAGATAAACAGCAGCAGCTGTTTCATAAAGTAGATGCCCGCCACCATAAACATCAGCAGCAGAAGCACTTCAAGATTTGAAGCCAGCTCTGCTTTGACATGCTCGGCTGAGGTCATGCCAATCACTACCGCTTCAAACGCCAGCAATCCGCCCGGCAACAGGGGATAGCATTTCAGCGCCATCGCCAGGGTGAAGATAAACTCCGCGACCAGCAGCCACCCGGCAACGAACGGGTTCACGTAAAAGAGGAGAGGGTTAACGACCAGGAACACCAGCAGTATCAGTTTGTACCAGTCAGGAGACTGGCCTAAAAAATTGCGCCACAGAGCGCGCCCAAAAGAAATTTCCACGACAGACGTCCTTCCCCGTCAAGTAAGACAAAACATCAGTATACGCAAAATTCACGGTCCAGACGCGGATAAGACTGCATTGTAAATTTCATAAAAATGAAACGGCGATCCCTCTTTTCTCTCTTTGCCGCGCTACCTGCCACTGCACGCCTCTGGTATGATGAGTCCAATTTGCTAAAGCTGTGTAATGGAAATCTCACTATGGTCATTAAGGCGCAGAGCCCGGCGGGTTTCGCGGAAGAGTACATCATTGAAAGCATCTGGAATAATCGTTTCCCTGCGGGGTCCATTCTTCCGGCTGAACGCGAACTCTCTGAACTGATTGGCGTCACTCGCACCACGCTGCGTGAAGTGCTTCAGCGACTGGCGCGCGATGGCTGGTTGACGATCCAGCACGGCAAGCCAACAAAAGTGAACAACTTCTGGGAAACCTCCGGGCTGAACATTCTTGAAACGCTGGCGCGTCTCGATCATGAAAGCGTGCCGCAGCTCATTGATAATCTACTCTCCGTTCGCACCAACATCGCGACGATCTTTATTCGTACGGCTTTCCGCCAGCATCCGGAAGATGCGCTTGCGGTGCTGGCCAGTGCCAACGAGGTGGAAGATCACGCCGACGCGTTTGCCACCCTCGATTACAACGTCTTCCGTGGCCTGGCGTTTGCCTCCGGCAACCCGGTGTACGGTCTGATCCTCAACGGTATGAAGGGACTCTACACCCGCATTGGCCGCCACTACTTTGCCAATCCCGAAGCCCGCAGCCTGGCGCTGGGCTTTTACCATAAGCTGAGCAAGCTGTGCTCCGAAGGTCTGCACGATCAGGTGTATGAGACGGTGCGCCGCTACGGTCACGATTCCGGTGAAATCTGGCACCGTATGCAGAAAACGCTGCCGGGTGATTTGGCGATTCAGAGCCGCTGAAATAAAAAACCTCTCGTGTGAGAGGTTTTTTTTCGCCCGGTGGCGCTTCGCTTACCGGGCCTACAAAACCCGTAGGCCGGGTAAGGCGTAGCCGCCACCCGGCAAAAAACTACAGCGTATTCAACCGCGCCGGGCAGCGTTCAAGCAGCTCGACGCTCCCGTCTTCATTCTGCTGCTCCAGTTGCACGTCAAAGCCCCACAGGCGATGCACATGCTTCAGCACCTCTTTACGCCCTTTATCCAGCGGCGCGCGATTGTGCGGGATATAGCGCAGCGTCAGGGAGCGGTCACCGCGCAAATCCACGTTCCACACCTGAATGTTGGGTTCAAGATTGCTCAGGTTGTACTGGGAAGAGAGGCGAGAGCGGATCTCACGGTAACCCTCCTCGTTGTGGATTGCGGAGATCTCCAGATAGTTGTTGCGGTCGTCGTCCAGCACGGTGAAGAAGCGGAAGTCACGCATGATCTTCGGCGACATAAACTGGCTGATGAAGCTCTCATCCTTAAAGTCGCGCATCGCAAAGTGCAGCGTTTCCAGCCAGTCAGATCCGGCGATATCCGGGAACCAGTACTTGTCTTCTTCCGTCGGCGACTGACAGATACGCTTAATGTCCTGGAACATGGCGAAGCCAAGGGCATACGGGTTAATCCCACTGTACCACGGGCTGTTATAGGGCGGCTGGAACACCACGTTGGTATGGCTGTGGAGGAACTCCATCATGAACCGCTCGGTGACTTTCCCCTCGTCGTACAGGTGGTTGAGGATGGTGTAGTGCCAGAAGGTCGCCCAGCCTTCGTTCATCACCTGCGTCTGTTTTTGCGGGTAGAAATACTGGCTCACCTTGCGCACGATGCGCAGGATCTCACGCTGCCACGGCTCCAGCAGCGGGGCGTTCTTCTCCATAAAATAGAGCAGGTTTTCCTGTGGCTCGGACGGATAACGCCGCGCTTCGGCGATCGTTTTTTCTTCCTCACGCTTCGGCAGGGTGCGCCACAGCATGTTCACCTGGCTTTGCAGATACTCTTCGCGGCTTTTCTGCCGGGCCTTCTCCTCCTGCAGGGAGATTTTCTGCGGACGTTTGTAGCGGTCTACGCCGTAGTTCATCAGCGCGTGGCAGGAGTCCAGCAGTTTTTCCACTTCGTCCACGCCGTAGCGCTCTTCGCAGTCGGTAATGTATTTACGGGCGAAGATCAGGTAATCGACGATGGAGCTGGCATCCGTCCAGCTGCGGAACAGATAGTTATTCTTGAAAAAAGAGTTATGCCCGTAGCAGGCGTGCGCCATCACCAGCGCCTGCATGGTAATGGTGTTCTCTTCCATTAAATAGGCGATACACGGATTGGAGTTGATGACGATTTCATACGCCAGACCCTGCTGGCCGTGCTTATACAGCCGCTCCGTTTCAATAAATTTCTTACCAAACGACCAGTGCGGATAGTTGATCGGCATCCCGACGCTGGAGTAGGCGTCCATCATCTGTTCGGACGTAATGACTTCAATCTGATGGGGGTAGGTATCCAGGCGATACAGTTTTGCGACCCGGTCGATCTCGGCGAGGTAAACATCCAGCAGTTCGAAGGTCCAGTCGGGTCCATCGCTCAGACGTGTGTTGTCCTTGTTCAGGGAATCAATAGTAGCCATTAGCGCGCCCTCGTTGTGGGTGCTCTCTCTGTCTGGAGAGCCTCCTTTCAAGCATAGATCAACGTGTTAAAAAGCGTGCTGGGGCAGAAATTTTTTCTTTGCGATTTCGCGTTTTTGATACGGCAAAAAAAGGGCGTCTCTCAGCATTTTATGCTGGTTAAAAATAACGCGCAGCAGGAGATCCCAAATTAGCACTATCCCCTGATGCTGGGGGATGTGTGAGGTAAGTCACCATAAAAAAGTCGTATGTTGAATAATATTTTCAACTAGGTTATCAATCTGTAATTAGAAGATTGTTCTTTTGCACATAATGGAGTGGCTATGCGTGTTGTCATACTGGGAAGTGGTGTCGTTGGGGTAACCAGCGCCTGGTATTTAAGTCAGGCGGGACATGACGTCACCGTTATCGATCGTGAGTCAGGCCCCGCGCTGGAAACCAGCGCGGCGAACGCCGGGCAAATCTCTCCGGGCTATGCGGCACCGTGGGCAGCACCGGGCGTTCCGCTGAAAGCGATTAAATGGATGTTCCAGCGCCACGCGCCGCTGGCCATCAGCCTTGACGGCACGCAGTTCCAGCTGAAGTGGATGTGGCAGATGCTGCGCAACTGCGACACCCGCCACTACATGGAGAACAAAGGGCGCATGGTGCGCCTGGCGGAATACAGCCGCGACTGCCTGAAAGCGCTGCGCGCCTCAACCGGGATTGAGTACGAAGGCCGTCAGGGCGGAACGCTCCAACTGTTCCGCACCGAACAACAGTATGAAAACGCCACCCGCGATATCGCCGTGCTGGAAGATGCTGGCGTACCGTATCAGCTGCTGGAAGCCAGCCAGCTTGGTCAGGTTGAACCTGCGCTGGCGGAAGTGGCGCATAAGCTGACGGGCGGCCTGCGCCTGCCGAATGACGAAACCGGCGACTGCCAGCTTTTTACGCAGCGTCTGGCGCAGATGTGCGAGCAGGCGGGGGTGAAATTCCGCTTTAACACCTCTGTCGACAAGCTGCTGTCGGAAGGGGAAAAAATTTACGGCGTGAAGTGTGGCGAAGAGGTGATCAAAGCGGATGCCTACGTCATGGCGTTTGGTTCGTACTCCACCGCGATGCTGAAGGGCATTCTCGACATTCCGGTCTACCCGCTAAAAGGCTACTCGCTGACCATTCCGGTAAAAGAGGAGAGCGGCGCACCGGTTTCTACCATTCTGGATGAAACCTACAAAATCGCCATTACCCGCTTCGATAACCGCATCCGCGTAGGCGGCATGGCGGAGATCGTCGGCTTCAACACCGAACTGCTGAAACCGCGTCGTGAAACGCTGGAGATGGTGGTAGGGGACCTCTTCCCGCGCGGTGGCTTTGTCGAGCAGGCGACCTTCTGGACCGGCCTGCGTCCGATGACGCCGGACGGCACGCCGATTGTAGGGCGCACGCCGTTCAAAAACCTGTGGACCAATACCGGACACGGTACGCTTGGCTGGACGATGGCCTGCGGCTCCGGACAGCTGCTGAGCGACCTGATTTCCGGACGCACGCCGGCCATTCCGTTTGACGATCTCAGTGTCGCGCGCTATCAATCGGGGTTTACGCCGTCGCGTCCACAGCACCTGCACGGCGCGCATAACTAAGGAGTTGTCATGTCCCGTCCTGTTCTCGCTCAGCTGAACCTGCAGGCCCTGAAGGATAACCTGCAGATTGTTCGTCGGGCAGCACCTGGCGCACGCGTGTGGTCGGTGGTGAAAGCGAATGCCTACGGCCACGGCATTGACCGTATCTGGAGCGCGCTGAGCGCCACCGATGGCTTTGCGTTACTCAATCTTGAAGAGGCCATTCTGCTGCGCGAGCGCGGCTGGAAAGGGCCCATACTGCTGCTGGAGGGCTTCTTCCACGCCGACGATCTGCCGCTGCTGGATAAGTACCGGCTGACCACCAGCGTTCACAGCAACTGGCAGATCAAAGCGATTCAGGATGCGAAGCTCCACGCGCCGCTGGATATCTATCTCAAGGTCAACAGCGGCATGAACCGCCTGGGCTTCCAGCCTGAGCGGGTGCATACGGTCTGGCAGCAGCTGCGCGCCCTGAAGAATGTGGGTGAAATGACGCTGATGGCACACTTTGCCGACGCGGAAAAACCGGACGGTATCGCCGATGCCATGGTCCGCATCGAGCAGGCGGCAGAAGGGCTGGACTGCCCGCGCTCGCTGTCCAACTCGGCGGCCACGCTGTGGCATCCCGAGGCGCATTACAACTGGGTGCGTCCGGGGATCGTTCTGTACGGCGCGTCGCCCTCGGGGCAGTGGCAGGATATCGCCAACAGCGGACTGAAGCCGGTAATGACCCTGCGCAGTGAAATCATTGGCGTGCAGACCCTGAAAGCTGGCGACACGGTGGGCTACGGTAGCCGCTATCGGGCAAAGGGCGAGCAGCGGATTGGTATCGTGGCGGGTGGCTATGCCGACGGCTACCCGCGCATTGCGCCGACCGGTACGCCTGTGTGGGTAGATGGAGTCCGCACGGGAACGGTAGGCACCGTATCTATGGATATGCTGGCCGTTGACCTGACGCCCTGCCCGCAGGCGGGTATCGGTTCCCCGGTCGAGCTGTGGGGTAACGAAATCAAAATTGATGACGTGGCGGCCGCGGCGGGCACGGTGGGATATGAACTGATGTGTGCCCTGGCACCAAGGGTGCCGGTTGTGACGGTGTAACGTATATTCGCCGGGTGGCGCTAACGCTTACCCGGTCTACGTTCGAGGGTTTTTTTGCCGGGTAAGGCGAAGCCGCCACCCGGCAAAAAAACCGCTACTCCGCTTCCTCTTCCATCGGCCTCAAACCGACTTTCCTTACCGCGTTATCTTCTTTCTCTGCTACCGTCCAGATCATCCCGGCAAACTCTACCTGATCGCCCACGACCGGGGCAGCGCCAAGCCGCTGCTGGATGATTTCGCCCAGCGTTTGCTGGCTATCTCCGTCTTCAGCACCTTCATCCAGGCCGTAAATCAGCGCCACATCGGCAAACCTGGCGCTGGCTTCCAGAATGAAATCGCCGAAGAAACGCTGGTCCAGCGCCACCGGCGGCGACTGGCTGAACAGCTTGCCCAGCGCGGGCAGGTCACGCTCGCGGCCAATCACGCAGAGAATATCCCCTTCGCGCAGGCGGGTGCTGCCGGTAGGGTGCAACAGGACATTGTCGCGGAACAGGGCGGCAATGCGCGTTTCAGCCGGCATGTGCAAATCGCGCAGCGAAGCGCCCACGCACCATTTGTCGGCGCTCAGCTGATAGACGAACTGCTCCCACGGGTTTTCCGGATGAATGTCGAGCCCCACCCGCGACACCGGCCAGCCCACGGGAGGGACCACCACTTTGGCTTTTTTCGCCGCCCACCCGAGGGACGTTCCCTGGAACAGCAGCGAAATCAGCACCACGAAGAAGGCCACGTTAAAGAACAGCCGGGCGTTATCCAGACCGGCCATCATCGGAAAGACCGCAAGAATAATCGGAACCGCGCCGCGCAGACCCACCCAGCTGATAAAGACGCGCTCGCGCAGGTTGAAGCCCCGAAACGGCAGCAGGCCAGCAAATACCGACAGCGGACGGGCGAAGAAGATCATCCACGCAGACAGCAGCAGCGCCGGAACGGCGATGGGCAGCAGGTCCGATGGGGTAACCAGAAGACCGAGCACCAGGAACATGCCGATCTGCGCCAGCCATGCCAGGCCGTCGAAGTTCTGCAAAATGGCATGGCGGTTGCGAATAGGGCGGTTGCCCATCAGGAACCCGCAGAGGTAGACGGCGAGAATGCCGCTGCCGTCCAGCGCCGTGGTAACGGCAAAAATGAGAATGCCGCCGCTCAAGGCCAGCAGCGGGTAAAGCCCCGCGGGCAGCGAGATGCGGTTGATCATCTGCTGTAAGAGGTATCCCCCCGCCAGGCCAATAACAATCCCCAGCCCGAACTGCTGCAGGATATGCCACGCAAACATCCAGCTGAGCCCCGTCTCGTGCTGCTGGATCATCTCAATCAGCGTGATGGTGAGAAACACCGCCATCGGGTCGTTGCTGCCGGATTCAATCTCAAGCGTGGAGCCAACGCGTTCGTTAAGCCCTTTTCCGCCGAGCAGGGAAAACACCGCAGCCGCATCGGTTGAGCCCACGATGGCGCCTATCAGCAACCCTTCCATGATATTCAGATGGAAAAGCCACGCGGCCATCATTCCGGTGAGGCCGGAGGTAATCAACACGCCGACCGTGGCGAGCGACAGCGCGGGCCCTAAGGCCACGCGGAAGGAGCTCGCCTGGGTGCGCATGCCGCCGTCCAGCAGGATCACCGCCAGCGCCAGGTTACTCACCATGTAGGCGAAAGGGTAGTTATCGAATGGGATACCGCCAATGCCATCAATGCCGGCCAGCATGCCGATGGCGAGGAAAATAACAAGAATAGGTATGCCGAGACGCGATGAAAATGAACTTAATAAAATACTGCTGGTTACAAGGACCGAACCCAGAATGAAAAGGCTGATTATCGCTGCGGCATCCAATGTTCTCTTACTCCCACCTCAATGTTAACGCTGTTACTAAAACCCTAACATATTAACGACGGCAACAGCGTTTTATTAAGGGGGTATAACGGCTTTTTTATGCCTTTATGACAGGATGGCCGCTGATGGTCAGCCGGGAGCCGGAATCATTATGGAGCAGGGAGGCGTGCGCCCCCAGCGCCAGGGTCACGGTGCGCTGCTCATGACCGAAGTCCAGACCGGCGATCACCGGAATATCCAGCCGCGAGCGAATGAACTCGACCATGGTTTCCAGGGAGTAACCCGCGTCATAGTCATTCGGGGCAGCGCCGCTGAAGCTGCCCAGCACAATCGCGGACTGGCGCTCAAGAATACCGGCATGATAGAGCTGCAACAGCATGCGTTCGACGCGGAACGGATGTTCGTTGATATCTTCCAGCACCAGAATGCCGTTTTCAATGTTCGGCATCCACGGGGTGCCGATGAGCGAAACCAGCATCGCCAGGTTGCCGCCCCAGAGTTGACCTTCGCATTCCCAGTGCGGTCCATTCCCCTGCCACTCCACGCTGTAGGTGGGATTACGCAGCGCGCGCCAGAAATGTTCCACGGTGAACGCTTCCAGCTCCGGCGCGCCGAAGTTACCGGCCAGCATCGGGCCGCTGAAGGTGATGACGTTATGCAGCGCCAGCAGCCCAAGCTGGATGACGGTGAAATCGCTGTGGCCGCATATCAGCAGCGGATCCTGCTGCTGACGCTCCGCCAGGCCCTGCCAGTCAATGCTCTCCAGCAGCCGGCTCGCGCCATATCCGCCGCGCACCGCCAGCACTATCCGGTTTTCACCCTTCAGGTTCACCAGGCTGTTGATATCATTCAGCCGCTGCGCTTCGGTACCGGCAAAACGCTGCTGGCGGCGGGGGATAATCGTCTGATTTTCTACCTGGTGGCCCGATTCCAGCAAACGCTGAACGCCCCGCTGCGCAGCGTCTTGGTTAATGCAGTAGCCCGACGGCGCGATGAGATGAATCTGAGACATGGCAATTCCTTGCTGAATGAGAAACTAATTGTCTATATCATGCCGCGTATACGCCGCCTGCTTCAAGGGGCGGCGCACCGCGATGACCGGCTATAAGGATAGATGACGTGAAATTGAGATGGTTTGCTTTTTTGATTGTGTTGCTCGCTGGCTGTAGTTCAAAACATGATTATCAAAACCCGCCCTGGAACCCGGAAGTGCCGGTGAAGCGGGCGATGCAGTGGATGCCGATCAGTGAACAAGCCGGGAAAGCCTGGGGCGTCAGTCCGCGCCTCATCACGGCGATCATTGCGGTGGAGTCCGGCGGTAACCCCACGCTTGTCAGCAAGTCGAACGCGGTGGGGCTGATGCAGCTTAAAGCGTCAACGGCGGGGAGAGAGGTATACCGCTACATGGGCTGGAGCGGCCAGCCGTCGACCAGCGAGCTGAAGAACCCGGAACGCAACATTTCAATGGGCACGGCCTATCTGAGCATCATGGAGCATGGCGTGCTGAAGGGGATTCAGGATCCGGAGGTCATGCAGTACGCGCTGGTGGTGTCTTACGTTAACGGCGCCGGCGCGTTGCTGAGAACCTTCTCCTCTGACCGCAAAGAGGCGATAGAAGAGATTAACGGCATGGACAAAGACGAATTCTTTGAGCATGTGGTGAAAAATCACCCGGCACCACAGGCGCCTCGTTATATCTGGAAAGTGCAGAAAGCGATGGATGCCATGTAATGCCGCAGACGGGCGGCGGTCACGCTGCCCGATGTTTTTTACAGAACTTTATTTGCGCGTTCGCGCGCCTCCCGCTCCAGGGAGTAGATAATGCGCTGCAGTTCGCGCTCAGCGCCAGGTCCGACGTTGAGGAAACGGAAGCTCAGACGCGGCGTGGTGATCGTTTCATTTTTGCTGTCCACGACGGTGCGTTCGCTGATGGCAATCAGCTGTGCATCGAAATAAAAGCGCCCCCAGCCCCCCATATCCAGCTCGATTTGCGTGAACCGCATGCCCTCCACCAGTCCGTCAGGCTTCGGCGTATCCATCAGCGCGCCCATACCGCCCAGTGACAGATCGAAGAGACGGAAGCGAATCTCTTTTTTGTCCGGCATTTTGGCCTTGCAGAAGTAGGCAGGGTGAAGCGGGGCGCTGATGCGGAAATATTCACGGCGCTGGACAAACCAAAGATTAGTGGGAAGCGGGGTCACAAAGGCCGGCAGCCCCTGGTATTCGCTCAGTTCCAGTCGCGACAGGACAAACTCCACTTTGGCGCCCTGCGTTTCGGCCATCACGGCGATATTCTCCGCCTTCAGCGCCGCGCGGTTTTCATACTCCTGACTGCCTAAATCAATCACCAGCCGCTCCTGCGAGGCGTCAAGGATCTTACTGATGAACTGATTATTCGACCAGCTGATGCGCAGCGGCACTTCACCTTTTTGCAGGTCGCGTAATACCCCTAATACAGCCAGCGGATTTTGCTTGAGGAACTGCTCACTGTAATGACTCACGCCGGATGGCTCCTTGATAGATGACAGACTGTCTTAGCGTTATCGGCAATCTGCAATGAAACTTAATACAAACCGGTGAGTTTTTTTTGCCTGTTCAGGCAAAGATAAGTCGGTGACAAGAAAATGATTTTCCGGCGATGACCTATACTTAAGTTAGCTGTGCAGAAGGTTTTCTGCACATGCGTTAAACCTGCAAGAGGGCATCGCTATGGGTATCATCGCCTGGATTATCTTTGGTCTTATTGCTGGCGCTATCGCGAAATTGATCATGCCGGGAAACGATGGCGGCGGCTTTATTTTGACCTGTGTACTCGGGGTCGTTGGTGCGGTTGTGGGCGGCTGGCTGGCGACGATGTTTGGCTTCGGAGGCAACATAAGTGGTTTTGACCTGCACAGTTTTCTGGTCGCTGTCGTGGGCGCCATTGTGGTGCTGGGCATATTCAGGTTACTGCGACGAGCATAAGATAACGTAAACGGCTCTCTGCGGAGGGCCGTTTTTTTACCTGAGTATTGATTTGTTAATGTAAATGATAATAATTGTCGTTCCGTATTGCATCTGACAACAAGACGACATTATGACTCCCTCTCGTTTTACGCTTTGCGCCCTGGCAGGCGCCATCACGCTCGCACTGCACGCTCCGGCATTCGCCGAAGAATCCACTATCGTCGTCACGGGCGCAGAGCAGGGCAGCGCGCTGCCGGCCTGGACGAACAGCGCCACGAAATCGGCCGTAGCTGAAAGTAAAACGCCGCAGGTCATCACGACCCTCTCTGCGCCGGAAATTGACAAGCGCCATGCGAATTCCGTGAATGAAATCCTTCGCTATGCGCCGGGCGTTTCAACCGAAGTGCGGGGAAATACCTCCTACATGAGCGAATATAAAATTCGTGGCTTTACCGTCGACCAGGAGTTCTACAACGGGCTGCAGTTACCCTATAACGTCACCGGCAATACCAAAGCGCGCATCGATCCGCTGTTGATTGACAGCGTTGATATCCTGAAAGGCCCCTCATCGGTTCTCTACGGCGGCGGCTCGCCGGGCGGGCTGGTGAATATCCAGAGTAAAAAGCCGCAGCGGGAAGCGCGAACCGAATTTGGTTTTAACACCGGCAACCGCAACCTGAAAGAGGGCTATCTCGACTCAACCGGGCAGATTGCCAACAGCGACTGGAACTACCGCCTGCTGGGTAAAGCGACGGAAAATGACGATCAGCCGCACACCACCCGGTATGAAAACTACCTGGTTGCCCCGTCCGTCACCTGGCAACCCGACAGCAAAACCCGCCTCACCCTGGATGCGCTGGCGCAGAACTCCCCGAGCCTGACGCCGTCTAACCCGCTTCCGATCGCCTACCTGCGCTCGACATACGCGGGCAAGCGCGATTACGCCGGTGATGAGTGGAGCGGGTTTAAGCAGCGTCAGTGGATGCTGGGCTACAGCTTTGAGCATGAGTTTGACAGCGGCTGGGGCTTTAACCAGAAGGCGCGCTATTTCGACGTTGACACGCATCAGCGCAGCGTCTATGCAACGGGCACGGGAAGCGAGATCTATCAGCTCAACCGTTTTGCCTACACCACCGATGAAGATCTGCAGAGCTTCAACATCGATAACCAGGTCACCAAAACCGTGGCGCTGGGTGACTGGCAACACCATCTGCTGGCCGGGTTTGACTATCAGAAGCTGAACTCCCATTTCCACTACCGTTACGCGTCGACCACGCCGGGCATGGATATGCGCAATCCTGACTATTCGCAAATCAGCGAAAGCGCATTAGGGCTGTATACCGCCCAGAAAAACCGTCTGAGCTATCAGCAGAACGGCTATTACCTGCAGGATCAGGTGGAGTTTGGCGGGTTAAATCTGCTGGCCAGCCTGCGTTACGATGATTATCGCTCCGTCACTACTAATTATCTGCAAAACGGTGATAAGGCCTGGGTATCGCAGGATCGCGTCACCAAACGTCTGGGCGCGCTTTACGCCTTTGATAACGGGATTTCGCCGTTTATCAGCTATTCCGAAGGTTTTGCGCCGGTGTCGCCGCAGGGCACGCTCGCGGCGAAAGACGTCAAGCCGACCACCAGCAAGCAGGTGGAAGGTGGGGTAAAATATCTGCTGGCGGATTACGCCACCACCTTTACCGCCTCGGTGTTTAACATCCGCCAGAAAAATGTTGTCACCTCCGATCCGGGCTTCCTGAACTATCGTCAGACCGGGGAAGTGGAATCCAAAGGGGCGGAACTGTCTGCCATCAGCCGCCCGACGGACAACCTGACGCTGATCGCCAACTACGCCTACATCCACGCGATCAATACGGAAGATGACAAGTACAAAGGTAAACGTCCAACGCAGGTGCCGGAGAATGCCTTCAACCTTTGGGGGGATTACACCTTTGAAAACACACCGCTGAAAGGGCTGATGCTGGGCGCGGGCGCACGCTACACCGGGCCAATGGAAATCTCACCGGCTAACGATGCGGGTAAACTGGGGGGCAGCACGCAGTACGATTTGTCGGCATCCTACCGGATGGGTGAAATTCTGCCTTCGCTGGCCGGGCTGACGCTTAAAGCCAGCGCGCAGAACATCACCAACAAAGAGACGCTGACCTGCTACGACGTGACCAACTGCTGGATTGGGCGGGACAGAACGTATCAGCTTGGGGCAAGTTACAGTTTCTGAGCAAGGCCCTGTGAGGGCAAAAAGTAGGCCGGGTAAGGCGTAGCCGCCACCCGGCAATACTCCCTTACTGCGCCGGGGCTTTCACCGGCGCCACCTCATCATTCGCCGCAGGCCGATTTTCCGGCACGCTGTCGCACGGTTTCTCTTTCGGGCAGACCCGGTCCAGCATCTTCAGCGTCACGCCGTTGCTCCAGCCGAAGCCGTCCTGCAGCGGATACTCACCGCCGCCGCCGCCCGTACCGGTGGTCGACACGTCATACTTCTCGACCAGTTTCTTTTCCCGGTCATAGGTATGCTGAACGTTCTTCAGGAAGCGCCAGGTCACATCCATCGAGACCTTCTCTTGCCCGTAATTCTGCAACCCTTCCGCGGCCACCCATTGCAGCGGAGCCCAGCCGTTTGGCGCATCCCACTGCTGGCCGCTGTTGACGGTGGTGGTCGCTATCCCGCCCGGCTTCAACAGACGAGAGGAGGTTGCCGCGGCGACTTTTTCGGCACGATCCTGCGCCGCCGCCTTGACGTAAAGCGGGAACAGGGCCGCCGCCGTGAGCTGATTGCGTACCTTCTTGCTCTTCAGGTCGTAATCGGCGTACCAGCCCTCTTTATCATTCCACAGGTGGCTCTCGATGGCTTTCTGGCGCGCGGTGGCCAGCGTCTCATACTTGCTTGCGCTGGCGGCATCGCCGCTCTCCTGGCTTGCCCGGGCCAGCAGTTTTTCCATCTTGAACATCAGGGCGTTCAGGTCCACGGGCACAATGCTGGTGGTCCGGATGGTGCCAAGTTTTTGCGGATCGTCCATCCAGCGGGAGCTAAAGTCCCATCCCGAGGCCGCGGCGGACCGTAAATCACGGTAGATCTCGGTTGCCGGTCGGTTTGGGTTACTTTTCGCGGTGTTCACATCGTCAAGCCAGGACTCCGGGCGCGGCGTATCGCGGTCGTCCCAGTAGCGGTTGAGGACAGCGCCGTCATCCAGTTTCACCACGCGTTTGTTGGCCTGGCCCGGCTGCAGGGCATCGACGCCGTCCATCCAGTAAGCATACTCTTTCTCCATCTGCGGACGATATTTCTTCAGCGCGTCGCTGTCATGGGTCGCCAGCAGTTCAACCATCAGCGAGAAAAACGGCGGCTGGGAGCGGCTCAGGTAATAGCTGCGGTTGCCGTTGGGAATGTGGCCGAAGGTGTCGATCTCATACGCAAAGTTATCCACCATGTCGCTGATTTTGTCCCAATGATCGCTCTCTGCCAGTCCCAGCATGGTGAAATAGCTGTCCCAGTAGTAGACCTCGCGGAAACGTCCGCCGGGCACAACGTAGGGCTTCGGTAACGGCAGAAGGGAATCCCATTTGTTGCTGGCTTTATCGGTAGTGCGCGTCAGTACGGGCCAGAGATCGTCGATGTGCTCACGTAAACTTTGTCCAGCAGGCGGAACGTATTTTTCCCCTTCCGCAGGGAGCGTAAAGTTCATCTCGACAAAGTGGCGTAAGTCAAAGCTGGACTGCGTGTGCTGCATGCGGTAGTCCGCCAGAATCATCAGCGGGTCGCTTTTGGGGACGGCATCCGCAAAGGTTTTCTGATCGGGAAACAGTTTGGCGCTCTGCACGTCGTTAAACAGAGGGCCAAGTAAAATATCGGGTGAGGTTGTCTGGGTTGCGGGGTTATCGTCGGCATAGCCCAGTGTCGTTAGGCCGAGCAGCGCGCCGCCTAACGCAAGGGGCAAAAACGCGGGGCGTAGTGTACGAGGTCTTATCATCAGTTCGTCTCCTGTCTTCACTAAACAGCGTGACCGCTGTTGTCAATCACCTGAAAACCTTAGACGAATATTGCCCGCTTCGCGTTAAATATTGCCGCGCTTTCAGACCTCTTCCGCGGTCTGGCTGGCTTCCCGCAGCGTGCCCGGCGCATGGCCAATGATGCGCTTAAACGCCCGGCTAAATGCCGCCAGAGAGCCATATCCCAGCCGCAGCGCGACCGTTTCAATGGGCTGGTTTTCATGACGAATATACTGAATGGCCAGCCGCATTCTCAGCTCGCTGAGATATTTTGCCGGGGTCGTTCCCGTCGCCGCGAGAAACCGTTCCGCGAAAACGGATCGGGAAGTCCCGGCTTCTTTTGCCAGATCCGCCACGCTCCAGTTCAGGCCTGGCTGCTGGTGCATGGCGTAAATGGCCCGGCTCAGGCGCGGGTCGCGCAGCACCTGCACCCAGCCGGTGGCTTTGCCACAGCCGCCTTCAACCCAGCCCCGCACAATTAACGCCGCCACCACGTCGGCCAGCCGCGCAAGGATCCCGGCATACCCGGCCTGACGCGCCGCGGATTCCCGCTCCATCGCCGCCAGCAGCGGATGAATTTCCGGCCAGGTGGACATCAGCCGGCTAACCATCATCACTTCCGGCATCGCCTTGATCAGCGGCTGCATCCCGCCCAGCTCAAAATCCATGCACCCGCTAAAAATAAGGGTGTTCTCGCTCTCAGGGCAGGGCTCGCAGGTAATGGCGCAGACCGAGCTGCAGATAGGCTCGCTCGGGAAGGCGTTGACCGGGGTAAGTGTGGCCTGCTCGTCAGAGAGCAAAGCGTGGGAATTCCCGCCGGGAATAAAGAGGGCGTCGCCACCGCTCAGTTCGAACGTTGCGCCACTCTCCATGCGCAGCAGGGCGCTACCGTGGCTCACAAAATGGAACTGTGCCCGGCCGGGAGCCTGATGAAACGCGACGCCAAAGGGCGCACTGGCTTCAATCCGCCGGTATTTCACGCCTGACAGGCGCATGCCCCGTAAAAGTTCGCTGATCAAATCGGGTGACTGTACGGTCATGGCGCAACTCCGGACGAATAATCAATAAGTGGAGATTATATGTCATAGATCGTCCAGGGTGAACCTTCTATTCTTTTGCGACAGTAGTCACATTTTTATAACGGGAGATCAACAGATGAGTTCATGTGTCGCGGCGAGCGAGGCGGTAGCGCCTGCAAAACCCGCCTGGCGGGCCGTCTATTCACTGGGGCTGGGGGTATTTGGTTTGATTACGGCAGAATTTCTGCCCGCCAGCTTGTTAACACCCATGGCCGCGAGCCTGGGCGTGACCGAGGGGATGGCCGGACAGGCTGTCACCGCCACCGCGCTGGTGGCGCTGGTCACCGGGTTGTTGATCACCCCGGCAACCAAGAGTATCGACCGCCGCTGGGTACTGATGTTTTTCTCGGTGCTGCAAATTATCTCCAGCCTGCTGGTGGCCTTTGCGCCCAATCTGCACGTCCTGCTCATGGGGCGTCTGCTGCTGGGGATAGCGATCGGGGGATTCTGGGCCATGTCGACGGCCACGACGATGCGTCTGGTTCCGGCAGATAAAGTGCCGAAAGCGCTGGCGGTGATCTTCTCCAGCGTGTCGATTGCCACGGTAGTCGCGGCGCCGCTGGGCAGCTATCTGGGCAGCCTGATCGGCTGGCGCAACGTCTTTGTGCTCTGCATTCTGCCGAGCATGCTGGCGCTGCTGTGGCAGCTGTGGGTGCTTCCGTCCATGAAGCCGGAGAGCAGCGGTAGCCTGAGTACGCTGTTCCGCGTGCTGCGCCGTCCGGGGATGATCGGCGGCATGCTGGCGACCATCCTGATCTTCAGCGGCCATTTCGCTTTCTTTACCTACCTGCGTCCGTTCCTGGAGACGGTAGGACAGGCGAGCGTGGAGACCATTTCTCTGATCCTGCTGGGCTTTGGTATCGCCAACTTTGTGGGCACCTCCGTGGCCGGGCATCTGCTGGCACGCAATCTGCGCCTGACGCTGGCGCTGGTGCCGTTTGCGATGGGCGTTCTCGCGCTCATGATGGTCGCCTTTGGTCATCTGGCCATGCTGGACGGGCTGCTGGTCGCGCTGTGGGGCTTTGCATTTGGTCTGGTTCCGGTGGGCTGGTCAACCTGGCTTGCGACCACCGTTCCGGATGAAGCCGAAAGTGCAGGGGGGCTGCTGGTGGCCTCAATCCAGCTGGCGATAAGCGCCGGTGCGGCCGGAGGTGGGGCGGTATTTGATCTTAACGGTGCCAGCGGCGTGTTCGCGGGCAGCGGTTTGCTGCTGGTGACGGCGATGGTGATTGTGTTTATGGGTGTGAAAGTGAAAGCGGAGTGATTTTTTAGCCGGGTGTGCGTTCGTGCCACCCGGCCTCAGGTTTACAGCCCTTTCTTATCCATCAATACCGCCAGATCCACCAGGCGGTTAGAGAAGCCCCATTCGTTGTCATACCACGCCAGGATCTTCACCATATTCCCGCCAATCACCAGCGTGGAAAGCCCGTCGATAATCGAGGAGCGCGGGTCACCCTGGTAATCGCTGGAGACCAGCGGTTCATCGCTATAGCCCAGAATGCCTTTCAGAGGCCCGCTGGCGGCCGCGTTGCGGAACGCGTCATTCACCTCTTCGGCGGTCACGTTGCGGCTCAGCGTCACGGTTAAATCGACAATCGATACCACCGGCACCGGCACGCGCAGGGAGTACCCGGTCAGCTTGCCGTCCAGGGAGGGGATCACTTTCCCCAGCGCTTTCGCCGCGCCGCTGGAGTAGGGCACAATCGACAGCGCCGCCGCGCGGGCGCCGCGCAGATCTTTCTCCGGCTGATCGTGCAGCGCCTGGCTGTTGGTGTAGGCGTGCGTCGTGTTCATCAGGCCATGCTCAATTCCGAACTGCTGATGCAGCACCTGAGCGGCCGGTGCCAGACCGTTCGTGGTGCAGCTCCCGTTGCTCACCACCGCGTGCCGGGCGGGATCGTACTGGTCATGGTTGACGCCCATCACAATCGTCAGGTCGTCGTTCTTCCCGGGGGCGGAAATGATGACGCGCTTAGCGCCGCCGTGGGTGATATGCACCGCCGCTTTCTCCCGCTCGGTGAAGAAGCCGGTGGCCTCAATCACCACGTCTACCCCGGCATCACGCCACGGGATATTCGCCGGGTCGCGTTCGCTAAATACCACGATCCGCTGGCCGTCTACCTGCAACGCACCGTCACCCGCTTCAACGGGCGCGGGCAGTTTGCCCAGAAGGGAATCATGCTTCAGCAGATGGGCGAGGGTTTTACTGTCCGTCAGATCGTTAATCGCCACAATCTGCAGATCCGGGTTGCCCAGCGCCGCGCGCAGGACATTACGTCCGATACGGCCGAAACCGTTAATACCGACCTTAACCATGGTGCACTCCTTATCTCTGTTGTCTGGAGTCACTGTAGGCGTCGGGCCGGCTGGCGTAAACGACAAAAAAGGATCAGGTTACGCCATCTTGCGGCAATGAAAGCGCTGGCGGTATTCGCCGGGCGTGAGGTGAAGCTGTTTCTCAAAGATGCGGCGTAAATTAATGCTGGTGCCAAATCCGCTTTGCTCAGCAACGCGCTCAAGGGGATCGCGGGTTTGCTCAAGCAGCTGGCGGGCGGCGGCCAGTCGCGCTTCGGTCACGTAGCGGGCAGGCGAGACCCCGGCCTCGCGGGTAAACACGCGGGTGAAGTTACGCGGGCTCATCGCCGCTTTCTCGGCCAGGTTCTCCACGCACAGATCGGCGGTGAGGTTCTGCAGGATCCAGCTTTGCACTTCGCCTATCGGCCCTGCGGTGCCCGGCTGCTGCAGGCTGTAGCGGCTGAACTGCAGCTGTCCACCGGGACGTCGCAGGTACATCACCATATCCTGCGCCACGTCGCGGGCGAGGGTAAATCCGTAGTCGTCCTCCACCAGCGCCAGGGTCAGGTCGAACCCGGAACTCACGCCGCCGGAGGTCCAGATGGGGCCATCCTGAATGTACAGCGGGCCGCCTTCGACCTGGATTGACGGGTACTGGGCTTGCAGGGTCTCCAGCAGCCGCCAGTGGGTGGTGGCGCGCCGACCGTCCAGCAAGCCGGTCTGGGCCAGCAGCATCGCGCCGCCGCAGATAGAGGCTACCCGCCGGGCGTGCGGCGCAGCGAGGTGCAGCCAGTCCACAACGGCTATGCTCTCCTGCTCGTTCATACCGCGTCCGGTGATGATAATGGTGTCCAGCGGTTCGCGCGGATCCAGCTCCGGCAGACGATAGTCCGCCAGCAGGTTCAGACCGGACTGGCCGTGGATCACCTGGTGAGGCTGCGTGGTGGCGATGATAATCCGGTAGCGGGGATGCGCCAGCCCTTCCGGATGCAGCCGATTGGCCTGCATCAGAATGTCGGCGATACCGGCGGCTTCAAACAGCATGCCGCCGTCGGGAACGATAATCAGGATCTTCTTCATGTCCTGAAAAGTACCTTTAATACAGAATAAGTCAAGCGTGCCCGCACTTCACGTTTCTGGCAAAGCAAAGCGATTTAAGTTGTTTGTGATTTCAGGCGTAATCCCCGATCGTCAGGGCTCTGTCTCTGGCGAAACGGCGTCTGAAGGAATGGGTAAACGAAGCTCCCTCTATTTACATCCGCAACAACGCAATCAAATTCACCGCCTCGCGTCGGGTTTCTTATGGCGAAGCGAACTGCCCACCTGGCTGTTAATGTTCACGATTTATGCGGGCTGGTTTGCCACGCTGGCGTTCTGGCAAACGCTCGGCCTGCTGCCCGCCACGCTGCTGCTCATCGGGTTTACCGCCTGGTACATGTCCCTGCAGCATGAGCTTATCCACGGGCATCCCACCCGTTTTGCCTGGCTTAACCAGCTGTTCGGCACGCTCCCGCTGGCGGTCTGGTATCCGTATGGCCTCTACCGGGATTCCCATCTGGCCCACCATCGGTACGATAGCCTTACCCATCCGGTGGATGACCCGGAGTCGTACTATTTTACCGAGGCGAGCTGGGCGCGCTTTTCCCCCTGGCAGAAGCGCCTGATCCGGGCCCGGAATACCTTTGCCGGTCGGCTTCTGCTGGCGCCGCTGCTGGATATCGTCCAGACGCTGGGCAGCGCCGGGGCGGCGTTTCGTCATTTTCACCTGCGGGCGATGACGATGTGGCTGGTTCACATCACGCTGCTGGTGGCGCTTTTCGCCTGGATGACGCACGTCGGTTTTTCCCCCGTCTGGTTCGTGCTGGCGGTCAGCTATCCGGCGCTGGCGCTGACCAAGGTGCGATCGTTTCTCGAACACCGCGCGGCGGACGATCCCCTGGCACGCTCCGTCATTAACGAGGCCGGGCTGTTCTGGCGGATACTGTTTTTAAATCTCAACTACCATTCAGTACATCATGATTTACCGGGGGTGCCGTGGTACGGGCTGAAGGCGATCTACCAGCAAAACCGGGAGGCGTACCGGGAGCGAAACCGCGGTTTTCTCGTCAGGGGCTACGGTGAATGGCTGCGCCAGTTCTGGGCCAGGCCCGTCGACGTCACCGTTCACCCCGGAAAACAACAGGAAGAGGGATATGAGTAACCTGCTGGCGTTTCCCATGTATGCGGTGGATCGCGCCGACACCCGCGCGCTCTGGCTGGCGGTAAAGGGGCTGCTGGCCGCTCGCGGTGTGCCCGTCGAAGATGTTCCTGGCTGGCCGGAGTCCGATCTGCTCACCCACTGGCAACAGCCCGGGCTTATCCTCAGCCAGGCCTGCGGTTATCCGCTCGTCACACAGCTTCCGGACGTGCAGGTCGTCGGCTGTTTTCACTACGCGGCCCCGGGCTGCGAAGGGTTCCACTACCGCAGCTTTCTGGTGGTGCGCGAGGAGGATCGCCACCTCACGCTGGCGGATTTTCGCGGACGACGGGCGGTCTGTAACTCTGCGGACTCGCAGTCCGGCTACAATGCGCTGCGAAAAAAAGTGGCGCCTCTGGTGGCTCAGGAGCCGTTTTTCGCGCAAACGTCCTTCAGCGGCAGCCATCGCCAGTCGCTGATTGATGTCAAACGCGGGGCAGGGGATATCGCGGCCATCGACTGTGTCACCTGGGCACTGCTGCAGCGTCACGAACCGGAAAGCCTGACGGGTCTGGCGGTCATTGACCATACCCCTCTGACGCCAGGGCTGCCGCTCATTACCTCGCCCCGCACCTCGCCTGAGACCCTGAACGCCCTTCGCGATGCGCTCCACGCGCTGGTGAGTTCGCCGGAGCACCGGGCCGTTTGCGACGCGGTGCTGATCCGCGGTTTTAGCGTGGTGACGCGTCAGGCCTACGCCTCATTGCTGGCGTGATAGATCTCCTGCGCGTCGGTAAAACAGCGCAGCGCCAGCGAGGAGACGGGTTTTTGCCTGCGCATAATCAGGCCGACAGGGGCCTCGATATCCGCATCGGCGATGGGGACAATCCTGAAATGGCTGTTCAACTCTTCCAGCCCGTTGTTCAGCGGCATCACGGCACAGCATACGCCGCTCTGAACCGCCTGGATGATCTGGAACGTGGAGTCGCTCTCGAAAACGGACCTCGGTTCAATGCCAGCAGACTTAAAGCTGGCCTCCATATGCGCCCGGTAATGCATCCCTTTGGTCAGGAACCCCAGCGGAAAATCCGTCAGATCGCGCCAGGTCAATGTATCCTGGCCGAGCTGGAAATGGCGGACGTCGTGCAGCAGGCCCATCTTCGTTTTGGGAAGCTGGATAATATCGAACAGGCTGGCGTCGATGCTGTTGAGATAGCAAATCCCCAGCTCAAGCTGATTGCGGCTGACGCCGTCGGCAATCTGCGCGGAGGACATGGAATAGAGGCTGTAGGTCAGCTCCGGGTATTTTTCCGTCAGCAGACGGATAAAGATCATCGGATCCACACTCGCCAGCGGCACCATCCCCAGACGGAGTTCGCCCACCACCTGACCTTTGCACAGCGCGGCTTCCGCCTGTAGCCCGTCATGTGCAGCCAGCAGCGCGCGGGCCCACGCGAGGATGCGTTCACCCTCCGGCGTAAACCCTTCAAAGCGCTGCCCGCGCACAATCAGTACCAGCCCAAGCTCCTCTTCCAGGCTGCGGATGCGCATGGAAAGGGTCGGCTGAGTGATGTTGCACTGCGAGGCCGCCTTGCCAAAATGGCGGGTCTCGTCGAGCGCGATTAAATATTTTAACTGTTTAATATCCATCTTTTTCTCTGCGCGATCGGCTTACAGCATGCGGATCTCTTTTGAGCGCAGGGTGATGCGAACCGGAACGGATTTATACGACGGCGTACCGCTGTCCTTATCCAGATAATCAAGCGGGACCAGCACGTTGGCCTCCGGATAATAGGCCCCGACGGTCCCCGGCGCGATGTTGTACGCCACCACGGTAATGTCTTCCAGACGCTGTCCGTTGCCGGGCAGGGCGGTTTCGATATCCACGCGGTCGCCGTGTTCCAGCCCTGACTGCGCCATATCCTCTTCGTTCATAAACAGCACGTCGCGGCGGCCAAACACGCCGCGGTAGCGGTCATCCAGCGCGTAAATGGTGGTGTTGTACTGGTCGTGGCTGCGCAGCGTGATCAGGCGCAGGACGTGCTCACCTTCACCGCTGGCGTTCTCGTGTACGCCGTCGAAGACCGAGAACATCGCTTTTCCCGTCGCCGTTGGCCAGAGACGTTGCGTTGGCGGCAGCGGCATACGGAAGCCGCCGGGAACGCGGATCCGCGCGTTATAGTTCTCAAAGCCCGGAATGGTCTGCTCGATCAGATCGCGGATACGGTCGTAATCCTCAACCAGCGTCATCCAGTCCACGCGGGTATCCGGCAGGGTGGCTTTCGCCATGCCCGCGACGATAGCGGGTTCCGAGCGGAGTAAAGGCGAGGCGGGTTTTAGCTTGCCGGATGAGGCATGGACCATCGACATCGAGTCTTCAACGGTAATGGACTGGCGGCCGGTGGCCTGAACATCCAGCTCGGTACGGCCAAGACATGGGAAAATAAAGGTCTCTTTGCCCACCAGCAGATGGGTACGGTTGAGCTTGGTGCCAACGTGGACGCTCAAATCCAGGGATCCCATCGCCGGAAAGCCGCGTTCATGATCGGGCATCGCCACCGCAAAATTACCGCCGAGGCAGATGAGCGCCTTCGCGCGGCCGTCGATCATCGCCTGGGTGGCCTGCACCGCGTCATGGCCGTGGTGAGACGGTGGCTCAAAGCCGAAAACCTCCTTCAGACGGTTCAGGAAGGCCGGCGTGGGTTTCTCGCTAATCCCGACGGTACGGTTCCCCTGCACGTTTGAGTGGCCGCGCAGCGGGCATATTCCCGCGCCGGGCTTGCCGATATTCCCGCGCATCAGCAGCAGGTCCGCAATCAGGCGGACGTTGGCCGTCCCTTTATTATGCTGGGTAATGCCCATCCCGTAAGTAATGATGGTGGCATTCGATTTCGCATAGGCCTCGGCCACCTTTTTGAGCGCCGCCTGGCTGAGACCCGACTCGCGTTCGATCTCGTCCCAGCGGGTTTGCGCGATATCGGCGGCAAAGTCCTCAAAGCCCTGAGTATGTTCGACAATAAACGCGCGATCGAGCACGTCACCGCGTGCGGCCTCCATTTCCAGCAGGTGTTTGGCAATCCCTTTCAGCGCGGCGGCATCACCTCCGGCCTTCACCTGGAAATAGGTCGAAGCGATATCCGTGGAGCCGTAGGTCGCCATTTCAATCACGCTTTGCGGGTCCGCAAAACGTTCCAGCGCGCGCTCGCGCAGCGGGTTAAAGACGATAATCGGCACGTTGCGACGGGCCAGCTCATGGAGGGTCCCCATCATTCGCGGATGGTTCGTACCGGGGTTATGGCCGATGGAGATCACCAGCTCCGTCTTGTCGAAATCGTCCAGCGAGACGGTCCCTTTCCCGATGCCAATCGAACGGGGCAAACCGACGCTGGTGGCCTCGTGACACATATTTGAGCAGTCGGGGAAGTTGTTGGTGCCGTATTCGCGGGCGAACAGCTGGAACAGATACGCCGCTTCGTTAGAGGCGCGTCCGGAGGTATAGAACTCGACCTGGTCCGGTTCGAGCCCGCGCAGTACTTCGCCGATGCGTTGAAACGCCTCGTCCCAGTCGACGGGGCGGAAGGTGTCGCTCGCCCGATCATAGCGCAGGGGGTGCGTGAGTCGACCGTAGCCTTCCAGCTCAAAGTCCGATTTTGCCAGCAGCGAGGAGACAGTGTTTGCAGCCAGAAACGCGGGTGTCACGCGTTTACTGGTGGCTTCCCACGTCACCGCTTTGGCGCCGTTCTCACAGAACTGGAACGTCGATTTGTGTTCTTTATCAGGCCACGCGCAGCCCGGGCAGTCAAAGCCGTCAGGCTGGTTGGTGCGCAGCAGCGTCGCCGGGGCGTCAAAGGTATCCATTTGGGTGCGTACCGCAATGGCCGTTGCTTTCAATGCGCCCCAACCGCCGGCAGGGCCGTCATAGTGTCTGATGCCTGGCACCGAGCGTCTTTTCTTGTTCATACCCACTCCTGATTTGTTCGATCACACAACGCCTGAGCTCAAAAAATCACTGACGAGAGCAATAGGTGAAAGCAATGACGGCCGGATGGCAACGCACATACGGAACGGAAAAATGCCTTAACGCAAACTCTTTTTATTACAGTAATTTATTTGGTCTGGTGTTTAAATATTTAAAGAAATTATAACGAATATTTATCATTTTAATAATAAATCTTATCTATCGTCCGGTAGGCGAGATAGATGGCAGTGAGCAGGAAAGTATGTAGCGCCAGTAAAATATCGAATGAAGCTGTTGCGCTGGAGATATCGCCACGATTCGCGGCTGGCGGGCTGCCGGAGGCATTTTTCATTTGAGAGAATGGCAGGAAGCTTTACTCACGCTTAATGAATAATAGATATAAGGTATACCTGGCAGTGGAATTATTACGGCCTAAAATATACGCTTTTTTTGCGGCATGAAATTAACATTTTTCTGCATAAGTGAAATATTCTCACCCAGGCGATGAAGCGTCTTCAATATTAAAGATACCCTGTTAGTGCAACAAATAATTCATCACGGATATATTCCTTTGACATCAAAAAAACGCGAATTCTACTAATTATGGTAGTGGCGATAATAGCGTGATTGCGTTAATGAAAGTGGTTCTCTTTTGTATTTTTTAATAGATAAAACATGAAGTTATGTCGTTTTGTGGTGGGGAAATATGAAAGGGTGGGCCATATCGTTTTTTATCATAGGATTAATCCTATAATTTTCCGACTGCTTCATTTACCAACAGTTACGCGGCGGTAAATATTGAATTGATACGAAGCTCATGTAAACTTGTTTACCGTTTGTCAAAATATGTCAGGAAGACACTGGGCCTTATTCTGAAAGGCTCGTGCGGTAGCTATGCCCTTAAAGTAGTAACGCCCCGAAAATATCCTGGCTATTTTAACAATAGCACTTAAGTCAAACTTCATCCCCTTATCTCCATCATCGAAATATCGCTACGGAAAAGCATATGAAAATGCGCGTACTGTTTTCACTTCTGTTTGTAATGGCGGTGGCGGGCTGTAAAGCACCGCAGAAACCTGTGATCAACGACGATACGATCGAGACCAGCCAGGTCAACGGCGTCACCTTAACCCACCGTCACGCTGTGACGCCGCCGACGGAGTTCACGCCGGTTAACGAGCCGTATCGTGCCATGTATCCGGCCTCTCTGATGAGCCGTCCTGACTTCGGCGGTAAAGTTATCCGCACTCTTGATACCGGAAAAACGTACGTGGTGCTGGGGCAGGTTGAACACTACTGGATGGCGCTTGCCGATGAAGGCAACGAGCAGCTGATTGGTTACGTTCCGATGCGCGCTGTTATCAAGGCCGACCAGTACGACGCCACCGTGCGTAAACAGGCTATTCGTCCAAAGGCGCGTAAAAAAGCGACCTGTGTTGATGTCGACGGCAACAGCAAAGCCTGCAAAGACAGCGCTAACGGTACCTGGATCCTGAACTAAACGGCTTTCATGAGCGCATTTTTATGAATAATAAAAATTTTCATAGGCTGTGGTTATTCTTTTACGCGATGATTTTCGCGCTGGTCAGTGGTTGTACGTCGTCTTCACACAGCGACCCCTCCCGCTACAATCTGCAGTTTCAGGCTCATCCACAAATCAATGAATCTGCGCCGCTTAAGGTCCGGGTACTGTTGCTGAAATCCGATGCGGATTTCATGTCCAGCGACTTCTACTCCCTGCAGAACAACGCGTCAGCCACGCTTGGCGCGAATCTGCTGAACAGCGATGTGTTCTTCCTGATGCCGGGACAGCTGTCAAAAACTCTCAGCGGGCAAAGCTCACCGGAGGCTCGCTACATCGGCGTGATGGCGGAGTACCAGGTGCTGGATGGCAAAAAATGGCGCGTTTCACTCCCTCTGCCCGTGCCTGGCGAAAATCATATCTACCAGTTCTGGAAATGGTCCGCCGATGAACTTCAGGCCAACGTTTTTCTCGACGTGAACGGCATTCGGGTCATCAGCCAGTAACGCGCTTCTAAACAGGAAACACATCATCATGACGAAAGCAGAAAAGGTCGTCTGGACCGAAGGCATGTTCCTGCGTCCACACCATTTTCAGCGGACTGAAAGCTATCTGCTCAACCATGTTCGTGAATGGGGCGCGCTGCAGCGATCGTATCTCTGGGGCTTTCTCGACGTTGAACTGGATGAAGCGATGCTTCGTCAGGGATGCATTGCCCTCAGCTACTGCAGTGGGCTGCTGCCGGACGGCACCTTTTTCCAGGTGCGCAACGGGCGTAACGGTCCAGTACCGCTGAAAATTCCTGACAATCTCACCAACGAAAAGGTGGTGCTCGCACTGCCGGTTCGTCGTGGCGAGAGAGAAGAGGTGATTTTCAGCGAAGAGCCATCCTCGCTGGCGCGCTTTATCGCGTTCGAGCAGGAGGTGGAGGACGATAACGCCATGTCGGTGGGGGATGCTACCGTCCAGTTTGGCCGCCTGCGTCTGACCCTGATGCTCGAAAAAGACCTCACGGCGGAGTGGACCGCCATCGGCGTGGCGTTTGTGACCGAGAAGCGTAACGACAACCACGTGCGGCTCGACAACAGCTACATCCCGCCGATGCTCAATGCTAATAACAGCCCGCAGATCTACAGCATGATCAACGATCTGCACGGCTTACTGGTGCAGCGCAGCCAGCAGATTGGCGGCCGTTTGCGCCAGCCAGGCCGCTTTAACACCTCTGAAATGATCGAGTTTACGCTGCTGTCGCTGGTTAATCGTCATCTGGGCGAGGTGTCTCATTTAAAAACCCTCCCGCTGCTGCACCCGGAAACCCTCTGGCGCAGCTGGCTGCCGTTTGCGACCGAGCTTGCCACCTGGACGTCGCAGCGGACCGCCGAAAGCGTGCTGCCGATTTACGATCATGACGATCTGGCGAACTGCTTCAGCAAGCTGATGCTGATGCTGCGTCAGGGGCTGTCGCTGGTGATGGAAGACCACGCTATCCAGCTGCCGCTTAACGAGCGCTCTCACGGCCTCAACATCGCCACGGTGCCTGAAACCAGCATGGTGCGTGAGTTCGGCTTCGTGCTGGCGGTCAAAGCCAACGTGCCGGGCGAACACCTGCAAACCCATTTCCCGGCGCAGATGAAGGTCGCACCGGTGTCGAAAATCCGCGATCTGGTTCAGCTTCAGCTGCCGGGCATTATGCTGCGCGCCATGCCGGTTGCACCGCCGCAGATCCCGTGGCATGCCGGCTACAGCTACTTTGAGCTCGAGAAGGGCAGCGAGCTGTGGCACGAGATGGATAAGTCCGGCGCATTCGCCCTGCACCTTGCGGGGGAGTTCCCGGGGCTGGATATGGAGTTTTGGGCCATCCGTAGCCCGACAGAATAATAAAGCGAGCGCTTAATATGCAGGAACGACAGGATACCGGCAGCGATGCCGCGTTCACCGGGGCCAGTAGCAACAATCAGCTGGTGGCGGCCGCCAATCCGCTGCTCAATGCGATTCCGCAGATCCGTCATTCGGTATCGCACGACGATCAGGTGGCGTTACGCCAGCGCCTGATCGATGAAATTCGCCGTTTCGAAGTCCGCTGTCAGCAGGCGGGGCTGCCCTACGAAGTGATCGTCGGGGCACGCTACTGCCTCTGTACGGCGCTTGATGAAGCCGCCGCGCTCACCCCCTGGGGCAGCAGCGGGGTCTGGTCAAGCAACGGCCTGCTGGTGACGTTCCATAACGAAACCTGGGGCGGCGAGAAGTTCTTCCAGCTGCTGGCGCGCCTGTCGCAAAACCCGCGCGAGCACATTCTGCTGCTGGAGATGATCAACTACTGCCTGCTGCTCGGCTTCGAAGGACGCTATCGGGTGCTGGACAATGGCCGCACCCAGCTTGAGACCATCAAGCAGCGGCTGTGGCAGATGATCCGCGGCGTGCGCGGCAGCTATCCGGCGCCGCTTTCTCCCCATCCGGAAGATCGCCCGGTGCTGCGCAAGCTCTGGCGGCCGATGGTTCCTCTCTGGGCCTGCGTGGCGCTGGCCGGGTTTATCGCCTGTCTGTTTTATATCGTGCTCAACTGGCGTCTTGGCGACAGCACCAACCCGGTGCTGGCGAAGATTTACCAGTCCCAGCTGCCGGAAACCACTATTCAGCAACCGGCGCGTCAGCTTCCGGCAGTGCTGAACCTGCGCGGCTTCCTGAAACCGGAGATCGAGGCTGGCCTCGTCGCGGTGAAAGACGAAGCGGATCGCAGCGTGGTTATCCTGAAAGGCGACGGGCTGTTTGCCTCTGCCTCGACCGTCGTGCGCGACCGCTATGAACCGGTCATCCACCGCATCGCGCAGGCAATGAATAACGTGAGCGGCAAAATTCTGGTGGTGGGCTACAGCGACAACGTGCCGATCCGCAGCGCGCGCTTTGCCTCTAACTATGAACTCTCTCTGGAACGCGCCCGCTCGGTACAGAAAATGCTGCAGGGAAGCCTCTCTCAGCCTGGCCGCGTGAAAGCGGAAGGGCGGGGCGAGATTAACCCGGTAGCGCCGAACACGACGCCTGAAAACCGCGCCCGTAACCGCCGTGTGGAAATTACTCTGCTGGTGTCGCCTGAAAATACCCAGGCCGAGCTGAACGGATTGCCGCAAGGAAACTAAGGAATGCTGACGACTCTTCTTTCCATACTGACTAACCGCATTCTGTGGAGCTTCCTCGGCGTCACGGCGCTGGCGGCGGTGATCTGGATGATTGGCCCGCTGTTGTCCATCGTGGACACCCGGCCGCTTGAATCTGAACAGAACCGCATTATCAGTATCGCCGTGGTCTATCTGCTGTGGGCGCAGGGCCACATTCTGCCGCGTCTTTACAACGCCTGGCTGAACCGCAAGCTGATGGACAAGCTCAATGAGAACACCACCAGCCCGGAAGCGGCGGATCCGCAGAAGCGACTGAACAACGAGGAGCAGATCCTCGCCAGCCGTTTTGATGAAGCCGCGCAGATGCTGAAAAAAGCGCACTTCAGCAAGGCGGGGCAGGGCGCTCAGTGGACGCAGCGCTTCAGCACGCAATATCTCTATCAGCTGCCGTGGTACGTCATTATCGGCGCGCCGGGTTCCGGTAAAACCACGGCGCTGGTCAACTCCGGGCTGCAGTTCCCGCTGGCCGACCGCTTCGGTAAGACCGCCCTGCGCGGCATTGGCGGCACGCGTAACTGCGACTGGTGGTTTACCAACGAGGCCGTGCTGCTGGACACCGCGGGTCGCTATACCACCCAGGAGAGCGAGCAGGTGCAGGACGCCGGGGAATGGCTGCAGTTCATGGGGTTACTGCGCAAGTATCGCCGCCGCCAGCCGATCAACGGTGTGATCGTCACCATCAGCATTTCTGACCTGCTCACCCAGTCAGCCGAGGCGTCCCGCCAGCAGGCGGTGAACCTGCGTCAGCGTCTGTCCGAGCTGCATGAACAGCTGGGGATTCGCTTCCCGGTCTACGTGATGGTGACCAAGGCCGACCTGCTCAAAGGCTTCCGCGCCTGGTTTGCCGACTACGATAAAGCGCAGCGCGACCAGATTTGGGGCTTCACGCTGCCGTGGGAACAAACCAAACACGCCGATTACGATCTGATGGGCAACTTCCAGCAGGAGTTTTCTCTGCTGCAGCAGCGCCTCGACGCCGGGCTGCCGGAAACCATGCTCAAAGAGCATGACGCGAAGACCCGCGCCGAAGCATATCTTTTCCCGCAGGAGTTCGCCGCGCTGCGTCCGCTGCTGGCGGATTACCTCAGCACGGTCTTCGCCCGCTCGAACTTCGAAACCGAGTTCTCTCCGCGCGGGATCTACTTCGCCAGCGGGACGCAGGAAGGCATGCCGTTCGACCGCGTGATGGGCGAACTGAACCGCGCGCTGTCGCTGCCGGAAGGGGCAGAGAGCGATAACTGGGATTCGGTCAGCAAAGAATCGCCAATCCCGGGCGCAAAAGGCCAGAGTTTCTTCATCAAGAACCTGCTGCAAAACGTCATCTTCCAGGAAGCCGGGATCGCCGGAGAAAACCGCTGGTGGGAGCTGCGCAACCGGGCCGTGATCTGGTCTGGCTATGCGGCGCTGCTGGCCCTGCTGGTGATCCTGGGTGGACTGTGGCTCACCAGCTATGCCAAAAACAAGGCCTACCTGGAAGAAGTGGATGCGAAGGTTCCGCTGCTCGACCAGCAGAGCAAGGCCTTACAGAACCAGACCCAGCGTGATCTGTTCGAACTGCTGCCGCTGCTGAATAGCCTGGTGGATCTGCCGAAAAGCGACGCGTTTGACGTGAACGATCCGCCGGTCTCCCGCCGTATGGGGCTTTATCGCGGGGATGACGTCAGCGATGCCTCTCAGTCCCTGTATCAGAAAGCGCTGGATCAGATGCTGCTCCCTGCCGTCGCCATGCACATCACCACCTGGCTTCGCAACGACAACGGCAGCGATGTGGAATACAGCTACGAGGCGCTGAAAGCCTATCAGATGTTCTATCAGCCGAAGCACTACGACGGCAAATTCCTGCATTCGTGGGTAATGCTCAACCTGCAGCGTAACCTGCCGCAGAACGTCACGAAGGCACAGCTGCAGCAGCTTGAATGGCACCTGACGCAGCTGCTGGAGCCGAAAATTCAGGCCTCGCCGTACGCGCAGGACGAGTCCCTGGTGGCGCGCGAAAGAGCGATGATCGGCCAGCAGCCGCTTTCAACCCGCGTCTACGGCCGCCTGAAGCGCCTGCTGGAGCATGACGACAACCTGAAGCCGGTCTCCCTTTCCGACCTGGGCGGACCGCAGAGCGAGCTGGTATTTTCCCGCAAAAGCGGCAAGCCGGTGAGCGAAGGCGTTCCGGGTCTGTATACGCCGGACGGCTACTGGAAAAGCTTTAACGGCCAGATTGACAGCGTTACCACCGCCCTGCACGAGGACGACGCCTGGGTGCTGGGGGCCGCCACGGCGCAGGAAGATAAACAGCAGATCGATAACGCCGTGCGCCAGCTCTATATGCGCGACTTTATCGCTAACTGGGATCGCTTTCTCGCTGACATTCAGCTGAATAACAGCGCCGACCTTTCCCAGCGCATCAATACCGCGCGCCTGCTTTCCGGCGCCAACTCGCCGCTGCGCCGCCTGGTGCAGAACCTGAGCCAGGTCCTGACGCTCTCCCGCGATACGCCAGCGCCGGAAGATGCGGGTAAAGCGCAGGCGCAAAGCAGCCGCGCCACCCGCACGCTGGAAGCGCTGTTCAGCAATAATGACAACGCGCCAACGCAGGCCGCAGCGGTTACCCAGGCGCCGGAGCAGCTGGTGACCGACCATTACGCGCCGATGATTGAGCTGGCCCAGCCGCTGGAGAAGGGCGGGAAGACCATCGTGTTTGACGATTTTCTCAAGCAGGTGGATGAGCTGTATCGCTACCTGACCGCCGTACAGGACGCGGCCAACAGCGGCATGCCGGCGCCGGGCGGGGAGGCGATCAGCCGCCTGCAGGCCAGCGCCGGTCGTCTGCCGGGCGGGCTGCAAACCATGTTCAGCAACATGGCGGTGGGCGCCAGCAGCGACACCCAGCGCCGTGACCTGGAAAACGTGCGTAAGCGCATTAACGTTGAGGTGGGCGGGTTCTGCCGTCAGGCGATTGCCGGTCGCTACCCGCTGGTGCGCAGCGCCAGCACCGAGGTCACCCCTGACGATCTCGCGCGCATGTTTGCGCCGGGGACCGGGCTGATGGATACCTTCTTTCGCGATAACCTGACCAGCAAAGTGGACACCACCCAGGCCAACTGGCGCTTTATGCCGGGCATCGACGGAAAAACGCTGCCGGGAAGCGAAGGGCTGCTGAGACCGTTCCAGCAGGCCCAGTCGATTCGCGACGCCTTCTTTGCTAACGGCGCAACCACGCCGTCCTTCAAGGTGACGGTTCGCACCGTGCGAATGGATAACACCATTCTGAACCTGACCCTGGACGTGGACGGTCAGCTGCTGCGCTACAGCCACGGGCCGCAGGCGGTGCAGATCATGAACTGGCCGGGGCCGGGCGGCACCAACCAGGTCCGCATGCAGCTGGGTCTGGCGAACGGCAGCACGGCGACGCTGGTGACCAACGGTTCCTGGGCGCTGAACCGCTTCTTTGATAAAGCGAGCACCAGCCCGGGGGCGGGTAGCCTCAGCCGTCAGGCCACCTTCAACGTCGACGGACATCAGGTCACGCTGGAGTTTGCGCCAAACAGCATTCGCAACCCGTTCCAGCTTCCCCGTTTCTCATGCCCATAACCGCAAGGACAGCCGTATGACGAATACCCCTGCGATGAACCGCTACAGCTGGTATGGCAAGTTACCCAGCGCCGGAGATTTTTTGCAGCGCCGCTTTCCTGACACCTTACAGCGCCAGTGGTCGCACTGGTTCCAGGTTGGTCTGCTGGCCTGGCAGCAGGAAGAGCAGCGCAGCGGCGAGCGCCCGTTTCAGAAAGCACCCGTCTGGAATTTTGTGGTACCGCCCATGCTGGGCAGCCAGATGATCCAGATGGGCTGTCTGCTGCCCGGGCGCGACAGCGTCGGCCGACAATACCCGGTTTGCATTCAGCTGAGCTTCGCCCCGTCAGAGTGGTCGACCAGCCTGCTCAGCCAGGCCGAAAGCTGGTATCAGCAGATTGGACGCCTGGGGCTGCACGCGGTGCGCAACAGTTTTTCCGCCTCGCAGCTCGACGAGATGCTGATGTCCATTCCGGCGCCGCAGCCGGTCGAGCCGCAAAAGCGCTCCGACATCCTGGATGTGATTGGCTACGACGAGGACGGCCAGACCACGCTGGGCTGGCCTCAGGCGGCAGAGTGCTTTGACCCGCTGCGTCAGACCAGCTACTGGTGGACCAACCGCTGCGACGGATACCCGCTCTACACCCACGTGCACAGCGGTAACTTTACCGGACAGCTTTTCACCCTGCTGTTCGACCCGGCAGGGGGCGCCCGTCCGGGCCGTCACGGTCTCTATCCGCCTATGTTTGAATAAGCAGGGATCTCATGAATATCGAAGAATTTCTCGCGCCCATAAACCCCGACAACCCCTGCGGCGAGAACCTGGAGTACGACGCCGACTTTCAGGCGATGAACCAGGCAAGCCTCGGGAAAGCGGAACAGCAGTTTGGCGACACCATTATCCCGGCGGAGCCTGCTGACTGGAACACGGTTGAAAAATACGCCACCAGCCTGCTGACCCGCACCAAAGATCTCCGCGTGCTGCTGGCGTTAACCCATGCCTGGACCCGCCGTCGCGGGCTGGCGGGCTACGCGGACGGGTTGCTGCTGGTGCAGGAGGCGATCGCCCGCTACTGGGAGCCGCTCTATCCGCTGCTCGAAGAGTACGGTGAAACCGACCCGTTCTACCGCATCAACGCTCTCGCCGGGCTGAGTGATAAATCCGACCTGACGGTCGCGGTACGCAACGCCTCGCTGCTGCGTTCAAACGGCGATGAAATTTCGCTGCGGGATGCCCAGGCGCTGCTGGACGGCAGTAAAACCGAATGTCCGGACTATCCCGGCGGGCGCCCGCGGCTGATTGACGAGCTGGCTCGCGGCGACCAGCCGGGGACCGCAGCGGTCATCGTGATCAACGAACGTCTGCTGGCCATTCGCGAGCTGCTTACCGGGCATCTCGGTGAAAGCGGCGTGCCCGAGATGGAGCAGCTGCTGAAAACCGTGGGGCTGGTGGCCAGTGCCTGTCAGGTGACCGACATCAGCAAGCTGCTGCCGAACCGTGAGGCGCAGGCAGAACTACAGGCTGAGCAGCCATCAGCGGCAACGCAGCCCGTTCAGCCGGTGACCGACTGGCGCAGCGTGCAGGTCACCAGCCGCGCCGACGCCCAGCTGATGCTGGAAAAAGCGAAGCAGTATTTTGCGCAGTACGAACCGAGCCACCCCGCACCGCTGATGATTGAACGGGTGCAGCGGCTGTCAGAACTTAACTTTATGGACATTATTCGCGACCTGGCGCCAGACGGCGTTAACCAACTGGAAAACATCTTTGGGCGCCGCGAATAGCGCGTCCAGGCATTATGACGTCAGGCATGGAGCCTGGCGTTTCAACTTCACCGCGCATCTTTGATGGAGAACATCATGGCAATGAGTAACAGTGGGCAGAAATTCATCGCACGTAACCGTGCCCCCCGCGTGCAGATCGAGTATGACGTAGAGATCTACGGTGCAGAACGTAAAATTCAGCTGCCGTTTGTGATGGGCGTTATGGCCGATCTGGTCGGCAAACCGGTGGAAAACCTGCCGGCCGTCGACGAGCGTAAATTCCTCGAAATTGACATCGACAACTTTGACGAACGCATGAAGGCGCTGAAGCCGCGCGTGGCGTTCCAGGTGGACAACACCCTGACCGGCGAAGGTAAGCTCAACGTCGATCTGACCTTCGACAGCATGGACGACTTCCTGCCGGACGCGGTGGCCCGCAAGGTTGAGCCGCTGAACAAGCTGCTGGAAGCGCGCACCCAGCTCTCCAACCTGCTGACCTATATGGACGGTAAAAACGGTGCGGAAGAGCTGATCGCAAAAATTCTGCAGGATCCGACGCTGCTCAAATCCCTGAGCCAGTTGCCGAAAAATGACGAAAGCGCGAAAGGTAGCGAGGAATAATCGATGAGCAACCAGACTCAACAACACGAGCAGCAGGCGGGTCAGGCGTTCAGCCAGGATGAATTCAGCGCGCTGCTGAACAAAGAGTTCCGCCCGAAAACCGACCAGGCGCGTTCCGCCGTCGAAAGCGCGGTCAAAACCCTGGCGCAGCAGGCGCTGGAAAATACCGTCACCTTCTCGAACGATACCTACCGCACCATTCAGAACCTGATTGCCGGTATCGACGAGCAGCTGTCACAGCAGGTGAACCAGATCATTCACCACGAAGAGTTTCAGAAGCTGGAGAGCGCCTGGCGCGGTCTGAGCTACCTGGTGAACAACACTGAAACCGACGAGATGCTGAAGATCCGCTTTATGAGCATCTCCAAGCAGGAGCTGGGCCGCACCCTGAAGCGCTACAAGGGCGTGGGCTGGGACCAGAGCCCGATCTTCAAGAAAATTTACGAGCAGGAGTACGGTCAGTTCGGCGGCGAGCCGTTTGGCTGCATCGTCGGCGACTACTACTTCGACCACAGCCCGCAGGACGTTGAGCTGCTGGGCGAAATGGCGCGCATCGGCTCTGCGGCGCACTGTCCGTTCATTACCGGTACCGCACCGGGCGTGATGCAGATGGAGTCCTGGCAGGAGCTGGCCAACCCGCGCGACCTGACCAAGATCTTCCAGAACACCGAATACGCCGCCTGGCGTTCACTGCGTGAATCCGAAGATGCCCGCTATCTGGGCCTGGTGATGCCGCGCTTCCTGTCGCGCCTGCCGTACGGCATTCGCACCAACCCGGTGGACAGCTTTGACTTTGAAGAGCAGACCGACGGCGCGAACCACAACAGCTACGCCTGGGCGAACGCGGCCTATGCGATGGCAGCCAACATCAACCGCTCCTTCAAAGAGTACGGCTGGTGCACCTCGATTCGCGGCGTGGAGTCCGGCGGGGCGGTGGAAAACCTGCCGTGCCACACCTTCCCGAGCGATGACGGCGGCGTGGACATGAAGTGCCCGACCGAGATCGCTATCAGCGATCGTCGTGAAGCCGAGCTGGCGAAAAACGGCTTTATGCCGCTGGTTCACCGCAAAAACTCCGACTTTGCTGCCTTCATCGGCGCGCAGTCCCTGCAAAAACCGGCCGAGTACCACGACCCGGATGCCACCGCCAACGCGCGTCTGGCCTCTCGCCTGCCGTACCTGTTCGCCTGCTGCCGTTTTGCCCACTACCTGAAGTGCATCGTGCGCGACAAAATCGGCTCCTTCCGCGAGCGCGAAGAGATGGAGCGCTGGCTGAACGACTGGGTCATGAACTACGTCGACGGTGACCCGGCGAACTCCTCCCAGGAGACCAAGTCCCGCAAACCGCTGGCGGCTGCGGAAGTGCAGGTGCAGGAGATTGAGGACAACCCGGGCTACTACGCCGCGAAGTTCTTCCTGCGTCCGCACTACCAGCTGGAAGGTCTGACCGTTTCTCTGCGCCTGGTATCTAAACTGCCGTCGCTGAAGACGAAAGACGCGTGATAAATGTAGCCGGCCCATTGGGCCGGCTACATTTCGGTGAATATGAGATAGCTAATGAATTTGACTCTGACAGCGTTAATACGAAAATTCATCAGCTATTTAGCCATTTATACGTTGCTAATAATTTCATTCATGCTGTTTGTGACGGTATCCGGCTACTATTTGTTTATCTTTGACTGGCCGGCAGATTTCCCGCGAATCGCAATGCATGCATTTCTATGCGCTGGACTTAATGCATTAGCGATAGGGATATACGTTGTCGCAGAAAAACGGAAAGAGAAAAATTAGTATTTTTCGCGGACTGATGCGCTGCGGATCCTATGGCAAAGGATATTAAGGTGAAACGTTTCTGTTTTTTCCTCGTATTTATGACCTCTTATGTGTGTGCCGGAAATAACTATCCTGATTTTTATCATCAGCAAACATACCGGCAGGTTTTAAAAGATTTAGTTCTGGCGCGATGCCTTGCGCAGGTGGCAGATAAAGGCAGCCAGTTTTCTGCTGATGCGGCCCGCAGTGCAAGTGCATTCATTGAGTGGATACCTTTTGATGCCGAAAATGGCACTGATAAAGTGGATGCCCTCATCGGAAAATATAAAAATCAAATTAACGTTTTTCATTCAGAGCGAAAACCCGATGTCAAAGGTGTAACCTTAAACTGTTTACGTCTTTATCATAGCGATGAGCTGAACAAACTGGTTCCGCAGGTCATCATAGGCGATCCTGATCGTACCTGGATTCAGGATAACCCGCAGTAGTAAAAGACTTCACATTCTTTCCGTTCATTCAGGGGGAATGTAAGACTGTCAAATGACACGGGTCATTTGATGTGAGGCAGAGGTAAAATATGGACGGTTTTATTCAGCCCCATGCTTTCCTGTTTGCCATATAAGTGCTTTTTCGAAAGCAATATTGTTCATCAACGAAGAGTAGATATTATGGCTATTGATATGTTTCTGAAGGTCGAGGGTGTTACGGGCGAATCTAAAGATTCTAACCACACCGGCTGGACTGATATTACCTCCTTCTCCTGGGGCGCTTCCCAGCCAGGTAATATGAGCGTTGGCGGTGGCGGCGGTGCCGGTAAAGTTAACTTTAACGACCTGCACGTTAACGCGCTGATCGACAAATCCACCACCGCTATCCTGAAACACTGCGCCAGCGGTAAACACCTGACCAAAGTTGAGCTGTCCGTTTGTAAAGCGGGCGGCCAGCAGGTGGAATACTCCCGCATCACGCTGGAAGATGTGCTGGTGACCTCTGTGCAGTACACCGGTGCAGATAACGGCGATACCGTTGGTGTGACCTATGCATTCCAGGCTGCGAAAGTGAAACAGCAGTACTGGGAGCAGACCACGTCGGGTGGTAAAGGTGCTGAAAGCAGCGCTGGCTGGAACATCAAAGAGAACAAAGAAGCGTAATTGCGTATGTGGCCGGGGAGTTTTCCCCGGTCATTATCAACCGGGAAGGAAGATAGCATGGCAAGTTTGCAGGAAGGAGGCGCCCGTCCTCTCACCATTGGCGAAATAGCACTGGCGCGCTCGGTTTTTAGTGACGCAATAAAGTATTCAGAAGTTAAAGTCCATAATAAAAGCTATTTGCCGTTTAATATGCAGTCGACTGATGTCGCGATGACCCCCAATGGTGAGCTCTATTTTCGCGAGCCGCATTATCGGGATGACTTCTCAATAGAGGTTCCGCGATATAAACACTGGTTTATTCACGAAATGGTGCATGTATTGCAGCATCAGATTGGAATGAATGTTCGAACCCGAGGTGCATTCAGTTGGGCAGCAAGTTATAATTATTCTCTGCCCCCCGATAAAAAACTATCGGACTTTGGTATGGAGCAGCAGGCTTCTATCATTTCAGATTTTTATTATTTGATAAATTACGGCCTGGGTGATTTCCGGAACATTGCTGGGTTTGAGGGAATAATCGGCCCCGACCTGAAGGATAAATACCTGCAGGTATTATCGTTGTTTATTCAAAATCCTAAAGACCGGCGGGTATGGTTATGAAACAGTTACTCAGTGTTGTAGCAATCGCATTAACGGTGAGTGCCTGCGTATCTCATCCTGCACAATATCAGTCGCTTTCGGTTACGCTAAAGAACAACGAACCCTGCTTTGCTATTCCCGCTAACTCCGGGTTAGACGCGCCTGTCACCAGCCATTCGCCCACCATAATGAAACGCGCGGGAAATGAATGGAAAGCGGTATCGCCGCCGTCAACGTTTAGCCCTGAAGTGACGTTAACGACCCAACAGTGTCACCAGTGGCAGGGGATTGCGTGGCAAGCCGGAGAATATGATGTTGCTCTGAAGGTGTCAGGGAAAAACGATTCTATTCGCTATGCGGCCCGCTTCACCTTACAAGAAGGTCCCTCAGGCCAGTTTAAGCTTACGCAGACTGAATAGAATGTGTTAACCCCAAACGCCGCCGTTCTCGCCCCGAGAGCGGCAGCGTTTGAGCGCTAATCATACCAGCAGGAATACGCCATGCGATTCACGATTATTTCTACGAAACCCGGTCATCAGCCGCCGCAAAGCAGCTGTGATTTTTACGCCCCGGGCGGCACCATTGGGCGCGGTACGGATAACAATCTGGTATTGCCGGACAATGACCGCACCATCTCTCGTCTGCAGGCCATTGTTCACGTGGACGCTCAGGGCGAATGCCGCGTCACCAACCGCGGCAGCGTCACCCGCGTAGTATTAAATGACATTCCGCTGGAGCGAGGGCGTCAGGTTGAGCTGCAGGATGGCGACATTCTCGGTATTGATGACTACCGTATCGAAGTGACCGAGCTGATCCACGATACCCAGCCCGTGAGCCGCATGGCGGCCAGCCTGCACCAGCAGGCGCGTCCGACCGTGACTCCTGCGCCTGCGCAGCAGCCGAAACCGGCGAGTGCCGCACCCCGTGGTAAAGCCGAGCCGACCGCCGTGCCAACGGAGATCTGGGATAGCCTGATGCAGGAGTTTTCCATCTCCGACAGCATCTCCAGCAACCGTACAAAACCGCAGCCTGCGGCATCGCACGATCCGTTCTCCCAGCCTGCAGCCCCGGAGCGTAACGCCGAAGATCCGCTGGCGATGTTCAACGACAGCGATCCCACGCTCGAACGTAAGCATGTCGATCCGGACTCGCTGTTCAGCGACGAAGCGCTGTTTAAAAAAGAGAGCATTTTTGACGATGTTACGCCTTCCACGCTGGTGCCACCGGTTGAGACCCAGCCAGCCCCGAACGAAGAGGGGACGGATGAGCTCGATCCGCTGGCCCTGTTTGGCGGTAAGTCCAGCGCGCCAGCCGCGCGTAATGACGACCCGCTCGGGCTGATGGGCGGCGCGCCGTTAACCCATCCGGATGACGTGATTAACGAGAAGCCAGCCCCCGTGCCGGAACCTGAGCAGGAAGAGGACGCGCTGGCCGATTCTCCGCTGTTCGCCCCTGAGCCGCAGGAAGAACCGCGTGCTGAAGAGGAACCCGCGCGACCGGATTACGCTGGCTTCACGATGCCGACGCCACAGGCCGTTGCGCGCAGCAGCGCGCAGGCACCGAAGGGCCGCCTGCGCATCGATCCGGTCAATAACGCCGCCGCCCCAACCGCCACGGCAAACAGCGGTGAGAAGGGCGAAGTGCTGCAGGGCGAGCTGCTGGAGGCGCTGCTGGAGGGGATGGGGCTCAGCGAAATGCAGCCCGTTCCGCAGTTTGACCGTGAAAATATGCGTCAGCTGGGGCAGATCCTCGGCATGTTCTCCCAGGGGACCGTGGCGCTGCTCTCCTCGCGCTCCATTCTCAAGCGCGGCGTAAAAGCCGACATGACCATGGTGCTGGACGATGCCAACAACCCGTTCAAGCTTTTGCCGACCGGCAAAACCGTGTTAATCCAGATGTTCGGCACCCCGATGCCGGGCTTTATGCCGCCGACCAAATCCGTGCGCGACGCGCTGATCGATCTGCAGGCGCACCAGCTGGGCATGATCTCCGGCATCCGCGCCATTATTGCCGCGATGCTGCAGTCCTTTAACCCGGAACAGCTGGAAGAGCAGGCGAAGCAGAACGGCATGACCTCGCGTCTGGCGCTGCCGGGCAGCCGCAAAGCCGCCCTGTGGGACTACTTTGTTCGCAGCTATGGCGAGACGGCGGGCGAGATTGAGGACGACTTCCACACCCTGTTCGGCGAGGCCTTCCTTCATGCGTATGACATGGAGGTCAATCAGTACAAAGACTCACAGAGCGGATCGGAAGACAAATGAATATCGCAACGGCTTCTCTCTCCCGCCAGGGGACGCGCGCCAGCAACCAGGATCAGACGGGAGAAACCATTGGGGAACGTTCAGCCTGCTTTGTCGTCTGCGACGGCATCGCGGGGCTGCCGGGCGGCGAAGTGGCCGCCGCGCTGGCCCGCAACAGCATTATCTCCCGCTTTGATGGCGACAAACATCTTAATGCGCAGCATATTCGCGACTACGTGCAGACGGCGAATCGCACTATTCTCAGCGAACAGCAGGCCGTTCAGGACTATCGCCGGATGGGCACGACGCTGGTTAGCCTGTTCATTGACCGTGATTACGGGCTGGCCTACTGGGCCCATGCCGGAGACAGCCGCCTGTACCTGTTCCGCCGGGGATGGCTGTGGCATGTGACCACCGACCACAGCCTGGTGCAGCAGATGAAAGATGCCGGGCACCAGACCGACAACCTGAACAGCAATTTGCTCTATCTGGCGCTGGGAATTGAAAACGGCGGGCCGGAAGCGAGCTACAGCGACGTGGTGCAGGTTGAAGACGGTGATGCCTTTTTACTCTGCACCGACGGGTTCTGGCACGGCGTCAGCGAAGAGCAAATGAAGCAGTCGCTGCATATGGTGAATACGCCGCAGGAGTGGCTGACCTTAATGAACCAAATCATTCAAAAGAATGGCGAGCAGGAGGGGAATGCCCAGGATAACTATACTGCCTTGGCGGTATGGATGGGCAACCCTCAGGACACCACTTTGCTGCACACCCTCTCTGACGCAGCACAATTTCTTCCCTGCGGAACTGATTAGACACACAAGGAACGATATGAAACTTTGGCTATCGGGTTTGGCACTTCTGGCGGCGACCTCTACCGCGCAGGCTGAAAATTTCCGCATCGTGCAGTCTCCTGCGCAGAAGCTGGATATCTGGATCGACAACATCAAAGACAACACGCCGCAGAGCTGGTGTAAGCCTGAGGTGGCGCTGCGCATTGTGGCGAACGGCAAGAAAGACGTCTCCGTGTTGGAGAACTTTGTGCCGCGTCTTGGCGCGCTGCTGGAACACCAGTGCAGCAAAGTCAATAAACTCAGCTGGACGCTCAACGATCCGGCGGGTACCACGCTGGCACAGGGCACGGCAGGCAAAGCGCAGGACTGGGCGCTGGTGGTGAAACAGGAGCAGGCCGCGCCTGCTGCGACCGTCACCGCCACCCCAGCCAGCGGCGCGTTACTGCCGCCCGATCAGAACGTGGCTTCCCGTACCGTTGCCGCCGACCGTACGCCGTGGCAGGAGTTTACCCTGCAGGACGGCTGCCACCTGCGCACCTTCTGGGAAGGGGGCGCCTCTGCACCGGCGCTCTTCATTCCGGATTCTGACACCACCCGCTGCGGCAACGGCAGCTGGCTGAGCGGACACACCGTTGTGTCGCAGTCCCGCAACGGCGGGCAGAAAGAGATGGCGGTAACGTACATTCATGGCTTCCCGGTAACCGGGCTGAATCAGAGCGCCGACCCGGAAAACGCGCTGATCACCTCCGTCAACAAAGAGCGCATGGTATTCAGCACCCCAAACAGCGACCAGAGCTGGATGATCCTGCCTTACGACAGCGCCCTGAATAGCTGGAAGAGCAACGGCACCGTCGCGGTGGAGATCTCCCGTGAAACCGCCAGCGACGATGCAAAGCTGCAGGCGCGTATCGCCGCGGTGAAAAAAACCTGGAGCGCCTGGGTGGCACCCGGCACCCCGCTGAATATCGTGCTGATTGACACCCTGCGTCCTCAGCTGCGCGATCCGGCAGTTGGCGCATGGCGCGCGGCAAATTAAGGAATGGCGATGAATACGCTCTATCAACACCTGGCGGGTGAGTCGCTCAACGACGCGCTCGCGCGTCTGGAAGCAGAAATCAAAGCTCGTCCGGCGGATGCCGACCTCCGCGCCGCGTTCGTGCAGTTTTTAACCCTTAGCGGCAACTGGACGCGTGCCCTGACCCAGCTGAAAAGCTGGCTGGCGCTGAAGCCGCAGGCGAAACCCACCGTCACGCTGCTGGAGCAGTCCATTCAGGGCGAGCTGCAGCGCGCGCAGGTGATGGCGGGACAGGCGCGTCCGGCGATGCCTGAAACCCAGTGGCCGTGGCTAACCACCCTTGCGGCGGCGCTGAGCGAGGAGGGCGAGCGCGCGCAGGCGCTGCGTCTGGAAGCCCTTGAGCAGGCGCAGGCCACCCCCGGCCAGATTACCCTCGAAAACGAGGAGACGCAGGCCTTTGACTGGCTGATGGACGGCGATGCCCGTCTCGGCCCGGTGTGCGAAACCATCGTCAACGGGCGCTATTTCTGGCTGCCGTTTAACGCTATCGCGGAGATCCGTTTCCAGGCGCCTGCCAGCGTGACCGACCTGGTCTGGCGTCACGCGCTGGTGCGCCTGACGGACGGGACGGAGCAGGTGTGCCAGATCCCGGCGCGTTACCCGTTTGCGGCCGATGCCTCTGACGCGGTTAAACTCGGGCGGACCACCGACTGGCACCCGCTCGATACTGACGGCACGCTCTATGAAGGCCAGGGCCAGAAGGCCTGGCTGAGCGAGCAAAGCGAAAGCCCGCTGCTGTCCTTAAGCCTCGTGACGTTTGCGACGGATGGAGCCGATGAGTAATCCCGCTGGCGAAGGCGATCTGCTGCGCAGCGGCTGGCAAGCCCGCAGCAAGCAGGAGAAGGTGGGGGCGCGCGACAAAATGCAGCCCTCGCTGCTCGATCGCCTCACTGATAACGACCCGGAAAAAAAGCGTGAGTCGGCCAACAGCAATCTGATCACCCACGCCGCCCTGCGCCGCAATGTGCTGCGCGATTTGCAGTGGCTGTTTAATACCATCAACCACGATGCCTCCGGCGATTTAAGCGCGCTACCGCACGTGAGCCGCTCGGTGGTTAACTTCGGCGTCGCGCCCCTGGCCGGGAAAAGAATGTCGGACATCGAATGGCACGACATTCAGCGCAAGCTCACCGAGGCCATCATCAATTTTGAACCACGCATTTTGCCGCAGGGGCTGCAGGTCCGCTGCGTGTCGGATACCTCCTCGCTGGATCTGCACAACGTGCTCTCCATCGAGATCAAAGGGCGTTTATGGTGCGTGCCGTACCCGCTGGAGTTTCTGTTTCGCACCGATGTCGATCTGGAAAACGGCCATTTTGAACTGAAAGATGCGGGGTAATCATGGAAAGTAAACTGCTCGAATACTACAACCGCGAGCTGGCCTACCTGCGCGAAATGGGGGCCGAGTTTGCCGAACGCTACCCGAAAGTCGCCGGACGGCTGGGCATGCGCGGCATCGACGTGGCGGACCCGTATACCGAACGTCTGATGGAAGGGTTCGCCTTCCTGACCTCCCGCGTGCAGATGAAAATGGACGCGGAGTTTCCGCGCTTCTCCCAGCGTCTGCTGGAGATGATTGCGCCGAACTATCTTGCGCCCACGCCGTCGATGGCGATTGCGGAGATTCAGCCCGACAGCAGCCGGGGCGACCTGAGCAAGGGCTTCGTCGTGCCGCGCGGTACCATGATGGACAGCCTGGCGCTGAAAAAAACCGGCGTGACCTGCAGCTATACCACGGCGCACGAGGTCAACCTGCTGCCGCTGAAAATCGACAAGGTTGAGCTGGGCGGAGTCCCCGCCGATTTGCCGCTCGCACAGCTGGGTCTGAGCCAGCGGGGGATCGGCAGCGCCCTGCGGATCCGCATCGCCTGCGACGGCCCGCAACATCTCGGGCACCTGGATTTTGACCGTCTTGAGTTTTTCCTCGCCGGTCCGGATATCGAGGCGCTGAAGCTGCTGGAGCTGGTGATGGAGCACCACGCCGGGATCGTCTGTCAGACGGTCAGCCCGCAGCCGCAGCGACAGCTGCTGGCGACGGATGCGCTGCGCCAGGAGGGATTCGAGCCTGACCAGGCGCTGCTTCCGGACGATCTGCGTAACTTTGACGGCTATCGCCTGCTGCAGGAGTATTTCGCGTTTCCGGCCCGTTTCCGCTTCATTAGCCTCAGCGGCCTGAGCACGCTCATCCAGCGCTGTGAAGGTGAAAAAGCCTTCGACATCTTCATCCTGCTGGATAAGTCGGATGAACAGCTGGAGCGCGTGGTCGATGCCAGCCATCTGGCGCTGCACTGCACCCCGGTCATCAACCTTTTCCCGAAAGTTGCGGCGCGGCAGAAGCTAAATGACGGTCAGCATGAATACCATCTGGTGGTCGATAACATCCGTCCGCTGGATTATGAAATCTACGCGGTAAAAAAAATCTATGGCAGCGCGGACGGCCAGCGTGATGACCAGACGTTTCGTCCGTTCTGGAGCACCTGGAGCGGCGATGCGGGCAACTACGGGGCCTATTTTTCCCTGCGACGCGAGCAGCGCGTGCTGTCCGAGCACGCCCTGCGCTACGGCACCCGTACCGGCTATATCGGCTCGGAGGTCTTCGTCTCGCTGGTGGATGAACAGCACGCGCCGTGGCAGGAAAACCTGCGCTATATCTCTGCGGAGGTGCTCTGCACCAGCCGTGACCTGCCGCTGATGCTGCAGCAGGAGCTCGGGGAGTTCATTATGGCTGACTCCATGCCGGTGAAATCCCTCACCCTGCGTAAAGGGCCGACGCCGCCGCGTCCGGCGCTGGCGGAAGGGTTCAGCACCTGGCGGCTTATCAGCCAGCTGCAGATGAACTACCTCAGCCTGATGGACAGTGACAATGAGGAGGGGGCTGCCGCGCTGCGTCAGCTGTTAGGACTGTACGCCAACCTGGCCGAAACGCCTGTGGCGCGTCAGGTGGAGGGCGTTCGCCACTGCGTGCTGGAGCCGGTTCACCGCCGCGTGCCTGAACCCGGCCCGGTGGTGTTCGCCCGCGGGATCGGCATTACCCTGACGGTGGATGAGCGAGCCTTTTCGGGGGCCAGTCCGTGGCTCTTCGGCAGCGTGATGGAGCGTCTTTTTGCCCGCCTGGTCTCCATCAACAGCTTCACCGAGTTCACCCTGAAGAGTCAGCAGCGCGGCGAGATTGGCTACTGGGCGCCGCGCATGGGTAAAAGGGCGCTGATATGAGTGACGCCGCCACTGCACCGCTGCGCGTGCATCGCCTGACGAAGCTGCCGGACGCGTTCTGGCACGGCGTCCGCGAGACGCCCTGGCGCTACGATCTGTTTCAGCTGTTAAGGCGCATTGATGCCCAGGGCGGCGAGCGCTATCCGCTGGGCCGCGCGCCGCTGCCAAAATTTGAACCGCTGCGCATCGGCCAGCAGCCGTCGATGAGTTTTGCCCCGTCGACGCTGGCCAGGGTGCGTCAGCGGGAAGAGAGCGGGCTGCATGAGGTCTCTATCCTCAGCTTCGGCCTGTTTGGCCCGAACGGCCCGCTGCCGGTCCACATGACCGAGTACGCCCGCGAGCGTATTTATCATCATCAGGACACCAGCCTGAGCGCGTTTGCCGATCTGTTCCACCATCGTCTGGCGCTGCTGTTTTACCGCGCCTGGGCGGATGCGCAGCCGACCGTCTCGCTGGACCGCGCCGATAACAAGCGCTTTGAGGGCTATCTGGCGTCGCTGATTGGTATGGGCCAGCCGGGTCAGATGGACAACGGCAGCCTGAGCTCACACGCGCGCTTTACGCACGCCGGGCACCTGACCCGTCACGGGCGGGATCCGGAGGGGCTGGAGAAGATCCTGCGCAGCTATTTTAAGGCGCCGGTCAAACTGGTCAGCAACGTGCCGCAGTGGATGCCGCTCTCCACGCGCGAGCAGGCGCAGCTGGGAGCAGGACGCCGTATGCCGCGCATGGGTGAGTCCGCCTTTCTCGGCGTCGCCGTCCGCGACGTGCAGCATAAGTTTCGCATCGAGATTGGCCCGCTGAGCGCGGAGGAGTACAACCGCTTTCTGCCGGGTGAAGCGTGGGTCACCGAGCTGCGCGACTGGGTGCGTCAGTACGCCGGCGTGGAGTTTGAATGGGAAACGCGGGTGATCCTGCGCGCAGACGCGGTGCAGGGCGCCACGCTCGGCAGTCATGGGCGATTAGGCTATAACACCTGGCTGGGCCTTCAGCCGCAGCCTGTCCCGCGCGGCGATCTGGTGTATCGCGCAGAGCGGTAATCCTTCCGTATACCGAATCATTGTTAATGGAAACTAACATGTCAGAAATTAGCCGTGCCGTGCTTTTCGGCAAACTGGATACGCTGTTATTTACCTCTCTGGAAAGCGCCACTGCGTTCTGCAAGCTGCGCGGCAACCCCTATGTTGAACTGGTGCACTGGCTGCATCAGCTGATGCAGCAGCAGGATGGCGATCTGCAGCAGGTCATCCGCCACTTTGCCCTCGACGAACAGCAGCTGACGCGCGATATCGTTGCCGCGCTGGATGTGCTTCCGCGCGGGGCGAGTTCCGTTTCCGATCTCTCCGAGCATATCGACAGCGCCGTGGAGCGCGCCTGGGTCTTCGGCTCGCTGAAGTTTGGCGTCAGCCGCATTCGCGGCGGCCATTTGCTGATCGGCATGCTGAAAACCTGGAACCTGGCCAACGTGCTGAAAAGCATTTCGGCGCAGTTTACCCGCCTTAACGTCGAGGTGCTGATTGAGCAGTTCGATACCATCTGCGCCAACAGCAAAGAGACGCAGCAGGCCGCTGCCGCCGTCGACGCACCGGCGGGTGCAGTACCGGCTGCTCAGGGGACGCTGGCCCAGTACGGTCAGGACCTGACCGCCCGCGCCCGCGAAGGGAAGATTGACCCGGTCGTCGGGCGCGACGAGGAGATCCGCCAGATGGTCGATATCCTGATGCGCCGTCGTCAGAACAACCCGCTGCTGACCGGGGAAGCCGGAGTCGGGAAAACGGCGGTGGTGGAAGGGCTGGCGCTGCGTATCGCCGACGGCGACGTGCCGGAGCCGCTGCAGAACATTCAGCTGTGGCTGCTGGATATCGGCATGCTTCAGGCCGGTGCAGGCATGAAAGGCGAGTTTGAAGCCCGTCTGCAGGCACTTATTAACGAAGTCCAGTCCAGCGCCACGCCGATCATTTTGTTTATCGATGAGATCCACACCCTGATTGGCGCAGGCGGCCAGCAGGGGACCGGCGATGCGGCGAACCTGCTGAAGCCAGCCCTGGCGCGCGGCCAGCTGCGCACCATTGGCGCCACCACCTGGGCAGAATACAAAAAGTACATTGAGAAAGACCCGGCGCTGACCCGTCGTTTCCAGACGGTGCAGGTTCACGAGCCGGACGAAGCGAAAGCCATTCTGATGCTGCGCAGCACCGTGTCGCCGCTGGAGACGCACCATCAGGTCCTGCTGCTCGACGAAGCGGTCAGCGCGGCGGTGAAGCTGTCCCACCGCTACATCCCGGCGCGTCAGCTGCCGGACAAAGCCGTTGCGCTGCTCGATACCGCCTGCGCCCGCGTCGCGGTCAGCCAGAGCGCGCCGCCTGCGCAGCTGGAAGACTGCCTGCGCCACCTTGCCGCGCTGGACGTGGAAATTGAGATCGCAGAACGCGAAGCGCGCGTGGGGGCCGGTGACGCCGAGCGCGTCACGGCATTACGCGCCGAACGCGACGCGTATGAGACAAAACGCGAAGCCCTGGCCCGGCGCTGGGAAGAAGAGCGCAGCCTGGTGCAGGAGATTATCCGCCTGCGCGCCGCGCTGTTCGCGGCGGGCGAAGAAGATACCGCCGAGCTGCGCGGCCAGCTGGCGGAACAGCAGCAGGCGCTGAACGCCTTACAGGGAGACGAGCCGCTGCTGTTTGCCGCGGTGGATGAAAACGTGGTCGCCGCGGTCGTCTCTGACTGGACCGGGATCCCGCTGGGCCGGATGGTGAAAAACGAGATCGACGCGGTACTCAACCTTGCCGACACGCTGAACCAGCGCGTTATCGGCCAGCGTCACGGTCTGGACCTGATTGCCCGCCGCGTGAAAACCTCCCGGGCGAAGCTGGACGACCCGAACAAGCCGGTGGGCGTCTTTATGCTGTGCGGTCCGTCGGGCGTCGGTAAAACCGAAACCGCGCTGGCGCTCGCCGAATCTCTGTACGGCGGCGAGCAGAACGTCATTACCATCAACATGAGCGAGTTCCAGGAAGCGCACACCGTCTCCACCTTAAAAGGTGCGCCTCCGGGGTACGTAGGGTATGGTGAAGGCGGGGTATTAACCGAGGCCGTCCGCCGCCGTCCATACAGCGTCGTGCTGCTGGACGAAATTGAGAAAGCGCACCCGGACGTCCACGAGATCTTCTTCCAGGTCTTCGACAAAGGCTGGATGGAAGACGGCGAGGGGCGCCATATTGATTTCCGCAACACCATTATTATTCTGACCTCCAACGTTGGCACCGAGCTGATTAGCGCCATGTGCGCCGATCCGGACCTCATGCCGGAGCCTGAGGCCTTAAGCGGCGCGCTGCGCCAGCCGCTGCTGGAGGTGTTCCCACCGGCGCTGCTGGGCCGTCTGCTGGTGGTGCCGTACTACCCGCTCAGCGACGAGATGCTGGGGCAGATTGTTCGCCTGCAGCTTAAGCGTATTCAGCGTCGTCTGGAGGAGAATCACAGCATTATTTCTGAGTTTGACGACAGCGTGGTGGAACAGATTGTTCAGCGCTGCACCGAGGTGGAGTCCGGCGGCCGCATGGTGGATGCTATTCTGACCAACACCCTGCTGCCTCAGATGAGCCAGATCTTACTTACCGCCAGCCGCAGCGACGAACAGTACCGACGTCTGCACGTCACCTGCGAGCAGGGCGAGTTTCACTGTCAGTTTGCCGCGTAATAATCATCAAGAGAACTGTAAAAGATGACGGATAATGATAACAATCGGACTGTCCCAAACGCGCTCCCGGTCGGGTACCGCTTCAACGAGTTTGAAATCAAAGAGGTGATCGGCGGCGGCGGTTTTGGCATTGTCTATCGCGCGTGGGATCACCAGCTCGAACGCACTATCGCTATCAAAGAATTTATGCCTTCCTCGCTCGCCGTACGCGGCGACGACATGACCCTGGTGCTGCGCAGCGAGCGCTTTGGCAAAGCGTTTTCCGCAGGCCTGAACAGCTTTATCCAGGAAGCCCGTCTGCTGGCGCGCTTTAACCACCCGAACCTGCTGCACGTCCTGCGTTTCTGGGTGCAAAACGACACGGCCTACATGGGGACGCTGTTTTACAGCGGCACCACGCTTTCGCGCCTGCGCGAGGAAAAGCCGGAGCTGATCAACGAAGCCTGGATCCGCCGCACGCTGCCGATGCTGTTTGGCGCGATCAAGACCATCCACGACGAAGGCTACCTGCACCGCGACATCTCTCTGGATAACATCCAGATCCAGGAAAACGGCCTGCCGGTGCTCCTCGATTTCGGCTCCGCGCGCCGCACGATTGGCAACCTCTCCGACGAAACGGAAACCATGCTGCGCCCGGGCTTTGCGCCGATCGAGCAGTACACCGACGACAACGAAAGCGAGCAGGGCCCGTGGACGGACATTTACGCCCTCGGCGCCGTGCTGCGTACCCTGATTGTGGGTTCTCCGCCGCCGGTCAGCGTGGTGCGCTCGATTCAGGATACCTGCAAACCGCTGGTGGAAATCATGCCGCAGGGCTATTCCATTCCGCTGCTGCAGGCCATTGACCGCGCGCTGGCGCTGCACATGGAGGACCGTCCACAGTCCATCGACGAGTTCGCCGCGCTGATTGAAATGCCGGTCGCGGGTATCAACGATGTGCTGACGGCGAAAAAGCCCGGCACGATGCTGGTACCGGTGGAGGAGGAACAACCTGCTTCGCTGCTCGACTGGCGTCGCTACAAGATCCCGGGCATGGTTGCCGCAGGCGTGCTGGTCGGCGTTGTCGCTGGCGCGATGCTGTTCAGCGGCGGTAACGATGCGCCAGAGCAGGCTGCGCAGGCACCGGCAGAGACGCGTCCAACCGAAACCGCCGCGAACGCCCCAGACGTGAAGCCAGAAACGGCGAAGGTGAGCGAACCGGCGACAGCACAGCAGACGCCACCGCCTGCCGCGAGCCCTGTTGCGTTGGTCTATATCCGCATCCTCGACGGCGAAACGCTGAAAGTGAACGGCGAGCCAAAAGCGCTGCGCCCGGGAACCAACGGCTATGCATCGCTCAAGCTGCCGGCCGGTGAGGCGAAGATTGAACTGCAGGGCAACGGAAGAACGCGTGGCCAGACGCTGGATATTACCAAGCCGGGCACCTGGCTGGTGAATCCGTAGGAATATAAACAGGGGAGACTATGGAAGTGAACGATCTTCGAAGTCTTAGGCTTCATTCCAAGGAGTACGAGAAGATTGTCTCTCCTGTTTGTGCGTTTTGAATTTATTCCTAACCCGGAGGGTTGAGTTGAAGCCAATATGTGCTCCCCCATTTTTTTAAATAACAATAACGGGCGTACACAAAACAACCTCGCTCATTTAAATAGCCATCTATGGTATTTCTGGGGAAGTATGGATCTTCTCGCAATATTGCTTTATTGCGTGAATTCAGTTCGCCAGCACAGAATTCCATTCATTTCTGACGCAAAAGCGTTTAGTGATTCGTTGCATTATTATGCAGGTGATGGTTTCAGCATTTTGGTCATGCTTTTTTTTGTGCTTGACTTACTTTTATTACTCTCTTTGTGTACTTCGGCCTGTTTATTCTTCAAGCGAAAGATCGGAGCGGTTAAACTTGCACTCGCTCAGGAATTTTTTCGCTTGATTTCATTCAGATGTTCGGTCTCATTGTTCCCTCTTTGAGTAAGTATGTTTGATTTTTTAAACATCTGGTTGAATGTAGGTTTATTTGTCACATCAGAGTCACTGAAAATCTACTCTCTTGTTTTTTGGATGATCAAGAGGGAAAAGCCCCTTTCTTGAATGACGCTTTATCACAGATGCAGAACCTCTTATCTGCATCGCATAAGCTAGATGGAATAAAGATTATGCTCAACCGAATTACCGTTCAGCTCCCGGTGGAGGGGCTTCTGTTCTGGAAACTGACGGGCCGCGAGGCGATGTCCGAGTCGTTCGCGCTGACGCTGACCGTGCTCGGCACGGACGCGCGCATTGACCGCAGTAAGCTGCTGGGCCAGCCGGTCACGGTGACCATCCCGACGCAGAGCCTGCTGACGCCCCGCTATATAAACGGCAAGATTACCCGGGTGGCGGTCAGCGCCGTTGAGCTGACGGGCACCCGCTATGCGGTGTACCAGCTGACGGTGGAGCCGGACCTGTGGCCGATGAAGCGCGACCGCAACCTGCGTATCTTCCAGGGGCAGACGGTGCCGCAGATTGTGAAAACCCTGCTGGGCGAGCATCAGGTCAACGTTGAGGACAAACTCACCGGCAGCTACCGGGTGTGGGACTACTGCGTGCAGTATCAGGAGTCGAGCCTGGACTTCATCAGCCGTCTGATGGAGCTGGAGGGGATTGCGTATCACTTCCGCCATGAGGCGGACAAGCACACCCTGGTGCTGACCGATGCCGCCACGCAATACCAGCCGTTCAGCGGCTATGAGGTTATTCCTTACCACCAGACGCCATCCGGCGGCAGTACGGATGAAGAGGGCATCAGCCAGTGGGCGCTGGAGGACAGCGTGACGCCGGGGATTTACAGCCTCGACGACTATGACTTCCGCAAGCCGAACGCGTGGCTGTTCCAGGCCCAGCAGAACCCGGCATCGCCGAAGCCGGGCAGCATCGACGTGTACGACTGGCCGGGGCGCTTTGTGGACAAAGGGCACGGGGAGTTCTATGCCCGCATTCGTCAGGAGCGCTGGCAGGTTGAGCATCAGCAGATTCAGGCCACCGCCACGGCGGCGGGGATTGCGCCCGGGCACACCTTCACGTTAACCAACGCGCCGTTCTTCAGCGACAACGGTGAGTATCTGGTCACGGCGGCGGGTTACCACCTCGAAGAGAACCGCTACGCCAGCGGCGAGGGTGAAACTATTCACCGGACCGATTTCACGGTCATTCCGTCGGCGGTGGTCTACCGTCCGGCGCAGACCACGGCGTGGCCGCGCACCTACGGCCCGCAGACCGCGAAGGTGGTGGGCCCGAACGGCGAGAGTATCTGGACGGACAAATACGGCCGCGTGAAGGTGAAGTTCCACTGGGACCGCCTGGCGAAGGGCGATGACACCAGCTCCTGCTGGGTGCGCGTGTCGAGCGCGTGGGCGGGCCAGGGCTACGGCGGGGTGCAGATCCCGCGCGTGGGCGATGAGGTGGTGGTGGACTTTATCAACGGCGACCCGGACCGTCCGATCATTACCGGTCGGGTGTACAACGACGCGAGCATGCCGCCGTGGGCGCTGCCGGCTGCGGCGACGCAGATGGGCTTTATGAGCCGCACGAAAGACGGTTCCGTGGACAATGCCAATGCCCTGCGGTTTGAGGATAAAGCGGGCGCAGAACAGGTATGGATCCAGGCCGAGCGCAATCTGGATATTAACGTCAAAAACGACGAAACACATTCTACTGAAAAAAATCGAACCCAGTTCGTTGGCGAAGATGAAACCTTACGGGTAGCGAAAAATCAGAAATCAGGGATTAAAGGCGATGTGGTATGCCTGACGGGGAACAGTCGAAACGATAAAGTCGTTAATAATTTTATACTTTCCGCAGGAAATACGCTGAGACTGGAATGTGGTGAAAGCGCCATCGAGCTATCAAAAGACGGCAGCGTCCATATCATTGGTAATAATTTTAACTTTACTGCGAAACAGAACGCGCAAATTAATACGCTTTCCGGCGAATTACATTTGAACCCTGATGATGGACAAAATGTCATCGATCCGCCTGGCGCATCCCTTCAGGGTGAAATCCAGCAGGAAGTGGATAGTTTTTTTGTTATTAATGGCAATAAGTAAGAGTAACCCGAATGGCTGAATATATTCTTCAGGAAGCATCCCTTGCCTTACCCGATGTATTTAAAGACAGAACCATGAATTTATTTACCCTGAGTGATAACGGAGCCAGCGAGTTTACTTTTGTTGTTTCTCGTGCGAGTGCTAAAAACGAAGATAAAGTCCATGATGCGGCAACTCGTTTGGTACGTGAACTGGAAATTACGGTGCCCGACTTTCGTCTCGAATCCTCGCAGATGACCTCTGTTGATGGTCTCCCGGCGGTTGAGCTTTTTTATCAATTCAAAAATGATAATGCGATCATTTTCCAGAGGCAGACCGTTATTTTGCTCGGTGACCATCCTGGCGGCCAAAAGATGGTGTGTTATATCGGTACTTGCCCGGGCGAGTTTAGCGATTATTATCATAATCAATATCAGGAAATTATCCGCAGTATTAAGTTCCACAAACCGGCTCAGACTGAAACTAGAGAAATGCTCGCTGCCGACAGCCAGGGGCCATTTTTTGCGCTTGATAGTGAGAGTAAGGAATTGAGTGTCTTTGAAAACATTCAGGAACTGTATGGACATCTTTCGCTTCAGCGGGCGAAAGAGGGGCAATATTTGCTTTTTGAAAAACAGGGTAAACCACTCAGTATTGCACCTGTTCCGGGGAGCCAACCCCTTCGTTACGCGCTGTGGACGACTTTCGCAGACAAATCACATCACCTACTTTCACAGCTTTCCGTATGCCGCCAGGTGTCTGGTTCTGACCCGCTTGATACAGCCGACCGGATCCGTAAGTATCTGATGGCACAGCGAGCCGAATAGCCATGTCCGAATGTCAGGCTGCTCGCGTAGATGATGAGATTGCACATACAGCCTCAAAAGGCTGGATGATTGCAGGATTGGTGGGCGGGGCCATTCTGGGCGCAGCTGCCGTTGTCGTCACCGGAGGGACCGCGCTGGTTGCTGTTTCTGCCGTTGCGGCTGGGGCATGCGCTGCGGGTGGGTTGGGTGAGCTCCTCGGCAGTATGTCATGGGCTCCACGCCATACTACCGGTACGCTAAAAGAAGGTTCACCCAATGTCTTTATCAACAGCCGAAAGGCTATCCGCGCTCATCTGTCAGCCGGAGAGTGTGACGAACACAGCGGTAGTCTGCAACGGGTTGCCGAAGGTTCGATAAAGGTTTACATCAACAACTTTCCCGCCTCTCGCACTGGCGATAAGCTGACATGCAGCGCTGAGATTAGCCAGGGATCGCGAAATGTTATTATCGGTGGAAGCAAGGTTCAGACCGATGAAATAAGTCCTGAAATACCGGAATGGGTGAACTGGACGATGCTCGCCGTTGGTGCCGGAGCCATGGCGGTGCTGGCCAGTCCGGCAATCGCACTTCTGAGTACCCTCGGTGCGATGGGCGGTGGGACAGTCGGTAGTTATGCGGGGGGAATGCTGTTTGGCGAAGGTAGCGACGGTCAGAAATGGGGGATGCTGATCGGTTCGGTTATTGGCGGCGGGGCTGGCATGAAAGGCGGGGCAAGGTTTGATGCGTGGCGGGCTGGTAAGCCTGTTCTCGAACCGGTTAAGCCAAATATTTCGGCCCGAAGAGCTGAACTTAATGAAAAATTTGGACGCACGGGCGATCTTAATAGAGATATTAATATCCGTGCAAATCAAAAAATTGTTGATGATTTTATGCGTTCTCAGGGTGTTGAAGAAAGTAAAATACCAGCTTATCGCAGCGGTATAGATCTTGAACAGAGAGTGACAATTGAAACAATCAATAAAGGCAAAATAGCTTATCAGAATCAATCCCCAGGGAATTGGCAAGGAAACTGGTATTCTCTTGACGAATCGACCCCTGCCACAAAACTAGGCATTAACCCAGAGGGACAGGTCAGGGATACGGGGTTAATTGTTCCTAAAGAAGTAAAAGCTTATCAAGCGCAACAAAAAGTTGAGATGCTTCGAAGTAGTGCCACACCAGCCTTGGACACCTGGTCTGTACCAGACAAACCTTTCCAGACAGAAGGCGGTGGGATACAATGGTTTACCACTAAGCGTGATATTTGGACTCCATATAATGAATAACATGACAGCTCTAAATTATGTTGAAAAAGCATTAACTTTAGCAGAAAAGAGATATGCTGAGGTAAAACATCTCAACCCCCACTCCCCACTTTTACAAATGTACGATTCTATTGTACAACAATTAATATTTCTACGGGATTTAATCGAAGGCAAGGAAAAGGATAAAGCAAAATTATGGAAAATGACTTTCGGTATGTATGCAGCAAAGGAGTTTGATAATTCTGATGAGTTGTTTTTTGAAAGGTTGTCGGATGCCTGGTTTATTGTGGATCAAATCCGCCGAGGGTTAAAGGTTAGACTGCCGCATGAGGTTGATGCCAATTACAAAATGAAACAACATAATCTTAAAATGAAATATCCTGGTGAATTTTAGGGTTTGATATTAAAAATATTTTATTATGGGTGAATGGTGATAGACTTACATGCTAATTTGAATGTATTGTTAAAATATGTAGATATATATCGTAAGTACTTACCTGTTAGCAGTCTTTCAGTCCAGCAGAAGATGCAGTATAAATATAATGATAAACTATTAGAATCATCTTTTGATTGCGATGCACAAAAACAATGGGACTTAACACCACAATGTAACATCTCACTCGCGGAATCACGGGATCGTGCTGTCGGTGCGCTTATAGGTCTTGCTGTTGGAGATGCTGTAGGTACGACGCTCGAATTTTTACCTCGTGACAAAGCACATGTCAAAGATATGATAGGTGGTGGGCCATTTCGACTCCGCGCAGGTGAATGGACGGATGATACATCCATGGCATTATGTCTTGCGGAAACGCTTCTTGAGAAAGGTGATGCTGATACTATATGCTTCAGGAATAAGCTTCTGGAATGGCATCGGCATGGTTATAACAGTTCAAATGGCATCTGTTTTGATATAGGAAATACAACTCGGTTTGCTTTAGAGCAATATTTAACTGTTGGTCCTGGGTGGATCGGTAATACAGCACCAGAAACTGCAGGTAATGCTTCCATTATCAGGCAAGCACCTGTCTCTATTTTTTTTAGAAAATCATTAAGCAAAGCGTTTTATGAAGCTAAAAAACAAAGTATCGCAACACACGGTGCCGCGGAAGCAATAAATAGTACACAGTATTTAAGTTATTTGCTTGTGCATATGATTAACGGTAGCAATAAAGCTTTTGTTTTTTCTCCGCACGTCATGCCGCTTCAGCCACGTGTAATGATAATCAACGCGGGTGAGTATAAGCAAAAAACTCGCGATCAGATTCGTTCAAGTGGTTATGTTATCGATACGCTTGAGGCCGCGATGTGGTCCGTATGGAATACTGATAATTTCCGTGATGCCATTCTACTGGCAGCTAACCTTGCCGATGATGCTGACAGCGTTGCAGCGACGGCGGGTCAAATCGCGGGGGCATTATATGGTTATTCCGGTATTCCGCAGGACTGGAAAGATAAACTCGTGCAACACGAACGTATCGCCACAATGGCAGGTGAGTTATTCGATAGAGCACCTGAGGACAATTTATTATAATTGAATAATTCCTATGGCACGGCTATTGTAGCGTGCCATTTAGTTGAACAGAAAATGTTGTGTTAATGTGAAGTTATATGTGAGAAAAAACTCACCTAGCCAGCACTGAAAATATATTGAATTGCTCAGCAATAAAATACAACTATTAGGTAATGTTGTTTTCTCGCACCCTATATTTTCGGTTAAAAAACGACCTCGCCAGCAAAAAAATGGAAGGATAGAGTATTTTTCAAGATGAAATCGGTGTAAGATTGCACAAGAATAAAGAAAGCTATACCGGTCTGGATTACATTAATGATGCCATTGATATAATCAATCAACGATTGGAAATAAAACCTGATTTTTCACTATATGTTATGGTGAAGTGTCAGTTGGATTATATTAAATCTCTTTTAATCGGTGCTGAAAAAGATAAAAGTAAATTACATGCATTGAACTTAGGAGCACTCGCGTCCAAAGAATTTGATACAACAGATGCCGAACTTGCTGAACATTTATCTAATGCTAATTATATAGCTTCGCAGATGGGACAAGGATTAAAGATTATTCTTCCGCATGAACAAGATTTGGAGTGTTTGAAAAGACAAAAAAGATATCGCAATTGATTAATTTTTTGTTTTTATATCTGATAAGATGTGAACATCCAGGTCTTGGTTGATTTGTTTTACTGTTTGTATGGTCACAAATAAAAATAGTGGAGAATGAAAGGTGAAATGGATTGGTTGTATATTTTTCATTTTCATCACTTTGGTTTATATCTGGAATGGAAAAGACTTATTCAGTAAAAAACAATGGTTCCTTGCTGGGTTGATGTTCGTTCTGGTGCTAGTGGTTACGGTTGTTATTGGTTTTACGTTGAAATGGCTCGCTCAGTCAATGTCATTATTCTCCGTCGCAACGGCGAAACACTATTCGATTATCTTTTCCATGTCTTTCCTGTGCGTATGGGGACTAAAAGTTACCGTTGTGCTGCTCTGCACGATCTTTTCCGGGATTACAGGAGGGCACAAAAAATACAATGCTGAAAATTATGAAGCAATATCGTCTATAACACGCGTCGTTGCGCCTTGCCTACTTATCGTTGCTAAAGGCGTAGTTTCCCTGGGGAGCGTCCTTATGTTTTCAGGTTTATGGCTTAAATAAGCACGATTTAAAAAATATCTCAATGAACACCGAGATTAGTCCATAGTGGAATAAAGATTATGCTCAACCGAATTACCGTTCAGCTCCCGGTGGAGGGGCTTCTGTTCTGGAAACTGACGGGCCGCGAGTCGATGTCCGAGTCGTTCGCGCTGACGCTGACCGTGCTCGGCACGGACGCGCGCATTGACCGCAGTAAGCTGCTGGGCCAGCCGGTCACGGTGACCATCCCGACGCAGAGCCTGCTGACGTCCCGCTATATTAACGGCAAGATTACCCGCGTGGCGGTCAGCGCCGTTGAGCTGACGGGCACCCGCTATGCGGTGTACCAGCTGACGGTGGAGCCGGACCTGTGGCCGATGAAGCGCGACCGTAACCTGCGTATTTTCCAGGGTCAGACGGTGCCGCAGATTGTGAAAACCCTGCTGGGTGAGCATCAGGTCAACGTTGAGGACAAACTCACCGGCAGCTACCGGGTGTGGGACTACTGCGTGCAGTATCAGGAGTCGAGCCTGGACTTCATCAGCCGCCTGATGGAGCTGGAGGGGATTGCGTATCACTTCCGCCATGAGGCGGACAAGCACACCCTGGTGCTGACCGACGCCGCCACGCAGTACCAGCCGTTCAGCGGCTATGAGGTCATTCCCTACCACCAGACGCCGTCAGGCGGCAGTACGGATGAAGAGGGCATCAGCCAGTGGGCGCTGGAGGACAGCGTGACGCCGGGGATTTACAGCCTCGATGACTATGACTTCCGCAAGCCGAACGCGTGGCTGTTCCAGGCCCAGCAGAACCCGGCATCGCCGAAGCCAGGCAGCATCGACGTGTACGACTGGCCGGGTCGCTTTGTGGACAAGGGGCACGGGGAGTTCTATGCCCGTATCCGTCAGGAGCGCTGGCAGGTGGAGCATCAGCAGATTCAGGCCACCGCGACGGCAGCGGGGATTGCGCCCGGTCACACCTTCACCTTAACCAACGCGCCGTTCTTCAGCGACAACGGGGAGTATCTGGTGACGGCGGCGGGCTACCACTTCGAAGAGAACCGCTACGCCAGCGGCGAGGGGGAAACCATACACCGGACCGATTTCACGGTCATCCCGTCGGCGGTGGTGTACCGTCCGGCGCAGACCACGGCGTGGCCGCGCACCTACGGCCCGCAGACGGCGAAAGTGGTGGGGCCGAGCGGGGAAAGTATCTGGACGGACAAATACGGTCGGGTGAAGGTGAAGTTCCACTGGGACCGGCTGGCGAAGGGCGATGACACCAGCTCCTGCTGGGTGCGCGTGTCGAGCGCGTGGGCGGGCCAGGGCTACGGCGGGGTGCAGATCCCGCGCGTGGGCGATGAGGTGGTGGTGGACTTTATCAACGGCGACCCGGACCGTCCGATCATTACCGGTCGGGTGTACAACGACGCGAGCATGCCGCCGTGGGCGCTGCCGGCTGCGGCGACGCAGATGGGCTTTATGAGCCGCACGAAAGACGGTTCCGTGGACAATGCCAATGCCCTGCGGTTTGAGGATAAAGCGGGCGCAGAACAGGTATGGATCCAGGCCGAGCGCAACATGGACACCAGCGTTAAAAATGATGAAACGCACAGCGTCGGCGGAGCGCGCAGCCATTACGTGAAGAAAAATGAACTGCATCGCGTGGAAGCGAATCAGACTCAGGCGGTGAAGGGCGGCACAGAGATCCTGACGGGGAAAGGCAAGCTGGATGCGGCGGTGGAGCAGTATGTTATCGCTTCCGGGACGAAGCTGCGGTTGGTCTCTGGTGAGAGCGCCATTGAACTCAACGCGAACGGCAAGATTAACCTGATCGGCAAAGAGTTTAACTTCTTTGTCGAGGGGGATGGGTATATCACTACGGGCGGTAAGCTGCATCTGAACACGTCGGGAACCAAGCCGGGCACGACGGCGCCGGGATCGGGGCATAAAGGGGATATTGATGCGGCGGTGCAGGCGAAATTTACGCCAAAAGATGAGTAAGGCCGGTGCGGTACTTATCGCATTATTAACGACGGGAATGGCTGAAGGAGACGCTCAGAAAAAGGATCTTTGGATGTTCATTTCCGGGATGAGCGCATCGCTTAAGACGTTATCCGTTACAACCCTTAGTAATGCGCCGTTATCGTTTAAGATGACCAGGCAAAATGAATATATCAATTTCTACAATGCCGACGATATCAAACTCGCTGATGGGACGAACATAACCGCAATTGAGTTACGTTTAAGCAAAGATAACGACGGCATGGCGCCTTTACTGAATTTTTCACCCTCCTCAGGTCAATGCATAACGCTTGATACCGTTAAAAAGCGCTATCCGCAGTTGAGGTTAACTGATTATCCGCGCGGCCGTTCGGAGAACGAAGTGACCAGCTATACAGCCCGAAAAGATATGAATGGACAAAAGGTGAGCTTCAGTTTCACCGTGAAAAATCCTCACCGTCTGGGTTCAGTCGTCATTAGCGCAGACTAAGAAATACTGCACTCATGTCCTGGCGGTTTCTTCTGGATGATAATTGCAATACACATTCAATAAATGACGATTAACGTGAAAAAACACACGCCGACATTTCTTTTTTCTGCCCTGATGTTTACCTGTCTCGGCAGCAATGTGGTTTTGGCTCAGGTGATGCCTCCCGTTCTGACAAAACGGGATTTTTCTGTGCAGATCAAAGACCAGCCTGTCGCATTGGGCGACCGATGGTCTCCTGATAGTGCCGGTAAAATTGATGTGCCGTGGGAAGGCAACTTTGTCGGTGAGGTTCCTTTTGACGGAACGAACTATAAATTCTACCAGCATCAAAGGGATGGGTTAGAAATATTCAGTTCCAATCTCTGGTGGGATAAAGCTGAAAGAAGCGTTGATGATTATATCGTGTCGCAGATTACGCTGACTGCCGAAGACTTCGCAACGCCGCGGGGTGTCCATGTGGGTTCAACAACCAGAGAGCTGAACAACGCATACGGCAATGGCCTTGTTGAAAATGATTCAGGGACCCAGTGGGTTTCCTATGCGTTGGGTAAAAAAGTACTCTCTTTTGAGATGAAGGGCGGCAACGTTGTGAAAATAACAATGAATTACGATAATGGTTCTTCAGAGTAAATTATGTCCAATAAACTTTTAGCATCCGCATTGTGCGCGGCTTTATTGGCTGGCGTCGTTGAAACCTCTACGGCACTTGAATTATCGCAGTACAATAAGCTCGATACGGTAAGTCGCATCGTTAATGATAGCGAAGTGACGGACATTCTCAGGAAAACGCTGGGAAATCATTACCAGGCCTTTATTGATAACTTTGATGTCTTTGGCGAACCGCATACCACTCCAGGTGGAGGATTGTTTGTTGAGGGCTGGCTAAAGGATCTCTACCAGGAAAATGCCTCAGCGCTGGTTATCAATCCTGACGGCAAAATCTTCGCGGCCTGGGTGGTTCCAGAATCAAACGTTATCCATTACCAGTCCTCTGATAATAGTCAGCCGATTAATGCCGATATTCAGCAATGGGCCGCCAGGTTCAATACGATGCAGTTTGCAGCGAACAGCCAATCGAGACCTGCGTTTGACGGGGTTTGGGCAGGCGGGGTTGGCAACGACTCGACGTTAACCCTGCAGTTAGCTGAATCAGGCAACCGTATCACCGGGTCTTATTGCTATATCTCCCGGAGAGGAAACCGCATCGACTGCCCGGAAGATGATGAGCATAATCTTAGCGGTACGATCGCGGGAAACCGTGCGAACGTAGAGTTCAACTCATCGTTTGGCGGCGCAGGCGGACGGGCTGTTCTGGAAATAAAGGGGAGTGAAATGGAATGGCGTCTGGTAACGCCTCCGCAAAAAGGAAATGTTTATACCCCGCTGCGTTATACGTTACGCAAAGCCGCTTCGGTTCATCACGCTGAAACCAGAAAACTGGACACCGAAAAGTTCACTATTTCTCTGATAAACAAGTGCGGGCGTTTCGAGGGTGAATGTGACCAGATGGTTTATCTCGGCGTGCGCAAAAGCGATAACAGTACGATCTCCTTAAAGGGGAAAACGTTACACGACCCCGCAGGTAAAATAATCGGCTCAACCTACAAGAATGGCGAGATCGCTTATACCGTGACGTATGCACCCGTGAAATTGGTTGTCAGCAAAGGCAGCCATGTTTTAGTCGAACAATCAGGTCAATGGCGTAAATAATAAAACAGCCAGCCAAAGGGCCAACATGGATTGGCCTTTTTGTTTCTCTCAATATTAATCATCCCGAGTTCACTTATGAAATACACCCTCCAGGAAGGTTCATTTTCCCTTTTTCCTGCTGCCTGGCAGGATAACAGCATGAACATTATTCGCGATGACGAAAGCGGGCTGTCCGTGGTGGTCAGCCGCGGCGTGATTCCCGATGGCAGCGACTACGAACAAGAGTTTCACCGCCAGTGGGATGTGTTGCGTCCTCAGATGGGTGAGATCGCCCAGAGCGAATTCCGGAACGTAAACGCCGGGCCTGACGGAAAAATTAGCGGACTGGAAGTCGAGACCACCTTTGACCGTAACGGACAGCGCCTGTGGCAAAAACAGCTGGCCGTGCAGACGCCGGGCAAACCGATATTGATGATTTTTACCCTCTCGGCATTAAGAGCCTTTACCAAAGAGGACGAGGTGCGCTGGAGCGCGCTTAAGCAGAGTCTGACGCTAAACGACAACCGGAATGTGTAAGGCATGAGCGATAACAACGCGGCCCGTAAGGGCGACGAGATTATTCACTCCAGCATTTTTGCTGATATCACCAGCATTGTGGCGGAAGGTGCCGCCTATGCGGTGATCGGTGCGGCAGTGGGGCTGGCGGCTACGGCCTCCGCGCCACTCCTCGGTGCCGGAGCCGCCGCAGCGGGCGTGGCGGCGATTGGGTCCAGCTGTCTGTTAAGCGGGATTATCGGTGGCGTGCTGGCGAACGTGGCGGGGATCACCGACGATATCAGCAACGCCGCGGAAGGGTTAGGCAATGCGCTTTTCCCGCCGTCGCCTGCGGGTAAAATCACCACCGGTTCGAACAACGTACTGACCAACGCAATCCCTGCCGCGCGCGCGGCAGGCACGCTCACGCCCGCCGATACACCGTCCCCTGAGCCGCAGTCACCGGGCAGCTTTGCCGATTACGCGGGCATGCTGCTTTCCGCCGCCGGACAGTTTGGCAGCGAAATGTGGCAGCCGAGCGTTGCCTCAGCCGCCGCGGGAACCTCGCCGCTGGAAGAGGACAAGGTGGCGTGCGAAAAGCACTCCGGGCCGCAGTATCTGGCGGAAGGCTCCAAAAGCGTCTTTATCAACGGGCAGCCCGCGGTGCGTGCGAAAGATCGCACCACCTGCGAAGGCACCGTTTCCGACGACGTCTCCCCGAACGTGATCATCGGCGGGGACACGCTTACGGTCCGCGATATCAAAAGCGGTAAAACGCCGGGTCTGGCGCTGGGGATGATTGCGCTCTCCCTGCTGCGCGGGCGTCCGGGCAAGATCCTGAAAAACATGCCCTGCGCGCTGGCCGCGGCCGGCGGCGGGATGCTGGCGGATATGGCGGTCAACGCCGTGTTTGGCTCCTCGCACCCGGTCCACGCCGCCACCGGCGTGAAGGTGCTGAACGACGACGATGAGCTCGACTTCTCGCTGCCGGGGCGCTTCCCGCTTCGCTGGCAGCGCAGCTACAACAGCCTGACCACCCGCGAAGGGCTGTTTGGTCTGGGCTGGGCAACGACCTTTGACAGCTATCTCTCGCTGGAAGATAACAATGCGACCTGGTTCGATGAAACCGGGCGCGAGCTGAGCTTTGAACTGCCGCCTGTCGACCGCGCGTTTTACAGCATCAGCGAAGGCATCATTATCCGCCGCAATGAGAGCGGCGACGTGGCGATTGCCGACGATGACGGCGCGGTGTGGCGTCTGTATAAACCAACCCGGGCGAATCCCTCCATCCTGCGTCTGGCCTCCCTCAGCGACGAATACGGCAACGCGCTGCTGACGGCGTGGGACGAGCACGGCAGGCTGGTTGGTCTTCACGACGAGCCGCGGGCGATAGACGTCACCCTGCGCTATGAAGATGAACGATTCCCCCATCGCGTTACCGCTGCCAGCCATTTCGACGGCAACCAAGCCTGGCCGCTGATGCAGTGGGGCTACGATGCGCGCGGCCAGCTGGCGAGCGCGACGGACGCCTCCGGCGTGGTGACGCGTGAATACCGTTACAACGACCACGGCCTGATGGTCTGGCACCGGATGCCGGGCGGGCTGGAGAGCGAATACCGCTGGCAAAAATTCGACCACTGGCGCGTGGTGGAAAACCGCACCAGCACCGGCGACGGCTGCCGCTTTAGCTATGATTTAGCCGCCGGGCTGACGACCGTCGAGCACTACGATGGTCAGACGCGCCGCCACTACTGGAACGCGCAGAATCTGATTGTCCGCTACGTTGACGAGCGCGGTGAAAACTGGCGCTACGAGTGGGATGATAACGAGCTTCTCACGCGTCGCATCGATCCGCTCGGCAACGCCGTCACCTTCGTCTACGACGAGATGGGCAACCGGGTGCAGGAGACCGATGCCGACGGCAATACCCGCACCACCACCTGGCTGGAGCACCGCGCGCTTCCCGCGGCCATTATCGAAGCCGACGGCAGCGCCACCCGGTTCTGGTACGACGAACATCACGGGCTGAAGCGCGTGGTGGACCCGATGGGGCAGACGACGCAGCTGCGACGGGACGAGTTTGGCCTGGTTGTAGAAGAGGTCGATGCCGCTGGCAACAGCCGCTATCAGGAGTACAACGAGGCCGGGCAGATCGTCCGTTCGACGGACTGTTCCGGGCGTATTACCCGCTATCGCTATCACCCGCTGGGCTGGCTGGTGGCTGAGACTGGCGCCGACGGTGAAGATACACGTTACCGCTACGACGCCGCAGGGCGTCCGGTGCAGCTCGACCGCCCGGAAGGCTGGACGGAGTCGCTCAAATGGAACGAACGTGGCCTGCCGGTGAAGCATGCGGGCGCCGACGGGAAAGAGAGCGAGTTCAGATACGACGAGGCGGGGCGCTTAACCGCCACCCGAAATACGCAGGGTGAAGAGGTGCGCCGCCGCTGGGACAGCCGCGGGCGTCTGATTGCCCTGGAAAACGAGAACGGCGAAGCGTATCAGTTCCGCTGGGGGCCAGACTCGCTGCTGCTGGAAGAGGTGGGGCTCGATGGCGTGGCCTCGCAGTATCGCTATGATGCCTGCGGGCGCACGATTGCGCGCACCTTTGCCGCCGGCCATCCGGAGGCCATCACCCACGCCTTCGCCTGGAGCGCGAGCGGCCAGCTGGTCGCCCGCACCACGCCGGAAGGGCAGACCCGCTACCATTACACGCCGTCCGGGCTATTAAGCCGGATTGGGCTGCATCCGGCGCTTTCAGCCGACGCGTGGACCACCGAGGCAGAGCAGGAGCTTGCCTTTGAGTATGACGCACTCGGTCGCGTCACCCGCGAAGCGGGCGAGCACGGCGAGCTGGCGTGGGAGTATGACGCGCTGGGCAACCGCACCTCCGTCACGCTGCCCGATGGTCGCGAGCTGAAGCAGTTCTACTACGGCAGCGGGCATCTGCTCAGCATTGCTCTTGATAAGCTCTCGGTCTCCGACTTTACCCGCGACGAGCTTCACCGCGAGACCAGCCGCACCCAGGGTCTGCTGACCACCCGCAGCGAATACGACCGCCTTGGCCGACTGCATCGCCGTGACGTCTTTACCGGCAACGCCCAGCGCCCGTCGCCGCGCCGCTGGTCCCGCCGCTGGGATTATGACTACCGCAATAACCTGGTGCGCGAAGAGCGGGACGATAACCCGTTCAGCTGGTACCGCTGGCAGTACGACAGCGCCGGGCGCCTGCTCGTTCAGGACGGCACGCTGCCTGGCCAGGAGCAGTGGCGCTGGGATGCAGCCGGTAACCCGCTCGAAGGATCTGCTGAGAAGGTCACGCACAACCGCCTGACGCAGCTGAACGGCATTCGCTGGCGTTATGACATCCACGGCCGCACCGTGGAGAAGGATAACGGCCAGACCCGCTGGCACTACCGCTACGACGGCGAACATCGCCTGACGGAAGTCATCAGCCAGCCGCGGGACCGCAACAAACCGCAGACGCAGGTTAGCTTCCGCTACGATCCGCTCGGTCGCCGCATCAGCAAAACGCGACGCCAGATGCTAGGCGGACAGCCAACCGGCAAGCCGGTCACCACCCGGTTTGTCTGGGAAGGGTTCCGCCTGCTGCAGGAGGTGCACGGAGATGTGCCGCTCACCTACGTTTACAGCGATCAGGACAGCTACGATCCGCTGGCGCGTATTGACGGCGTTGATGACCATGAAATCTTCTGGTTCCACTGCCAGCCGAACGGCACGCCGGAGCGGATGACGGATATCGAAGGGCAGGTGCGCTGGGAAGGCGTGAACAGCGCCTGGGGCAAGCTGCTGCGGGAAAGCGAGACGCAGGTATCAGGATATTCTCAGAACCTGCGCATGCAGGGGCAATACCTGGACCGTGAGACAGGCCTGCACTACAATCTGTTCCGGTATTACGACCCGGACTGCGGAAGATTTACGCAGCAGGACCCGATAGGGCTGGCGGGGGGGATAAATCTTTACCAGTATGCGCCGAATGCGCTGGGGTGGGTGGATCCGTGGGGGTTGTCGCCTTGTAAGCCCGATAAACATCTACCTGATGCGGAACCTGGGCAATATAATTACAGGGGTATACATAAAGACCATCCCGAATGGGAAAATGCACTTAATGGTAAGGTAATTCCTGGGGATGTTCATTCATCAATAACTCCGGAGCAACATAACTTCGGAGGGGTATCCAGCATCAGCCCCTATACTTCGTGGACAGATAGTCCAGATGTAGCTAGAGGCTTCGCAGGGCCTGATGGGGTCATATTGAGAGTCAAAGTTGGTGCTCCTAAGCCTGGCGATTCTTGGTCGTGGGAGTATTCTTTTGATGAATGGATGGAACGCGAAATCTTACTTAAAGGAATTCGAAGTGGCGATGTGGAGGTATTCCTACCATGATAAATGATAAACTTATTGAGTATGCACGAGAAAAAATACCGGATGAGTTTCGTTCTTATCTAAATGAAAAGAATAATCTTCAATGTGCATCATTTATAAGTAGTACTCAAAATGAATTGAGAATAATGAAAGCGCATAAAGAAAATACTAAATTTTCAGGGTTGAAAGTTAATGGTCTTGATGATTTAATCATTGCCCTTGAAAATTTTGAAAAGGAAAATGTATTCGTAATTAATATCCGAAGTAAGTTGTACTCGTTCAAGATTTATTCAGATGAAAATAATAATACTTTACTGGGTGTTATTATCCTTAAACTTAAAAAGAAAACTGCAGAGGAAATTCGATTTGGCCGAGAAATACTTGGTATTACGACACCACCCCCTGATATAGAAGATGATTAGTCAGTTTTAATTTTGATTGCATACAATTTCCCCGGCGTGTGCATGCATAGCATTCTGGCATGTATTTGTGCTCGCATTCATCTTTGAATTATCTATCCAATTAAAACATCACCTCTATTCATTATATCTATAATTAATTCTGATTTGTTGCGTTTTAATTAAGGTTTTGATGAAAAATGAAAATAACTAATCAGCTGAAGAGGAAGTTATTGGTCCTGGATGGTATAGATAATGACTTTATAAATTATGGCGCAGAAATAGCATGCCCTGAATGCGAAGGCATAATAGTCTATTCCATAGTAAACTCATATGAGTTTGACACGCTCTCTGAAGAGGTAAAATGCTTTTTGGTTAAGAAAATGAGATGCGTGAAGCTTGTTAGTGAATATAATAAATATAACTACGATGAAAGCCAATTAGACGCTTCGAAAAACATTTGTTCAAAGTGTTTGAAAGCGACAAGATTGATATTCTGCCAGAGGAACCATGATAAATTTACAATCTTATAATGAAGTGTTAGATTTCCTGGAGCTGTTTTTTCAAAAATATATTCTTGATTCTAATTGTTTGCAGGATATGCAATCTATTTTAGATGATTGTCGAAAAGAAAAAATGGTGGCTATTCGAGCTATAGACTCATGTTTTATGGAATATAGGCGAAAGACTCAAGATTATAGAGTCCCTACTCATGAGGAACAGGAGATATGGAAACAGTTGTTCAATATATGGCAGTAAAATATTAAATAAAAATGGCTGGATGGGTTTTTACTTAATATCCCGTATTATTTTGCTAAGGTTATGCTATTACCATCGGTGTCAGGAGGTAATCTGTTTTTTTCGAATGTGTTATTAAAAATCAGGAGTAAAATGAATGACAGTGGAAAAGTTACGAAAGAATCTTGTTTTTTTAATAAAAAAATATGTTCGGGAAAGTCAACAGGAAGCATTTTATGATGACATATCAAAGCCTGATGTGCCAGTGAAAGGTATTTTAGCTGATTTTAATAAAGTCAAAACAAGAACCGTTGATGAAGCGGATGGAGATTTGATACGTGATATTTACTTTTATTTTTGCTAACTAATAGTTATACGGGGAATTGATTTTTTCAGGTTGTTTATTATGTTTGTTTTTTTTATGGGAGGTGAGTAGGTTGATGCATGGGGAAGGGTAAATGACTCTTGACTCGTCCCAATCCTTACCCTCCCCTATGAGGGACATTAGAAAAATATTAATTACAGATTTTATTTTATATATCACGCATTATGCTGATTTCCTTCTTTTAACTTTATTCAAAACCTGTTCGCCGCTGATGATAATCCGTTCGAAGGGCGATTGAAAAAATTACCCATAACCGCCTGCTGCAGGAGGTGCACGGGGACGTGCCGATGACCTAAGTATACTGCGACCAGACAGTGATGACCCGTTGGCACATGCTGACGACGTTAATGCCCCAGAGATCTTCTGGTTCCACTGCCAGCCCAACGGCACGCCAGAGCGGATAATGGATATCGAAGGGCAGAAGCGCTGGGAAGGGGCGAACGGAGCCTGCGTAAGCTACTGCTGGAAAGCGAGACGCAGATATCCGAGTATCTCCAGAATTGGATGTGCCAAACAAACCAGTGTATGAAATCAGGGATGCCTATCATGAATTACGATTCATATAATGAAGTACTCGATTATCTCAGGTTTTTTTTCAACGAAAGAGTGGATTCATCAATTTATTTAGAAAAACTAATGACTTTGATTGAAGGATCTCGCACTGAAAAAACGGTGATAATAAGAGCAATTTATGAAACGTACATGCAGTATGTAAAACAAAGTAGAGATGGCATAAAAATTAACGCTGAGGAAAAAGAAATGTGGATTGACTTATTGCACCATTGGCAATAAGACTTTATTGTTATGCGGGTGTCATTGTAAATGGTTATAATAAATATAATTTGTACGCGGAAAATGCTCCTCATATGGATGTTCTCATGTTGAGTCGATTATATTATTAAGATCTTGTCAGACAATAAAAAGTAAATCAGGACAAAATGATTGAATTAAAATTTAAACCGATTACAGGTGAACTAAATCTTGATGATCTGCCTTTGGAAATTGATACTGAAGAAGGCTTTTGTAAGTGTGATTTATACCGCGAATTAGTAAAGCACAAAGCCGTTAAGAAAACCATGCCAAATCACTACCTTGTTGACTCAGCAGTGTTTTCCGATAAAGAATTTCAAGTTACTATACGCCCAGTGTGCTATGGTTTTCCTTTTATGCTTCATCTTGTTGATAAAAACAGTCAATACTATAAAGCATTAAATGATTGGAATGCTCGAACTAATATTCACATACTAAATGAATCAGTAAAAAGTTTGTCTGATTGGCTGAAAGAATCACTAAACCTAGACACGCCTGATACCATGGAAACAGACATCATTAGGTGGAACTTTGCGTGGGGGCGGGTTTCAGTCTCATATGAGACAAAGTCGTTTAATCATGGGATATATATAGTTTGGAATATAACGTAGTCACTTCCAGACAAGGTTGTTTAGATATGTTAGAAATGAAACTTGATGTTCATACTGGATTAGTAGCAATTAACAACTACCCAATCGAATTAAAAGATGTTGATACTTTTAAAAATTCCGCATTTTACAAATTCTTCTCGCCATTGGCTAAAATAGGTCCTTATTATTTCGCTATCGATAATATTAAATGGAAAGATCAAATTTTCATTTTGGAACTGAGGCCCTCAGCATTTTCTTTTACTCCATCATTATTCCTTACTAGTAAGGATGGAAGTTTTTATAAAACGCTAGAGGATTGGGATAAAAGGGCTAGTCTGAGTAATTTATCGGATGAGCAGCAACGCTTGACAGCCTGGGTTGAGAGTGAAATAACCTCAAAGCCTAAACTTAAAATTACAACCCCCCCATATGGAATTCAATGGGAGCATGAATGGGGAAGTATTGTTGTACAGTCTAATGAAAAAAGCTTCGATTGTGGTATTTATATCGAATGGAATGTTTGATTAAACAATGTTATTAATTAATAAAACCCCTCATTTTCTTCTCGCCTTACTTTTTTATTAATAAAGTTAAAATCTAAAAAAATGAAAATAACTAATCGACTGAAAAAGAAGATATTAGTCCTGGATGGCATTGATAATGACTTTATAGATTATGGCGCAAAAATAGCATGCCCTGAATGCGAGGGTGTAATAGTCTATTCCATCGTAAACTCATATGAGTTTGACTCGCTCTCTGAAGAGGTAAAATACTTTTTGGTTAAGAAAATGAGAGGAGTGAAGCTTGTTAGCGATCATAATGAATTTAGCTATGATGAAAGCCAATTACATGTTTCGAAAAAAGCATGTTCAAATTGTTTAAAAGAATTTTCTACTGTATTAACGTATAAAGAAGTGCAGCCAGCCCGATACCGGGTATATCTTGTGGGGCTTTTTGAAGGTGATTTGAAACAGATCAAACTTTAAACGTTGAGGTTTACCAATGATTGAAAATCTCATTTTTATTAAAGAAAATGACCTGGTTCAATGGGTATGTGGTGCAAGTAACATACTGGTTAGTATGCCGTTTTTAGACTATGCAATGGTCGACTCAACTCGCCAGTTAGTCTTTACGTTAAGCGAGCCAAAGCCATTACCAACCGTTTTGACCATCTTCAATGCGCAGGGCGAAAAACTATTTTGGTCTGCACCTCCTGAAGGCGCATTTTTCTATTACTTAACTTTCAACCTGTCAAAGGAAGTGGTTGTGGTCTGTAGCTATGCGGAAAAGCAAAACGGCTGGCATGAGTGGTTTTATTCCTGGGATATGAAGCGTAATGCTTTGTCTCAATTGGGCCCAGCGTATTAACATCAAAAGCGCCAAAAAACGATAACAATAACCGGTAGCCAAAGAGGGCCGAATAAGCAGTTCCAACAAGCGGTTTAAAACAGAGCTAAGAGGCAAAGGATGAGTACGGTTTACATTGTCATATTGACCTATATCAAACCCCTTGAAGAGGTTGACGCAGCGATACCTGCTCATGTGGAGTGGCTAAAAAAGGGGTATGCAGAGGGGATATTTCTGGCATCGGGTAGACGGATCCCAAGAACCGGTGGAGTCATACTCGCTAAATGCGAGAGTCTGGTCTCTCTTGAAGAGCGCTTGCGCGAGGATCCCTTTCAGGCGTTGAAGCTTGCGACTGCCGAAATCATTCCCTTCGAACCCAGTATGAAGGCAGAACTTTTAGACAATGTGTTTTGACCCCCCAATAAAAAAATCCACGGCAAAGCGTGGATTTTTTTCATTCAAAACCAATCAAACGTTAAACAGGAAGTTCATCACATCGCCATCTTTAACGATGTAATCTTTCCCTTCCGCACGCATCTTGCCTGCTTCTTTCGCGCCTTGCTCACCCTTGTAGGTGATGAAGTCTTCAAACGCAATAGTCTGCGCTCGAATAAAGCCTTTCTCAAAGTCGGTGTGGATCTTACCGGCCGCCTGAGGCGCCGTTGCACCCACAGGAATTGTCCACGCACGCACTTCCTTCACGCCAGCGGTGAAGTAGGTCTGCAGGTTCAGCAGCTCATAGCCTGCGCGGATCACACGGTTCAGGCCCGGCTCTTCCAGACCCAGCTCGGCCATGAACTCTTCACGATCGGCATCGTCCAGCTCGGCGATGTCGGATTCAACGGCCGCGCAAACCGCCACAACCACAGAACCTTCCGCCGCGGCGATTTCACGCACTTTGTCCAGGTACGGGTTGTTCTCGAAACCGTCTTCGTTAACGTTGGCGATGTACATGGTTGGCTTCAGGGTCAAGAAGCTCAGGTATTTGATCGCCGCTTTGTCTTCGTCAGTCAGGTTTTTCAGCGCGCGCAGCATGCCGGCGTTTTCCAGCTGTGGCAGGCATTTTTCCAGCGCAGCCAGTTCCGCTTTCGCGTCCTTGTCGCCGCCTTTGGCTTTCTTCTGCACGCGGTGAATCGCGCGTTCGCAGGTGTCGAGGTCAGAGAGCGCCAGCTCGGTGTTGATAACGTCGATGTCGTCAGCCGGATCCACTTTGTTGTTAACGTGGATGATGTTGTCGTTCTCGAAGCAGCGCACAACGTGGCCGATCGCTTCGGTTTCACGAATGTTGGTCAGGAACTGGTTACCCAGACCTTCGCCTTTGGATGCGCCTTTTACCAGGCCCGCGATGTCCACGAATTCCATGGTGGTGGGCAGAATGCGCTGCGGCTTCACGATTTCCGCGAGCTGGTCCAGACGCGGGTCCGGCATTGGCACCACGCCGGTGTTCGGTTCGATGGTACAGAACGGGAAGTTCGCCGCTTCGATACCCGCTTTGGTAAGCGCGTTAAACAGGGTGGATTTGCCCACGTTTGGCAGACCGACGATACCGCATTTGAATCCCATTTCTAAATCACCTTAATATCTTGATAATCAATCCGTTAACGATAACCGACTGATGAAAAGTAAATAACTACGCCTATTATACACGTAACCCGCATGACGCGCGGTAAAAAAGCCGTATCGGGCGGATTATTGCGCTTTGAAAGCGTGTAAGCGGTTTGTCGCTTTGGTTAAGCCGTCTTGCAGCCAGATTTCCGTGCAGCGCGCCGCTTCGTCTACCGCCTCATCAATCAGTTTCTGCTCAGAAACCGGTGGCTTACCGAGCACGAAACCGACAACTTTGTTTTTATCGCCCGGATGGCCGATTCCCACGCGCAAACGGTGGAAATTCGGGTTATTGCCCAGCTTGCTGATGATGTCTTTAAGACCGTTGTGGCCGCCATGCCCGCCGCCCAGCTTGAATTTTGCCACGCCAGGGGGAAGATCCAGCTCATCGTGGGCGACCAGAATTTCATCCGGATTGATGCGATAAAACGTTGCCATCGCCGCCACGGCTTTACCGCTCAGGTTCATAAACGTGGTGGGGACCAGCAGGCGAACATCCGCGCCAGCAAGGTTGATACGTGAGGTATACCCGAAGAATTTAGGTTCTTCACGCAGGGGAGCACGTAACCGCTCGGCCAGCAGATCGACGTACCATGCCCCGGCATTGTGGCGGGTAGCCGCATACTCTGCGCCCGGGTTGGCGAGGCCGACAATCAGTTTAATCGTCACGATTCAATTCCTAATGGGTTCCAGATCTGGCGCGTAGTTTACTGTCTGGCGCGCCGCTTGACAAAATTCTGCGATCGTCGCAGCGAAATACGAATAATTACTTACCTGAACAATTAGAATTTCAAGCTGTTCAACGTGTTATTTGTAAACTTTTGTCTGGGCGTTATCTGTAATTGTGATCATTCACGCAACTCATAAAAGGAGCGTTGTCTATACTTTACACACAAGGATTAGGGGCTTTTCCCCTGACAACCCAAAGTTCCGGAGGTGACACATGAAACGCAAAAACGCTTCGCTACTCGGTAACGTGCTGATGGGTTTGGGGCTGTTTGTGATGGTCGTCGGCGTAGGTTATTCCATATTAAACCAGCTGCCGCAGCTTGATCTTCCGCAATACTTCGCGCATGGCGCGGTACTGAGCATCTTCCTCGGTGCGGTATTGTGGCTCGCCGGGGCGCGCGTGAGCGGACATGAGGAAGTCTGCGATAAATACTGGTGGGTGCGCCACTACGATAAACGCTGCCGTCGAGATCAGCATAAGCACAGCTAGTGCCATGACGAAAGAATACCGAAACGACTCCCTGGGAGTCGTTTTTTTTTGCATCAAGGGTTGACCCTCACGTAACGTAAGGCGCCAGAGTGGCGGCACTGGCAAAGAAAAGGAGCAGTTATGTTGATTCAGGTGGGTGAACTGGCGAAACGGGCCGGTATCACCGTACGCACATTGCATCACTATGAGCAAACAGGAGTGTTGCTGCCTTCTGCCAGAAGCGCGGCAGGTTACCGGCTTTACAACCTGGCGGATGTTCAGCGCCTGCATATGATTCAGGCGCTGGCAAAAGCGGGGCTGGAACTTGCTGAAATCAGGGATTTCCTGGAACAGGAGTCGCTGTCGTTAACCGAGTTACTCGATGCGCAAATCACGTTGCTGGATAAACAGCTGCGCAGCATACATACGCTGCGCGACCGGCTGGTCGAACTGCGTACCGGGCTTCTCGACGATGCGACGCCGGACCTGGAATCCTGGCTACAGACTCTGGAGTTAATGAATATGTACGATCGCTGGTTTAGCAAAGAAGAGTTACAGCAGCTGCCGTTTGCGGTGCAGAAGGACGCGCTGTCGGCTATCTGGTCAGGGCTGGTGGCAGAGGCCAACGCGCTGCTGGAGCACCATATACCCGTTACGGACGAGAGGGCGAAGGACCTGGCGACGCGCTGGATGGAGCGCCTGGAGCAGGACACGGCGGGCAAACCGGAGTTTCTTACCCGGCTGAACGAGATGCACAGCGTAGAGCCACAGATGCAGGCGCAAACCGGCATCACGCCGGAGATGACGGATTACATTACGCGCGCGTTTGCGGAATCCAAGCTCAGCATATGGGAGAAGTACCTTACTCCCGAAGAGATGGCCTTTACGCGGAAGCACTACTTTGACCGCATGATGGAGTGGCCGCCGCTGGTGGCGAAGCTGCATCAGGCGCAGCGGGAAAATCTCGATCCTGCTGCGGAGGAGGCGCAGAAGCTGGCGGAAAACTGGCTGACGTTATTCCAGTCGTACGCAGGGACGAACCCGGAGACCCAGCAAAAGTTTCGCGCTGCCATGCAGCAGGAACCGCATCTGATGAAAGGAACGTGGATGACGCCTGCCGTGCTTGCATGGCTCCAGCAGGCGATCGGGGTGATGATGCAGAGACGTTTCTCTGCATCGGTTAACTCACAGATCCGCTAACGCGGCTTCCCGGTTAGGGTAGAAGGATAAGCGGCCAGGGATTGGCTGCACGCCCGCGCGCGCCATGGTGCGCAGGGGCTGGAATTCGAGGTTACTCACCCGCAGCTCACAGCCTTCAGGCAGACGTTTCACAAAGCGCTGGAAGGCGTCCAGGCCGCCCGCATCCAGCACCGGTACGGCATCCCATTTCAGCACCACAACCCGTTTGCCCGCGATGCGAGACTCCAGGTCGCTGAACAGACCTTCCGCCGCGGCGAAGAACAGCGGGCCAATCACGCGCAGAACCAGCACATCGTCAGGCACCTCCACGTTAACCGGGGAGAGGCGCGTCATTTGCGCGATACGGCGCATAAACAGCAGGGAAGCCAGCACGATCCCGACGCTGATGGCGATAACCATATCGAACAGCACGGTCAGCGACATGCAGATCAGCATCACGATGATGTCGTCTTTCGGCGCCCGACGCAGCAGGTTTACCACCTTGTGCGCCTCACTCATGTTCCAGGCCACCATCAGCAGCAGGGCGGCCATGGCGGAAAGCGGTAGCCAGGAGAGCAGTGGGGCGAGGATCAGCAGGGCGAGGATCACCAGCAGGGAGTGGATAACTGCCGAAACGGGTGACGTTGCACCCGCGCGCACGTTGGCCGCAGAACGGGCGATGGCTGCCGTGGCGGTAATACCGCCAAAGAACGGTGCGATGAGGTTCCCTAACCCCTGACCAACCAGCTCGCTGTTGGCTTTGTGCTTGGTGCCGGTCATCCCGTCCAGAACGACGGCGCACAGCAGGGATTCAATTGCCCCCAGCATCGCCATCGAGAACGCGGCGGGCAGCAGGGCGCGCAGGGAATCCCAGCTTAAGGTAAAGCTGGATCCGGGCATATCCCACGGCAGCACAAGCTGCGGCAGCAGCTGCGGAATGCCGCTCCCCTGCGAACCATCCGCAAGAACATAGTGGAACTGCGAGCCGATAGTGGCGACATGGCCGCCGAACATATTGACGACAGCCATCACCGCGCAGCCCAGCAGCAGCGCGGGAAGATGGCCGGGCAGACGGATACCCAGACGAGGCCAGACGATCAGTGTTCCGAGCGTCACAATCCCGATGGCGGCGTCGCCCAGGTTGGCCGTCGGCAGCGCCATAAACAGCGCACCCACTTTCTGTAAATAGTGCTCCGGAACATGGGGCATTTGCAGGCCGAGGAAATCCTTGATCTGCATGGTTCCGATGGTGATCCCAATCCCCGAGGTGAACCCCAGCGTGACGGAAAGGGGGATGTACTCAATCAGCCGCCCAAAGCGGGCCAGACCAAACAGAATCAAAAAGACGCCGGACATCAGGGTGGCGACCAGCAGGCCAGCCAGACCAAACTGCTGCGAAACGGGGTAGAGGATCACCACAAAGGCGGCGGTCGGGCCGGAGACGCTGAAGCGTGAGCCGCCGGTCAGGGCAATGACGATCCCGGCCACGGCCGAGGTGTACAGGCCATACTGCGGTGCAACGCCGCTGCCAATCGCCAGCGCCATCGCCAGCGGAATCGCGATAATGCCGACGGTGATCCCGGCAATCAGGTCACGGATAAAACGTGACGAGGTGTACTTCTCTTTCCAGCAGGCGTCGATGAGGGCGCGAAAGGGCAGAACATGTGAGGAGGTTACGTTTTTCACAATTATCTATCATCCGTATGCGCATCATCTGTCATGTGAATGGCAGGTGAAGGAGGCATTAATCATACAAATAAAACCCAGAGACAAAAAAACCCGCCGCAGCGGGTTTTTCGGCCGTGTTCGATTAGTGTTCGAACATTGCAGAGATGGATTCTTCGTTGCTGATACGACGAATCGCTTCGGCCAGCATCCCGGACAGGGTCAGGGTACGCACGTTTGGCAGTGCCTTGATCTCGTCGCTCAGTGGGATGGTATCGCATACTACAACTTCGTCAATGACGGAGTTGCGCAGGTTGTTTACGGCATTGCCGGAGAAGATCGGGTGGGTCGCGTAAGCGAATACGCGCTTGGCACCACGCTCTTTCAGCGCTTCAGCCGCTTTACACAGCGTACCGCCGGTATCGATCATGTCGTCAACCAGCACGCAGTCGCGGCCAGCTACGTCACCGATGATGTGCATCACCTGAGAAACGTTAGCGCGCGGACGACGTTTGTCGATGATCGCCATGTCGGTATCGTTCAGCAGCTTAGCGATAGCACGGGCACGTACCACGCCGCCGATGTCCGGAGAAACCACGATTGGGTTATCCAGGTTCAGCTGCAGCATGTCTTCCAGCAGGATTGGGCTGCCGAATACGTTATCAACCGGGACGTCGAAGAAGCCCTGGATCTGCTCTGCGTGCAGGTCAACGGTCAGTACGCGGTCAACGCCAACGCTGGACAGGAAGTCAGCGACAACTTTCGCGGTAATTGGCACACGCGCGGAACGGACGCGACGGTCCTGGCGGGCATAGCCGAAGTAAGGAATAACAGCAGTGATACGGCCTGCGGAAGCGCGACGCAGGGCGTCGACCATAACAACCAGTTCCATCAGGTTGTCGTTCGTTGGAGCACAGGTGGACTGGATGATGAAAATATCACCACCGCGTACATTTTCGTTAATTTGTACGCTGACTTCGCCGTCGCTAAAGCGACCTACAGCGGCGTCGCCGAGGGAAGTGTACAGGCGGTTGGCAATACGTTGTGCTAGTTCCGGGGTGGCGTTACCAGCAAAAAGCTTCATATCAGGCACGAGAAGAACCTCAGGCATGCGTCCAGTGGTGGATAGCGTTCGCCGTAAACTGTGCGGGCCAGGCAAAGGCTATCCAGGCGGTGTATTAAAGAGCGCGATGCAACGTCTGGAACAGGGTGACGTTGTCACCGAAACTCAGTCTGCGCCAGAATGGCCTGCTGTAGGGGGGAAATGTTCATCCCACGCGCTACAAAACCATGCAGCCAAACCGGCGCTTGCTCAAGCACCTGACGAGCGGCGGATTCGGTGTCAAATTCAGCAAAGACACAGGCCCCTGTACCAGTCAGGCGCGACGGCGCATATTCTAACAGCCAGGAAAGCACCGCATCAACCTCGCGAAAACGTTTTCTTGCGATATCCTCGCAATCGTTGCTGAATTCACAATTTAATAACGTTTCTATTGACCGAATCGGGGTATTTCTTTTCAGGTCAGGATCTTTAAAGATGACCGGGGTCGGAATGCTTACGCCAGGATGGGCAACCAGGTACCATTTTTCCGGCGGTTCTACAGGGGAGAGGATTTCCCCCACGCCCTCAGCAAAGGCCGCATGACCGCGAACAAACACCGGGACATCCGCACCCAGCTTCAAGCCTAAGGCGGCCAGTTCGTCCTGCGACAGCCCGCAGCCCCAAAGGTGGTTCAGGGCAACCAGCACGGTAGCGGCGTTGGATGAGCCTCCGCCCAGGCCGCCGCCCATCGGCAGACGTTTCTCGATACGGATGTCCGCACCGCTTCCCGCAGGCAGACGACCCGATTCCGCTGCGGCGTTCATCAGCAGACGCGCAGCGCGCACAATCAGGTTGTCCTCATGCGCCACGCCGTCGACCGGTGTCAGCAGGCAAATCTGCCCGTCCTGGCGCAGTTCAATGGAGATCGTGTCGCCATAGTCAATAAACTGAAACAGCGTCTGCAGGGTGTGATACCCGTCAGCACGCTGGCCGGTGATGTATAAAAACAGGTTCAGCTTTGCCGGAGAAGGCCAGTGGGTCATCATTTAACGATCCAGTTGTCCATTTTCAGCTTGATGCGCTGGCTGCCCTGGGTCAGCTCCATGTTCGATGGCAGCGACGGTTTACTCTTGCTGTCATAGGCGCTGTACACCACTTTCCAGGTTTTGCCGTTCTGGGTGTAGTTCACCTGGCTCAGACGGTACTGATCGTCAAGCGTGTAGTCGGTGGCGTCACCCGGCAGGCCAAGGATCCACTGGCGCAGGCTGTTCAGCGGGATAGGCATTCCGGTCAGCTTGCCAATCATCTCTTCGGCATCGGTTGCGGTGTAGTGCTGGCCTTTGTTATCGGTGATCTGCGCTTCGCCCGGTTTGGCGATAAGCTCCAGCTCGGTGCTGCCCAGCGGGTTCAGCAGCAGCAGGCGATAGTTGTCCTGACCCGTCTGCTGCCAGAAGAAACGGGCATACACTTTTTGCTCATCAGAGAGATAGGCGAAGGCGCCGCGGGTCTGGTACTGGCTCAAATTACGGACGTCCTGCTGGTGCTGACGCCACTGCGGTGAATCAGGGCTTTTGCCCGGGCCTTTTGGTTGGGTGACGGTACACGCGGTCAGAACCAGTGCCGCCAGGGGCAGCAGGCGAATCAGTCGGGTCATAATGAGGACAAATCCTTGAGATACGTTGCAGTTATAACTGTTAATGCTAGCGTCGAAGGGGGCTACCGTCTACGTTCAAATTATCTCAAAGCGTTGTGTAACCTATTACTCCGAAAGGGGGCTGTCTCTTTTATTGATCTCGCGCATCCTGTATGATGCGTTCTGCTAACCTTATTAACGCTGGTACTACTCCCGCTCAACATGACCCTATTAGCACTCGGTATCAACCACAAAACAGCCCCGGTTTCGCTGCGAGAACGCGTAACGTTTTCGCCAGATACGCTCGACCTGGCGCTGGATAGCCTGCTTGCACAGCCGATGGTGCAGGGTGGCGTGGTGCTCTCGACGTGCAACCGTACCGAGCTCTATTTAAGCGTGGAAGAGCAGGACAACCTGCACGAAGCGCTGATCCGCTGGCTATGCGACTACCACAATCTCAATGAAGACGAACTGCGCAACAGCCTGTACTGGCATCAGGACAATGATGCCGTCAGCCATCTGATGCGCGTGGCCAGCGGGCTGGATTCGTTGGTGCTGGGCGAGCCGCAAATTCTGGGTCAGGTGAAAAAAGCCTTTGCGGATTCGCAAAAAGGGCATCTGAAGGCCAGCGAACTGGAGCGCATGTTCCAGAAGTCATTCTCCGTGGCGAAGCGTGTGCGAACCGAAACCGACATTGGTGCCAGTGCGGTTTCTGTTGCTTTCGCGGCCTGCACCCTTGCACGCCAAATCTTTGAATCCCTCTCCACCGTCACCGTGATGCTGGTGGGCGCGGGCGAAACCATCGAACTTGTGGCGCGCCATCTGCGCGAGCATAAAGTGAAAAAGATGATTATCGCTAACCGCACCCGCGAACGCGCGCAGGTGCTGGCGGATGAAGTGGGGGCAGAAGTGGTTGCCCTGAGCGACATCGATGAACGCCTGAAAGAGGCGGACATTATTATCAGTTCGACCGCCAGCCCGCTGCCGATTATCGGCAAAGGGATGGTGGAGCGCGCGCTGAAGTCCCGCCGTAATCAGCCGATGCTGCTGGTGGATATCGCCGTCCCGCGCGATGTGGAGCCAGAAGTCGGCAAGCTGGCTAACGCCTATCTTTACAGCGTAGATGACCTGCAAAGCATCATTTCGCACAACCTCGCGCAGCGTAAAGCGGCGGCGGTGCAGGCGGAAACCATTGTCGAGCAGGAAACCAGTGAGTTTATGGCCTGGCTGCGCGCGCAAAGCGTCAGCGAGACCATCCGCGAGTACCGCGGGCAGGCGGAGCAGGTGCGTGATGACCTGACTGCCAAAGCGTTAGCGGCCCTGGAGCAGGGCGGCGACGCGCAGGCTATTATGCAGGATCTGGCGTGGAAACTGACTAACCGCCTGATTCATGCCCCAACCAAATCTCTTCAGCAGGCTGCCCGTGACGGGGATGATGAACGCCTGACTATTCTGCGCAACAGCCTCGGGCTGGAATAGCGCCCTATACCCATTTTCTAAGACAAGGTGCACTTACGCCTATGAAGCCTTCTATCGTCGCTAAACTGGAAGCTCTGCACGAGCGCCATGAAGAAGTCCAGGCGCTGCTCGGGGATGCCGGGACCATTGCGGACCAGGAACGTTTTCGCGCACTTTCGCGTGAATACGCGCAGTTAAGTGATGTTTCTAAATGCTTTACCGACTGGCGACAGGTTCAGGAAGATATCGAAACCGCGCAGATGATGCTCGACGATCCTGAAATGCGCGAGATGGCGCAGGAAGAGTTGCAGGATGCGAAAGCGCGTTCTGAGGAGATGGAGCAGCAGCTTCAGGTGCTGTTGCTGCCAAAAGATCCGGACGACGAACGCAACGCGTTCGTGGAAGTCCGCGCCGGGACTGGCGGGGACGAAGCGGCGCTGTTTGCCGGTGATCTGTTCCGCATGTACAGCCGCTACGCCGAATCGCGTCGCTGGCGCGTGGAGATCATGAGCGCCAACGAAGGTGAACATGGTGGCTACAAAGAGGTTATCGCCAAGATCAGCGGCGACGGCGTGTATGGTCGTCTCAAGTTTGAATCCGGCGGTCACCGCGTGCAGCGCGTACCGGCCACCGAATCTCAGGGCCGAATCCACACCTCCGCCTGTACGGTGGCGGTGATGCCGGAGCTGCCGGAAGCTGAACTGCCGGACATCAACCCGGCGGACCTGCGTATTGATACCTTCCGCTCCTCTGGCGCGGGCGGTCAGCACGTTAACACCACCGACTCCGCCATCCGTATTACCCACCTGCCGACCGGCATCGTGGTGGAGTGTCAGGACGAGCGTTCCCAGCACAAAAACAAAGCCAAAGCGCTCTCCGTGCTGGGCGCACGTATCCACGCGGCCGAAATGGCGAAACGCCAGCAGGCGGAAGCGTCTACGCGTCGTAACCTGCTGGGCAGCGGCGATCGCAGCGACCGTAACCGCACCTACAACTTCCCGCAGGGGCGCGTGACTGACCACCGCATCAACCTGACGCTGTACCGTCTGGACGAAGTAATGGAAGGCAAGCTGGATATGCTGATTGAGCCTATCGTGCAGGAATACCAGGCCGACCAGCTGGCGGCACTGTCCGAGCAGGAATAATGGATTTTCAGCGCTGGTTACGTGATGCTGCCGGTGAGCTTTCCGAAAGCGAAAGCCCGAAACGCGATGCCGAAATTTTGCTTGAGCATGTGACGGGTAAAGCCCGCACGTACCTGCTGGCCTTCGGCGAAACCAAACTGACTGCTGAACAGGAAGCCCGGCTCGCCGCGCTGCTTGCCCGCCGTAAAACCGGCGAGCCGGTGGCGCACCTTGTCGGCGAGCGCGAGTTCTGGTCGTTACCGCTTTACGTCTCGGCGGCGACGCTGATCCCGCGCCCCGACACCGAGTGTCTGGTTGAACAGGCGCTGGCGCGCTTACCCGCATCGTCCTGCCGCATTCTCGATCTCGGAACGGGGACCGGGGCCATCGCCCTGGCGCTCGCTACTGAACGGCCCGACTGCGCGGTCACGGCGGTGGATGTGATGCCCGACGCGGTGGCGCTGGCGCAGCGTAACGTGGAACGTCTTGGCCTGACCAACGTGACGGTGCTGCAAAGCAGCTGGTTCAGCGCGCTGGAGAAGCAGACGTTCGGAGTGATTGTCAGTAACCCGCCCTATATTGACGAGCGTGACCCGCACCTTGCGCAGGGGGATGTGCGCTTCGAACCGCTGACGGCGCTGGTCGCCGCCAGGGAGGGTTTAGCCGACCTTGAACACATTGTGACAATGTCACGACAACATTTGCTTTCCGGCGGCTGGCTGCTGGTGGAGCATGGCTGGACGCAGGGGGAAGCCGTGCGGGCGCTCTTTACCCAGGCGGGCTACGCCGATGTCAAAACCTGCCGCGACTACGGCGGCAACGAACGCCTGACGCTGGGGCAGTGGTTATGAGCGCAGGTACTGATAAAGGCGTAAGGCTGACTGAAAGGCGGTTTGGCGTTATCATCTACATCGTTTTGAGTTTTATCTCGCCCGGGCGTCGCTGTACGCTCGGTCGTTACTGGGGTAAGTCATGAAGTCCTTAGCCGATTTCGAATTTAATAAAGTGCCGCTTTGCGATGGCATGATCCTGATTTCTGAGATGATCCGCGACGATTTTACGTCGCAGTACGTCTACGATGAGCTGGAGAATCTGGTCAGCCTGGCGCGTGAAGAGATCAATCAGGCGCGCCCGCAGGACTGGCAATTAGAGAAGCTGCTTGAGCTTTTCTACGGCGAATGGGGTTTCTGCGACACGCGGGGCGTGTATCGCCTGTCTGACGCATTATGGCTGGACCAGGTCTTAAAAAATCGTCAGGGGAGCGCCGTTGCGCTGGGTTCTATTTTGCTTTGGGTTGCGCATCGCCTGGATATTCCACTGGTGCCGGTCATTTTTCCGACGCAGATGATCCTGCGTGCGGAGTGGCTGGACGGTGAGATGTGGCTCATTAATCCCTTCAACGGCGATACGCTGGATGAACATACGCTGGACGTGTGGCTGAAAGGCAATATCAGCCCGGTGGCTGAGCTCTTCAACGAAGATCTCGACGAGGCGGATAACGCAGAAGTGATCCGCAAGCTGCTGGATACGCTGAAGTCTGCGTTAATGGAAGAGCGTCAGATGGAGCTGGCCCTGCGCGCCAGCGAAGTGCTGCTGCAGTTTAATCCGGAAGACCCGTACGAAATTCGCGACCGTGGGTTGATCTATGCCCAGCTCGATTGTGAGCACGTGGCGCTGAACGATCTGAGCTATTTCGTCGAGCAGTGTCCGGAAGATCCTATTAGCGAAATGATTCGTGCGCAGATCAACGCGATCTCGCACAAGCAAATTACACTGCATTAATCTTAATTCCGATTCACACCTGAATAAGGCGATCCTATGAAACAAAAAGTGGTTAGCATTGGTGATATCAAGGTAGCAAACGACCTGCCGTTCGTGCTGTTTGGCGGCATGAACGTGCTGGAATCCCGCGACCTCGCCATGCGTATCTGCGAGCACTACGTGACCGTGACCCAGAAGCTGGGCATCCCGTACGTGTTTAAAGCCTCTTTTGACAAAGCCAACCGCTCCTCCATCAACTCTTACCGTGGCCCGGGCCTGGAAGAAGGGATGAAGATTTTCCAGGAGCTGAAGCAGACCTTTGGCGTGAAAGTGATCACCGACGTGCATGAAGCCGCTCAGGCGCAGCCGGTGGCAGACGTGGTTGACGTGATTCAGCTCCCGGCGTTCCTGGCTCGCCAGACCGACCTGGTTGCCGCGATGGCGAAAACCGGTGCCGTGATCAACGTGAAAAAACCGCAGTTCGTGAGCCCGGGTCAGATGGGCAACATCGTCGATAAGTTTATCGAAGGTGGCAACGACAAGGTTATCCTGTGCGACCGTGGTTCCAACTTCGGTTATGACAACCTGGTGGTGGATATGCTGGGCTTCAGCGTGATGAAAAACGTCTCTAATCAGTCTCCGGTGATTTTCGACGTGACCCACGCGCTGCAGTGCCGCGACCCGTTTGGCGCTGCGTCCGGCGGCCGTCGTGCTCAGGTGACCGAACTGGCGCGCGCCGGTATGGCAACCGGCCTGGCTGGCCTGTTCATTGAAGCGCACCCGGATCCGGATAACGCAAAATGCGACGGCCCATCTGCGCTGCCGCTGGATAAGCTGGAGCCGTTCCTGAAACAGATCAAAGCAATTGACGATCTGGTCAAGAGCTTCGATGAGCTGGATACCAGCAAATAATAAAAAAACCCGCTTCGGCGGGTTTTCTTATGGGGCATATTGCCGGGTGGCGCTTTGCTTACCCGGCCTACAAAACCCGTAGGCCCTGCAAGCGAAGCGCCGCTGGGCAAAAAGGCTACGCAAAAATTGTCATCAAGTAAGCCACAAACAGCGCCATATGCGCCGCCCCGTTCAGCACGTTGGTGCGTCCGGTTGAGAACGAAATCTGGCACAGCAGCAACGAGGCTACCATCACAATCATCTCTGGCGCGCCCAGCGCGAACTGCAGTTCGTTACCGGTCATAAAGGCAATTAGCGTCACCACCGGCACGGTGAGTGAAATGGTCGCCAGCACGGAGCCGAAGAACAGGTTCATGGCGCGCTGCACCTGATTGTTTAAGACGGCTTTCAGCGCCCCCAGCCCTTCCGGGGACAGGATCAGCAGCGCCACCAGGAAACCGGTAAACGCGACCGGCGCGTTCAGTTCGGTTAACAGCGTTTCCAGCGGATTGGCGTTCATCTTGGTGACGGCAATCACCGCAATCAGATGCACGATCAGCCAAACCGTATGCCACGCGCTGCTGTGGGCCGACGGCTTACCGTGGTGCGGGTCATCGTCGTCGCTGTCGTCTTCATGCTCATACACAAACAGGCTCTGGTGCGTTTTGGTCTGAATCAACAGGAACACGCCGTACATGGCTGCGGAAATCAGCGCAACCAGCAGCGCCTGACCGGTGGAGAAGTTGGCACCCGGCAGCGCCATCGGGAAGACCAGCACGATAATCGCCAGCGGGAAGAGGGCAATCAGATACTGTTTTATGCCGAACAGGTTCATATACTGGGTCGCGAATTTACGCCCGCCCAGCAGCAGAGAGAAGCCCACCAGGCCGCCCGTCACAATCATAATGATCGAGTAGAGCGTGTCGCGCATCAGCGTCGGCGCGGCATCGCCGGTCGCCATAAGCGCGGAAATCAGGCTGACTTCGAGAATAACAACGGAAAGGCTGAGAATTAACGATCCGTAGGGTTCGCCCAGACGGTGGGCCAATACGTCCGCATGGCGAACGACGCTAAAGGCGCTGGTTAAGATACCGACCAGGGCAAGAATATTGATACCAACCACCACTGGCAGTGACTGACTGCTTCCCCAGAAGAGCAGCACAGCCAGTGCCAGAACCGGGAAAATGAGAGACGTCTCCTTGTGGCGGGTCTTTACCGCCTCGTGTGTTGCTGTCATGTGCTTCTCCATCAATGCAGGTGCTTGTAATTATAGATAGATTTTTGAGGTCATTAAATTAACAGATCTCTGTTAAATGCCCTTTATTTTTTACTTAATTTTACCTTTTTTAATAATTATCACGCCTGATTCCTGTAATTCACCATATTCTACGAATATTTGTTAAATAACAATAAGTTAATGTTTTCGATCATTCATAAATGAAGTGTGGGTGGCACGCTGCCATATCGTCGTCCACACTTATCTCTTTAACCAAAAGAGAGGTGAGTGATGCCTTATAAAACGAAACGCGAATTACCCGATAATGTGCAAAACGTGCTGCCCGCTCACGCGCAGGATATCTACAAAGAGGCGTTTAACAGTGCCTGGGAACAGTACAAAGATAAAGACGATCGCCGGGATGATGCCAGCCGTGAAGAGACGGCACACAAAGTCGCCTGGGCCGCCGTAAAACATGAATATGAAAAAGGAGACGACGATAAATGGCATAAAAAGAAATAGCCCTGAAATAATTCGCTGCCTTCATTTTGACTTTTCAGGCGGTTGAACTGCCGTTGTATTGCAACTGGTCCGCTAATTGCTTATCGTTATTCAACTGCTGGCAAAATGACCAGCACCTAAGGCCGGGAAGGCGAATTACAGATGTCGCAAGGAAGCATGCAGTGGCGGAGGTGGAAAGTGTTAACGCGTGATTTCTTAATGAAGGCAGATTGTAAGACGGCATTTGGTGCTATTGAGGAATCGCTTCTCTGGTCAGCTGAACAACGTGCGGCGTCGCTCGCTGCCACGCTTGCCTGCCGCCCGGATGATGGCCCGGTATGGATTTTTGGCTATGGTTCACTGATGTGGAACCCGGCGCTCGAATTTGTCGAATCGGCAACGGGCACGTTGCCCGGCTGGCACCGCGCATTTTGCCTGCGCCTGACGGCCGGACGCGGCAGCGCGTGCCAGCCCGGGCGTATGCTTGCACTGAAAGAGGGCGGACGCACCACGGGCGTGGCGTATCGCCTCCCGGATGCCACGCTGGAAGAGGAGCTTACGCTGCTCTGGAAGCGTGAGATGATCACCGGCTGCTACATGCCGAGCTGGTGTAAGCTGGAGCTGGACGACGGACGCACCGTCAATGCGCTGGTGTTTATTATGGACCCGCGCCATCCGCTGTATGAAGCGGACACCCGCACGCAGGTGATTGCCCCGTTAATTGCCGCCGCCAGCGGGCCGCTGGGTACCAACGCGCAGTATCTCTTCTCTCTCGATCAGGAGCTTACCCGCCTCGGCATGAAGGACGATTGTCTGAATGAGCTGGTGGTGAAGGTGAAGGCGCTGCTGGAAGGAAACCCGCTAAACGGCACGCTGCGACCGGGTTTTGCCTGATAATACGCCCGGCTCGCCGGGCGCATAATTTAAGCTGCTACGTAACTGACAGAATGCTCCAGAGACTGGCTGTGGCTGTCGATCAGCACATCCCAGGTGCCGGTATACGGCACGGTAAGCCAGGCGTTATCATCCTGCACGGTGAGAATATCCGCCTGGGATTGTTTTTGTGCTTTCGCACTCATCAGATGAATACGGCAGCGCTCTGAGCAACGCACCACTACCGTATCCCCGCCAAACAGTTTCAAACTTGTTTTTACCAGTGCCATTTTTTACCCCGTAGTCTTAAACAACGCTCTCCCTGCAGCCATATCCGAGCGTGATGTTGTTCACAATTCACTCATGGCATAACACCAAAGGGGAGGGGGAGGGATGCTGATTTTGATCAAAAAATGGCATAACGATTAAACAAAAATGACAAAATTCCTCAAAATTTCAGCTGACGCGCGTTTTACCCGCTAAACGCGCGCCAGTAGAAAATTAAATGCGGAAATGGCCGGCGGTTTCAGCAAGGTCGCCCGCCTGGCTCTGCAGGGCGCCCGCAGCGGCGGCGGATTGCACCACCAGCTCGGCGTTCTGCTGGACCATGCGGTCGAGGTGGGTCACCGCGTGGTTAATTTCGTGAATGCCTTTCATCTGCTCGCTGGTGGCGATGGAGATTTCGCGCATGATGCCGGAGACGCTGCCGATGCTGGAGCGGATCTCGTCCATGCTTTCCCCGGCCAGGTGCACGTAGCGGGAGCCGGTGGCCACGCTGTCGGTGGTGGAATCAATCAGCGATTTGATCTCTTTCGCCGCCTGGGCGCTGCGGCTCGCCAGGTTACGCACTTCGCCCGCCACCACGGCAAACCCGCGCCCCTGCTCGCCGGCACGGGCCGCCTCGACGGAGGCGTTCAGCGCCAGAATGTTGGTCTGGAACGCGATGCCGTCAATCACGCTGGTGATGTCGCCAATTTTAGCCGACGCGACTTCGATGGACTGCATGGTGCTGATCGCCTGGGATACCACCTCGCCGCCGCGCGCAGCGGCCGCGGAGGCCTTGCTCGCCTGGTCATTTGCTTCCGCCGCCGATTCGTTCGACTGGGTCACGGAGGCGGTGATCTGCTCTACGGCGCTGGCCGTCTCGCGCAGGCTGGATGCTGCCTGCTCGGTACGTCCGGAGAGATCCTGGTTACCCGCCGCAATCTCCTGAGCGGCGTTTTTCACCGACTCGCTGGCATCACGGAGCTGCACCATCACCACCGACAGCTTATCGCTGAAGGCGTTAAAGGCCTGGGCAATCTGCGCCACCTCGTCCTCACCGCTGTCAGGCAGACGCTGCGACAGGTCGTTAGTCCCGTTGGCAATGTTGTGCATCGCGTCGCGAATGTCCGACAGGCGCTTCAGCAGACGGGCAATCAGGAGGTGAACAATGGCCGCGCTCAGCAGCGCCAGGATCACCAGCGAAATCGCCGAGGCTTTAAGCAGGGAACGCATGCCGGAGGTGGCATCACCGTTGTCGAGGGCGACGACCAGCAGCCAGTTTGTGCCCGGCACGGCGGTTGCCACGAAGGTTTTTTCGACGTCGTTCAGCGTACCGTCGACAAGGTTACCGCTTTTCAGCGCAGCAAAATTGATGCCCTTGATGGTCTCAGCAAACGGTTTAAGCGTCAGAGCTGGATCGTTAGCCGCAATCACGCTGCCGTCACTGTTCAGAAGCAAGCCGCTGCTGGACGGAGTTGGATGGATCCCGCGCACGTTCGCCACCACGCTGTCCATGGCCACATCGCCCGCCACCACCGCTTTCAGGGCGCCATTCTCTTTCACCGGCACGGCGAAGGTCACCACCAGTTTACCGGTACCGGCATCAACGTAAGGCGCGGTGACGACCGGGCCGTCCGCGCTGACCACCTGCTGATACCACGGGCGAATGGTCGGGTCATAATCCGCAGGTACGCCCGCGGGCTCAGAGAATTTCGCCGTTTTGCTGGCGTAGCCGACATAAACGTTGGTGAATCCACCCGCCTGCGCAAGCTGTTTAAACACCGGAACCGGGTCGTCACTCAGCGCAACGGTCTGGGCAGAGGCGATAACCGTCATCTTGCTTTTTACCCAGTCGGCAATCGCCATGTTATGGCTGGCGCTGGTGCTGGTCAGGATATCGCGCTGTGACTGCTGGTTATCCTGGCGTGTGACCTGGAAGTTAATAACGGTATTGAGGAGAAGGGCGACGACCAGACAGCCTGCCGTCGCCGCGATGATGCGTGCACGAATCGATCTGAACATAAGTGAAATACCTGCTGTGTTGTTTCCATGCCTATCGGCAACCCCGCAGGTAAACTTGATGCTGAAACCGCGTCCATAAGAAAATAATATTTTTACGGGTTTATTATTAAAAAGTTAATACTTTATCAGCGGACAGCGTCCACTCGGCCAGTTCAACCAGCGTACCAATTTCTACGCCATCAATCAGCGGCAGTCCGGTCATGCCGCGCCCGTCGGTGCAGGTTTTGCACAGCTTCACCGGCACGTTTTGTGCGGTCAGGATCTCCAGCATCTGCTGAATGTTATAGCCTTCGGCCGGCTTTTGTCCCTTCAGCCCGGCGGTGACGGCGTCCGACATTAAAAAGAGGCGTAACGCCAGGTCGCTCTCTTTTTCACGTAGCGCGATCGCCAGGCGCAGGCTGTTGAAAAGGGATTCGCTGCCGTAGGCCGCACCGTTGGCGACGATCACAATCTTCTGCATGTTGACTCCTGTTCTTATAAAGGCACGAATATTGCTTAATTCTCCGGAGTTTCGCTGTCCGGGAGAGTAAGCATGACATTAATGGCAGGCATTTCGCCAGGCGCTGCCGAATGGCTCACGCGCGCAAAGATGATGCGCCAGGAGCAGTTCAGCAAGCTGGCACAGCTGGGCGTGCTTGTGCACGGCATTAGCCAACTGGTGCACATGTTACAGTGCGAGCGCGGGGCGTCCAACGTCTGGCTCTGCTCACAGGGCAAGCTGTACGCTCCCGAATGCAAAGCCAGCCGGGCGCTGGTGGATGAAAACCTCGCAGCCCTTTACGCCATTCTTGAAACACAGTCGCCGATTCCGGGAAGTGCCGTCTGTGAACGCATCGGCGGCGCGCTCCTGAGCCTGGAGACGCTTCCCGCGCTGCGTGACGGTGTGATTCAGCAGACGGTAACGGCACCCCAGGCGATGGAACACTACTCCCGCATGCTTCGCCATCTGCTCAGTATCGTGCCGCAGCTTAATGACAGCATTGACGATCCGCAAATCGCAGGACGTTTTGTCGCGCTTTATAGCCTGATGCAGGGCAAGGAACTGGCGGGACAGGAGCGGGCGCTGGGGGCGATTGGCTTCACGCAGGGTTTTTTCGATGATGTGACTCGTCAGAGGCTGGTTGACCGCATTGACGGGCAGCAGGCCTGCTTTGAGATCTTTCTCTCACACAGCGCCGCTGACGTTCAGACCACCTTTTCAATGCACTGTCAGCCCGATCGTGAAACGGAGCAGCTCCGGCGCGTGGCCTGTACCCGCCAGCCCGCCGCCGATAACGGCCTTACGGCGCTGGCCTGGTTTGCTCTGCAAACCGCGCGCCTTGAGCATCTGCGCACGCTGGAGGAGACGATCATCGCCGATCTGATGGTCGCGGTGGACGAATGCATTCACCGTGACGATGAGTACGCGCTCCCCGGCGATGAACAGGATGACCCGCCGATCCGCTATCCGGAAAAACCGTTGCTTACCCTGGTTCGCCAGCAGGCGCGCGAGATAGAGCAGCTCTCACGTCAGCTTGCGTCGCTGCGCGATACGCTTGAAGAGCGCAAAATCATTGATAAAGCGAAGAGCGTGCTGATGACCCACCAGAATATGAGTGAGGAACAGGCCTGGACGGCGCTGCGCAAAATGGCGATGGACAAGAATCAAAGGATGGTGGATATCGCCCGCGCGCTGCTCATGGTGAAGAGTGTATGGCAGGTAACACCAAAGGAGTAGCTGCACGGTCAGTGGGCATTTTATGCCTGTTTGCGGTGCGTAAAGGCGAGGGAATAACGGTAAGCGCCGCAAGAAACAGTGTGTTAAAACCTGGCATTCACTTTGCATTATCAGATTAACCATTTTTGACGATGCGCCAACGGCGGTGCATCCGTCTTCGGGATAAAGGCGTCCACTGGTGCTTCGGCACCGTGGGCGCTTTTTTTTGGTTTTTTTTCAGGAGTGGTCATGGCGGATTTGTCGAGACGGCGTTTTTTGCAGGCCAGCATGCTGGCGAGTGGTGCAATGCTGTTGCCGGGTGTCATGCAGGCCGCATGGGCGGCAGGCTCGGATAAACCGGAGCAGGAAACAGTGCGCATCGGGTTTATCCCGCTGACCGACTGTGCCCCGGTGGTTATCGCGGCGCTGAAAGGGTTTGATAAAAAATACGGTATTACCATCGTGCCCACCAAAGAGGCGAGCTGGGCGGCGGTGCGCGACAAGCTGGTGGCGGGCGAACTCGATGCCGCGCACATTCTCTACGGCCTGCTGTACGGACTGGAGCTGGGCATCGCCGGCAAGCCACAGCAGATGGCTAACCTGATGACCCTCAACCAGAACGGCCAGGCGATTACGCTCTCCAGCGATCTGGCAGAGAAGGGCGTTCGTGACCTTGACGGGCTGAAAAAGCGGATTGGGCAGCAGGCGCCTGGCACCTTTACCTTCGCGCACACCTTCCCGACCGGGACGCACGCCATGTGGCTCTACTACTGGCTGGCCAGCGCGGGCATTCACCCTTTTGACGACGTGCGCACGGTGGTGGTGCCGCCGCCGCAGATGGTGATGAACATGCGCATTGGCAACATGGTCGGCTTTTGCGTCGGCGAGCCGTGGAACGCGCGTGCCATCAACGACCGCATCGGTTTTACCGCCGCCACGTCGCAGTCTGTCTGGGCCGACCATCCGGAAAAAATCCTCGGGACGCGTCGCGACTGGGTGGAGAAAAACCCGCACACCGCCCGGGCGCTGGTGAGCGCAGTGCTGGAGGCGGCGCGCTGGATTGAGGCCTCCCCGGAAAACAAACGCGAAACCGCGCAGATCCTCTCCCGCCGGGCGTGGCTCAACTGCAAAGAGCAGTATCTCACCGGACGCATGCTCGGCGAGTACGACAACGGCCTGGGCCAGCGCTGGCAGGACGCGCACCCGATCCGCTTCTTCAACGAGGGGGCCGTCAGCTACCCGTATCTCTCCGACGGCATGTGGTTCTTAACCCAGTTCCGCCGCTGGGGCTTGCTCAAAGCCGCCCCGGACTACGCGGGCATCGCACAACGCATTAACCAGACGGCGGTCTGGCAGGATGCCGCCACGGCAGTGGGGGGCATTACCACACCGACTTCACCACTACGCAGCAGCACATTGATGGACGGCACCGTCTGGAACGGTACCGACCCGGAAGGATACGCCAGCCGTTTCGCCATTCACCGTAAAGGGGCCTGATTATGCAGCATCTGCAAAAGACAAAATCACACGAGACGCCGGAGAGTGGAGAGGTGATTGTCCTGCCTCCGGTGCAGGTTCGCCGCCGTACGCCGACGTTTGCGCGTCGGATTAACGCGATCCTTCAGCGCATCATTCCGGCTTTTCTGGGGCTGGGACTGCTGGTGGTGCTCTGGCAGCTGGCGGCGATTAACAGCAAAGGTTTCCCGACGCCGCTCAGCACGCTCGATTCCGCTATTACCCTGTTTGCCGATCCGTTTTATCGCGACGGGCCAAACGACATGGGCATCGGCTGGAACGTGCTCGCCTCATTACAGCGCGTGGCGGTGGGCTTTGGCCTGGCCGCGTTCGCCGGGATCCCGCTCGGTTTCCTGATTGGCCGCTTCACCTTTTTTTCGCGCATGTTCGGCCCACTGATCGCGCTGTTACGCCCGGTTAGCCCGCTGGCCTGGCTGCCCATCGGCCTGCTGCTGTTCCAGAAAGCGGAGCCCGCGTCGAGCTGGACCATTTTTATCTGCTCCATCTGGCCGATGGTGATCAACACCGCCGAAGGCGTGCGCCGTATTCCGCAGGACTACCTCAACGTGGCCCGGGTGCTGCAGCTTTCCGAGTGGACCATCATGCGCCGCATTCTCTTCCCGGCGGTGTTGCCCGCGGTGCTGACCGGGGTGCGCCTCTCCATCGGCATCGCCTGGCTGGTGATTGTCGCCGCCGAGATGCTGACCGGCGGTTTAGGGATCGGTTTCTGGATCTGGAACGAGTGGAACAACCTCAACGTCGAAAACATTCTCATCGCCATCGTCATCATTGGCGTGGTCGGGCTGCTGCTGGAGCAGGGGCTGATGCTGATCGCCCGTCGTTTTAGCTGGCAGGAAAAATAAGGAGCGAACATGAAACCATTAATCCAGGTCCAGGCCGTGAGCCAGCGTTTTTCCACCGCCAGCGGCGAATTTCTGGCGCTGCAGAACGTCTCCTTTGATATCCATGAGGGCGAAACCGTCAGCCTGATTGGGCACTCCGGCTGCGGTAAATCGACGCTGCTGAACCTTATCGCTGGGATCACGCTGCCGACGGAAGGCGGGCTGATTTGCGACAACCGCGAAATTGCCGGGCCGGGTCCGGAGCGCGCGGTGGTATTCCAGAACCATTCGCTGCTGCCGTGGCTCACCTGCTTCGACAACGTGGCCCTGGCGGTAGATCACGTGTTTCGCCACAGCATGAGCAAGGCGGAGCGCCGGGAGTGGATTGAGCACAACCTCGACCGCGTGCAGATGGGGCACGCCCTGCACAAGCGCCCGGGGGAGATCTCCGGCGGCATGAAGCAGCGCGTCGGGATTGCCCGCGCGCTGGCGATGAAGCCGAAAGTCCTGCTGATGGATGAACCCTTCGGCGCGCTGGATGCGCTGACGCGCGCCCATCTGCAGGACTCGGTGATGCAGATCCAGCAGGCGCTGAACACCACCATCGTGCTGATTACCCACGACGTGGACGAGGCGGTGCTGCTCTCCGATCGCGTGCTGATGATGACCAACGGCCCGGCGGCGACCGTCGGGGAGATCCTGCACGTTGACCTGCCGCGCCCGCGTAACCGGGTGCAGCTGGCCGACGACAGCCGCTATCACCACATGCGCCAGCAGATCCTGCATTTCCTCTACGAAAAGCAGCCGAAAGCGGCGTAGCGAGGGGGCGTTGATGCGACTGGTCATTATCGGAAATGGCATGGCGGCCACGCGGCTGATTGCCTCGCTCACCGGGCGTGCTGCCGATCGTTTCACTATTACCGTCATCGGTGACGAGCCGGAGCATGCCTATAACCGCATCCAGCTTTCGCCGGTGCTGGGCGGTGAAAAAACGGCGGCGGGGATCTGTCTTCAGAATGACGACTGGTACCAGGAACGGGGCGTGACGGTGCTGCGGGGGGAAAAGGCGCTCGCCGTGAATGTGGACACGCGGGAAGTGCAAACCACCGCCCGCACGCTGGGCTGGGATGCGCTGGTGTTTGCCACCGGATCAACGCCCTTTGTTCCGCCAATTCCCGGCTGCGATGCGCCGCATGTCTTCACATTCCGTACCCTGGAGGATATCCGGGCCATTCGGGCGATCGCCGGTCCGGCGGTAGTGCTGGGCGGCGGCGTGCTCGGGGTTGAGACGGCAGCAGCGCTGGCGCGCTCAGGGGACAACGTCACCCTTGTTCATCGCGGTCCGTGGCTGATGGAGCGGCATCTGGATGAGAAGGCGGGCGTGCTGCTGGAAGAGGCGCTGGCGGCGCGGGGCGTGCGCTGTGAGCTCGCATCAGGCATCGCGGCGATTGACGGGAATAGCGTGACGCTGCTGAACGGACGCAGCGTCACCGCCGCGCGCGTGGTGCTGGCGACGGGCGTGCAGCCCAACGTCGTGCTGGCGCAGGCCAGCGGCATTCGCTGCGCGCGCGGCATCGTGGTGGATCACCAGATGCAAACCTCCGCGCCGGACGTCTACGCCATTGGCGAATGCTGTGAAATTGACGGCCAGACGTTTGGCCTGGTCGCCCCCTGTCTGGCGCAGGCGGATATCCTCGCCGCCCGGCTGGCCGGAGACGTCACCGCGCCGTTTGTTCTGACCGACAACGGCATGCGCCTCAAGGTGACCGGCGTGGAGCTGTTCAGCCTCGGTCGCGCGGCAGAGCAGGAGGGCGATGTGGTCTGGAGCGCATGGGATCCGCTGACCCGCCACTATCGTCGCTTACTGATCCATCAGGGGGCGCTGGCTGGCGTGCTGCTGATGGGGGACTGCCGCAGCGCGGCGACATTTACCGATTTACTGGCAACGGCTGCGCCCGCGCACGCGGACTGGCTGTTCGATCGTTTCACTACGCAACCGCAGGTTGCAGGACAGAACGCTATGACAAAACCTACTCTGGTGGTGGTTGGGCACGGTATGGTCGGCCATCATTTCCTCGAAGACTGCGTTAACCGCAATCTGCATCAGCAGTATCAGATCGTTGTCTTTGGCGAGGAGCGCTATGCCGCCTACGACCGCGTGCATCTGTCGGAATATTTTGGCGGCCGCAGCGCGGCGTCGCTTTCGCTGGTGGAGGGGGATTTCTTTGCCGACAACGGCATTGAGCTGCGCCTGTCGCAGCAGATTGTCGCTATCGATCGCGACGCGCGCGTGGTGCGTAGCGCCAGCGGGCATGAGACCCACTGGGATAAACTGGTGCTGGCGACCGGCTCATACCCGTTCGTGCCGCCCTTGCCGGGCAACGATTTGCCGGGCTGTTTTGTCTACCGCACCCTTGACGATCTGGACAAGATTGCGGCGCACGCGGCGGGCTCACGCCGCGGTGTCGTGATTGGCGGCGGGCTGCTGGGGCTGGAGGCGGCGAATGCCCTGAAGCAGCTCGGGCTGGAAACTCACGTGGTGGAGTTTGCGCCCAATCTGATGGCGGTCCAGCTCGACAACGACGGCGCGGCGATGCTGCGCAAGAAAATCGAGGCGCTGGGCGTCGGTGTGCATACCAGTAAAGCAACGACGGAGATCGCCGCCGCGGACGGCGGCCTGGTGCTGCGCTTTGCCGATGGCGAACAGCTTGAAACAGACATGGTGGTCTTTTCTGCCGGCATTCGTCCGCAGGACGCGCTGGCGCGCAGCAGCGGGCTGGCTATCGGCGAACGCGGCGGGATCGGCATTGACGACCGCTGTCAGACCTCCGATCCGGACGTGCTGGCCATTGGTGAATGCGCCCTGTGGGAAGGGAAAATCTTCGGGCTGGTTGCGCCCGGCTACCAGATGGCGAGGGTGGCCGCCGCCGCGCTGGCGGGAGAGGAGAAAACCTTCGCCGGCGCGGATATGAGCACCAAACTCAAGCTGCTGGGCGTGGACGTGGCCTCGTTCGGCGACGCTCACGGCCGCATGCCGGGGGCGCTGAGCTACCAGTGGACGCACGGCCCGCAGCAAATCTACAAGAAAATCGTGGTCAGCCACGACGGCAAAACGCTGCTCGGCGGCGTGCTGGTGGGTGATGCCAGCGAATACGCCACGCTGGTACAGATGATGCTCAACGGGATAGCCCTGCCAAAAGAGCCGGAAACGCTGATATTACCCGCGTCGTCAGGCAGTGCGCCAAAAGCGCTCGGCGTGGCAGCGCTGCCGGAAAGCGCACAAATCTGTTCGTGTCATAACGTCAGCAAAGGCGATATCTGTCAGGCGGTAAGTGCGGGCGCAACGGATATCGGCGCGATTAAGCAGTGCACCAAAGCGGCGACCGGCTGCGGAGGATGTAGCGCACTGGTGAAGCAGGTGATGGAGTTCCAGCTGGCGGCGCAGGGCGTGGAGGTGAAAAAGGACATCTGCGAACACTTCCCGTACTCGCGTCAGGAGATTTACCACCTCGTGCGCGTCAACCATATCCGCACCTTTGACCAGCTCATTAGCCGCTACGGTCAGGGACACGGGTGCGAAATTTGTAAGCCACTGGTGGGGTCAGTGCTCGCCTCCTGCTGGAACGAGTATCTGCTGAAACCGGCACACCTGCCGCTGCAGGACACCAACGACCGCTACTTCGCCAATATCCAGAAGGACGGTACTTACTCCATCGTGCCGCGCATGCCTGCGGGGGAAGTGACTGCAGACGGGCTGATCGCCATCGGCCAGATTGCAAAACGCTACAGCCTGTACAGCAAAATCACCGGCGGCCAGCGTATCGACCTGTTTGGCGCCACGCTGGAACAGCTGCCGGAGATCTGGCAGGCGCTGGTGGAAGCCGGATTTGAAACCGGGCACGCCTACGGCAAATCCCTGCGCACGGTGAAATCCTGCGTCGGGTCGACCTGGTGTCGCTACGGCGTGCAGGACTCCACCGGCCTCGCGGTCAGGCTCGAGCACCGCTACAAAGGCCTGCGCGCACCGCACAAAATCAAAATGGCGGTCTCAGGGTGTACCCGCGAATGCGCCGAGGCGCAGAGTAAAGACGTGGGGGTGATTGCCACCGATAAGGGGTGGAACCTCTACCTGTGCGGCAACGGCGGCATGAAGCCGCGCCATGCGGATCTCTTCGCCAGCGATCTTGATGATGACACGCTGATCCGCACCGTAGACCGTTTCCTGATGTTCTACATCCGCACGGCGGATCGCCTGCAGCGCACCAGCACCTGGATGGACAACCTGGAAGGCGGCCTCGACTACCTGCGTGAGGTGATCCTCAACGACAGCCTGGGCATCGCCCACGAGCTGGAGCAGGAGATGGCCCGGGTGGTGGAAACCTACCAGTGCGAATGGCAAACCACGCTTAACGATCCGAACCGTCTGGCGCTGTTCCGCACCGCGGTGAACGTCGCGCCGTCTGATGAAAGCAAGCGCTGGCAGGAAATCTGCGGCATCGACGATATCCCCGAGCAGGCGGGAATCGGCGCGCGGCTTGGGCGTAAGCCGATCGCGCTGTTCCGCTTTGGCAAAACCGTTTACGCCCTCGACGATCGGGAGCCTGGCAGCAGCGCGAACGTGCTTTCCCGCGGCATTCTTGGCGATGCGGCGGGGGAGCCGGTGGTAATTTCCCCGCTCTACAAGCAGCGTATCCGCCTGCGCGACGGCTGTCAGGTGGAGAACGGCGAACCCGCGGTGCGCGCCTGGCCGGTCAAAATTGAGAACGGCAAGGTGTGGGTCGGTAATGATGCCCTGGTAATGCGTGCGGAGGCCTCATGACGGAAACCCGGACAACGTGTCCCTACTGCGGGGTCGGCTGCGGCGTGGTCGCCCGCGTGGACGGTGAAGCGGTCAGCGTTCGGGGGGATGAAACCCATCCTGCGAACTTTGGCCGCTTGTGCGTGAAAGGATCGGCCCTGGGGGAAACAATGGGGTTACAGGGGCGATTGCTGCGCCCCGTTGTTGACGGTGCTGAGGTGGCCTGGGCGCAGGCGCTGGGAGCCGCAGGCGAGCGCCTCCAGGACATTATCGACAAATGGGGGCCGCAGGCGGTGGCGTTTTACGCGTCCGGGCAATTGCTTACCGAGGATTATTACGCCGCCAATAAGCTGATGAAAGGGTTTATCGGCGCGGCGAACATTGATACCAACTCCCGGCTCTGCATGTCATCGGCGGTCGTTGGCTACAAGCGCGCCTTTGGTGAAGACGTCGTGCCGTGCAGCTACGAGGATGTGGAAAACAGCGATCTGGTGGTGCTGGTGGGCTCAAACGCGGCCTGGACGCATCCGGTGCTGTATCAGCGCCTGGTACAGGCAAAGCACAACAATCCGGAGATGAAAGTGGTGGTCATCGATCCGCGCAGAACCGCCTCCTGTGATATTGCTGACCTGCATCTGGCGCTCACTCCCGGCAGCGACGCCGGGCTGTTCGTCGGTCTGCTTAATGTCATTCAGGGAACGGACGCGTGGCCGATATCCCGCGTGGCGGCGTTTTGCGGCCTCTCGCCGCAGGATATCGGTACGTTTTACGACTGGTTTATGACGGCCCCCCGGGCCATCACCCTCTACACCATGGGAATCAACCAGTCCTCCAGCGGCAGCGACAAGTGCAGCGCCATCATTAACGTGCACCTTGCCAGCGGGAAATTTAACCGTCCGGGCTGCGGCCCATTTTCGCTGACCGGACAGCCAAACGCGATGGGCGGAAGAGAGGTGGGCGGGCTGGCAAACCAGCTGGCGGCGCACATGAACTTCGAGCCGGACGATATTTCTCGGGTGGCGCGTTTCTGGGGAACGGAACGGCTTGCGCAGACGCCGGGCTTGATGGCGGTGGAGCTGTTTGACGCCATTGCCCGCGGTGAGGTGAAGGCGGTGTGGATCATGGGCACCAATCCTGCCGTCTCGCTGCCGGACAGCCACGCGGTGTGTCAGGCGCTGGGGCGCTGCCCGCTGGTCATTGTCTCTGAGGTGATGAATGATACCGACACAAGCCGGTTTGCCCATATTCGCTTTCCGGCGCTGGCCTGGGGAGAGAAGGACGGCACGGTAACCAATTCCGAGCGACGCATTTCGCGCCAGCGCGCGTTTCTGCCCGCGCCCGGTGAGGCAAAGCCGGACTGGTGGATCGTCGCGCAGGTGGCGAAACGGCTGGGGCACGGCGACGCCTTTGCCTGGCTGCATCCCCACGAGATTTTTTGCGAGCATGCGGCGCTGACGGCCTTTGAAAATGACGGCGCGCGGGCGTTAAACCTTCATGACCTGGCTACGCTTACCCGTGAGGAGTGGGAGCGGCTTGAACCCTGGCAGTGGCCTGGGGGGGATTTCCCGTGCCGCAACATTGTTCCCGTTGACCCACAGTCGCACGGTGCGACGGTCAGCGCGTTGTACCCGCTGATTCTCAACTCGGGGCGCATCCGCGATCAGTGGCATACCATGACGCGAACAGGATATGTGGCCAGACTGATGCAGCATATCGCCGAACCGTTTGTTGAGGTTTGCCCCGCAGACGCCGTTCGGTTTTCCCTGTGCGACGGCCAGCTGGCGCGCATCAGTTCGCCGCGCGGCGTCATGGTAGCAAGAGTGCGCATCAGCGACGCCCAGCGTGAAGGGAACGCTTTTGCCCCGATGCACTGGAACGCTGCGTTTGCCCGCCAGGGAAAGGTGAATGCGCTGGTGGAAGGGCGCTGCGATCCGGTTTCGGGCCAGCCGGAGAGTAAACAAACCGCCGTCAGAATCCAGCCCTGGCAGCCCGTCTGGCAGGGAGAACTCTATGCCCGCGAAGGGCTGGAAATGCCCTCTTCGGTTTACTGGTGGCGTAAAGCTTCACGCCTGACGGTGGCGTGCGATAAACCGCTGCTGTCGTGGGTAATGGAACACGCCAGCGGCCGGGGCTGGCAGCTGCAGGTTGCGCAGACCGGTGAACGCAGCAGCGTGCTGGCCTGGCATGAAGGCCAGCTTATGCTGGGTTTCTGGGAAGGTACCGCGTTACCGGCGCTGGCGCATACGGTGATTGAAGCCGCTTTTCATTCACCCCCCGTGCTGCCCGCAGAACGCCACGCCCTGTTGAACGGGCAGAGCGTCGGGAAGGCGATGGATCCGGGACGCATTATCTGCAGCTGTTTCAGCGTCGGGGAAGAGGCGATACGGGAGGCGATTGCCGGAGGGTGTGATTCCGTCACCGCGCTGGGGGCGAAGCTGCGCTGTGGTACGAACTGTGGTTCCTGCGTGCCGGAGCTGAAAGGGCTGTTTCAGGATAATCCTGAAATGTCCGCCAGAACTGCATTTCAGGGCTTATCGCGTTAACATAATAAGAGTTTATTCATAAACACAGGTTCTTATTGACGACGTTGATGGCTGTATCGTCCCGCATTCGTTTGCTGTTTTTACTCCCCCTTCTTACGGCCGGAGCCGTTCACGGTGCGCCGAATTCCTTTATGCATCAGGCGCAGCACCCCTTTGATAATAATGGGGATAGTCTGCCCGATCTCGGCCTGGCGGCGCCAACGGGCGAAGGGGAGAAACACCTCGCCGAAATGGCGAAAGCCTTCGGTGAAGCCAGCATGACCGACAACGGGCTGACGACCGGCGAGCAGGCGCGTCAGTTTGCCTTTGGTCAGGTGCGCGACGCGGTAAGCGGGGAAGTGAACCAGCAGATTGAGTCCTGGCTGTCGCCCTGGGGAAACGCCAGCGTGAACGTGCTGTTGGATAATGACGGCAAATTTAACGGCAGCAGCGGGAGCTGGTTCATCCCGTGGAATGATACTAACCGTTACCTCAGCTGGAGCCAGCTTGGCCTGACGCAGCAGACGGATGGCCTGGTCAGTAACGCCGGAATCGGTCAGCGCTGGGTCGCCGGGAAATGGCTGCTGGGCTACAACACCTTTTACGATAATCTTCTGGATGAAAACCTGCAGCGTGCCGGGCTGGGAGCGGAAGCGTGGGGGGAAAATCTGCGCCTCTCAGCGAACTACTATCAGCCCTTTGCCGGATGGCGCGCGCGATCTGACGTTCAGGAGCAGCGCATGGCGCGCGGATATGACGTGACCGCTAAAGCCTGGTTGCCGTGGTTTCATCACCTGAACACCAGCGTCAGCGTTGAGCAGTACTTTGGCGATAACGTTGACCTGTTCAACAGTGGAACCGGGTACCACAACCCGGTTGCGGTCAATCTGGGGCTTAACTATACCCCCGTTCCGCTGGTCACGTTGACCGCCGGGCACAAGCAGGGCGAAAGCGGCGAGAGCCAGAATAACCTTGGGCTGAAGCTCAACTACCGCTTTGGCGTGCCGCTGGCTAAGCAGCTTTCCGCCGATGAGGTCGCCGCGACGCGATCCCTGCGCGGCAGCCGCTACGATTCACCGGAGCGCACTAGCCTGCCGGTGATGGAGTTCCGCCAGCGTAAAACGCTGTCCGTCTGGCTGGCCACGCCGCCGTGGGATCTGAAAGGGGGCGAGACCGTTATGCTGAAGCTGCAGGTTCGCAGCACGCACGGCATCCGTCAGATCCACTGGCAGGGGGATACGCAGGCATTGAGCCTGACGTCGCCGGCCAAAAGTAACAGCGCAGACGGCTGGAGCGTGATTATACCTGCCTGGAATGAACAGGAAGGTGTGACAAACCGCTGGCACCTCTCGGCGGTGGTAGAAGATGAGAAAGGCCAGCGCGTCTCGTCCAATGAGATCACGCTTGCTGTGGTGCAGCCGCTGGTCGCATTGCCTGATGACGACCCGCGCTGGAAGCTGCTGCCGGAGGAGTAATCCTTAGAAAATGCGTTCCTGATGCACCCACACGGCGGCTTCAACGCGAGATTTTAACTTCATTTTCTTCAGCATATGCTTCACGTGCACTTTGACCGTGCTTTCGGTGATGTCCAGGCGGCGAGCGATCATTTTGTTCGGCAGGCCCTGGGCAATGAGCTTGAGAATGTCGCGCTCGCGCGGCGTGAGCTGGCTGACGTCACGGTCAGAGGTGGCGCGGTTAGCGCGCAGGCTGGCGGCCAGCACCGGCGTTAAGGCTTCGCTCAATACCATCTCGCCCGCCGCCGCCTGCTGCAGCGCCTTAAGCAGATCTTCCGGCTCCATGTCTTTCAGCAGATAGCCATCCGCCCCGCGCTTCAGCGCCGTGACCACATCCTCTTCATGGTTCGACACGCTAAAGACGACGATGCGTCCGGAAAGCGATTTTTCCCGCAGCTTGTCGAGGGTCTCCAGTCCGTTCATGCCCGGCATATTCAGATCGAGCAGGATCAGATCGGGATCGAGGGATTCGGCAAGCTCAATGCCCTGTTCGCCGTTGCTGGCTTCGCCCACCACGGTGATATCGGGCGCCATGCTGACCAGCTGTTTCACGCCAGTACGCAGCATCGGATGGTCGTCGATCAACAGGATGGATGCCGGTTCCTGATTAGTCATGGGTATCTCCTTGAGCAGTTGTAAGCGGTTTCTCGGGAATAAAGGTGACGACAACTTCCGTGCCGCCCGTCTCTCTCCGGCGAACCTGGCAATCACCGCGCAGGCTTTGGGCGCGGTCTCGCATAATGATTAAACCATAGTGGTTAGTGCGTTCGGCATTTTCCGGCACGCCGCGGCCGTTATCGTGAACCGTCAGTTTCACCTGATTGTCGTGCTGGCTGACGGTGACCGTGACCGCCGTTGCTTCAGCGTGTTTAAGCACGTTGCTCAGCGCTTCGCGGGCGATCTGCAGTAAATGTATGGCCTGATGGGAGGGGACAAAGCGCGGCGGCAGCTGGTAATCCAGCTTCACCGGGAACCCCAGCCGGGCGCTAAATTCGTGACAGCTGGATTCCAGCGCCGGGCGCAGGCCCGGCTCGGTCAGCTGCAGACGGAAGGTGGTCAGCAGCTCGCGCAGCTGCACCCAGGAGGTGTTCAGCTCGTTGCGGATCTGGCTGAGCAGCTGCTTGTTGCTGTCGGGCATCTCCGCATCCTGCATCTGCAGGCAGCTCACCTGCATTTTCATACAGGAAAGCGACTGGGCGATGGAGTCGTGCAGCTCGCGGGCGATGGTCGCGCGCTCTTCCATGACGATCAGCTGCTGCTGTTTTTCCTGATGCCTGTCGAGCGCCAGCGTGGCCGTCAGCTGTTCAACCAGCGTATCCACCAGCTGCTGCTGGTCGTGGCTCAGGTGGCGTCCGGTTGGCAGGGTGGCCAGCAGAATGCCGTACTGAGTGTGGCTGTCCGTCAGGCGCCACTTCAGGGTCGTGCCGCCGGAGGTCAGCGGCGGCAGGCCGCGAGGGCAAAGATGGCAGCCTTTGTCATCGCAGGACATATCGGACTGACAGGTAAATTCCTGGTGGTTCTCTTCGTCTTCCACATCGTAGACCCGCAGCTCCAGATCGCGCAGCAGGGTCAGCGTTTGCAGGCCATTCAGCACCGGAGAGAGGCGCTCGCATAGCGGCACCTGCATGTGCAAGCGACGGTTGGCCTGCCAGAGGAAAGAGAGGATCTCGTTTTTCTGCTCCAGCCCGGCCGTTTTTTCCTGTACGCGCTGCTCCAGCACCGCGTAGCTCTCGGAGAGCTCGGCCGACATGGTATTGAGTGCCTGGCCGAGCATGGCCATCTCGTTGCGCCCGCTAATGTGCGTGCGCTGGGTAAAATCGCGTGCGGTGACCGCGCGGGCCATCGCCAGCAGCTGTTTCCAGGGATTCAGCAGACGCGCGCGGAGCCAGACGATGGTGAAGATCAGCAGCAGCCCCATAAACAGCGCCATGGCCCGGTGCACCATCACCACCCGGTCGATGCGTAATTCGGTCGTCTGGTCGAACGCGGAGACCAGCGCGTCAATGCGGGAGACAAACCCCGCCACGTCCTGGGCAACGGCTTCTGTACTGCGCGCCTGTTTCAGGCCTGGCTGCAGCTGGGTGTGCCAGTACCCCTGAAGGGCTTTCAACTGGGATTGCTGACCGGCACGGATGGCGGCATTTTCCAGCTCGGGGCTGAATGCCGTGCGCTCCATTTCATCGATTAAAGGCCGATCGTCCTGCGTCAGCGGAACCGCCGCCAGCAGACGGTAACTCTGCATGCGTAGCGAGCCTGCCTCGTTGATGGCATGCGCATTACCCTGTACCCCTTGTACCAGCCAGCCGGAGATCGCCATGCCGGTCACGCCGATGGCGGTGGACAGCAAAACAATCAGGGCGAGCTGATTCACGAGCGTTAGTGGAGATAAGCATCTTTTTAACATAGAGTGGGCGTGCTCCTGACGTGGCCTGCTTGCAGGAATGGCGCTATTCTGGTGCATACCCTGGAGTATACCCATACCAATAAAGGATTACCCCTAAATTGCCAACGGAGTAGGGGGGAAGGGAAGAGGTGGGCGCTGCAGGGAACCGTCAGTACCGTGAAAAACCACGTCTTTTTTACCGAATTAGCCTACTCACTAAGGGTGAGGCCTTATTTTACGCCGCAAATCCTCCCACTTTTCCTTTGATTTATATCAACTTACCGCCGCCCTAAAACCCTAATGTTTGCAGCATCATTCGAGAATCAGAGGTGTCTATGAGTCACTCATCCGCTCCCGAAAGGGAAAATGGTGCCGTTATTACTGACTGGCGTCCAGAGGATCCGGCGTTCTGGCAACAGCGCGGCCATCGTGTAGCAAGCCGGAATCTGTGGATTTCCGTGCCGTGCTTGTTGTTAGCGTTTTGCGTCTGGATGTTGTTTAGCGCGGTGGCGGTAAACCTGCCCAAAGTCGGGTTTACGTTCACAACCGATCAGCTGTTTATGCTGACCGCGCTGCCGTCGCTGTCAGGCGCTCTGCTGCGCGTCCCTTACGCGTTTATGGTGCCGGTCTTCGGCGGCCGTCGCTGGACGGCGTTCAGTACGGGCATCATGATCGTCCCTTGCGTGTGGCTCGGCTTCGCGGTGCAGGATACCTCAACGCCGTTCAGCGTGTTCGTGATTATCTCCCTGCTGTGCGGCTTTGCCGGGGCGAACTTCGCCTCCAGCATGGCGAACATCAGCTTCTTCTTCCCGAAAGCGAAGCAGGGCGGCGCGCTGGGTATTAACGGCGGTCTGGGCAATATGGGCGTGAGCGTGATGCAGCTGATCGCTCCCCTGGCGATCTCGGTCTCCATTTTTGCAGCCTTTGGCGGCGGTGGCGTTGAGCAGGCGGATGGTTCTTCCCTCTATCTGCAAAACGCAGCCTGGATCTGGGTGCCGTTCCTCGTGGTCTTCACCCTTGCAGCCTGGTTCTTTATGAATGACCTGTCCGCGTCGAAGGCGTCGCTGAGCGAACAGCTGCCGGTGCTGAAGCGTGGACACCTCTGGGTGATGGCGCTGCTGTATCTGGCGACCTTCGGTTCGTTTATCGGCTTCTCGGCGGGCTTCGCGATGCTGTCGAAAACGCAGTTCCCGGACGTGCAGATCCTGCAATTCGCCTTCTTCGGCCCGTTTATTGGCGCCCTGGCGCGTTCGCTTGGCGGCATGGTATCCGACCGTCTGGGCGGGACCCGCGTGACGCTGGTTAACTTCGTCGTGATGGCAGTCTTCTGTGCGCTGCTGTTCCTGACGCTGCCTGCTGACGGACAGGGCGGGAGCTTCATCGCCTTCTTCGGCGTGTTTATGGTGCTGTTCCTGACGGCCGGGCTGGGGAGTGCGTCTACCTTCCAGATGATCTCCGTGATCTTCCGCAAGCTGACGATGGACCGCGTGAAGGCGCAGGGCGGAAGCGAAGAGCAGGCGATGCGTGAAGCGGCAACGGATACGGCTGCAGCACTGGGCTTTATCTCTGCGATTGGCGCAATTGGCGGCTTCTTTATTCCGAAAGCGTTCGGCATCTCACTGGATCTGACCGGCTCTCCGGCGGGTGCAATGAAGGTCTTCCTCATCTTCTATATCGCCTGCGTTGTGATTACGTGGCTGGTATATGGCCGTAATACCAAAAAAAATAAGTAAGTGTGATTATCCGTTTACGCGGCCTTCGGGCCGCGTTTTTTTTGGGCCAAAATAGTTACAACATACTGAAAGCCCTGCTAAGGAAATCCGCAGGCAACACTGTGATCGCCATCGCTTTCCAGGGCGCTCTACCCCTTAATACCTGAGATGTTAAATTTTGCCTGGTCTTTTGTAGGATGAAATTGAAATAATCTTATATTTCATATAGATATGAAATTTATAAAGATACCGCTTTGGTGGTATTTGGTGTAATCCCTCGCCTGAAAGTCCCTCGTCGTCTTGATCGTTATCAATTCTCCCTCTCTTTCAGGGCGTTACCTTCGCTGCAAATCAGCAATGTCGATTTAGAGAGCCACAGGCTCCATACAGGAGATACCCGATGAGCAAGTTTTTGGACCGGTTTCGCTACTTCAAGCAGAAGGGCGAAACGTTTGCCGATGGGCACGGCCAGGTTCTGGATACCAACCGGGACTGGGAAGACGGTTACCGCCAGCGCTGGCAGCATGACAAAGTCGTCCGTTCTACCCACGGCGTAAACTGCACTGGCTCATGTAGCTGGAAGATTTTCGTTAAAAACGGTCTGGTGACCTGGGAAATGCAGCAGACCGACTATCCGCGTACCCGTCCGGATATGCCGAACCATGAACCGCGCGGCTGCCCGCGCGGCGCCAGCTACTCCTGGTATCTCTACAGCGCCAACCGTCTCAAATACCCGCTGATGCGTAAACGCCTGATGAAAATGTGGCGTGAAGCGAAAGTGCAGCACAGCGATCCGGTTGATGCGTGGGCATCCATCATCGAGGACGCCGACAAAGCGAAAAGCTTCAAGCAGGCGCGCGGTCGCGGTGGTTTCGTTCGCTCTTCCTGGAAAGAGGTGAACGAGCTGATTGCGGCCTCCAACGTCTACACCGTGAAAACCTACGGTCCTGACCGCGTGGCAGGCTTCTCGCCAATCCCGGCGATGTCGATGGTCTCTTACGCTTCCGGCGCGCGCTATCTCTCCTTAATCGGCGGTACCTGCCTGAGCTTCTACGACTGGTACTGCGACCTGCCGCCGGCGTCTCCACAGACCTGGGGCGAACAGACCGACGTGCCGGAGTCCGCCGACTGGTACAACTCCAGCTACATCATCGCCTGGGGCTCAAACGTGCCGCAGACCCGTACGCCGGACGCGCACTTCTTTACCGAAGTCCGTTACAAAGGCACCAAAACCGTGGCGGTCACCCCGGACTACGCCGAAATCGCCAAGCTGTGCGACCTGTGGCTGGCACCGAAACAGGGTACCGATGCCGCGATGGCGATGGCGATGGGCCACGTCATGCTGCGCGAGTTCCACCTGGATAAACCAAGCCAGTACTTCACCGACTACGTCCGTCGCTACACCGACATGCCGATGCTGGTGATGCTCGAAGAGCGTGACGGCTACTACGCAGCAGGCCGTACGCTGCGCGCCGCCGATCTGGTGGACGCGCTGGGCCAGGAAAATAACCCAGAGTGGAAAACCGTTGCCTATAACAGCAACGGCGAGCTGGTGGCGCCAAACGGCTCTATCGGCTTCCGCTGGGGCGAGAAGGGCAAGTGGAACCTTGAGCAGCGTAACGGCACGACCGGTGAAGAGACGGAACTGCGTCTGAGCATGCTGGGTAGCCAGGACGAGATCGCTGAGGTGGGCTTCCCGTACTTTGGCGGCGAAGGTTCCGAGCACTTCAACAAGGTTGAGCTGAAAAACGTGCTGATGCACAAGCTGCCGGTGAAACGCCTGCAGCTGGCCGACGGGACTACCGCGCTGGTCACCACCGTCTATGACCTGACCATGGCGAACTACGGCCTGGAACGCGGTCTGGGTGATGAAAACTGCGCAACCGGCTATGACGACGTGAAGGCTTATACCCCGGCATGGGCGGAGCAGATCACCGGCGTTCCACGCGCGCAGATCGTGCGTATCGCCCGAGAGTTTGCGGAAAACGCCGACAAGACTCACGGTCGTTCCATGATCATCGTGGGTGCCGGTCTGAACCACTGGTACCACCTCGATATGAACTATCGCGGCCTGATCAACATGCTGATCTTCTGCGGCTGCGTCGGGCAGAGCGGCGGCGGCTGGGCGCACTACGTGGGCCAGGAAAAACTGCGTCCGCAGACCGGCTGGCAGCCGCTGGCGTTTGCCCTTGACTGGCAGCGTCCGGCACGCCACATGAACAGCACCTCCTACTTCTATAACCACTCCAGCCAGTGGCGCTACGAGACGGTCACCGCGCAGGAGCTGCTGTCGCCGATGGCGGATAAATCCCGCTACAGCGGCCATCTGATTGACTTCAACGTGCGCGCCGAGCGCATGGGCTGGCTGCCGTCGGCGCCGCAGCTGGGCACGAACCCGCTGCGCATTGCGGAAGCGGCGAAGAAAGCGGGCATGTCACCGGTGGATTACACCGTGCAATCCCTGAAGGATGGCTCAATCCGCTTTGCGGCAGAACAGCCGGAAAACGGTAAAAACCACCCGCGTAACCTGTTCATCTGGCGCTCCAACCTGCTGGGCTCGTCCGGTAAAGGCCACGAGTACATGCTGAAGTACCTGCTCGGTACCGAAAACGGTATCCAGGGGAAAGATCTCGGCAAGCAGGGCGGCGTGAAGCCGGAAGAGGTGGAGTGGAAAGACAACGGTCTCGACGGCAAGCTGGATCTGGTGGTGACCCTCGACTTCCGTCTGTCCAGCACCTGCCTGTACTCCGACATCGTGCTGCCTACCGCCACCTGGTACGAAAAAGACGACATGAATACCTCGGATATGCATCCGTTTATTCATCCGCTGTCTGCGGCCGTTGACCCGGCGTGGGAATCAAAAAGCGACTGGGAAATCTACAAAGACATCGCGAAGACCTTCTCCGAAGTCTGCGTGGGGCACCTCGGCAAAGAGACCGACGTGGTAACGCTGCCTATCCAGCACGACTCTGCCGCCGAACTGGCGCAGCCGCTGGACGTGAAGGACTGGAAAAAAGGCGAATGCGATCTGATCCCGGGCGTGACCGCACCGCACATCATTCCGGTTGAACGTGACTACCCGGCAACCTACGAGCGCTTTACCTCTATCGGCCCGCTGATGGAGAAGATCGGTAACGGCGGGAAAGGGATCGCCTGGAACACCCAGAGCGAAATGGACCTGCTGCGCAAGCTCAACTACACCAAAGCGGACGGCCCGGCGAAAGGCCAGCCCATGCTGAACACGGCGATTGATGCGGCAGAGATGATCCTGACCCTGGCACCGGAAACCAACGGTCACGTCGCGGTGAAGGCCTGGGCGGCGCTGAGCGCGTTCACCGGTCGCGACCATACGCACCTGGCGACGAATAAAGAGGAAGAGAAAATCCGCTTCCGCGATATTCAGGCCCAGCCGCGCAAGATTATCTCCAGCCCGACCTGGTCAGGTCTGGAAGACGAGCATGTGTCCTATAACGCGGGCTACACCAACGTTCACGAGCTGATCCCATGGCGCACCCTGTCCGGCCGCCAGTCGCTGTATCAGGACCACCAGTGGATGCGCGACTTCGGTGAAAGCCTGCTGGTGTACCGTCCGCCTATCGACACCCGCTCCGTGAAAGCGGTGATGGGCGCGAAATCGAACGGTAACCCGGAGAAGGCGCTGAACTTCCTGACGCCGCACCAGAAGTGGGGTATCCACTCCACCTACAGCGACAACCTGCTGATGCTGACCCTGTCGCGCGGCGGTCCGATTGTCTGGATGAGCGAAACGGACGCCAAAGATCTGGGTATTGAAGATAACGACTGGATCGAAGTGTTCAACAGCAACGGTGCCCTGACGGCGCGTGCGGTGGTGAGCCAGCGCGTACCGGCCGGGATGACCATGATGTACCACGCGCAGGAACGTATCGTGAACCTGCCGGGGTCAGAGATCACCGAGCAGCGCGGCGGGATCCACAACTCCGTGACCCGCATTACGCCGAAGCCGACCCACATGATCGGTGGCTATGCGCAGCTGGCCTACGGCTTTAACTACTACGGCACCGTAGGATCGAACCGCGATGAGTTCGTGGTGGTACGTAAGATGAAGAATATTAACTGGTTAGACGGCGAAGGTAATGACCAGGTACAGGAGAGCGTAAAATGAAAATTCGTTCACAAGTCGGCATGGTGCTGAATCTGGATAAATGCATCGGCTGCCATACCTGCTCGGTCACCTGTAAAAACGTCTGGACCAGTCGCGAAGGTATGGAATACGCCTGGTTCAACAACGTGGAAAGCAAGCCGGGCACCGGCTTCCCGACCGACTGGGAAAACCAGGAGAAGTGGAAGGGCGGCTGGATCCGCAAAATCAACGGCAAGCTGCAGCCGCGCATGGGTAACCGCGCTTGGCTTCTGGGAAAAATCTTTGCTAACCCGCACCTGCCGGGCATCGAGGATTACTACGAGCCGTTTGACTACGACTACCAGAATCTGCACAACGCGCCGGAAGGTAAACACCAGCCGATCGCCCGTCCCCGCTCGCTGATCACCGGTCAGCGCATGGACAAAATTACCAGCGGTCCAAACTGGGAGGAGATTCTGGGCGGCGAGTTCGAAAAACGCGCCAAAGACCAGAACTTCGAGAACATGCAGAAGGCGATGTACGGCCAGTTCGAAAACACCTTCATGATGTATCTGCCGCGCCTGTGCGAGCACTGCCTTAACCCGGCGTGCGTGGCGACCTGCCCGAGCGGCGCCATCTACAAGCGTGAAGAAGACGGCATCGTGCTGATCGACCAGGACAAGTGCCGCGGCTGGCGCATGTGCATCACCGGCTGCCCGTACAAAAAGATCTACTTCAACTGGAAGAGCGGTAAGTCCGAGAAGTGCATCTTCTGCTACCCGCGTATCGAAGCCGGTATGCCGACCGTCTGCTCCGAGAGCTGCGTAGGCCGTATTCGCTACCTCGGCGTGCTGCTGTACGACGCGGACGCGATTGAAAACGCCGCGAGCACCGAGAACGAGAAGGATCTGTATCAGCGTCAGCTGGACGTGTTCCTCGACCCGAACGATCCGAAAGTGATTGAGCAGGCGCTGAAGGACGGCATTCCGCAGAGCGTAATCGACGCCGCGCAGCAGTCTCCGGTGTACAAAATGGCGATGGACTGGAAGCTGGCCCTGCCGCTGCATCCGGAATACCGCACGCTGCCGATGGTCTGGTACGTGCCGCCGCTGTCGCCGATTCAGTCTGCCGCTGACGCGGGTGAGCTGGGCAGCAACGGCATTCTGCCGGACGTGGAGAGCCTGCGTATTCCGGTTCAGTACCTGGCCAACCTGCTGACCGCAGGGGATACCCAGCCCGTACTGCTGGCGCTGAAGCGTATGCTGGCGATGCGCCACTTCAAGCGTGCCGAAACCGTGGACGGCGTAACCGACACCCGCGCGCTGGAAGAGGTCGGTCTGACCGAAGCGCAGGCGCAGGAAATGTACCGCTATCTGGCGATTGCCAACTACGAAGACCGTTTCGTGGTGCCGAGCAGCCACCGTGAGCTGGCCCGCGAGGCCTTCCCGGAGAAAAACGGCTGTGGCTTTACCTTTGGCGACGGCTGCCACGGGTCAGACAGCAAATTCAATCTGTTCAACAGCCGCCGCATCGACGCCATGGATGTGACCAGTAAAACGGAGCCGCACTCATGATTGAACTCGTCATTGTTTCGCGTCTGCTCGAGTACCCGGATGCTGCGCTGGCGCAGCACCAGCAGGAACTTTTTGATGCGCTTGCGGCATCTGAAAACCTGGATAAAGAAGATGCCCAGAAGCTGGGCGTTTTCCTCCGTGACCTGCTGGCGCGCGATCTTCTTGATGCGCAGGCGGACTACAGTCAGCTGTTTGACCGGGGGCGTGCGACCTCGCTGCTGCTGTTCGAACACGTTCACGGTGAATCCCGCGACCGCGGTCAGGCGATGGTTGACCTGATGGCACAGTACGAGCAGCACGGCCTGCAGCTCGACAGCCGCGAGCTGCCGGATCACCTGCCGCTCTATCTGGAATATCTGGCGCAGCTGCCAAAAGAAGAGGCGCTGGGCGGTCTGCAGGACATCGCGCCGATCCTGGCGCTGCTCGGCGCGCGTCTTCAGCAGCGTGAGAGCCGCTACGCGGTGCTGTTCGATCTGCTGGTGAAGCTCGCCAACGCCTCTGTCGACAGTGAAAAAGTGGCGGAGAAAATCGCCGATGAGGCCCGTGACGATACGCCACAGGCGCTGGATGCGGTCTGGGAAGAAGAGCAGGTCAAATTCTTTGCTGACCAGAACTGCGGCGAGTCTGAAATCGCTGCTCACCAGCGCCGTTTTGCCGGCGCGGTTGCCCCGCAATATTTGAATATCTCTAACGGAGGACGGCACTAATGCACTTCCTGAATATGTTCTTCTTTGACATTTACCCGTATATCGCGGGCACCGTGTTCCTGGTGGGAAGCTGGCTGCGTTACGATTATGGCCAGTACACCTGGCGTGCCGCCTCCAGCCAGATGCTGGACCGCAAGGGGATGCACGTCGCGTCTAACCTGTTCCACATCGGGATTCTGGGCATTTTTGCCGGTCACTTCCTCGGGATGCTGACGCCGCACTGGATGTATGAAGCGTGGCTGCCGATTGAGGTGAAGCAGAAGATGGCGATGATCGCGGGCGGTGCCTGCGGCGTGATGACCCTTGTTGGCGGCCTGCTGCTGCTCAAGCGTCGTCTGTTCAGCCCGCGCGTGCGTGCCACCACAACCGCAGCGGATATCCTGATCCTCTCCCTGCTGATGGTACAGTGCGCGCTGGGTCTGCTGACCATTCCGTTCTCGGCGCAGCATATGGACGGAAGCGAAATGATGAAGCTGGTCGGCTGGGCGCAGTCCGTGGTGACCTTCCACGGCGGAGCATCTGAGCACCTGGACGGCGTGGCGTTTATCTTCCGCGTTCACCTGGTGCTGGGGATGACGCTGTTTGTGCTGTTCCCGTTCTCCCGCCTGGTCCACATCTGGAGCGCGCCGGTGGAGTACCTGACGCGCAAATACCAGATTGTACGCGCCCGTCGCTAATTCGCCGTTTTGATACTAACCCCGCACTCGCGGGGTTTTTTTTCACCCCAGCCCAGGTTGTTGCCTGCGGCAGCAAACAGGATCAGCGCGCCGCCCGCCAGCTGCGTCAGGTTAAGCGCGTGTCCGAACACCAGATTATCGACAACAATTGCCACCACCGGATAGATAAACGACAGGGAGCCGGTGATGGGCGTAGGCAGCTTCTGAATTGCGCTGTAGAGCAGCTGGTACATAATGCCGGTATGGACAATGCCGAGCGTCAGCAGCATCGGCCAGGGGAAATCACCGGAAAATGACGGCAGTCTGGCAAACGGCAAAAGCATCACGACGCCGGTCAGCACCTGGATAAAGGCAATATGCTGCGGTGCGATTGTTTTCAGTTTGCGCGCAATGATTGCCGTCAGCGCGTAGAAGAAGGCCGCGGCCATGGCCAAACCTATTCCGGTGAGCCATTCGCTGCTATGCTCGCCGGTCAGCTCGCTGGAGAGCAGGATCACCACGCCGCCAAAGGCGAGGAATAGCCAGCCCCATTTCACCAGGCTGACGCGTTCGCCCAGAAACATCCCCATCAAGACCAGCATAAAAGGCTGGGTGTTATAGACCACGGTTGAAAGACCAATTGAGATACGCTCATAGGCCGCGAAGAGCAGCAGCCAGTTCACCACGAGCGCCACGCCGCCAAGAATAGCCAGCAGCAGCGTGGTGCGGGTGAGGGGGCTGAAGGGCTTTTGACTTGCCCGGATAAAAATAAAAAGCGCCATAGCCCCGATAAGACAGCGCCAGAACACCACTTCCGTCACCGGCAGACCGGAGATCAAAACAAACGCGCCGATAGAGCCGGAAATTAACATCGCCAGGCTCATTTGCCACACGCCTTTATGGAAATCACGCATCATCCACCTCCTGATTAATGACGCTATTGTCGAAAATCGCTGTCGGGTTTTACAGGGGTGAGATAAGGTTGAAAAGGTAAATGACTTTTTAAAATTAGGTGAAAAGAATGGAATGCCTTATCGATGATATCGACCGACAAATTTTAGCCTGCCTGGTTGAGGATGCGCGCATGTCGTTGAAGGTGCTCAGCGGCCGCATCGGTCTGACGTCCCCCAGTACGGCAGAGCGCCTGAAGCGGCTGGAAGAGCGCGGTGTGATTCAGGGGTATGGTGCACGGGTGAATCTGGCGGCGCTGGGGTATACGCTGCAGGCGCTGGTACGCGTACGGCCGTTGCCAGGGCTGTTGCATAAGGTGGATAAGTATATTCAGGCGATGCCGGAGTGTATTGAGAGCGACAAAGTCACCGGGGAGGACTGCTTCGTCATCAGGCTGGTGGTGCGGTCAATCGAACAGCTTGATGCGCTGCTGGACGGCCTGGCGGAACATGCCCAGTGTAATACGTCGATTGTGAAGAGTTCGCCGGTCAGGCGTCGTTTGCCTCCGATGTAGGTTTCTGTCGCCGGGTGGCGGCTGCGCCTTACCCGGCCTACAAGGGCGGACTCGGTTTTTTTATGTTGGGGAAGTGATGGTGGTGGGGGAAGGATGACCCGGCGCGTTGCGCCACGCCCTTCGGGTCGTTGCCTTCGGCAACGCTTTCTCGCTGCGCTCGAATCGAACCTTAGTCGAAGCTTCTCTTCCTTCCCCGTTACGGAAATGCATGATGCCCGGTGCGAACAGAAGATTTGGAGTTATTTGAAAGTGATGGTGGTGGGGGAAGGATTCGAACCTTCGAAGTCGATGACGGCAGATTTACAGTCTGCTCCCTTTGGCCGCTCGGGAACCCCACCAGGGGTAATTCAAATTTTGAGGTCGTGCTGAGAGATGGTGGTGGGGGAAGGATTCGAACCTTCGAAGTCGATGACGGCAGATTTACAGTCTGCTCCCTTTGGCCGCTCGGGAACCCCACCACGAGGTGATGCTTTTTTACTGGCCTGCTTCCTGCTGGAAGCGGGGCGCATCATATCAAATGAGACGCCCCTGTAAAGCTTTCCTTTAGGGAAATGAAGTTGTTTGCCTGCTTTTTATCCGTAAAGGCGCAAAGCTAATCAATTCATTTTCCGAAAGATTAAAGAATGATGGTTCTGTTGCCGTAAACGAAGACACGCTGGGCCAGTACCTGATACAGCGCGCGGCTTAACACATTCTTCTCAACGTCACGCCCTGCACGCATCATGTCCTCAGCGGTGTAAGTGTGATCCACATGAATCACGTCCTGCATGATGATGGGACCTTCGTCCAGATTGTCATTCACGTAGTGGGCTGTCGCGCCGATGATCTTCACGCCGCGCTCGTACGCCTGGTGGTATGGACGCGCACCAATAAAGGCCGGCAGGAACGAGTGGTGGATGTTGATGATCTTGTTCGGGAAACGCGCCACGAAAGACGGCGTTAACACGCGCATGTATTTCGCCAGCACCACGTAGTCCGGGTTATGCGCTTCAATGGCCTGCGCCATCAGGTCGTCGTGTTCTTCACGCGTATGGCCTTCATGGCTAACCAGCTCGAACGGAATATCAAAGCGCTCGACCAGCGAGCGCAACGTCTCGTGATTGCCAATAACAGCCGCAATTTCGACATCCAGACCGCCGTAGTTGGCTTTCATCAGCAGGTCGCCCAGACAATGTGCTTCTTTGGTCACCAGGATCACAATGCGGCGTCGGCCCGCAGGGGTCAGCTCGCGCACGGAGCCTTCCGGAAGCGCGCTGTCCAGATCGGCCAGCAGGGTGGTGTCGTTGAAAATACCTTCCAGTTCGGTACGCATGAAGAAGCGGCCGGTACGGTGGTCAACGAACTCGTTGTTCTGCACGATATTCAGTTCATGTTTGTAGCAAATGTTGGTAATTCGTGCGATCAGCCCTTTTTGATCGGGACAGATGGTGCGCAGAACTTTACGTTGTAATGATTGCATCGCCGGGAAATCCTGTTTGTATTTGCGAAGTCTGGATTGTCAGGCATTACTGCCCGCAACACTTTTTAAATTTTTTACCTGAACCACACGGGCAGGGATCGTTACGACCAAACTGTGGACGCGTTCCGTCAATATAATACCATTGCCCGCGTTCCTTTAAGAACCGGGAACGCTCGATAATGGCGCCAGGCTTAGCGTTCTCGGTAAAACGGGCAACAAAGCTGACGTAACCTTCATCTTCATGACTGCCTGGAGAGGATTCATAGACGGTGAGGCCGAGCCACTGCGTGTTCGCAAACCCGGCTTCGATGTCCTGTTTGAAATCGGCTGCGTGGCAGGATGGATGCCAGGTTTTAATCAGGTAGTCTGCGTCTTTGATCACAAAAGCAGTGTACCGTGAACGCATAAGGTGTGACGGGTCTGGTGCAACCTGATCGCCAGAAAGATATCGCTGGCAACATAGGCTATACTCCAGAGCGCTACCACAAGGGCAGAGTTGAGACACGATTCTCTTCCTGGAACAAAAAATAAAGGCGTAAAACGCTTCGGGTAGCACTATGTTAACTGAGGCGTTGCGTTGATGCCATGTCAGGAATCCAGGGGACGTAAAACAGGGCTAATGAGAAAGGTTAAAATTGGGCTGGCGCTGGGTTCAGGTGCCGCCCGGGGATGGTCACACATCGGCGTGATTAATGCCTTAAATCAGATGGGCATTACTGTCGATATTGTTGCAGGGTGCTCAATCGGATCGCTTGTCGGCTCCGCTTACGCGTGCGGAAAGCTACCGGAGCTCGAGACGTGGGTGCGCTCCTTCAGCTACTGGGACGTGCTGCGTCTGATGGACCTCTCCTGGCAGCGTGGTGGACTGCTGCGCGGCGAACGCGTCTTTAACCAGTTCCGCCAGGTTATGCCCCTCGAAGACTTCACTGATTGTCAGATGCCTTTCGGCGCCGTCGCGACGAACCTCAGTACAGGTCGCGAACTCTGGCTAACCGAAGGGGATATCCATCTTGCCGTGCGTGCCTCCTGCAGTATGCCGGGACTCATGGCGCCTGTCCCACACAACGGTTACTGGCTTGTCGATGGTGGCGTCGTTAACCCGGTTCCCATCTCTCTGACGCGTGCAATGGGCGCTGACATCGTGATTGCCGTCGACCTGCAGCACGACGCCCACCTGATGCAACAGGATCTCATGCCGGTCAACCTCCAGAGCGAAGATGCTGAGGGCGAGAAACTGGCCTGGCACGAGCGCCTGCGCGGAAGAATCGGGCGTATGACCGCACGTCGTTCGGTTGCTGCGCCGACGGCGATAGAAATCATGACCACGTCAATTCAGGTACTCGAGAATCGCCTTAAACGTAACCGTATGGCAGGCGATCCTCCGGATATTCTTATTCAGCCGTACTGTCCGCAAATCTCTACTCTTGATTTCCATCGGGCTGAGGCCGCCATCGCAGCGGGCTCGTTAGCCGTCGAAAAGAAAATGGACGAATTGTTGCCTTTTGTGCAAACCGCACGTTAAGCACCTTTTTTTGACTACTTCAGCAAAATCTGACAGGCGATAGTGCCGATCGCATGCCACTATTTAGTTACTGTCAGCCAGGGGAGGAACCATGACGCAGCCATTGGCCGGAAAACACATTTTGATTGTTGAAGACGAGCCCGTTTTCCGATCGCTACTGGATTCGTGGTTATCCTCGCTGGGCGCAATGACGTCACTGGCTGAAGATGGCATCGACGCCCTGGAAAAAATGATCAGCATTACGCCCGATTTGATGATTTGCGACATTGCGATGCCGCGCATGAATGGACTGAAGCTGGTTGAGCATCTGCGTAACGAAGGCAATCAGACGCCGATTCTGGTGATCTCTGCCACCGAAAACATGGCGGATATCGCAAAAGCATTACGTCTTGGGGTACAGGATATTCTGCTTAAACCGGTTAAAGATTTGAACCGGCTGCGAGAAACGGTCTTAGCGTGCCTTTATCCGAATATGTTTAATTCCCGGGTAGAGGAAGAGGAACGTCTTTTCCAGGACTGGGACGCTCTGGTGAGTAATCCGCCTGCTGCGGCGAAACTGTTGCAAGAACTCCAGCCACCCGTCCAGCAAACTATTTCCCACTGTCGCGTAAATTATCGGCAGCTGGTGGCCGCTGACCAGCCTGGACTGGTGCTGGATATTGCGCCACTGTCAGATTCCGACCTTGCGTTTTATTCCCTGGATGTCACCCGGGCGGGGGATAACGGTGTATTAGCGGCGTTGCTTCTTCGTGCGCTATTTAATGGTTTGTTGCAGGAACAGTTATCCCATCAGGGACAACGGTTGCCGGAGTTAGGCAGTTTACTCAAACAGGTAAACCAGCTTTTTCGTCAGGCCAATTTGCCTGGACAGTTTCCGCTATTGGTCGGCTATTACCACAGCGGTTTAAAAAATCTGATCCTCGTTTCAGCCGGTCTCAATGCATCACTGAATACCGGTGAACACCATATTCAGGTGAGTAACGGTGTACCGCTTGGGACGTTGGGAACGGCGTATCTTAATCAAATTAGCCACCGCTGTTCCTCCTGGCAGTGCCAAATTTGGGGCGCCGGGGGGCGGCTACGCTTAATGTTGTCCACGGAATAAGCAATTGGATCGTCATTTTAAGATTGCTTTACCTGTGTTTTGCGGGGAGTGCTACTATCGCTGCCCGGTTTCATGCGTATTTATCCTAATTGATCGGCAACGCGTTCTTTTCAGACCCGGACTGCGGGGCGAGGCTGATATACTCAACGCGTTATTTATTGCATAAAAGTTCAAAACTTGAACAGCTCAGGAGAATTTGAATGGCTGCCCTAAATTCGAAAGTCAGAAAGGCCGTTATCCCGGTAGCGGGATTGGGGACCAGGATGTTACCAGCAACCAAGGCGATTCCTAAAGAGATGCTGCCTCTGGTTGATAAGCCATTAATCCAGTATGTCGTTAATGAATGTATCGCAGCCGGCATCACTGAAATTGTGTTGGTTACGCATTCATCTAAAAACTCTATCGAAAACCATTTCGATACAAGCTTTGAACTTGAAGCCATGCTGGAAAAGCGCGTTAAGCGTCAGCTGTTAGAAGAAGTTCAGTCTATTTGCCCTCCACACGTCACCATTATGCAGGTTCGTCAGGGGCTGGCGAAAGGTCTGGGCCACGCTGTTATGTGCGCACACCCGGTCGTGGGTGATGAGCCTGTAGCGGTAATTCTGCCTGACGTTATTCTGGACGAATACGAATCCGATCTTTCTCAGGATAACCTGGCTGAAATGATCAAGCGTTTCGACGAAACCGGCAGCAGCCAGATTATGGTTGAGCCTGTTGAAGACGTAACGGCATACGGTGTGGTTGACTGCAAAGGCGTTAACCTTGAGCCGGGTGAGAGTGTGCCAATGGTTGGCGTCGTAGAGAAGCCTAAAGCCGACGTAGCGCCTTCAAACCTTGCTGTTGTAGGTCGCTATGTCCTCAGTGCTGAAATCTGGCCTCTGCTGGCTAAAACGCCTCCAGGAGCGGGTGATGAGATCCAGCTGACGGATGCCATCGATATGCTGATCGAGAAAGAGACCGTTGAGGCCTACCATATGAAAGGTAAGAGCCATGACTGCGGTAATAAGCTCGGTTATATGCAGGCGTTTGTTGAATATGGTATCCGCCACAATACCCTCGGCGAAGAATTTAAAACCTGGCTCAAAGAGAGCGTAGGTATTAAGAAATAAGCCACCGCTGCAAATGTTCAAACCGGTGAGGCGTTGCCCACCGGTTTTTTTATGCCCGTAACAATCCCGAAAACCTGTCTTAAAGTACAGTCGATGAAATTGCTAAATAATGCTTTATGACAGAATGTAAGAGGATGTTTGCGACAAATTTAGGTTAAAAAAAATCCCGCAATAAGCGGGATTTTTCTGAATAAGGCTCGATTAATCCTTGATCAGGAAGTCGTCCAGCTGTTTACCTTGCTCATCCATCGCTTTCTTGATAACAGCAGGAGTACGACCCTGGCCAGTCCAGGTTTTAGTTTCGCCGTTCTCATCAACGTAGCTATATTTAGCAGGACGGGCAGCACGCTTTGCTTTAGTACCGGTTTTAGCGGCAGCCATGCTGTTCAGCAATTCATTTGGATCGATACCATCAGCAATCAGCATTTCACGATATTGCTGCAGTTTACGAGTACGTTCTTCGATTTCAGCCGCAGCAGCGCTTTCTTCTTCGCGACGTTCATTAACTACAACTTCTAATTTTTCCAGCATTTCTTCAAGCGTTTCGAGGGTGCATTCTCTTGCCTGCGCACGAAGAGTACGGATGTTGTTCAGAATTTTAAGTGCTTCGCTCATTGTAGTAATCTCAAACTTATAATGGGGGGGGTTTGTTGACCTAATAATAGAGCCATAAATTCAGTTGTGCAATAGCCAGGAATGTAAGGAATTCAAAAAATACTAAATATTGCCGCTATTATTAATTACGCTAACTTAAATTCCGCCACCCAGCAGTCTCGGTTGTTATCATCTGAGCATGCTAAAACAGGCCGCCTGCATCTTTTTTTTGTGACATTTCCCGCAGGAATTATAGTTGCGGCGGAGAAATATCAGCCTTTTGTATTAGTTCTCACCCCTGGTGCTAAGCCTGAAATAGTTAATAAATAGTGAATCTTAAAGAACACGGATTCCACTATAAAAAGAAGTGTTATGTTTGGTTGAACTTATAACTTCGTCGCCTGGCTGAATGCGTTTACTTCATGTTTTAACGGGTTATTTTGTTAAACAGACGGTACTGAACGCCGTACTGAACTGCATCCTCTGTGCGCTGCATCGCTGATGACCAGACAAAATATGGTACAATGACTCATCGGGAATATTACACATTGATTAGGGTTTTACGGCCAATGGCACAACTTTATTTCTACTATTCGGCAATGAATGCCGGGAAATCCACCGCGCTGCTGCAATCCTCGTACAATTACCAGGAACGAGGGATGCGTACCGTTGTTTATACGGCGGAAATTGACGATCGCTTTGGCGCGGGGAAGGTGAGCTCCAGAATAGGGCTCTCGTCGCCTGCAAGGCTGTTTAACCCGAAAACCGATCTGTTTGAAGACATTCGTGCAGAACATGCTGCGCAGCCCATTCATTGTGTCCTGGTCGATGAGAGCCAGTTTCTGACGCGTGAACAGGTCCATGCCCTGTCAGAGGTAGTCGATGAGCTTGATATCCCCGTGCTGTGTTATGGCCTGCGCACGGATTTCCGCGGCGAGCTTTTTGAAGGGAGCCAGTATTTGCTCGCCTGGTCGGATAAACTTGTCGAACTGAAAACGATCTGCTTCTGCGGTCGTAAAGCCAGTATGGTACTTCGTCTTGACCAGGCCGGAAAACCTTATGCAGATGGCGAGCAGGTGGTGATAGGCGGCAATGAACGCTATGTTTCGGTCTGCCGTAAGCACTATAAAGAAGCGCTGTCTGTAGGCTCGCTGACGGCGATTCAGCACGACAACAGAAAATAACGTCTGGCTTATTATGCACACATAAAAAAAACCCGCCATAAAGGCGGGTTTTTCATCTGCTGATGTCAATTAAGCGCTTTTCTTCGCTTTCTTGTCAGCTTTGATGACAGAGGCTTCTGTTTTCACAGCGGCAACGTCACCTTCTTTGAACTCACGACCGTAGTAGGTATCCAGCAGAATCTGTTTCAGCTCGGAGATCAGTGGGTAGCGCGGGTTAGCACCAGTACACTGGTCATCGAATGCATCTTCAGACAGCTTATCTACGTGAGCAAGGAAGTCAGCTTCCTGTACGCCCGCTTCACGGATTGACTTAGGAATACCCAGTTCAGCTTTCAGGCTTTCCAGCCATGCCAGCAGTTTCTCAATCTTGGCAGCAGTACGGTCGCCCGGTGCGCTCAGACCAAGGTGGTCAGCGATTTCAGCATAGCGACGACGTGCTTGTGGGCGGTCGTACTGGCTGAAAGCAGTCTGCTTGGTTGGGTTGTCGTTAGCGTTATAACGGATAACGTTGCTGATCAGCAGGGCGTTCGCCAGACCGTGAGGAATGTGGAACTGTGAGCCCAGTTTGTGCGCCATTGAGTGGCAAACACCCAGGAAGGCGTTGGCAAACGCGATACCGGCGATGGTTGCGGCACTGTGGACACGTTCACGTGCTACAGGGTTTTTAGACCCTTCGTTGTAGGACGCTGGCAGGTTTTCTTTCAGCAGTTTCAGAGCCTGCAGAGCCTGACCGTCAGAGAACTCAGATGCCAGTACAGAAACGTAGGCTTCCAGGGCGTGAGTTACCGCATCCAGACCACCGAACGCACACAGAGACTTCGGCATCTCCATGACCAGGTTCGCATCAACGATAGCCATGTCTGGCGTCAGCGCATAGTCAGCCAGTGGGTATTTCTGACCGGTTGCATCGTCTGTTACTACCGCGAATGGCGTGACTTCTGAACCGGTACCGGAAGTGGTGGTGACCGCGATCATTTTCGCTTTTACGCCCATTTTCGGGAACTTGTAGATACGTTTACGGATATCCATAAAGCGCAGCGCCAGTTCTTCGAAGTGAGTTTCTGGATGCTCGTACATCACCCACATGATTTTCGCGGCGTCCATTGGGGAACCACCACCCAGTGCGATAATCACATCAGGTTTAAAGGAGTTAGCCAGTTCAGCACCTTTACGTACCACGCTCAGGGTTGGGTCAGCTTCAACTTCGAAGAACACTTCAGTTTCGACGCCAGCCGCTTTCAGCACAGAGGTGATCTGGTCAGCGTAGCCGTTGTTGAACAGGAAACGGTCAGTCACGATGAGCGCACGTTTGTGGCCATCAGTAATCACTTCATCCAGCGCGATTGGCAGAGAGCCACGGCGGAAGTAGATAGATTTCGGAAGTTTGTGCCACAACATGTTTTCAGCTCGCTTAGCAACGGTTTTCTTGTTGATCAGGTGTTTTGGACCAACGTTTTCAGAGATGGAGTTACCACCCCAGGAACCACAACCCAGAGTCAGGGAAGGTGCGAGTTTAAAGTTGTACAGGTCACCGATACCACCCTGAGAAGCAGGGGTGTTGATCAGGATACGTGCGGTTTTCATCATCTGACCGAAGTGAGCAACACGCTCTGGCTGGTTATCCTGGTCAGTGTACAGACAAGAGGTGTGACCGATACCGCCCATGGCAACCAGCTTCTCCGCTTTCTCTACCGCCTCTTCGAAATCTTTCGCACGGTACATGGCAAGCGTAGGAGACAGTTTTTCGTGTGCGAACGGCTCGCTTTCGTCAACAACTTTCACTTCACCGATCAGGATTTTGGTGGTTGCCGGAACGGTAAAGCCTGCGAGTTCAGCAATTTTGTAGGCTGGCTGACCCACGATAGCGGCGTTCAGCGCGCCATTTTTCAGGATGATGTCCTGAACCGCTTTCAGCTCTTTGCCTTGCAGCAGGTAGCCGCCGTGGCTGGCGAAACGTTCGCGAACCGCGTCATATACGGAATCCACAACTACAACAGACTGTTCAGATGCACAGATTACACCGTTATCGAAGGTTTTAGACATCAGTACAGACGCGACAGCACGTTTGATGTCAGCAGTTTCGTCGATAACAACAGGGGTGTTACCCGCGCCCACACCGATAGCCGGTTTACCGGAGCTGTATGCAGCTTTAACCATGCCTGGACCACCGGTCGCCAGAATCAGGTTAATGTCCGGGTGATGCATCAGCGCGTTGGACAGCTCAACAGAAGGTTGGTCGATCCAGCCAATCAGGTCTTTTGGTGCACCCGCAGCGATAGCGGCCTGCAGGACGATATCTGCAGCTTTGTTGGTCGCGTCTTTCGCACGTGGGTGTGGAGAGAAGATGATTGCGTTACGGGTCTTCAGGCTAATCAGTGATTTGAAGATAGCGGTAGACGTTGGGTTAGTGGTCGGAACGATACCGCAGATAATGCCGATAGGTTCAGCGATGGTGATAGTACCGAAGGTGTCGTCTTCAGACAGCACGCCACAGGTTTTCTCATCTTTATAGGCGTTGTAGATATACTCTGAAGCAAAGTGGTTTTTGATCACTTTATCTTCAACGATACCCATGCCGGATTCGGCAACGGCCATTTTAGCGAGAGGGATGCGAGCATCTGCAGCAGCCAGTGCGGCCGCGCGGAAGATTTTATCAACCTGTTCTTGGGTGAAATTGGCATATTCACGCTGGGCTTTTTTCACGCGCTCGACGAGGGCGTTCAGTTCAGCGATATTAGTAACAGCCATAATGCTCTCCTGATAATGTTTAAACTCTTTTAGTAAACCAGCGCTCGATACGTCACACAGTATAGACAGAGCCGATAGCACTTGCGTAACACAAAATAAAACAAAGAGTTACTTTGTACACCAGCACACTAATTTACTAAAAGAGCCTTACCTTAGCATCATCCCTTTTTGGCAGGTGGCCTCCCTGGGGGTGTAACCAAGATTACTCACTTCTGAGTACGGAAATCATGATCTGCGTCAATTTTCCCCTAAGCTGATACCTTTCAGCAGGGTTATTTCGTGCTGATTTTTCCAGTGTTAAATAATTACGTAAGTATTGGAAGCGGCACTATCATTGATTATACAAATGTTTAACATCCTGAAATGATAACGTTTTGGTACAGATTTCAAGTGAAGTATGCTGATAAAAAGGGTATCTTCAGCGCGATTTCTCATGACAAATTGTCAGTCCAGGGCATATGTATAAGCGGAGCAAAACGTGATCCAAACGCTCTTTGATTTTCCAACGTATTTTAAATTTTTTATTGGTTTGTTTGCCCTGGTCAACCCGGTGGGGATCATTCCTGTCTTCATTAGTATGACGAGTTACCAGACAGCGGCGGCCAGGAATAAGACCAACCTCACCGCTAACCTGTCGGTGGCGATCATATTGCTCACCTCTCTTTTTCTGGGTGACGCCATTCTCCAGCTTTTCGGGATTTCGATAGATTCTTTCCGCATTGCAGGTGGGATCCTGGTCGTGACCATCGCCATGTCCATGATCAGCGGTAAGCTGGGCGAGGATAAGCAGAATAAACAAGAGAAGTCAGAAACCGCCATCCGCGAAAGCATTGGCGTGGTGCCGCTGGCCTTACCGCTGATGGCCGGTCCTGGGGCCATCAGTTCAACCATTGTCTGGGGCACGCGTTATCATAGCCTGATGCACCTGATTGGCTTTTCCGTGGCTATTGCCATTTTTGCGCTCTGCTGTTGGGGCGTGTTCCGCATGGCACCCTGGCTGGTGCGCTTGCTGGGTCAGACGGGCATCAACGTCATTACGCGTATCATGGGCCTGTTGCTGATGGCGTTAGGGATCGAATTCATCGTCACGGGTATTAAAAGCATTTTCCCCGGATTATTGCATTAATACTTCATATGAAAGAACGGAGCGACGGCTCCGTTTTTTTACGTGATTATCAGCAAATCATATAACTAAAGTTGAAATGCTCACATATCATAATAAATTCTACTAATAATGTTCATTTCTTGTATTTCAATAGGTTATTAATTCCGCCTTACCCCGCCTGCGCAGAAAATCTTCGATCGCTCTGTTATTTTACTCACATGATACTCTGGGGCTTGCTGAGAGATAACCGAAATGATATTAGTAATTTCAACATTCCCCTAGATGAATGTGCTAAATAATAACCAGTTGTTAAATTTTTGTACAAAATCACGCGATGATAGCGCAGCGACGCGCTTGTAGAGAAAATTTTCTCTATCCTATTGAATATCATGTCTTTATAGTGATGTTCGATGTCCGGCAGGGCTGCCCTCAACGATACGGTACTCACCGTAAAAGAGAATTGCTTAACAAATTTGCAAAATGTATTGGCGCACGATTACGCCATTTGATACTTTCCGGCCTAATATTTTGCAGCATAAAACAATCAGATGAGAATTATTTTCATATGGTTCTCATCTCGGATATCCAGAACAGGTCTCAAACAGGGGAGGCCTGTAAAGAATCGACGCAAGACTGCCATACGAGTGGTCAGTAATAAAAAAGTCGGTGATAGCAAGCAGTAAAAGAAGAACCTGACAGCAGCAAAAAAAACTCCTGCGCTGTACAGGCCCCAACAGGGGATTACACAGCTGGCGAAGGCCAGTCATTATAATGAGTGGAGTATCAACACAATGTCCATCATCACAAAAAAAAATCTGGTAGCGGCGGGGATTTTAACTGCGCTAATCGCGGGAAACGCTGCAATGGCTGCGGACGTTCCTGCAGGTGTTCAGCTGGCGGAGAAGCAGACGCTGGTGCGTAACAACGGTGCGGAAGTTCAGTCTCTTGACCCGCACAAAATTGAAGGTGTTCCTGAGTCTAACGTTAACCGCGACCTGTTCGAAGGCCTGCTGGTCACTGACGTAGACGGCCACCCGGCACCGGGCGTGGCAGAAAAATGGGAAAACAAAGATTTCAAAGTCTGGACCTTCCATCTGCGTAAAGATGCGAAATGGTCCGACGGTACGCCGGTCACGGCTGAAGATTTCGTTTATAGCTGGCAGCGTCTGGCGAATCCAACGACCGCCTCTCCGTATGCGAGCTACCTGCAATATGGCCATATTGCCAATATTGATGACATCATCGCGGGCAAAAAACCGATCACCGATCTGGGCGTTAAAGCGATCGATGCCAATACCTTCGAAGTCACGTTGAGCGAACCTGTTCCGTACTTCTATAAGCTGCTGGTTCACCCGTCCGTCTCCCCGGTACCAAAATCCGCCGTGGAAAAATTTGGTGAAAAATGGACCCAGCCTGCCAATATCGTGACCAACGGCGCCTATAAGCTGAAAGACTGGGTGGTCAACGAGCGTATGGTGCTTGAGCGTAACCCGCAATACTGGGACAACGCTAAAACCGTGATTAATCAGGTGACCTACCTGCCAATTTCTTCCGAAGTGACTGACGTCAACCGCTACCGCAGCGGCGAAATCGACATGACCTATAACAACATGCCGATTGAACTGTTCCAGAAGCTGAAGAAAGAGATCCCGAAAGAAGTTCACGTCGACCCGTACCTGTGCACCTACTACTATGAAATCAACAACCAGAAAGCACCGTTCACCGACGTACGTGTTCGTACTGCGCTGAAGCTGGCACTGGATCGCGATATCATCGTGAACAAAGTGAAAAACCAGGGCGATCTGCCGGCATACAGCTATACCCCTCCATACACCGATGGCGCAAAACTGACCGAGCCAGACTGGTTCAAACAGACGCAGGAACAGCGTAACGCAGAAGCGAAGAAACTGCTGGCCGAAGCGGGCTATACCGCCGATAAGCCGCTGACCTTCAGCCTGTTGTACAACACGTCCGATCTGCACAAAAAACTGGCTATCGCCGTCGCCTCGATCTGGAAAAAGAACCTGGGCGCGAACGTGAAGCTGGAGAACCAGGAGTGGAAGACCTTCCTCGACAGCCGTCATCAGGGCACCTTTGACGTGGCGCGTGCCGGCTGGTGTGCGGACTATAACGAACCGACCTCCTTCCTGAACACCATGCTGAGCGACAGCTCAAACAACACCGCGCACTATAAGAGCCCGGCGTTTGACAAGCTGATTGCCGACACGCTGAAAACCACTGACGAAGCACAGCGTACTGAACTGTACTCTAAAGCTGAGCAGCAGCTGGATAAAGATTCCGCGATCGTTCCGGTTTACTACTACGTTAACGCCCGTCTGGTGAAACCGTGGGTAGGTGGGTACACCGGTAAAGACCCGATGGATAATATCTACGTTAAAAACTTGTATATTATCAAGCATTAATGGCAATGAGTGGGGCGGGCGTGCTCGCCCCACGGTGTCTAACCAACGTCACATTATATAGGCACACGCCAGAAGGTACGGGCAATGTTGAAATTTATCCTACGTCGCTGTCTTGAAGCGATTCCAACGCTATTTATTCTCATCACGATTTCCTTCTTCATGATGCGCCTTGCGCCGGGAAGTCCATTTACCGGTGAGCGTACGCTGCCGCCAGAAGTGATGGCGAATATCGAAGCGAAATACCACTTAAACGATCCTATCTCTACCCAGTACTTCAATTACCTGAAGCAGCTGGCCCACGGTGATTTTGGACCGTCATTTAAATATAAAGACTATTCCGTTAACGATCTGGTGGCGTCCAGCTTCCCGGTTTCGGCGAAATTGGGTGCTGCGGCATTCATTCTGGCGATCGTTTTCGGGGTCACCGCAGGCGTCATCGCCGCGCTCAGACAAAATACCAAATGGGATTATGCCGTAATGGGGGTGGCAATGACCGGGGTAGTCATACCCAGCTTCGTTGTCGCGCCATTACTGGTGATGATATTTGCCATTACGCTGAAGTGGCTGCCTGGCGGCGGCTGGAACGGCGGGGCATTAAAGTTCATGATTTTGCCGATGGTGGCATTATCCCTGGCGTACATCGCCAGTATCGCGCGTATCACCCGTGGTTCAATGATCGAAGTGCTGCACTCGAACTTCATTCGTACCGCGCGCGCGAAAGGGCTGCCGATGCGTCGGATTATCTTCCGCCACGCGCTCAAACCGGCGCTGTTGCCCGTGCTCTCCTACATGGGACCAGCATTCGTCGGGATCATCACCGGCTCGATGGTTATCGAAACCATTTACGGCCTGCCGGGCATTGGCCAGCTGTTTGTTAACGGCGCGCTTAACCGCGACTATTCGCTGGTACTGAGTCTGACCATTCTCGTCGGTGCGCTGACCATTCTCTTTAACGCTATCGTCGATGTGCTGTATGCCGTCATCGACCCGAAAATCCGTTACTAACTGGAGCACGCCATGATGTTGAGTAAGAAAAACAGCGAGGCGCTGGAAAACTTCAGTGAAAAACTGGAAGTGGAAGGTCGTAGCCTCTGGCAGGACGCGCGTCGTCGCTTTATGCACAACCGCGCGGCGGTGGCGAGTCTGGTAGTTCTGGTGATCATCGCGCTGTTTGTGACCCTTGCCCCGATGCTGTCGCAATTTACCTATTTCGACACCGACTGGGGCATGATGTCCAGCGCGCCGGATATGGAGTCTGGCCACTATTTTGGCACGGACTCCTCCGGACGTGACCTGCTGGTGCGCGTCGCTATCGGCGGGCGTATCTCGCTGATGGTCGGGATTGCTGCCGCGCTGGTGGCGGTGATCGTCGGGACGCTCTATGGCTCACTGTCCGGCTACCTTGGCGGCAAAGTGGACTCGGTGATGATGCGTCTGCTGGAAATCCTGAACTCCTTCCCGTTTATGTTCTTCGTCATCCTGCTGGTGACCTTCTTTGGTCAGAATATCCTGTTGATCTTCGTGGCCATCGGGATGGTGTCATGGCTGGATATGGCGCGTATTGTTCGCGGCCAGACGCTGAGCCTCAAACGCAAAGAGTTTATCGAAGCCGCGCAGGTCGGCGGTGTCTCTACCGGGAATATCGTGGTTCGCCATATCGTTCCTAACGTGCTGGGCGTGGTGGTGGTCTATGCCTCACTGCTGGTACCAAGCATGATCCTGTTTGAATCCTTCCTGAGCTTCCTCGGTCTGGGTACGCAGGAGCCGCTGAGCAGCTGGGGCGCGCTGCTGAGTGACGGTGCAAACTCAATGGAAGTATCACCGTGGCTGCTGTTATACCCGGCGGGTTTCCTGGTCGTTACCCTGTTTTGTTTTAACTTTATCGGCGATGGCCTGCGTGATGCCCTCGACCCGAAAGACCGTTAAGGAGCGCCGTCATGACAATGATTGAAACGGCAACTGCGCCACAGGCGCAGCAGCGGAGCGACCTTCTGCTGGACGTAAAAGATCTTCGCGTCACCTTTAAGACCCCGGACGGGGATGTGACCGCCGTGAACGATCTCAACTTCAACCTGCGCGCGGGTGAAACGCTCGGTATCGTGGGGGAATCTGGTTCCGGTAAATCCCAGACCGCCTTTGCGTTAATGGGCCTGCTGGCCGCTAACGGTGTGATTGGCGGTTCCGCAAAATTCAACGGTCGTGAAATCCTCAACCTGCCGGAGCACGAGCTGAACAAGCTGCGCGCCGAGCAGATCTCGATGATTTTCCAGGATCCGATGACCTCGCTGAACCCGTACATGCGCGTCGGTGAGCAACTGATGGAAGTGCTGATGCTGCACAAAGGTCTGGGCAAAGCCGAAGCCTTTGAAGAGTCGGTCAAAATGCTTGATGCGGTGAAAATGCCGGAAGCGCGCAAGCGTATGCGCATGTTCCCGCACGAGTTCTCCGGCGGTATGCGTCAGCGCGTGATGATTGCGATGGCGCTGCTGTGCCGGCCAAAGCTGCTGATTGCCGACGAACCGACCACCGCGCTGGACGTTACCGTTCAGGCGCAAATCATGACCCTGCTGAACGAGCTCAAGCGTGAGTTCAACACGGCGATTATCATGATCACCCACGACCTGGGCGTGGTGGCGGGCATCTGTGACAAAGTGCTGGTGATGTATGCCGGTCGTACCATGGAATACGGCAAAGCGCGTGACGTGTTCTATCAGCCAGCCCATCCTTACTCGATTGGCCTGCTGAACGCGGTGCCGCGTCTCGATGCGGAAGGGGAATCCCTGCTGACCATTCCGGGCAACCCGCCAAACCTGCTGCGCCTGCCGAAAGGCTGTCCGTTCCAGCCGCGCTGTCCGCACGCGATGGAAATCTGCAATAGCGCACCGCCGCTGGAAGAGTTTGCACCAGGCCGTCTGCGCGCCTGCTTTAAGCCGCAGGAGGAGCTGGTATGAACGCATTAGATGAAAAACGTAATGTCCTGCTCGAAATTGCTGACCTTAAGGTGCATTTCGACATCAAGGACGGCAAACAGTGGTTCTGGCAGCCGTCGAAGACCCTGAAAGCGGTGGACGGCGTCACGCTGCGCCTGTATGAAGGGGAAACCCTGGGCGTGGTGGGCGAGTCCGGCTGCGGTAAATCGACCTTTGCGCGCGCCATTATCGGTCTGGTAAAAGCCACCGACGGCAAAGTGGCCTGGCTGGGTAAAGATCTGCTGGGCATGAAGCCCGACGAGTGGCGCGACGTGCGCAGCGATATCCAGATGATTTTCCAGGATCCACTGGCGTCATTAAACCCGCGTATGACCATCGGTGAGATTATTGCCGAGCCGCTGCGGACCTATCATCCGAAGATGTCTCGCCAGGAAGTGCGCGATCGCGTTAAGGCGATGATGCTGAAAGTCGGGCTGTTGCCTAACCTCATCAACCGCTATCCTCACGAGTTCTCCGGCGGTCAGTGTCAGCGTATTGGTATTGCGCGCGCCCTGATCCTCGAACCGAAGCTGATTATCTGTGATGAGCCAGTTTCCGCGCTCGACGTCTCCATTCAGGCGCAGGTGGTTAACCTGCTGCAGAAGCTGCAGCGCGAAATGGGGCTGTCGCTGATCTTCATCGCGCATGACCTGGCCGTGGTGAAACACATCTCTGACCGCGTGCTGGTGATGTATCTGGGGCACGCCGTGGAGCTGGGCACCTATGACGAGGTGTACCACAATCCACTGCACCCTTACACCAAAGCGCTGATGTCGGCGGTGCCGATCCCCGATCCCGATCTGGAAAAGAATAAGACCATCCAACTTCTGGAAGGGGAATTGCCTTCACCGATTAACCCGCCGTCGGGCTGCGTCTTCCGCACGCGCTGCCCTATGGCCGGGCCGGAATGTGCGAAAACGCGGCCGGTTCTGGAAGGCAGTTTCCGACATGCGGTTTCCTGCCTGAAAGTAGACCCGTTATAATCGCAAGGGCTGACATGATGTCAGCCCTTATTTTTTGCGAGGTCACTGTGTCGCGTTTATTCACGTCAGCCCGTCGGCGGCTTTATCATGTTTTATTCGATCCTGAAACGGTATCCGGACGGCGCTTCGAGGGTCTTTGTGGTTTATTTGCGCTCCTCAGCGTGGTTATCATCTTTATTGAATCGGGTGCCGGGACGCAATACCACCTGACGTTTGACGAATGGCATGTCTTTGTCTGGCTTGAGCTGGCGATTACCCTGGTGTTTACCGCTGAATATCTCCTCCGAGTGATTGCCTGGCCTAACCCGGCCCGATATGTTTTCAGCTTCTGGGGATTTATCGATTTAGCCACCATTCTGCCGCTCTACGTCATGTGGCTGTGGCCGGAAATCAGCCTGAGCTATGTCTTTGCCTGGCGAGCGATGCGCGTTATTCGCGTATTACGTATTCTGAAATTACTGCGCTTTATGCCCTCACTGCGCATATTCTGGAGCGCAATCGTCAGCGCCCGTCATCAGCTTATTCTGTTCTATTCGTTTATTGCCATTGTCATGATTGTTTTTGGCGCACTGATGTATCTGATTGAGGGGCCGAAATATGGCTTTACGACGCTCAATGCGTCCGTCTACTGGGCGATAGTGACCGTAACGACCGTGGGGTACGGGGATATCACGCCCCATACGCCGCTGGGGCGAATTGTGGCCTCAGTGCTTATTTTGATTGGCTATTCGGTCATTGCCATTCCGACCGGGCTGATTACCACGCACATGAGTAGCGCATTTCAGAGCCGCAAGCAGCAGCGCAAATGTCCGCGATGTCATCAGGGGGAACATGAACTCAACGCGCGTTTTTGTCACCGCTGTGGGAATCCGTTGCCGGAGTAAATAAAAAAGGCTGCAATCGCAGCCTTTTTTATTATTCGCGCCAGAGAATATGGCACAGCTTGTGGTCTTTCTCACGGCAGAGCAGGACGCGAGCGAAGATATCATTAATTTCGCCACCGTCTTCATCGGCCAGCCCGATAACCACTTCGGCGAAGAAGTCAGGGTTCAGGTCGAAATCCACATGCTCAGCCCAGTCTTCTGAAGGGTCGAACAGTTCGGCACCGCCGCGCTCTTCGAACTGCAGATTAAAGAGGATCACGTCTGCGGGATCGAGGTTATCAACCGCCAGTTCGAGAAAAATGTCATAGGCCTGCTCGAGCGTTTCGTCTTCGGTCAGGCGATTGTTCAGATCCATTTCCATGATGACTACCTGTTTAACATCGTTGGGCACGTTTTACAGCAACGGACTAAAGAAGTAAAACAGTCGTTCGGCAATTCTCTGCCACAGCGGACGTTTTACCCACAGTCTGGCATCCAGCAGCCGCGAGCGGGAGATATAATCATCCTGCACCGCCGCGAGATCGCCGCCAAAGCCGGCATCATCAATAACCAGCGTGATTTCAAAGTTGAGCCACAGGCTGCGCATATCCAGGTTCACCGTTCCCACCAGGCTTAACTCGCCGTCGACAAGCACGCTCTTGGTGTGGAGCAGTCCACCTTCGAACTGGTAGATCTTCACCCCTGCAGCCAGCAGTTCGCTAAAGAATGCCCGGCTGGCCCAGCCCACCAGAAGGGAGTCATTTTTGCGCGGCAAAATAATGCTCACATCGACGCCGCGCTGCGCCGCGGTACAGATCGCGTGCAGGAGGTCATCGCTGGGAACAAAGTAGGGCGTCGTCATGATCAGATATTCACGCGCCGAGTAGGTCGCCGTCAGCAGCGCCTGATGAATCAAATCCTCCGGGAAGCCCGGCCCGGAAGCAATGGTATGAATAGTGTGACCGCTGGCCTCTTCAAACGGCATAATATTGCCGTCCGGCGGTGGCGGCAGGATGCGTTTGCCGGTCTCTATCTCCCAGTCGCAGGAGTAGACGATGCCCATCGAGGTGGCAATCGGCCCCTCCATGCGCGCCATCAAATCCACCCACTGACCCACGCCCGAGTCCTGTTTAAAAAAGCGCGGGTCAACCATGTTCATGCTGCCGGTGTAGGCAATATAGTTATCGATCATGATCATTTTACGGTGCTGACGAAGGTCCATCCGGCGCAGAAACACGCGCAGGAGGTTAACCTTCAGCGCCTCAACCACCTCGATACCGGCATTGCGCATCATCCCTGCCCAGGGACTGCGGAAAAATGCCACGCTGCCCGCAGAGTCAAGCATCAGACGGCAGTGAATGCCGCGTCGCGCCGCGGCCATCAGGGATTCCGCGACCTGGTCAGCCATCCCGCCGGGCTGCCAGATATAGAAAACCATCTCGATATTATGACGCGCCAGCTGGATATCGCGGATTAACGCCTGCATAACGTCGTCGGACGAGGTTAGCAGCTGGAGCTGATTACCCTTAACGCCGCCAATCCCCTGACGGCGCTCGCACAGCTTAAACAGTGACGAGGCGACGCTGCTGTTCTCCTCGGCAAAGATATGCTTGCAGGCTTTAAGGTCGTTCAGCCACTTCGCGGTGGAGGGCCACATGGCGCGGGCCCGCTCGGCGCGGCGTTTACCGAGATGAAGCTCACCGAAAGAGAGATAGGCGATAATTCCCACCAGCGGCAGGATATAGATGATCAGAAGCCAGGCCATGGCAGAGGGTACGGCTCTGCGCTTCATCAGGATGCGTAACGTCACACCCGCGATTAACAGCCAGTATCCCAAAATGACCAGCCAACTCACCACGGTGTAGAAGGTTGTCATAGGTAAAAAAATCCTTTTGAAAGCGTATTGTTATGAGTGTACGCATCAGGATTCATCTGGCAAATAAAAACGCCAGGTAAAAGCGCTGGTTTGCAGCCGGGTTGGGTTTATAATGGCGTCTCTGTTTGAGAAAGAGTTGTAGACATGAAGCGCAGTAGAACAGAAGTAGGGCGCTGGCGCATGTTGCGACAGGTGAGTCGTCGCAAGGCTCGTTGGCTGGAAGCACAATCCCGCCGCAATATGCGTATTCACGCCATCAGAAAATGTGGAATGACCCGGCACCGCAACGCGTTGCTGTTCGCCGTCCAGGATATCTGAGTACCATGAGGGCACCGTAATGGTGCCCGCTGATTTTATAAGGTCTGATTTTTGGGAGTAGCGTGGTTGCAGCGCTATTCCTGTTGTGTTGAGCAAAAGGAGGGAGAAGAAGTGTTTGCGGAGTTTGGCGTACTGAATTTCTGGACGTATGTTGTTGGCGCGTTTTTTATCGTGCTGGTACCGGGGCCGAATACCCTGTTTGTGCTTAAAACTGGAATTGGACACGGCGTTAAAAAAGGGTACCTGGCCGCCACGGGTGTATTTATCGGCGATGCGGTGCTGATGTTTCTTGCCTGGGCGGGCGTCGCTGCATTAATCCAGACCACGCCAGTACTGTTTAATATCGTGCGTTATCTCGGCGCCTTCTACCTGCTGTGGCTGGGCGGCAAAATGCTCTGGTCGGTCATTACCCGCCAGAATCACGCTCAGGAAAGCGGCACCGAGCCTGCCAGCACGATCATGAAACGTTCGCTGGTGCTGAGCCTGACGAATCCAAAAGCGATTCTGTTCTACGTATCGTTCTTTGTTCAGTTCATTGACGTGAATGCGCAGAACACCGGTACCTCTTTCCTTATCCTCGCGACGACGCTTGAGTTGATAAGCTTCATGTACATGAGCTTCCTGATCTTCTCCGGTGCATTTGTCACGCGCTATCTCAAAACGAAAAAGAAACTGGCAAAGCTGGGGAACGGGCTGATAGGGCTGCTGTTTGTCGGGTTTGCGGCGAGGTTAGCGTCGCTGCATTGATTGATTGATGAAAGGCTCCTGCGGGAGCCTTTTTAATGTCTGGCGTAGCTGGAAAGCCGCGCCAGACAAGGCTTCACGTTTTACTACTAGCAGCCAAAAGCCATAAAAAGCGGCTAGGGTGTGGACACATTGTGGACACTCTTACCACCATTAGCACCCTTCAGCGGGTTAAGCGAAATCGCGTCCTGCAGATACTGAGGAGCGAAGTGCGCATAGACCATTGTCTGCGCAATTTTCGTATGACCTAAGATCCTCTGCAGTGTGATGATATTGCCCCCGTTAATCATAAAGTGCGTGGCGAAAGAGTGTCGTAGAGCATGTGTTGCTTGCCCCGCCGGTAAGTCGGGCTTAACTTCTTTGAGGATTCGCCTGAATTCAGCATAACTGGCGTCAGGAAACAGAAAACCTCGTGTTTTGCCTACAACATAAGCCGCAACGTCATCAGAGATCGGGACCGTGCGGGGTGTGTTGGTTTTCGTCTTAACGAAAGACACCCGGTTATGAATCACGTTCTCCGCCTTCAACCGCGCAGCTTCTCCCCATCTTGCCCCGGTACTCAAACACAAAACCGCAATTTTACGATTATCACCTGAGAGCGCAGCAAGTAAGGCGTCAATTTCCTCAAGAGTGAGATAGCCCGTTTCGGCAGTCTGCTCTTTCAGTTTTTTGAATCCCCTGAATGGATGCTCACCGTTATACAGTTCTGACTCAATCAGGGTTGTGAACATCCCACCTAGTGTGATCAGGTCACGGTTGATGGTAGTTGGCTTAATACCTTCACCCCGACGTTGAGCACAATATTGCGTTATCAGGCTCTTGGTGATCTGGAAAGCGCACGGGTTTCCGGTCATCGTTTCGAAACGCTCAATTTTCCTGAGATACGATTGACCGTGCTCCTCATGTTTACCTTTCAGCTTCCACCACAACTCTTTCAGTTCTGACAATTGGCGTTTGTCCATTGGTTTTGAGAGCCATTCCTTTGAGTGATGGTTATATTGAGTGTGCTTTTCAAAAGCCATCGCCTCGCTTTTCTTGTCGAACTTCCGACGGATGCGTTTTCCGTTACGCCCGCTCGGTCTAATGTCCACTTCATATCGACCATCATCGAGCTTTTTAACAGACATAAAGCCTCCCGATGATGTAACTGCGTACTTCAATTTCCTGATTTAAATAGCAAAAACTCACTGTGCATTTGCTGCACAAAAAAGCGCCGTAAATGGTTAGCCAGTTTTCTGGTCTGAGTGGGGTGACGTTGTTGTCTGCTGCCCAAAGTGCGCGAGAGCCGGTGCAATTTGCCCAGCTTCAGGTGCTATTTGATCAGTCATAAACCACATGGTGTATTTCGTGAAACGAGGGTGCTGGAGAATTTTCATTATGGATTCCACACCTGCATTTTTGGAGCGGCTTTCGTAGCTCGAAAGTGAACTATAAGGAACGCCAGTCAAGTCACTGACTTCCCTACGGTTTAACCTCTCTGACTCCCGCATGAGCTTTAGCTTCTCTGAAACGTGTATTGACATGATTACTCCTATTGCGTAATTTTATGTTCAAGGTGTCTATTGTTTTGCATTCGTAGTTACACTAAAGGCAATTATAAGCCATTAAGAGCAATTAAAACGCTAACGGAGAAGTGTACCAGATGAAGAAGACGTTAGAGAGCGCAACTGACGCAGTTCCATATCAGGAGTTTGCACGCCTGATAGGTAAAACCCCGGCGGCCGTAAAAGGGATGATTGAGAAAGGAAAATTACCAATCATTGAAATGACCGACCCACAATCTGCTACTGGAAGAGCTGGGGAGTATTGGGTCTACCTTCCAGCATGGAACAACGGTATGAAGATGGCATATGAGAGCCGTCCTAGAGAGATTCGCGATGGTTGGTTGATGTGGCTCGGCTTAGGGCAACCATCACGGTAATTAGATTCATCTAATCCATTCAAATTCAATCGAGAAATAGCATGTCTAAACCAATAAAGCATGGCTGCATTCGTCATATCACTAATGGTATGCGGGTGCTGATCGACTTAAAAAGCGTGGCCGCTATCCGTGAGCGCACTGAAACAGCCGACAAAGTTGAGGTGCATCTTACGTCTGGAGAGGTTTTTGAACTTGATGTTGCCTATGAGGAGATTGCAGGGCTGTATCTGGAATTTTTAGCAAAAGAACGTGGGGCTATGGCAAACCCCACCAGTATTTGAGCTTAGTTGATATCTAAGAAGCTTTTATGCGTGAAAGGCATTTTAGATTGAATTGCCTCTCTCAACTGGACTGACAGTTTGTTGATTTCCTCAGCCTTCTCACGATTAGAGATCGCATCAGAGGAAGAATTAACCAATGAAATGGCTGATTTTAGAATGGCAATTAATTCTTCATTTTGTTGATTAGTCATGAAATACCTCATGTGATTGGCTTGTTTTTGGCGATTCGATCCTATCACAAGGCCATGTGTCGGGCATGGTTAAAACCCGACTCCCTAAGGAGAATTTATGAAAGAGCCTCGCTGTATTGCACAGTTGCTTCGAAGAGAAAACCCTAATCCGATCAACTTCACCATCACTCACGGTCGCGGCCGCAAGGGCATAATCATCCGAACCCGAAAGCCGGGCGTTATCGAGAAGCTTCGTCGCCTGGTCAAAAAGAGAGGACTGTGGTTATGACGGTAATGACACTGGACGTGATCCAGAAACAACCAACAGCGCTTCGCGGTCTGGTCTGCAAGTATCTGGCTCAGCCTCGCTGGCAGGACACTTGCGATTTTTACAATCAGATGATGGAGCGGGAGCGTCTTACGGTTTGTTTCCACGCTCAATTAAAACAGCGCCACTCTGTGATGCGCTTAGAGGAAATGGCTGAAGCCGATCGTGAGCGTCTTGTTTGTGCGCTTGATGAATTGAGAACTGCATTTGCCCGGCACCGCCAAATTGGCTCGTCAAAAGCAACTTTCATCAGTCGCCTGACCGTTAGCCAAAGGCGCTCATTGTTCCTTCATGCGGGACTGACAGAACAGGAATTTATGATGCCGCACTGGCGTTTAAATGAAGAGGACTGTTATTGGCGTGACAAACTTTTCCGCGCTCTGCGAGAGCTGTTCAGCCTTTTTGAGTACGCACCAACTATTTTAACCTCGGTAAAACCTGAGCAGTATTTACATTAATTAATCTGGATTCGTTTTATTACGCGCCATACAGCGTGGGGACTCCTTTTGCCCGGAGATAGGCAAATGCAAAAACAAAATACAGCGCAGCGGGGGATGTATTCGGCACATCTGGCGCAGGCAGTAAGCGAGGCACAGCGCGACTTGGCGACTCGTTTCTCTTCTCAGTTTGATGGGCTTATCGCGTACATCAGTAAGTCAGAACTTAATCGCACCGAGATTATTGAGTTATTAGGCCAGGAGTCGGAAAAGTTACACAACTCAATTTTCGGTAGAGCTGGTTAACCACTGTTAACAGGAAGCAAAAATGAGCATACACATCGAGATTAATAACCAATTCGTCATCACCAGTGACCGCTATCAATTCATTTTGCAGGAAAAAAAGACCGCTACATCTGGGAAGAATGAAGGTAAGGAATGGTTAGATGTTGTGGGTTACTACCCAACTATCCCTAAGCTTATCTCAGGCTTGGTTTTGCATGATCTTTTGACCAGCGATCTTACCGGCTTCTCAGCTCTGGAAGCTCGGATTGAACGCATGGGGAAGCAATGTCTGGACGCTTTTAAATAATATGTCCAACGAACCTCGGGGGCGTGTTGCCCCCTCGCCACCACCACCAGTTTTGAAGGGCACCAGTGATTCATTCGTTGGTGCTTATCCCTGGAATAACGTCACCAAAGAGGCCATTGGCCGCGACAGACCCCTTACACGTGCCGAACTCCGTCAGGTGCAAGGTGTTTTAAACCGTATTGACCGTTTGCCGTTTTTCCTGCAAACGCTGTTTACATCGCGTTATAACTTCATCCGCCGTAAAAAGAGCCCTTTGGGTGGGCTGTATTTCCTTAAAAACACGTTTGAGCGCAAGCTGCTGCCGCGTCTTGAGCGTGTTAATGAGCTGTGCGGGATGAATGAATCCGCCTCGATTGGTTTTCTGTCTGCGCGGGATGAATATGCACGCCTGCCGGATCTGAACGACAAAGAGCTCAGGAAATTTGCTGCCAGAATTGCCTCTCAGCTCTGGAGCAAATATGAGGAGTTAAGCGACGCATGGGCGGAGGCTCACGGCGGGAAAGAGACACTTTTCACCGATGAAGCTCAGTCGCACCTATACGGGCAAGTGGCCGGTATTGCTCGCGCATTTAACATCACCCCTATGTACTGGAAAAAATACCGTAAGGGTCAGATGACGATCCGCATGGCATTTTCCGCTATTTCACGACTTATTAAAGACGAGTGGTGGGGCAACCAGCTCAAGGCTCAGCGGATGCGCTGGCGTGAAGCGCTGCTCATCGCAGCAGGTGAGGTCAACAAAGACCGTTCACCTTACGCAAGTAAAATGGCGATCCGCGATGTTCACGCGCGCCGCCTGGCTAATCTCGAATACCTGAAATCCTGCGAGCTGGAAAACAAAGTCACCGGCGAACGTATCGATCTCATCAGTAAGGTCATGGGCAGCATTTCTAACCCTGAAATACGCCGCATGGAGCTGATGAATACTATCGCCGGGATTGAGCGCTACGCGGCCAGTGTGGGTGACGTGGGGATGTTTATCACGCTGACCACACCCTCGAAGTATCACCCAACCCGTCAAGTTGGCAAAGGCGAAAGCAAAACGGTACAGCTCAATCATGGCTGGAACGACACCGCATTTACCCCCAAAGACGGCCAGCGCTATCTCTGCCGAATCTGGAGCCTGATGCGTACCGCGTTCAAGGATAACGATTTAGAGGTTTACGGGATGCGCGTTGTCGAGCCGCACCACGACGGAACGCCACACTGGCACATGATGCTGTTTTGCAAACCCGGTCAGCGTAAAGCCATCAACGAAATTATGCGTCGTTATGCCCTCAAAGAGGACGGACACGAAAAGGGCGCGGCAAAACAGCGCTTTGAATCCCGTCATCTTAATCAGGGCGGAGCGGCGGGTTATATCGCTAAATACATTGCAAAAAATATCGACGGTTACGCGCTCGACGGCCAGCTCGATCACGACACAGGCAAGCCTCTGAAAGATACTGCCGCAGCCGTCACCGCTTGGGCGTCAACATGGCGTATCCCTCAGTTTAAACCGATTGGTCTCCCGACGATGGGCGCTTACCGGGAACTGCGCAAACTGCCGCGTGGGGTGAGTATTGCCTGCGAGTTTGACGACAGGGTCGAGGCCGCGCGAGCAGCTGCAGATGAGGGTGACTTTGAGCGGTATATCATCGCGCAGGTCGGGGCAAACATGCCGCGTGATGCTCAGGCCGTCAGGGTCGCCCGTAAGGTGACGGATGAGGTTAATGAGTACGAAGAAGATATCGAGAGGGTGGTCGGTATTTATGCCCCTCATCTCGGGGCTCACCGTGTTCATGTAACCCGAACAGCCGAATGGCGCATCGTTCCAAAGGTTTTGGCCGTTGAGCCTTTGACCTTAAAAAGCGGCTCTGCCGCGCCTCGGAGTCCTGTCAATAACTGTGGAAAGCTCACCGGCGGTGGCGACCCAGTTATGACCCCCACACCGTCTGAGCAAGCCGCAGCGGTGCTCAATCTTGTTGTTGATGGAGTTATTGTATGGGATGACCCCGAAGTCATGAAGGTGCTCAGGGGCGCATTAAAAGAAGGAGCGCAGCAGCAAAACCGACAGCAAAGAAGCAGGGAGCCTTTAAAACTGCATGACGCAGCTCCATCAGGCAGGCTGACAAAATCCGAGCGTTCGCTAATACCGCGAATCCACTTTGATCTTTTACAACACAACATTTTGCCGAAACGTTGGGAGCTTGAGGTGCTGGCGCGCGGGGCGGTTTTGACATATGACGGGCAAAAATTTACGTATCCGGTTGCTGATGAGTGGCCGGGATTTCCGACAAATCAACGATACACATAGTTCGAAGTAAGATTTTGTATCACTAGATGCTGTGAATCGGAGACCGGGGTAACAGTGATATTGAAATCAGATTGGTCAGAGGCTTAGTATTCGCCATCCCAATAATATTCAACTAACTGTACTACATAAATTTTCTAATGAATTTGAGTGGTTAATGCTAGGAATCGCCGTTAGTGTTTTGTAATCTATAGCTTCGGATAAATGCTTGCTTGAGGAGGCGCTGTGAGTCGAGACTCTTACGAGATCCTTCATGAACAGATACACGCTTGGTTGCATAGAAAAAATATCGCTTCATCAGTGCGAAGAGTGTCTATGCTACCTGCAGCTATTGCTACAGACATAGGTCTAGTCAGGAAAGAGAACCAAGACCGGGTGGCTGTATTAAAATTTCGTCCTTTTAGTAAGAGTAAGGACATGATTGTCATCGCTTTAGCCGATGGCATGGGTGGAATGGAAGGGGGGGCTAATGCTGCTTCACTGACCGTATCAACCTTTTTTACTGAGATAATTAAACATTCAGGTTTGCCAATTAGGCAATGTCTTGAAATAGCCGTTTTAAAAGCAAATGAATCAGTTTTGAATGTATATAAAGGTAACGGTGGAGCTACATTATCAGCTTTGGCTGTTGATGAGTCTGATAACATTACCGCAATAAATGTCGGCGATAGTCGTATATATTCCATTAACGCTGAGCGCATAAGCCAAATTAGTGAAGATGATACGTTAGCTGTATTGGCAAAAAAATACAATGAATATCTTGGCAGTGAGTCAGGTGCTATTGATTCTAGGCTAGGTGGCGAGTTAGTACAGTTTATAGGTCTTGATGGTGTTCTGGAAATACATTTTCACGATATTCGACTTTCCCCTGGGGGAGTGGTTGCATTAACTTCAGATGGTGCTCATACCATCGATAGTAATAATTTGAGAAAACTATATTCTCATTCTAACAATACGGGTGTGTTTGCTAAGAGAGTTATAGACTTAGCTAGTTGGTTTGGTGGTTTTGATAATGCATCAATTGCGGTAGTTGAAATTGCGAATATACTGAGTGCGTTGGATGTTTCATCTGGGGATGTTATTAATTTATGGGATCCTTTTGGTGAAATGAAAGTAATTAGTGTGCAATCTGCACCGCTAAATGTTTCTAACTCTGTTCCTGTTAAAAATGTTGGTGATAGTAAAGATACTGATTTAGAATGCAACAATAAAATTGCCAGTAAAAAAGATGTATCTAAAAGGAAAACCCGGGCAAAGAAAAAAATCACTAATATGAAAGGCGATGAAGAAAGGAAAATTATAGAAGCCAATAATAATGACAAGTTGGAAAACATTTCACAATTAGATATTTCATTCTCTGAGAAAAACTCCACAAAAGGAGATAAAGATGACTGATTTTACTCTCCCGGCAAGGTATAAGAGGACTGAAGAAGAGTCGTCAGGAGGATTTGGTTGCGTGATCAAATGCTTGGATACTCATCTCGAAAGATTTGTTGCAATAAAATCCATAAGTGACCCTGATGATTCTCCTCGAATGAAGGATGAGTTATCAGCTTTAATGAAATTAAGATCGAAACATGTAGTTGAGCTTTATGATGTTATTAATTGTCAGGGTAATGGGATTGCAATAGTTGAAGAGTACGTTAACGGGCCTTCATTGGTGGAAATACAGGACAGGATATTAGATTCTGAAGATTTAATTAAAATTCTGTGGCAAATTTCTTCAGGTATTTCTGAGATACATTTTCATGACATTATTCATAGGGATATCAAGCCTGGAAACATGAAAATTGATTCTGAGGGAGTAGTGAAAATTTATGATTTTGGACTTTCTAGAAATGTTGAAGAAGCTAATACAATAGGTTTCAAAGGAACTCCCATATATGCTGCACCTGAATTATTTTTACATCAAGTAGCGTTTACGAAATCCATAGATACATATGCATTTGCTGTAACGGCAATGTTTTTGGCTAAGACACCAATACCAGCGGAAATGAGTGTTTTACCAAAAAAATTAGTCTCTAATCCTTTTGATAACTCTAATATACAGTTACCTGCACAGCTAAAAGAATTATTTTTTCAATGTTTAAATACGAGTCCAGATGAAAGGCCTGACATGGCTCATGTATGCCAAACTCTTAAAAAATTTGTTCTTTTCAACTCTCATAGAGCATTGCTAATTGCTGATAATGCTTCTCCTATTATTGTTTCTTCAAAAAACAAATCCGCAACATTTAATAATTCAGGTGTCGGGAATGTTGAGGTTAAATATTCTGGATCAGAGTTTTATATATCGAGCTTGAGTGGTGAGGTTTATGTGAACAATATAACTGCAAGGCAATATAATATTTTGCCTGATTCATGTGTCATTATATTGGGGGCATCGTCTAGGCCAAGAAAAGAGAGGGTTTTTATTACTTTTGATCTTTCTCATCCGGAGGTTGTGTTATGATAAATTTGACTCAAGGAACTCAAGTTAGCAGATATACAATCCTGAGAGAAATTGGTGAGGGGGGGATGCAAAAAGTTTATTTGGCAAAGGATAATATTCTTTCAAGGCATGTGGCTCTCAAGACTCCAAAAAATAAATCTGCAGAAAAAAGGTTTCATAGAAGTGCAATACTAGCCTCAAGAGTAAACCATCCAAATGTGGCGAAGACCTTAGATTATTTCATTGACGATGAAGGTAGAGAATTTCTAACGGAAGAGTTTATTGATGGAGTGGACTTGGATAAGGCTATTTTAGATACTTATACAAGTGTTGATCCATATTTAACTGCTAAAATATTTCATAATTTAGCTAAGGCTCTATCTGCTTCGCACCATGTTGACGTCATACACCGAGACCTCAAACCCTCAAATATAATGGTCGGCGGTGGTATCAATGCTACTGAGATAAAAATCACGGATTTCGGCATCTCAAAGATGGCGGGTGATGAAATCGATGAGGCTGCAAGAAATGGCCAAGATTCAATAAGTTCTTCGCAAACTGCTATCGGCGCTTTACCATATATGGCTCCGGAAATCATTCAGAGTCAAGGTAAGGTTTCGAAACCCACAGATATTTGGGCATTGGGTGCGATGATGTTCAGAATACTTACTGGTAAATACCCTTTTGGTATTGGTTATATGGCTATACCAAATATACTTTCTGGTACACATGCACCTTATCCAGACTTTATATTTTCAAATAGACAGTATGCGCCATTGGCAAATGAAATAATCAAACTTATAGAAGACTGTTTAAAATTGGATCCTTCTAAGCGCCCTACAGCAGACGAATTGGTGAAGCAATGTGGCGAACTATGTTATCCAGTGAGTACAAGGGTCTTTGGGGTCATCGGTGATACTAAAATGAAGTATGGATTCATCCGTGTGCCTAATCTTCCGCAAGTTTTTTTCCACTATGACAGTGTTTATGGTCAAAAACCTTTTATTAATGAAAAGGTTATATTTTCTAAGCATCGTGGCGGTGGGCATGATCGCGCGCATCCGGTTGTGAAGGCAAAGTAATGTTTTTTTGCATCATAACGCATGAATTTGCATGAGCAATTTACGAACTATAATTGTACAGCCCTCCAGTCTTGGTGGGCTTTTTCTTTTTAATACAACTGCATCAAAAGCCACACGTTAAGCGCGCAGGCGAGGCGGGGATAGCACTGCGCGCCAGACGTGGTGACGGGATTTATTTTGCGCGTCTGTGCGCGTCATGCTGGCTCGCTGTGATGTGAAGTTGGTCAAGCTGATGTCGGGGCGCTTGCGTCGCGTGTGTGGCGTCTGGCTTGCTCTGAGGGTGTGCCGCCCGGAGGCGGCATTTTGGGCGGGTTTAGTCGGTCTCGATGTTGTAATCCTTAAAGCGGATCACCTCCATCCCGAGCCAGTCGTTTATTTCTTTGAAACGCTCCTGCAGCGGCGTCAGCTCGTTACGCACAAATACCCGCGCCACCTTCTCGATATCGCCCATCGAGCCGATATTTTCAGGCTTGCCGCCCATGAGCTGGAACGGCACGCGGTGCGCATCGAGCAGGTCAGCGGCGCTCACCTTCTTGATGTTAAAAAAATCATCCTTCGTGGCGACTTCACTCAGCGGCACGATCTTAATGCCGTCCGGTTTCCCGTTCGGGGCGTAGAAAAACAGGTTTTTAAAATTCCCGAGCCCTTTCGAGTCGCGCATCGCGGAGCGCAGCGCCTCGACGTCGGTGCTGCTCTGCGCCGCGTCGGTCACGTACATGATGTAACCCGCGTGCGCGCCGTTCTGGTAATACTTGCGACGAAACAGCGTGGCGGATTCATTCAGCCAGGCAGAATTGAGCGCGCTCAGGTATTCCGGCATCCCGTAGAGCTCCTGATTGATATCGGGCTCAAGCAGATGGCACACCGAGCCGGGGGCGAACTGATGCGGGTGCGTATAGTCCGACACGTACCAGTAAACGCCATCCTCCACGCCACGGCGTGTGTATTTTGCCGGTGAGGTTTCAAGCTTCATGAGCTGGCCGGTCACGCTCATGCGCTTTTCGAGATAGCCGTTTGCAAACACCAGATAATCAAGCACAAGGCGGCTGAAGTCCTGACGAGACAGCAACGGGTGCGGGATAAAGGTGCTGGTCAGAATGTTGCGCTTTACGTAAATCGGGGAGCTGTGGTGTACGGCTGCGCGCAGGCTTTTTGCCAGTCCCGAGAAGTTGACCGGCGGCTCGTACCATTTGCCGTTATTGATGCACTCGACATAGTCGAGGATGTCGCGGCGATCCAGAACGGGTGACGGCTCACCAAAGGTGAACGCCTCCATTTTCTGCGGCGCGCTGGCGATCGTGCTGGTCTGTTTTAGCTGTTTGTTTTGGCGTTTTTTCATCTTAGTTAATATCCAGAATTGAACTTGATTGCATACCGCTACCGGCGGAAAGCGGCTCGTTTAACAGGGCGTGCATGGTCGCCCACGCGATATCCGCGTGGCTGGCTTCCTCGCTACGGCTGGCTTCATAGGTCGCGCTGCGGCCACTGCTGGTCATGGTTTTGCGGATTGCCATAAATGACTGCGTGATGTCGGTCGCCCCGGCGTCGTATTCCAGACACCCGCGGCGAATGGTGTCTTTTGCTTTCAGCACCATTGCGGTTTTCATTTCTGGCGTGTAGCGGATGGCGCGCGCCGCCGGGAAGAATGAGCGCACGAGCTGGTAAACACCCTGGCCGATGCCGGTCGCATCGATGCCGATATAGTCGACGGTGTATTTCTCGGTCAGCGCCCGGATGGCCTCGGCCTGCGCGGCAAAGTCCATGCCTTTCCACTGGTGACGCTCAAGGATGCGGAACTTGCCACCGGCAACCAGCGGCGGAGCCAGTACCGCGCACCCGGCGCTGTCACCGGTGTGTGACGGGTCATAGCCAATCCAGACCGGTCGCCAGTTAAACGGACGGTCGGCGAACGGCTCGAAGTCATCCCATTCTTCCATTGCGTCGACCATGCAGCGCTGCAGCTCCTCGAACGGGAATACCGATGCCTTATCGTCGACGAACTCGCACATAAACAGGTTACGGAAGTCATCCGCGCTGTTTTCCTGCTTAAGCTGGTCGAGGTTAAACAGGGTGCTGCCACCGGCAAGCGCGTCCTCAATGGTGACAATCTGCCGCCACTGTCCATCACCGCACAGCACGCCACCGGCGAGCGCCTGATGACTGATATCGATGTCGACACGCTCGTCGCGGTTGCTGCGGCCACGGTTAAACAGCTCGCCTGACCAGAACGGGTAAGCGCCGTGCGCCAGCGTCGATGGGGTCGAAAAATAGGTTGTGCGCAGGTGTGACTGCGAGGCCATGCCCGATGCGACTTTACGCAGCTTCTGGAAATTGGGTATCCAGAAAATTTCATCGACATACAGGTCGCCGTTGTGGCTCTGCGCGGTGTTGGAATTGGTCCCGAGAAAAATCAGCTCAGCGCCATTGTTGCCGATGACGATCGGGTCGCCTGACAGGTCGACGTCAACCAGACGGGCAAAGGCGATGATGTACTTACGGAAAACGTAAGCCTGCGTTTTACTGGCCGACAAAAATATCTGGTTTTGCCCGGTCCTGAGTGCGCGCAGGAGGGACTCGCGCGCAAAGTAGAACGTCGCGCCAATCTGGCGGGATTTCAGGATGTGGCGGATGCGGTGCTCTAATCCCGCTTTATGCCAGCGGAGCTGATAGTCAAACGACTGGTCGAAGAAAATCTCTTCCAGCTTTTCAATCGCTTCATCACTGAAGAAATTGCGTTTCGGCTTTTTGCGATCCCCTTTGTTACGGCTGGCGATATTGGGGTTTAAATCCACCTCGTTTCCGGTCTGGCCGTAGCGGTTAATGCGCGCAAGCCGCTCCATCTGGCGCGACAAAAAATCCGCGACTTTGAAGTCATGCGCGGTCAGGTCTGGCTTAGCATAGAGCTGGATAAGCCGCGCCTCTAATGTCGATTCCACGCGGTTAATCGGCGCGGTTTCTTCCCACCTATCCCGCTGTTTCCAGCTCTGTACGGTCGGGCGCTTGAGCTGCAGTATGTCGCAGATTTGCGGCACGGCGAACCCCTGCCAGTACAACAGCCGCGCCTGTCGTCGCGGGTCATTTATCAGAGAAAGGTCAGTTGAAATGGTCATGCTTGCCTCGTTTTTGGTCTGACGTGGCAAGGCTAAGGAAATAGGGGGTTATTCGCGCTAAGTGCTTGTTGTATCAGTTCTAACAGGAGCGCAAGCGGTGGCTGATACGGGTCAGAGTCGGGAAACTAAACCCGACCCGAAAACCCAACATCAGGACACCTGAACAATGGCAAAGAAAGTTTCTAAATGGTTTCGCATCGGCGTCGAGGGTGACACCTGCGATGGCCGCGTCATCAGCGGCGATGATATTCAGGATATGGCCGACACGTTCGACCCGCGCGTCTACGGCTGCCGCATTAACCTCGAACATATCCGGGGGCTGATGCCTGACAGCCAGTTTAAACGTTATGGCGATGTAACCGAGCTTAAGGCGGAGATTATCAGCGATGGCTCTGCGCTCGATGGCAAAAAAGCGCTGTTTGGCAAAATCCAGCCGCTCGACGAGCTGGTCAGCATGGTTAAGGCCGGGCAGAAGGTTTACACCTCCATGGAGATCCGTCCGAACTTTGCCAACAGCGGCAAGTGTTACCTCGTTGGCCTGGCCGTCACCGATGACCCGGCAAGCCTCGGCACGGAATACCTCGAATTCTGCAGTCGCGCCACGCAGAACCCGCTCGCCGGTAAAAAAGACCAGCCGGACGACGTTTTTTCTGTGGCTTCACTGGCTGAGCTGGAGTTTGAGGACGTTCCCGACACCATGCTCAACAGCCTGACCGATAAGGTCAAAGCCATTTTTGGCCGTAAGCAGGCCAGCGATGACGCCCGTTTCGCAGATGTACATGAGGCGGTGACCACCGTTACCGAGCAGGTACAAACCAATCTCAACGCCACCGATAAGCGCGTCACCGAGCTGGAGACCGCTTTTGCGCAGCTTAAGCAGGACGTGACCAGCAAAGTCGATGAAAACGCGCAGGCGTTTACCTCCCTGAAAAGCTCCCTCGACAGCACCGAAAGCCAGCGCCAGCCGCGCCGCGAGCTTTCAAAAGGCGGTACGGGCGACGAGCTGCTGACCAACTGCTGATAACGCGCCGGGTGCGTTGTCCGGCCTGAACCCTTTTACCCGAACAGGAAAAACCATGCGTAAAGATACCCGCTTCAAATTTAATGCCTACCTGTCCCGCGTTGCGGAGCTGAACGGCGTTTCCACTGATGACGTGGCGAAAAAATTCACCGTCGAGCCGTCGGTCACGCAAACCCTGATGACCACCCTGCAGATGTCATCCGCGTTTCTGACCAAAATCAACATCGTGCCGGTCGACGAGCTGAAAGGCGAAAAAGTCGGGGTGGGCGTCAACGGCACGATTGCGAGCACTGCCGACACCGCCGGTGATGATGAGCGTAAAACCGCAGACTTTACCGCGCTGGAGTCCAATAAATACGAGTGTGCGCAGATTAACTTTGATTTCCATATCCGCTACAAACAGCTCGACCTGTGGGCGCGATTCCAGGACTTCCAGACCCGTATCCGTGACGCCATCATCAAACGTCAGTCCCTCGATTTCATCATGGCCGGTTTCAACGGCATCGAGCGCGCGGCGACGTCCGACCGCAAAAAGAATCCGATGCTGCAGGACGTGGCGATCGGCTGGCTGCAGAAGTACCGCAATGAAGCGCCAGCGCGCGTGATGTCAAAAATCACCGACGAAGAAGGTGCGGTGATTTCAGACGTGATCCGCGTGGGTAAAAACGGCGACTATGCGAACCTCGACGCGCTGGTCATGGATGCCACCGGCAACCTGATTGACGAGATTTATCAGGATGACCCGGAGCTGGTTGTCATCACCGGGCGTAAGCTGATGGCGGATAAATATTTCCCGATCGTCAACAAAGAGCAGGCAAACACCGAGTCGCTGGCCGCTGACATCATCATCAGCCAGAAACGCATCGGCAACCTGCCAGCCGTGCGCGTGCCTTACTTCCCGGCAGATGGACTGATGGTGACGCGTCTCGACAACCTGTCTATCTACTTCATGGATGACGCGCACCGTCGCAGCATCATCGAAAACCCGAAGAAAGACCGCATCGAAAACTATGAGTCAATGAATGTTGACTATGTGGTCGAGGCTTATGCCGCCGGTTGCCTGATTGAAAACATCAAGCTCGGTGACTTTACCCCACCGGCAGCGCCGGAAAGCGCTTCCGCGCCTGCAAATAACGAAGGCGGAGAGTAAGCCATGACGAGTCCCGCAGCGCGTCACATGATGCGGGTCTCGGCCTCTGAAACAGCGCAGCGGGCTGCCGTCCCGCTGCGCAATGCAACTGCCTATGAGCAGATGCTCGTTAAGCTGGCCGCAGACAACCGCACGCTCAAACAAATCAGCTCCAAAGAGCGCAAAGCCGCGAAAAAGCGCGAGCTGCTGCCGTTCTACCTGCCGTGGGTCGCTGGCATCCTCGCAAACGGCAAAGGCGCACAGGATGACATCGTCATGACGGTGATGCTCTGGCGTCTCGATGCTGACGATATCGCCGGGGCGCTGGAAATTGCCCGTTACGCCATGACCTACGGCCTCACCATGCCGGTCGGTCGCCGTCCGACGCCGTGCCTGCTGGCCGAAGAGGTCGCGCTCGCAGCGCAGCGCCTGCTGGCGGCAAAACAGCCGGTCAATCTGGCGAACCTGCTCGACACTATCGCGCTGACTGAACGCGCGGATATGCCCGATATCGTGCGTGCGAAGCTGCACAAAATCACCGGCTACGTGCTGCGTGAAGCGGAGCAACTGCCCGAGGCGCTGGCGCACCTGCAGCGTGCGATCCAGTTAGAAAGCACTATCGGGGTGAAAAAGGATATCGAGCAGTTAGAGCGCCAGCTCAGGCCAAAACCCGAACCGGCACCGAAAACCAAAACGACTAAACCGCGCACGCGCAAGCCTGCCGCCAAACCAGCGGCACGGCGCGGGCGTCCACCAAAGGCGGCAAAAGCCGCAGGTTAACCGAGCGCTCCCCGAGCCGGGCGGCACGCCGGTCAATGCGGGTATCAATTGCCCTGACTGCGACCGGCGTCCACCGCCCACCCATTACCCGAGGTTGTCATGACGACGCTGATTATTGAGCCAAAAAAAGAGCCGCAGGATGTGCCGGGCGTGGTGATACCGCCACCGAGCGTGAGCGAGCCGGTAATCAAAAACACCCCGTTTTTTCCTGACGTTGATCCGAAGCGCGTGCGGGAAGAAATGCGACTGGAGCAGACCGTTTCCCCCGTGCGCCTGCGCCGGGCGATTAAGACCGCCATTGCGGAGACTAATGCGGAGCTGAGCGACTGGCGCGAAAGTCAGCTCGATGCCGGTTATGCCACGCTGGCGGATGTCCCAACGGACAAGCTCGACGGCGAGAGCGTGCGCGTTTTCCACTACTTCAACGCCGTGTGCTCGATGACGACGGCCACGCTTTATGAGCGTTTTCGCGGCGTGGATGCGACCGCCAAAGGGGACAAAAAAGCCGACAGCATCGACAGCACTATCGATGAAATGTGGCGGGATATGCGCTGGTCTGTGGCGCGCATCCAGGACAAAGCGCGCTGCATTGTGGGGCAAATCTGATGAAAGCATATGCGCTGCAGGGCGACACCCTCGACGCGATTTGCGCCCGGTACTACGGGCGCACTGAGGGCGTGGTCGAAACCGTCTTAGAGGCAAATCCCGGCCTGTCTGAGCTCGGCGTCATCCTCCCGCACGGCACGGCAATTGAGCTGCCTGAGACCGAGAGCGCGGCCAGAACCGAAACGGTGAATCTATGGGACTGAGTATGGAAAAAATCACCACGTTTATCGCCTACTGGCTGGCCGTGGGGCTGGCGTATGTCGGGGCAATGTCCCCCGAAAAGATGGCGCTTTACGTGGGCGGCGGATGCGCCATTTTTACCGCGCTGACGAACTACTGGTTTAAGCGCAAAACCTATATCTATCTGACGTCCCTCGGACTCGATAAAGGGGCTATTCGTGAAATCAATCGTTAAAAAGTGCAGTGTGGCCTCCGTGCTGGCGCTGGCAGCGCTGATGCCTGACTTTCGTCTGCTTAACACCTCGCCCGGGGGGCTGGCGCTGATTGCCGACCTCGAAGGCTGTCGCCTGACGCCTTACCAGTGCAGCGCGGGAGTGTGGACGTCGGGCATCGGCCACACTGCAGGCGTCGTGCCAAAGGGGGAAATCACCGAGCGGCAGGCGGCGGCGAATCTCGTCGCGGATGTGCTGAACGTCGAGAAACGTCTGGCCGTATGCGCGCCGGTGAAAATGCCGCCGCAGGTTTACGACGCGCTGGTCAGTTTCTCATTCAATGTGGGAACCGGCGCGGCCTGCCGGTCGACGCTGGTCTCGTTTATCAAACGCCAGCAGTGGCCGCAGGCGTGCGACCAGCTTACCCGCTGGGTTTACGTGAACGGCGAAATTAACAAAGGGCTGGAAAACCGCCGCGCGCGCGAGCGTGCTTACTGCCTCAGGGGGACTGAATGAAACTGATGTTGTTTTTACTGGCCGCGCTGATTGCGGTAGTGCTCTGGCAGCGTCATGAAACCGGCAACCTGACTCGCTCGTTTGAACGGGCGAACAGGGTCGCCACGGAACAAAAAACCGCGATCGGAATGCTGAAAAATCAGCTTTCCGTTTCGCAGGGAATTGCCAGGCGAAATGAAACCGCGCAGGTCAGTTTACGCGGCGAACTGCTGGCCGCCGGTGCGATGGCCGTGCGGCGTGAAGAAACCATTACGAGGCTGATTAATGAGAATGAAACCTTACGCCGCTGGTATAGCGCTGAGCTGCCTGATGTTGTGCGCAGGCTGCACACCCGCGCCGGTTGCGCCTCCGCCGGTCATTGTTTACAGCGCCTGCCCGAAGGTGAGCTATTGCCCGATGCCGGGAAGCGACCCGGCCACTAACGGCGACTTGAGCGCCGATATTCGCAGGCTTGAGCACGCGCTCGCCGCCTGCGCGCTGCAGGTTGAAACCGTCAAAGACTGTCAGGACAAACTCGATGAAGAAAGCACGCAGCCTGCGCGAAGCGCTGATTAAAGCCGTACCGCAGCTTGAAACAAACCCCGAAATGATGCGCATCTTTGTCGATGAGGGGAATATCGATGCGCGTCTCGCGGCCTCGCTGTCGCATGAGAAAATTTACACCCTGAATGTGATCGTGTGTGACTTTGTGGGCGACCCTGACCTGATTTTCGTGCCGGTCGCCGCATGGCTCAGGGAAAACCAGCCGGATATCTGCACGCTCGATGACGGCCGCAAAAAGGGCTACCGTTTCCAGATGGATTTGAACGACGGGGACAGCGTCGATATCAGCATCAGCCTGCAGCTCACCGAGCGCACTATCATCAAAGAGGAAAACGGCGCGCTGCACGTGAGCTATGCCCCTGAGCCGCCGCTGCCGGTGCCCGTAACCCCACCAAAAGAGCTCTATCTTGATGGGGAGCTGGCGAGTAAATGGGATGAGTGAATTTAAGCCCTTTGACGACCGGCTCAATGGTCTGATCGCTGCCCTGTCACCAGCAGCGCGCCGGAAGTTGGCCGGGGAGATAGCAAAAGAGCTGCGCAAGTCGCAACAGCAACGCATCAAACTGCAAAAAGCCCCTGACGGCTCCCCCTATCATGCGCGAAAGCGTCAGCCTCTCAGGGCTAAAAGCGGGCGGATTAAACGGACGATGTTTACGAAGTTGCGTACTAACCGCTACATGAAAGCCAGTTGCCGCAATGATGCGGCTGTGGTGGAATTTACCGGAAAGGTACAACGGATTGCGCGGGTGCATCAATTTGGGTTAAAAGACGCACCAAACAAAAATAGTAAAACTATAACTTATCCAGTTCGCCAGTTAGTTGGAGTAAGTGATTATGATATCAAGATGATTATGAAGGAAGTCTATATGTGTTTGTCAAATAATGGAATTTAAGATTAGTGATTGCTTTTATAACGCAGTCACTAATCTCAGTGGGCTTATTACGATGTGTGAAGGGCTTTATAAAAAACCAATCCAATTTTGTTTAAGTTCAATCTCATCTATTTCATAGTATTTATTTGTGTGCTTGGATAGTACGTGATATTTTATGTAAGAGCGTGGTAATGGAACTTTAAAAGTTGAGCCTTTCTTACAAACATTTGCAAGTATGTCTTTGTATGGGTCGGTTTTTTCAATTACCTCATGTAATAGAGTAATGTAGGTTTCATGTTGGTCATATAAGGGGATTACATCTTTTGGAGTGTTGGCAATCGAGTGCTCAAATGGCTCAAATCCTTGCTCAAATTCAGTGATATTTTTTCCTTTAAATAAAAAACTCAATGTAATAGGTCCTTGAATGGCATTTAGGCCGTCAATAAACTTTACTTTTTCAAATCTTTTGTTTTCAACATCATTTATACCAATAATTGACTGTTGGATGGTTAAGTAATTTTTCTTTGATAGTGTGATGCCAATGGTGTAAACACCATTGATTCGCACTAGACAAAAAAGTGAATTATTGTTGGTTGTAAGAATTAAAAGATGTCTATTTCTTTCCATGTCGATATATGGTTCGAATGGTTTAATGATTTCTTCATTTAGTCCGTCACCAATATTTACATATTTTGCTGCAGCTTCAATATCACCTTGGAGTAGTATTTGAGAGATTTTTATTGCGGTCTTATCATGGAAGTATCCATTAATAGAGTCAACTGCGAACTCATATGCGATCTTCAATGCTCCAATTTTCATTTTTTCAAAGTTCATACTCCATGTTGATTTGTATGCTGAATTATTTTCAACTTTTTTTGTGTCTGTCTTTACAATATCAGATTCTTTTAGATTGTTTCTCTCCAGTATTTTTTTTAAAATTAATTCTTGCTGGTCTAGATCAGACTCATCTAATGACATGGTTAATCCAATAACATTTCCTGCGTTATCCTTTATGAGTTTAGAATACGGCATGAAATAAGGTTCGTAACTCCCATCTTTTTTCCTCCTATAGGTTGCCTTTATTTCTGGGTCTTCTTCATTTGTAAAGATTCCACCTAATGGGTTAGGAATGCCACCGGTTTTCCCCTTAAGATTGTATCGGCTACGATATAACTCACCAAATTTATTATTTATTAAATGAGTGTCTACCTTTGTTCCCAATAGAGAGTTGCAATCTCTGCATACTGTGTGTACGTGATAGTAACCGCCAAGCGAGTCAGGGATAACATGTTCATCTGACATGTTATCTTTTTCTAATCTGCAAATAATGCATGTGGTCATAAATAATTCCATTTTAAATGATTGGGTTGAAGGATTTAATTTGGCTTAGGTGAGGGTGTTTACCCATGAATAATATATGCTTTTGATTTTCATGATGGAAGTGTTTATTACAAATTATTTCAATGTTGTGTCATGGACTAGCCGTGAGCTTGGCTTTGAGTTATTTAGCTGTCAGAGGCATCCTTTCTCCATGAATAATCTAAATTCTCTGCAGGAAATCACACGCGCGATCCGCAACCTTATCCGCACCGGCATCGTGACCGAGGTCGACCACGACGAGGGGCTTTGTCGTGTCCAGACTGGCGGCATGGAAACCACCTGGCTGAACTGGCTAACCTGTCGCGCCGGTCGCTCGCGCGTATGGTGGGCTCCGTCCGTTGGCGAGCAGGTACTTTTGCTGGCGATCGGCGGCGAGCTCGACACGGCCTTTGTGCTGCCCGGCATTTTCTCTGACGACCATCCCGCGCCGTCTGCCTCACCTGATGCATTTCATGCGTCCTTTCCTGACGGGGCGGTTATCGAGTACGAACCCGAAAACGGCGCGCTCACCGTGTCAGGCATCAAAACCGCTGACATCATCGCGTCTGAGTCCATTACGGCAACCGTGCCGGTGGTGCTGGTGAAAGCCTCGACCAGTATCACGCTTGATACGCCGGAGGTGGTTTGCACCAACAAACTGACGACCGGCACGCTCGAAGTAAAGAAAGGCGGGACTATGTCCGGGAACATTGAGCACACCGGCGGGACACTGAAATCAAACGGCGTGCAGGTGGACAACCACGCACACGGCAACGTTCAGAGCGGCGGAAGCTGGACTAAGGGGACGCAATGACGGTGCGTTATCTGGGAATGAACAGCCGGACCGGCCTCAGTATCTCTGAGGTTGAGCATATCCGGCAAAGCGTGCGCGACATTCTGGTCACGCCGGTTGGCTCACGCGTCATGCGCCGTGAATATGGCTCGCTCCTGTCGCAGATGATTGACCAGCCGCAGACCCCGGCGCTGCGCCTGCAGATTATGGCCGCGTGCTATTCCGCGATCCAGAAGTGGGAGCCACGCGTAGACCTCTCGACCATTACCTTTGAACGGTCGGAGACCGACGGCGGGCTGTATGTCGACATCACTGGCACCCGCTCGACCGGCGGCCAGCCATTTTCCATCACCATTCCACTGAGCTAAATCACTATGGCAACCGTTGACCTGAATCAGTTACCTGTTCCCGATGTGGTGGAAGAACTGGACTTTGAAACCATTCTTGCCGAACGCATTGCGACGCTAATTTCGCTTTATCCCGAAAATCAGCAGGAGGCTATCGCCCGGACGCTGGCACTTGAGTCAGAGCCGATTGTGAAGCTGCTGCAGGAAAACGCCTATCGTGAAGTTATCTGGCGTCAGCGTGTGAACGAAGCCGCGCAGGCGGTAACGCTCGCGTATTCAACCGGTCGCGACCTTGACGTCGTGGCCGGGAACAATAATACCGGACGCCTGACCATTACCCCTGCAGATGACACCACCATACCGCCAACGCCTGCCGTTATGGAATCAGATGCTGACCTGCGACTGCGCACACAACAAGCTTTTGAAGGATTAAGCGTGGCGGGTCCGGTTGGTGCCTATGAGTATCACGGTCGAAGCGCTGACGGACGGGTCGCCGACGTGTCGGTCGAAAGCCCGTCGCCCGCCTGCGTGACGATTTCCGTGTTATCCCGTGAGGGTGACGGCACCGCGAGCCCTGAGTTACTGGCAGTCGTTGAAAAAGCACTGAACGCCGAAGATGTGCGACCGGTGGCTGACCGTGTGACCGTCCAGTCAGCCGAGATTGTGCCGTACCAGATTGACGCGACGATCTACGTTTACCCCGGCCCCGAATCTGAGCCCATCAGGCAGGCATCAGAGCAGAGGCTTCAGAGCTACATCAGCGCGCAGCACCGCCTCGGGCGTGATATCCGGCTGTCAGCCATTTACGCGGTGCTGCATGTTGAGGGGGTACAGCGTGTCGAGCTGGCATCACCACAGGCCGATATTGTGCTGAGCAAGTCGCAGGCGTCGAACTGTACCGAGTACCAGATAACTATCGGGGGCTCGGATGAGTGACCGGCTGTTACCCGTTGGCTCGTCGCCGCTGGAGGTTGCCGCCGCTGCCGCGCTCTCTGAGATTCAGCGCGTGCCGGTAACGCTGCGCACTCTGTGGAACTGGCGCACCTGCCCGGTAAACCTGCTGCCGTATCTGGCGTGGGCGCTGTCGGTCGACCGGTGGGATGAGAAGTGGCCGGAGGCGACAAAGCGCAGCGTCTGCGCATCTTCGTTTTTCGTCCATCAGCACAAAGGCACCATCAGCGCATTGCGTCGGGTGGTTGAGCCGCTCGGCTTTCTGATTGAGGTGCGCGAGTGGTGGCAGCTCAACGAGGCGCTAGGCACTTTCCGCCTCGTTGTCGGCGTGCTCGACAGCGGCATCACTGATGAAATGTATCAGGAGCTCGAGCGCCTGATTGAAGACGCCAAACCGGCAAGCCGCCACCTGACGGGGCTGGCTATCAGCCTGAGTGCGACCGGTGAGCTATATGTCGGCGCGGGATGCTACGACGGCGACGCGCTCACCGTTTACCCCTACACCCCCGAGGAAATTGTCGTCGGCGGTGAATATTACCCGGCCTCGGCCATCCATTTGATTGATAACCTGAGAGTGAACGCATGACCGCAAAATATCTTGCCATTCTGACCAATCAGGGCGCGGCGCGGCTGGCGAACGCGGCGGCACTCGGAACCAGACTAAACCTGACGCAGATGGCCGTCGGCGATGCGAATGGTACTTTGCCGACCCCTGACCCGGCGCAGACGAAGCTCATTAACCAGAAGCGCATCGCACCGATAAACCTGCTGACCGTTGACCCGGCCAATACCAGCCAGATTATCGCGGAACAGATTATTCCCGAGAATGAGGGCGGTTTCTGGATACGCGAGATTGGTCTCTACGACGATGAGGGGATTCTGATTGCCGTGGCAAACTGCCCGGAGACCTACAAGCCGCAGCTGCAGGAGGGAAGCGGCCGCACGCAGACCATTCGCATGATTCTGATTGTGTCGAGCACGTCGGCCATTACCCTGAAAATCGACCCGTCGGTGGTGCTGGCAACGCGCCAGTATGTCGAGGATAAGGTTATCGAGGTGAAAGCCTATGCCGATAATCTGCTGGCCGCACACCTCGCCGCTGCAGACCCGCACACGCAATACCTCAAAACGGCGGATATTGATAAATATATTCCGGTCGGTTTTCCGCTGCCGTGGCCACAGGCAACTCCGCCGGAGGGCTGGCTTAAATGCAACGGCGCGGTTTTTGACAAAGTGAAATATCCAAAGCTGGCTGTCGCTTATCCATCCGGTAAATTGCCTGACTTGCGCAGTGAGTTTTTGCGAGGGTGGGATGACGGGCGCGGGATAGATAATGGACGAGCGCTATTATCCGCTCAGGTCGGCTCTGGAGTTGGGATGTTCATCGGGGGGCATTCAGATGGGACCGCATATATCCCATTGAGTGATTTCGACAGCGTTGTCGACAACAGCCCGTCATGGTCACACATAAATACCGCAGGGCTGATTTCTTCAATTGGTGGTCAACGGTCATCATTCGGCGCTCGCCCACGCAACATTGCATTTAACTACATCGTGAGGGCGGCATAATGGCAAAAGCGACACTTAACAAACAGGGCATTACCACAAAAGCCGGTGATATGACGGTTTATAACTATGACGGTGAAACCCGCGAATATCTGACGTCCACTGTCGAGTTTCTGGCGCTGGGCGTGGGGATTCCTGCTAATTCCTGCACCGATGCACCGGTCGAAGAAAAAGAAGGTTTCGCGGTGTGTCGCGCGGCCAGTCTTGACGGGTGGGAGTATGTCGCAGACCATCGCGGTGAGACGGTTTATGACACGGAAACCGGTCAGCCGGCCAACATTACCGCGCCCGGTGACTATGCCGTCGGCGTAACTACGATTGCACCGTCGACCCCCTATGACCGCTGGAACGGTGGCGAATGGGTCACGGATAAGGACGCGCAGAAAAACGGTCAGGTTAAGGAGGCTGAACAGAAAAAATCCGCGCTGCTGTCAGAGGCGCAAAGCGCTATCAGCCTGTGGCAGACTGAGCTGCAGCTCGGCATCATCAGAGACGATGACAAGGCCAGCCTGATTGCGTGGATGAAATACATTCAGGCGCTGAACGCGATCGACACATCTACGGCGCCGGATATTGAGTGGCCGGAAAAACCAGAATAAACGAAGCCCTCCACCCGGAGGGCTTTTTTGTATGTTGTGTTATCCCTCCACCAACGGCATTGCATCGCGCCTGCGCGACACACAACAGAAAATAGTCGCACCCCTAACCACGGAGTTAAACAGATGGGCGACTATCATCACGGCGTCGAGGTCATCGAGATTAATGATGGCACGCGCACCATTTCCACCGTCTCGACGGCCATCATCGGCATGGTCTGCACGGCCAGCGATGCTGACGCAAAGACATTCCCCCTGAACGAGCCGGTGCTGATTACCAGCGTGCAAACGGCGATCGGTAAGGCCGGTAAAAAAGGCACGCTGTCAAAATCCCTGCAGGCCATCGCCGACCAGTGCAAACCGGTCATTGTGGTGGTGCGCGTTCCCGAAGGTGTCGACGACCCGTCAGACCCGGAAGCGGCGCAGAAAGAAACCATTTCCAACATCATCGGCACGACCGACGAAAACGGCAAATACACCGGGCTGAAAGCGCTGTTAACAGCGAAAACCGTCACCGGTGTTAAGCCGCGCATTCTCGGCGTGCCGGGGCTGGATACGCAGGAAGTGGCGACCGCGCTTGCGTCGACCTGCCAGAGCCTGCGCGCGTTCGGCTATGTGAGCGCGTGGGGCTGCAAGACCATTTCCGACGCCATTAAATACCGTGAGAACTTCAACCAGCGCGAGCTCATGGTCATTCACCCTGATTTTCTGGCATGGGACACCACGGCGAACGAAACCGATATTGCATGGGCGACCGCCCGCGCGCTCGGCCTGCGCGCCAGAATCGACCAGGATACCGGCTGGCACAAAACGCTGTCCAACGTCGGCGTGAATGGCGTCACCGGCGTCAGCGCCTCGGTCTCATGGGATTTGCAGGAGCAGGCCACCGACGCCAACCTGCTGAATCAGGCCGGGGTGACAACGCTCATCCGCAACGATGGCTTTAAATTCTGGGGTAACCGAACCTGCTCGGACGATCCATTATTCGTGTTTGAAAACTACACCCGCACGGCGCAGGTGTTGGCCGACACGATGGCGGAAGCGCACGCGTGGGCGATGGATAAGCCCGTTTCTGCAACGCTCATCCGCGACATCGTCGCCGGTATCAATGCCAAATTCCGCGAGCTGAAAAACAACGGCTATATCGCTGACGGCTCCTGCTGGTACGACCCGGAGTCAAACAGCGTGGAAACCCTCAAAGCCGGGAAACTGTATATCGATTACGACTACACCCCCGTCCCGCCGCTGGAAAACCTGACCCTGCGCCAGCGCATCACCGATACCTATCTGGCAGACCTGTCAGACTCGGTCAACAGCTAAGGAGCTCAGAGCATGGCGTTACCACGCAAACTGAAATACCTGAACATGTTTAACGACGGTCTCAGCTACATGGGCGTCGTGGAATCCGTCACCCTGCCAAAGCTGACCCGCAAGCTTGAGAAATATCGTGGCGGCGGGATGCCGGGCTCGGTGTCGATTGACCTAGGCCTCGACGACGACGCGCTGTCGCTTGAGTGGACGCTGGGCGGTTTGCCTGACGTTGAGCTGTGGGCTCAGTACGCGTCACCGGGTGCGGATAGCGTGCCGCTGCGCTTCACCGGCTCTTTCCAGCGCGATGACACCGGCGCAATTTCCGCCGTTGAGGTGGTCATGCGTGGCCGTCACAAGGAGTACGACGGCGGCGAGAACAAGCAGGGTGAAAGCGGCACGACCAAAATCGCGACCGAGTGCTCGTACTACCAGCTCACGATCGACGGCAAAGAGGTCATCGAGATTGACGTCGTCAACATGGTGATGAAGGTCGACGGCGTCGACCGTCTCGCTGAGCACCGCCGGGCGATTGGCCTGTAACCCGTTAACCGGTCAGCCAGGCTGGCCGGTCGCTTACTCACATTCAAAGAGAGCAACATCATGGAAAACATCAACGAAACCGCCACCACCGAAACCGAAAACCCGAACATTGTGATCCTCGATAATCCCATCATGCGCGGTGAGCAAAAAATCGAACAGGTGACCGTGTCCAAACCCAACGCCGGGACTCTGCGCGGCGTGAGTCTGGCCTCGCTGGCAAACTCTGACGTCGACGCGCTGATTAAGGTGCTGCCGCGCATGACATACCCGGCGCTGACCGAGCCCGAGGTTATGCGTCTGGAAGCGTCAGACCTCATTTTGTTCGCCGGTAAGGTGGTCGGTTTTTTGTCGCCATCTTCGGCACGCTGACCTTCCCGGATAACCTTTCGGTCGATGACCTGATGGCGGATATCGCGGTGATATTTCACTGGCCGCCATCAGAGCTGAATTCCCTGAGCGTGACCGAGCTCATCACATGGCGCGAAAAGGCGCTGCAGCGAAGCGGACACCACCATGAGCAATAACGTCAGACTTGAGGTACTGCTGAACGCAGTCGACCGGGCAAGCCGACCGCTCAAAGCTATCCAGACTGCCAGCAAGACCCTTGCTGGCGATATCCGCACTTCTCAAAACAGTCTGCGCGATCTGAATGCGCAGGCTGGCCGAATTGACGGATTCAGGAAAGCGAGCGCACAGCTTGCCGTGACCGGCCAGTCGCTTAACAAGGCCAAACAGGAAGCCGCCGCGCTGGCAGTTCAGTTTAAAAATACGCAGAACCCTACAACCGCGCAGGCGCGCGCGATGGAGGCGGCAAAAAAATCCTCCGCTGACCTGCAGCTCAAATACAACAGCCTCAGGCAGTCGGTACAGCGCCAGCGTACCGAGCTCGCGCAGGCCGGTATTAATACCCGTACTCTCTCGGCGGATGAGCGCCGCCTGAAAACCAGCATCAGTGAGACGACCGCGCAGCTAAACCGGCAGCGCGAGGCGCTGGCGCGGGTCAGTCAACAGCAGGCGCGACTGAGTCGCGTTAAAGAGCGTTATCAGGCCGGTAAATCCCTTGCCGGAGGCGCTGCTGCGGCAGGCGCGGCGGGAGTCGGTATTGCCACGGCGGGAACGATGGCCGGAGTGAAATTACTCACGCCCGGTTATGAGTTTGCACAGAAAAACTCTGAGCTGCAGGCCGTGCTCGGCGTCGATAAACAGTCACCCGAAATGGAGGCGCTGCGCAAACAGGCGCGCCAGCTCGGGGACAATACCGCTGCGTCTGCAGATGATGCGGCGAGCGCGCAGATTATCATTGCGAAAAGCGGCGGGGACGCCGCAGCGATTCAGGCGGCGACGCCGGTCACGCTGAATATGGCGCTGTCTAACCGTCGCTCGATGGAAGAAAACGCCGCGCTGCTGACGGGTATGAAATCCGCGTTTCAGATGTCAAACGACCAGATCGCACACATCGGCGACGTGCTGTCGATGACCATGAACAAAACGGCTGCTGACTTTGACGGGCTGAGCGACGCACTGACGTATGCTGCGCCGGTGGCAAAAAATGCCGGGGTCAGCATCGAGCAGACCGCCGCAATGGTCGGCGCGCTCCATGACGCCAAAATCACCGGCTCGATGGCGGGGACGGGCAGCCGTGCCGTGCTGAGTCGCCTGCAGGCTCCGACCGGTAAGGCATACGAGGCCATCAAAGAGCTCGGCGTTAAAACGTCTGACAGCAAGGGCAACACGCGCCCGATATTCGCCATTCTGAAAGAAATGCAGCGCAGTTTTGAGAAAAACAATCTCGGAACAAGCCAGAAAGGCGAGTACATGAAAACCATCTTTGGTGAGGAAGCCAGCTCCGCGGCGGCGGTACTGATGACCGCGGCATCAAGCGGCAAACTCGACCAGCTCACGGCGGCGTTTAAAGCCTCGGACGGGAAAACCGCTGAGCTCGTTAAAATCATGCAGGACAACCTCGGCGGTGACTTCAAAGAATTCCAGTCAGCCTATGAGGCCGTCGGTACTGACCTGTTTGACCAGCAGGAGGGGGCACTGCGTAAGCTCACCCAGACAGCCACGAAATATGTGTTAAAGCTCGACGGCTGGATCCAGAAAAATCAGGGGCTGGCGCAGACCATCGGCATCATAGCTGGCGGCGCACTGGCAATTATTGGCATCCTCGGGGCAATTGGTCTGGTCGCCTGGCCGGTTATTACCGGCATTAATATTTTGATTGCCGGTGCGTCGCTGCTCGGGACGGTTTTCTCTGTGGTGGGCGGCGCCATCATGACCGTGCTCGGGGCGCTTACGTGGCCGATAGTGGCTATTGGCGTTGCCATCGTCGCAGGTGCGCTGCTTATCCGCAAATACTGGGAGCCAATAAGTGCGTTTTTCTCAGGCGTAATGGAGGGGTTAAAGCAGGCTTTTGCCCCTGTAGTGGAACTATTCGAACCGTTAAAGCCGGTTTTTGACTGGCTGGGTGACAAACTGAAAGCGGCGTGGCAGTGGTTTAAAGACCTGATCGCACCGGTTAAGTCGACGCAGGAGACGCTCGACAGCTGCAAAAATGCGGGTGTGATGTTCGGTAAGATGCTGGCTGAAGCGTTGATGTTACCGCTCAAAAGCTTTAATACATTGCGCGCCGGCGTTAACTGGCTGCTGGAAAAACTCGGGGTTATCAATAAAGAATCGAGCGACCTTGACCAGAAGGCCGCTAAAGCCAGTGCCGCCACCGGCTCGCAAAATGGGTCTTATATTCCGGCAACCTCAGCATATGGCGGTTATCAAGCATATCAGCCGGTAACGGCACCCACGGGTAAGACTTACGTCGACCAGAGCAAGCCTGAATACAACATTAATCTGAATGGTGGCATCGCGCCGGGCAGCGACCTTGACCGGCAACTCCGCGAGGCTGTCGATAAATTCGACCGTGAAAACCGTGCGCGTCAGCGCTCAAGTATGCGCCATGACTGAGGGAGATAAAGCATGTTAATGGTTTTAGGTTTGTTTGTGTTTGAGCGCCGCACGCTGCCCTATCAGTCCATGCAGTATTCGAAGGATTACCGCTGGGCGTCAAACGGCCGTATCGGCAAGCCACCGGCTTACCAGTATCTCGGGGAAGGGGAAACCACGCGCACGCTGTCGGGCGTGCTCTATCCCGAAATTACCGGCGGACGTCTGTCACTGACTGCCATCGAGCTGATGGCAGACGAGGGGCGCGCGTGGCCGCTGATTGACGGAACGGGCATGATCCACGGCATGTATGTCATCGACAAAGTGACGCATACGCACACCGAGTTATTCAGCGACGGAGCGGCGAGAAAAATCGAGTTTAGCCTTTCTCTTAAGCGGGTCGATAAATCGCTGGCGGCCATTTATGGCGACCTGAAAACGCAGGCCGACAATCTGGTCACGTCTGCCGGTGACTGGCTGGGAGGGCTGGCAGGATGATTACAGGAATGGATATTCAGGCCGGGGCGAAGATTGCCCCGGCGTTTATGCTCAAGCTGGATAACGATGATATCACGCAGGATTTTAGTGACCGTCTTATCAGTCTGACCATGACCGATAATCGCGGATTCGAGGCCGACCAGCTCGATATCGAGCTTGATGACACTGACGGCCAGATAGCTTTGCCACCGCGTGGCGCAACGTTGACGCTATGGTTAGGCTGGCAGGGTTCCGCGCTGATAAAAAAAGGGACGTTCACGGTCGATGAAATCGAGCACAGGGGCGCACCTGATACGCTGACCATCCGGGGGCGCAGCGCCGATTTTCGCGGGACGCTGAACTCTCGCCGGGAACAGTCATGGCATGACACCACGCTCGGGCAAATTGTGGAGACGATTGCGTCACGCAATAAGCTGACGGCCAGCGTGGCCGACGCGCTGAAAGCCGTCGCCGTACCTCACATTGACCAGTCGCAGGAATCCGACGCGGTGTTTCTGTCCCGTCTGGCTGACCGGAACGGGGCGGCGGTTTCGGTAAAAGCGGGGAAATTATTATTCCTGAAAGCCGGAAGCGGTAAGACGGCCAGCGGGAAGCCCATTCCTCAGATGACGCTTGAGCGAGGCGACGGTGATCGTCATCAGTTTGCCATTGCTGACCGGGAAGCCTATACCGGCGTGACGGCAAAATGGCTGCACACCAAAGACCCGAAGCCGCAAAAGCAAAAGGTGAAGCTCAAGCGTAAACCGAAAGAGCAACACCTCCGCGCATTGCAGCACCCGAAAGCGGCCAAAGCCACAGCAAAGGCCAAAGCTAAAAAAGAGCAGGAAGCGCGAGAGGGTGAGTATATGGCCGGTGAAGCTGACAACGTGCTGGAGCTTACGACCATTTACGCGACAAAGGCGCAGGCCATGCGCGCCGCTCAGGCGAAGTGGGACAAGCAGCAGCGAGGTGTCGCGGAGTTTTCAATCACGCTGGCGATTGGCCGGGCAGATTTATTTCCTGAAACGCCAATCGTGGTGAAAGGGTTTAAGCGCGTCATAGACGAGCAGGCGTGGATAATCAGCCGGGTGGTGCATAACCTCAACAGCAACGGCTACACGACGGGCTTAGAGCTTGAGGTTAAGGTTTCGGATGTGGAGTACGAAAGCGAAGAATTAACGCAGTGATTTGTTTTTATGTATTTGTTATATAAGGATAAATTGAGTAAAATTAGCGCATCGGAAATTAAATGAGGTGCTCACCATGTTTCACTGTCCAAAATGCCATTTTGCCGCTCACGCCCGCACAAGTCGCTATTTTACCGACACGACCAAAGAGCGCTATCACCAGTGCACAAACATCAACTGCAGCGCGACATTTGTGACCACCGAAACGGTCGAGCGCTTTATCGTATCGCCGGGGGTGGTAGTACCAGCAGCACCGCACCCGTCTAGGTCAGGACAGCAACAGATTCAATGGATGTGACTCTTCATAAAACCCGCAGATGCGGGTTTTTGATAATAATTAGTTTGCACTTGCGGTATAATTTAATACCGTAAAATGCAAAACAGACTTAACTCAAATTAATTATCCCCAATACGCCTGATTTATTTTAAATAAAATCAATAGTTTTCTGTGGTGATAAATTGTGTTAATGTAATTAACTGTTAAAATATTGGCATTGTATTTATCGCATCCATACAATCAACAAAATATACTTAAGTGAGCAATTTTATTATGCTTTGTGTTTACTAAATGGGAAGTGTTATGAAAGAAAAAATAGATCTCAAAAATCCGCTTACAAAGAAAGTAATAGGGCGCATCCAAACACATTTTGCAATATGTTTGGATAATACACTTCAGATTGAAAAATCTGTTAATGCAATTCTGTTTCCATTGAAACATGAAAGTCGGCCTGAGCAAATTGGAAGTGGTGTATTTGTTAATATAAAAGGTGAGTACTTCGTGTTTTCTGCATCGCATGTATTTGATGCTATAGGTGAACATGAGTTATTAATGTCGTGTGAAGGTGAAGAGAGGGTAACGACGTTTAAAGGTGATAGGTTCAGTACAGCAAGGGGGGTATCTGGAACGCATAATGATGATCCTTACGATTCATCAGTATTTCATATACAAGATTCGATAAGCGATAACATAAAAAAACTTGCTTTAAACTATGATGATCTTGATAGAACGGTCTCGGACAGTTTCGACCACTCGTATATAGTTAGTGGATTTTATTCAAAAAATTCTAAGTTACGTAACAGCACTATCAATTGTAAACGTGAAAGTTTTGGCTCTAGGGAGTTGCTCAAAGAAGACTATGAGTTGTTAGGTATTGATAGAGAATGGCATCTCTCTTTGGCATACGAAAAAAATCTTCTTAAAAATGGCATTTTTACTCTTTCTCCGACACCGCAAGGCTTCAGTGGTGGTGCTATTTTTAAATTTAGTTCGTTTGATTTAAATAAGTTGTGTATTAAACCAAAAATAGAGAGACCTAAACTTTCTGCTATAACAATTGAATATAAAAAAGAAAAAGGTAATATCCCTGGGACATTGATTGGATCACGCATAACACAGCACTTAGCCCTTATAAATAAGTATCTTCCAGGTTTATTAGACGATTGCTGATACTATTATATTAACTTATTAATTATTCGCAATAAGAAGCCCCGCGTTTGCGGGGCTTTAAGTATCGATGTGGTCAATGAGTGGACGTGGCATGAAATAAATCCTTTTATTTCATTTGGTTGAAGCGTTTAAAAAGGCTCCGGAGGGAGCCTTTTTTCATTGTGTTTGACACTCCCTCACCATTTGGTTGTATAGTACAACTAAATGGTGAGGACATAACATGCACAGCGAAACCCCGGTAGTCAGTGTTATTCGACGTTCCTCGCGCCTGATGGTGCGAGAGTTAGGTTTTATGGGTTCTACCCTGGCCTCAACGAATTACTCGCCTTCGGCCGTCCATACTCTGGTCGAAATTGCCCTACGAAAAGAGATGACGGCGAGTCAGCTGGTACAGCTGCTGGGCCTGGAAAAGTCCAGCGTCAGTCGGATGCTGGCTCGCCTGATTGCCGCAGGCGAACTCGAGGAGGTCATTTCTACCGAGGATGCGAGAGCAAAGAGCCTCAGGCTGACCGCGAAAGGTCACGAGACGGTCAGCAAAATTAATACCTTCAGCAATGAGCGCGTGGTCACAGCAATAAAACGTCTTGCTCCTGCCCAGCAGCAGACCATTTCTGAGGGGCTCTCCCTTTATGCCAACGCGCTGCTGGCATGCCGCGAGGCGGGCAACGATATGCAGCCCGATGAGCTGAAGATAGTGCAGGGGTATATCCCGGGCATGATTGGCCGTATCGCGGAGATGCATGGCAGTTATTATTCGCGGGAGCATAATTTTGGTCGCTTCTTCGAGGCCAAAGTGGCTTCGGGGCTGGCTGAGTTTAGTGAAAGACTGGAGAAGCCCTGTAACCAGATTTGGCTGGCAGTGCTCAACGACAAAATTGTCGGCTCGGTAGCGATCGATGGCGAGGATCTGGCGCCGGGTGAAGCCCATCTTCGCTGGTTTATTCTTGATGATGGCTGCCGGGGGCACGGCGTAGGGAAAAAACTGCTGAATGAAGCGATGCGGTTTTGCGACAGCGCCGGTTTTTCAGCTGTGCACCTCTGGACGTTCAATAAGCTGACCGCCGCCAGGCGTCTGTACGAGTCGTATGGGTTTACGCTGGTAAAAGAGTGGGAAGGCGAACAGTGGGGAAGCCTTATTACAGAGCAGCAGTTTACCCGGTACAGAGGGGCGTAATCGCGCCTAAAAAAGGCTCCTTTCGGAGCCGCTTTGGTATCAGAACACTTTCTTGTACGGTCTGACCGTCACTTTTGCATACACGCCCGCTGCAACGTACGGGTCTGCGTCAGCCCAGGCCTGAGCGGCTTCCTGGGATTCAAACTCAGCAATGACCGTGGAGCCGGAGAAACCGGCAGCACCCGGATCGTTGCTGTCTACTGCAGGCATGGGGCCAGCGGTCAGTAATCGGCCTTCATCCTGAAGCAACTGCAAACGTGCCAGATGCGCAGGGCGCACAGACTGGCGTTTTTCGAGCGAATCAGCAACATCTTCAGAGTAAATCACGTAAAACACGGCGAAGCTCCTTAACCGGTAAAAGTGTCAGTTACGTTATGTGAAAGGGCAAACGACTGCAATGTAAAATAAAAACAATGTTAATACCCTGATCTGTATGCGCCTTTTTTGGCCTCTCGGGCGCTAAAATTGCGCCAGAGCAAAGTGTCTTATTGAATATGATTGCTATTTGCATTTAAAATCAGGGTTCGGTTTTTTAACGTTGATGACTATGACTTCGATGACCCTTGATTTACCTCGCCGCTTTCCCTGGCCGACGCTGCTTTCTGTCGTGATTCACGGTGCCGTTGTGGCGGGTCTGCTGTATACCTCGGTTCATCAGGTTATTGAAATGCCCGCGCCCGCGCAGCCGATTTCGGTGACGATGGTCTCGCCAGCGGATCTTGAACCGCCGCAGGTTGCCCCTCCGCCGCCACAGCCGGTGGCTGAACCGGAGCCAGAACCCGAGCCCGTTCCGGAGCCGCCAAAGGAAGCCCCGGTGGTGATCCACAAACCTGAACCAAAGCCAAAACCTAAGCCAAAGCCAAAGCCGGTCAAGAAGGTCGAGGAGCGTCCGAAACGCGAGGAACGTCCGGTTGAACCGCGCGCGACCCAGCCGGTCGAAAATGCAGCGCCTTCACGTCCGGTGATGAACAATACGGCAACGACGTCAAAGCCAACCGTAACCGCGCCAGCGGGCCCGCGCGCCGTAAGCCGCAATCAGCCTCAGTATCCGGCGCGAGCTCAGGCCTTGCGTATTGAAGGGCGCGTACGGGTGAAATTTGACGTAACTGCGGATGGCCGCGTGGATAATGTGGAAATCTTGTCTGCGCAACCTTCTAATATGTTTGAGCGCGAAGTGAAATCTGCCATGCGCAGATGGCGCTATGAGCCAGGCAAGCCGGGTAGCGGATTGATCGTCAATATTGTTTTCCGCCTGAACGGCGGGGCGCAGATGGAATAAAAAAAGCCTCCGAAAGGAGGCTTTTTTTTGCCTGTCGATCAGGCCTGTGGAAGTTGACGAGGTTTGCCCTCGCTGTCCACGGCGACATAAATAAACAGCGCTTCAGTGGCCTTATAGCGTTGCCCAATCGGCTCAGAAGAGACTTTCTTCACCCAGACTTCGATGTTGATGGAAATGGAGGTATTACCGCGCTTCACGCAGCGCGCGTAGCAGCAAACCACATCACCCACCGCAACCGGGCGCAGGAAGGTCATGCCGTCCACTCTCACGGTGACCACGCGCCCGTGGGCAATCTCTTTTGCCAGAATTGCGCCGCCCATATCCATCTGCGACATCAGCCAGCCGCCAAAAATATCGCCATTGGCATTGGTGTCAGCGGGCATTGCCAGTGTGCGTAAAACCAGTTCGCCCTGAGGGGCGTTAGTTGTTGTCATTGTTTTAACTCGTAACGGAAGACTTCAGGCGGGATGCTACTATGATTCGCGTGCGGAGAGAATAGACCAGAACGCCCGTCGTTGACGTTCTGGTCAGTCAGTAATCAGTGGTTGTCGTCCTGGGGCATATGGCGATAAATGTATACGCCGCTTAACAGCGTGAAGATAAGCGTCAGCGCGGTCAGGCCAAAGACCTTAAAGTTGACCCAGATATCCTGCGGCAGCCAGAAGGCAATATAGATGTTAGCGAGACCGCAAAGAATAAAGAAGATTGCCCAGGCGGTATTCAGACGCGACCAGACCACCTGCGGAAGCGTTAGTTCTTTACCTAACATGCTCTGGATCAGGGGCTTTTTCATGAACCATTGACTGAACAACAGCGCTGCTGCAAACAACGCATAAATAACAGTCACCTTCCACTTAATAAATTCAACATCATGCAAGGCGATGGTCAATCCACCGAACACCGCTACTAAAACGAACGTGATAAGCGCCATTTTTTCGACTTTGCGATAGCGAATCCAGCTGTAGATCAGCACAACGGCGGTCACAACGATTAACGCTTTTGTTGCAGCAAAAATGTCGTACAACTTATAGACAGCGAAAAACACCGCGAGCGGTAAAAAATCAAGAAACTGCTTCATTCTGTGATTCCATCTTCTGAGCGGGGCGGGAGACAGAGATGCCCCCCGCCTCGGGATTACTGACGAATTAACATGTACAGGCGGAACAGATAGACGAGCAGTACCGCTGAAATGAGGTTGCTCAGCGTATTCGCCACCACGGCGCCGACGTTAGGCGTTAATACCGCAAAATTCGGCGCAAACAATAACAGGAGCGTTTTGGCCAGCAGCCAGCCGATCACGGCGGGCGCCACCAGACGCATATTAGCCCATGCCAGTCTGATGCTGCTGCGCATCGCGGTAAAAATCCCCATCTTATCCTGCACAACCATCACCGGCGCAAATGCGAGCACGATAGCCAGTAAAACGCCCGGCACCACGACCAGCATAATCCCCATTTGCACCAGCATCGTGGTTAAAAAGATCAGGATAAACAGCTTAGGTAAGACCGGTGCACTCGCACCAATCGCGCGTAAGGCGCTGACGCGGTGACCCGCCGATACCAGCTGAATCATCAGTAAAACGCCGCCCGCCAGAATTGCATTACCAATCAGGCCTGAGAACGTGGACGCGGCAGAGGCGCGCAGCAGGATTTGCTGCTGCTCTGGCGTCATATTTTGCACCAGCTCAAACAACCCCACGCTACCCGCAAGATGGTCGCCCTGGCTCAGGCTGGCAATCTGTTCTTCACTCGGTGAGAAGGCATGGCCCAGCACCACCGTGATAAAGGCGCAAAGCAACGCGATCAGTAAAAAGGTAATGAACTGATTGCGGAAAAAGTTTCCCGTGTCACGGTAGACAGACTTCGCCGTGATAGACATGCACTCTCCTTGAGTATTGCAGGTGTTAATTAGCCGGCAATTGTACACCGGATGCACCTGCTGTGGCAGCATCAAGGCTTGTATGGAAAAGCATATCTTTGTAAAGCGGCGGTAATCCAACCCGCGCGCGGGCGCGGTTACAGGCTTCATTGACCTGGCCATCCTCCCCCGACATGGCAAATTCCCGGCACGGGCTGGGGCGATCCTCATAGATGGAACATCGGGTCGAGACCCCAGGCTCACCCTGTAGCGCCACACAGCGGGCCTGCTTTTGGTTCGTGCCGCTCATGCAGCGCAAAAAGGGGGTTAACGGCTCGGTAAGATGAACCGGAACGGTACCACCGCCATCGCTGGCTTCGGCCCAGTAGAAAGAGACTCGAAAATACGCACAACAGGCTCCGCACGTCATGCACGGGTTGATATCACTCATGGCACACCTGCAAAAGAAGAACGCATCAAATCAATTTGTGAGAGCGATAAATTATCCAGCCGCCAGAGGAAGAGCAAGAGGGGGAAAAGGGAAAATTTTGTAACCGCTAAATGCCAAAAATTGACATGGAAACAACTTATTGGTTTTGAGTGCGTAACAAAAAATTAATCCAGATCAATGAATGTTAAGTTACTGGTTTTAATGTGATCTGTGGCAGATCACTTATTACTCTTTTGTGAGTATATTCTCATCCGCGATTAAAACCACAACGATGGAGCGGATATGAAAAAATTAGCGGTGGCAGCCCTTGTATTAAGCAGTCTCTCTGGCGGCGCGTATGCGCATGAAGCAGGCGAATTCTTTATTCGTGCCGGTTCGGCTACGGCTCGCCCAACTGAAGGTTCGGATAACGTGCTGGGAATGGGCGGTTTTAACGTCAGTAATAACACCCAGTTAGGTTTAACTTTCACCTATATGGCGACGGATAACGTGGGCGTTGAGCTTCTGGCCGCAACGCCGTTCCGTCATCGCGTGGGCCTCGGGCCAACCGGTGATATCGCCACGGTTCACCATTTACCGCCAACGCTGATGGCGCAGTGGTACTTCGGTGACTCAAGCAGCAAGGTGCGTCCTTATATTGGCGCCGGTGTGAACTACACCACCTTCTTTGATGAGAAATTCAACGATACCGGTAAAGAGGCGGGTCTGACGGATCTCAGCCTGAAAGATTCGTGGGGCATGGCGGGGCAGGTTGGCCTGGATTATCTGATTAACCGCGACTGGCTGATCAACGCCTCGGTCTGGTATATGGATATTGATACGGACGTACGCTTCAAGGCGGGCGGCCAGCAGCAAAGTATCAGCACTCGCCTGGATCCGTGGGTGTTTATGTTCTCTGCGGGTTATCGTTTCTGATTCCCCGTCAAACTGGCCACAGGGTGGCCAGTTTGCTTTGCTCACGTCAAAACGACGGATAAACCGGCCGCTCATCGAGCTTTACGCAGTGCCTCAGGATCGTTTCCCCATCATATAAATAGCTGAAAGCGTCGCTGGATACGGAATGGAAGAGAATATCGCCGTTGGCAAACGGGATCATTTCGGTATCACCCACACGTTTATGCCCCGCACCGGTTTCAAAATGGCCGCGCCACCGTTCCTGAGTGTGGTCATAAACGTGCAGAATAACCTCGACAAGTCCTCTTTGCGGACAATTAAGACGCAGGAAAGTAGAAGAGAAATTCAGGGACAGCGCGTGGAAGGGAATCAATAAGGCGAAGACCAGTAAAGCTCGTAAATACATCAAACCGCGAAAACCTCCTTCAAAAGGGAAATGAGATTTTACTTAAGTCATAAATAACCTTTTTGCCGTGGATCAAGATCTCTTATAATTCAATACGATAAAGGCCCCTGACGAGGCCCTTAGCGATCATTTTTGAATCAGATAGCGAATGGTCGGGCCATCCTGCTGGATATCCAGCACCGTATAACCGTGGTTTTTCGCATCCAGCGGTATGTTGTTGATGGACTGCGGGCAGTCGCTGACCACCTCCAGAATTTCACCTTTCTTAAGCTGCGGCAGCGCTTCAAGCGTAGCCACCGCCGGATATGGACAGGGCTCGCCAACCATATCCAGACGATAATCAGGCACGATCTCTTTCATGCTGCATTCTCCTGCGTTTCTGTTTTAACGCCCGCACGGCGGAAGAAACGTCTCTCCTGTGCGACGACCAGTAAAAAAGCGACCAACAGCAGGGCGTAGGTGACGAGCAGGCCGCCGAGAGGCCCGAAGGTATTCAGCAGGTTGACCTTGTCCCAGCGGGTGGCCAGGACGGGAGACACGTCATCCCAGCAGTACGCCAGGATCGTCGAGCCAATCACATTACCCAGACCCACCCACCAGTAGTGCACCTGGCCTTCGACGGCGCGATACATCCAGCCGGTTTCACACCCGCCAGCCAGCACGATCCCGAAGCCGAACAGCAGGCCGCCAATGACCGCGTTAGGACCGGCCCACATGATTTTCGGTTCGACGCCCAGTTGGACATAGCTGAAGATGCCGATGGCGCTGACCCCCATCCCGGCGATAATCGCCTTCGCCATCATCGTGCGCCCGGTGATCCACATATCGCGAAACGCGGAGGTGAAGCAGATCTGCGCGCGTTCAATGAGCAGACCAAAACCCACACCGAACAGCATCGCCAGACCGAGCTTAGGCTGGTTCAGGGCGGTGCAGAGCGCCCATGCCACCATGGCGAAAAAGACCAGCATTCCGAGGCGGAAACGGCGGCGGGCCTGAGAGGGCTTCTGGGTTAACGGAGACGCTGCGCTGACTTTTGTCATTTTCACTGGAATACGAAACAGCGGCAGTAGGGTGAATTTTGCGCCAAAGTAAGAGCCGATGGCCGTGGCGACGGCAAAGAACCAGGCGTGAAGCGAAAACTGCGGGATCCCGGTAAAGAAGGCGGCAAGGTTACACCCCATCGCCAGACGCGCGCCGAAACCGGCAATCATGCCGCCGACAACCGCCTGCAAAATGCGGATCCGGCTTTTGGGCATACGCAACTTAACGTTATTTGCCCACAGCGCGGCCGCGAAACAGCCGCCGAACATGCCGATAATCATCATCCCGTCGATGCGGGTAAGCGGGGTGCCGTCCAGATGAATGAGTTTAAAGTAACCCCACTCTTCGGCATGCACGCCAGCGAGTTGCAGCAATTGACCACCCCAGCGGGTGAACTCGCCGGTCACGGCCCAGAAGGTGCCGGTAATGCCAAAATAATAAGTAGAGAGAATGCCTGCCGCGATAACGGCCGGAACGGGTGACCAGAACTTAACCAGGTAAGCCTGTTTGAAGGATTGCCATGACATGAATAAGCCTCTGAACTCAGAAGGATTAAAGATAAAAAAGAGTCCAGATCATACGCTTACATGACAGTTTGAAAAGCCATTCACACCGAAAATATCGATAGGATCAATTTTGATGTCATTCTTTGTTGAAGACGGGGAATAAAGGCTAACCGTCTGGCAGGGATGCCAGACGGTGGAGGGGTCAGACTTTACGCGTCGCCGCCTTCATGGCGGTCACAAACGCCTTCAGCTCGGCCAGCATCTGCTCGGGCTTGTCCACGTTCTTCTCAATGATCTTCACAATCGCAGAGCCGGAAATGGCACCTGCAGCCTTCGCGTCAATCGCCGCGGTGACCTGATCCGGAGAAGAGATCCCAAAGCCCTGTAGCGGCGGCGCGGCATGGTACTCGGCCAGCTTTTCCACCAGATGATGCAGCGGCAGGGCCGCTTTATTCTCGGCACCGGTCACGCCTGCGCGGGAGAGCAGGTAGGTGTAACCGCGCCCGTAAGAGGCTATCTGGCGCAGCAGTGTGTCATCGGCGTTCGGCGGGCAGATGAAAATCGGGGCGACGTTGTGACGCATCGCCGCCTGGCGGAACGGCGCGGACTCCTCGACCGGCACGTCGGCGACCAGAACAGAGTCGACGCCCACGCGTGCGCACTCGGCGTAAAATTCATCGATACCGCGGTTGAACACGAGGTTGGCGTACATCAGCAGGCCAATCGGGATAGTGGGATGCTTCTGACGGATCGCTGCCAGCATTTCGAAGCACTGGGTTGGCGTCACGCCCGAAGCAAACGCGCGCAGCGTCGCATTCTGGATAGTCGGGCCATCCGCCAGCGGGTCAGAGAACGGGATCCCCAGCTCCAGCGCATCGGCACCGGATTCAATCAGGGTGTCGATGATCTTCAGCGACTGTTCAGGGCCCGGATCGCCCAGGGTGACGAAGGGAACGAACGCGCCTTCCTGGCGGGATTTCAGTTCTGCAAATACGTTATCGTAGCGTTCCATCAGATTTCCCCTCGTGCTTTCAGAATATCGTGAACGGTGAAGATATCTTTGTCACCGCGTCCGGAAAGGTTGACCACCAGCAGCTGCTCTTTTTCCGGATTGTCTTTCATCATTTTCAGCGCATGGGCCAGAGCGTGCGAAGATTCCAGCGCCGGGATGATCCCTTCGCTGCGGCACAGCGTTTTGAACGCTTCCAGCGCTTCGTCATCGGTAATGGAGACATAGTCCGCACGACCGGTGCTGTTCAGATAGGCGTGCTGCGGCCCGACGGACGGGAAGTCGAGGCCAGCGGAGATAGAGTAAGACTCTTCAATCTGGCCTTCATCGGTCTGCATCATCGGGGATTTCATGCCGAAGTAGATCCCCACGCGGCCATGCTTCAGCGGCGCGCCGTGTTCACCCGATTCAATGCCGTGACCCGCAGGCTCGACGCCAATCAGACCCACGCGGGTGTCGTCGATAAAGTCTGCGAACATACCGATGGCGTTTGACCCGCCGCCGACGCAGGCGATGACCGCATCCGGCAGACGACCCTCTTTTTCGAGGATCTGCGCTTTGGTCTCTTCCCCGATCATGCGCTGGAATTCACGCACGATGGTCGGGAACGGGTGCGGGCCCGCCGCGGTACCGAGCATATAGTGCGCGGTTTCGTAGCTGCCAGACCAGTCGCGCAGCGCTTCGTTACAGGCATCCTTCAGCGTCGCGGATCCGCTGTGCACCGGGATCACTTCCGCACCCATCAGACGCATACGGAAGACGTTCGGAGACTGACGCTCAACGTCTTTCGCCCCCATATAGATGCGGCATTTCAGGCCGAGCAGGGCGCTGGCGAGCGCCGAGGCCACGCCGTGCTGGCCTGCGCCGGTTTCGGCGATAATTTCGGTTTTGCCCATACGCTTCGCAAGCAGCGCCTGGCCCAGCACCTGGTTAGTCTTGTGCGCGCCGCCGTGCAGCAGGTCTTCACGCTTAAGATACAGCGTAGTTTTCGTGCCTTCCGTCAGATTGCGGCATTTGGTCAGGGCCGTTGGGCGGCCTGCATAGTTTTTCAGCAGGTCGGTAAATTCCGCCTGAAATGCCGGATCCTTCTGCGCGCTCACAAACGCTTCTTCCAGCTGGCGCAGCGCGGGCATCAGGATTTGCGGGACGTACATCCCGCCGAACTCACCAAAATACGGGTTAAGTAATGTCGTCATCTTCTCTTCCTTAATATGCACGCAGAGTTTTAAAAACCGAGGCCAGTTTGCTGGCATCTTTACTACCCGGCTGGGACTCTACGCCTGAATTGAAATCGAGGCCTGCGCAGCCGGTTTTCGCGGCTTCTACACAGTTATCCGGGCTTAATCCGCCCGCCAGCAGAACGTTGTCCAGCTTTTCGCCGTTCAGCAGGGACCAGTCAAAACGCTGGCCAGTTCCGCCCTGACCGTTATCGAGAACGTATTTATCCACGTGGTTCAGGTTACGCGGGGGCAACGTATCGTCAACGCGTTGCGCTTTCCAGATCTGTACCTGCGGCGCCAGCGTGGCGCGCAGGGCATCGATATAGGCCTGATCTTCATCGCCGTGAAGCTGCACCGCGCTCAGGGATAACGCGTCGGCTTTTTCAACCACCTCGGCGATATCCGCATTGCGGAACACGCCAACATAGCTGAGTGGAGCCGCGGCGATGACCTTACGCGCCTGCTCTTCACTGACCGCGCGAGGAGAGGAATCCACAAAAATCAGCCCGCCATAAATCGCTCCGGCTTCATATGCGGCCTGGGCGTCCTGTTCGCGGGTTAAACCGCAGACTTTGTTCTCACCCAGCAGCACGCGACGTACTGCCGCATTGAGATCGTCATGTTCCATCATGGCGGAGCCAATCAGGAAACCGTTGGCGAAGTGGCTCAGCTCGCGCACCTGGGCGTAGCTGTTAATGCCGGATTCGCTGATCACCGTGACGCCAGAGCCCAGACGCGGCGCCAGCTGGCGCGTGCGGTTCAGGTCAATGGACAGGTCACGCAGATCGCGGTTGTTAATGCCGACCACTTTGGCTTCCAGCGCAATCGCGCGCTCCAGCTCCTCTTCATTACTCACTTCGGTCAGCACGCCCATCTTCAGGCTGTGCGCGACGGCAGAGAGCTGACGGTACTGCTCGTCGTCAAGCACCGAGAGCATCAGCAGGCAGGCGTCAGCCTGGTAAAAGCGCGCCAGCCAGATCTGATATGGGTCAATGATAAAGTCTTTGCACAGGATCGGCTGCGGCGCGATGCCGCTGACGATCGGCAGAAAATCGAAGCTGCCCTGAAAATATTTCTCATCCGTCAGCACGGAGATGGCTGAGGCATGATGCTTATAAATACCGGCAATGCGCGCCGGGTCGAAATCGTCACGGATAACGCCTTTGGACGGGGACGCTTTTTTGCACTCAAGAATAAACGCGGTGCGCGCACCCTGCAGGGCGTCATAGAAACGACGGCTGCTCGGGACGACGTCATTCTGGAAACTGGCAAGCGGCTGCTGTTGCTTGCGGGCTTCCACCCAGATGGCCTTATCGGCAACGATTTTCGCTAAAACGGTCTGCATTCTTTACCCTCTTGCCGCAAGTGCGGTAACGCGATCGTAAGCTGCACCGGAGCGCAGTACATCCAGAACTTTTTGAACGTTGGCCTTAAGGTCTTCCTCACCGTGCAAACGCATCAGCATGGCGACGTTGGCGGCAACGGCGGCCTCATGGGCGACCTCTCCCTTACCTTGTAATAAGCGCGTCAGAATGTCACGGTTTTCTTCCGGGGTACCGCCTGCCAGCGCTTCCTGGTGATACGGAGTTAAACCAAAGTCAGCGGCTTCGAGCTGGTAGCTCAGGATTTCACCGTCGTGCAGTTCGGCTACCAGCGTCGGGGCATGCAGAGACACTTCATCCATTCCGCCGCTGTGCACCACGGCGGCACGCTGGTAACCCAGCACGCGCAGCGTCTCGGCAATCGGCAGGACCAGTTCCGGGCTGTAGACACCGATCAGCGCCAGCGGCGGATGGGCCGGGTTGATCAGCGGGCCGAGCACGTTAAACAGCGTGCGGGTTTTCAGCTGCTGACGAACCGGCATTGCGTGGCGGAAACCGGTGTGATACTTCGGCGCAAACAGGAAGCAGACGCCCAGGTCATCCAGCGCTTCACGGGAACGTTCGGCGTTCATATCGAGATTAATGCCGAATGCCGCGAGCAAATCAGACGAGCCTGACCGGCTGGAAACGCTGCGGTTACCGTGCTTAGCCACTTTTAAACCACACGCCGCCGCCACAAAGGCGCTGGCGGTTGAAATATTGATACTGTTGCTGCCGTCTCCCCCGGTGCCGACGATATCGGCAAACGGATAGTCCGGGCGCGGGAACGGGGCGGCATTTTCCAGCAGGGCCGTGGCGGCACCGGCGATCTCCTGCGGGCTTTCACCGCGGACCTTCATGCTCACCAGCGCGGCTGCGAGCTGTTCCGGCTTTAGCTCACCGCGAACCACGGCGGAGAAGAGCTGGTGGCTCTCCTGCTGGCTCAGGGTTTGCGCCTGATACAGTTTTTCCAGAATCGGCTGCAGGGTGTTGGTCTGCTCCAGCTTCTGTAACGCCCAGTCGAGGGTCTGCTCCAGCAGGCGGGCACCGTGGGAGGTCAGGATGGATTCCGGATGGAACTGCATCCCGCAGACGCGATCCGCGTCGTGACGTACCGCCATCACCATCCCTTCAAACGAGGCGTTGATGGTCAGCCCGGCGGGAATGTTGCTGCCGACCAGCGAGTGGTAGCGCGCGACCGGAAGCGGATTCGGCAGCCCGGCAAACATCGCCTGGCCGTCATGTTCAATGCTGGACGCTTTACCGTGCAGGATCTCACCCGCCTGGCCGACGTAGCCGCCGTAGGCTTCCACAATCGCCTGATGGCCGAGACAGATACCGATAATCGGCAGCTTGCCGCGCATGCGGGTCAGCAGCTCTGGCATACAGCCCGCTTCGCTCGGTGCGCCTGGCCCGGGGGAGAGCATCAGCACCGGGTTTTGCATGGTTGCCAGACGGTCAATCAGGGTCTGCGCCGGGACGTGGTTGCGATAGATAACGACGTTATGGCCATTCGCACGCAGCTGATCTGCCAGGTTATAGGTAAAGGAGTCGATATTATCGAGCAGCAGAATGTCAGCCATCAGAAAATCTCCTGTGCATGGTGTGCGGTAGCAATGGCGCGAAGGACCGCACGCGCTTTGCTGCGCGTTTCGTCAGCTTCAGACTGCGGAACAGAATCAAGAACAATCCCGGCACCCGCCTGGACGGTGGCAATACCGTCTTCGACATAGGCGGAGCGGATCACGATGCAGGTATCGAGGTCACCGTGGGCCGTAAAATAGCCCACCGCGCCGCCGTAGCTGCCGCGACGGCGTCCTTCGGCGGCGGCAATCAGCTGCATGGCGCGCACTTTCGGCGCACCGCTCAGGGTGCCCATGTTCATGCAGGCGCGGTAGGCGTGCAGCACGTCGAGGTCGTGGCGCAGCTCGCCCACCACGCGGGAGACCAGGTGCATCACGAATGAATAGCGGTCGACTTTAGTCAGGTCCGCCACGTAGCGGCTGCCTGGGGTGCAAATACGGGCCAGATCGTTACGCGCCAGGTCAACCAGCATCAGGTGCTCGGAGAGCTCTTTATGGTCGGTGCGCATTTCCAGCTCGATGCGGCTGTCGAGATCGCGATCCAGCGAGCCGTCTGCGCGACGTCCGCGCGGACGGGTTCCGGCGATCGGGTAGATCTCAATCTGGCGGCTGGTGGCGTCATATTTCAGCGAGCTTTCCGGCGAGGCGCCGAACAGCGTGAAGTCGTTGTCCTGCATAAAGAACATGTACGGGCTTGGGTTGCTCTTTTTCAGCACATCGTAAGCAGCCAGCGGGGACGGGCAGGGCAGAGAGAAGCGGCGGGACGGTACAACCTGGAAAATTTCCCCGGCGCGAATCGCCTTTTGCATCTGGCGAACCACGGCACCGTACTGATCGTCGGTCTGGTTCACATCGCAGGTCATTTTTTCCACGCGCTGCACCGGTAGCGCAGGCGGCGCTTCCGTCATTTGCTGCTGCAGTTGGGCAATGCGGTGCTCCAGACGGGTTTTCTCAGCGCCAGAAGGCGTGAACAGGCTGGCCTGAATGCGGGTGTATTGTTTCTGATGGTCGATCACCAGCAGGGTTTCGGCCAGATAGAAGCAATAGTCCGGGCAGCGATTGCCCTGCTCGGTTTCCGGCAAATCTTCAAATCCCGCGACCAGGTCGTAAGCAAACAGCCCGCCAAAGAACATCGCTTCACGCTCATCGTGCGGAACGGTGACCAGGTTTTGCAGCAGGCGGAAGGCATCAAAGACGGACAGGGAACAGAGGCGCGCGTCTTCATCTAACAGTTGGCTAACCGGCGGGAAATGCAGAATGCGCATTTCCGGATGACGCTCGTTTTCGATGCCTGAAGGCAGGGCGGCATCCAGCAGCGGCAGCAGCGATGCGCCATTGTCTGACAAAGCCTTAATAGTGACAGTGTCACCTAAGGCGGTAATGCGCAACGCGCTGTCGACCAGCAGAAGGCTTTTCAGATCGTCCTTGCTGTCGATGTCCGCAGATTCCAGCAGCAGCGTTGCCGGGCGAGCCCCGCACACCTGATGAAACAGCGCGGTCGGGTTGTGGCGATAGGCCGCCTCGCAGGTCAGCAATTCGAGATGGGGTTTGGCTGTTTGCATGTTGGTGTTCTCATTTATTCTGTTCAAAAAAAAGCCCGCTGAGTAGCGGGCGGGTATCTGTTTGCATTTCGCAGACGCGTGACACTGCCCGAAGATCAGGAAGTACGCCACCAACCGTGCAGAGTGAAATGTGCTGTCATTTTCAGATACCTTTCTCGTGTGAACTTGCGTACTAGTTAACTAGTTCAATGGCGTGTTGTCAACCCTTGATTTCAGAATTTCACGTTAAGTCGGTATCATGGCGGTTTCGGATGTCTTCAACCTGTTATGGGAAGTGCTTTGAGCGATACCACCTACGCGATTATTTATGATTTACACAGCCATACTCAGGCCTCTGATGGCCTGCTGACACCCGAAGCCCTGGTTCATCGTGCCGTTGAAATGCGCATCGGCACGCTGGCGATAACCGATCACGATACGACGGATGCCATTCCGGCAGCGCGCGCCGAGATTGCCCGCTGCGGGCTGGCACTCAATCTGGTGCCCGGCGTCGAGATTTCGACCGTCTGGGAAAACCATGAGATTCATATCGTTGGCCTGAACATCGATATAGACCATCCGGCACTTATTGAGTTTTTGCAAGAACAAAAAACGCGCCGCAACCAGCGCGCAGAGATGATCGGCGAGCGTCTGGAAAAGGCACATATTCCTGGCGCGCTGGAAGGTGCGCAAAAGCTGGCGAACGGCGGGGCGGTTACGCGCGGTCATTTCGCCCGTTTTCTGGTAGAGGCGGGTAAAGCCACGACGATGGCGGATGTCTTTAAAAAGTATCTGGCGCGCGGGAAAACCGGATACGTTCCGCCACAGTGGTGTACAATAAAACAAGCTATTGATGTGATTCATCATTCTGGCGGTAAGGCCGTGCTGGCCCATCCGGGGCGGTATAATCTTTCTGCTAAATGGCTGAAAAGGCTGCTGGCGCACTTTGCCGAAAACGGTGGAGAGGCGATGGAAGTCGCCCAGTGTCAGCAGGCGCCCAACGAGCGCGCGCAGCTCGCGACCTATGCCCGACAGTACGGCCTGCTTGGCTCACAGGGTTCTGATTTCCATCAGCCCTGCGCCTGGATCGAACTGGGGCGCAAGCTCTGGCTGCCCGCTGGCGTTGAGCCGGTCTGGCAGCTCTGGGAACAGCCGCAGCAATTTGAAGAGAGGGAAGTATGAGTCAGTTTTTCTATATCCATCCGGATAACCCGCAGCCACGCCTGATTAACCAGGCCGTGGAGATCGTCCGCAAAGGCGGCGTGATTGTCTACCCGACCGATTCCGGCTACGCGCTGGGCTGCAAAATCGAAGATAAAGGGGCGATGGAACGCATTTGCCGCATTCGCCAGTTGCCGGACGGCCATAACTTTACCCTGATGTGCCGCGATCTCTCTGAGCTGTCGACCTATGCTTATGTCGATAACGTAGCGTTTCGCCTGATTAAGAACAACACGCCGGGCAACTACACCTTCATCCTGAAAGGAACGAAAGAGGTGCCGCGCCGTCTGCTGCAGGAAAAGCGTAAGACTATCGGCATGCGCGTGCCGTCGAACCCGATTGCGCAGGCGCTGCTGGAAACCCTCGGTGAACCGATGCTGTCTACCTCGCTGATGCTGCCCGGCAGCGAGTTTACCGAGTCCGATCCGGAAGAGATCAAAGATCGTCTGGAGAAGGTGGTCGAGCTGATTATTCACGGCGGTTATCTCGGCCAGCAGCCGACCACCGTGGTCGACTTAACCGAAGATGCACCGGAAGTGATTCGTGAAGGCGTGGGCGATGTAAAGCCTTTCTTGTAATGGTATAAGCAGATATACTACGCGGCCATCAAAGCAGGGCTCGGCCCTCTTTTGACCTGATTCGACGCCTGTGAAGGCGACACCTGAGGAAGCTCAATGAGCGAGAAGTTACAGAAAGTGCTGGCGCGTGCCGGCCACGGTTCACGCCGTGAAATCGAAGCCATTATTGAAGCGGGCCGCGTGAGTGTGGACGGTAAAATCGCCACGCTGGGTGACCGCGTAGAAATCGTACCGGGGCTGAAGATCCGCATCGACGGTCATCTTATCTCCGTGAAAGAGTCCGCTGAGCAGATCTGCCGCGTGCTGGCTTACTATAAGCCGGAAGGCGAGCTGTGTACCCGCAATGACCCGGAAGGTCGCCCGACGGTGTTTGACCGTCTGCCTAAACTGCGTGGCGCTCGCTGGATTGCCGTTGGTCGTCTGGACGTGAATACCTGCGGTCTGCTGCTGTTTACCACCGATGGTGAACTGGCAAACCGTCTGATGCACCCAAGCCGTGAAGTGGAACGTGAGTACGCCGTGCGCGTGTTCGGCCAGGTTGACGAGAATAAACTGCGCGACCTGTCGCGTGGCGTTCAGCTGGAAGACGGTCCTGCGGCGTTCAAAACCATCAAATTTACCGGTGGGGAAGGCATCAACCAGTGGTACAACGTGACCCTGACCGAAGGCCGCAACCGCGAGGTGCGTCGTCTCTGGGAAGCGGTAGGCGTGCAGGTTAGCCGCCTGATCCGTGTCCGTTACGGCGACATCCTGCTGCCAAAAGGCCTGCCGCGTGGGGGATATACCGAACTGGATCTGACCCAGACCAACTACCTGCGCGAGCTGGTCGGCCTGACGCCGGAAACCACCTCTAAAGTGGCGGTGGAGAAAGATCGTCGCCGCATGAAGGCGAACCAGATTCGCCGTGCGGTGAAGCGTCACAGCCAGGTGAGCAGCAACCGCCGCTCTGGCAGCCGTAATAACAACGGTTAATGTAAAAGCCCGGTGAAGACACCGGGCTTTTTTCTTTAGTAATCAATACCCATCTGCGCTTTGATGCCCGCATCAAACGCATGTTTAACCGGACGCAGCTCGCTGACGGTATCTGCCAGCTCCAGAATATCCCGATGACACCCGCGCCCCGTGATGATGACCGTCTGATGGGCGGGACGGTTTTTCAGGGCATTAAGCACGGTGTCCAGCGACAAATAGTCGTAGGCGACCATATAGGTGATCTCATCCAGCAGAACCATATTGAATGAAGGATCGGCCAGCATTCTTTTAGCGTGCTCCCAGACGGCCAGACAGGCTGCGGTATCGGTTTCGCGGTTCTGGGTGTCCCACGTAAAGCCGGTCGCCATCACCTGGAACTCAACGCCGTGAGGCTCAAGCAGATTACGCTCGCCGTTAGGCCACTCACCTTTAATAAACTGGATAACGCCGACCTTCTGCCCGTGGCCGACGGCGCGTGTCGCCGTGCCGAATGCGGCCGTGGTTTTCCCTTTGCCGTTGCCGGTAAAGACGATGACGATCCCGCGCTCGTCCTGAGCGGCCGCGACGCGTGCATCGACCTGTTCCTTCAGCCGCTGCTGGCGCTGCTGATGACGTTCTTCACTCATTGCGAGATTCCTGGTTTACGGCCCGGCTGGGCGTCAAAGGTCATCCCGGTTTTGCGGCGGCTGTCGTCGCCCATCAGCCAGAGATAGAGCGGCATAATGTCTGCCGGCGTTTTCAGCTTCTGCGGGTCTTCCGTCGGGAAGGCGCTGGCGCGCATTTTTGTGCGCGTACCGCCCGGGTTAATGCAGTTTACGCGCAGATGGCGGCTTTGGTACTCCTCTGCCAGCACCTGCATCATGCCTTCGGTTGCGAATTTTGATACGGCATAGGCACCCCAGTTTGCGCGCCCCTCACGGCCTACGCTGGAGGAGGTGAACACCAGTGAACCCGAATCCGATTTGAGTAATAAAGGAAGGAGTGCCTGGGTCAGGAAAAACGTCCCGTTGACGTTGACATGCATGACCTCCTGCCAGAGCTCGGGATCCTGTTCATCCATCGGGCGAACTTCGCCAAGCAAGCCGGCATTATGCAGTACGCCGTCCAGGCGCGGGTAATGGGTGCTGATGCGGTGAGCAAGCTCCTGACATGACGCGGGCGTGCAGGTGAGCAGATCGAGCGTGTACCAGCGAGCAGGAATCCCACCTGCGGCTTCAATCTCCTGCGCCACCCCTTTAAGTTTTTCTTCGTTGCGGCCGGTCAGGATGACGCTCGCGCCATACTCAGCGTAGGTCAGCGCCGCTTCACGGCCAATCCCGTCGCTGGCCCCAGTGACAAGAATGATGCGGTTCTGCAGCAGATTTTTTTGCGGTTGATAATGCAAGGTGACTCCTCGGCGCACGGTGACTTAAACACGCCTGCTTTTGTGACTTTTCGGCTTTATGCCCGAATTCGCCTGATAATTCAATCAGTCTACAGGACGCATTGCTGTAAAATTAACAATTTGCAAATATTTAAGCGCCAGACCGGGGATTCCTGAAGGCGCCTCGCAGAGGTAGTGTCACGAGCGAGACGCATGGGCAGGGGTGTTGTACACTGCCGTGAAAGATTCGTGGTTAAATCAAGGTGGAACGCGTGGAATTACTTTCTCAATATGGGTTGTTTTTGGCGAAAATCGCGACGGTGGTGATTGCCATTGCGGTGGTTGCCGTTCTGATTGTCAACCTGACGCAGCGCAAGCGTCAGCGTGGGGCGTTACGCATCACCCGCCTGAGCGAGCAGTATAAAGAGATGCAGGAAGAGATGTCTCTGGCGCTGCTTGACAGTCATCAACAGAAGCTGTGGCTCAAAGCGCAGAAGAAAAAGCATAAGCAGGAAGCCAAAGCGGCAAAGGCAAAGGCGAAGCTCAATACGCCACAGGATAAGGTCACGCCACGGGTTTACGTGCTCGATTTTAAAGGCAGCATGGATGCGCATGAAGTCGCGTCTTTGCGCGAAGAGGTCACTGCCGTGCTGGCCGTGGCGACGCCGCAGGACCAGGTCGTTGTTCGTCTTGAAAGCCCGGGGGGTGTGGTGCACGGCTACGGCCTGGCGGCCTCTCAGCTGCAGCGCCTGCGTGAAAAACAGATCCCGCTGACCGTGGCCGTAGATAAAGTGGCGGCGAGTGGTGGCTACATGATGGCCTGCGTGGCGGACAAAATTGTGGCCGCACCGTTCTCGATTATTGGCTCGATCGGCGTGGTCGCACAGATCCCGAACTTTAACCGCTTCCTGAAAAATAAAGAGATTGATATCGAGCTTCACACCGCGGGTCAGTACAAACGTACCCTGACGCTGCTGGGGGAAAACACGGAAGAAGGGCGCCAAAAATTCCGTGAGGATCTCAACGAAACACATCATCTCTTTAAAGACTTTGTGCACCGTATGCGCCCGACGCTGGACATTGAGCAGGTCGCAACGGGTGAGCACTGGTACGGCGTTCAGGCGCAGGAGAAAGGGCTGGTGGATGAAGTCGGAACCAGCGACGATCTGCTGCTCAACCTGATGGAAGGCCGGGAACTGGTGGGCGTCCGCTTTGCCCAGCGCAAGCGACTCCTTGACCGCTTTACCAACAGTGCGGCAGAAAGCGCGGACCGCCTGCTGCTCCGCTGGCTACAGCGGGGACAAAAACCGCTGCTGTAAACAAAAACGCGAGGCTTATGCCTCGCGTTTTACGTTAATCGACCAGGTGATATTTCTCGGAAAGCGTATGTGCCAGGTATTTAAACATGTTAAACACGGCGGTGCTTTTCGGGGTCGGTAAGCCCTGTTCATCAAGGAAGTATTCGCCGCTGAAAACCAGCACGCCATTACGCTGCTCAACGCCGGTGGCTTCAATGCCTGCCAGCGTATCTTCATGGTCACGAATAAGCTTGTTTGCTTCGATAAGCAGAGAGGCTCGGTCAATAGGTTGGGTCGTATTCTGCATAATCCACTCCTTAAACAGTGACAATAGTCTACGCCGAGGGCGCTTTGGGGGCAAATTTTCCCTGTAATGTGAGGGGATAAGGTGCAGGGGCCTGGCTGGCAGGATTTGCTTTTGCATGCTAATAAAGTTGCGTAACGAATTTTATCAGGTAGAGTGTGCGCTTTCGTCATTCTGGCAACAGAATTGCTTGACATTCAACCGGGAATTCGTCACGAATTACACGAGATGTGAGAAAAATACCCGAGAACTCAATCACCTGGGCGTCTTTTCTTTAACGCCCGGTAAGACAAAGGGGTTGATATCTCCTGACGCAGTCGCAATATCATTGGCTCGTCGTCAGCGGAAGGGAAATCAACGTGCGGCGTATTCCTGGAAGAATTAAATTAGGTAAAGGTGAATATGGGTAAAGCTCTCGTCATCGTTGAGTCCCCGGCAAAAGCCAAAACGATCAATAAGTATCTGGGTAATGACTACGTGGTTAAGTCCAGCGTTGGTCATATCCGCGATTTGCCGACCAGTGGCTCAGCCAGCAAAAAGAGCGCAGACTCTACCTCCACCAAAGGGGCTAAAAAGCCTAAAAAGGATGAACGTAGCGCGCTTGTCAACCGCATGGGTGTTAACCCATGGCATAACTGGGATGCACAATATGAAGTGCTTCCAGGGAAAGAAAAAGTCGTTAACGAGCTGAAGCAGCTGGCTGAAAAAGCAGACCACATCTATCTCGCAACCGACCTTGACCGCGAAGGGGAAGCCATTGCGTGGCACCTGCGGGAAGTGATCGGGGGTGATGACAAACGCTACAGCCGCGTAGTGTTTAACGAAATTACGAAGAATGCGATTCGTCAGGCGTTTGAGAAGCCGGGCGAGCTAAACATCGACCGTGTTAACGCCCAGCAGGCGCGTCGCTTTATGGACCGCGTTGTGGGCTACATGGTTTCTCCACTGCTGTGGAAAAAGATTGCCCGTGGCCTGTCCGCAGGTCGTGTGCAATCCGTCGCCGTGCGTCTGGTCGTTGAGCGCGAGCGCGAAATTAAAGCCTTCGTGCCGGAAGAGTTCTGGGAAGTCGATGCCAGTGTGACCACGCCGGGCGGTGACGCTCTGCCGCTGCAGGTTACCCACCAGAACGATAAGCCTTTCCGCCCGGAAAACCGCGACCAGACCATGGCCGCCGTGGCGCTGCTGGAAAAGGCACGCTATCAGGTGCTGGAACGTGAAGACAAGCCGACCAGCAGCAAGCCTGGTGCGCCGTTTATCACCTCCACCCTGCAACAGGCGGCCAGCACCCGTCTGGGTTACGGCGTGAAGAAGACCATGATGATGGCCCAGCGGTTGTATGAAGCGGGTTACATCACCTACATGCGTACCGACTCAACCAACCTGAGTCAGGACGCGGTCAACATGGTGCGTGGCTACATCAGCGACAACTTTGGTAAGAAATACCTGCCGGAGGGCGCTAACCAGTTCGCCAGTAAAGAGAATTCTCAGGAAGCGCACGAAGCGATTCGTCCTTCTGATGTCTCTGTGCTGGCTGAATCGCTGAAAGATATGGAGGCCGACGCGCAGAAGCTGTATCAGCTGATCTGGCGTCAGTTCGTGGCGTGCCAGATGACCCCAGCCCAGTACGACTCCACCACGCTGACCGTTGGCGCGGGTGATTTCCGTCTCAAGGCGCGCGGTCGTATTCTGCGTTTCGACGGCTGGACAAAAGTGATGCCTGCGCTGCGTAAAGGTGATGAAGACCGAACGCTGCCTGCGGTGAACAAAGGTGATGAACTGTCTCTGGTTGAGCTGATCCCGGCTCAGCACTTCACCAAGCCACCGGCACGCTTCAGTGAAGCCTCCCTGGTAAAAGAGCTGGAAAAACGCGGTATTGGCCGTCCGTCGACCTACGCGTCAATTATCTCGACGATTCAGGATCGTGGTTACGTCCGTGTTGAAAACCGTCGTTTCTATGCAGAAAAAATGGGTGAGATCGTCACCGATCGTCTGGAAGCCAACTTCCGCGAGCTGATGAACTACGATTTCACCGCGCAAATGGAAGACAGTCTCGACCAGGTTGCCAGCCACCAGGCGGAATGGAAAAAGGTCCTCGACAGCTTCTTCAGCGACTTCACCGACCAGCTTGAAAAAGCGGAGAAAGACCCTGAAGAGGGCGGCATGCTGCCTAACCAGATGGTGCTGACCAGCATCGACTGCCCAACCTGTGGTCGCAAGATGGGGATCCGTACTGCCACGACGGGCGTGTTCCTGGGCTGCTCCGGCTATGCGCTGTCGCCAAAAGAGCGCTGCAAAACCACCATCAACCTGGTGCCGGAGAACGAAGTTCTCAACGTGCTGGAAGGTGATGATGCGGAAACGAACGCTCTGCGTGCCAAGCGCCGCTGCAAAAAATGCGGCACGGCAATGGACAGCTACCTGATCGATCCAAAACGCAAGCTGCACGTGTGCGGTAATAACCCAACGTGTGACGGGTATGAGATTGAAGAGGGCGAGTTCCGCATTAAAGGCTATGACGGCCCGATTGTGGAGTGCGAGAAGTGTGGTTCTGAAATGCACCTGAAAATGGGGCGTTTCGGTAAGTACATGGCCTGTACCAACGACGAATGTAAAAACACGCGCAAAATTCTGCGTAACGGTGAAGTGGCCCCGCCGAAGGAAGATCCGGTTCCGCTGCCAGAATTGCCGTGTGAGAAATCCGACGCGTACTTCGTGCTGCGTGACGGCGCGGCAGGTGTCTTCCTGGCCGCCAACACCTTCCCGAAATCGCGTGAAACCCGCGCGCCGCTGGTGGAAGAGCTATATCGCTTCCGCGATCGTCTGCCGGAGAAACTGCGTTATCTGGCCGATGCGCCGCAGCAGGATCCGGAAGGCAACAAAACCGTGGTGCGGTTTAGCCGTAAAACAAAGCAGCAGTATGTTGCGGCAGAGAAAGAGGGTAAAGCGACCGGATGGTCAGCCTTCTTTGTCGATGGCAAATGGGTTGAAGGCAAGAAATAATCTTTCCTAACCGTAACTTACCTGTAAAAGGGCCGGATTTCCGGCCCTTTTTTATTACCTTGTTATTATTTTTTGTTCCGTACTATACAGTCAGGCTATAAATGATATAGTGGTTATAGTTAACCTGTTTCTTATTATTAAATCGTCTTAAGCGAATGACCGCATGCGCTAAATCGGATGGTCTGGCATGAAATTACAGCAGCTTCGTTATATCGTTGAGGTGGTGAATCATAACCTTAACGTCTCTTCTACCGCCGAGGGGCTATATACCTCGCAACCGGGCATCAGCAAACAAGTTCGTATGCTGGAGGATGAGTTAGGCATTCAGATCTTCGCCCGCAGCGGTAAGCATCTCACTCAGGTGACGCCTGCAGGGCAGGAAATCATCCGCATTGCGCGTGAAGTCCTCTCTAAAGTCGATGCGATCAAGTCTGTGGCGGGGGAGCATACCTGGCCGGATAAAGGCTCGCTGTATATTGCCACGACGCATACTCAGGCGCGCTATGCGCTGCCCGGCGTGATCAAAGGCTTTATCGAGCGTTATCCTCGCGTCTCGTTGCATATGCACCAGGGCTCGCCAACGCAAATCGCTGAAGCCGTCTCTAAGGGGAATGCAGACTTTGCCATCGCCACCGAAGCGCTTCACCTGTATGACGATCTGGTGATGCTCCCGTGCTACCACTGGAACCGTTCTATTGTGGTGACCCCCGATCACCCCCTGGCGGGTAAAGGGTCGGTCACTATCGAAGAGTTGGCCCAGTATCCTCTGGTGACCTATACGTTTGGCTTTACCGGCCGGTCCGAGCTTGATACGGCATTTAACCGGGCAGGGTTAACGCCGCGCATTGTCTTTACCGCGACCGATGCCGACGTGATTAAGACCTATGTCCGGCTTGGATTGGGCGTGGGCGTCATCGCCAGCATGGCGGTCGATCCGGTGTCAGACCCTGACCTGGTGCGTCTTGATGCGCACGACGTTTTCAGCCATAGCACCACAAAAATTGGGTTCCGCCGCAGCACCTTCCTGCGCAGCTATATGTATGATTTTATTCAGCGCTTTGCCCCTCATTTAACGCGTGACGTGGTTGATACCGCCGTGGCATTACGCTCAAATGAAGATATTGAAGAGATGTTTAAAGACATCAAACTCCCCGAAAAATAATCACACCCGGTATCTTTCCCCCAGGGAAAGATACCGAAATAACGCCTCAAAGCTAAATTAGAATTATCATCATCTGCTTTCCCTGCCATATAATGTCATTAGCCATTTGCTTTGTAAGGTTTTAATGTCGTGAATTGGCGACAAAAGTAGAAACTAATTTACGCCTCCGCAAATTTTTCTTTTCAATAATTTATTTCTGGTCAAAAGATTGAATATTTCATACCTCCCGGTGCGTAAATTCACTGGCTTTTCGGCTAAAGTTTCTTTAGGATTTATCTCAACAGATGATTAATTGTACCAATTGTTTGGTCCTAAATGATAAGCGATGTCGATTGTATGAGGTTAGCAATGCCTTCAGGAAGTGAAGAACCGCAAAGGGATCCTGCGCTCAAGCGTAAAGCCTGGCTGGCGGTCTTTCTCGTCTCCGCCTTGTTTTGGGTGGCTGTTGCTCTCCTGGCCTGGAGATATTGGGGTTAAATATGGCAGTGACGGTACGTACCGCTTCGGTAAAACAGATGTGTCAGCATCGTGACAACGGCCACAGAGGGCGTAAAGCACCTGCAACTGTTGTACCTGCGTCCTGGAAACTGACGCCGCAGCAGCAAGCGTTTATTGATGTGTTCGCAGAAGACGAACCCAAAAAACAATAATTTAGTTTATTGCGTAATGATGCAAATAGTCTGAATATCGACTCTGCACTTTTGTACTCTTTAATAAATACACATCAGCAATATAGCACTGAGGAACAACCTCGGAATTTTTATAAATAATGCCTGGTGTCCCTATGATGAATAACATGACGTCTCACAAATACTGGTCGTGGATCGGCGTTTTTACCGTGTCGATTCTGTTCTGGAGTCAGCTCATCTGGCTGGCGCTCCACTAAATTGTAAAACCTCGCTACGGCGGGGTTTTTTGTTTCCCCCTTGTGGACCAATCCGAAATTTATCAATTTGGGTTGTTATCAAAACGTTACGAAATCTTTGTGTTATCTTTAATTACAGCCCTGATGATTGTCGGGACATCTCTGTGATTAAGGAGGAGCTTATGTCGTTAACCCTACGCGAAGCCAGTAAGGACACATTACAGGCAGAAAATAAAACCTGGCATTACTACAGCCTGCCGCTGGCTGCCAGAACGCTTGGGGACATTTCGCGTTTACCCAAGTCCTTGAAAGTTTTACTTGAAAATCTCTTGCGCTGGCAGGACGGTGAATCCGTCACGCTCGATGATATCCAGGCGCTGGCAGGGTGGCTTGAGAAGGCCCATGCCGACAGAGAAATCGCCTACCGCCCGGCAAGGGTGCTGATGCAGGACTTTACCGGTGTTCCGGCCGTGGTTGATTTAGCCGCGATGCGCGAAGCCGTGAAGCGTCTCGGCGGAGATACGGCAAAGGTTAACCCGCTTTCCCCCGTTGACCTCGTCATTGACCACTCCGTGACCGTTGACCACTTCGGTGATGACGATGCCTTTGGTGAAAACGTTCGTCTCGAGATGGAGCGTAACCACGAGCGCTACGTCTTCCTGAAGTGGGGAAAGCAGGCGTTCAGCCGTTTTAGCGTGGTCCCGCCAGGCACCGGCATTTGTCACCAGGTAAACCTTGAATATCTGGGTAAAGCCGTCTGGAGCGAATTGCAGGATAAAGAGTGGGTGGCTTATCCGGACACGCTGGTGGGCACGGATTCACATACCACGATGATCAACGGTCTGGGCGTGCTGGGCTGGGGCGTCGGCGGTATTGAAGCGGAAGCCGCCATGCTCGGCCAGCCGGTATCCATGCTTATTCCGGATGTGGTGGGCTTCAAGCTCACCGGAAAACTGTCTGAAGGCATTACCGCCACCGATCTGGTGCTGACCGTCACCCAGATGCTGCGCAAGCATGGTGTGGTAGGCAAGTTTGTCGAATTCTACGGTGACGGACTGGATTCACTGCCGCTGGCCGACCGCGCCACCATTGCCAATATGGCGCCGGAATACGGTGCCACCTGCGGCTTTTTCCCCATTGATGACGTCACGCTGGAGTACATGCGCCTCAGCGGCCGCAGCGAAGAGCAGGTCGCGCTGGTGGAAGCGTACACCAAAGCGCAGGGCATGTGGCGCAATCCGGGCGATGAGCCTGTTTTCACCAGCACGCTTGAACTCGATATGGGAAGCGTCGAAGCGAGCCTCGCGGGGCCGAAACGCCCGCAGGACAGGGTTGCGCTGACCGACGTGCCGAAAGCGTTTGCCGACAGCAATGCTCTTGAAGTGAACGTGGCGCAGAAAGACCATCGTCCCGTCGACTATGTTCTGAACGGACATCAGTACCAGCTTCCGGACGGCGCGGTTGTGATTGCCGCCATTACCTCCTGCACCAACACGTCCAACCCCAGCGTATTAATGGCAGCCGGTCTGCTGGCTAAGAAAGCGGTAGAGCTTGGGCTAAAACCTCAACCGTGGGTTAAGGCCTCGCTGGCGCCGGGCTCCAAAGTGGTGTCGGATTACCTGGCTCAGGCCAAACTGACGCCGTACCTGGACGAGCTGGGCTTTAACCTCGTGGGCTACGGCTGTACGACCTGTATTGGTAACTCCGGGCCACTGCCCGAACCTATCGAAACGGCGATCAAGCAGGGTGACCTGACGGTCGGCGCCGTCCTGTCCGGTAACCGAAACTTTGAAGGGCGCATTCACCCGCTGGTGAAAACCAACTGGCTTGCTTCGCCGCCGCTGGTGGTGGCTTATGCCCTGGCCGGGAACATGAATATCAACCTGGTGACCGATCCGATTGGTCACGATCGTAAGAATGATCCTGTCTATCTGAAAGATATCTGGCCTTCTTCACGTGAAATCGCGCTGGCTGTTGAGAAGGTTTCTACCGAGATGTTCCGCAAAGAGTACGCGGAGGTCTTTGAAGGCACGCCGGAATGGAAAGCCATCAACGTTGCAGGTTCGGATACCTATGGCTGGCAGGATGACTCGACCTATATTCGTCTGTCGCCGTTCTTTGATGAGATGCTGGCCGAGCCGGCGCCGCTTAAGGATATTCACGGCGCGCGCATCCTGGCCATGCTGGGGGATTCTGTCACGACGGATCATATCTCTCCGGCGGGGAGCATCAAAGCCGATAGCCCGGCAGGCCGCTACCTGCAAAGCCGGGGTGTCGAACGCCGCGATTTTAACTCTTACGGCTCGCGCCGCGGTAACCATGAAGTCATGATGCGCGGGACCTTTGCCAACATCCGCATTCGTAACGAAATGGTGCCGGGCGTGGAAGGGGGCATGACGCGCCATCTGCCGGGGACGGAAGTCGTGTCGATTTATGATGCGGCGGTCAAATACCAACAGGAAGGGACGCCGCTGGCGGTGATTGCCGGGAAAGAGTACGGTTCCGGCTCCAGCCGCGACTGGGCGGCGAAAGGCCCGCGCCTGCTTGGCGTTCGGGTGGTCATCGCCGAATCGTTCGAACGTATTCACCGTTCGAATCTGATCGGCATGGGGATCCTGCCGCTTGAGTTCCCGCAGGGCGTGACGCGTAAAACGCTGGGCCTGACCGGGGAAGAGCAGATTGACATTAGCGGCCTGCAAAACCTGCAGCCGGGTAAAACGGTGCCGGTAACGTTAACGCGGGCAGACGGGAAAACCGAGGTGCTGGATTGTCGGTGCCGTATTGATACGGCAACCGAGCTGACCTACTACCAGAACGACGGCATTTTACATTACGTGATTCGTAAGATGCTGGATTGATGAAACGAGCCCGGCACGCGTGCCGGGCTCAGACTGCTGACAAAGTGCTTGATGTACGTTTCGCCCGGCGGCGCTACGCTTGCACGGGCCTACAAATTACAGTAGGCCGGGTAAACGCAGCGTCACCCGGCAAAAAACGGCGAAGTTGTTGATAACAGGGTTTGTCATCAATTTCAGGTAGCATCACTCTTTCAGCAGATGGCCCATTTTGGCGGCTTTGGTATCAAGGTAGTGGGCATTTTTCGGGTTACGGCCGACAATCAGCGGTACACGTTCAACGATGTTGATCCCGGCTTCGGTCAGGATCTCCACTTTTTTCGGGTTATTGGTCAGCAGACGAACTTCGTCTACGCCCAGCAGCTTGAACATATCGGCGCATAAGGTGAAGTCACGTTCGTCAGCGGCAAAACCGAGCTGATGGTTGGCTTCAACCGTATCGTAGCCCTGGTCCTGAAGCGCGTAGGCGCGAATTTTATTCAGCAAACCAATGTTACGCCCTTCCTGACGGTGATAAAGCAGCACGCCGCGGCCTTCTTCAGCAATGTGAGAAAGGGCCGCTTCCAGCTGGAAACCGCAATCACAGCGCAGGCTGAACAGCGCATCGCCGGTGAGACACTCTGAATGGACGCGGGACAGCACCGGCGTCTGCCCTGAAATGTCGCCATATACCAGTGCGACATGATCCTGTCCGGTTGCCAGTTCTTCAAAACCCACCATCAGGAAATCGCCCCATGGGGTTGGCAGTTTGGCTTCTGCCACACGTTTAAGCTGCATGTGATTCTCCAGAGTAGGCTGACACGTTTCGTGCCTGTGCCCTGTTTTGCTTTCTATATCAGTTTATTTTGCCACAAGCTCAGCAGGTTCGCCTAATGGGCACCATGCGATATGACCGTTAAAAGCACGATCCGACATCTCCACCCAGCGAACAAATTTCAGTTATGATTGTGACGCTTAGCAAAAAGGAGAAGACATGCATTCAATCGCCAGACGTACGGCAGCAGGTGCGGCCATTTTACTGATTATGCCTTTGGCCGTATGGCTTTCAGGGTGGATGTGGCAGCCCGGGCAGAACGCCACGTGGCTGAAAACGTTATACTGGATTACGGAAACGGTCACCCAGCCCTGGGGAATTATCACCCACGTCCTCCTGTGCGCCTGGTTTCTGTGGTGCCTGCGCTTTCGTCTGCGCGCGGCGCTAATGCTCTTTGCGATCCTCGGTGGCGCTATCCTTATCGGTCAGGGCGTAAAATCCTGGGTGAAAGATCGCGTTCAGGAGCCGCGTCCTTTTGTCGTCTGGCTGGAAAAAACGCACCATGTTCCGGTGGATGAGTTCTACACTTTAAAGCGTAAAGATCGTGGCGCACTGGTGAAAGAACAGCTTGCGGAACAGCAGGATATCCCGAAATTCTTGCGTAAACACTGGCAGAAAGAGACCGGGTTCGCGTTTCCCTCCGGCCACACCATGTTTGCGGCCAGCTGGGCGCTGCTGGGGGTTGGGCTGCTTTGGCCTAGACGTCGAACGGTCACCATCGTGATTTTACTGGTCTGGGCGACGGGAGTGATGGGCAGCCGCTTACTGCTGGGGATGCACTGGCCACGGGACTTGGTCGTCGCCACGCTCATCTCGTGGATGCTGGTGATGCTGGCGACCTGGCTGGCTGAACGATTCTGCGGCCCGCTAACGCCACCGCCGGAAGAGAAAGAAGAAATAGCCGAAAGGGACCAAACGGACTCCTGAAGGTTGATATTGCGCATTTTGCCCATAGATCCATGACTGGCGCGTCACTTTTTCCGTTTCGCGCCCGTCACTAAAATGGTAGTTTATAAGGCTGATTGCGGTAAGTTGAACATACTTTATTCGCTTGAACCACATAACGGGAAGTAATGTGAAATATTTACTCATTTTCTTACTGGTATTGGCGATTTTTGTCATTTCAGTCACATTGGGTGCACAAAACGATCAGCAGGTGACGTTTAACTATCTGCTGGCTCAGGGCGAGTATCGCGTGTCGAGCCTGCTCGCGGTCTTATTTGCTGCAGGCTTTGCCATTGGCTGGCTGGTTTGCGGTTTGTTCTGGTTAAAAGTCCGTGTTTCGCTTGCGCGCGCTGAACGTAAAATCAAACGACTCGAACATCACATTGCGCCTGCGTCCGACATGCCGGAAAGCTCTGGCGTGCCGGTCGTGAAGGAATAATCGACGATGCTGGAGTTGTTGTTTCTGCTTTTGCCTGTCGCCGCAGCCTATGGCTGGTATATGGGCCGCAGAAGTGCGCAACAAACAAAACAGGATGAGGCCAACCGGCTCTCCCGCGACTACGTTGCGGGGGTGAACTTCCTCCTGAGCAATCAGCAGGACAAAGCGGTAGACCTGTTCCTCGACATGCTGAAAGAGGACACGGGGACCGTAGAAGCCCATCTCACTCTCGGTAACCTGTTCCGCTCTCGCGGCGAGGTTGACCGCGCCATTCGTATTCACCAGACCCTGATGGAAAGCGCCTCGCTGACCTACGATCAACGACTGCTGGCCGTACAGCAGTTGGGACGAGATTACATGGCTGCGGGACTGTACGATCGCGCGGAAGATATGTTCGCACAGTTGGTGGATGAAACAGATTTCCGCATCGGCGCGCTGCAGCAGCTCCTGCAGATATATCAGGCCACCAGCGACTGGCAGAAAGCCATTGATACGGCTGAACGTCTGGTGAAGCTGGGTAAAGATAAGCAGCGCGTTGAGATCGCCCATTTCTACTGTGAGCTTGCCCTTCAGCAGATGGGCAATGACGACATGGACAAAGCCATGGCGTTGCTGAAGAAAGGTGCCGCCGCGGACCGCAACAGCGCCCGTATCTCCATCATGATGGGGCGCGTTTTTATGGCGAATGGCGACTACGCCAAAGCCGTTGAAAGCCTGCTGCGGGTTATCGACCAGGACAAAGAGCTGGTCAGTGAAACGCTGGAAATGCTGCAAACCTGCTATCAACAGCTGGACAAGCGGGAAGAGTGGGTGGCGTTCCTGCGTCGCTGCGTGGAAGAGAATACCGGCGCAACCGCGGAACTGATGCTTGCTGACGTTGTTGAGCAGTATGAGGGGGGCGACACCGCGCAGGTCTATATCACCCGACAGCTTCAGCGTCATCCGACCATGCGGGTCTTCCATAAGCTGATGGATTACCACCTGAACGACGCGGAAGAAGGGCGCGCGAAAGAGAGCCTGATGGTGCTGCGCGACATGGTTGGCGAGCAGGTGCGCAGCAAACCGCGCTACCGTTGCCAGAAGTGTGGTTTTACCGCCTACACGCTCTACTGGCATTGTCCGTCCTGCCGGGCCTGGTCCACCATCAAGCCCATCCGCGGCCTGGACGGACAGTAATTTTTTAAAAGCCTTCATTTTAGTTACAACATACTGATGGTATTTAACGTTTTCTGAGCACCGTGCGGTTTGCCGGCCTGGCAGGCAGATAAATGGATTCTGTCAATTTGCGGCGTCGGCAGGTAGAATGCTGGCCGTTTATCTGTTCCGCGCCGCTGCGCGCCCATAGACGAAAAGGGCTGGTCATGACGTCTGTTACATCCTCCACTTCCCGCGTAATTACGGATTCTCCTGTTGTTGTTGCGCTTGATTACAATAAGCGTGACGCTGCACTGGCGTTTGTCGACGGTATCGACCCTCGCGATTGCCGCCTGAAAGTTGGCAAAGAGATGTTCACGCTGTTTGGACCGCAAATCGTTCGCGATCTGCAACAGCGCGGCTTTGACGTTTTCCTCGACCTCAAATTCCATGATATTCCGAACACCACGGCCCACGCCGTTGCTGCAGCCGCCGAGCTGGGCGTATGGATGGTCAACGTCCATGCGTCGGGTGGGGCAAGAATGATGACCGCTGCCCGTGAGGCGCTCCTGCCGTTCGGTAACGACGCGCCGCTGCTTATCGCCGTCACCGTGCTCACCAGTATGGACGAAAATGATTTACGCGACCTTGGCGTGACGTTGTCACCTGCGGAACATGCCGAACGTCTCGCGCGTCTGACGCAGCAGTGCGGCCTGGATGGCGTAGTCTGCTCCGCGCAGGAAGCGGTACGTTTCAAATCAGCGCTGGGCCAGGATTTTAAACTCGTTACGCCGGGTATCCGTCCTGCGGGCAGCGACGTGGGCGATCAGCGCCGCATCATGACGCCTGAGCAGGCGCTGGCGGGGGGCGTTGACTATATGGTCATTGGACGTCCGGTGACGCAGTCTGCAAACCCGGCAGAGACGCTTAAGGCTATCAACGCATCGCTGAAAAAGGGGGCGTAATGACCGATTCCAACAGCCGTCTGGTCTACTCAACCGAGAGCGGGCGTATCGACGAACCGAAAACGAAAGTGGAACGTCCTAAGGGGGACGGTATCGTGCGCATTCAGCGTCAGACCAGCGGACGTAAGGGGAAAGGGGTCTGCCTTATTTCCGGTATTGATCTGGATGATGCTGAACTGACAAAGCTGGCTGCCGAGCTGAAAAAGAAATGTGGATGCGGCGGGGCCGTGAAGGACGGCATTATCGAAATCCAGGGTGATAAACGTGATTTAATTAAATCACTGCTCGAAGCCAAAGGCATGAAAGTCAAACTGGCAGGCGGCTAAAATAAATGAGCCACGGCAAATGCCGTGGCTCGTGTTATATACGTGCGTATGTCAGACCTGAAATGCGTTTAAATATCGCAATATCGAGGAAGGCTTAGATAATAGTTATTTGCCAACCTGGTGACCGATAATACCACCGACAGCAGCGCCACCTAATGTACCCAGCGTACTACCATCCGTTAATACTGCACCACCGAGAGCACCGGCACCGGCACCAATCGCGGTGTTACGGTCACGTTTAGACCAGTTAGAGCATGCGCTCAGGGACATAGCGACAGTGATTGCCAGAACAGCGGCGGCTAATTTTTTGCTGGTTAAGGTCATAATACTTTCTCCTGAATTATCGATTCACGGAAAGATGTACACGTTAAGTATAGACTAATCGAATACTTAATTCTTTTCCCCGTGAAAGCTGGTCGCGCAGGCGTTACTTCATCACGCAGGTGATAGTCACTTCCTGTTATATCGCTAATAGTAATTTTACGACTTTAGGGCAGGTTAAACAGGTAAAAACTCTTAAAGCAGGGTTAAGAATCATCTCAGAGAAAGACATGTGCGCCCGAAATACGGGCGCGGAGGGAAATCAGGCGCTGGCTTTAATAATATTGACGATCAAACCGCTCTCTTCGAGTTTATTGCGATGCGCTTCGCTCAAACGGTCATCGGTAATCACGCGGCTAAAGCGTGAAGCGGGACCCATCGTGTAAGGGTGAACGGCACCAAATTTAGAGCTGTCGGTGAGCACAATGGCTTCGCACTCTTTTTCCAGTACGGCATTCACCACGTCAGAGCGCATCATATCCCGGCCGGTAAAGCCTGTCTCCGGCTGCCAGCCGTCAATCCCGATAAAGGCCTTACTGAAATGAACCTGCTGGACGTACTGACGGGTCAGCGGGCCAACCATGCTTTCACTTTTTTTCTGATAGATGCCGCCCAGCAGAATCACCTCGCAGCGCGTCTCTTTAAGTAAATGCGCGATATAGCTGCTGACGGTGATAATGGTAACGTCTTTTTGATCGGCAAGCGTTCGCGCCAGAAGGGCATTACTGCTGCCGTTTTCAATAAAGACGGTCTCGCCGTTGTTCACCAGGGACGCAGCAAATTCCGCCAGTTCACGTTTGAGCGCGTAGTTGTTCATCATGCGCGTCTCAACGTCATCACTGTCCAGCGGGACCGCATAGCCGTGCGCGCGACGCAGGTAGCTCTGTTTTTCCAGCAGATTAAGATCCTGACGGATGGTGACTTCAGAAACGCCAGTGGTTTTAGCGAGATCGACTACGCTTACGCGTCCCTGATCGATGACCATCTGCAAAATGAGTTGTTGTCGGGAATTCATAGCATCCATTTAATAAAGCGAAACGAGGTCGGAAACGGTGGGGGTTAAACTTCCCACGGCGCTTTTGGCTGTCTGTTTTCGGGTGCATCGTCAGCGCCATTCTGAGCAAGAAGTTCAGACTTCAGGATCTCAAGATTACGGATAGCAGAGTGATAATCGCCCGCCACCAGGATATCCAGCACGGTATCAATTCGTTGTGCTACAGCTTGTGCGTCAATAGTTGACATAATCTCACCCCAGGCGCGAAAAGTTAATATTTTCAATGATGCAGAAATTGGCTTCAAAAGAGAAGGGAAAAAATGCAATAACCAAATTACATAAACGGAAGTGATAAAATTATTCCCCCTCATGCAGCGGGCTTATTGAGTGGATTAGTCTAAAACTGCGCGCAACGCGCTTTTTTATAAGAGGAATTAGACTATGACAGTTATCAATCAGCCTACCTGCACACTGTTTACCGACACTGAACGGTTCACCCAGCTGTCAGGCTATTATGAGGCAGAGCGACATACAGTCTGGATGATGTTGCGGGCTCAGCCACGTCCTTGCTTCAACCATGCGTTAATAGAGGAGATCATGAACCTTTCATGGCTCGTCCGCCAGTCTGGTTTTGCGGTCGATTTTTGGGTGACCGGATCGCTGGTGCCTGAGATGTACAATGTGGGCGGTGACCTGCAGTTTTTCGTCGAGTGCATTCAGCACGGTCGACGTGAAGCGTTACGGGCCTATGCGCGCGCCTGTGTCGATTGCGTGCATGCGGCCTCCCGGGGGTTTGATACGGGGGCCATCTCGCTGGCCATGGTCGAAGGCAGCGCGTTAGGGGGCGGATTTGAGGCCGCTCTTGCGCACCATTTCGTTCTGGCGCAGCGCGATGCACGTTTAGGTTTTCCCGAGATTGCTTTTAACCTGTTCCCGGGCATGGGGGGATATTCCCTGGTAGCTCGCCGTTCAGGAATGAAGCTGGCGGAGGAACTCATCTACAAGCGGGAATCCCATACGGCGGAATGGTACGAACAGCATGGCCTGGTGGATCTCCTGTTTGAACCCGGACAAAGCTATGTCTCCACACGAACCTTCATCGACACGCTACGGCCAAAACTGAATGGCGTAAGAGCGATGCTGCGCGCCCGTACGCGCGTTCTGCAATTGCCGCGCAGTGAATTGATGGACATCACGGAAGACTGGGTGGACGCGGCTTTCTGCCTGGAACCGAAAGATATCGCCTACATGGAACGTCTGGTGATGCTGCAAAACCGCCATCACGCGGCGGGGTTGCGTAAAGCCAGTTAATGCTGTTTTCGCGCCTGATATCGTTTTAGCCATCGCTCGAATGCGGCAGCGGGCATCGGCTTAGCAAACAGAAAACCCTGCCGTTCGTTGACGCCGTTCTTGGTCAGAAAGGCGTCTTCTTTTGCATTTTCGACCCCTTCGGCAATCACCTGCAGGTTTAACGCCTGCGCCACCGCGACGATGGCGCGCACCAGAGACTGGGAGATGGACTGCTTATGAATATCCCTGACGAACGATTGATCGAGTTTTATGGCGTCAATAGGGAAGCGGGCCAGCTGAGAAAGGGAGGAGTAGCCGGTACCAAAATCGTCGAGATGAATTTGCGCCCCCAGCCTGCTGAACTGCTGGATCACGGAGAGCGCCAGCTCTTCGTTCTCGATGAGACAGCTTTCGGTTAATTCGACGTCGACCGGGCAGTATTCAAAGTTCAGATCCTTCAGCGCCTGCTTTAAGTCGCTAAAGATAGTCTGGTCGGCCAGCTGACGCGCAGAGACGTTCACGGCCACACGCAGGTTAATTCCCTTATCGCGCCATTTCGCCACCTGGCGAACCACATCCAGCATCACCCAGCGGCCCAGCGGCACAATCAACCCTGACTCCTCGGCATAAGAGATAAACTCCAGCGGTGGGATCAACCCGCGTTCGGGCGATTGCCAGCGGACCAGCGCTTCAAGACTTCTGACCTCGCCGCGCCAGGTGATTTTAGGCTGGTAGTGGATCAGGAGCTGGTCGTTATCCAGCGCCTTACGCAGGTTGGTATCCAGCCAGAGATACTCAAACACGCGCTGGTTCATCTCGGGCGAGAAGACGCAGAACTTGCCCCGGCCGTTCTCTTTAGCGGTGTACATGGCGGTATCGGCGTTACGAATGACGCTTTCCCGGTCGTTACCGTGCTGCGGGGCGAGGGCGATGCCCAGGGAACAGCCGGTGTAAATTTCGATCAGGCCGATTCGGAACGGCTGGCGCAGGCGGGTTAAAATGCGCGACGCCATCGCTTCCAGAGAACCCTGAGAAGTATGGGTGGCCATGACGATAAACTCATCTCCGCCAAGTCGTGCCAGCACCTGTCCCTCATTCAGACAGCTCAAAATGGCGAGCGCGACAGCCTGTAACAGCTGATCGCCAAACATATGCCCGTAAGCGTCGTTGACCTTTTTAAAGTTATCCAGGTCGAGATACACCACGCCAACCTGCGTGTCGCCGCGGTGACTGATGGCGTCAGAGATCAGGTCGTGGATCGCATTGCGGTTTGGTAAGCCGGTGATGGTATCGGTATTGGCCAGCACGCGCAGCCGCTCCTGAGCGCGGCGTTCCTCGGTAATATCGGTACCGGAACAGATAAGGAAAATTTCATTTTTACCGCTGCCGCTGTGAACGAATTTGTTTCTGAACAGAAACAGTCGTTGCCCTTTACGCGTTTTGATCCAGCGTTCGACTTCGTAGGAGCTGCCGTTGCGGAAGAAACCGGTAATATTGCGCTTTGAGGCAGCCGCTTCGCTGCGGCTCATAAAGAGCTTAAACACGTTCTGGCCAATCACTTCTTGCTCTTTGAGGCCGGTATACTCTTCGCTCAGCCGGTTAAAACGCTGAATATTGCCGTTCTGATCGAGAATAACAATCACGGAGTTAGCCTCTGACACCACCTGTTCCGCAAAAGAGAGTCCCTGAGCCAGGTCGCGCGCCACGGAGGGCGTATCGTTCCAGGCGGAAGCCGTACCGGCCCACTCGTTACGGGTAATTTTACGGCCCACAAGGTGAACTGGGACATCTTCCCCGAATAACGAGAGCGTCATGGAAATGCTGGAGGTAATAACGGTTAAATGACGGATGAGATCGGCCTGATCGTCGTCCAGCGCAATCACCTGAGTGACATCGGCATTTTCACTGGCGGCAAGGTGCAGAGCGTTGCTGTCAGCTGACAAGCGCCACCATGGGCTGTGGGTTCCCATGTAGCGAAACAGCAAATTCTGCTCCAGATCGTCCATCATGTTTTCTCCCGCAGCTGTTCAGTAGCGCACCAATTATTCATTTGCAGTCGACTTTTCCGTTGAGAAGCAGCGGCAAAACCGAAGTGAACTTATTGTTTTTCCCTGAATTCTTATAATAAAACGAGTCAGATTTAAAAGGATACTGAGCGTATAAAAATTCACGTAACCGAATATAACAACACTCTTTTACTGTAGATAATTATGGCGAATTTGGGCGAGGGGAGACTGAAAATAGTAAGAAAAAATAATGATTTTGTGGCGGGGATAAAAAGAAAAATTGTCGGCCTTTCCGGAAAGGAAATGACCGACAATTGAACAGGTTATCAGGCGACAGGACGCGCGATAATACTGCGGGTTTCCATACGGACTTCAGCGATAGTGACGTCAATCACGTCGGTGACTTTGTAAACTGTTTCACCTTTAATTTGCACCGTACCGTTTTCCTGACTACAGACCATTTCATCGCGAACAGCATGCAGGAATGGCGCCGGAATAAACGCGACAGCACCGTTATCGACCAGACGGACGCGCATTCCTCCGCGGCTAATATCAATGATCTCGGCGGCGAAACGGGTATCCGTACCGGCTTTATCCTGCAGGAAGCGCGCGTAAAGCCAGTCGCCAACGTCACGTTCTGCCATGCGGTTCAGACGGCGACGATCGGCCATCTGCAGCGTGGTCTCCTCCTGAGGGCGGGCAACGGTTTCGCCTTTGATAATCGCTTTCAGCAGACGGTGGTTAACCATATCGCCATACTTACGGATCGGTGACGTCCAGGTCGCATAGGCTTCGAGGCCGAGACCAAAGTGCGGGCCAGGCTCGGTGCTGATTTCAGCGAAGGACTGGAAGCGACGAATGCGGCTGTCCAGGAAGCCCGATGGCTGCGCGTCCAGTTCGCGGCGAAGCTTGCAGAAGCCCGGCAGGGTCAGCACTTCTTCCGGATCGACGTGCACGTCGTGATTCTTCAGCAGGGCTGCCAGCGCTTCGGTATTCGCCGGGTCGAAGCCGGTATGGACGTTGTAAATGCCAAAGCCCAGCTTGTCGCGCAGCACGCGTGCGGCACAGATGTTGGCGGAAATCATCGCTTCTTCAACGATGCGGTTCGCAATGCGTCGCGGCTCGGCCACGATATCCAGCACTTCGCCTTTCTCACCCAGAACAAAGCGATAATCCGGGCGATCTTTGAACACCAGCGCATGGGTTTGACGCCACTCGCCGCGGTTCAGGCAGATGCGATGCAGCAGACGGATCTGCGCGGCAATGGCGTCTGATTCTGGTTTCCAGCTACCGGTATTTTCCAGCCAGTCGGAGACGTTATCGTAGGCCAGCTTGGCTTTCGACTCGATGGTGGCAGCAAAGAACTCGATATCGTCTTCAATCGCGCCATCCGCGGCAATGGTCATGCGGCAGGCAAGGACCGGACGCACTTCATTCGGACGCAGCGAGCAGAGATCGTCTGACAGTTCACGCGGCAGCATTGGGATGTTGAAGCCCGGCAGGTAGTTCGTGAACGCACGGATTTTCGCCGTTTCGTCAAGCTTGCTGCCTTCAACAATCCAGGCGGTGGGATCGGCAATGGCAACGGTCAGGTGCAGTTTGCCGTCGGCACTCTCTTCAGCGTACAGCGCATCGTCCATATCTTCGGTGCTGGCGCTGTCGATGGTGACAAACTCCAGCGCGGTGAGATCGCGACGCGTCAGACCTTCGTCCTGCATCTCGGTTGCCACGCCGTTCGGCGCTTCTTTTTCAAGATTGTGGCGTGCCAGCGTAACCCACCATGGCACGAAATGATCGGCGCCAAAGGTAATGAACTGGGTCAGTTCCGCATAAAAACCGCGATCGCCTTTCAGAGGATGACGGCGCATTTCTGCTACGGCCCAGTCGCCTTCTTTAAAATCATGCTCAACGCCACGGGCGGCGCGGCAGGGAATGGCATCTTTCAGCAGAGGGTGATCCGGCACGATAGAAAGACGATCGTCTTTTCGCTGCACCTTACCCACAAAGCGGGTCAGGAACGGTTCGATCAGTTCTTCCGGCTCGGCGGACTCACGTTCCTTTTCGGTATGAATGACGGCCATGACGCGGTCGCCATGCATCACTTTCTTCATCTGCGGTGGCGGAATGAAGTAGCTTTTCTGCGCGTCAACTTCAAGGAAGCCAAAGCCCTTTTCCGTGGCTTTTACGACCCCTTCTGCACGCGGCGTCTGGGAATGCAGTTGCTGTTTAAGCTGCGCTAGCAGCGGGTTGTCCTGAAACATAATGTTCTATTTTCGTAGCCATTGAGCGGCTGACAGTTTTACGCGATTCTCACTGTCTCAGCAAGCGGTCTTTGGGTAATGAGTGTGGTTATTCCTCTTTACCAAACGCCACTTTCAGACGATTAAGCCAGCCATCAAACGCACTTTGGGTAAGCAGCGTGATGGCATATTCGCCCTGGAGTCCTTGATCCGTGAGCGGGGTAAACTGCGCGGCGCTGAAGCGGTCCGGCGAGCGGGTCAGCAGTTCGACCGCTGCCGAAAGTGCGGGTGACGTCTGCGGGATCTCCGCGCGGCTGTTTAACAGGAGTTCTCCGGTCAGGTCGAGCAGCGTCGGCTCATGACAAAGCACCGGCGTCAACGCCTCGAGCGCGGGTTCGGCCTGCCAGCGGGACAGGGACTCCAGCTGATGCGCATTCGCGTAGCGCAGCTCGACGACGGGTAAAAGCGGCATCCACGCATCGTGGCTCGCGGGAAGCGTGTGCGGCTGAATATGATGCCCCGGCAACCAGCGAACAGGGTGTCCCAACAGGGCCTGAAAAATCGCGACCACGCGCGCCTGGAAACCGATAAAGCCGATAATCTGGTTAATCACCACGATGTCGTACGTGGACAGGCCTACCTCCTCAAGCTGGTTCCGTGCTTTATCATCAATGACATCAGGCGAGCTGGCGAGCTGGCGGGCATACTGGGTGATCTGTGCCAGGCGGCGGTTGCTTTCGCGCGAGGAGTCCGGGCCGGGAAGCGGGGCGAGGAGGGCGGCGTAGTGGTTACAGAGCCGCTGAACGCCGCAGGCCTGTGCGACCGTCAGCGCGGTACTGAGCCGATCGTAAGCGCTGAGCGTATGCAGGCGGTTCACGGGAATTGAGAGCGGAAACAGCTGGTGGCATAAGGCTCTGGCAGGGGTAAGCCAGCCAGAACAGGCGGCGACAATCTCATCAGGCAGGGCTAAATCGAGCAAAAAACGATCGTCGACGTTAGCGGCTTCGGGCACCAGGGGCAGAACATCCGTCTGCGCGTGGTTTGACTGGGTTTCATGATACCAGTGGCCTTTGCCGGAAAAACGGCGTTGTTCCATGTGCGTTCCTTGATCTCAAAATGGCGATCAATATCCTGGCGTAAGGCAGATAAAGGGAAAAATATTGTTAGGTGATAACAAATAGCAGAACGGAATAACGAAGGGGTGACGCGGGGGGGGGGAAATACTCTCTTCCCGGGCGGGAAGAGAGTCACAGCTTATTTAATTTCCAGCTCGTTCATTGCAGCGATGTTGAAGCCGCCGTCAACGTGAACCACTTCGCCGGAGATACCCGCGGAAAGGTCAGAGCACAGGAATGCTGCAGAGTTACCCACATCTTCAATGGTAACAGTACGACGAATCGGGGTAACCGCTTCGCAGTGTGCCAGCATTTTACGGAAATCTTTAATACCGGAAGCGGCCAGGGTGCGAATTGGACCCGCAGAGATGGCGTTAACGCGCACGCCTTCAGGACCCATTGCGTTCGCCATATAGCGTACGTTGGCTTCCAGAGACGCCTTAGCCAGACCCATTACGTTGTAGTTAGGGATCGCACGTTCTGCGCCCAGGTAGGACAGGGTCAGCAGGGCTGCGCCCGGGTTCAGCATCGCGCGGCAGGACTTAGCCATCGCAACGAAGCTGTAGGAGCTGATGTCGTGCGCGATTTTGAAGCCATCACGGGTTACCGCGTTCACGTAGTCGCCGTCCAGCTGGTCGCCAGGCGCGAAGCCGATGGAGTGAACGAAACCGTCGAATTTCGGCCATGCTTTTGCCAGTTCAGCAAACATGCCGTCGATGCTTTCGTCTTGTGCAACGTCACATTCCAGAACAATGCTGGAACCCAGCTGCGCGGCAAACTCTTCAACACGGCCTTTCAGCTTGTCGTTCTGGTAGGTGAACGCCAGCTCAGCGCCTTCGCGATGCATTGCCTGTGCGATGCCGTATGCGATGGACAGTTTGCTGGCAACGCCAGTCACCAGAATGCGCTTACCGGAAAGAAAACCCATAGCTTTAATCCTTATATTCATTGCTTATTTTGCCTTGTAATTCATAGCGTTACAGGCAGTATTTCAAAATCATTCGAAATTAGCTCGAAATTATAGCCCACTCACGGCCCTTTGTGTCACGATATTTCTCGCACTTCTCCGAAGTCGCATGCCCCGAAGAATGCGCCGCGGACTCGCGGGGGCGCGAAATTTCAGCATTCGTCCAGTATATCACCCGGCAACAGCTTCGCCTCATCCAACCAGCGAGGAGGCGCGATCCCGCAAGGGTGTTCATGCTTTCCTGATGTTGCCGATGAAGCGCGCAATAACGATAAAGAAAACCGGTACGAAGAAGATCGCGAGAAGCGTACCGCTAATCATGCCGCCAAATACGCCGGTACCGATGGCATGCTGCGTACTGTCGCTTGCACCGGTGGCCAGCATCAGAGGAACAACTCCTAAGGTAAAGGCTAACGATGTCATCAGAATGGGGCGCAGGCGCTGACTGGCTGCATGAATGGTCGCCGCCAGCAGGGGTTGTCCTTCGCGATGCAGCTGCATGGCAAACTCCACAATCAGAATGGCGTTCTTGGCCGACAGGCCGATGAGCGTAATCAGACCGACCTTAAAGAACACGTCATTGGTCATGCCGGCAATAAACACCGCTATCACCGCGCCGATAAGGCCCAGAGGAACGACCAGCATGACCGCAAAAGGAATAGACCAGCTCTCATACAGGGCGGCGAGCACCATAAACACGACCAGTATCGACAGGGCGATCAGGCCCGGAAGCTGCGATTCCGATTTTATCTCCTGTAGCGAACTCCCGGCCCACTCGCCCGCCATGCCCTGAGGTAGAGTCCTGGACAAGCCCTCCATGGCCTTCATTGCGGTGCCGCTGGATACGCCTGACGCCGCACTTCCGGTAATCCGTATAGCAGAATAACCCTGGTAGCGCGTCAACTGCTGCGGCGCAACGTTCCAGGATATCGTCGCAAACGTTGATACCGGCACCATCTCACCCATCCGGTTTTTCACTGATAGTTTCAGTATCTGCTCGGGCTGCATTCGATAGGGGGCATCGGCCTGAATAATCACCTGTTGAACGCGGCCGTTGTTCGTATAGTCGTTGACGTAATTTGAGCCCAGGGTGACGGAGAGCGTCTGGTTGATTTCATCGAATGAGACGCCCATCGCTTCCGCCTTTTCCCGGTCAACCTGGAGCGCAAGGCTGGATCCTTCCGGCAGACCGTCTATATAGACATCGCTGAGTTCAGGGCGTTGATTAGCCTGCTGAACCAGCGCGTCGGCGGCCCTCTTTAGAGCGTCATAGCCCGCTCCCGCTCTGTCCTGAACGTACCAGGTGAAGCCCGAGGAGGTGCCCATATCCGAAATGGCCGGCGGGAGCAGGCTCATCGTGACGGCATCAGAGACGTTCGTCATGCTGGCCTGTATGTGGTCGGCTTCATCCTGAGCCGTCGAGCCCTGCCGATTTTTCCAGTCCTTCAGCGTGGTGAAGGCCATAGCCGAATTCGGTCCTGAACCTGAAAAGCCAAACCCCAGGATCATAATGTTGCTTTCAATGTCCTGCCGGGCCGCAATTTCCGCTTCAAATTTTTTGACCACGTCGAGGGTGCGCTGCATCGTGGCATCAGAAGGCAGCTGGATAGAGGACATAAAGTAGCCCTGATCTTCATCCGGCAGAAAGGACGTCGGTAACGAAGACAATCCAACAAACAGCGCCGTGCAGAGCGCAACGTACAGGAGCAGCATACGCCCGGTTCGCTTCAGAACGGCACCCAGCCCGGCTTCGTAACAGACGGTGAGCAAACGGAAGCGCGCGTTAAACTTGGCCGCGAACCTTCCACTTCCGCTCTTTCCTGCCTTGTGCGGCTTGAGTAACGTTGCGCACAGGGCAGGCGTTAGCGTCAGGGCCAGAAACGCGGACAGCAGTATGGAGACCGCCATAGAAATACAAAATTGTCGATAGATAATCCCGACCGAACCCTCAGCAAACCCCATGGGGATAAAGACGGCAGTGAGCACCAGCGTGATCCCGATAATCGCCGGGGCGATCTCCTGCATGGCCTGCCGGGTAGCGTCCCGTGGGGAGAGGCTTTTTTCCGCCATCAGTCGTTCGACGTTCTCCACAACCACAATGGCATCATCAACGATAATCCCTATTGCCAGCACCATGCCGAACATCGTCAGAATATTGATGGAGTATCCGCTCAATAACATCACCGTGAAGGTGCCAAGAAGTGCGACGGGAGCAACAATCGCCGGGATAAGCGTACAGCGTATCTTGTGCAGAAACAGAAGCATCACCAGGAAGACCAGCACCATCGCTTCTACAAAGGTCTGAACCACCTTCATGATAGACAGTTTCACAAACGGCGCGGTATCGAAGGGAACCGTAAACGCCATTCCTTCCGGTAACACCAGGGAAAGCTCGTCGATGCGCGCGCGTACGCCTGAAGCTGTACTCATTGCGTTGGCACCCGGCGACAGCTGGATTGCCGCCGCCGTTGCGGGCACGCCATTTTCGCGGATACCGAAAGCGTAACTTTGCAGGCCGGACTCAACGCGCGCGATGTCGGACAGTTTCAGCCTCGCGCCCGATGCATCTGATTTCAGGGTAATGTTTCTGAACGCCTCTACCGAAGTGAGTTGCCCCTTCACGGTGATGGGATACGTTACGCCTTGTCCCGCAGATGCCGGTTCATCTCCCGTTTTGCCGGGCGAAACCAGGGCATTTTGCTGGCCAACAGCGGTGAGAACATCGCTCACCGAGAGGCCGTAGCTGTGGAGCTTCATCGGATCCAGCCAGATACGCAGCGCTTTTTCGCCGCCAAACAGCTGAACTTTCCCTACGCCGGGCACGCGACGAAGCTCGTCACTGACGTTTCGGGCAAAATAGTCGCTTAAGTCGGCTTCCTCGAATTGACCGCTGGTGGACTTCAACCCCACCATCATTAAAAATCCAGAATTAGCGGCCTCGACGTTAATGCCGTTTTGTCTTACCGCCAGAGGAAGACGAGGCTCGACGATCTTAATCTGGTTCTGCAGATCCATTTGCGCCAGCTTGATGTCCGTGCCGGGTTTAAACGTGACGGTAATAGACGCCGAACCGGTTGTGTCGCTGGATGATTCGAAGTAGAGCAAATTGTCTACGCCAGAGATTTCGCGCTCGATTAACGATACTACCGACGTATTCATGATATCGGGGCTGGCCCCCGGGTAACTGACGGAAATAATGATGCCCGGCGGTGCCACCGCCGGATACTGCGCAACCGGCAAACGAGGAATAGACAGGAGACCCGTCAGGACGATAAACAGCGCCACGACCCAGGCGAAAATAGGGCGGTCAATAAAAAAATGAGGCATTGGGTTATTTTTGTGTAAAAGAGTGAGGCAGAGACTCTACCGCGCACCTGTTTAGCGGAAGTGGGCGGTTTATGGAGGATGTGTGGAGCAAGGGCTCAGATCATTCTCTTAATGAGGTACAGCGGTGCTCCACCAAAAAAAATGATCAAATAACATTCATAGTAAAAGATCAGATCCTCAATATCGGGCATCGCGTTTAACAGCACGGTGAACGTAATAATGAGATAAACAAAAATCACCATCAGCCAGAAGGCGATGATAAGAAGCTCAATGAACGCGCCGGCTTTATTTTGTATGACCAGAGAAACCACTGACAATGCGATGCAGCCATAGATAAGAGGTGAAGAGAGCAGCGTCGAGGCGACTTTCTCATCCACTCTGTGTACCAGCATCAGCCAGGTATAAAGTAATCCCCACGACAGCAGCAGAAACAGGAAATATATACCCAGTTTTTTAGGAGAAAAATATTTAGAAAGTTCCATGTTCATTATTTCAGCCAACTTCATAAAATCTTTAAGAAACAGTGGTAATTTGCAGCCCGCAATGCACAACGCGTTATGCCTCATTAGCGATTTTGAACGGACATTGTCGAGTCTTTATTGACTGAATGTGTAGGCTGTGTGGAGAAATAACCGGGCATTTAAATCAACCGGGAAATTTTCGTGACTACGGCACTTTTTCCCGGAGGCTGTGTCTTATTGTGCTCAAAATATCTGATAGCGTGCTTAAAGGGATTTCACCCGCGGAGATAATATGAACAAAAATACGCTGATCCTTGTTGTTGAAGATGAAGACGAAATCGCCGATATACTGATGAGCTACTTAGAGCGTTCGGGAATGAAAACGCTCAGGGCCAGGCAGGGCGAGCAGGCGATAACGCTCAATCGCCTCCATAAACCGGATCTCATCTTGCTGGACATTCACCTGCCCGTGTGTGACGGCTGGAGCGTGCTTACCACGCTTCGCCATGAAAGCGCCGTCCCCGTCATTATGGTTTCCGCTCTCGATCAGGACGTCGATAAACTTATGGGTCTGAGGCTCGGCGCGGATGATTACGTCATCAAACCCTTCAACCCTTCGGAAGTTGTCGCGCGGGTTGAGGCGGTGCTGCGTAGAACAAAGCCTGCGCTTTAGCAGGCGGGCGCCCTGCCGCTCAGAACGCCATTCATTACGGTCTATCCGGATGATTTCTACGTGGAGGTTACTGCGGGGCCCGAGGTTATCTCCCCGCTCTTAACGACGACCGAATTTAAGTTGCTTTCTTACCTGGTGCGGTATCCGCGCAAGGTCTGTTCCCGTGAAGAGTTGCTCAACGCGTGTTTGCCGGAAGGCGATACGCTCGACAGAACCGTCGACAGCCATATGAGCAAGCTGCGAAAAAAACTGGAGCTGGCCGGTCTTTATGGCGTTCCCGAGAGCATCAGGGGCATGGGTTACCGGCTTGGGGAAAAGAAATGAATAAAGAGTCTGTCCTGAGTCGTCAGATCTTAACGTATATGCTGTTGCTGACGTTTACGATAATTGCCATCGCCATACTGGGCTCCTGGTTTTTTTACTCCTTTATTCTGGATCATCTTCCCGGCGGCCCTGCTGCGGGCGATGACGAGCAGATGACGATGTGGGACTGGGTATGGATTGGGACCGCGACAACGATCAGCCTGATCATTGCCGTATTCTTTACGGTCAAACTTTCATCGCGAATACTCACCCCGCTAAACGCGGTCGCGTCCAGCCTGAAAAAAATTTCTCAGGGCGATCTGGACGCCAGGGCATTCTGTGCCAGTTCCCGGCTGGGAGAGATCAATCACCTGGTTACGGATTTCAATGAAATGGCAGAAAAGCTGCAAACGCTGGATATCCAGCGGAAATCCTGGAATGCTGCGATTGCGCATGAACTGAGAACCCCGGTCACCATTTTACGCGGAAGGCTTCAGGGGCTGGTTGACGGGGTGTTTACCCCGGATCCGGTGCTGTTTACTAACCTCCTTAAACAGACGGAAGGATTAACCCGTCTGATTGAAGATCTCCGGGTTATCAGTTCGGATGGCGGGGCAGGATACACGTTATACCAGGCCAGAACGGATCTGAAAGGGACAATACAGGACGCGCTCGATACCTTCATGCCCGAGTTCAACCGTAAGGCATTTACCGTCCATACTGAACTGAGGGAGCAGCAGTGCGTATTCGATCCCTTACGCATCAATCAGTGTCTGACCGTTTTATTTGACAATGCCTTACACTATTCAACTTCGCGCAAGCTCACGGTTAAAAATGGTGTTTCGGATAAAGGCAATTTTATCCTGATTCAGGATGGGGGACCGGGTATTCCCAGGGAGTTTCATGACTTCCTGTTTCAGCCCTTTCAGCGCGATAACGGCGCCAGACAGTTGAACCCTGAAGGCTGTGGTTTGGGCTTGTCGGTGGTAAAAGCCATCATGCTGGCGCATGGTGGCGATGTTACCTATACCTTATCAACGCAAAACCATTCGATATTTAAACTCACCTGGCCCGACTCGTGAGCGTCAGCGGCAGGTCAAATGTGTCTGCCGGCGGTAAATGCCATATTTTTCCTAGCTTAGCATCCCATTCCTGCGGGGTAATCGACAGTTTACCGCGTCTCGGGCTTAAGGTTATTTCACTGAAATAGATTTCATCTTTTTTTAGCATGAGGTCAACGCGGCAGTAGTCAATGCCATCCGCCAGCTCCTGGGATGCCAGCAACGCTTGTCGGAACAAGGCCGGTTCGCCTGGCGCCAACGGTGTATTCGGATATTCCATCTGAAAGGGTTGTAAGTTCCAGTACCTGTCGTAAACGTTGATGAAACCTTTGCCGCTGTCATCCGTAAAATCCGCTTCAACATAGTGGGCAACGCCATGAAAGCAATGGATCCTTAGCATTTCGGGCGCTGTGTTCCTGTCTGCATCATCGAAGAGATCGACATACGGTTCGCAAAGTATTTTTGGCGTAATGTTTTTGTACTGCCATTCGCGCGTGGTGTAGTACATATTTTTCTTTAACGCGAGACTGAGTTTTTTACACGCCTCCCTGGCGTTAAATTGCGCTTTGTTCGTACATATTATTGTGCTGCCACTGTCATGGTTGCACTTAAGGACAAATTTTTCAGGGAGCGTCGAAAAATCAATCTGGGACACCTTGCTGTACACGCCAAGTAATGGCACCGTTTTCGCACGCGTTGTTCTGGAGATTACGTATTCCCGAACGGCGAGTTTATCGGCAAGCAGGGTATAGACGTTATTGTGGTCATAAACCAGACGATGACATATTTTTTCACTCAACGTCGTGGGGGATTTAATGTCAGGGTGCTTCCCCGATGTTTTCTTGAGCCTCACAGTATGAAAGTACAGGTCCGTCATTAAAAATGAACGACATTTTCTGATGAGGTACTCGGTATATTTGAGAACGTAAGTGGCGTTGTTCATTTCTTCTCCTCCGTAATGTCCGGATATTCTGGAGAAGAACTGTTGATGTATTTTGCTGAGAATATGGAGCAGCTATGGAGATGAAAAAGTTAAGGATTAAACAGCGTGTTAAGGCTATTTAATCCTTATTAAGCGGTGCAACGTTTGTTTACCGATCTTTGCGCCACGCATCGGCCGTCAATGCTTCACCGAAATGCCCGGCTATCAGCCGTTTTGTCAGCTCGTGAAGCGGGGAGGCCATCACATCCGCCGTGCTGCCGCGTTCGACCACTTCACCCTGGTGCATAACCATCACCTGATCGCTGATGTGCTTCATCATCCCCAGATGCTGGGTGACGTAGATATACGAGATGCCCTGTTTTTCCTGCAGTTCCAGCATCAGGTTAATCAGCTGCGAACGCATCGACATATCCAGCGAGGCAAGCGCTTCGTCAGCAATGATCACTTTCGGGCGCAAAATCAACGCACGCGCCAGACCCAGACGCTGTTTCTGGCCGGGAGCCAGCATGTGCGGGTAGTAGCTTTCGTGGTCCGGTAATAGCCCAACCATGCGCAGTGTTTCGAAGATACGCTTGCGGCGCGCCTCGGGCTCCAGGTCGGTGTTCAGACGCAGCGGAAAATCGAGGATCTGCGAAATGCGCTGGCGCGGGTTGAGCGAGGTCGACGGATCCTGGAAGATCATGCGGATGCGCTGGCTGCGGAAAGAGTAATCCCCGAACGTGAGAGGGTGATCGTCAATCAATACTTCGCCAGCCGTAGGTTCAACCATGCCGGCGAGCATTTTCGCCAGGGTGGATTTCCCGGAACCGTTCTCGCCGATGATTGCCAGGGTCTGTTTTTCACGCAGGGTAAAGCTGAGCGGTTTTACCGCGTCGACAGTTTGACGATGAAACAGCCCCGTGCGGTAGCGAAAGGTCTTACTCAGGTTGCGGACTTCCAGCAAGGTTTCGACCATTTCACTCTCTCTCCATGTTCAGCGGGAAATGACAGGCGTAAAGATGATTTTTGGCCCCGGTCAGGCGTGGCGTCTCGATACATTTACGCTGCGCATACGGGCAACGCGGCCCCAGACGACAGCCTATCGGCAACGATTCCAGCAGCGGAATCGCCCCGGGCAGGGTATTCAGGCGGCTCTTATGCGGCATGGCGCTGCCAAAATCGGGAATAGCGCGGATTAGCGCCTGCGTATACGGGTGGTGCGGCGCGGTGATCAGGTCTTCACTCGGCGCGGTTTCGACCGTTTGTCCGCAGTACATCACATCAATTTTATCCGCCCATTTGCTGAGCATTTGCAGGTCATGGCTGATCAGCAAAATGGTGGTGTTGTTGTTCTGGTTAAGACGCGACAGCAGGCGGAAAATTTGCGCCTGCGTGGTGGGCTCCATCGCGTTCGTCGGTTCATCCGCAATCAGCAAACGCGGCTGATTGGCCAGCGCGATGGCAATCATCACTTTCTGACATTCACCGTCGGTCAGCTCGTACGGGAAGCTGCGCATCGCATCTTTGTGATCTTTGATCCCGACGCGGTGTAAAAGCTCAATGGCGCGACGCTTGCGCCAGCCCACGCGTTGCCACCAGCGGCCTTTATAGGTCCAGCCGGGGATGTTTTGCATCAGCTGTTTGCCCACGCGCTCGGACGGGTCGAGACAGGACTGCGGCTCCTGGAAAATCATGGAGACGTTGTGCCCGACCAGCTTACGCCGCTCGCGGGGAGAGAGGCGCAGCAGGTCGATATCATCAAACCGCATACGGTCTGCGGTGACGCGCCAGTTATCTTTCGCCACGCCGCAGATGGCTTTGGCGATCAGGCTTTTGCCTGATCCGGATTCCCCCACCAGCCCGCGAATTTCACCCTCCGCGAGGGTGATGCTGATGCGATCGACGGCTTTAACCCAGCCTTCACCGGTTTTGAATTCAATGGTGAGGTTGCGAATATCAAGAAGCGGCATTATTGCACCCCCGCGTTAATTGCACGGCGAATACCGTCGCCCAGCAGGTTGATCAGCAGCACGCTCACCATGATGGCCGCACCCGGCAGCATAACCGTCCACGGCGCCACGTAAATTAACTCCAGCGCGTCACCGAGCATCGCGCCCCATTCAGGCGACGGCAGCTGCGCGCCGAGGTCGAGGAAGCCGAGCGCCGCGATGTCCAGAATCGCCATCGACAGGGCGCGGGTGATCTCGGTGACCAGCCCGGACGCGATGTTAGGCAACACGGCAAACCACAGAATATTGAAGGTGGTCGCGCCGTCCAGACGCGCAGCGACGACATACTCTTTTTCCAGCTCGTCATGCACCATGCTGTAAACCGAGCGCACGATGCGGGGCAGGATAGCCAGCCAGACGGCGAACATGGCATGCGACAGGTGCGGACCGGCAAAGGCAACCACAACGATCGCCAGCAGCAGTGACGGAATCGACAGCAGCGTATCCAGAATGTGGTTAAGCACCGCCGAGCGCAGGCCATGCGTGGATCCCGCAAAAATACCCAGCGCCAGCCCGCAGATCGTGGCCGCGAGCGTCACCACAAACGCGCCGCCCACCGTCGGGGCCGCACCGCTCAGCAGGCGGCTTAACACGTCACGTCCGAGGTCGTCCGTTCCCAGGAAGAAAGAGACCTCTCCGTAGCGCGACCAGGACGGCGGCAGCAGCTGATAGCCAAGGAACTGCTGGTCAATGCCGTACGGCGCAAACCAGGAGCCAAAGACACAGAGCAACACCAGACCGGCGCAGCCATAAAGGCCGATCATTGCCGTGGTATCACCATAGAATTTACGCCACACGGTACGCAGCACACCGGGCGTGCGCTTTTCACTGTATACGTTATCGTAGGGCATACCATTCCTTATGCTTCAATGGGTTGGCCATGGCACCCAGAATATCGGACAACACGTTAACAATAATCACCAGCGAACCAATCACCATCACCCCTGCGGAAATCGCGGCGTAGTCCTGCTGGCGGATAGCGTTAATCAGCCACCGCCCAAGGCCAGGCCAGCTAAAGACCATCTCGGTGATCATGGCCAGCGTGAGCATGGTGGAGAACTGTAATCCCAGACGCGGAATAACCGGCGGCAGGGCGTTGTGCAGGACGTTGCGGCGCAGGATGGTCAGGCGCGACAGTCCGCGCGTGGCGGCGGCTTTGACATAGTTCTGGTCAAACACCTCAATGGTGCTCAGGCGCATCAGGCGGATCACTTCGGTTGTTGGCGCAACCGCCAGCGTCAGTACCGGCAGCACCATATGGCGCAGGGCGCTGACGATCATCTCATGCCGCCACACGGAATCGGACAGCCACGCGTCGATAATGGCAAAGCCCGTCACCGATTTAACCGTATAGAGCAGGTCAAAACGTCCCGAAACCGGTAGCCAGCCCATTGTCAGCGAGAAGAAAAGCGTCAGCAGCAGCGCCAGCCAGAAGACCGGGATGGAGAAGCCAAGCAGGGCGAGGGCGCTGATAAACTTATCCTGCCATTTGTTGCGATATATCCCGGCCAGCATGCCCACGGGGATCCCGACCATCAGGGCAAAACCGAAGGCCAGAATGCACAGCTCCATCGTGGCCGGGAAAACCTCTTTCAACTGCTCGGAAATCAGCTGCCCGTTAATGCTGGACACGCCGAAATCCCAGTGCAGCAGCCCGTTAAACCAGAAGAGCCAGGCATCCCACAGCGACGATCCCTGGAGCGGGGCGTGGGGCGTGAAATAGCTCAGGCTAAAGCCGACAAAGTTCAGGAAAAAGAGCGTCACCAGCAGCAACAGGAGCCGGCGCAAGGTAAAAATAATCATGGTTTTTTCACCTCTTGTTCTTTTTCACGCGACACGCCGGCGAACGAGGCGTTGCCAAACGGGCTCAGCACCAGGCCTTTAATATCATAGCGATACGCCTGAAGGCGCAGGGAAGAGGCCAGCGGCAGCACCGGGAGTTCCTGGGCTAAGATCTTCTGCGCTTCATCATAGGCGTCGATGCGCGAGGCCAGCTGTTGGGAAGCCAGCGCTTTTTGCAGCACGGCGTCAAACTCCCGGTTACACCAGTGGGCGTAGTTGGTCTGCGAGTTTATCGCCGCACAGCTCAGCAGCGGCCGGAAGAAGCTGTCCGGGTCGTTGCTGTCGGTGGCCCAGCCGGTGAGGGTTAAATCATGATTCATGTCCATCAGGCGCGCCTCCTGGAAACGGCCCTCTACCGGTACGATGATCACTTTTACGCCCACCTGCGCCATATCCGCCTGCAGCAGTTCGGCGGTCTTGAGCGGGCTCGGGTTCCACGCCTGGGAGCTGGTCGGCACCCAAAGCTGCAGCGTGAGGTTTTCTGCGCCCAGCGCTTTCAGCTGTTCACGTGCTTTTGCCGGATTGTATTCCGTAATTTTAGCCTCACCGTCGTAGGCCCACGAGGCGCGCGGTAAAATTGAGGCGGCGGTTTCCGCCGTACCGTAATAAATCGACTGCATCAGGCGCTGGTTGTTGATGGCCAGCGCAAGGGCGTGACGAACGGCAGGGTTATTCAACGGCGGCTTATCGGTGTTAAAGGCCAGATACGCGATGTTCATCCCCGGGCGTAGCGTCAGACGCAGGCGCGGATCGTCGCGCAAAATCGTGAGCTGGCTGGCGGCAGGCCAGGCAAGCACATCACATTCCCCGGTGAGCAGTTTTGACAGACGTCCCGTCCCGCCGGAACCCAGATCGACCACCACCTGCGGCATCAGCGGCGTACCCCGCCAGAAATGCTCGTGGCGCTGCAGACGAATATATTGCCCGGCGCGGTATTCGGCCAGCTGGAACGGACCGGTGCCGACCGGCTGACGATCGAGCAGTTCCTGACGATCTTTTTTCGTCAGCTTCGCCGCGTATTCGGCCGACATGACGGACGCATAGTGGGTTGCCAGGTGCCACAGGAATGAGGCATCCGGGCGCGTCAGCGTGAACTCAACAGTGCGGTTGTCCAGCTTGCGCACGCTTTTCACGGTGTCGGCAAACTGCAGGCTGTCGAAATAGGGGAAATTGCTGCCGTTAACGTTATGCCACGGGTGATTGCGGTTGAAGATACGCTGGAAGGTGAAGACCACGTCATCCGCATTCAGCTTGCGCGAGGGGGTAAACCACGGCGTACGCTGAAACGCGACATCATCGCGCAGGTGAAAACGGTAGGTTGCGCCGTTATCCAGCACTTCCCAGCTTTCCGCAAGCTCGGGCACAAGACGGTAAGTGTACGGGTCTACATCAAGCAGACGATCATAAAGCTGCGCGGCAAGGGTATCCACAATCAGGCCGCTGCCCGCTTTTTGCGGGTTGAAGGTATCCACCTGGCCGCTTACGCAATAGACGAAGCCGCTGTCACGAATGTCAGGCTGCGGCGTTTGCCCGGGCGCGGCAAAGGCCTGGCTGCTAAACAGACCAAGTGCAAAAAAGGACGATAAAACCAGACGCATAATTTTTAAGGTATTAAATATGAAGTGGCTATCCTACTAATTTTAAACGACATTATCCAGTGTCGTTTAAGCCTGAGGGCATAATGGGGGCAGTAACGTTTACAGTCGGTCACTCAGCGTCACAACCCGATGCACGTTCATACCTGCAATCCACTTTGAATATACCTCATGGACTATCTTAGCATTTTCGTGGCGTATCTGACTCGCTATAAACGAAGGATTCGCTCCGGCGGATAGCATCAAGCTTGTGAATGTATGCCGTGAATGACAGGAAGACATGTTGTCGCTATCAGATCTGGGATCATACTTTCTGAAGAAAAATAGCCGGTAAAATGCGGCCGTTTATCACCAGATCTGAGAGCAGATCAAGTACGGGTAAGGCAATGGCATACGAACAGTCTAAATAGCATAGAGTAAAAATGCTCACTTTGTTGTTACGTGCGTACCTGCCACCCTGGTTCATTTTTTCAGCACTTTAATAAGCATCATCAGTACAAACGCTATCATTGCAGATAGGCCAAAATTGATCAGAATTGCTGTGAAATCATAGTTATTCATGGCTTCTTCACCATCGCCTGATATCTGGATATGTTGCATGAAAACATCATTAATCCAGCTGTCCGGGACGAGGATAAAACTGGCAATAAGTAAAACAACGAATATTATGATTTTCATCTCACACCACATTTACTGAAGTCAGGTACACCACGAACATCAATTTCGATTCCAATACCATTTTGGCTACCCTATTTGGCGGGTTGAATGGTCAGTTCCAGTATACATATTTCGTCGTCATCACGGCCTTATGTTTTTCCACATACTGTTTACCCGTCCGATCGGCTGGGACAATCGTGGTATCCATATTGGCGCGTGTGCATTCTCCATGCGAGTTCCACTCCTCACACGTTGTCAGGTTTTTTTCAATGGTGAAATACGTCTGGGTCTTGCTCAGGGACAGATCACGGCCCTCGTTATCGTAGGTATACTCTTCTATGGTTGAGGGGGACTCGGTTTTGATCAGGCGATCATTGTCATCATAGCTGTATACAGTTGTATAGTTATCTATCGCCAAACTTCCTTTGCTTACCACCCTTGCCAGCAACCCTGATGAATTGAATACGTAGTCTATTGCGCCCACTGTGGTTTTATCTTTATCTCCTGGTTTTGTGGCCGCAATAATCGAACGATTAACCACGTGGCTGATAAGTCCATTGTTGTTCAGCTGGTACATCCCCTCCAGCGTCTGCCGATATAATTGTGTGGCCTTCTGACTGTTGTTATCGACTATTACGCCGTTCGCATCCAACTGAATGCGCCAGCCAAATTCCGTTCTGTTTAACTGAATTTCATTGGTAGTCGTGAAAACATTTTTCGGTCCCGGTGAGGTTTTGACCTCTTTAACACTGCTGCCAGTGAGTTCACCGCATTGATCAAAGTTGCTTTGAGCCGATGCGCGGATATACCCATCAGGGCTATCAACAGTGATTTCGACTGACTTAGGGATTTCGGTTCTTGTCTGCTGGTTCAGGAGGATGAGGTTGTTCAATTTGTTTTTAGCGAAAGTTTCCGCTGTGCATTGTGCGGCATAAGTCTGAAATGAGCAGAGGGATAGGAAAGTAATAAGTATGTTTTTATTATTGAATGGCATTGTATGTTGTCCTAAGGAGTGGAGCAGTTATCCAAGCTTGGTTTTGTAAAATGTCTGCTGTTAAATGCTGATATTGTTAGCGCATTTGATGTTTTTTAAGCAATGCCCTTAACTGATGGTAGGTCAAACCCAGCAGTTCAGCCGCCCGTTTCTGGTTGTATTTCGCCATCTTCAGGCTTTGCTCCAGCAGCTGTTTCTCCTGGTCGTGCTGGAACTGGCGCAAATCAAGGGGAAGAGCAGGGGCGTCGCCTGGAGATGCTGGTGCGGGCAAGGGCGGGGCGCTGCGCTGAAAAGGATCGATAATGATGTTGTCCAGCTCCGTCTCGCTGCTGCCGTGGCGATAGACGGAACGCTCCACGACGTTTTTCAGCTCGCGGATATTGCCCGGCCAGTGGTACGCGAGCAGCGTCTCCCGTGCATAATCGCTGAAGCCGGGGAACAGCGGCAGTCCGAGCTCGCGGCACATCTGAATCGCAAACTGGTCTGCCAGCAGCATAATGTCGCTTCTTCGCTCGCGCAGCGGAGGAAGCTGCACGACGTCAAAGGCCAGGCGGTCGAGCAGGTCGGCACGGAATTTATCCTCTGCCACCCTCTCCGGCAGGTTGGCATTCGTGGCGCACACCAGGCGCACGTTCACCTGGAGCGGCTGGCTACCGCCGACGCGCTCCAGCTCGCCGTACTCAATCACGCGCAGCAGTTTCTCCTGCACCAGCATGGGCGCGGTGGCCAGCTCATCAAGAAACAGCGTACCGCCGTCGGCGCGCTCAAAGCGTCCGGGATGGCGTTTCTGGGCGCCGGTAAACGCGCCCGCTTCATGGCCGAAGAGCTCGGTGTCGAGCAGGTTTTCATTCAGCGCCGCGCAGTTAAGGGAAATGAAGGGGCCGTCCCAGCGCCCGGATAAGTAGTGCAGACGGTTGGCGATGAGTTCCTTACCCGTACCGCGCTCGCCGATAATCAGCACCGGTTTATTGAGCGGCGCCAGGCGAGACACCTGTTCCAGCACTTCCAGAAAACTGTTTGCTTCGCCGAGTAAATTGTCTTTGTATCCGGGCATGATGAAATTAACCACTCCTTAGCGATATTCACCAGGTAAGAATAGTTCTTTGCTGCATAAAAATCAATCAGTTCTCGTTAAATCAATAAGATAAAAAATTGGCACGGGAATTGTATTATCCATACAGCAGGGCATTGCCCGATAACAGAACTATGAGGAGTCAATTATGGGTATTTTTTCTCGTTTTGCCGACATCGTGAACGCCAACATCAACTCACTGCTGGAGAAAGCGGAAGATCCGCAGAAGCTGGTGCGTCTGATGATTCAGGAAATGGAAGACACGCTGGTTGAAGTCCGCTCTACCTCCGCCCGCGCGCTGGCTGAGAAAAAACAGCTTACGCGTCGTATTGAACAGGCCACCGCTCAGCTGAATGAATGGCAGGAAAAAGCAGAACTCGCGCTGCGCAAAGACAAAGAGGATCTGGCCCGTGCGGCGCTGATCGAAAAACAGAAGCTGGCAGAGTTGGTTGCGACGCTCGAGCATGAAGTGACCCTGGTGGATGACACGCTCACCCGCATGAAGAAAGAGATTGGCGAGCTGGAAAACAAGCTGAGCGAAACCCGCGCGCGTCAGCAGGCGCTGACCCTGCGTCACCAGGCGGCAAGCTCCTCCCGCGACGTGCGTCGTCAGCTTGACAGCGGTAAGCTGGATGAAGCGATGGCCCGTTTTGAATCGTTTGAGCGTCGTATCGACCAGATGGAAGCGGAAGCCGAAAGCCACGGCATCGGTAAGCAGAAGTCCCTGGATCAACAGTTCGCTGACCTCAAGGCCGATGATGAAATCAGCGAGCAGCTGGCGGCACTGAAAGCCAAAATGAAGCAAGACAACCAATAATAATGCCTGCGGCACCTGAACGTGCCGCATCGTAAGACAAGGAGTACACATGAGCGCGCTTTTTCTGGCTATTCCCCTGACGATTTTCGTGCTGTTCGTTTTGCCGATTTGGTTATGGCTGCACTACAGCAACCGTTCCTCACGGGGCGAACTTTCCCAGAGTGAACAACAGCGTCTGATACAGCTCTCCGATGAGGCGAACAAAATGCGTGAACGCATTCAGGCGCTGGAAGCCATCCTGGATGCTGAACATCCAAACTGGAGGGACCGTTAATGTCTGGACTGAATTTGAACAAAAAGCTGTGGCGAATTCCACAGCAGGGCATGGTGCGCGGCGTCTGCGCCGGGCTGGCTCACTATCTTGACGTCCCGGTTAAGCTGGTACGCGTGGTGACGGTGCTGTCGATCTTCTTCGGTCTGGCATTTATTACCCTGGTTGCGTACATCGTGTTGTCGTTTGTGCTTGACCCGATGCCGGAAGGAGAACTGGCGGCGGAAGGCGCTCCCACCAGCAGCGATCTCCTCAATGCTGTGGATGCGCAACTCGCCGCCGGTGAGAAGCGGTTACGGGAAATGGAACGTTATGTCACATCCGATACCTTTACGCTGAGAAGTCGTTTCCGTCAGCTTTAAGAGAGAAATGAGATGAAACAACGCTGGCAACAGGCCGGTCAGAAGGTAAAACCCGGCCTGAAAATCGCAGGTAAGCTGGTCCTGATGACCGCGTTACGTTACGGTCCGGCTGGGGTAGCGGGGTGGGCGATTAAATCGGTTGCCCGCAAGCCGGTCAGAATGGTACTGGCCGTGGCGCTCGAACCGCTGTTGCAAAAGGTGGCGAAACGGCTGTCACGCCGCTACTTATCACAGTAGTTTCCGCTCGCAGCAGCCCTTTCTCTTCCAGGAGAGGGGCTGGCGATGATGACCCGCACTTCCTCATTTCACCTGCTTTCTTTGCGGCAGCTCACAATATTGCGCTGAGCTGCTTTGCAATCGCATTTTTCTCCTGCCCGGTCCGTTGACAGATATTTTTCATGGGAGTAGATTGCCATTCCGTGGGACCGCTACCATGGAAAATAAAGTGAACGAAAAAATTAAAGCACTCATTAATCTTGTTTATGGAAAAACGTTTTCTGAAGCACATCTTCATATGCTGCTGGAAAATATTGAAAAGGCCGCCTCTGTTATTACGGAAAGGCGTAAAATGGGCTGGGATGAAAAAGATATCGTTCTGATAACCTATGCCGATCAGTTTTCCGCGAAAGGGGGGGAAGCACTCCCTGTTTTTACACGTTTTTATAACAAATGGCTTTCGCATTCTTTTTCTCATGTCCATCTTTTGCCTTTTTATCCGTGGTCTTCGGACGATGGCTTTTCTGTTATTGATTATCATGAAGTTGCGCCTGAAACGGGAACATGGCGAGACGTTGCTGAATTAAAACAGTCAACCAGTTTGATGTTTGATTTCGTCTGCAATCATATGTCGGCCAAAAGTGCCTGGTTTGCTAATTATCTGAAGCAAATGCCGGGATATGATGATTTCTTCATTTCTGTCGATCCTGAGACAGATTTAACCGCGGTGACGCGTCCGCGTGCCTTACCGCTTCTTACGCCTTTCACACTTCATGATGGCAGCGTACGACACCTGTGGACCACCTTCAGTGAAGACCAGATCGATCTCAACTTCGCCTCTCCGCAGGTGCTGATTGCGATGGTCGACGTGCTGCTGCATTACCTTATTGAAGGGGCGCGGTATATTCGACTGGATGCCGTAGGGTTCATGTGGAAAATACCGGGAACGAGCTGCATTCACCTTGAGCAAACCCACCAGCTCATCCAGCTTTTCCGCGCCATTACCGAGGCGGTTGCCCCCGGCACGGTGATTATCACCGAGACGAACGTTCCGCATAAAGATAACGTCTCTTACTTCGGTAACGGCGAAAATGAAGCGCAGATGGTTTATCAGTTCTCGTTGCCTCCGCTGGTGCTGCATGCGGTGCACAGCCAGGATGTCAGCACGCTGAGCCGGTGGGCTGCGTCGCTGGCGTTGCCTTCCACCAAAACCACCTGGTTCAACTTCCTGGCCTCGCATGACGGCATTGGTCTTAACCCATTGCGCGGAATTTTACCGGAGTCGGAGATCCTTTCGCTTGTAGAAAAGCTCCAGACCGAAGGTGCGTTGGTTAACTGGAAAAATAACCCGGATGGCACACGAAGCCCGTATGAAATTAACGTGACCTATCTTGATGCCTTAAGTACGCGAGAAAGTCATGATAGCGAACGCATTGCCCGGTTTATTCTGGCCCATGCTGTCCTGTTAAGCTTCCCCGGTGTGCCTGCGGTTTATATTCAAAGTATTCTCGGCTCCCGTAATGATTATGATGGCGTAGAGCGTCTTGGATATAACCGTGCGATAAATCGTGAGAAATATGCCGCGGGTCAAATTGATTGCGCGCTTGAAGATAAAAATAGTCTCCGTTATCAGGTTTACAGTGCGTTAAGTCAGTTAATCGTATTGCGCCGGGCGGAAAAAGCATTCCATCCTGACAGTGAGGCTTATTTCAGTGCGTCAGGGAAGCATGTTTTAAAAATTGTCCGCGTGGCGGATTGTGGTGAGAAAATAACAGCGTTGTTTAATTTCAGTGATAATTCTCAAACGGTTGAGTCCGATATTCACTCGGGAAGGGAATTGATTAGCGGAAAAGATATTACCGACACGACTCTGATCCTAAATCCATGGCAGGTATTGTGGATTAAAGAAAACTAAAAAGGACCTTAAACATGAAAATACCCAGAATTGTGCTGATATCAGCACTGGTTTCGTGCGCCCTGTTATCAGGCTGTAAGGATGACAAAGCGTCCTCTGTCACCATTGAGTTTATGCACTCGTCGGTAGAGCAGGAGCGTCAGGCCGTTATTACGAAACTGATCGATAAATTCGAGAAAGAGAACCCGGGCATCACGATAAAACAGGTACCGGTAGAAGAGGATGCCTACAACACCAAGGTGATTACGCTGGCGCGAACCGGCGCGCTGCCTGAAGTGATTGAGGTCAGCCATGACTATGCAAAGGTGATGGATAAAGAACAGCTTCTGGATCGTGACGCAATCGCTGAAGCAATTAAGGCGGTGGGGGAAAACACCTTCTATGATGGCATCTTGCGCGTTGTCCGCACGGAAGACGGCGCAGCCTGGACGGGCGTGCCGATCAGCGCCTGGCTCTCCGGCGTGTGGTACCACAAAGATGTGCTGGCCGCGGCGGGCATTGAGGAGCCGCATAACTGGGAACAGCTTCTGCAAGCCAGCCAGCGCCTGAACGACCCGGCTAAAAAACATTACGGCATTGCGTTACCGACTGCGGAAAGCGTGATGACCGAACAGTCGTTCTCTCAGTTTGCCCTTTCCGGTGGCGCGAACGTGTTTGATGCAAAAGGGAATGTCGACATCGATACCCCGGAAATGGCCAAAGCGCTGGCGTTTTATAAAGCGCTGGCTGCGAACACCATGCCGGGTTCGAACGATGTTATGGAGATCAAAGACGCCTTCATGAACGGTTCTGCGCCGATGGCGGTTTACTCCACCTACATCCTGCCCGCCGTCTACAAGGACGGAAACCCTGCCAACCTGGGCTTCGTTGTCCCGACTGAAAACTCATCGGCGGTGTACGGCATGATCACCTCGCTGACGATCACCACCGGACAAACCGAAGAGGAGACCAAAGCGGCCGAGAAGTTTGTTACCTGGATGGAACGGGCTCAAAACGCGACGGACTGGGTCATGATGTCGCCGGGCGCGGCGCTGCCGGTAAACAAAGGGGTGGTGGGCACGGATACCTGGAAAAACAACGACGTGATTAAAGCGTTTGGGCAGTTGCCTTATGAGCTGATTGCACAGTTCCCGAACGTGCAGGTGTTTGGCGCGGTTGGGGATAAAAACTTCACCCGCATGGGCGACGTGACGGGCTCCGGCATTATCAGCTCCATGGTGCATAACGTCACGGTGGGGCAGAAGGACCTTAACACAACGTTAAGCAGCAGCCAGAAGCGACTGACTGATCTCATTACACAACGATAGGAGCGCTCTGCGGAAGGAAATTATGAAGACGTTGTTTTCTGGTCGTTCAGATATGCCTTTCGCCATGCTGCTGTTGGCCCCCAGCCTGATTCTGCTGGGGGGCCTGGTGGCCTGGCCAATGATTTCCAATATTGAAATCAGTTTTTTACGCTTGCCGCTCAATCCGCGCATTAGCGCCGTGTTTGTCGGCCTGGACAATTACATTCGCATCCTCGGCGATGCCGCTTTCTGGCACTCGCTGTGGATGACCTTCTGGTACACCGCGCTGGTGGTGATTGGCAGCACGGTGCTGGGGCTGGCCGTGGCCATCTTCTTTAATCGCGAGTTTCGCCTGCGTAAGACGGCACGTTCACTGGTGATTTTATCCTACGTCACGCCGTCTATTTCGCTGGTGTTTGCCTGGAAATACATGTTCAACAACGGCTACGGCATTGTGAACTATCTGGGCGTAGACCTGTTGCATCTGTATGACCAGGCGCCGCTGTGGTTCGACAACCCGAACAGCAGCTTCGTACTGGTGGTGCTGTTCGCGATCTGGCGTTACTTCCCGTACGCGTTTATCTCGTTCCTGGCGATTTTACAGACCATTGATAAATCCCTGTATGAAGCGGCGGAAATGGACGGCGCGAATGCCTGGCAACGTTTTCGGATCGTCACGCTGCCCGCGATTATGCCGGTGCTGGCCACGGTGGTCACGCTTCGCACCATCTGGATGTTCTACATGTTTGCTGACGTCTACCTGCTGACCACGAAGGTCGATATTCTGGGCGTCTATCTTTACAAAACCGCTTTCGCTTTCAACGACTTGGGTAAAGCAGCGGCCATTTCTGTGGTGCTGTTCGTGATCATCTTCGCTGTGATTCTGCTGACCAGAAAAAGGGTGAACCTCAATGGCAACAAATAAACGCGTACTGAGCCGTATTGGTTTTTATCTCGGGCTGGCGGTATTTCTGATCATCACGCTCTTCCCGTTCTTCGTGATGCTGATGACGTCATTCAAGAGCGCCAAAGAGGCGATCTCGCTCCATCCGACCATTCTGCCGCAGGCGTGGACGCTGCAGCATTACATCGACATCTTTAACCCGCTGATCTTCCCGTTTGTGGATTACTTCCGAAACAGCATGGTGGTGTCGCTGATCTCATCGGTGATTGCCGTGTTTCTCGGTACGCTGGGGGCTTACGCCTTGTCCAAGCTGCGCTTTAAGGGCCGCACGACGATCAACGCGAGTTTTTACACCGTCTACATGTTCTCCGGCATCTTGCTGGTGGTGCCGTTGTTCAAAATCATCACCGCGCTGGGGATCTACGACACCGAACTGGCGCTGATTATCACCATGGTGACGCAGACGTTACCGACGGCGGTGTTCATGCTGCGCAGCTACTTCGACACCATCCCGGACGAAATAGAAGAAGCCGCAATGATGGACGGCCTTAACCGCCTGCAAATCATCTTCCGTATTACCGTTCCGCTGGCGATATCCGGGCTCGTATCGGTGTTTGTCTACTGCTTCATGGTGGCGTGGAACGACTATCTGTTTGCGTCCATTTTCCTGTCCAGCGCCAGCAACTTCACCTTGCCGGTCGGGCTGAACACGCTCTTTAGCACACCCGATTATATCTGGGGTCGCATGATGGCGGCATCGCTGGTGACGGCACTTCCGGTGGTCATTATGTACGCCCTGTCCGAACGTTTTATTAAAAGTGGTTTGACCGCCGGTGGCGTGAAGGGCTGAGGCGGCCAATTTTAACAAGGAGTCAATCATGAAAAAATTAGTTGCGACAGCGCCACGTGTGGCGGCGCTTGTGGAATATGAAGATCGTACTGTGGAAGCACATGAAGTGAAAATTCGTGCCCGCTTTGGTGCCCCGAAGCACGGCACTGAAGTGGTCGATTTCCGCGCCGCAAGCCCGTTTATCGATGAAGAGTTCAACGCGGAGTGGCAGATGTTCACGCCGCGTGAAGAGGGCGCAGCGCGCGGAATCGAGTTCGGTAAGTTCCAGCTGGGTAACATGATTGTTGGCGACATTATTGAATGCGGTGCGGACGTCACGGAATACCAGACTGGCGATCGCGTCTGCTGCTACGGTCCGCTGCAGGAGACGGTTATCGTGAATGCCGTCAACAACTACAAGCTGCGTAAAATGCCGCAGGGCGCCTCGTGGAAGAACGCCGTTTGCTACGATCCGGCACAGTTTGCCATGAGCGGCGTGCGTGATGCCAACGTCCGCGTGGGCGACTTTGTTGTCGTGGTCGGCCTGGGAGCCATTGGACAGATTGCGATTCAGCTGGCGAAAAAAGCGGGCGCGTCAGTTGTTATCGGCGTTGATCCGATCGAACACCGCTGCGAGATCGCCCGTCGTCACGGTGCGGACCACTGCCTGAACCCAATCGGCACAGACGTTGGTCTGGAAATTAAAAAGCTGACCGGAAAGCAGGGCGCAGACGTGATCATCGAGACCAGCGGCTTTGCCGATGCGCTGCAGTCCGCGCTGCGCGGCCTCGCCTACGGCGGCACCATATCCTACGTTGCGTTCGCTAAACCGTTCTCAGCAGGCTTTAACCTGGGGCGTGAAGCGCATTTCAACAACGCGAAGATTGTCTTCTCTCGCGCCTGCAGTGAGCCAAACCCGGATTACCCGCGCTGGAGCCGCAAGCGTATCGAAGAGACCTGCTGGGAACTGCTGATGAACGGTTATCTGAATTGTGAAGATCTGATCGACCCGGTCGTGACCTTCACCACCAGCGCTGAAAGCTACATGAAATATGTGGATCAGCATCCGGAACTGAGCATCAAAATGGGCGTCACTTTTTAAGCTAAGGAAAGCAACTCATGAAAATCGCAACACAAAATCAGGCCTTTTTCCCGTCCAACATCCTGGAAAAATTCGAGTACATCAAGGCGATGGGTTTTGATGGCTATGAGATTGACGGCAAGCTGCTGGTGGAAAATCTCGCCGAGGTGAAAGCGGCGATTAAGGCCACCGGCCTGCCGGTCACGACCGCCTGCGGCGGATACGATGGCTGGATTGGTGACTTTATCGAAGAGCGTCGTCTGAACGGTTTAGCGCAGATTGAACGCATTCTGGAAGCCCTGGCCGAAGTGGGCGGCAAGGGCATTATCGTGCCTGCAGCCTGGGGAATGTTTACCTTCCGTTTGCCGCCGATGACCTCTCCACGCAGCCTGGAAGGCGACCGCAAAGCGGTGAGTGCGTCGCTGCGCTGGCTGGATGAGGTGGCCGCGCGCACCGGAACCACCGTCTACCTGGAGCCGCTGAACCGCTATCAGGATCATATGATCAACACCCTGGCTGACGCACGACGCTATATCGAAGAGAACGGCCTCAAGCACGTGCAGATCATCGGCGATTTCTATCATATGAACATTGAAGAAGATTCGCTGACGGAGGCGCTGCATCAGCACCGCGATCTGCTGGGCCATGTGCACATCGCCGATAATCACCGTTATCAGCCGGGAAGCGGTAGCCTCGATTTTGCCAGCCTGTTCAATCAGCTGCGTGCGGATAATTACCAGGGCTATGTGGTATACGAGTGCCGCGTACGCGCTGAGGACCCCGCTCAGGCTTACCGGGATTCACTCACTTATTTACGCGAATGCTAAGGATGACGAGCGTGATGAGTGCTTCAACAACGTCGCCACTGCGCGTCGCCATCATTGGCGCCGGGCAGGTTGCGGACAAAGTGCATGCCTCGTATTACGCCACGCGCAGTGATGTTCAGATGGTGGCTGTCATGGACAGCCGCCTCGAACAGGCACAGGCTTTTGCGGAGCGTCATGCCATACCGTCGGCGTGGCAGGACGCGTGCGCCATGCTGGAGGCGGTTAAGCCGGACGTGGTGAGCGTTTGTTCGCCAAACCGATTTCATTTTGAGCATGTGATGGCGGCGCTGGAGGCTGGCTGTCATGTGATGTGCGAAAAACCGCCCGCCATGACGCCGCAAGAGGCCGATGAGATGCGGATGGCCGCACGCAAGGCGGGCAAAGTGCTGGCATATGACTTCCATCACCGCTTTGCGCTCGATACGCAGCTGCTGCGCGAGGCCGTGATGAACGGAACGCTGGGCGAAATCTACTTCACCTCGGCGCAGGCGCTGCGGCGCTGCGGCGTGCCGGGCTGGGGCGTCTTCACCAATAAAGCGCTGCAGGGCGGTGGGCCGCTGATTGACATCGGTATTCACATGCTGGATGCCGCGATGTACGTGCTGGGTTTCCCGGCGGTCAAAAGGGTCACGGCGCACGGTTTCCAGAGGCTGGGAACCCGGAAAAGCAGCGGCCAGTTTGGCGAGTGGGATCCTGCTCAGTTTACGGTGGAAGATGCCCTGTTTGGCACCATCGAATTCTGCAACGGCGGCATTTTGCGTCTGGACACCTCGTTTGCGCTGAATATCCGCGAGCAGTCGATCATGAATGTCGCGTTTTGCGGTGAAAAAGCGGGGGCGACGCTTTTCCCGGCACATATTTATCAGGATGACGCCGGGGCGTTACAAACCCTGATTCAGCGTGAAGAGGCTGACGATCAGCGCCATTTACGCAGCATGGAGGCCTTTGTCCGCCACGTGCAGGGAGAGCCCGTAATGATTGCAGATGCTGAACAGGGGCTGGTGATTCAGCAGCTTGTCGCGGCGCTTTATCAGTCGGCAGAAACAGGAGAAAGCGTAACATTATGCTGAGCGTGTCTGTATTAACCGATCCGGGCTTTTGTCCGCACAGTCTGAATAAGTACGCGTCCATTATGGCATGCGGTAACGGCTACATGGGCATTCGCGCTGCGCATGAAGAAGATTACACCCAGCAAACCCGAGGGATGTATCTTGCGGGTTTGTATCACCAGGCGGGACTTAATGAGACCACTGAGCTGATCAATTTGCCCGATATCACCGGTATCGAGGTTGAGCTGGACGGGGTGAATTTTACCCTTCTGTCCGGGGACATTCTTGAGTGGCAGCGCGAGCTGGCGTTTGCCAACGGCGAGCTGCATCGCCGCGTTGTCTGGCGCTCGCCCAACGGAAAGCGCTATCGCCTGGAGAGTCGTCGTTTTGTCTCTCTCGATCAGCTGCCGCTTGTGGCCATGCAGCTTGCGATCACCCCGCTGGATGCAGCCTCGCAGGTGGTGATGAAAACCGGTATTGATGCCACACAAACCAATACCGGCCGTCAGCATCTGGATGAAATTTCTGTCAGGGTATTCGACCAGCACTATATGCAGGGTGTGTATGAAACACAGGACCGGGCCTCTGACGTTGTTATCTCGGCTTTTTGTCAGCTATCAGCAGATAGCGAAAGCTGCTTTACCGCTAAAAATCGTCGGCTCTCTGCTCACTATTCCCTGACGATACCGCAGGGTGACACTGTCACGCTGGATAAGTTGGTCTGGGTGGCCCATCGCAGCGATAAAGCCCTGTCGCAGGAATCTTTCGCGCGCGGCGCGCTGGCGGATCTCAAGGTTTGTGCAGCAAGGGGTTATGCCTCGCTGCTGGAGAGTTCAGCCTGCGCATGGGAAGACGTATGGCGTGACGCCAGGGTGGAAGTGGCTTCTGCATCTCCATCTCCTGACGATCAGATGGCGCTGGACTATGCCGTCTGGCATCTGACCACCATGACGCCAGCCCATGATGAGCGGAGCAGCATTGCCGCTAAGGGCTTGACCGGCGAGGGGTATAAAGGCCATGTCTTCTGGGACACCGAAATATTCATGCTGCCTTTCCATCTTTTCACTCGTCCGCAGGTGGCCCGCAGTCTGCTGCGCTATCGCTGGCTGAACCTGGCCGGGGCCCGGGAAAAAGCCCGCCGCAACGGCTGGCCGGGCGCGCTGTTCCCGTGGGAGAGCGCCGCAAGCGGCAAAGAGGAGACGCCGGAGTTTGCAGCCATCAACATCCGTACGGGCATGCGGCAGAAAGTGGCCTCCGCCCTGGCCGAACACCACATCGTGGCGGACATTGCCTGGGCCGTTGTGGCCTACTGGCAGGCCACGCGTGATGACGCATTTATGCGCAATGAAGGGCTGACCCTGCTGGTAGAGACGGCAACGTTCTGGATGGGCCGCGCTACGGAGATTAACGGGCGCCTGGAAATTCATGATGTGATTGGGCCGGACGAATACACCGAACATGTGAATAACAACGCCTACACCAACTATCTGGCCTGGTACAACGTGGCCAGCGCATGTCGGTTTATGTCGATGTTTGAGCGTGAAGATGCCTGCTTCATGGAGAAGGCGACCACCTTCCTGGCCCGCTTGTGGCTGCCGGAAGCCGACGCCGGGGGAGTTATCCCGCAGGACGATTCGTTCATGGCGAAACCGGCGATCGATTTAAGCCGCTATAAAGCCAAAGCGGGTAAGCAGACCATCCTGCTGGATTACTCTCGCGCGGAAGTTAACGAGATGCAGATCCTCAAGCAGGCTGACGTGGTGATGCTTAACTATCTGTTGCCGGAGAAATTTACCCCCGCCCAGTGCGCGGCCAACCTGGCGTTTTACGAGCCACGTACGATCCATGACTCTTCGCTGAGCAAGGCCATTCACGGCATTGTGGCCGCCCGCTGTGGCGATACGGAAGGGGCCTACGCCTTCTGGCGCGCTGGCGTGGCTATCGATCTGGGCGACGATCCGCACAGCAGCGATGACGGCATTCATGCCGCTGCCACGGGGGCTATCTGGTCCGGCGTTATTCAGGGGTTTGCCGGCATGCAGATTGTTGAGGGCGAGCTGCACCTTGCGCCGAAGCTACCCGCTCGCTGGCGAAAACTTGCCTTCCCGCTGCGCTGGCAGAACGCTCGCCTGCGCTTCACGTTTGAAAATGACGTTTTAACCATCGAGACCACCGCGCCCGTCACGTTAACCCTGTGGGGAAAAACGGTATGCGTATCGGAGCGGCAGGCACTGTCTCGTAGGGAATTTCTTACGTCTTTTAATGGGACCGCTACCACGGAGGCCAGCCATGAAGCCTGAAGCTGTTGTATTCGATCTTGATGGGGTCATCACCGATACGGCGCATCTCCATTTTCTCGCCTGGCGTTCGGTCGCGCAGGAGATCGGCATCACTATCGATGAGGTGTTCAACGAGGAGCTGAAGGGAATTAGCCGCATGGAATCCCTGCAGCGGATCCTGCGACACGGTGGGAAAGAGGGGGCGTTTGACGACAAACAATGCCTGGCGCTGGCGGGGAAGAAAAATGCGCTCTACGTCGCATCGCTGTCGTCGTTGACCGAGGCGTCACTGCTGCCGGGCATCCGGGAGGTGCTGGCGGACATTCGGGCGGCGAAGGTCAAAATTGGGCTCGCCTCCGTTTCCCTCAACGCTCCTGGAATACTGCATGCCCTGGGTATTCATGACGCCTTTGATTTTTGCGCCGATGCCTCCCGTATCGTCTGTTCAAAACCGGACCCGGAGATCTTCCTCGCCGCGTGTGCTGGCCTGAACGTCCGCCCCGAGGCGGCCATTGGGGTCGAAGATGCGCCCGCGGGCGTGGAAGCGATCAACGCGGCGGGCATGCTGTCGGTCGGGATTGGCTCAGGCCTGACCCATGCGGGATTACAGCTTCATTCAACGCAGGAACTGACCTGGAAATGCCTGACCGATTTCTGGGCCTCCCGGGCGTATTGATAAGGAATTAAAAATGGCACAACTGTCACTGAAACATATTCAGAAAATTTACGATAACCAGGTCCACGTGGTGAAGGATTTTAACCTCGAAATCGAGGACAAGGAGTTTATCGTTTTTGTCGGCCCGTCTGGCTGCGGTAAATCGACGACGCTGCGCATGATTGCCGGGCTGGAGGAGATTTCCGCCGGTGAACTGGTGATCGACGGCGTTTGTATGAACGATGTGCCCGCCAAGTCACGCGACATCGCTATGGTGTTCCAGAACTATGCGCTTTACCCGCATATGACGGTCTACGACAACATGGCGTTTGGCCTGAAGATGCAGAAAATCGCTCCGGCGGTTATCGAAGAGCGCGTCAACTGGGCCGCACAGATCCTCGGCTTACGGGAGTACCTCAAGCGTAAACCCGGCGCGCTGTCCGGCGGCCAGCGTCAGCGCGTGGCGTTGGGCAGGGCGATAGTGCGGGAAGCGGGCGTGTTCCTGATGGATGAACCGCTCTCCAACCTCGATGCCAAGCTCCGCGTGCAGATGCGGGCTGAAATCAGCAAGCTTCACCAGAAGCTCAATACCACGATGATTTACGTGACCCACGATCAGACGGAAGCCATGACGATGGCGACCCGCATTGTGATCTTAAAAGACGGCATTATTCAGCAGGTCGGTGCACCGAAGCAGGTATACAACGAGCCGGCAAACATGTTTGTCGCGGGGTTCATTGGCTCGCCAGCCATGAACTTTGTTCGTGGTGCCATCGACGACCGCTATTTCGTCACGGAAACGCTGCGCCTGGCGATCCCGGAAGACAAGCTCGCTGCACTGCAAGCCGCTGGATATCAGCGTAAAGCTGTGGTCTTTGGGATCCGCCCGGAAGATATTCTCACCCAGCAGAGTAGCGGTGAAAATATCGCGGCGAAAGTCAGCGTAGCCGAACTGACCGGTGCGGAGTTCATGCTCTACGCCACCGTTGGCGGCCATGAGCTGGTGGTTCGCGCGGGAGCAGCGAATGATTATGCCGCAGGGGATAATATCGGCATCCAGTTCGATATGAATAAGTGCCATTTCTTCGACGCCGATACCGAAGCGGCTATTAGATAAGAAAGGTGTTTGCCGGAAATGCAAATTTCCGGTTTTCTGTTTGTTAATTATAAAGGGAATATTTTATGAGTACTCTACTAAAAAGTGCTGCGATCGTGCTGTGCGCAGGGGTGAGCTGCGCACATGCAACAGAAACGGCTAAGCAATGGGAATTTAATATTGGCGCGATGTATGAAATTGAAAACGTCGAAGGCCAGGGAGAAGATAAAGACGGATTATATGAACCCTCCGTGTGGTTTAATGCGACCTGGGATGCCTGGACTATTTCGCTGGCGATGTATCAGGAAGGACCGGTTGATTATAGCAGCATGACCCGTGGGACCTATTTCGATCGCCCGGAATTTGAGTTACGCTATCGTTTTATTGGTACCGATGATTTCACGTTCGGTCTGACCGGTGGTTTCCGTAATTATGGCTATCACTTTAAGGATGAACACGGCGCCAGAGACGGCAGCGCAAATATGCAGCGCTACAAAATTCAGCCGGACTGGGATATTAAATTAACCGACGACTGGCGTTTCGGCGGCTGGTTTGCCATGTATCAGTTTGCCAACGATCTGGAAAAAACCGGCTATTCAGACAGCCGCGTCGAAACCGAAACGGGCTTTACCTGGACCATTAACGACACCTTTGCCGCTAAAGTGAATTACTATTTAGAGCGCGGTTTCAATATGGACGGTTCACGTAATAACGGCGAGTTCTCCACTCAGGAAATTCGCGCCTACCTGCCTATTTCATTGGGTCAGACGACCTTAACGCCTTACACCCGACTGGGGCTCGATCGCTGGTCGAACTGGGACTGGCAGGACGATCCTGAGCGTGAAGGACATGATTTCAACCGTCTGGGTATGCAGTACGCCTATGACTTCAACAACGGTTTATCCATGACGCTTGAATACGCCTATGAATGGGAAAACCATGACGAGGGTAAAAACGACCGCTTCCACTATGCGGGCGTTGGGGTAAATTACGCGTTCTGACCCGTGGGTCTTCCAGGGGCCTGGTGCCCCTGGTTTTAGCGCAGCGAGGCCGCCAGTAAAAAATGGGTATCAACCAGCACTTTTTGCGGGGCGGGGTGACCCGCAATACGCCTGAAGAGAAGATCGCAGCTCTCTTCCCCCAGTTTGCGGGTTGGGATATCAAAGCCGCCTGGTGCGGGCGTTAAAATGAGAGACAGCATCGGGTCACTGTATCCGGCTATCACCACCTGTTCCGGTATCATCAGATTTAACTCGTCCGCCGCGCGATAAAGGCCGAGTAACTTCATGCTGTCGGTAGCAAATACGGCATCAGGCGGCGTGGGTGAAGAGAGCAGTTCCAGAGCCGCCTTAAGCGCACTCTCATGGGTATAACCGCCATCCATGATCCAGTCCGGGTTAATCGCAATATGGTGCTTTTCCAGACTGGCTTTATAACCCGCCAGGCGATCGATCGAAACATGATATTCAAGCGGCGCATGCAGGCAGGCAATTTTCCGGCGGCCGTTTTTGATAAAGGTTTCCGTCAGCGTGGCGCTGTCATGAAAATTATCCGTGTCGACGGAATAAATATTCTGATACTCACCTTCCACTTTGCCGATAACCACTACCGGTACGCCATACGCGTCCAGCGTGGTGAAAAAGGATTCATTTGCGGGTGAACTCAGCATGATGATCCCTTTGATCATCTTCTGTTTTATTTTACTCACGCATTTCAGGAGATCGTCTTCACTGCTTTTTGAGGTTTGTAAAATAACATCGAATCCTTCTTCTTCCGCTTTTGCCGTAATGGCATGAAGAACATCGGAGAAAAAAGGATTGCCGGCAGTGGTTTTGGTTGAACGGGTCGAAATAACCATAATGGCATCGAATCCTGAAGAGGTCAGGGCACGGGCCAGTTTGTTGGGCTGATAATTTAATTCGTCAATCGCCTTCAGCACTTTGTCACGCGCTTCAGGAGAAATATTCGTTTGTTTATTCAGAACGCGGGAAACGGTTGATTTCGATACGCCCGCAACCCGTGCGATATCATAAATGGTGGGTGACATACACCTTACTCACTCAGGACTGACAGCAATGGCGTTCATCTTACTGGAGAAAAAACGGCAATAGCAATAAATAAGAATTGATAATCAACGATCTGCCCCCATTTATTGTATTCTGAAGCCATGCATTCAAGGCTTCCAGGCAACGAAGGACGGCGATGAAGCGACTTAAAAACGAAATCAATTCACTGGTAAACCGCGGCGTTGACCGTCATCTTCGACTGGCGGTGACGGGGTTGAGCCGAAGCGGTAAGACGGCGTTTATCACCGCGATGGTGAACCAGCTCCTGAACCTGCACGCCGGGGCGCGTCTGCCGTTGCTTGGCGCGGTGCGGGAAGAGCGTCTGCTGGGCGTTAAGCGCGTTCCACAGCGTGATTTTGGTATTCCCCGTTTTACCTATGACGAAGGGCTGGCACAGCTGTATGGCGACCCGCCCGCGTGGCCGACGCCGACGCGAGGGGTCAGTGAAATTCGCCTTGCGCTGCGTTTCCGCTCGAATGAATCCCTGATGCGCCATTTCAAGGATACCTCCACGTTATACCTTGAAATCGTCGATTACCCCGGCGAATGGCTGCTCGACCTGCCGATGCTGGCGCAGGATTACCTCAGCTGGTCACGCCAGATGACGGGATTGCTGCAGGGGCAACGCGCCGGGTGGTCGGCCAAATGGCGACAGCTGTGCGAAGGGCTGGACCCGCTTGCGCCAGCAGATGAAAACCGTCTGGCGGCCATTGCCGACGCCTGGACGGCGTATTTACACCAGTGTAAACAGGAAGGGTTACACTTCATTCAGCCGGGGCGCTTTGTTCTGCCGGGTGATTTAGCGGGCGCGCCTGCGCTTCAGTTTTTCCCCTGGCCGGATGTGGACGGGGTTGGCGAGTCGATGCTGGCGCAGGCTGATAAGCACACTAACGCCGGTATGCTGCGCGAGCGCTACCATTACTACTGTGAGAAGGTGGTCAAGGGATTCTATAAGAACCACTTTTTACGATTCGACCGTCAGATTGTGCTGGTGGATTGTCTGCAGCCGCTCAACAGCGGGCCACAGGCATTCAACGACATGCGCCTTGCCCTGACGCAGCTGATGCAAAGTTTTCACTACGGGCAGCGGACGCTGTTCCGCCGTCTTTTCTCACCGGTGATCGACAAACTGCTCTTTGCGGCCACAAAAGCCGATCACGTCACCGTCGACCAGCATGCCAATATGGTGTCGCTGCTACAGCAGCTGGTACAGGACGCCTGGCAAAACGCCGCCTTCGAAGGGATCGGCATGGATTGCCTTGGGCTCGCGTCGGTGCAGGCGACGCAAAGCGGGCTGATTGACCTTAACGGCGAGAAAATACCGGCATTACGCGGGAACCGGCTCAGCGACGGTGAACCGCTTACTGTCTACCCAGGCGAAGTGCCTGCGCGGCTGCCGGGCCAGGCCTTCTGGCAGAATCAGGGCTTCCAGTTTGAAGCCTTTCGCCCGCAGGCCATGAGCGTCGACAGGCCTTTACCGCATATCCGTCTGGATGCGGCGCTGGAGTTTTTGATTGGAGATAAATTGCGATGACGGAACCGTTAAAACCGCGCATTGACTTTACCGGAACGCTTGAGCAGAACCCTCAGGAGGCGTTCAAAACGGCGCAGACGTTCAGCGGTACCCAGGCCGATAACTTTGCCCCGGCGCTGCAGGACGACCCGGTTGTTGAGGATGGTCCGGCGGAGGCGGCCGTGGACGCCGCGCTGCGTCCAAAACGCAGCTTGTGGCGCAGGATGGTCACCGCCGGTCTGGCGCTGTTTGGCGTAAGCGTGGTGGGTCAGGGCGTGCAGTGGACGATGAATGCCTGGCACACGCAGGACTGGGTGGCGCTGGGCGGATGTGCCGCAGGCGCGCTGATTGTGGGGGCTGGCGTCGGGTCGGTTGCCACCGAATGGCGTCGACTCTGGCGTCTGCGACAGCGCGCGCACGAGCGTGATGAAGCGCGGGATCTGCTCCACAGTCACGGCACCGGGAAAGGGCGCGCGTTCTGTCAAAAGCTGGCCAGCCAGGCCGGAATCGACCAGTCGCATCCGGCGCTTCAGCGCTGGTATGCCGCCATCCATGAGACCCAGAATGACCGGGAAGTGGTGACGCTCTATTCCCACATGGTACAGCCGGTGCTGGATGCTCAGGCGCGGCGCGAAATCAGCCGTTCTGCGGCGGAATCCACGTTGATGATTGCCGTCAGCCCGCTGGCGCTGGTCGATATGGCTTTTATCGCCTGGCGTAACCTGCGCCTGATCAACCGTATTGCGAACCTTTACGGCATAGAGCTGGGTTACTACAGTCGGATCAGACTGTTTAAGCTGGTTCTGCTCAATATCGCGTTTGCCGGGGCGAGTGAGCTGGTGCGCGAAGTGGGCATGGACTGGATGTCGCAGGATCTGGCGGCGCGTCTTTCTGCCCGTGCGGCTCAGGGCATCGGTGCGGGATTATTAACCGCACGCCTGGGGATTAAAGCGATGGAAGTCTGCCGTCCGCTGCCCTGGATTGACGGCGATAAGCCCCGGCTGGGGGATTTCAGGCGTGAACTGATCGGCCAGCTCAAAGAGACGCTCAATAAAAAACCTTCGCCGTGAGGTTTTGTTCACTAATCGTGCTGGCTGTCAATATTTGTTGACAGCCATCTTCCGGATCACCGTGTTCTGACATATCATTTTACTGTTATTGGCTTAAAACGGTGAATTTCCCATGCGTCTTGAAGTCTTCTGTGAAGACCGTCTCGGTCTGACCCGCGAATTACTCGATCTTCTTGTTTTACGTAGCATTGATTTACGTGGCATTGAGATCGATCCTGTCGGGCGAATTTACCTCAATTTTGCCGAAATTGAATTTAATACCTTCAGCAGCCTGATGGCGGAAATCCGCCGTATCGCTGGCGTTACGGATGTACGCACCATTCCCTGGATGCCGTCCGAGCGTGAGCACCTGGCGCTGAGCGCGCTGCTGGAAGCCATGCCTGAACCGTTCCTCTCTCTGGATTTGAAAAGCAAAGTTGAGCGCGTTAACCACGCGAGCTGCCAGCTTTTCGCGCAGAGCCAGGAGAAGCTCAGCAATCATAACGCCGCGCAGCTGATCCCCGGTTTTAACTTCCAGCGCTGGCTGGACAGCAATCCGCAGAACACGCACAGCGAGCATGTGGTGATTAACGGGCAGAATTTCCTGATGGAGATCACGCCGGTCTATCTGAAAGGGGAAGGGAATACCCGCGTGTTGACCGGGGCGGTGATCATGCTGCGCTCGACGCTACGCATGGGTCGTCAGCTGCAAAACCTCTCCAGTCAGGACGTTGGCGCATTCAGCCAGATTATTGCCGTCAGCCCGAAAATGCGTCATGTGGTTGATCAGGCGCGTAAGCTCGCAAGCCTGACCGCGCCGCTGCTGATTACCGGCGATACCGGCACCGGGAAAGACCTGCTGGCTCACGCCGTGCATCTGGCGAGCCCGCGTGCGGCTAAGCCTTATCTGGCACTTAACTGTGCCTCTATCCCGGAAGATGCCGTTGAAAGCGAGCTGTTTGGTCACGCGCCGGAGGGCAAGAAAGGGTTCTTCGAGCAGGCTAACGGCGGTTCCGTACTGCTGGACGAGATCGGCGAAATGTCGCCGCGTATGCAGGCTAAGCTGCTGCGTTTCCTGAACGACGGCACGTTCCGCCGCGTTGGTGAGGATCACGAAGTGCATGTGGACGTGCGCGTCATTTGCGCCACCCAGAAGAACCTGGTGGAACTGGTGCAAAAGGGGATCTTCCGCGAGGATCTCTATTACCGCCTCAACGTCCTGACGCTGAACATTCCGCCGCTGCGCGATTGTCCCCAGGACATCATGCCGCTCACGGAGCTTTTCGTCGCCCGCTTTGCCGACGAGCAGGGGGTTCCGCGTCCTAAGCTGTCAGCCGATCTGGGCACGGTGCTCATGCGCTACGGCTGGCCGGGCAATATTCGTCAGCTCAAAAACGCCGTTTATCGCGCCCTGACCCAGCTTGAAGGGTATGAACTGCGCCCGCAGGATATCCTGTTGCCGGATTACGACGCCGGAACGGTATCGGTAGGCGAAGAGGCGATGGAAGGGTCGCTGGATGACATCACCAGCCGTTTCGAGCGTTCTGTGCTGACGCAGCTGTACCGCAGCTATCCCAGCACCCGCAAACTGGCAAAACGCCTGGGCGTCTCGCACACCGCGATCGCCAATAAGCTGCGTGAGTACGGTTTGAATCATAAGAAAGGTGACGAATAACAAAAAGCCTCTGCAAAGAGGCTTTTTACTTTTGTTTTATTCCTTCGCCAGCGGCGTGTTAACGATGTCTGTTTTTGTCTCGCCCTGAATCGACGCAATCCTGCTTTCAACCTCTTTCACCTGCTGCGGGCTGTGGAGCAGGGTATAGGTCAGATCAAACCGCGCGCTGGCACCCGGCTCCAGCTGCTTAACCCGCTTCTGTTGGCGTTCAATCGTCACGGGGTAGGCGTAGCTGGTGCCCGGTTCAATGCCCGTGACATAACCCTGCTTCAGCGTATCGGTGTTTTTCCATAAGGTCAGCACGGGCAGCTGGCGCGTATCAAACTGGATGGATGCGCCTTTATCGCCGGCTTTATTGACCACCGCCGCGAGCGTTTCGTGGTTGTTGTCGGCGAGCGGCTGAATGTTAAAGACCATCTCATCAAAGCCTTTTGTCGGCCCGGCATAGGTTTGCCAGTCGTTAACGCCCGCTTTGGCGTAGTCATTGAATGGGCTCACGCTCGCCGCTGGCGCAAGGAAACGTGCGCCTTCTTCGAGGATCGGCGTCCCGAAGTTGCTGTGATAGATGATTTGGTAATCGTGAGGGTAATCGGCATGGTTAGTGAGAACATCATGCAGGCTGAACTGGTTGGTTCCGGGAACGTAGCGCAGTTCGGTCATGGTCTGCAGATCCGCTTTTTTGAACGTGCTCTCTTTGATCAAACCCCGAACGCGGATCTCATGCGGGGCGGCATCCGCCACCTCAACTTCCACCTGCGATACCGGGGTATTCCCGGCTCTGCCGTGCAGGGTGTAAATTTGCCCGTCCGCCGTGACAGGGTGACCTGTCCACTCGTAGCCACAGCGCACCATCATCTCGTTGAAACCATCCAGCCAGCCGAGACCGTTTCGGCTCTCAAGATTGATATAAGCCGGATTCACGACCTCTTTGACGGGGGAATCCCACCCCAATCGGGTGCCAAACCCTTCAACGTGTAGAAGGTTCATGCCGCGGGTCGGGCTCAGCGTAATTGTCAGGCCATCTTTACTGCTAATAATGATGACTTTACTGCCTTCCTGCTTGCCGCCGTGCAAGACTTTTTGCTCAATGCTGAACGTCTGATCTTTAACTTTCAGCTCATTACTGGAAATCTTCCAGTTTCCTTTCTCTACGCTGTTTTCAGCACTTGTCAGCACCCAGGTTTTAGCCGCGGCATGGCCAGAAACCAGGACCGCCAGGAGCGTAAAAGCGAATTTGATCTTCATATTTTATCCTTTTTGCTGAAACGATTATTTACTTTCGTAAGCAAATCTAATGTTTAGACAAAAAGGGAAATGTGATGGGCTTCACTGAGGTTAAAATTAGGTGATTATAACAATTAGAATGCGTTAATGATCACGCGGAAGTTACATGTTGCTGTCTTTATTGCATGATTTTTGTGATCGATGAATATTTTAGCTTTAACGATTCAGCTATTTTCTAATAAAAAACCCCGCCGTGGCGAGGTTGAGAATAAGTTGTATAGAATGCTAAGGACTTATTATGCTTTCAGCACATCCAGCGCGGCAGTGTAGTCCGGCTCGGTGGTGATTTCGTTAACCAGTTCGCTGAAAACGACAGTGTCGTTTTCGTCCAGAACCAGTACAGCACGTGCTGCCAGACCTTTCAGTGGGCCTTCCGCGATGCTGACGCCGTAGTTCTCGAGGAAATCAGCGCTGCGCAGGGTGGAAAGGGTGATAACGTTGCTCAGGCCTTCGGCACCGCAGAAACGGGACTGGGCAAACGGCAGGTCAGCGGAAATGCACAGCACCACGGTGTTGTCCATTTCAGTCGCCAGCTGGTTGAATTTACGCACGGATGCGGCACAAACGCCGGTATCAATGCTTGGGAAAATGTTCAGTACTTTGCGTTTGCCCGCAAACTGAGCCAGTGTGACGTCAGACAGATCTTTAGCCACCAGAGTAAAAGCCTGCGCTTTGCTGCCAGCCTGCGGAATGGAACCTGCTACAGCAACCGGGTTGCCCTGGAAATGAACGAGTTGTGACATAGATATCTTCCTGTTTACATATAGTTAACGTCGTGGCTAGTGTATGCCATCAGCAGATAACACGGCAAACCAAATTTTTCGCCTTTCCGGGCCGCAAGGAGTCAGTGATGAGAAGCGTTAAGGTCTATGAAGAAGCCTGGCCATTGCATACCCCGTTTGTGATCTCTCGCGGCAGCCGAAGTGAAGCCAGCGTGGTTGTGGTCGAAATCGAAGAAGAGGGGTTTAAAGGCGTCGGGGAATGTACGCCTTACCCGCGCTATGGGGAAAGTCTGCCATCCGTGATGGCGCAGATCATGACCCTGGTACCTGACCTGCAAAAAGGCCTCACGCGCGAGGCGTTACAGCAGCGCTTATCCGCCGGGGCGGCGCGCAACGCCATCGACTGTGCGCTCTGGAGCCTTGAAGCCGCTAAGCAGCAAAAATCGCTGACGTCATTGCTGGGCGTGGTCGTGCCGGAGTCCGTCGTGACCGCGCAAACGGTCGTGATTGGGGAGCCCGAGCAGATGGCCGCCAGTGCGAAAGCGCTCTATGACGCCGGGGCCACGCTGTTAAAAGTGAAGCTCGACGATCGTCTGATCAGCGAGCGGATGGTCGCCATTCGCTCGGCGGTGCCGTCAGCCACGCTCATTGTTGACGCCAACGAGTCGTGGCATCCCGAAGGGCTGGCCGCGCGATGCCAGCTGCTGGCCGATCTGGGCGTGGCGATGCTGGAGCAGCCTCTGCCGGCAAAAGAGGATGCGGCGCTGAAGAATTTTATCCATCCGTTGCCCGTCTGTGCGGATGAAAGCTGTCATACCCGTGAGAATTTGAGCGCGCTTAAGGGCCGCTATGACATGGTCAATATCAAACTCGACAAGACTGGCGGACTGACTGAAGCCCTGGCCCTGGCGGCGGACGCCCGGGCGCAGGGGTTCGCCCTGATGCTGGGATGCATGCTTTGCACCTCGCGGGCGATCGGTGCGGCGCTGCCGCTGGTCAATCAGGTCCGTTTCGCCGATCTGGATGGCCCGACGTGGCTGGCCGTTGACGTTTCACCGGCGCTTAATTTTACCAGCGGCGTACTTCACCTCTGAGGCTCCCAGCGCAACAGATCCATCATTGCCTTTAAGTATTTTTCGCTGGCTTCGTCGGAGGAGATCGCCGGGAACTCAGCGGTGATGCAGGGCAGGCTCAAGTCGGCGCACCAGCTGCCGAATGAACCGGGTGTCTCATAGCCCACGCTGGTGACGAGCGGGAGGGCGAACGCCTGGGCCAGCCACGCGCCCAGGACAGAGTGGCGCGGATCTTCAATACAGGCCAGCGGATCGTGGAAGGAGACAACCCAGGCGGGGTGGATCTTATGGATAAGCTGGCACAGCGCCTGCGTTTCCGGCTCCGAGCCGGGGTTATCGCCCGTGAGCAGCACCACGTCCCGCTCCTCGGCGGAGCTGTTCCAGCGATATACCGTTTCCCCTGCGCGCCAGTTTGCCGCAGGGAAATTACGGTTCAGGTCGATTCCTCGCGCATTCGCCCGTAATCCAAGCTGACAGCCGTCCGGATTCACGGCAAGAATCACGTGGTGACGTCGCAATGCCGGGGTCAGCGTCCGCAGCGCGCACGAGAGCGTGACGACAGACGAGTTCTCATCTCCGTGCGTGCCGGCAATAACCAAACCGCTGTCGCGATCGGCATCGGGGGCCGGGAACCAGATCAGCGATGCGCCTAAAAATGAGCGGCCATATTGTTCAGCGCCCGGAGGGAAGGCGCCGCGTTCCGCGCGGGGTCGGGTGGTTGCCATACGATTTCCTGATAACGAAGTCTCTACAGGCAGTGTTGTGCAAAAGCCGCTGTTAATCAAATAGTTTCATTAACGGCTGAGAATTGCCTTAAATCACTATTCAGGCGTAAGTTGTTTGCATTTCTTATTGTCGAAACAAATAATTACGCATCTGCTTTTTACCTGAATTTTTTAAAGGGGATCTTATGAAGCATCCTGTTTCGCGTCTTTTTGCCGCACTGTGCCTGTGCGGACTCTCTTCACTCTCATATGCTGCTGATGTGCCACAGGGCACGGTGCTGGCGCAAAAACAGGAGCTGGTCAGACACATTAAAGACGAGCCGGCTTCGCTCGATCCCGCAAAAGCGGTGGGGTTGCCCGAGATTCAGGTGATTCGCGATCTTTTCGAAGGGCTGGTAAATCAGAATGAGAAAGGGGAACTGACTCCGGGCGTGGCGACGCGCTGGCAGAGCAACGATAACCGAATCTGGACGTTCACCCTGCGCGATAACGCAAAATGGTCTGACGGTACGCCGGTTACCGCGCAGGATTTTGTCTACAGCTGGCAGCGTCTGGTTGATCCGAAAACGACCTCTCCGTTTGCCTGGTTTGCGGCGCTGGCAGGCATCAGCAACGCGCAGGCCATTATTGATGGTAAAGCGGCGCCAGATACCCTGGGCGTGGCGGCGGTGGATGCCAGAACGTTGCGCGTCCAGCTGGATAAACCGCTACCGTGGTTTAGCAACCTGACGGCAAACTTCGCCTTCTATCCGGTGCAAAAAGCCAATGTTGAAAGCGGGAAAGAGTGGACGCGTCCAGGAGCGCTGGTCGGTAACGGGGCCTACGTTCTGAACGCGCGCGTGGTGAATGAAAAACTGGTTGTCGTGCCGAACACCCACTACTGGGACAATGCGAAAACTGTCCTGCAAAAAGTGACCTTTATTCCGATTAATCAGGAATCGTCCGCCACGAAACGCTATCTGGCAGGGGATATCGATATTACCGAATCGTTCCCGAAAAACATGTATCAGAAGCTCCTGAAGGATATTCCTGGCCAGGTGTATACGCCGCCTCAGCTCGGGACCTATTACTACGCGTTTAACACGCAAAAGGGGCCGACGGCCGATGCCAGGGTCCGTCTTGCGCTGAGCATGACTATCGATCGCCGCATTATGGCGGAAAAGGTACTGGGTACCGGCGAAAAACCGGCCTGGCATTTCACCCCTGACGTGACGGCGGGCTTCACGCCTGAACCTTCGCCGTTTGAGCAGATGTCCCAGCAGGAGCTGAACGCTCAGGCCAAAACCTTGCTCCAGGCCGCAGGCTACGGCCCTCAGCGTCCGCTGAAGCTGAACCTGCTGTACAACACGTCGGAAAACCACCAGAAAATCGCCATTGCGGTGGCGTCCATGTGGAAGAAAAACCTCGGTGTGGATGTCAAGCTGCAAAATCAGGAGTGGAAAACCTACATCGACAGCCGCAACACCGGCAATTTTGATGTGATCCGCGCGTCATGGGTGGGGGATTACAACGAGCCCTCGACCTTCCTGTCCCTGCTGACCTCTACCCACAGCGGCAATATCTCGCGCTTCAACGATCCGGCTTACGATAAAATTATCCACCAGGCGACGCTCGAAACCACGGCGAAAGCGCGTAATACGGACTACAACATGGCGGAGAAAATCCTCATGGAGAAAGCGCCGATCGCGCCTATTTACCAGTACACCAACGGCCGTCTGATTAAGCCGTGGGTGAAAGGGTATCCGATTAATAACCCGGAAGACGTGGCTTATAGCCGGACGATGTATATTGAGAAGCACTGATGGTTAATGCGAACTGGCGCACGTGAGCGCCAGTTTTGCCATGGATGATACCGCGCTGTGCTTTTCGGCAGCGATAAGACCGGAACGTATTATTCTAACAACGCATTAAACTTCGCCAGCCACTGCGGATGGGCGGGCCACGCGGGAGCCGTCACCAGGTTGCCGTCGACATGTGCCTGATCGATGCCGATCGTGGCATAGTGTCCCCCCGCGAGACGGACCTCAGGAGCACAGGCCGGGTAGGCGCTACAGGTACGGCCTTTCAGGATGCCCGCGGCAGCGAGCAGCTGCGGGCCATGGCACACCGCCGCAATCGGTTTGCGCGCGGCGTCAAACGCCTGTACCAGCTTTAACACATCCTCATTTAGCCGCAGATACTCGGGCGCTCTCCCGCCGGGGATGAGCAGCGCGTCGTAGTCCTGCTCCTTTACGGCGGAAAAGTCGGCGTTGAGGGTAAAGCGGTGACCGGGTTTTTCGCTATAGGTCTGGGCGCCGTCGAAATCATGGATTGCCGTTATGATGTAGTCGCCCTTCGGTTTGTCGGGGCAGACGGCATCCACCTGATGACCAACCATCTGTAACGCCTGAAAAGGCACCATGGTTTCGTAATCTTCGGCGTAATCGCCAACCAGCATCAGGATCTTCTTGCTCATCATTTCTCTCCCTTGTCATTAAAGATGATTAAGATATAGCCTGGCGTGGCTGAAATGCCGGAAATAAAAAAGCCCGTCAGAGCACGGGCAACATAAGCAAGTGAATAAATGATTCGTTATCAACGTAGTTGGAGGATAACGACGCGTATCTTACGCGGCCGTCAGGCTGGCAGATACCTGACAAATTCGGTAGGTGAAACACGATATTAAACGTGCGTTAAGGGGCGTCGAAGGTCGGGTAAAGACTATTTTCGAGATACTCGACGAGATACCAGATTTCCCCGCTAAAAATAAACCAGAAGCCAAATATAATAAGGAGCAAAATAATTAAGGTGAGTATTATTTCTGTTTTGCCCATTGCAGATTTTACCCACCTGACGTTAATTTATTCGAGGCAGGCATTGTAGCGGGGCTTTCCCGTATACTCCAGTTTCATGCTGCAAGGACTTTATTGCGCCCATCATTTTTAGCGCGATACAGCGCATCGTCTACACGCTTAAACAGCTCATCAATCGTCTCCCCCGGGTTATGTCGCGCCACGCCAATGCTGACGGTAAACCGTGGTAAGCCCGGAATCGTAATGCGGGCAACGGCTGCACGGATCGACTCGGCAATCTGCAACGCGGTGTCGAGAGAGGTATGCGGCAGCAGGATGACGAACTCTTCGCCCCCCCAGCGGAACACCATGTCGTTCTCCCGACTACAGGCTTCCAGCGTTCGGGAGAGGGCAATAAGCACCTCATCGCCCTTCAAATGACCAAACAGGTCGTTGATGTTTTTGAAGTGATCGGTGTCAACCAGCAGCAGGCTAAACTGCTGCTGGGCAGGTCGATTATTCAGATTGTTGGCGTCGGTAATCGCGTAGAACTGGCGTCGGTTGAGTAACCCGGTCATGGAGTCACGTAACGCGGCATGTTCCAGCTCTTGCTCCAGTCTTTTTTGCTCGGTGATATCGTGGATGATGCACAGCATCAGCTTGTCACCGTAGATCTCAATGGGTCCGGCATACGTCTGAACATGGCGGGTGGAACCATCGGCAAGGCGGTGAACAAAGTTGAGCGGCTTATGGCCGCCGGGCAGCGCGGCAATCGCGGTCATAATGGGCATAACGTCTCGCCCCAGGGTATTGATTTCCCAGGTATGCTTGCTGCACATACCATCATGCGAGTAACCGTAAAAATTGAGCGCAGCCAGGTTGGCATCAACAATCTGACCATCGCGGGCAGGATCGATTAACAGCATCGGCGCGCTGTTGGTCTGAAAAAAACGGGCGTAAAACCCCTGTTTTTTTCGCCGGTAGGTTGCGGAGCGGCTGGCCTTCAGTCCTGAGAGGATATGTTGGGCGATCCCCTCGAAGACAATCACATCTCCCCAGGGGGCGTAACGGGCAAGCGAGAGACGACAGCTTAACGGCGTATCCAGCCCATCCCGGCTTCTTATTGTCCAGATTTCGACGATCTCCTGCTCGGCTTTCAGTTCTGGTACATACATCGACAGGAGAGCTTGTGCATTCGCGGAATAGATGCCTTTACGCAGCTGATCGAGCGTCTTATCTCCCATAAGCTGCGTTGCGACCACGTTCGCAAAAACGATCTCTTCCGAAACGGGTGAAATAAGCCACACGGGTGTTTTAATGACGTTCAGCGCTTCAAAACCGTTTTGCGACATAGGCATTTCCTGTTCATCGGCTTAATACGCCTGACAATCATGACAGACGTGACTCGTGTGTTCTGCTTTGAAACATACTCTACTAAACCCCGTCAGGCATGGTTTTTTTGTGAAATAAATGCGGCGTCCGTTTGAATTTTATTAAGGGGGATAATTTGCCTTTCTGAGTTTATCTGCAGAAGCAGCCACGGCACCTGTTCGGCAGGTAAGGGGCGGGAGAAGAGGTAACCCTGCAGGTAGTCGCAGCCGAGACGGGTGAGAACCGCCTGCTGTTCTTCCGTTTCAATCCCTTCTGCCACCACGTTCATCTCCATGGTGCGGGCGATACTCATAATGGTTCCAACCAGCTTGTAGGTTTTTTCATTTTCCAGCATCGATGTTACAAAGCTTTTGTCAATCTTGAGCTCTTTTGCCGGCAGCACGCTCAGCATCAGCAGGTTGGAGTAGCCCGTACCAAAATCATCAATCGAGACGGTGATCCCCGCATGATTAAAAGCGTTGAGCAACTCAATGCTGCGATCGAGATTTTTCAGCGCGGTGCTCTCCGTGACCTCAAGGATCAGCCTGGACGGGGACAAGTTATATTTTTCCAGCATCGACGATACGATGTGGAAAATGTCCGGCTGCTCGAACTGGACGGGGGATAAGTTGAGCGATAACGTCCACTGGCTGAACCCTTGTTCAGTCCAGAAATGCAGCTGTCGGCATGCCGCTTCAATGGCCCAGTTGCCCACCGGAATAATTAAGCCGGTTTGCTCCAGCGAGGGGATAAACAGACCAGGCAGCACAACGCCTTGCTCAGGGTGCCGCCAGCGCAGCAGGGCTTCAAAACCATGGATAGTCTTCTCTTGCGCATACCAGGTTGGCTGGTACCACAGTTCAAACTGATCGCGCTCAAGCGCCTGAGAGAGCTCCTGAAGAAAACCGGGTTTTGCCGGGATTGCTGTCGACATCTCGGTTCTGTAACGCGCCCAGCCGTTGCGGCCGTCGTCTTTGACGTGATGCAGGGCTGCATCTGCTTTGAGTTTCAGTTCATGCAGCGTCTCGCCATCCTGAGGATAGAGGCTGACGCCCGCACTCATTGTCGTGTTAAGCGTATGACCACAGATCGAAAGAGGACGTCGCACATCCTCGAGCAGCGACGCGAGCAGGGCGTTGAGTTTGTCGTCGTCACATTCGGGCACCAGCAGGATAAAAGCGTCTCCTCCCAGCCTTGCCAGGGTCATCTCACGCGAGAGCCGGGAAGTGATGCGTTGTGCGACGGTGATCAATAACTCATCGCCGACGCTGTGACCCCAGGTATCGTTGACGCGTTTGAAGTGATCGACGTTCAGGAAAATAACGGCAAATTGCCTGTTGCTCAGCAACGCGCTGCGCAGGCAGTCCTGCATGCGGAGATCCATCTGATGGCGATTCGCGAGTCCGGTTAGCGCATCAAAGCGCGCCTGGAGCTCAAGCTGCCGATTGAGTTGTCGAAGATTATCCGTCAGCCGGCCGGTGCGCCGGTGAGAATCGATAAGGGAAATAATTAACATCACGCCAAGCAGGCAGAGCGTGGTGACAGAAACCCAGATGGATAACCCCAGCTCGCCGATCCCGCCGGGGAGGGTATGCGACATTTCCGGGTAATGCGCGGCGCTCATGCCGGTATAGTGCATCGCACAAATGGCGGCGCCCATGACCAGGGCGGCGAGAAGGCGCTCGATAAAAACCCCTTTGTCTCGCAGGCGGAAAGCCAGCCACAGCGCCGTGCCGGACGCCACCACGGCAATGACCACCGACAACCCCACAATGCGGCGATCCCAGATAATGCTGCCATCCAGCATCAGGGCAGCCATACCGATATAGTGCATAGATACCACGCCTGCGCTCAGGATAGCCGTGGCAACGATCGGTCGAAACGAAGAACGTTTTTTTCCCGCGACGGCAATATCAAGGGCCGTGGTCGACGCAATAATCGCGACGCCCAGAGACGCAAGGGTTAACCAGAGGTCATAGCGCATCATCATCGGCATCTGCATCGACAGCATGCCGATAAAGTGCATCGACCAGATGCCGATCCCCAGCGTCATACCCCCGGCAATGCGCCAGAACAGGGCAGCCTTTCGGCTGGAAAGGGGAATCTTTCCGGCACTGTCCAGCGCCACAAAGGAGGCGATAAATGCCACCAGATAAGAGATAGCGATTAACACAGGGTCCCACGATATATTGAGCATTATGCAATCCCACGCCTGAGAGGGTTACCGATTTCGCCTGCCGGGCACATCTTAATCTGGCAACGAACATGCGCATTCAAACAATATTAGTTATTTATCGTGAAGCATGACCAGTCATATTAATACTCTACATCGCATTAAGAATATAAAATATATTCTCTTTGTTAACGTATTAAGCATTGCTAAACAAGAGCGAATAAAAGTAGCAAAGCTCCTTAAATATAACGGCGATTGTATCGGTTCGCCGCAGCGGATGGTATCGCTTAACGTGGCGGTAGACCAGTATCACAGCATGCTGCGAAGAACATTTTCACTAATACGCTTTTTTTATCTGACTTAAGCTAAATCCCAGGTTGCTAACGGCGAAACAACAAACCCGTGAAGTTTCCGAGGAAAAACGTTTGTGCCAATGCTATAAGTCTAGATGCCGACCAAAATATAAAATGTGGGTATCATCATGCTAAGAAATATTAGTGTCCGAACCTTTATTATCGGGTTCCTTTTATCGCTATTTTTGGTAAACGCAGGTGTCGTTGTTCTAATTTCCAGCAAGCCCTCTATCTTTATTTCCCTTAACGCTATCAATTTCGTTGCGCTATTTTTGCTTTGGGTCTATATGACCCGGTATCTTGTGACGCCGATCAATACGGTGAAGAAAAGTATTGAAGAGGTGACTGCCGGCAACCTGGGGGTTTCTATCCCGGAGTTTGGCAATAACTGTGCGGGGCGACTCATTCCCGGGATCAACAGCCTGTCCGGCAACATTGCGACGCTGGTGCGTGAGATCAGGGCGTCATCGCAAACCGCCATGACCTTATCGGATCAGCTCTCGACACGTAGCGCTCAGCTCTCGGTAAAAACCGAACAGCAGTCTGCGTCTTTAGTGCAAACCGCAGCCAGCATGGAGCAAATGGCGGCGAGCACTAAAAATAACGCCGATAACACCCGCCTGGCGAGTGAACAGGCGAATATGGCGACGCTGCAGGCGCGTAAGGGCGGGGAGCTGATGGGGCAGGTTGCCAACAATATGCAGTCCATAACCGAATGCGCCCAGCAGATGACGGAGATCATTTCGCTGATTGACGGCATTGCGTTCCAGACCAATATTCTGGCGCTCAACGCGGCCGTTGAGGCGGCAAGAGCGGGCGACCATGGAAAAGGTTTTTCTGTCGTTGCGGAAGAGGTCAGAAACCTGGCGCACCGAAGCGCAGAGGCCGCGAAGAATATCAAAGCGCTGATTGAAGTCACTAGCAGTAACGTCACGCAGGGCGCGACCGTGGTGTCGCAGGCAGAGAAGAATATGCATGAAATCGTGACGGGCTCGGGAAACGTCAGTCGCTTAATGGATGAAATCTCCGCGTCGACGTCTGAGCAGGAGAAAGGTATTTCCCAGATCACGCTGGCGCTATCGGAGCTGGAGCGGGTCACGCAAAGCAACGTGGCGATGGCGGAGGAACTCAACGGCTCCTCGGATGTACGCCCGCACGCGGAATTTTAGATTGGATCACGGGTCTTCGTCCCCATTACCGACCGGCTCACCCTCCTTCCTCCAGCAGCCAGAGCACTCTCTCTGAAAGCGACACAAAGCCTGGCATGCCAGGCTTTTTGCATACATTTGCCCACCCAGCTCATTTCCCGAGCGATTTCAGCGCGATGGAATACATAGTTGTTGCTTAACCCCTCATGAAAGCTAGACTGACACCGAAAGAGTTAAAAAGGTGGAGGTGCTGTGGAAAGCATTAAAGGATCTGAACTTAACGTTCCTGACGCAGTTTTTGCGTGGGTGCTGGACGGCCGCGGCGGTGCCCGACCGCTGGAAGATAATGATGTGATCGACAGTGCGCATCCCTGCTGGCTGCATCTGAACTATACCCATCCGGACAGCGCTGACTGGCTGGCGTCGACCCCGCTCTTGCCCAATAACGTGCGCGATGCGCTGGCGGGTGAAAGCCTGCGGCCCCGCGTAAGCCGCATGGGTGACGGGACGCTGATTACCCTCCGCTGTATTAACGGCAGCACGGATGAACGTCCGGATCAGCTGGTGGCGATGCGGGTCTATATGGACGATGGGCTGATTGTCTCCACCCGACAGCGTAAGGTCCTGGCGCTGGATGACATCGTCAACGATCTGAAAGAGGGCACCGGGCCGATCGACTGCGGCAGCTGGCTGGTGGACGTCTGTGACGCGCTTACCGATCACGCCAGTGAGTTTATTGAAGAGCTGCACGACAAAATCATCGACCTGGAAGATAACCTGCTCGATCAGCAGATCCCGCCGCGCGGTTTTCTGGCCTTATTGCGCAAGCAGCTGATTGTTATGCGCCGCTACATGACGCCGCAGCGCGACGTGTATGCGCGGCTGGCTAGCGAAAGGCTCGCCTGGATGAACGACGACCATCGGCGCAGAATGCAGGATATTGCCGACAGGCTGGGCCGCGGGCTGGATGAAATTGATTCCTGTATTGCCAGAACGGCGGTGATGGCGGACGAAATCGCGCAGGTGATGCAGGAGTCGCTGGCGCGAAGAACCTATACGATGTCCCTGATGGCGATGGTGTTTTTACCGAGCACGTTTCTGACCGGGTTGTTTGGCGTCAACCTGGGCGGAATTCCGGGTGGCGCTTATCGCTACGGTTTTACGGCGTTTTGCGTGATGTTAGTTGTTTTGATTGGGGGTGTTGCATGGTGGTTGCATCGTAGTAAATGGCTGTAAATTTACGCTTTTTTCATCTTTTTCCGGGATTAAAACGCTCTTTTAATTGAGCGAAGTCAATAAACATCTACCCCGTAAGGTGCAATATTACTCCCGCAGGTGAATGCAACGTCAAGCGATGGGCGTTGCGCTCCATATTGTCTTACTTCCTTTTTTGAATTACTGCATAGCACAATTGATTCGTACGACGCCGACTTCATAGTCGGCTTTTTTTTGCCTCCTGATTCTGAGCGTCTACCCTAAAAGGGATGACAGCAAATTATGGAGGGAATGATGAGCATCCTTAAGGCTCTGCTACTGCCACAATCGCGTCAATCCGATCCTATCCCCAGCGATCCGGTACCTATGCCCGATCCCATCCCGCGTCCCCAGCCGATGCCCGACCCGCCGCCCGATGAAGAACCGATTAAATTGTCGCATCGGACCGCGAGATCTGCGAGGATACGCGCCATCTGACCGCAAAGATCACCACGAGAGACAATTGTGACCGCTTTTTCTACCCTGAATGTTCTGCCCGATGCCCAACTCGCTAACCTCAACGAGTTGGGATACCTCACGATGACGCCTGTTCAGGCGGCCGCCTTACCCGCCATTCTTGAGGGCCGTGACGTGCGCGTGCAGGCGAAAACGGGCAGTGGGAAAACGGCGGCCTTTGGCCTTGGCCTGTTGCAGCATATCGATGCGGCGCTTTTTCAGACCCAGTCTTTGGTGCTGTGTCCGACCCGCGAGCTGGCAGACCAGGTTGCGGGTGAACTGCGTCGCCTGGCACGTTTCCTGCCAAATACCAAGATTTTAACCCTCTGCGGCGGGCAGCCGTTCGGTGCCCAGCGTGATTCGCTTCAGCATGCGCCGCACATTATTGTCGCGACGCCGGGACGCCTGCTCGATCACCTGCAAAAAGGCACGGTCTCGCTGGATGCGCTACAAACGCTGGTGATGGATGAGGCCGATCGGATGCTGGATATGGGCTTCAGCGAGGCCATTGACGAAGTGATCCGTTTCGCACCGGCCGATCGCCAGACGCTGTTGTTCTCCGCAACCTGGCCGGAAGCTATCGCCGCCATCAGCGGGCGCGTGCAGAAAAATCCTCTTACCATTGAAATCGACAGCGTAGATGCGCTGCCGGCCATCGAACAGCAGTTCTTTGAAACCTCGCAGCAGGGGAAGATCCCGCTCCTGCAGAAATTACTGAGCCAGCATCAGCCTGGCTCCTGCGTGGTGTTCTGTAACACCAAAAAAGACTGTCAGTCGGTTTGTGATGCTCTGAATGCCGCCGGGCAGAGCGCACTGTCGCTGCATGGCGATCTTGAACAGCGCGATCGCGATCAGACGCTGGTCCGTTTCGCCAACGGCAGCGCCCGCGTGCTGGTGGCGACCGACGTCGCTGCGCGCGGTCTGGATATCAAATCGCTTGAGCTGGTCGTGAACTTTGAGCTGGCGTGGGATCCGGAAGTACACGTGCACCGTATTGGCCGCACCGCGCGCGCCGGGAACAGCGGTCTGGCCATCAGCTTCTGCGCTCCGGAAGAGGCGCAGCGCGCCAATATTCTCTCTGAGATGCTGCAGATTAAGCTGAACTGGATGAATCCCCCAGCCGGCGTCAGCCTTGTGCCGCTGGAGGCCGAAATGGCGACCCTGTGCATTGATGGCGGTAAAAAAGCCAAGATGCGTCCTGGTGATGTACTCGGTGCACTGACCGGGGATGTGGGGCTGGACGGGGCGGATATCGGTAAGATTGCTGTCCATCCGGCGCATGTCTACGTCGCGGTTCGCCAGGCGGTTGCCCATAAGGCATGGAAGCAGCTGCAAAACGGGAAAATTAAGGGTAAAACCTGCCGCGTACGTCTGCTGAAATAAAGCATGAAGCGTCTCAGGAGGTGTTTCTGAGACGCTAACCGCTTACTTCACTTCAAGCACGTTCAGACGCAACGCTTCAAACTGATTGTCATCGTCTTCCGGCTGCCAGCCTGCTGGCTGCATCGGGATCTCTTCCCGGTCAAATGCCAGATCGCCGCCGTTCACGACTTCTGACTCGTGATTGATGCCTTTAAAGTCGAACAGTTCCACATCCGCGAGATGGGAAGGGACGACGTTCTGCATGGCGCTGAACATGGTTTCGATACGACCTGGATAGCGCTTATCCCAGTCGCGCAGCATGTCACCAATCACCTGACGCTGCAGGTTAGGCTGAGAGCCGCAGAGGTTACATGGAATGATCGGGAACCCTTTCGCCTGAGAGAAACGCTCAATGTCTTTTTCACGGCAGTAGGCAAGCGGGCGGATCACAATATGTTTACCGTCATCACTCATCAGCTTAGGCGGCATACCTTTCATCTTGCCGCCGTAGAACATATTGAGGAACAGCGTTTGCAGGATATCGTCGCGGTGATGGCCCAGGGCAATTTTGGTCGCGCCCAACTCGGTCGCGGTGCGATACAGAATACCGCGGCGCAGACGAGAGCACAGAGAGCAGGTGGTTTTCCCTTCAGGAATTTTCTCTTTCACAATACCGTAGGTATTTTCTTCGACGATTTTGTACTCAACGCCCAGATTTTCGAGGTATTCCGGCAGAATGTGCTCCGGGAAGCCCGGCTGTTTCTGGTCAAGGTTGACCGCCACCAGGGAAAAATTCACCGGCGCGCTTTGCTGAAGATTACGCAGGATCTCCAGCATGGTGTAGCTGTCTTTACCCCCTGACAGGCAAACCATGATGCGGTCGCCTTCTTCAATCATGTTGAAGTCTGCAATGGCTTCGCCCACGTTACGGCGCAGTCGCTTTTGCAGTTTATTCAGGTTGTATTGCTCTTTCTTTGTATTTGATTGATTTTCTTGCATTTATTACTACCTTCGGAGCCAGTAGGGGCATAATAGGGGCAAAAATTTTTCAGCGTGCCAGCTTATCGTTAAGCATCAGCACCTGTTCGCCATTCATTTCTTCAATCCACGCACCGTAGACTTCATAAACCATTTGCGCGTTTTCATGCCCCATCTGGCTGGCTATGAAAGACGGGTTAGCGCCGGCAGATAAAAGCCAGCAGGCAAAAGTATGCCGCGTATGGTACGGATTCCGGCGGCGAATACCAGCACGTTTTACAGCTGCGTTAAATCTGGAGCCGATACTCGATAAAGAGTAGTAGGCTTTCTGTTTGCCCTTGCGCATCCTGGGCATGAAAACAAATCGCAGGTTTTGATATTCCATCGCACCATACTCGCGGTGATGGAAAACAATCTCGGTTTTGGGCTGTAACGAAGTCAGCGTACGCTGTGCCTTCAAGGCCTCTAGTGCTGGCTCTAATAGCGTGATAACTCGATCACCTGCATCGGTTTTTGGTGGGACGAACATTCCTAGCGCATTAAGGTTGCGCTGTATATGAGCCGTACCTTTTTCCCAGTCGATATCTTCCCAGGCAAGAGCTGCAAGCTCTCCATGACGGACACCAGTATAAACTGCGAATGTCCACATATTGAGGCTTTGGCCACGCTCGGATTCGGCAAGCAAACTAAACTCCTGCTTCGTTAAAGGATCCGGTTTTACTTTCCCTTTATGTAGTTTCTTGATCCCTTCAAAGGGTTTGCCACTGATAAAGCCAGATTTGTGTGCAAACCGAAGAAGCGAGCAAAGAAGCGATATATAGTTGTTCACGGTACGCACAGTGCGCCCCTGTTTGTTACTTCTGGGATTTGCCAGGTAAAGTGTCTCACCGTTCAACAGCTCCTTTCTGTATTTAAGAATGTCGCTGTGGCGTATAGTTGAAACAGGCGTATCTCCGTTAATGATGTGCATTAACGTACCGAGTTGTGAGCGAGTCTTACGCATCGTGTTCGCGCTAATTTCGGTTTCTTTAATGCTCGTCCATAGTTCACACAGTTCTGAAAAGGTTTGAACTGAAACAGTGGTTACGGTTTTTTTTGCTCTGGTCGATGAAGGAAAGCGCTGGTGGTAATCAAACTCTCCAAGGTTGATCTCACTAACGATCACAGCCCGAAGATTCCCGGCTTTTTTGATGTTCGCCGGGGTGTTAATCCAACCTTTGAGAATTTCGCGGCAACGCTTTCCCCGGTACATAAACCAGATACAAATCTTATTGTTTCTGATTTCGACACCTGTAGGCAAAGCTGCCATCTTACGCATCCCTTATTAACTGATTAATTCTCGGATAGTTGTACCAGGTTGTGCCACGCAAGGTTTTTTCTCCAGATGGGGATACCCGTTTAAAATGGACACCTTCCACCCAACAGCCCTGACGATACTTCTCTATCTGTCGTTCGGTCAGGCCTGTTTTTTCTGTGAGCCTTGCACCAACAACCCATTCTTCGTTAAAAATTACCTGCGACATGGTTCACCTCAGGTAACCGGCATGAGTATAGATATGCCGGTATGTAGTCGTTGATATTTCAGTTTCAGTTTGCCTGGCCGGGCAGGGAACGCAGTCGGCGCATACCGGTCATTGCTGTGGCCACGTAGCTTGCCTTGCAGTTGACCACTTCAACCCAGACCTTCACGCCTTCCACTCTCACCGTATAGGTCTCTTTCATCTTGCTGCGCCCATAGTCACCATATCTTTGCTGGTGGGCTGCGAGTGCGATTTCACATGCCTGGCGAGCCAAAGGGGATTGCTTACTGCCTCGATTAATCAGTCGCATTTCTTCTCCTTGAGGGAGGGTTTCCCCTCCCGATCTCGTTAGTCCACGTATTCCGGTTTCATATCCGCCAGAGTGATGCTGAACTGACCATGCAATTCATCGCCCAGATGACGTTTAGACGACGCAAGAACGCGCTCTACCTCTGCGAACCGCGCAGCTGCATCGGGTTCATCTGAAGGTGGCAAGGAATTGATGGCTGCTTCGACTTTGTTCCGTGCATCAACCAGGTAATAACGCTTCACGGCCTTGTTTTTCAGCTCAGTGAACAGGGCAGAACCCAGCGTTGCTTTCACGGTTTCAATATCTGCGTGCAGAGCTTTAGCGCTATCCACATCCTGAGCCGCCTCGATGCGGTCGCGGAAATCATCAGCTAGAGCATCGATGTTTTGTGCCGATTCATGAGCCGTTTGAGTAGTAGTGACGTTGTCACCTGAAATATCAGCGAGGCTAACGTGCTGCGCTGGTGCGGGGTTTACCTCTCGTTCTTCACGGCGATCATCGAGCTCATCCGGGGTGTAAACGCCCAGAATCACATCCGGGCAGAACAGTCTCGCCCAGCGTTTGACGGCCAAGTACGCCAGCTGCTGGCGAGGGTCGTCAGCCCATAGGGTAGAGTTTCGGGTTCTGGCCTGAGCCAGCAGTAAATTGAGTTCTCTCGGTTTATCCTCGCCTTTCAGGGTTGCGCTGATAATGATGCCAATCCCGGCTTCGTCAGCGAGGGTCCAGCCCGGGACGCGGTACTCGCCTTTATCGCTTTTACGGATGTGGAATTTTCCAACGACCTTTTCCCATGGCCCAAACCACTCATATTCAAAACGACTGGCCAGCACGCCGCTGCGCGAAATGACTGCATTAACCAGCTGCGCTTCATACCCGAGTACACCATTAATCAGGTGCGTTTTTTGGGCCACGGCAAAGGGATTCATCTGCCACTGTGCCGCTTGCATCGCTACAGCCATGCAGTCGGCCTGATTGCCCTGCAGGTGCTTAGGAACAGTAGCGGTGCCCTGGGCCATAATCTGCGCGAACGTGCTGATGGCGTTCAGATACTGGGAATCGAACAAAGCCACGTTGGAGTTAATAACGGTGTTCTGGTCAGCAACGGTAACGTTTGTGTTATGCATATATCCCCCTTAAGCCTGAGCGCGCAGCGCTTCGAGGCGGCGCAGGTCGAAGTCGTTCAGTTCATCGGTGTAATCGGTAGTGATCGGCGCTGGCCATTCGCCCGTGTCGAATCCGGTTGCGATGGCGCGCATCGTTTTGCGGTACTCGAGCATGCCCAGTTCCAGCAGTTCGGTTGACGCCTCGATGATGGCAATCCAGTGGTAGTTCTCGTCTTTGTTGACGAAAATCCAGAATAACTGGTCCAGCGCCGCGGTCTCGCAATACATAGCCGCACTGAGGTGGTAGTCCCGGTCAATGATTTCCCGATGCAGCCTGGCGCGCAGGCTTTCTTGCTTCACATTCCACATGCTGATGGTTTTCAGGTCAGCACCGATACGCACGCCGTCCAGTTCAATCTCGAGGTCAGGGCGTACACGCACTTCTAAACCTGTTTCGTCGTCAAAGCCGAAGTAACTCACTTCAACAGCGCGGCTTGGATGTGTCAGCAGCATGCCAGCGGTAGGGTGCGCCAGGAGTGCAGACTGAATTGCCCGCGCTGTGGCCAGTTGCTGGCGGGTAACCAGAATCTTGTCGCCAGGGTTGTCGCGCCAGGCATCCAAAAGTTCGTCGGCGAATATGGCATCGGGCTTAACCGACTTAACAGCCTGGATCATGTCCGTTTTGGTGCCGGACACTTTCAGCGGCGTCGGTTTCTGCGCTTCCTGTGCGACCAAATCAGGATTGATGATCGCTAATTGCTCGAGTAACGCATCACGGCTGCCGCTGGTTTTAACCGGTACGGCCAGGGTGGCGTTGTACTCTTTGATGCAGGCCTTCATCGCCGTTGCTGTCTGCTTCTGGCCTTCTTCAATACGCTGGTACTCAGCAGGGAGAGCCATATAGCTTTGAGCCGTTTCTTCCAGGCTGGCGCCAAGCGGCACTTGAGCGGGAAGGGCTGCGTTGTGTTCTTCAAGCAACGCTTTAATCTCGTCTGCGCTCAGCAGTGCCGGCAGGCTGGCGTTGTACGCGTCAATGAACTCGCGCAGGGTTGCGGTGGTAGTGAAAGCACCCTCTGGGATCTCAGGCTCCACGCTGAACTCTGCATCGAGGGTTTCCGGCTGCAGTGCAAGGACGTGCACCAGGTTCCCCATGTCAAGAACTTTGGATGCTGTGCGCGGTATAGTTTTAGCCACATGGCGCGCGTTGAAGTACATCAGGCTGACGCGGGCATCTTTTACTTGGGTTGAGCTAATACCGTTTGCTGCGTGATAAACCTCATTCGGCAGACCTTCGTAGCGGCCAGGCTCGAAGTAAGCCGGGTATTCGATTACCGGTTCTGCTTGCTGTTCTTCCAACGCTACGGAATCTGTCTGCGAATTAGCTGCATCAGTGCTTTCGCTCGGTGGTACCGAACCAACATCTTCGTCTTTCTCTGGCTTAGCCGTTTCCATCTGGACATCACTGGTGGTCTCCGCTGCGTTTTCCGTTTTTTCGACTTCATTTGAGGTGGTATTGATGCCCGGATTGTTATTTCCACCAATCAGGCCATCGATGGAGAACACGCCACTGCCGAGATTTTCAACCTGCGGTTGTTCAACTGGGGCTTCAGTCTCAACTACAGGAGTAGGCAACTGCAGTAATTCAACAGCAGAGTTAAATTCAACCGTCATGGTTTTATTCACAAACTCAAGATGAGCCGCTGGCGTGTGGTGGATATTCTCTGGTGCGATACGGATCAGATTGAAGATTGCCGCACGGTTCACCGCCAATATGCCTGGTTGATTGCGTAAGATTGAGCTCCATGACTTCCATGGTTCTTCTTTCTTCGCCACGATTTCTTTGGCACGTCGTAACACGCTTGAGGGGATTTCAAAGTGATGGAAATCCATAGGCAGCAGGGCACATGCGATCTCAAGATCGAGAGTGTCCAGAGTGTGATGAGCGCCTTCGCCGCGATCCGTTACATAACCACCGTCGGCATTAGTACCAGAATCGGTGCGCTGAACATTACTGATGCGATTACCGGCTGCCCACTCGCGAACGAGAATGCCGCGATCGATATAATCAGTCGCCGCCCAGATTCTGGTTAATCGGAGAACCAAAGCGAGTTCGTGACGCTTATCCTGGCTGAACACTTTGCGAATGGCGTCGGTATAGCGCCACAGGTCTTTGGTATCGTAACCCTTCACCTCTTCGCAGTTTTCTGCCGCCAGCAGCAGGTTCTGGACATAGCTGTTGTCAGTGTCCATCTCCAGCGCGCAGATACCTTCGTATTCTTTGCGGGTTAAGTGGTGGCGCAATTCTTCACCGGTGAACTGGGCGAGTAGCTGCTTGCGGAAGGGCATACGAACGACTGGATAACGTGTGGCTTCGTCATCATTCTCGTCAATCTGGATACCGTTATCAGGTTCTGGATCATGACCGGTTGTTACGCCGGTCTCGCTGGCGCTTTTTGATTTGAGAAGAGAAAGCTTTCCGCTTCTCCACTCTTCTACTAACTGATTGCGGTCGCCAGCATCAGATCTCGCCCAGTCTGCCATGAATGCAGCGATAACTTCAGTTTCGTGCGTTTCATCTGGCGAGAAGACCTGCTTTATCGCCTGAACGAGTTTCCACTCAGCGTTCAGGCTGAGTTCGGCAATTTCTGGGATGCCGTTCTTCGCCAGCAGCAGGTTATGGAGATAAGTGTTGCCTTCATCCAGTGACATTTCGCTGGCAGCCAGCTGCTGCTCTTTAGTGATATGTGACTGGTATTTGTCGCTGGTCAGGTGGACGGCAAAACGGACCGCTGGAGTGCGGTTTTCAAGCGGGACACTCTCGACGGTAGTTTCGACTTTAACAGTCAGTTCCGGTGCGGCAGTGTTGTCCAGAGCTCCTGTAGATTCAGCACCAGCTTTTGGCAGCCAGGTGCGTCCATCGTCCTGCAGTTCGTAGCGTTTGTACCAGGTGTAATCCACGGTGCTTTCTTCCGGGAGGTCGTTATACACCGGGAAATCGGTGCGAACCGGTTTGGCATAATCCTTACCGCGTCCGGTTTCAATACCAGCATCTTCCAGCTCGACATCGAGCTGCAGGTTTGCACGGGCTTCTGATTTCGCAGTGAACCAAATCACTGCGTCTTCTTTGCCAGATTTCTGCGTAGCCTTCACTACATAGAAAAATTCCATGTGAGATCCTCTTTTTTGGATGTAAGATCCCCGGGCCAGAGATAGCGCCCATTGGGTGAACTTTGGTTTTTTAAGTAGTTTTCCGGTGTAACTTTGGTCGGGAGCACCGGACGTACGGGCCGCCTTGCGCGGCTTTTACGTTATGCCTCGTGGGCCATCTGGTCGTACGAAGCACAACGTTCAGAGCAGTATTCTTTTTCTTTGCGCGCCAGCTGTGAGCCGTTGCGATAGAGAAGGGTAATTTTGACTACTTTCTCCGGTTCAACCGGCTTGCCGCAGTACCCGCATTTCGTTGAGTTACACATCTGGATTCCCCTTTTGCGCCAGCAAGTAGCACAGGCGGCGAAGAATCACTTCGAAGAAGTTCAGCTTTACGGCCTGCTGCCGTCCTGGTTTGCGTGCGAAATCAATCATTCTCACCCTCGTTTGCCTTATCGCCGGCCAGCGGAACGTTTACACCTGATGCGCGTTAATCTCTCCACCTCATCCGACTGTTCGTATGCCGTCGGCGGCTACTTCGTGGGCGTCCTGCCTTGGTGGTTCGTAGTGCGTCCTGGTGATATAGATTAAATCACTGGTTTATAGGTGTGTCAACCCATGGTTTTTGTGATTGTAAATCTTCGGTTTATATTTTGAGTTTTTGTGAGGTAGCTGACGAAGTGCAGGCAAAAAAAGCCGACTCTACGGACGGGAACAATGGGTTCGGCGTGGAGCTAGACGACAGAGCTGATTAGTGAGGATAAAAAAACCCGGCGCGACGGCCGGGTGAAAGGGCAATTAATTGATATCCATTATGTATAGTTTACTTATGGCACCTTTTCTGGCTACTGCCTTGGCGGTAACTGTAACACTGGCTGAAGAATCGTTGGGTGCGTGCATAAATGCCTGTAGTGCCATGATGTATGGATTATCTCTTTTCATCACTGCCGGGTCACTGATTTCTGCAGTAATTCTTCTGGCTTGCTCGTCACCCACGAAAACAATTTTCGCTGTTTTTTTTACACCGTCAAATTCGGTAATCAAAACTTGGTATTCTCTGAGGGGAATAACTTCATCATCCTCAAGTCTATCTATTATCTCTTTATCTGCTTCATTTATGACAAGAGGAGAAATTCCTTCTCCTGCTTTTATGCTGATTGTTGAGCAGGTATTTCCGATAGGACTAACGGCTTGACGAACAGATGGACGCAACTCAGTCGCCATCTTATCGATCACATTAAGCAATCCTTGAATGGTGTCTTTGTCTTTGTTTCCCAAGGCCTCAATTGCCTTGTCCAAGGAATCTTTTAAGTGTTTCATTTCCTCTTTTTTCTGAGCGTTACGAGAAAAAATGTACTGTATAAGCAAAGGAAGTATAGCGGCGGCTAACCCAGAGAACAATTGTTGTTGAGATACGAAACTTGTAACAGCATCTATCGAAAAACAATTACAGCGAGGATCTCTGGCATACACCTTAACCTCTTGAAGATCGGATCTCTTGTAATACTTTTGAGTTACGGCAAAATTACCTGCTGTAGATAATATTTTCGCAAAACCCTGAAAAGATTCACCTAGAATATTTAATTCAACTTCGTGATTTTCAGCGTCTCTACCATCAAATCGGAGGGTAATCGTATTGTCTCGAATATGATCCATCTGATAATCCTGTCAAATAATACGCTAAGCTTCCTGTGCTAAGACATGCTGATGCCCATTACCCGCTGAATAGATTCTTCACTGGTCCTGTGACCGAATCCGCCCCTTCAAGTAGCGTTCATAAAGCTCATCAAGCTCTTTCAGGCGAATAGCAAAGATGCGGAGCATGTTTTTCTGCTCTTCTTCGGGCAACTGACGGTAAAGTTCCAGTAGGCGCTGTTCATCCGGCTTGAGCCCATCTTTCTCTCCAACGTCTTCACCGAGTAGCCAAGCGACAGAGATGCCAACAGCGTCGGCAATAGCCAGCGCCGACTTTTTACTAATAACACCTTTTTTAAACCAGCCGTTAACGGCCTGAGGGGTAACTCCGGCTATACGTGCCATGTCTGCTTTGGTAACGCCACGATCGGTGATCTCAGAAAGTCGTTGTACCAAAACGTGGTTGGGTTCTTCTTTTCTCATAGGGTCATTGTAAATATTTGGTTTATACGCACAATAAATTCTGAGTTTGCATAGATTGTAAATCTATGGTTTACTTCCGCTGTCAATAAGCAGGAGAAGCACATGTCCGCACTCGATAAAGCAATTAAAGCAGCTGGATCAGCCAGAAAGCTCAGTCTCGCACTTGGCGTGACGAGTATGTCTGTTAGTCATTGGAAAAATCGTGATCACGGGGTCGTCCCGCCCACCCACATTCTGCCTATCTTCAAGATGACAGGTGTAACCCCCCATGAACTACGCCCAGATCTCTATCCAAACCCAACAGACGGTTTACCTAAACAGGAGCCTTAACAATGCAAACTGTTTCAGTTCAACAGAGTAGCAGAGCTTCCTCTGATCCAATGATATTCCCATGTCATCAAAGCGAATCGGCAGCGCAGGATATTGATCATCGTGATATTTGTTCTGCAGTCCGGGCGTGGGCAGCGGCAGAAGGGCGCGTAGTTGTTGCGCTTCAAATCCAAGAAGCGGCGGAAGAACTTCAACTTGATGGAATTGATTTCTCAGGCCAGGCCGATGTCTGGAACGTAAAGCTGTTCCGCTGGCTCGACAACAAAGAAGACTCCGCATCGTACCGAAAGAACGTCGAACAGCTGGTGCCCGCGATCATGTCTGTATTGCCGCTTCGATACCGCGACCGTGTCATAAAGAACGACTCGTTCGCTTATCGCATGGCCAGGTTGGAAAAAGAGGTGAGTGAGGCGAAGCAAGCTCTGATGCTCGATGCACCAAAGAAGGAAAAGCTGAAGGAGTTAGGCGAGGGAATTTTCGAAATGTTCAGAATCGATCCGGACCTTACGGCGCCGCTGCTGGCGATGGTGACAACCATGTTGGGGGCAATGTGAAAACTTCAGAAAAGGCGAAAGCCGCGGTGCTCGAACACCAACGGCTTTCAGGTGCAAAAACGGAGTGTAATTGCGGAGCTAAGTATGTCAAACACAGCTGAAATTATCAATTTCCCCCACAGAACCGAACAACCGGGAGGTCGTATGGCTGACCTGTCGAACGGGTATACCAAGGTCGCTAACGAGATCCAACAGCTCAAGCCTCGTCTGAGAATGTCAGGCCGGGAGTGGCAGTGTTTTGAAGCAGTGATCTGGCTTACCTACGGCTGGAACAAGAAGCAGGACCGTGTGACGAACACGGTGATAGCCGAACTTACAGGGCTGAGTGATTCCCACGTTTCGGATGCGCTCAAATCACTTGCTGAACGCAAAATTATCTTCAGTCAGAAGCAGGGCGTGATGAAAACGGTCGGTATAAATACTGACCTTTCCGCCTGGATTTTAGACAAACCGAAAACGGGAAAAGTCTTCCCGAAATCGGGAAAAATGTTACCGAAAACGGGAAAAACCTTCCCGGAAACGGTAGACACCCAAGACTATAACAAGAACAATAATAAAATATCCTCGTCTCGGAATTCTGACGAATCCCGAAACCAGAAAACTCAAAAGTTTCTCTCTCGCCATCCTGAAGCTGCCGACGGGATATACACCCCGGCAGGTAAATCATGGGGATCCGCTGACGACCTCAAGGCCGCCCGCTGGATTTACGACAGGCTCCTCACCGTCAACGCATCGCTCTCCGAACCCAACTGGGCTGAATGGGCAAACACCATCAGGCTTATGCGTGTGCAGGACAAGCGCACGCACTACGAAATTTGTGACCTGTTCCAGTGGGCAAACCGGGACGAGTTCTGGAAAGACAACATCTTGAGCCCCTCGAGTCTGCGCAAGCAGTGGGATCAGCTCACCACCAAACGGCTGCGCGCTACCGGAACGGCAAAGCCATCCCGGGGCAGCATCGACCTGCATAACACCGACTGGATTGACGGGGTGCTGGAATGAAAAATCTTGCCGAGAACATTCGCAATTTTGACCGGGAACAGGCTCGCCGCGTTGCGCACAACATGCCTGAGCAGTACACCGAACGCGAACAAACGCAGCAGGTGGCGCAGATTATCAACGGGCTTTTCGTACAGTTGGCGGCCGCGTTCCCGGCAATCCTGGTTAATCGCAGTCAGGAAGACGTGAATGAGATCCGCCGTCAGTGGGTGCTGGCCTTCAAAGAAAACGGGATCACCACCCTGGAACAGGTTGAAGCGGGCATGCGAATGGTGCGTCGCCAGGAGCGCCCATTCCTGCCTTCGCCAGGCCAGTTTATCAGGTGGTGCAGGGAAGGGCGCAGCGTACTGGGGATTACCACCGCTGACGTGATGGCTGAATACTGGAAGTGGCGCAAACTGGTGTTCCGGTACCCGAGCAGTGAGCAGTATCCCTGGCCAAAGCCGGTTTATTACCATATCTGCCTCGAGCTACGGCGCCGCGGAACTGACGGCCAACTAAGCCAGAAAGAGCTTGAGCGTGAGGCCGGTGATATTCTGGATAGGTGGGAAAAGCGGGTGCTAGCCGGGAAGCCGATTCCGCCTATTCGTCGGGCGTTGGCTGCGCCAGTTGCTCCGAAAGGGCCGACACCGGCGGAGCTTTTGAAAGCTAAATATCAACGGATGAAAGCAGATGGCAGGGCATAGTGAGGAAATGGTCTGTTATGAGCGAGAAGCGGACTCTACCGTGGATTTTATCAACACTCAGGGTTTGCTTTTAAAAATTGTTATCCAGTTTTACTGCATGAGGTATCCCATAATTGTCCTACCGTTTTACTCATTTTTTGTCTCTTTTATCTATGACATCAATGGTTAAGATTACAACGTCTGAGCAGACGTACTAATTTAAATTCTGTCATTCAGTCGTAGCGATTCTGTGAGGCATCTTTTTATTTTAAACAACTCAAAAAGGTGGAAATAACGATGAAGCGTCCAAACTGGTTTCAAGTTTCCGATAAAGGTGGCAAGGCTATAGCAGCGCTCCATCATTACGCCACTACTGGTACAGGTTTACCTGCCGAGCTGATCCATTTAATTTTTTTAAGAGTTTCCCAGATCAATGGTTGTGCACACTGCATAGATATACATACTCGCGATCTTATCAAGAGTGGCATGTCCGTCGAAAAGATTGTATTGGTGCCTGTCTGGCGAGAAGCTACCTATTTATTCTCGGATATAGAGCAAGCTGCCCTCTCATGGGCGGAAGAAGTTACCCGTGTTAGTGAAACACATGCTTCCGATGAAGCATATTCCGCAGCGCTTTCTGTATTCGGTGAAAAAGATTTGGTTGAACTTACCATTGTTATTGCCACCATGAATGCCATTAATCGTATGGGTATTAGTTTTCGAATGAAGCCGCTTGCTAAAGCTTGACAGATGTAAATAGCTCCCATAAGGGACTCTGGAGCTATATTAAAGTCTGCTTCTGGCACACAAATGACATCCCAGCCTGTGCATGACCGTAAAAACTACCTTCACTTGATAAGCCGCTTCGGGTTATGACGAGGCGCTTGTGTGACATGCTGGAAAACCAATTTAGGCGTTTACTGAAAGCCTGGTTGTCCTCAAGTGAAACGACCCTTAGAAATTTCTATGGCGAAATAATCACATAAGTCTGCTCCACGTGTGTTATAAGCGAGTTTGAAATCGCCACCACTGGCGGTTAAGAGGCATCTCATGAAACTACGTATCACAAGAGCAATCGGCCTCAGCAAGTTCTCGCCACGTTGGGTTAAGGTTATCTGTTTACGGTTGACTAAAAACGATATTGAGCGCTCCCTCAACGCTCTTCTGGCCACAATCGATGAATCTGAACTTACCCCTGAGCAAGTCAAAGCATTAAGGGAATGCATTGACAGAATTAACATCGCAAGGGGGAAGGGTATGCAGGCGTGAGCACGTTTGATAAAAGGTAAGCCAGCACTGTATATGCGCGGCACGTTTGCTGCGCAAGTATCGCTGACCGTTCGATACCAGCTGAGCTTTTAGAGCCAAATTTAATTGGATCAATGCTGGTGGGAGGGGATAGAGATGAACTGGTTCCTGTGAGCGAAAATGAGGCCAACAATCTAAGCCTGCTCGGTTTACCGCATCTTACTGAGTACTGAAGCATTGCCTTTGCACCCGCCGGGCCCGCTGACTTTTCCCTATGTATTAGTTCACCCGCTTCCAGCTTGACACCCACCGAGTATGACTGCGTTAATCCTATGAAAAAGTAATAAGTCTACAAGTTCTTTTTAACATTCGCTGAATTCATTAGATTCTGGCCAGAAGATCTTCAAATATCCATTTTTATCATATTTTGAAAAAAGATTGCCCTGGAAGCAAAATATCCCAGCGGATTCGAGCCACATCCATTCTTCTGTCTGCTCGACTCCTGTAGCACAGATTCTTATTTCCAAAAGTTCACAGCAGCGGATTAAGCTTAGGAGTATAGCCTGCTTGGAACCTTCTTTATGTATATTGTGTATCAGTTGCGGGTGTATTTTGAGCTTCTCAGGCTGGAATTTCGAAAGAAACAATAAACCTGCATTACCCATACCAAAGTCATTAATAGCAACGCTTAATCCGCAACTTTTGAGTATCTGCACTGAATGCGCGAACTCATCAATTTCAGGGATTATTTCGCTCTCTGAAAACTCAACTATAACTTGTTCTGGGTATAAGTTACTTTCTCTGATATAATCGAGCAATATTTCAATCGCATCAGGCACCCTCAGTAAGGTTAAAGGCAGGAGTGTTATTGATACTCGTTGTGAAGAGGTAATGAAACTCCCTACGATTTTTAACAAGTCTCTCTTCGATTCCAAATCAAAAAATAAATTATTGGCTTTAATATCGCCTTTATCTGATTTTGCACTCAAGACAAAAGAATGAATTTGAGCAGCCAGAGGGTCTATAACTGCATGCATGTCTTCGATAATATCGGGATCAACCGATGATACATTTATTTGATCGGATGAAAAAAACCAACTGAATCTATCAGGAAGTTCATAATAGCTGTCTGTCTCAGCAGAATCTATAAATGTACGGAAAAACCGTAATGCTCTGTCGTTGTAAAGCAATTTATGTTGGGTTGTTCCACGTTGAAGAACCCTGTCCAGACACTCTTCTTTACTGAATAGTCTTATATCAATTAATTCCATGCCTGAGCGACCAAATCGTCGATAGGGGGCATAATCGGATAAGAGTTCTACAATGTTAAAGTGAAGTGCATCCATACAAATTTTTTTATAGATTTGCATTACAGCGGTTTCATCTCCTTCCAGAAGCTGTAAGAAATGAACGCCATTAAAAAGTAAAACGCCAGTTACCCCCGCACGTTCATTTCGGGAATTGGCTTCACTAACCATGTCAACTATGGATTGAATTGGTGTATCAGCTCGCAGGTGGCTTCGGTAGATGAGAGTGGTAAGCATAGTTGCACACTTTAAAGGATTTTCTACTAAAGTAGCATGCGAAAGGTCAGTTAGGGCTATTTAACTGAAAAATTTACAAAAAAGAGTCCGGTAACATTAAAATTGTCCATGAAGAGTAAAATGCTTCACAAAAAACCATTCAATAACCGTGGTTAAAGCCCGCGAGATATGTTTGGCTCTGCAACATAAAAATTGCCTGGTATGCGCACGTGACAAAGTAAAAATTGATTCTAAGATTTTGGTAGTGAAAATGATTACATGGAGTTTCGAATGGTTTTTATTGCGGCTTTAACTTTATCTTTTCTTCTGTGTGTAGCGGGCCTTATCTTCATTTTGCTGGAGTTAGTTAGCATAGGCTGCAACCCTGAACGACATTGAACAATACGTGCAAGAAATCCAGCAAAATCATTGATTGAAAGGCTCTTGACCTCAAGTTAACTTGAGCTTTTAAGATGGCGATTCTGGAGATAGTCAAAGGATTAGCCTAATGAAAGAGATTGATGTCGGTTTTACGCACGTTGCGTTTGTTGTTAGAGATTTGGAAAAAAGTATCGATTTTTACGGCCGTTATGCTGGCATGGAAGTCGTACACAGGCGAGAGCCTGACCTTCCGGAGGCACGTAAAGTCGCATGGTTAAGTGACCGAACTCGCCCTTTTGCGCTTGTCCTTGTCCAGGTTGATGCTGTGACTGACACCCCTTTAGGTAATTTTGGTCACTTGGGAGTAGCTTGTTCAAGCATTGAAGAAATCGACAATAAAGTAGCGATGGCCAGAATGGAAGGCATCTTGCGAAAAGAACCGGCTCAGGCAGGCGAACCGGTAGGTTATTATGTCTTCTTCGCTGATCCTGATGGCAACACACTCGAACTTTCTTATGGTCAGAAAGCCGGGATCGAGGCTTTCCGTCAAGATGATAGAGTGCCTGCATCTCAGTAAATTTCGATAACCGGTTGGATTACATTACGCACTGGTAATGTTTCATGTCGTTTTAGAGCTTGCTGACAAATTTGTTGCTTAGTAACAGCAAGCTCCATAATAGCCTTTACGAATTTTCATTTTATAAATCTCATATCGAAACCACAATTTAGTAGTGAAACTGCACTAAACTCCTCTGAAATCTATTCAACATAACTATTGTGTAGACCACCAAATCTGAGATCTGGCCCAAATCGTTCTTAAAACCGATACCTGCAAGCTTGGAAGCGCTCCATCCTTCTAACACTCTTTAATCGTTGCAAAATCCGTAAGATACGTTTATAAATATACTGTATATACATACAGGTGTTTGTTGCGGAGGGAAAAATGAAAATCGAGTTAGCCATTGATCGCATGAAGAAACTTCCTGATGGAGCTATACCTGCACTAGAGTCAGAACTGCTCAAAAGGCTCAGCAAGCAGTTTGATAATTGTCAGCTAACGATCAAGCGTGCCAGCAATGATGGTCTGAGTGTTTTCGGGGGCGACAAGAAAGAGGTTGAGCAAATCGTGCAGGAGACCTGGGAAAGCGCCGACGAGTGGTTTTATTAATCGCGTGAATTTCACTGGAGCAGTTTCAAAGAGTATCGCTGTTTGCGTTCCCCTGGCTGTTCCCGATTACTGTTTACCGCGTCAATAAGTCGCTCTGGGGGAAATAGTGTGTAATGCAGATGCCTTTAATGCAGATGATCAATGGTACGACGTGGTCAGAAGGGCCGATAAAGCAGTTATCTATAGCTTCCCGGCGGAAGGGAGATATCTGGTTTATCGAGTAAATGGAATAGTTTCATTAAGACCGTTACTCGAAGAGGAAGAAATATTCACTCTCAACGGATTTATGCAATTTGCAAAACGGTTGGGGTACCGAGTTACACCACCGTCTGATATTATTCTTTAATAGGCCTGAACAACCTATACCTGATGCGCCACGGAGAGAACCATGGCGCTAGAATTACAACTTATCAAACACCACTCAGGAATACTGATCCCGGCCACACCCGAGACCAGCGATATCCTGCAATCCAAAACCCGGCTCGGCGATGTTCTTGTTGCCGAGTTTAGGCGGGTGCGTAACCCGGCATTTTACCGGCGCTTTTTCGCGCTTCTCAATCTCGGTTTTGAATACTGGGAACCAACCGGCGGGGCTATCTCTAGCAACGAGCGGAAGCTGATCACCGGCTACGCAAAATTCCTGGCTTCTTATGGCGGGAATGAGGGCGCGCTGATCGATGCTGCTGAGCAGTATCTGGAACAGGTGGCATACCGCCGGGTCACGAATGGCATTAGCCTGTGCAAATCTTTCGATGCTTACCGCTCCTGGGTTATCGTTGAGGCAGGGCACTTTGATGCCATTCAACTGCCAGACGGAACACTCAAAAAACATCCTCGCAGCATCTCGTTTGCCAACATGGACGAGCTCGAGTTTCAGCAACTCTATAAAGCTGCGCTCGATGTTCTTTGGCGCTGGGTCCTGTCCCGTTCATTCCGCAGTCGCGATGAGGCCGAAAATGTCGCCGCGCAGCTGCTTGGCTTCGCGGGGTGATGATATGAAGTTTACCTGGTTCCATCACACCGATTGCAGCACCGAACAGGCCGACGAACTGGTTAAGCGTTACAAAGCTCGTGGCGTGAGAGTAGAGCGCTGCCTTAACCAGGATTACGTGACCTGGACTGTCAGTGCATTCCTTCCGACCTCAAATACACCAGCGCGCCCGGATAGCCGTTGGAGAAACCGGACGTGGGGATGAACGTGAATACATATCAAATCACTTTGCCCTGGCCGCCGAGCAACAACCGGTATTACCGGCACAACCGCGGGCGTACACATATTAGCGCTGATGGCGTCGCGTACCGCTATGCGGTCGCAAGTGTCATTCGAAGCGCCCGGCTTAATATCCGCACGGCCGCACCAATTAAAATCCGCATTGAATGTTACATGCCCGACCGCCGGCGCCGCGATCTGGATAACCTGCAGAAAGCTGCATTTGACGCTTTAACCAAGGCGGGATTCTGGCTGGATGACTGCCAGGTTGTGGATTATCGCGTTGTGAAAATGCCTGTCATTAAGGGCGGGAAATTAGAACTCACTATCACCGAGCTGGAGTCCGCATGAATCTTGAAAGCACCCTCAAATATCACTTCGCCAAATCGACAATGATTAGCGACTCTCCCCGTACTACGGCATCAGATGCATTAACCGGAACGGATATCATGGCTGCGATGGGCATGACGCAGGAACGGGCAGCTTTGGGATACAGCGCTTTTCTCGGAAAGATGGGGATCAGCAGTAACGATCGGGAGAGGGCGATCGAACTGCTGGCCCAGTATGCGCTGACCAAGTGCGACCGGGTTGCTGCGCTTCGCAAACTGGATGCTAGGGTTAAGCCATTAGTAATGCACCAGCTGGCCACCTTCGCGTTTGAGGATTATTCCCGCAGCGCCGCCAGCGTGAAGCAGTGCGATGGCTGCAATGGGGAAGGGTTTATTGATGCTGAGGTCTACAGCATGAAGTCTCACACTCCGGCAAAAGAGAAGAAATTCGTGAAGATGTCTTTGAACATGGGCGCGGAGGATATTCGTCCTTCTGAGTATGAGGTGCACAGGCAGGTCAGGGAGGTAGCGCGCGTTCTCTGCCCTCAGTGTAAGGGGAAGAAGGTAGTAAGCTGTGCCTGTAAAGATTGTCATGGCCGCGGGAAAGCTGTTAATCAGGCTCTTACAGAGCAGCAGGGCGTTCCGGTTCTGGCTAATTGCAAACGCTGCAGTGGCCGAGGTTATGAACGAATTCCATCAACTGAGGCTTACGCAGCTGTATGTGGGATAACGGATGCAATCAGCCTCGATACCTGGAAGAAGTCAGTTAAGCCCTTTTACGATCAGCTAATCACCAAGTTTGACATCGAAGAGGCATGGGCTGATGCACAGCTTAAGCAGATAACAAAATAGGGCGTTATTTTATCGTGAGCTATTTACTTTTCCCGAATCTGTGGTAATTTTGCTTTAACGATGGGTTATTGCCTTCGTTTAAAGCCCTGCGGTTAACCCCGTGGGGCTATTTTGCTTAATAGCGACTTAAGAATATCTAAAACCATTCAACCCTGCGGTGACTTAGAATTTCCCCAACAACGCAGGAGGGAATATGGAAGAAGGTTTCTACTGGATTCAGCACAACGGCAGGATTCAGGTTGCTTACTTCAGCAATGGCGTTACTGAAGACCTTGAGACGGGACTTACTTTTAATGGTATTTGGCATCTGACACAGGGTGACGACATCTGCGACAACGGAGAGGCCGAGGTGATTGAAGGCCCTCTCCCTCTACCATTTAGATGAATATATTCATCTGATTATGTGGCAGATTCTTCATACTGCACATATGCTTCTTAAGCATCCTGCGGAATGGATGTTTCTGAAAGCGTTTTTGTGGTGGATCCCCCTAAGCGGAGGGGCGGTTCAGCAGGACATTTCTCCAGAGTGTCCAACCAGCGCGCGGAAATGAATGCTGTGATCATTTCCACCGGGAGGCACCCGGCACCACTCCCTCAGTTATTGCCAACTTAGCTATTTATGCCTGCTTGTCCGAGCAGGCTTTTTTTTGTGAATGGTGAACAGTATTGACCGGGTGAATGAATTAATCGTAATTTATTCACGTGGTGAATCCTTTCTAAGCGAAAGGGCGTTCCAGTCAACTGCTATCTGCAGGTATGCACGCGTCTTTGCTGACTGGGGTAGAGTCACCGGGAGGCACCCGGCACCATGACAACAACAATACAAGTTTCAAATTCCTTGAGAGCCTGCCATAAAAAGCAGGCCTTTTTTTATGGCTTGGAAAACTACTGCTACTCTTTAAGTCGTGAGAAGTTACTGAATGCCCGGTGGTTCTCCTGATACTAATGTGAATCAGTCGATACAGTCTCACTACTGAGGTATTGGTTTCACTCACACCTACCTTACAAATAGTCAACTCATTGGCCCGCTTCAAAAGAGCGGGCTTTTTTTCTCTCCATTCAAATTTTCTGAATGGGGTAGCCAAGGAAAGAGGGGGCTAAATGTCTGATCATGTTTCTGTCACTAATGTAATGGCTGGTGGACATTTGATAGCTAGCTCAGTGCACAAAAAAAGTGCGGAGAACGACATCAATCTTCTCCGCATGAATAATGCCAGTGCTACCTGCTTGTATCTCTTTTTTCCCTGCGAGGATAAGTCATTAACTTAACGCAAATGATAACATTTAAAAATTATGTGAAAAGTTAATTATTTTAAGGAGTTAAATAGATCTTCTTAAGGATTATTTAATCTATTGCACTTCTCAGGAGAAGGAAGCTGCAGCAGATTTAAATCCTCACAAGGCAGCCGTTTGGCAGCCTTTTTTTATTCCAAAATCAGCACCCGCGCCTAGCGAGGTGAGAGACCATGAAAATGAATGATTCAGGGAACATCTTCACGCAGTTCTTCGCGTGGGTAGCAGCTCTGGCGTCAGCCATTGGATTTACCACTCAGGATCTAGTGTTCATGTTCTTTGGCGCTGCTGGTCTGCTTATCTCGCTTGCCTCCTACATTAACGGGCGGGTAGATGCAAACCGCAGGCGTAGAGAGGATGAGAAGCGAACAAAAATGGTCAATGACTACCTGAAAGGCGTTGGTGATAAACCCCTTCACGAGCGTCCTGCCGCTGCAAGCGTGGTCGTTGAGGCATTACAAAAGGAAGGTGAGTGATGGGATCCAGAGCAAAGCTGAGTACTGCAGTTTTGGGGCTGGTACTGGCTGGTGCTCCTGCATCCGTCATTCTCGATCAGTTTCTGAATGAGAAAGAAGGTAACAGCCTCACGGCCTACAAAGATGGCGGTGGTATCTGGACTATTTGCCGCGGCGCAACGATGGTTGATGGTAAACCGGTTGTGCAGGGCATGAAATTGACTCAGGCCAAATGCAATCAGGTGAATGCTATCGAACGCAATAAGGCTCTGGCATGGGTTGACCGCAATATTTCGGTACCGCTAACCGAACCCCAGAAGGCTGGAATCGCATCTTTCTGTCCGTACAACATCGGGCCGGGTAAATGCTTCCCGTCCACGTTCTATAAGCGCATTAATGCTGGTGACCGCCACGGGGCATGCGAGGCAATTCGCTGGTGGATTAAAGACGGCGGCCGTGATTGTCGCCTGACTAAAGGCCAGAAGAATGGCTGCTATGGTCAGGTTGAGCGGCGGGATCAGGAAAGCGCACTGACGTGCTGGGGGATAGACCAGTGAAAATTAACCCGTCTCTAATCTTCCTAGTCGTTGTTGCTGGCCTTTCGGTCGCCCTCGTTAAGAGCTGCTCGGACGCCAGGAACCTTCAGAGCGATAACGACGTTCTGCGAAGCGACAACTCTTTGCAGGAGCAGGTGATCGCCACCCAGGCATTCAACTTTAATCGGTTCAATCAGGTAGCCGAACATGCCTACCGGCTTAACGCCCTGATAGACACTAGCACCGAAGAAACCGTAATCGAATACCGGGAGATTCTCCGCCGTGAAAAAACCTGTGATCTGCCTGTTCCTGCTGACATTGCTGGTGGGCTGCTCAAATACGCGCACCGTTTACGTGCCAGCGCCTTGCACACCGATACCAACAGACCTGACACAGCCGATGATCGTGCCGCTGCCGCCAGCTCAATGACGTACTGCCAGGCAGTCTTGTGGATTAAGCCGCTACTGGCCGTTATTGAGAAGGGCAACAATAATTTCGCTGGCATAAGGCAGATCGAGCTGGAAAGAAAGAACTAGGGATGGCTCGTCCTTGAGCACACGGGTATTTCTGAACGACGGCTTTACCTGACATAGCAAAGCCACCTTTTAACTTTAGAAAACACACAATATTTAGCAAGCGAAGCGCCACTATCCAAAAAAAAGCCCTCGCAAGGAGAGCTAAAGGAGTCTCAGTTTCACATGCTCTTTTTATCGATGATTCCCTGGAGTTGGCATTCTCCGCATCAGAGTCCTGAACAGTCTGGCAGCCAGGCAGTAATCAACAAGCATAAGCGCTAGTGATTAAGATAATCCTTACCTAATCATTTGGGCCGGGCAGTAACTTCAAATGCTCTGATTATCCATAGGGCTGACATGGCGACTGCAAAGGTATAAAGTTGAGGTGTCTTTATGGAATGAGGATTAACATGAAAGGTAAAGTGATTATCGCTGCTATGGCTTTAGTTTCGTTCAATGCTGTCGCTGATGAGGGGCAGTATCTTTCTGACTTCGCCAGTGCAAAAAGTACGTCTAAAAGCTACTCCCAGCTTATTAGTAAAAACAAATTACCTGCATGGGTAAAAAGTGGTGGTACGAGCACGCCATCAACCGAAGTAACAGTTGCGGGCAAAAAGTATATTGCTCTGTCAGGATGTAAACCACACAGCTGTCCAGAACAGAATATTGCTGTTCTCTACTCACCTGATAACGGTGATATCCATGGTGTGTTTTCTGATTTCAATGCAGAAAAGAATCGTGAGACATTGACCTGGTTAAACGTGGATCCGATTGATTCTGATGCGATGAAAAATGCGCTTTTCAACCGGCTGTACGGCAATTAAATAACCCAAGCTTCAAACTGTAATCCACCAGTTTGAAGCTTCAAACACAAATCAATCGTCACTCAGTGTGTTGGTCGCTCACATTGCACCATCATTTCGCTTAACTTTAGCAATGAATTCCTCTGTGATCGTTAGACCCGCAATGATTTCCGAATTTAAGACAGAAGCACCAAATTTGCTTACGAGGTCAAGAAGAGCTTCATATGTCTGGATGAGTTCCATTAGATCAGAAATGACTATTTGGTCATGCTCAGTGTGCAGATGAGTCCGTGCAGAGGCTTGATGCACTATCCACTCGAGATTGGCCTTGATTTTCTGTACGTCATCGTAGTTATACATATTTCATGAGCTTAAATCCTCATTTCAAGATTTATTTGAGATAAATACGTCGTTGCTTCAAATAATGAAGCTATCAGTGACGTCTAAAATTCATTCAATTTAGAGGTAACAATGGCTAAGCCGGACTGGGGCGAGCTGCAGAAGCGGTTCCTGTCTGATCACGCTGCTACTGGCATATCCCCTAAGGAATGGTGCGAGGCACATAACCTTAATTATGTAACAGCTCGCCGCTATATCAAGAAAGCTACTGCGCAAAATACAAAAATTTACGCGCGAAAGATAGCGCGCACTGCGCAGAAAGAAAAAAGCGCAGATGAGCTGGTGGACATGGGAACCAGAAAGGCGCATGCGATCTGCTGCGGCGCTGGACTCATGCTGGAGGCAAACAGTGGAAAGGGTGAGTAACGCGCCGGGAGATTGAGCGCGAAGTCTGCGAGTGGGGCCAGAAATGAGTCGAATAACAGCCATCATCTGCGCTGTCGTTATCTGCCTGCTGGTTTCTATGACATGGGCGATTAACCACTACCGAGACAACGCCATCGCTTATAAAGACCAGCGCGATATAGCCACTGAGAAACTCATCCTGGCGAACGCCACTATCAAAGACATGCAGACCCGACAGCGAGATGTCGCTGCGCTGGATGCTAAATACACGAAGGAATTGTCCGATGCGAAATCTCAGCTTGAAGATCTGCAGCGTTGCGTTAGCTCTGGTAAGTGTGGGCTGCACGTCAACGCCAGATGTCCCGCGAACAGAGAGACCAGCGCCGGCGGCCTGGGCGATGCTTCCGGCCCCCGACTTACTGACTCCGCTGAACGGGATTATTTCACCCTCAGAAAACGAATCACTACTGTGACGAAGCAGGTAGGCTACCTGCAGGACTACATCAAAGCGCAGTGCCTCAAATAAGCAAAAGAAAAAAATATTTCAGTTGTTCATATCTATTTATTGCTATTCATCTCAACGAATATCTATTCAATGAGTGATTATATCTATCTGAATATAAATGATTTAATCAAGCCTCGCGAAATGCAGGGCTTTTTTATAGCCGCAGCAAAACGTGCACCGCATGCGCAAATTAACCACCGAACCAGACCCTTTCGAATGAGCCGTTGAGGATGTCAGTTAGTGCTGGCGAGCCTCGGTGAGCTGACTTCCTATGCGGCAACGGTTCATCTCAAAGAGCAGGTAAAACGCTATGAAAGAAGCAGTGTTAGTCCAAGAGTTCGACTTTTCGAAGATGGTGATGGCTATTCAGGGGAAAGCGTTCACTACCAGTCAGAAGATTGCTGATTACTTCTGTAAGCGTCATGACAACGTACTTCGGAAAATCAGGCAGGTGAAATCAGAGTGCCCGCCAGAATTCGCCGCCCTCAATTTTGAGGAGGCTGATTTCATTGATAAAAATGGCGATGCTCAGCCCATGTTCAAACTTACAAAGGACGGTTACATGTTGGTGGTCATGGGCTTTACTGGTGCGGCCGCCACACTAATCAAGGTGCGATATATACAGGCATTTAACTGGATGGCGGACCAACTGACTCGTTGGCATGAAATGGGTGAGCAGGCCCAGCATCGACATGCGCTGAAGGTTGCCAAATCTGAAGTAAAGGCGCGAATCGGCAGCAAGATGATGAATGCCAGGAAGCGAGAAAAGAAACTGCTTGCGCTGGAGTTCAGTCATATCCTCTCGCTGACGCAGCCAAAACTGATTTTCACAGAATGACGGCCATTGCAAAGCTCATCTGCGGGTGGGCTTGATAATGAATGCTAAAGAAAATCTTCAAAAAGTCGATACTTCCAGTTCTATCTGAAAAGGAGGATGTATGAGCACTTTTAATCTGGTTAGCACAGTCAAATTTGAAAACTCTAATGGGCATGAGGCTAAATACGACATCTACTTTGACCAAGCTTCGTCTGTTTATCATGCAGAAATTTTTCATATTGCCCGCGTGAATTCTCAGGGGCCTAATGGCCATACCATATACGTCTGGCATAGAATTCCTACTACTTACCAACGAATTCCTGGTAATACAATTGAAGACATAGTGGATTCTTGCCGGAACAATTTTCTTGGTAAATAAATTACATAAGCCGCCTAAGGGCGGTTTTTTATGATCATCGCAATGGGAAGACCCATTGTAATGACCATAGCGGATAAACCAAGAATAACCCCGCAGGGGGTAATTAGAGGGAAAACATACCACTAAGAGGTAACTTTTTTAATTAGCTGTAAACAAACCAACGAGGCTATGCTTAAAATCCTAAACAGATATGCGGAGGGCTTATGCGTAGCTTTGAACATTTAGTTGCCGAGATAAAACAAGAATTGCGATTAAGAGGGCTTGAGCATTCCTCTCTGATATTCACAAAAATGGCTGAGCAATATTCGCCTTACTATCAGTCATTTGACGCAGCAAAGAAAGCGGATCTATTGATAAAACTAAGGGCGCTTGAACGAAGTGTAGGCCTGAAAAATAAATTTGATTGGGAATCGGCTCTGTCCTCCAAAAGAGTATAGAGTGCGTCCATGGCACTTTTCGTAGTCATTAAAAAGGCCACTTTCGAGTGGCTTTTTTAATGGCTTTAAAAATAGGAACATCAAGATGGCAAAGCCGGACTGGGGCGAGCTTCAGCAACGGTTCCTGTCCGAACATGCCGTAAACGGCGTATCACCAAAGGAATGGTGTGAAGCGCAGGGACTGAACTACGCGACTGCCCGCCGATATATTAAAAAACCTTCTGCGCAAACTGCGCAAACTGCGCAAAAACCTGCGCAGAAAAAAATGCGCACTGCGCAGAAAGATAAAAGCGCAGTTGAGCTGGTGGATGATGATGGACTTACCGCTCAGCAGCGCATATTTGTCGCGGAGTACCTTAAGGACAACAACGCCACCGCTGCCGCTGCACGTGCTGGCTATAGTGACCCAAACTACGGTCGTCAGCTCATAACGAATCCTAACGTTGCCCAGGCCATTGCGCAGCAGCAGAAAGCCTCCATTGCGCGCACGCTTGGCTGTGCTGATGAAGTCCTGGCGCAGATGTGGCAGCTCGCGACTTTCGATGCAAACCAGCTTTCACAGTATCGCCGCGGTGCGTGTCGTTACTGCTGGGGTTTCGGTCACCATTACCAGTGGCGCGATGCAGTTGAGTTCGAAGAGAAGAGGCTCGAGGCTGTTGAGCGTGACAGACGTGAACCCGAAGATTCCGGCGGCTATGGCTACGACCACAACCGAGAACCAAACCCAGAATGCCCGCGCTGCAACGGCGATGGCATTGGCCAGCCTTACTTCGCTGACACAAGGAAACTTTCCCCTGATGCTGCGCTGGCTTACTCCGGCGTCAAGGTGGGGAAGAGTGGCGTGGAGATTACGGCCATAAGCCGCGAGCGCATGTACGAAGCGGTAATGAAGCGCCTAGGCCTGGCCGATAGCGAATTCGCGCAGCGCCTGCAGAAAATTGAAATCGAACGCCGGCAGCTTGAGGTCGAGAAACTCCGTAAAGAGCTGGCCGGTGATGGTGAGGACGATGAACCGACCCCAGTGCAGATCAATATCAACGTAGTGGATGCGAGGGCAGACGATGGGGATCAGCCCGACACTTAACATTCCTCAGGCGCGCTTCCTCGCGATGCAGCACAAATTCAAAGCCTATGTTGCCGGGTTCGGTTCCGGTAAGACATGGGTGGGGTGTGGCGGGATCTGCAAAGGGATGTGGGAACACCCGAAGATTAACCAGGGTTATTTCGCGCCGACGTACCCGCAGATCCGTGACATCTTCTACCCGACGATTGAATAGGTGGCATTTGACTGGGGTTTAAGCGTCAAAATTAACGAGGGGAACAAAGAGGTTCACTTCTACGAGGGGCGACGGTACCGCGGGACGACAATTTGCCGTTCGATGGAGAAGCCCGGCTCGATAGTCGGCTTTAAAATCGGTAACGCGATGGTGGATGAGCTGGACGTCATGGCGGCTGCCAAAGCGCAGCAGGCGTGGCGAAAAATCATAGCCCGTATGCGTTATAAGGTTGATGGGCTGCGTAACGGTATTGACGTCACTACCACGCCGGAAGGGTTTAAATTCGTCTACCAGCAGTTCGTGAAGGCGGTGCGTGAAAAACCAGAGCTCTCGGCCCTGTACGGTCTCATACAGGCCAGCACGTTCGACAATGCGAAGAATCTACCGCCTGATTACATCCCATCGTTGCTGAGTTCTTATCCTGACGAACTGATTCAGGCATACCTGCGCGGGAAATTCACCAACCTCAACAGCGGGACCATTTACCACACCTTTAACCGCAAGCTGAATAACTGTTCTGAAGAGATTCAGGATGGGGATCCGCTCTTCATCGGTATGGACTTCAACGTGGGGAAAATGGCCGCGATTGTTCACGTAAAGCGTAACGGCCTGCCGCGTGCGGTTCGTGAACTCGTGAAGGTCTACGACACACCGGCAATGATTAAGCGCATTCAGGAAGAGTTCTGGCGCTACGAGGAGGGGCGATATGTGAAGAGCCGAGAGATTTACATCTATCCGGATGCCTCAGGCGACTCCCGTAAATCCCAGAACGCCAGTAAGACCGATATCGCCCAGCTCAACGAAGCCGGATTCAGCGTCATTGTTGATGATGCTAACCCGCCGGTTAAAGACCGTATCAACTCGATGAACGCCATGTTCTGTAACGCCAACGGCGAACGCCGCTATCTGGTCAACGTCCAGAACTGCCCGGTTTATACCGAGAGCCTCGAGCAGCAAATCTGGGCGGCAAATGGCGAACCGGATAAATCAGCGGATAACGATCACCCCAATGATGCTGGCGGGTATTTCATCGTGAAGGATTACCCGATCGTGAAACCGGCATACTCAATCACCATGGACACCACTTTCTGATATGGCAAACGACGACATCACCTGGGTTCGACCAGAACACCGGGCGGCTTCTGCTGCCTGGCGGAAATACAGGGACTTTTGCAAAGGGGCCGAGGCCGTAAAAGCGGCAGGTAATAAGTATCTGCCGTATCTCGACCCAACCGATAAATCATTACGCAATAAAAAGCGTAATGAGGACTATCTGAGCCGAGCGGTGTTCTACGCCATTGCCGGTAATACGAAGATCGGTATGCTTGGGATGGCATATCGCAAGGACCCCACGTTTAACGGTCCTGAAAAACTGAAATACCTGTTGGACAATGCTGACGGGGCCGGTACCAGCATCTATCAGCAGTCACAACTGGTGACCGAGAACGTGCTGGAAGTTGCGCGAGAGGGGCTTTATGTTGACTACGCAGAAGCATCCGATGAGGCGATCATCCTCCGCTATCCGGCAGAGAACATTATTAACTGGCGAACAAAGCGAATTAACGGACGCGATCAGCTGGTGCTGGTGGTCCTGCGCGAATGCGTAGAAGAACCGGATGGTTACGCTTATAAGGATGAAATCCAGTACCGCGAACTGGCGCTGGAAGAAGGCCGGTTCATCTGCCGAGTGTGGCGCCGGGCTGGTGGCACCGCGAGCGGAACCTACACTGTTGATAGTGAGTACCACCCAAAGCCGAAAGGAAAGGACTACTGGGACGAAATCCCGTTCACCTTTGTCGGTGCTCAGAACAACGATCCCACTATCGATGATTCCCCCCTGGCCGCGCTGGTGGAGATAAACCACGGACATTACCGAAACAGCGCTGACTATGAAGACAGCGTATGGTTTTGTGGCCAGGTGCAGCCGTACATGACTGGGCTCGATACCAACTGGCGCGACCACCTCGAGAAGAAGGGCGTGAAAATTGGTTCCCGATCACCGCTTTTGCTTCCCAAGGAGGGCTCGTTTGGCTATGCCCAGGCGCAGCCGAACATGCTGGCTAAAGAGGCCATGGACAGTAAGCGCGATTACATGGTGCAGCTGGGCGCCCGACTGATTGAGCAGAACGCCACGGCGAAGACTGCGACGCAGGCGAGTGGTGAGCAAACATCTTCCACATCGGTGCTCGGTATCTGCGTTTCGAACGTTTCTGAGGCCTATACGCTGGCGCTTGGCTGGTGTGCGAAATACCTCGGCATCAAGGGCGAAACGACGAGTTACACCATCAATCAGGAATTCATAGCTAAGGTTGCCGAGTCGGGCATGGTGACGGCAATTGTCAACGCTTGGCAGTCCGGTGCGCTGCGCGATAGCGATATGATTCGCTCGCTGCAGAAGCTCGATCTCATTGACCCGGCAGACAGCCCGGACGAGGTTATTGATGCGCTTCGCAATCAGGCACCAACGTTGACGGGAGGCTGATATGCCCACCATTAACGAAAGCCTGCGTGATGAATCTATCGCGCATTCCGTTTGGTTAAGCCGCTACGCCACTGGAGTGGCAAACCGGATGGTGAAGTTGCTCAGCGAGACGGACGCAGAACTGTCGGCACGCCTGCTGGATGCGCTGGACAGATTGCCGCCGGAGAGCTTCACAGTTAATCGCCTGCAGAGTTTACTGGGCAGCGTGCGCGATCTTAACCATCAGGCCGTAGCCACCATGCAGGCAGGGCTCGAGAGTGAGCTGGTGGCGCTGGCAAAGAACGAAGCCAGTTATCAGCTGAACCTGTTCGATTCCCTTCTGCCATCACAGGTCCTGTCTCACTATCCGTTGCAGGGCATCACCGCCGATATGGTGTATGCCGCGGCGATGGCGCAACCCTTTCAGGGGCGGCTGCTGAGTGAGTGGGCGGAGAATCTGGAATCGGACAGGCTGGCGCGTATCGTGAACGCCGTCCGCAGGGGGTATCTTGCTGGCGACACGGTAGAAACTATCGCGCGCAATGTTCGTGGCCACGCCAACAAAGACTATCGCGACGGGGCGCTGCAGATGAGCAGGGCAAACGCCGCCAGCATCGCTAAAACAGCTGTGAATCATCTGGCTGCCACAGCGCGCAACAGCTTCACCAGTGCCAACAGCGATATCGTGAAAGGCAAACAGTGGCTGTCTACGCTGGACAATAAAACCAGCCACGACTGCATTATTCGTGACCTGCTGCGTTACACCCTGGATAACAAACCGGTCGGGCATAAGGTGCCTTACCTGCAGGGACCCGGGAAGATTCATTTCTGCTGCCGTTCTACTGAAACTCTGATTCTCAAGTCTTGGCGCGAACTCGGCATTGATATTGATGAGATGGACGAGGGCACTCGTGCCAGCATGGATGGCCAGGTGCCAGCTAAAACCTCGTATCTGGAATGGCTCGCGCGCCAGTCGGCACAACGCCAGGATCAGGTTCTGGGTGCCGAGCGTGGACGTCTGTTCCGCGCGGGTGAAATCGACCTTGCTGATATGTTCACTGACAAAGGCGAGTGGATCAGCCTGGAACGGCTGAAGCAGCTCTCAGGCACAGACAACTAACAATCACATCTTACTCCACGCCCTGGCATCCGCCGGGGCTTTTTTATGGGCGAGGCCCGGCAAAATCCCGAGGGGAAATTATGTTAATTCGAAACATGCTTCTGAAATATTACGCACCTGAAAGCGGCGGCGAGGGCAGCGGTGGCGGTGGTATCGAAATCACCCCAAAAATCCAGAAGCTGATTGATGAGCGTGTGACCAGCGAAGTCACGGGCCTGAAATCGAAAAACTCTGAGCTGCTGGGTACCATCAAGCAGCAAAAAGAAACCTTGTCACGCTTCGATGGTATCGATCCTGATGCTGTGCGCGGCATTCTCCAGCGTTTTTCCGACGACGAAGAGGCAAAGCTGATTGCCGCCGGAAAAATCGATGAGGTGCTCGATAAGCGCACCGAGCGTCTGCGTGCTGACGTTGATAAGCAGATTAAAGCCGCAAATGAACGCGCGGACAAAGCCGAAGCGTTCTCCAACAAATTCCGGGATCGAGTTCTGGGCGATGCAATCCGTGCAGCAGCCTCAAAAGCTGGCGCGCTGCCGGAAGCATCCGACGATCTGATTCTGCGTGCCAAAGGCACATTCCAGCTCAACGACGAAGGCGAGGCCGTAGCAGTTGATGCAAATGGCGATGTTCTGTTCGGTAAAGACGGCAAAACCCCACTAAGCCCGCTTGAGTGGGCGGAGTCTCTTAAGGAGACGGCTCCGCATCTGTTCCCACGCGCAGAAGGCACCGGCGCGGGCGGACACAAACCAAACGGCGTTGGCAGCCTGAAACGTTCCGAAATGAGCGCCAGCGACAAAGCGGACTACATCCGCAAGCATGGCCAGCAGGCCTTCCTCAAACTTCCGAAATAAGGGATTAACCCATGTCTACCACTGTTAATAGTGACCTGATCATTTATGACGATCTGGCGCAGACCGCTTTCCTCGAGCGTCGCCAGGACAACCTGGCAATTTTCAACGCGTCCTCCAACGGCGCGATCCTGCTGGATAACGAACTGATTGAAGGCGACTTCCGCAAGCGTGCCTTCTACAAGGTGGGCGGCTCAATCGAATCGCGTGACGTTAACTCCACCGAAAAGGTGACGGGTAAGAAGATTGGCGCCGGTGAAGCCGTATCCGTCAAAGCGCCGTGGAAATACGGTCCATACGAAACTACTGAAGAAGCGTTCAAACGCCGCGGCCGCTCGGTTGACGAGTTCTCCGAAGTGATCGGCACTGATGTGGCTGACGCGACGCTGGAAGGCTACGTGAAATACGGCCTGAAGGCGCTGACGGCTGCTATTGGCGCCAACGCGGATATGGTGGTCACCGCCGATATCGAAACAGACGGCAAGAAGACCCTGACGCGCGGCCTGCGTAAGTACGGCGATAAGTTCAACCGTGTCGTGCTCTTCGTTATGCACTCCGCCACTTACTTCGACATCGTGGATGAGGCGATTGCCAACAAAATCTATGAAGAAGCGGGTGTGGTGGTTTACGGCGGGCAGCCGGGCACGCTGGGTAAGCCTGTGCTGGTGACCGACACCATGGACGCGGATGCGATTCTCGGGCTGGTGACCGGGGCGGTGACTGTTACTGAGTCTCAGGCTCCGGGGTTCCGTTCCTACGACATCAACGATCAGGAAAACCTGGCGATCGGGTACCGTGCTGAAGGCGTGGTGAATGTCGACCTGCTGGGTTACAGCTGGGATACCTCCAAAGGTGACAACCCGGACCTGACCAAAATCGGCACTGCAGGTAACTGGAAGAAGCACTTCACCAGTAACAAATCTACGGCTGGCGTGCTGATTAAGCTGGGATCCGCAGCGGGGGAGTAACGCTGTCAGCGGATAAAACCTCCGCTACCGCTGACAGCACCGATGCGGTCACCATTTCCCTGAAGTACATGCTAAACGGCGCAGGTGTTTCCGGCAAAACCGTTGCCTGGAATTCAAGCGGCGGCACGCTCAGCACTGCCAGTTCTCAAACCGGCTCTGCTGGTGGGGCGACGGTCAAGCTTACCTCCGATACGGCTGGTACTTTCACGGTCACTGGTACTGTTGATGGTATTGCTAAATCGAGTGAGGAAATCACCTTCACCGCACCTGCTGCAGGCTAACCGATGGGGCGTAAGCCCCATTCAACGGATGCTCAGATGATTAATACTGATATCACCGCCGCTGACGTTAACAGTTACGCCAGCGAAGATGAACTGGCGTCATTTGCCGCGCTGAGAGGGATTGAGCTGCCTGAAAAGCTCGCGCCGTTACTGATTAAGGGGATGGACTATCTGGAAGGGCTAGATTGGGTAGGTTCCAAAGCAGACCCTCGACAGCCACTGGCATGGCCACGCGTGAATGTCGTTCTGGATGGACACGACTTCCCTCCCGACCAGGTGCCGCGGCAGGTTATCACCGCACAATGTATGCTGGCTATCGAGGCAATTGATGGCGATTTGCTTTCAAGCGTTCGTGAGGCCGCGGTTAAAACCGAACGTGTCGAAGGCGCCGTAACCATGACCTATGCGGTTGCCGATGGTGAGGTGTTCACACCATCCTACCCGGCGGTAATGGCTATTCTCGGCGACTTGGCTGGTGGGCGTGGATATGCAATCAATGCTTTCGCGGAGCGCGCGTAATGGCCATCAACTATCAGCGAATGCAGGCGACAACGACTCGTATGCTCAAGCAGAACGGCATTGCATACAACGTCACGCGTAAGGGCACGTTAATCGTCATCGGTGGTGTGGAGCATCGTTCCGATGATATCCAGTTCACCGCCACAGGAGTGAAGACGGATTACGCGCCAGCCGAAATTGATGGAACCGTCATTGAAAACGGCGATATTCGGATTGTCTTCACCGCTGAGAAGGAAATTAAAACCGGCGATCTGATCGTCGTGGACGGCGTAAGCCACCGCGTAGTTAAACCTAACCCCGTGAAACCGGGTGCGGTAGTGCTCTGCTACAAATCTCAGTTGAGGACATAGCATGAGCGATAATAAGGCGTTTACGGCTGCCATCAACGCGTTCGTGGACAAAGCCAAAGCGAATCAGGAAGCGGTCGTACGTGCTGTCGGCATTCGGATTCTTAATCAACTGGTGATGATGTCACCTGTCGGCAACCCCGAGCTCTGGGGCATCAACCAGACGGCAGCTTCTTACAATCAGGCGGTATACGACCATAACGAAGCGCAAAAATCGGACCCTGCAAACCTGACTAAAACCGGACGACTTAAGAAGAAGGCTCGACTGGTGGATGGGATGGATATCAAAGCGCCGCCCGGATATACGGGTGGACGGTTTCGGGGCAACTGGCAGGTGTCTTTTGATGCACCGACCACAGATGAAACGGGCCGTGTCGATAAAACCGGAAATCTGACAAAAGCCGCCGGCAATTACACACTGTCGCTGTTCAAAGTCGGGATGAATGATATTTATTTCTGCAACAACGTCCCTTACGCGTATCGACTGGAGATGGGGCACTCTTCCCAGGCTCCGGGAGGGATGGTACGCATTACTGCTGCTGAGTTTCAGCGATTTTTTGAGGAAGCAGTAAGGGAGGTGACTAAATGATTCCCGATATCGCGGCGGCGCTGGCCGCCAGGCTCGGCGAGTGGGCTGATGCTGAAGGTATCCCGGTTGCCTGGGAAAACGTGCCTTTTACACCGCCGTCTGATGGGCTCTATCTTGCAGTCCATGACATGCCCGCCACGCCGCGTACGCTGGACCTTGGATTGCGCTGCCGCATTTATTCAGGTGTTTACCAGATTAACGTTGTTGCCCCAGCCGGCACAGGCCGTACCGATGTCGTGGCTCTGGCTGACCGCGTGGCTGAATTGTTCCCCGAAGGGCAGGAGATTGAAGGCATGGGTTTTACATGCTGGATAGATCAAACGCCTGGTGTTTTCCGCGGTATCACTACATCTGTCTCTTATACCGTTCCCGTTAGTCTCAATTATCGAGCTGATATCTCCAGCTAATGCTTGCAACCTTCTAAACCTGACCGGCTCTTTGCCGGTTTTCCCGTTTCTAAAGGAGTAATCAATATGGGCTTTGCATTGCCTAACGGCGCTCACGTCTATCTGGCATCGGGTTATGGCCCAGCCATTACTTTCACCGGGGCGACGAACGCCGAAAATATGGTGATCACCGTGAGTGAAGCGGACGCACTCAAGGTGGGTGATATTGTTCATGTGAACTGCAACTGGTCCGGTGTTGATAACGTCATTGCAAAAATTGATGCGATTGCAGAAAGCGCCGTAACCCTTCGCAATATCAATACCACCAACAAGAACAAATATGCCGCTGGTGGCGGTGCCGGTTCGATCCGAAAGGTGCTTGAATGGACCGAGCTGCCGCAAATAACTGAGGTGTCGAAATCTGGTGGCGATCAGAACACCACGCAGATTCAGTTCCTCAGCGATGATCGCCAGCGCAACCTGAATACCTATAAATCCGCAGTCTCCCAGACCTACTCGATCGCGCATGACTCCTCTCTCCCTGTATATCCGCTTCTTCGCCAGTTGGATGAAGACGAAGAGACGGTTGCGGCTTACATGTACGTGCCGAAGGCGAAGGAAAACCGTTACTGGGCGGCCACGGCGTCCTTTGACGATACGCCAACTACTGCAGTTAACGAGGTAGAGACAGTGAGTGTGGTGCTGAACCTGCAGTCACCGGCGATGACGTTCTACAAGGCGACTGACGCTGCTGCCTGACCCGTCAGAGCTTTCACCATTCAATGCCTCCCATCACGGAGGCTTTTTTTCGTTAAGAGGTATCGATGGCGACCAAATTCACCCTTCAGCCCAAACCTACATTCAAGGCCAATGTCTCGATTCCCCGCGCTGGCGATGAGGATGGCGTGCTGACGTTCACGTTCAACCACAAGCCACTTAAAGAACTGGCTGATCTCGAAAAACTCGAAGGTAAAACCGCCACTGATTTTCTGATGGAAATTATTTCTGGCTGGGCGCTCCCCGATGCATTCAACGCGGAGAATCTGTCGGTGCTGCTGGAAAATTATCCGGCTGCAATGAAGGCTATCCCTGAAACCTACTATCGCGAACTGATGGGGCAGCGCGAAAAAAACTGATAGCGGTTGCCTCTGCATTCTATACGCCTGAACCCACAGCGGCAGACCTGGCACCCTATGGGCTTACGCCGGATGACTACGACGATCAATTAATCGACGTCTGGCCAGATGTTTGGCCGTCATTCCTGGTGTTTCAGGCTGTCAGTACGCAGTGGCGCACGGGCATGGGAGGCGCATCAGGGCTTGATTACAACGTGCTGCCCTGGGTAATGCGTCTGCACAACGTCGACGACGAGGCAACCGCGCTTTCGGACATCCGGGTGATGGAAAGTGCTGCGCTAAAAATTATGCATAAAGAGAGGGCGTAATGAGTAACGATATCGCCACGATTTCCCTGCGTGTAAATACCAGTGAGCTGGAGCGCGGTAATCAGGCACTTGATCGCTTTCAGGAGACCGCGTCCGCCGCGGCAGGTAAAGCGGATGACCTTAACAGTACGTTCCGCACCGGTATCGATAACCAAAAGAAAAATAGCGAAAGCCTGAAGCAACAGCGCCAGGAGCTGCAGAACCTGCTGAATAAAATCAGCCCGGTAAACAAGGCGCTGGATGAACTGGACACTATCCAGGAGAGCCTGGCGAAATTTCGCGGTAAAGGGCTGGTGGGAGACGAGGATTTTTCTCGTTACAACAGCGTGCTTGAGACGACGCGTGCAAAACTGGCACAGGTAATGGAGTCTGAAACCGCAGAGGGGCGGGCTCGCATTGAGCAGGCTCAGGCAGCGCAGCGTGCAGCTGCAGCGGGCAAAACCTTTATCGATTCGCTGGAAGAGCAGGTCACAGCAATCGGAAAAACGCGCGTAGAATTGTTAGAGCTAAAAGCAGCCCAACTTGGCGTGTCCGATCGTGCTGCACCGATGATCGCCCGATTGAAAGAGCAGGAGGAAGCGTGGAAGTCAGGAGCGATCAGCGCGGGGCAATACCGCAACGCGATGCGTTATCTACCGATGCAAATGACCGATATCGTGACTTCATTGGCGTCCGGTATGCCGGTTTATATGGTAGCCATTCAGCAGGGCGGCCAGCTGCGCGATTCGTTTGGCGGTGTAGGCAATGCTCTCAAAGCAATGTTGTCGATGGTGACTCCTGCCCGAGTGGCCATTGGTGGCCTGGCCGGTGCCGTTCTGATTGCGGCCAAAGCGGGAGCGGACTATTTCACCGCCTACGACGAAATCAACAAGGCTATTATCAGAACTGGCAACATTGCCGGCACGTCAGCGCTCCAGATCATGGCTTCCTCCCAGTCTATTGCTGCCTCTACTGGCGCTACTGTAGGAACCGTTCAGAGTTTGATGACTGAGCTGGTTGGCATGGGATCGCTGACACAGCAGCAACTTGAAAAAGCAGCGGACTCCACGGCGCTGGCGGTTCAGACCGGTATAGTCTCAGCGCAGGACATCACCAAAGCCTACAAGGACATCGAAAAAGATCCTGTTAAAGCGCTGCAGAGTCTCAACGAACAATATAATTTCCTGACCGTTTCGCAGCTTAAGCACATTGATGAGCTGGTGAAGCAGAAGGACCAGACTGCTGCAGTTACACAGGCCATGGATTTGTTTGGCGACACAATGGCTGAGCGCGGAGAGCAGGCTTATGACTCGCTGACACCGTTTGGTCGCCTGTGGCTGGATATCAAAGGCTGGGCGTCTGAGGCCATGCAGAGTATCGGTCAGTGGGTAGCTGAGCTGGCATCAAACACTCTGAAGGAATTCAACGCAATTTATTACAGCGTAGCGATCGTTTTCCAGAAGCTGAACCAGATCATTTCATCCTCTATCGCTGCCGCGATTAACCTCGTTCCCGACTGGGCGAAAACAGATACTTTGCAGGGATGGCAGGACTACAACGAACAAATGGCCGGCGCTTATGGCGACAGCGTCTCTCAGCTGAAAAAAGACTGGGATGCCGCTGATATCAGTGCAGGTAAATACCTCGATACGACCAGAAAGATAAGTACCGCAACCACCCAGAAGGATCGGGAAGGAGTCGCTTCTTTTGGTAAAAAGACGCAAACCGGAAAGCAGGGCACTTTATCGGCTGGCGATCGCAGCACAGATGCTGCCCAGGCCGAGTTGCTGGCGCTTCAGTCTCAGTTACGCGCGCTGCAGCAGCATAAAGGGCTGAACGACACTATCAGCCAGCAGCGCAAAGATCTGTGGACGACTGAAGCGAAATTTCAGGTGCTGGAGGAGGCCTCCCGAGCTCGCTCTCTGACAAAGCAGGAGCAATCCCTGCTGGCGAGTAAAGACCAGGTGCTTCAGTTGGCACGGCAGAAAGCCCTGTTAGGTGATCAGATTACCGCACAGGAACAGCTGAACAAGCGAATGGATACCTTGCAGAAATACGTCACACAGATGGCAGAGAAGCAGGCTGCATTAGTGAACGGTGCCGGGATGAGTGACCGTCAGGCTCAACGTGAGCTGGCAAAGAGCCAGCTTTCCTCTGGCTGGTTCAACTCCGGCGGCACGCTTGACGACGAGGGCTATCAGAAGCAGCTTAAGGCGGCGAATGATTACTATGATGCAGAGGACAGGTTGCGTGGCGACTGGTTGACCGGCGTGAAAAAGGGTTGGGCTGAATTTGAGGACAGCGCGACTAATGTTTACTCGCAGGTGCAGACGATTACCAGCAATGCGTTCGCCGGGATGGCCAGCACGCTCACCGACTTTTTTACTACAGGTAAATCTAACTTCTCAGACTTCCTTTCTACTTTCCTCAAGGGCATCGCCCAGATGCTGACACAACTGGCTTTGGTTAATGGAATGAAGTCAGCGTTTGGTGGAACGGGTATCGGTGCGTTCTTTGGTTTCTCTGGTGGTGGTCTGGTGCCGGGATTCGATAGCGGCGGTTACACCGGTGATGGCGGTAAATACCAACCGAAAGGCGTAGTTCATGGTGGTGAGTTTGTATTTACGAAGGAAGCGACCAGTGCACTTGGTGTTGGCAATCTCTATGCGCTTATGCGTGGAGCTCAGGGGTATGCAAACGGCGGCTACGTCGGAAACGCACCGATGTTCGGGTTACAGGGAGGTAGTTCCGCTATAAATGTTAATGTCGGTGGTGTTGTGATTCAGGGACGTGAGCAACCAACGACAAGGTCGGCTCCAGCAAATAATGTGGATATCATCAAACAGCTCAAGCCGGCAATAGTTAACGTAATATCTGAGCAGGCGCAGCGGCCGGGGACGCCTTTATGGAATGCAATAAAAGGAACGCGATGAAGCTTAGTCAGTCCTTCGAAATACCGTTCCATGGCTCTAACGATTAGCACGACAAACAGCCTACTCAGGTGGGCTGTTTGTCGGTGATCAGTTGTAATAACTTACAATGCTCGTCAATTGCATCCCATATCATATCCTGCTGATCTCCATCCCACTCTCCAACCATCGCTAGTTCAGAGCGGAACTGTTTGAGCCTGATGTTAATGGCGGCTATTTCATTGCGGCCACATTTCTTAGCCATTTTAATCAGTGATGCTTCAGGTGTCTTTTCATAGGGAGACAGCCCGGCCCGCGCTTTAATATATAGTGTCGTCAGTCTGTTCATAGGACTTCAATCGCGAATATTGGGTTGCTCTAACCTAAATTTATAGTGGGGTATTTTTAACTGCCTGAGACAGGTATCTTTCCATAACCCGCATTTTGCTAGATATGTGAAGGGGTGACCGCTTCGACTTTTTTTGAGTTTCTTTATCAAATCACAAAAACGCACGGTTCGTCGACAACATTTCAAAAGATTAATATTAAACGAATCCCACTACTGTTCTTTGTGATAACTAACCCTTCAATCGTAGGTATTTAGCATTCTTTCTATGCGATAATAGTGTTAATGCAATAAATGGATGAAGGGCGATGGGATTTTCATATTGGTTTACCGTATGTGCTTGTTTTTTGATTGGTCCTATAACATTGGTTCAATCTTTCGGCTACCTGCGCAAGGGAATCTATACCAAAACATTCAAGGGAACGAGTCGAAAGGAGTACATTCACAAGGATGCCAGGCCCTTTGAATACTGGTTCAGCATTATCTTTGAGTTTGGAGCGAGCTTCTTGCTAATTGGCGTAGGATTCTGGCTCTTAAGGGATATCCCCGCTGTCAACGAATGGTATGCTGAAATCCGCGCGATGTTACCTTATTGATTTTATGGCCAGACAGCACTTCAATGTTACTCCAATTAAGACCAAATCATTTTTGATAAGCAATTGACCCGCTTCGGCGGGTTTTTTTATACCCGGAGGAAAGTTGGCGATCGAAACATTTACCTGGCGAACCCAGATTCAGGCGGGAATGGAAGGGGAGTTCACTTACGCAACACGCTCCGCATCCTTTGGAGACGGATTTGAGCAGATCGCCGGTGAAGGCATCAACCCTGAAAAACAGTCATGGCCGATGACCTTAACGGGAAAAAAGGCAGAGATGCTCGATGCGCTGAGTTTTTGCCGCAAGCACATCACAAAATCCTTTATCTGGACGACTCCTGTAGGCGAAACCGGTTTCTACCGGATTGAAGCTGATTCCATTAAAGCCCAGCCGCTATCCAGCAAAGTGATGACCATAAAAGCAACCTTCAAACAGGCATACGCACCATGATTACTGAAGATTATCAACGCCTCGAACCGGGTGAAAAAATACGTCTTCTTGAGGTAGACGGTTCTGCGTTTGGTCTGGACGACGTTCTGCGCTTTCACGCTTATAACCTCCCGCATACTGAAGAAGAGATTGCGGCTGCTGGTGGCGACGAATCAAAGTTAAAGGCGAAGAGTATCTGGTGGCAGGGCGAAGAGTATGGTGCCTGGCCATATAAGCTCGAGGGACTGGAAGCTTCAACCGATGGCAGCAGCGCCCAGCCGACGCTCACCGTTGCCAACATTGACAGCTCTATCACTGCGCTCTGTCTGGCCTATGACGATATGCTGCAGGCCAAAGTTACGATTCATGACACTTTTGCGCATTACCTGGATGAGCGCAATTTCCCTGATGGAAATCCAACAGCAGATCCCTTGCAGGTGAGAAAGCGGGTTTTCTATATCGACGGTAAAAATAGCGAGCTTCCCGGTGAAAGTATCGAGTTTGTTCTTACCAGCCCGATGGATCTTCAGGGGTTGATGATCCCGACCAGGCAGCTGCATTCCCTTTGCACATGGTGCATCCGGAATAGGTACCGCACCGGCGATGGGTGCGATTATGCCGGCACGCTTTACTTCGACAGAAACAACAATCCGGTAAGCGATCCCTCATTGGATGAATGCAACGGCACGCTCACCGCCTGCAAGCTTCGGTTTGGTGAACACAATGAACTTCCTTTCGGTGGTTTTCCGGGAACATCTTTGATCAGGAGCTAATATGCGTCAGAAAACAATTCAGGACATCCTGGCGCATGCAGCGAAAGACTATCCCCACGAATGCTGCGGCGTGATAGCGCAGAAAAGCCGGGTGGAACGCTATTTCCCATGCCGTAATCTGGCTGTCGAAGCAACGGAACAGTTTCACCTTTCGCCAGAGGACTACGCTGCTGCTGAAGACTGGGGGACGATAACGGGAATCGTACATAGTCACCCTGATGCGACAACCCAACCAAGCGAACTGGACAAGGCTCAATGCGATGCAACGTTGCTGCCCTGGCATATTGTCAGTTGGCCGGAAGGAGACTTTCGTACCATTACTCCCCGCGGCGAATTGCCTCTACTCGGGCGCCCGTTTGTGCTCGGACACTACGACTGTTGGGGGCTGGTGATGAGCTATTTCAGGCAGAAACACGGCGTTGACTTGAACGATTATCGGGTGGATTACCACTGGTGGGAAAAGGAGTATCCGGAAAATTTCTATCAGGATTGCTGGTACGAATGTGGTTTCCGCGAATTTAGTGGATCACCAATGCCGGGCGATTTGATCATCATGCAGGTGGAATCGAATAAGTGGAACCATTCAGGGATCTTGCTGGAGGGGAACATGCTTCTCCACCATCTTTATGGTCACCTCAGTCAACGTGTGCCATATGGAGGTTACTGGATGGAGAGAACCATGAAAATTGTCAGGCATAAAAGCCTAATCATGCAGGAGGGATAATGTGCGAATCCGTCCGTACTGTTCGCCTATATGGTGTTTTGGGTACTACGTTTGGCCGCGAATTCCAACTTTCGGTAGCTTCACCAAAAGAAGCCATCCGCGCATTGTGCGTTATCGTGCCAGGCTTCGAGCGGTTTTTGAATACCAGCAAGCAGCGTGGGCTTACTTACGCTGTATTCAGTGGAAAGCGTAACCTGAACGATGACGAACTCTCTATGGATCAGAGTAGTGCTGATATCCGTATTGCTCCGGTTATCCTCGGGAGTAAACGTGGTGGAGTATTCCAGACCATCTTAGGCGTGGCTTTGGTCGCAGTTGGTGCTGTGGCGTCATACTTTGGCGGTGGTGCTGTCGGCGTTCCTCTAATGCAATTTGGCGCTGCGATGGCCCTTGGCGGTGTCGTTCAAATGCTTTCTCCACAGACAACCGGACTTGCCAGCAAGCAATCGGCAGACAACAAGGCTAGTTATGCCTTTGGTGGAGTAACAAATACGACAGCTCAGGGCAATCCGGTACCGCTCTTGTACGGACGGCGCCGTATAGGTGGCGCGATCATCTCCGCCGGTATCTATGTTGAAGATCAGCAGTAAGCATGCTGTAATGGGCTTACTTAATATGGGGTAACTTGAGCTTAGATTCAAAAATGAAAAAAATATCTACTCTTTTCCTTTGTACTTCCTTATTTTCAGGCATGGCTTTAGCTGATAACCATTACATACCTCTCCTCTATAATTTATCTACTATTTTTGATTTCAATCCAGTTAAAGGAGCTGTCAAATCATTAGATACTAATCTTGAAGAAAATGGTAAGGTCACTTATAAAATCTCCATCAGACTAGCTAAGAATGGTTGTGTCGAAAGCTTAGATCTTGATAACGTTTCGTCTGGTCATGAAACAAATCTAAAAAATAGTAATGGAAGTCTTGTTGGCCAAAGAGATGGTAAGCCTTTCTCTATACAGCTCGATGAAAAATGTAATATTTTGACTCAAAATGAAAATGGTGACGAGTTGCGATATAGTCTTTACTCGAATGGCTTAATTAAAGACACCTATTATTTGGGTAAGAAAATATCTGAGCATTTTTATGATGATAATTCTAATTTGATACGTTCTGAGTTTTATGGTTCTGGTAAGGTCCTCTCTAAAAACGAAATATCTTATGTTGATAAAGACAGGAAGCCTCTTGATTATAAAATTATAAACACATCAGTTTACTCGGAAGGTTATACAGCAACGAATACTTGTCATTATAGCGAAAAGCTTGTTCCAGAAATATGTAAAGTAACAATGCAGAGCGCAGGGAATCCTGTGCCGAAGCCAGTACTAATGACAGCGAATACGAAAGTTGAATTCTACTAGATTAAACACATTTCAATAAGCCACCTCCGGGTGGCTTTTTTTATGGGCGCAATATGGCTATAGCAACCGCTATTAAAGGCCGCAAGGGCGGCAGTTCAAGCTCAAGAACTCCTACAGAACAGCCAGACGATCTGCAGTCAGTAGCCAAGGCAAAAATCCTTCTCGCGCTGGGAGAGGGTGAACTTGCTGGTGGCCTTACTGCGCGCGATATTTATCTCGATGGCACTGCACTTGAAAACGCAGATGGTTCGCAGAACTTCAGCGGTGTGGCGTGGGAGTTTCGTTCTGGAACTCAGGCGCAAAAATACATTCAAGGGATCCCGGGTACTGAAAACGAAATTAACGTGGGTACCGAAGTTTCCAGCACCACTGCATGGACGCGCACGTTCACCAATACGCAGCTTTCAGCTGTTCGCCTGCGTCTAAAATGGCCTTCTCTCTTCAAACAGGAGGACGATGGCGATCTGGTTGGCTATTCGGTCAACTACGCAATTGACCTGCAGACAGATGGTGGCACCTGGCTGACGGTGCTAAATACCAGCGTGACCGGGAAAACCACCTCTGGTTATGAACGCAGCCACCGTATTGATTTACCTCAGGCGGGCAGCACCTGGACCATCAGGCTGCGCAAGATTACAGCCGATGCCAATAGCGCGAAGATTGGCGACACGATGACGCTGCAAAGCTTTACGGAAGTAATCGACGCGAAACTGCGTTATCCGAATACCGCGCTTCTGTACATTGAATTTGACTCGAGCCAGTTCAATGGTTCAATTCCGCAAATTTCCTGCGAGCCCAGCGGGCGTGTTATTCGTGTGCCCGATAACTATGACCCCGAAACACGAACGTACAGCGGTACCTGGACGGGCGCTTTTAAGTGGGCATGGACGGATAACCCTGCGTGGATATTTTACGATCTGGTGGTCACTGACCGCTTCGGCCTTGGTAATCGGCTAACGGCAGCCAATATCGACAAATGGACGCTTTATCAGGTCGCTCAATATTGTGATCAACCGGTACCGGATGGTAAGGGTGGTAGCGGAACTGAACCTCGTTACACCTGCAACGTATACATTCAGGATCGAAATGACGCTTACACCGTCCTGCGTGACTTTGCCGCCATTTTTCGAGGCATGACCTACTGGGGAGACGACCAGATTGTTGCCCTTGCAGACATGCCCAGAGATGTTGATTTTACCTACACGCACGCTAACGTAGTCGACGGCAAATTTGTATATTCCAGCAGCACAACCAAAAGTCGCTACACAAACGCTCTTGTTTCCTGGTCTGATCCGGCAAATGGGTATGCTGATGCAATGGAGCCAGTCTTCGAACAGGAGTTGGTGGCGCGCTATGGTTTCAACCAGCTTGAGATCACCGCCATCGGTTGCACCCGGCAGTCTGAGGCTAACAGAAAAGGGCGCTGGGGGATCCTGACCAACAATAAAGACAGGGTTGTAACGTTTGACGTTGGCTTGGACGGCAATATTCCTCAGCCGGGCTACATAATTGCTGTTTCTGACCGAAATCTTTCAGGGAGAGATTTAGGCGGTCGATTATCCGCGGTTAATGGTCGTGTACTCAAACTTGACCGGGTACCAAGTGCTAAGGCCGGTGACAGGATAATGGTAAACCTGCCGTCGGGTATCACCCAATCCCGAACGATTCAGTCCCTGTCAGGTGAAATGGTCACCGTGACCACCGCTTTTAGCGAGCTTCCACAGGCCGAGGCTGTATGGGTTATTGAAAGTGATGAACTCTATGCGCAGCAGTACAGGGTGGTTAGTGTCACCGATAACAATGACGGGACATATACCATCACGGGGGCAAATCACGATCCGGATAAATATGCCCGTATCGATACAGGTGCCGTTATAGATCAGCGGCCGGTGAGTGTCATTCCTCCTGGTAACCAGTCGCCACCAGGCAACATCGCGATCAATTCGTTTTCCGTGGTGCAGCAGAATATCAGCGTCGAAACCATGCGCGTGAGCTGGGACCAGGCTCAAAATGCTATCGCCTATGAGGCGCAATGGCGCCGCAACGACGGGAACTGGGTTAACGTGCCGCGCAGCTCCACCACGTCATTCGACGTTCCGGGAATTTATGCCGGACGTTATCTTGTGCGCGTGCGGGCCATCAATGCTGCCGAAATATCTTCAGGATGGGGATATTCAGAAGAGAAGACGTTGACCGGCAAAGTTGGCAATCCACCTAAGCCAGTAGGATTCACAGCCACGGGCATTAACTGGGGGATTCGTCTTAACTGGGGTTTCCCGGCAAACACCGGCGATACGCTAAAAACGGAAATTCAGTACACAGCAAACAGTGACTTTTCAGATCCATTTTTGCTCTCAGACGTGCCTTATCCATCTGCGGAATACACCCAGCTCGGCCTTAAAGCAGGGCAGGAATTCTGGTACCGCGCACAGCTTGTCGACAGAACGGGTAACGAGTCCGGGTATACCGACTGGATCCGGGGGATGTCTAACGATAACGCCGATGATTATCTGGGTGATATCGCTAACGATTTTCTTACCTCTGCTGATGGGGAGCGCCTCACTGGTGACATAGATACAAACATTGAGGGAATACTACAAAACGCCCTGGCGAACCACGGAACAGTTGAGCACCAGTGGGCACAATACGGGGAAGTGCGCGCCGATATTCTGGTTGTTAAAACGACGATTGCTGAAGTTGATAAGGCAATGGCCGAACTTTCGACGCAGGTACAGGCGCAGATAGAGGACGTCACCGCTTCCCTGGAAGACAAGCTTACAGCCGTCGTAGATGCCTCCGGTGCTTCGGCAATCTACACCCTCAAAACAGGTGTGAGAATAAACGGGGTGATGTACAACGCCGGGATGTCTATTGCGGTGCTTGCAGAGGCGGGGAAGCCGGTAGTCACCCGAGTTGGTTTCAACGCTAACCAGTTTGTACTGATGAGCGGCAGCGGTGATACCCAGTACTCTCCATTCGCTGTCATCAATGGTCAAGTCTTTATGAGCTCCGCATTTATTCAGGATGGCACGATCACCAATGCCAAAATCGGCGACTTCATCCAGTCCAATAACTACGTTGCTGGGTCTGTCGGATGGAGGCTGGATAAATCAGGAACATTCGAGAACTACGGTTCGACAGTTGGAGAGGGGGCCATGAAACAGACAAACCAGACAATAAGTGTGCGTGACGCCAACAATGTGTTGAGGGTGCAGATCGGGAGAATCACGGGAACATGGTAAACATTGGGCCTCAGGTGGGGTCCTTTTTTAGGATGAACAGCTATGGCTCAGTACGGAGTTGAAACCTGGGACACCTCAGGCAGGGCGAACAACTATGGGATTAAGCCAGTCAGTGTAAGTGGATATCTTCAGCTGGCTCAGAACCAGAAAACAGGCTTTTACTCAGTCGTGCTTCCACCGGGGTGTAAGCTTACTTATTTTCAGATCATGAACGGTGATCAGTGGGGAACGAGCCGGAGGAAGATCACTATTTCAGGTGGCACCGCAACGGTATCGGCAGTAGGCGATACCGACTACTCCGAAGGGACTGAGCCTGCGGCTGCGGCGTATCTCATTTTCCAGATAGAGAGGGCATAAATGGCGCAGTATGGCGTTTTACTGACGACTACGGCCGGAGAAGTATGGGTCACCGCTAACAGTTCGCCTATTTCGTTGCAGGCACGGAAGACAGCAGAACTACAGGGGACATCGGGTTTCAATACCAAAGTGACGCACACATTTCCCTCAGGGCAGCCCGTTGCCGCCTTCGTTCATTGCACGGTTGAGGCGGAAATCACCCAGACGATAAGCGGGAACACTATCTCGGTTGATTTCCTCAGACCAAATGCAACCGGCACAGCGTACGTTTATTTTTTCTCTATTTTCCCACAGACAAAGCCTGACTACGGGCTGGCCGTCTGGGATGCGTCAGGGACGCTTATTTTGACAAACGAAACGCGCACACTCAGTGATGTGGTAACCCTCGGTACTGCCGGAGTAGATGCAAGTTCAGGTTATAACATCAATACCACGCTGGCGGGGAAATGGGCCTGTATGCCTGCCATGCTGGGTCTAATTACTGGAGTTATATCGGCCGGCGGCCAGCCGCAGCCCTACTCGGCGATTTACAAGAGCATGGCAAAACTTGAGGGAGGCAATACGCGAATATTCGCCAGACCACAAACAACGCCCAGCGGAAACCTTCAGAACGTCTCGTATTCAAATCTGAGAAACGTGATTATGGCCATCAACTGCGCCAACTACGATTGATCGTTTTCAGCGATCAATCTTATGAAATTGATCTACAGAATCAATTATATCCCTTTGATTCATCTTGTTATTGTTTAACCTCTTGAATACCCTGGGATATAACCACTATGAAATACATGATTCTTTGCCTGGCGGTGGCTGCATTGCTCTCTGGTTGCGCTGGCGTTCTTCAGAAGCAGCATCCCATATGTACCGGAACGGCCCTGATCGGCGGACAGGAGAACATCGTCCAGATTTACGGAGTGCGGAAGCAAAGTAATCAGACCCAGTACCGCGCCGGTTACCCATTTAACTGGTCATGGGTCAGCGCAAACACGTTCAGTAGTACCACCTGCCAATAGGCAGTCATATTTGAATAAACCTCGCTCCGGCGGGGTTTTTTTATGCCTGTAAGGAGCACAAATGTCTGCAGGAACTATCGCCCTGACAAACGGGTCCGCTATTGTTGGCGGTTCCGGAACCTCATTCGCAACCGAACTCGCCGCAGGTGATTTCATTGTTTCGACTGTGGGCGGTGTGCCGTACACGCTGCCGGTGAAAACGGTCGACAGTAATACCCAGCTGACGCTGGTCAGCAACTATACCGGGCCTACTCAATCCGGTGCGGCCTGGTCAGCGGTTCCCCGTGTGGCGCTGAACATGGTCACTGCCGCGCTGGTGGCGCAAAGTGCTGAAGCGCTGCGTGGACTAAATTACGAAAAACAGAACTGGCAGCAGGTTTACAGCACAGCCGGAAACATCACGGTGAAACTGCCAGACGGCACTACCTTCACCGGCCCATCATGGAAATATCTGTCTGACAATATGGCAACCAAGAGCGGCGGGGCCGTGCCTGTTAACCAGGGTGGTACCGGATCGACAACCGCATCAGGCGCTCGCACAAACCTCGGTTTAGGCACATTCGTTACCCAGGAAGATCAGAGCATCGTCTATGGCCCGTCGCAGGATCATGCGCTTGTCGTACGAAAAGACGAATGGGGCGTCGTTGTTTCGGATAATGGTAATCCGGTACCACTCGGAACCCGTTATGGCGGAACGGGGGCAACCACCGGAGATTACTGGGGAGCCTGTACTAACATTGGAGCCATAAGACAAAAGACAGCACGGTTTGCGCCTGGTGATACACCGACGAACATTTACTGGAAAAACAGTACCGGCTTCATTACTGGCCAGGTTGAAGGTGGAGCCGTAGGGGCATGGATTGATATTACCTCTGCCGATGAAGCCGCCCGAATGCAGCTAATAGGTTTTTATGGCGACAATAATGGTAAACGTGGGTTCGGTTATAAGGTTTATAACCCCAACTCTCAGTCCTGGTACAATCTCGCCGTAGTGCGTGATACAAGCAACACAACCGTAGATAGCAACGGGTTTATCAAAATCGCGTCACCAATTGTGAAGATTTACGGTGACGGACGATATGAAACTAACGATGAATCAGAAGGCGTTACGGTCACTCGTCTGGATGTAGGCCAATATCTCATTGATGGGTGTGAATCTCTCAATTCAGACGCTGCCTGGGGCGGTATCGACGGAGGGTTTGAGATTCCCACAGACCGGAATAAACAACCGCTGATTTGGCTGGATTATGAGGTTAATGCCGATGGTTCTGTGTTGGTCAAAACCTATCATCGTACACACTCTGATGCACCAGCATTCGCCAGGAACGAACAGGACGGCATAAACGATGGAGATCCTGTTGATATCCCTGCTGATCAGTTCGTCTGCGTTCGGGTAGAAATGCCGACTGATTGTTTATTCAACCAAAAAATTAAAGTTGCTGAGACAGCCCCGACTTAAGTTGAGAAATTTACAAACGGCATAATTCGAAGCGCGTGAGAAACTTAGAAACGAAACGGCGAAGCTTTAAGCAGCCGCTGCTGGGCCTGCATCTTGCGGACACTTACAAATAAAACTACTGTATATAAAAACAGTCTTTGAGGTGTGTACAATGGAATTCATCAGGCCAACAGAACTGCGAGAAATTATCGCTCTCCCGCTTTTCAGTGACTTAGTACAGTGTGGTTTTCCAAGCCCTGCTGCTGATTACGTTGAACAGCGTATCGATCTCAATGAGTTACTTGTCGCTCACCCAAGTTCCACATATTTCGTCAAAGCCGCGGGGGATTCTATGATCGAAGCCGGGATCAGCGACGGCGATCTGCTGGTAGTCGACAGCTCGCGCACTGCTGAGCATGGAGACATTGTTATCGCCGCTGTAGAAGGGGAGTTCACTGTTAAACGCCTGCAGCTGCGCCCAACCGTGCAACTCAATCCTATGAACAGCGCCTACAGTCCGATTGTTGTTGGTAGCGAAGACACGCTGGACGTTTTCGGCGTCGTGACTTTCATCGTTAAATCTGCGAGCTGAATATGTTTGCGCTCTGTGACGTGAATTCGTTCTACGCATCATGCGAGACGGTGTTTCGTCCCGATTTGAAAGGGCGGCCAGTGGTTGTTCTTTCGAACAATGACGGCTGCGTAATCGCGCGCAGCGCCGAGGCCAAAGCCGCCGGAATTACCATGGGAGAGCCTTTCTTTAAGCAAAAGGATCTATTCCGGCGCGCTGGGGTTGTTTGCTTCAGCAGTAACTACGAGCTGTACGCAGACATGTCGAACCGGGTAATGACAACGCTGGAGGAAATGAGTCCTCGCGTCGAAATTTACAGTATCGATGAAGCTTTTTGTGACCTGACGGGTGTTAGGAACTGCCGGGATCTGACTGACTTTGGCAAAGAGATCCGCGCTACGGTTCTGAAGCGTACGCACCTTACCGTTGGCGTTGGCATTGCCCAGACAAAAACACTCGCTAAACTCGCCAACCACGCCGCAAAGAAATGGCAGCGGCAGACGGGCGGGGTAGTGGACCTGTCCAATATCGACCGTCAGCGCAGATTGTTGGCTCTGGTACCAGTAGAAGACGTATGGGGCGTCGGAAGGCGTATCAGCAAGAAGCTTAACGCCATGGGCATCAAAACGGCTTTGGACCTCTCAGAACAAAGCACCTGGATTATCCGCAAGCACTTTAACGTGGTACTTGAGCGAACGGTCAGGGAGCTGCGCGGCGAGCCATGCCTCGAGCTGGAGGAGTTTGCACCAGCTAAGCAGGAAATCGTCTGCAGCCGGTCTTTTGGTGAACGCGTCACAGAATATGAGCAGATGCGTCAGGCCATCTGCAGCTATGCGGCCCGTGGTGCTGAAAAGCTTCGTGGTGAGCACCAGTATTGCCGGTTTATCTCTGCGTTCGTGAAAACCTCTCCCTTTGCGCTTAACGAGCCGTATTATGGTAACAGTGCGTCCATCAAGCTTCTTACCCCCACTCAGGATTCACGCGACATCATTAACGCCACGGTAAAGTGCCTAGACAAAATCTGGAAAGACGGACACCGTTACCAGAAAGCCGGCATTATGCTGGGTGACTTCTTTAGCCATGGTGTGGCCCAGCTCAACTTGTTCGACGAGAACGCGCCGCGCGCTGGTAGCGATAGGTTGATGAAAGTTCTGGATTATCTGAACGCGAAAGATGGAAAGGGAACACTTTATTTTGCCGGGCAGGGCATACAGCAGCAATGGCAGATGAAACGGGATATGTTATCTCCACGATATACTACGAGGTATTCAGACCTAATAAAAGTCAGATGATTCTTTAAACGGTATATTCATTCGAACCTAATTATCGGCTATGAGTATTAAGAGTAATATGTCTACTACTATGCTTTTGTAATGTAAATAAGCCCCTGCAATTATACAGGGGCTTATGGATATGATGCCGGGTGCCTCCCGGTGAGTCATTGAGCTAACCACTCGTGACTCGCTGCTTCAGAAATTCACGATGAGCCGCTTGATATACAAATCATCAGGTTAGTTAGCCCTGCCGCTGAGGAGGATTCATCATAAAGCCGAATGTAACAGCAATGCTTAGCAAATGATACAAAATTTACTGATGTGCCTCATGATTTTCTTTCGCAGTTTTCACGGTCACGGTATTTTCAGATGGTGAAGGTTAAAATATCGATGTTCATTTTTTTACTTTAAGTCTTGAAACAAAGGTTAAGGTTTTATCTTCTGGGCAAATCATTAGAAAAATTGCTGTGGGAGACTCTTCTAAACGTGTAATTCCATGCAGCATCTGGTAGAGTCTTTTTTTTAGTTTTTCTGCTCCATCTTTTTCAGACTCCCACTCTAAAACTGCCTGACCCTCTGAACCAATGAATGCATGGGATGGTAGTTTAACGCCTCGGTTTGACTTACTTGAATAGTTTCGGTCATGCAAGAGACCTAAGATAAGAGGGTTGATATTATTATCTGAGAATGGGGCTTCAATAACTATTAATACTGTGTAATGTAGGATTTTCATGGAAGCCTTATGGTTGCTTCAGCAATAAAGTCATATTGCCATGGCGTTGGATGTACAAGTCTTAATTATAAATGTTTGTGTGGGGGTAAAAAAAGGCCTGCGTTAAGCAGGCTATAATAATTAAACGTAGTTATAATAATGATTTCATGAATGTTGGCGTTGAATCCCAAGCGTCAAAGATACTTCTGCGCCGCATCTAATATTTCCTGAGAGGTAAGCTCTCGATCTGAAGCCACATAGACCACTTCATGGTCACCTGTTAAAGAAGGAAAACCTGCTGACATTATCTGAAGGTTTATCACTTCTCCATTAGGATATTCTTCGCGTATTGATGTCACACCTTTAAGCACAGTGATAACTTTACTTGGCTTACCATTAAAAAAAATGATTACTTTTTTCATATATCACCATGTATTTTGAAGGCTTTTAGCCCCTGCAGGTGTTCGAAAGGGGGCTGTTTGTTCATCTTTTTTGCCTCTTTCGAAATTAAAACAAGCATTATACTGACTTAACGTGTACTGTAACGGTCCATTTGAACTGGAGAAATCTATGTCAGCACATAAAAACACTCAATTCCGCCGAAATTATTTAGTAAAATGCCCTTGTCCAAACTGCTCAAAAGATTCCGAACATAGTTACAATCGTGTACAAAAGGGGGCTCAATTGGTGTGCCCATACTGCTGTGCTTTATTCAAATCTCCCCAGCGCTTCTAAAAAAATTAATAAAAAAATAAGAAGTGATGCTTTTAGAGGCTGCCTAACCTCTTACGCACTTTAATATTTTATAAGCAGTTAGCTTCTCCTTTGAGACTGTTCATGCAGCAGTCCTGCATTTCATCACATCGGTCAGCAAACTTGATGGTAAGTAAACATGCTGGCCTGTTGTAATGATGTGCGTAACCGAACAATCACCTTCCACTGATAAAGTCATGCTGGCTTAAGTTAAGTCAACCATCTAAAAATTATCTATCGCAAAGTGTTACATTGGCAGCGATTGGACCTTTAGTTCCAGCTATGATAGCGAATTTGACTTTTTGTCCTTCAAATAGAGTATTAAATGTTTCTCCCAGCAGGGAAGAAGTGTGAACAACAACATCTTTACTTCCATCGAGTGGGGAGATAAAACCAAACCCCTTATCTTCGTTAAACCACTTAACAAGACCTATGATTTTAGATGACATACAAACTCCGTTTGAACATTTCAACTGACAAGCAAGCTCATGATAAGAAACGTATGCTGGTATATGTATGGACTCAAGAGGAGGAGGTATCAGAGATAACACCTGGTTATGAGAACGGCTTTTGGAAAAGTTAGATTCATCATCGCAACGAATCAGTCAAACCATTAAGGCACGTGTTGAAAGATTAAGCAAATTTTATTTTAGCCTTCCGGAAGGCCAATAAGATAGGATTAGCTATTATTAACCAATCCTGTATAGTCAAATCTGGATTGCCATTAGGAAAATATTTGTCTCGTAAAATGACAGGAATTGTCAAAAGTTTTGACTTCAAGAGCGGAAAGGGATTGATTATCCCATCAGATGGCAGAAAAGATGTTTTTTTACATATTTCTGCATTAAGAAATAATGAAAGCCAAACGTTAAAACCTGGCGTTCGTGTTGAATTTTATCGTATAAATGGGCTTAGTGGTCCGATGGCTGAAAATATATTTCTTTCTTAAGGTGAGATAATATTGAACCAAATATAAAGTACACATCAAAAGTACATCAGATTATATATCTATTTGTTCTATCAATTTTCTCCCCTGATTTTTTACATTTCCTACTTCACGGGTCACAGCATGCCAGATAAACATCTCAGCTGGTACAGAGCCGTCAGATACAATCTCTTCCGCTTCTTTCCCTCCAACGTCCTGGCGCATCCATTCCCGGGCCGCTTCTGGCGATAGGACCAGGGGCCGGCGGTCGTGAATATCCACTAGGCCTTTGTCAGCGGCAGACGTTACTATCAGAAAACCTTCTGCCTCATCGCCTCGCTCAAACGGTGTGCTGCCGATAGCCGCCATAAAAATCGGCTGACCGTCTGCCCGATGGATAAAATAAGGTTGTTTCTTGTCACCTTCTTTCTTCCATTCGAACCATCCATCTGCAAAGCAGATCGCCCGGCCATGTTGCCACAGAGGTTTAAACATTCTGCTTGCGGCCGCGGTTTCGACGCGAGCGTTAATCATTGGCGGCTTATCCCACCATCCGGGCGCATAACCCCAAAAAACCGGATCAAGATGCAGCTGCTCGTCGCGTTCGCTCAACAGCAGCACTTTGGTGCCGGGCGCGACGTTGTATCGGCCAATAGGTTCAGGGTCGTATGCGATGTCGCGATCAGCTTCATCGGACAGGTAAGCCAGGTATTCTTCACGCGTTTGAGCTTGTGCAAAACGCCCACACATAGAAACCTCCACCCAGATGTCAGACTTAAAGTATAGGGCAGGGAGAAGAAGGGTGGCGCACTGGCTAGTGTTAGGGGCAAATTTAGGGGCAAAAATGCGAAATAGGGGCAAAAAAAGGGCATTAAAAATGTAGTTCTGGGTAGCTTTAGGGAGAAGTTATTATGCTATAACTAATTGAATTCAATGGTAAAGCAAATGATATCAATGAGTTGGCAAAATCAGCGTAGCTTATTCAGGTTGTATTGCTCTTTTTTGTTAATCTCTTGATTCTGTTGCATTGAGTACTACCTTCGGAGCCAGCAGGGGCAAAAATTGTATGCCGCGTATGGTACGGATTCCGGCGGCGAATGCCAGCACGTTTTACTGCTGCGTGAAATCTGGCGCCGATACGTGATAAAGGGTAGCGTTCAGACGTTTGGATACGATAGCGACTTTACGGCAAACGGCGCAGTTGTGGCGCAATCATCTCCGCCAGTATCAATGTTGAAGATTAGCAGTAAGCATGCTGTAATGAGCTTACTTAATTTGAGGGTAACTTGAGCTAGGATTTAAAAATGATAAAAACTTCTACTCTTTTCCTTTGTACTTCCTTATTTTCAAGCATGGCTTTTGCAGAAAATAACTACATACCTCTACTTTATAACTTATCGACTATATTTGATTTCAATCCAGTTAAGGGGACTGTTAAATCCTTAGATACTGATGTTGAGGAGAATGGAAAAATTACTTATAAAATCTCCATCAGACTGAATAAAAATGGTTGTGTTGATAGCTTAAACCTTGATAATGTTTCTTCTGGGCATGAAACTATTCTAAAATATACAAATGGAAGTCTTATTGGCCATAGAGATGGCAAGCCTTTCTCAATACAACTTGATGAAAAATGTCACATTTTGAGTAAAAATGAAAACGGTGACGAGTTGCGTTACACTCTATACCCGAATGGATTAATTAAAGACACCTATTTTTTAGGCAAAAAAATATCTGAACATTTTTATGATGAAGACGATAATTTGACGCGCTCTGAATTTTATAGTTCAGAAAGCGTTATGTCTAAAAATGAAATATCTTATGTTGATAAAAAAAGAAAGCCTCTTGATTATAAACTGATAAACTCATCAGTTTTCTCGGAGGGGTATACAGCAACCAGTTCTTGTCATTATAACGAAATGCTTGTGCCTGAAATATGTAATGCCACAGTACAGAACGCAGGTAATCCGGCGCCGAAACCAGTTTCAATGACAGCGCATACGAAAGTTGAATTCTACTAGACTTAAACGATTCCAATAAGCTACCTGCGGCGTCAGGTTATTCAGGCATTCATGAGGACGCTCTCTGTTGTATTCATTCAGCCAGCGTTCAGTGATTTCCCGTGCTTCATTCAGCGTTCAGAACAGGTAAAAATCCAGGATTTCTGTCCGGTACGTCCGGTTGAACCGTTCGATAAACGCATTCTGCGTCGGCTTACCCGGCTTGACTTGCTTATCGGATAAACCATTACAATGTTCATCTGCGGTTGGGCTTCATAATGGCTAACTCCATTTAAACGATGCGTTTTCTTTATTGAATGTTATTGATGCATTACTCCATTCCTTGCCATCAAGTAACATTTCCACACACTGGGTAGGGTAGAGGTCATCGGCTGGCTGGAACCGCTCATATTCGGAGTCAGGGTTAAGCATCACATCATGATTAACGTTGACTATCCATCCATCGGGGTTTTCAGGATCGGATTGGCGAGTGCATAGCAGTCTGGCCTGGTAGAAGTCATCCGGGAGCCCTTCCAGCATGCAACCGGTAGCCCACTGGATAAGCTGTTCATTTGAATATTTCTGAGGAGCGGTATGTGTTTCTTGCTGTTTGCTTATTAATCGCTTAAATGTGTTCAGAAAGGGGAACATGTCATTTTCCTTTAGCTTGTAAGTCAGGCATTGTAGGGCAATTAGCGAGATTAGATCCATTCAATGGTTAATATCACCGCTAGCGCATAACGCCATTGATTTTCCTTCCATGGGATAAAGCAGACATTATTTGATATAAAATCTTCGACAAGACGTAAACCAAAGCACAAGCCCAGCGCCACCCATGATCCCTGTGTGCCAAAGCGGAAGTAACTTACATTGTGCTAGGGTGTTTTATCGGGACGAGTTCAACGAAGGTACTGGCTGAATGCAAGAGGAATTTAAGATGAATGTAGAAACGGTCCGCTTAATCCTTGAACCCTTTAATGATTCACATTATGAAGGCTTAAGGGTAATGGATAGTGATGCTGAGGTGATGCGCTATATCAATAAGGGTATCGTTAAAACGCCCGAAGAAACCTGGGAGGGCATCAGAAGGGTGCAGGCTCGCTGGGATAAGTATCACTTCTCGTGGTGGGCTATCAGAGAGAAATCTTCTGGTGCGATCGTTGGTGCAGCATGCCTCCAGCACCTGGCGAACGTGGAGGGGGCACCATTAGAGATTGGCTGGCGCCTCGTGCCTGAACACAATGGCAAAGGCTATGCTACAGAGGCAGCGAAAGCGATCGTTGATTACGCTGTAGAACGGGTGGGAGCATCTTATCTGGTGGCCGTGGCCGATCCAGAAAATATCGCATCGCAGCGTGTAATGAAAAGGGTAGGTATGTCTTATAAAGCCATAGAGCGGCATTACGATACGGAATGCGTTGTGTACGAGCTTAACATGAGTAAGCCTGCTTAATTAAGCGACACATCTCTGCCACTTTATCTCAGCTTACAGCACCTCAACCAATTCAAATTCTTCTGCGATCAGTTCCATATCTTCAGAAAAATGGCCTTCGCGGAAGAAAAATCGCTGATGCTCTTTCCGCCAGTATTCAAGGCTTAAATCACCTTCACCCTCTTTGCGAGCGAATTCCTCATTAACATCGCAAAAACGCACCAGCCGCATGGAAACCAGCCGGATCACACAGACCGGGACATTCTGACCATCAAGGATTATGTTGTAGCTTCCTATCCGTGGAGCAGATACATCCTGCGAGTACGAGGCAAAAGATCCGCAGGTGGCCGTTTTGAGCCCTTTTTTAATCAGGTCCGCAAGCGCGTTCGCCAGTTCCGGGCTGTCACCCATTTGCCAGGCCGCTGCGCCTGGGTACTTCGTTTTTAATTCTTCAACCTTAACCATTCAAATCCCTTCTGAATCCTTGACCATAAGAAACATAATAGCGGTTTTAGCATAAACTCCCTCGATATTTGAAGCGTAATCGGCTTTCCTTCTACTTTTGTACACAGGCTGCCTGGAATACAAAGGGTTGCATGCATTGGTTGTGTAAATATATTCTTATGGGGGTATCTGTGTGGTGTATCTGCTGCCTGCACCCCGGCGCGTGACGTTATAATCAGTAACGAGTCATCGGGATGCTATCGGCACCACGCATTTTCTGTAACTTTTATCCCATTGGAAGGGGTTAGCGTGTTCAAGCTTAATACATCTCTACTGGCGGTTTTGCTGCTGTCAGGCTGTAGCTCCGATCTGGTTCTCAACCCACCTAAGCAACCTGAATACAAGTCGATGCCTGAAATAACGCAGTCTGTGACGCCATCACAACAGCGTGCAATCATGGCTGGCGAGCGGCCTGACTGGTCAGAAAGAACGCCGGTCAAGACAATAAAGCAATACTAATAAGCACTTAACAACCAGGGCTGCCGTTCGGCGGCCTTTTTATTTACCCATTTGAGAAGGTGCAAAGACGGAGCCTGGTTTGGGGAAAATTTCTGACGGCGGACATGGTATTTCTTTCTTTATCAACCATGCTTAAGGCGAAGATAATTCAATCACTTCAGCATCACCGAAGCGGCAACGTCACTCGAGTCGAGAACCCTGAATGCGCCATGCACCTATCTCCATAGCTGCAGCCACGGCAATTTTTGTGCTGGGCGTTTTTATCATCAATATCCAGGTCTGGTACTCGGCGCGGGCTGACAGCCTTGCCGGGGCGCACTACGTCGTCAGGAATATGCACGTCATTCTTACAGAAGCGCATCATGCGACCCAGGTTGCAATGCGGCTTGCTGAGAATGAGTGTGATGCTGAAGGACAGTATCGGCTCGGCACCGAAGCGGCATTACAACCCCATCTGAGAACGATCGTTATTCTGAAAAAAGATGTGGTCTGGTGTTCCTCCTTGCCGGGAAACCGCGTGTTGTTGGTTAACGGGTCAGCGCTGCCTGAAGCGCCATTGTTACTTGTTCCATCGAAAAGTACGGTCAACGGCCTGCCGGTTCTGTTATACCAGACAAATCATGCCGGAAGCCGAATCATGGTGAGCATCAGCGACAGCCATATCCGGGATGCGCTGAATATGCCACTACGGGGCGTGGCGTATTCGCTGCTGGTCGGCAATCGTCGTTTAGGCCAATCAGGCGATGTCTTGACGGCAGCCCATTCAAACAACGATGTTCTGACGGTAAAAGACGTTGATTATGCCTTCGCGATTCAATTTAACGCTCCGCCTATTTTTAGCCTGACGCGATTATTCGACCAGGCCGGTGGAGTGGTGTTATTTCTGCTGCTCGTTTCCTCTCTTTCTGCTTATCTTCTGCAGCGATATCTGTCTAAGGATATTTCGCCGGAAGAATCGCTGCGTACCGCCATCTACAGAAATGAAATTATTCCCTATTACCAGCCCGTCGTGAGCGGAAAAGAGGGCACCTTGCGCGGTGTAGAGGTGCTGGCCAGATGGAAGCATCCGCAATCCGGGTTTATTTCTCCCTCGTCATTTATTCCTCTTGCTGAGAAAACAGGGCTAATAATTCCACTAACTCAAAGCTTAATGCGTCAGGTTGCAACGCAGATGAATGCTATTTCTACGCTGCTGCCGGAAGGATTTCATGTCGGGATTAATTTCAGCGCGTCTCATATCGTTGCTTCTACCTTTTTTGAAGAGTGTCTGAATTACAAGCGCAGCTTTGTGCAACAGGATCTTAACCTCGTTGTGGAGGTGACCGAGCGTGAACCTCTCCACGTAGATGAACATCTCGTTAAGACCCTGAATGCGCTACATGAAATAGGGTTTGCCATTGCCCTGGATGATTTTGGAACGGGATATTCCGGCCTGTCCTACCTGCAGGACCTGCACATTGATTACATCAAAATCGACCAAAGCTTTGTTGCCAGGGTTAATGAGAATGAGGATTCCACCCTGATCCTGGATTCGGTACTGGAACTGGCAAAAAAACTGTCAATCCGTATTGTGGCGGAAGGGGTTGAAACCCAGGAACAGCTTGATTACCTCATGCGCAATAACATCACGTTTTTACAGGGCTACTTCTTCTACAAACCCGTTCCTTTTAAGGAGTTGATAAAAATTCTGTTATCGAAGCCAAAGGTTAAAGTGAGGGTGGAGTGACGTTTGTCCTGTTGTCAGCAATTCCCGCCCGATACATTCATAAGTAGCGTATAATGCGGCGTCGAAAACCGCTCAACACTTCTCTGGCCAGTACTATGACCCTCAATCGCGTTTGTTATTTACTTCTGATCTTTGCTGCGATCGGCAGTCTTTTTACCTCGAGCCCTTTGGCTATGTGGTTTCTGCTCATCAATATGCTGACGTTGGTCATGTATGGTGCCGATAAAATGGCGGCAAGGAAAGGCATGCGCAGGGTGCCGGAAGCCACGCTGCTGGTATTTGGCGTAACGGGCGGCTGGCCTGGCGCGATTGTGGGCCAACAGCTCTTTCGCCATAAAACACAAAAGCAGCCGTTTAAAACCTACTTTTTCTTAAGCATTGTCGTTAGCATCGCCGTGATGGCGGCGGTTTACCATTTCTCGCCTGTTTCTTCTTTATGGCCGTTTTGACATCAAGTTAACCTGAGTTTTTCAGATGCCAGCACTACGTTGATAAGACGGTCATTCGGATAGCGCGTCGTGAATAAATCCTCCATCACTGCCAATAGTAGTAGGACTATTCTTAAGTTGTTGCTGTTTTTTGCACAATCTGAATAATACGTGCAACTACACGGACGACAACATCCCATGAAAATAGTCTCTATTACGCTGGCAGCGCTGGTGCTTTATTCTGCACCTGCCTGGTCCGCTTTTCAGGAGCGGGAATATAATACCTGGTATATGAAAAATGCGGTGCTTTATGATATGACGCAGACCTCGGAAGGTTTTCCCGTCATGGTGAGCGTATCCCAGCCTGGGAGAAAATCCGCTAATTTGCTGGTGTCATATATTACGGAAGGCCGCTGTGGTGAGAATAATCTACCGCTTAATGTGAATGGTAAAGTGCTGCCCGCCAAATATAATTGTGTCCAAATAGGAAAGAACAGAATTGAACATTTTTCAGTGGTGGATGCAGACAGCGTTAATGGCATGGTGACGCATCTGAAATCTGATTTCACTATTCTCCTGCAAAACGATATCAAAATTTGGGCAGCAAATATCAAAGCGCCAAAATACGGGCTAACCCCGCGCTTTTAAAATCATGCTACGCTTGTTTGTTGTATCAGGAGCATGAGTATGAAGAACAAAGACGAACAAACAGGATTAGTGGGGCTGGCGATTGGGGCGGCCGTTATTGGGCTGGTTTCTGCCCAGAAACCAATCGATCGCGACAGCATTGTTGATGAGCTGGTCAGGCTCGGCAGGCAGAAAGGCGATGGTGTAGAAGATGAGGTTTTCGTCAAGGCTGCTGACCTGGTGAGGAAGGGGATCTAGCCATGGCTGATATTCGTCATGCGCAGTGCCATTGTGGCGCGGTGGCCTTTACCGTTGCGCTAACGGATGGCCTGAATACCGCGCGGCGCTGCAGTTGTTCCTTTTGTCGCATGCGGGGTGCGGTCGTCGTCTCTGCGCCGCTGTCAGGGATTACCGTGACCAAAGGTGAGGATAAGCTCACGGAGTACCGCTTCAATACGGGAACGGCACGACACTTTTTCTGCTCGGTGTGCGGAATTTACACGTTCCATCAGCGGCGTTCTAATCCAAACGAATACGGCGTGAATGTGGCCTGCTTTGATAACGTCTCACCGTTCGATTTCCCTGAAGTGACGGTGATGGACGGGGTTAACCATCCCTCGGATGGAGATAGCGGGGTGTTTGGCTACCTCTCTTTTCGCAAGAAAGGAACAGGTCAGGCGTAATTGCCGCCTGGCCACTCTGTAATCAGCCTGGCTATAGTGGAGGGTGGTTATCTGAAACAGGAGAAACTATGCTTTGTGTTGAAAAAGACGATCCGCGTGAGGCCCCTGAATCAGGTGATAAAAAGCCTCAACCCGTAAAAAAATAACGCAACCTGTGCGTTTTCCCGCCACCGGCACTGCTGGTGGCTTTTCATTTCTCAGGCAATAATGTTAACCACCATCCAGGTGGTTCAACACAGCACTGAGATGCCCGACAATATCAGCAAAATCAAAAATTAACGCCATCCAGATGAGCGCTAAAAGAGTTAGTACGACAACAGATACACGACCAAACAACGCTGTTATCCTTAGTGATGGAAAGGCTATCACCTGAGTTTAAACAGCTTTACCTCAACTTACCCTCAACCACGTGATTTCAGAACCTGCTTTTTGTGACGAACGTCAAGAGATGGGTGAGCCCGCATACTGATGCGGGCTCTGGCAATCAGAACTGGTAAACCAGGCCCAGTGCCACGACATCATCCGTGCCGATGCCGTTGTTTTTGTAGAAGCTGTCATCTTCATCCAGCAGGTTGATTTTGTAATCAACGTAGGTGGACATGTTTTTGTTGAAGTAATAGGTTGCGCCGACGTCAGCGTACTTAACCAGATCCTGGTCGCCCTGGCCGTTGCCAAGGTCCTTGCCTTTAGACTGCAGGTAGGAAAGGGACGGACGCAGGCCGAAGTCGAACTGGTACTGTGCGGTCACTTCGAAGTTCTGGGTTTTGTTCGCCACGGCGTCGGTGTTATCACCGTACGGCGTCATATTGCGGGTTTCAGAGTACATGGCTGCCAGGTAGATGTTATTGGCGTCATATTTCAGGCCCGCAGTCCATGCATCTGCTTTGTCACCGCCCGCAGTGGTATTCATCACCTGCTCGTTGGTACGGTCAGAAGAGGTGTAGGCTGCACCTGCGGTAATACCCATGCCGAAGTCATAGGTGGTAGAGATACCGAAGCCGTCGCCGTTCTCGTGACGCGTGTCGCGACCATTGTTGGTGCCTTCCTGATTGTTGCTGGCATCTTCATTTTTGCCCTGATACTGCAGCGCAAAGTTCAGACCCTGCACCAGACCATAGAAGTCGGTGTTACGGTAGGTTGCTACGCCATTGGCGCGGCCGGTCATGAAGTTGTCGGCTTTGGTGTAGGAGTCGCCGCCGAACTCAGGCAGCATATCGGTCCAGCCTTCTACGTCGTACAGTACGCCATAGTTACGACCGTAATCGAAGGAACCGTAGTCACCCACTTTGATACCGGCGAAGGCCAGACGCGTCCAGGACTGGTTATCAGACGCTTCGGTGTTATTGGCCTGAATGTTGTATTCCCACTGTGCGTAGCCAGTCATCATGTCGTTGATCTGGGTTTCGCCTTTAAAGCCCAGACGCATGTAGGTTTGATCCCCGTCAGCGCCTTTATCATCGGAGAAATAGTGCAGACCATCTACTTTTCCGTACAGATCTAATTTGTTACCGTCTTTATTATAAATCTCTGCTGCATGAGTTGCGCCAGCCATTAACAGAGCCGGAATCATCAGGGCCAGTACTTTTCTTTGCATTTTGATATTCCTTTGCGGTTGTTTTTATTTAATTACCTGTTGAACTTTCCGAATACGAAAGTTGTCTCATGCTAAATCACTCCCGTGTAAGAGTAATAAATTATAATTGTTACGAACTAAGTAAAATCTAAACTGAATACATCAACGGTAATGGTCATTGGTTTGGTGAATACTTTAAGGCTAAATATATTAAATTAAAATTATTAATCAGGTATGGATTAAGCTATTCTTGATGGCGTTATATGCCTTTAAGATTATTTATCCATAATTCGCATGAATAATATTTAGGGAACTAAATAGATATTTAATGATTATCTGGATTCGCCCGGTGTGAATACACCGGGTTTTTTTATGGCAAAAAAATGCCCGGACGCGCCGGGCAGAGAGACTAGTCGTTGGTCGCTTTTTCGGCTTTACCCGCCAGCTGCGCCAGGAAGTCATACCGTTTTTGCAGATCCGCCGCAGCGTCTTTCCATAGCTGTTCGGCCACTTCCGGCTGCTGCGCGTTAAGGCGGCGGAAGCGCTGTTCCTGCATTAACGTCTCGGCCAGAGCATCTGACGGCGGACGCGAATCCAGCGCCAGCGGTAATTTACCCTCGTCCGCACGGCGCGGATCGAACCGGTACAGCGGCCAGAAGCCGGTCGCGGTTAGCTGTCGCATCTGATCGTGGCTGAGTGCCAGGTCGTAGCCATGCTCTTCACAAGGGCTGTAGGCAATGATCAGCGACGGGCCGGGATACGCTTCCGCCTCCTGGATCGCCTTTACCGTCTGGTTAAGCTGTGCCCCCAGCGAGATTTGCGCGACGTAAACGTGACCGTACATCATCATGCTCACCCCGAGATCTTTGCGTGCCTTGCGTTTCCCGTGCTCACCGAATTTCGTGACGGCACCCAGCGGCGTGGCTTTCGACGCCTGACCACCGGTGTTGGAATAACACTGCGTATCCAGCACCAGGATATTGACGTTTTCCGTCAGGCTCAACACGTGATCCAGGCCGCCAAAGCCGATGTCATAAGCCCAGCCGTCACCGCCAATCAGCCAGATCGATTTTTCGACCAGGGCGTCCGCGTCGGTCAGCAGCTGTTCAGCGCCCGCCACGCCCTGAAGCGCCTGACGCAGCTCTGCAACCTGCTCACGACGTACCTCTGGCGTCACGTCGGCGTGAAGCGCGTCATTGAGCCCGGCGGGGATCTGCCCGGCAAACTCCTCCAGCAGGCGCATCACGCGCGCGCGGTGCTGGTCAACGGTCAGGCGGAAGCCCAGACCAAATTCGGCGTTATCCTCGAACAGCGAGTTGGCCCACGCGGGACCGCGGCCGTTGGCGTCAGTGGTATACGGCGTGGAGGGCAGGTTGCCGCCATAGATAGACGAACAGCCGGTGGCGTTGGCAATCAGCATCCTGTCACCGTACAGCTGGGTAAGCAGCTTGATATACGGTGTTTCACCGCAGCCCGAGCAGGCGCCGGAGTATTCAAACAGCGGCGTGATCAGCTGCGAAGTGCGAATATCAATGCGTTCCAGTTTGCTGCGATCGATTTCCGGCAGATTCAGGAAGAAGTCATAATTCACTTTCTCTTCTTCGACGTGCTCCAGACGCGACATCATATTGATGGCTTTAATCTCCGGGTTCTGCCTGTCTTTCGCCGGACAAACCTCGACGCACAGGTTACAGCCGGTGCAGTCTTCCGGCGCGACCTGCAGAACGTATTTCTGTCCGCGCATATTGCGGGATTTTACATCCAGGGAATGCAGGCTGGCCGGGGCGGCCTCCATCTCTTCCGGCGACACCACTTTGGCACGAATGGCAGAGTGCGGGCAGGCCGCCACGCAGTGGTTGCACTGAGTACACAGATCTTCTTTCCAGATGGGGATCGCTTCGGCGATGTTGCGTTTTTCCCAGCGGGTGGTGCCCATCGGCCAGGTGCCATCCGGCGGTAGGGCAGAGACGGGCAGGGCATCACCCAGACCGGCCAGCATCGCCGCCGTCACGGTCTTCACGAAATCAGGTGCCGCATCGGATACCACCGGAGGGCGGTTCGGGCTTGCGGAATTGACCGGCTGCAGCGGGACCTCAAACAGCGACTCGCGCGCCAGGGCCAGCGCTTGCCAGTTACGCTCGACCAGCTCCTGGCCCTTGCTGCTGTAGCTTTTGGCAATCGCGCCCTGCAGTTCCGCCAGCGCGCTGTCGCCCGGCAGGATATTCGTCAGATGGAAGAAGGCCATCTGCATAACGGTATTGATACGCGCGGCAAGGCCACATTCGCGGGCAATTTTCGCCGCGTTAACCACATAGAAACGGGCTTTTTTCTGGTTCAGCACCGCCTGCACTTCCTGCGGCAGGCGCGACCAGACTTCATCCGCGCTGTATGGCGTATTCAGGAGGAAAATACCGCCAGGTTTCAGGCGCTCGGCCATCTGGTACTTATCAATGAACTGCAGCTGGTGACAGCCAACAAAATCAGCCTGAGAAATTAGATACGCAGAGCGGATGGGCTGTTCGCTCACCCGCAGGTGGGAAACGGTCAGGCCGCCGGCTTTCTTGGAGTCATAGACGAAGTACCCCTGGGCGTACCACGGGGTGGAGTTCCCGATGATTTTGATGTTGTTTTTGGTCGCGGAGACGCTGCCGTCACTGCCCAGACCATAGAACAGCGCCTCGAGTTTGGCGGTTGAGGGCAGGGTGTTTTCCGGCAACGACAGGGACAGATTCGTCACATCATCATAAATGCCGACGGTAAAGCGCGGCTTGGGCTTCGCTTCGCTGAGCTCGTTGAATACCGCCAGCACGCAGTCCGGTCCGAACTCTTTGGAGGACAAACCGTAACGCCCCCCGATCACGCGCGGCAGCGTTTCACGTTCGCCATGATTAAAGGCCTCGGCCAGGGCGGTCATCACATCCAGATACAGCGGTTCCGCCTGCGCGCCCGGCTCTTTGGTGCGATCGAGCACCGCAACGGTACGCGCGCTTTCCGGCAGCGCAGTGAGCAGATGTTTCGCCGAGAACGGCCGATAGAGACGCACTTTCAGCACGCCAACTTTTTCGCCGCGCGTCAGCAGCTCATCAACAACTTCCTCGCAGGTGCCAATGGCCGATCCCATCAGCACAATGACCCGTTCCGCCTGCGGATGGCCGTAATACTCAAAGGGTTTGTATTCCCGACCCGTTGCGGCAGCAAAGTCATTCATCGCCTGTTCAACATGGTCGTAAACCGCGTTGTACCATGGGTTGGTGGCCTCGCGGGACTGGAAATAGGTATCCGGGTTCGCCGACGTGCCGCGAATCACCGGGTGTTCCGGATTCAGAGCGCGGGCGCGATGCGCGTCAATGTCCGCCTGCGGAAGCAGATTCAGAATTGTCTCGTCAGCCAGCGGGACGATTTTGTTAATTTCGTGGGACGTACGGAAACCATCAAAGAAATGAATAAACGGCACCCGGCTTTTGAGCGTGGCGATATGCGAAATCAGGGCAAAGTCCTGGGCTTCCTGAACGCTGCTGGCGCACAGCATCGCGCAGCCGGTCTGGCGAACGGCCATCACGTCAGAATGATCGCCAAAGATAGAGAGCGCGTGGGTGGCAACGGTACGCGCAGCGACGTGCAGAACGAAGGGAGTCAGTTGTCCGGCAAGTTTGTACAGCGTCGGGATCATTAATAACAATCCCTGGGAAGAGGTAAACGACGTGGAAAGCGCGCCGGTCTGAAGCGCGCCGTGGACCGTGGCAATCGCACCGGCTTCCGACTGCATTTCAACCACTCGCGGGACATCGCCCCAGACGTTTTTTAACCCGTTACCCGCCCAGGCGTCCGCCTGCTCAGCCATGGTAGAACTTGGCGTAATCGGGTAGATGGCGATAACTTCACTGGTGCGAAACGCGACTGAGGCAACTGCACCATTACCGTCAATAGTTTGCATAGGACAACACCCTTACATTGCGCAAAAAAATAGGGGTCTGTATTACGGCAACAAACCCTGAATATTATCTGTGTATTCTAGCAAACGGGGGATTTTTCGATTTTCGCTTTTGTGTCCTCGTTATTCCTGCCATCAATGAGTAGATCAAACTTTTGGCAGAAAAATTGCGAGAAATTGTTTCAGGAGCGCATAAATACGCACTTCCGCTCTCGACGACACGGGATGGGATGCCTATTATGCATAGGTTTCGCATTATTCATGGGGGAGAGAGCATGCGCTCAGCATTTTTGGTAGGGTGTGCCGCATTATTGTTGTCGGCATGCAGCAGTGAACCTGTCCAGCAGGCAACGGCCGCGCACGTGGTGCCGGGTATGAAAGCCGCGATGTCCAGCTCCGGTCAGGCCAACTGCGCGATGATTGGCGGTTCGCTGTCGGTAGCTCGCCAGCTTGATGGTTCAGCTATCGGGATGTGCGCCTTGCCAAACGGCAAACGCTGCAGTGAACAGTCGCTTGCCGTTGGAACCTGCGGTAACTACTGATTATTCTGCACGCTTAAACATCAGCGTTTTATCGGCTGTCGCCAGCGTTAACTGGTCTTCAGTCAGGTCGACCTGCGCACCTTTGCGCAGCATGTCGCCGATGGCCTGATCCAGCTCGTTAAGCTGCGGCTCACTACAGAGCTTGCGCGTCATGGCCAGCGTTTTCACCTTCAGCTCGCCTTCGGACAATTTCCCCTGTCCGTTGAAGCGGTTACACATCTGGCCAGAAACGCTGATGTTATTCACCAGACTGATATCTGGCAGTGCGCTAAAACCGATCTCAGGTTGCGTTGTCGCGGTCTTCACGGCCTTACCGTCCACACTTTCCAGCACAAAGCGGTGGTTCTTAAGTTGCTCCGGCTGAACGGAGGCTTTACCCGGATTAACGCAGCCGGTAAGGACAAGACTGATAACACTTAACGCAATGAGCTTTTTCATTTTTCTTCTCAAACTATAAACACTGTGAATCTTTTTCCAGTGTAACGATACTCTGCCATGCGTTAATGGGGTTTATCTGAAAGTGCGGGGAGGAGCCGGGCAACGCAGCGGTTGCCCGGGATGACGTTAATGTGATTTAAACCCTGCCGCCGTCATCAGCATACGGAAGAGCATACTGACCGCAGCCAGCGCCAGTACGCTGCCGCCCCAGATAATGGCCAGCCACAGTAATCTTTTCCAGACCGGTTGTTGCATCAGTGATAACCCTCCCCATGCTGAACTTTGCCGCGAAAAACGTAGTAACTCCAGAAGGTGTAGACCAGAATAACGGGAATGATCAACAGCGCGCCGACCAGCATAAAGCCCTGGCTTTGCGTCGGTGCGGCGGCCTGCCACAGGGTGATTGACGGTGGAATGATGTGCGGCCAGATGCTGATCCCAAGCCCGCTAAAGCCGAGGAAGATCAGCCCCAGCGTGAGGATAAACGGTCGGCTATGGCTGTCGGGATTATTCAGGCAGCGCCACTGATACAAACTAAAAATCACCACCAGGGCCGGGACGGGCAGCAGATAGAACAGGTTCGGCAGCGTAAACCAGCGCGCCGCGATGGCCGGCTGCGCCAGCGGTGTCCAGAGGCTGATCGCCGCAATAAACGCCAGCAGTACGAGTAACAGGGTCTTCGATACCTGACGCATCCGCTGTTGCAATGCATTTTCGCTTTTCATTACCAGCCAGGTCGAGCCTAACAGCGCGTAGGCCACCACCAGGCCCGCGCCGCAAAACAGATTAAACGCGGTAAACCAGTCAAAGGGGCCGCCGGTATAGGCCCGGCCGGTGACGGTAAAGCCGTTAATGACGGCGCCCACCGTCACGCCCTGGGTAAACGTCGCCAGAATGGAACCGCCTATAAACGCCTTATCCCAGAAAGGACGGTGTGCTGGCGTGGCTTTAAAGCGAAACTCAAACGCTACGCCACGAAAAATAAGACCGATCAGCATTAATGTGAGCGGAATGGTGAGGGCATCGATAATCACGGCGTAGGCCAGCGGAAAGGCGCCGAACAGGGCGGCCCCGCCAAGCACCAGCCAGGTTTCATTCCCGTCCCAGACCGGCGCGACGCTGTTAACCATCACATCGCGATCGTCGGCGTTCTGCGTGGCCGGGAACAGAATGCCAATCCCCAGATCAAAACCGTCCATCACGATATACATCAGCGTGGCAAAGACGATGATCACAAACCAGATAATGGAAAGATCGATACCCATTACGGCTGCTCCTTATGTTCAGTTGTGACGGCAGAAAGCGGGCGCGCCGGACGTCCGTCGGACTCGGTGGCGAAAGATTCATGCGGCTGCGGGCCTTTTCGGATGAGGCGCACCATATAGCTGTAACCCACGCCAAATACCGAGGTGTAAACGACGAAGAAGGCCAGCAGGCTCACGCTCATATGCAAATCGCCATGGGCAGAAACCGCATCCTTCGTGCGCTGGAGCCCATAGACCACCCACGGCTGGCGGCCCACTTCGGTGGTGATCCACCCGGCCAGAATGGCAATCAGCCCGGATGGCCCCATCAGCAGGGCAAACCACAGGAAAGGACGGGAAGAATAAATGCGCTTTTTATAGCGCAGCCAGAGTGCCGTCACCCCAAGCAGCAGCATCAGCATGCCCAGGCCCGCCATAATGCGGAACGACCAGAAGACGATGGTGGAATTTGGGCGGTCTTCCTTTGGAAACTCTTTGAGCGCCGGAACCTGTTTATCCAGACTGTGTGTCAGAATAAGGCTTCCCAGCGCTGGGATCTCCAGCCCAAAGCGGGTGCGCTCCTGTTCCATATCCGGCCAGCCAAACAGCAGTAGCGGGGTCGGCTCGCCCGGTGGATTTTCCCAGTGCCCTTCAATGGCGGCAATTTTCGCGGGCTGGTGCTTTAAGGTGTTCAGCCCGTGCATATCACCCACCATGGCCTGGAGGGGCGCGACAATCAGCGTCATCCACAGCGCCATTGAAAACATTGCCCGGATGGCGGGGGTATTATTCCCGCGCAGCAGATGCCATGCCGCGGATGCGCCAACAAACAGGGCGCTGCTCAGGAACGCGGCTATCGACATATGCAGCAGGCGGTAAGGGAAGGAGGGGTTAAACACCACGGCGAACCAGTCCACCGGTACCACCTGACCGTTGACGATCTCATAGCCCTGCGGGGTTTGCATCCAGCTGTTGGAGGAGAGGATCCAGAAGGTGGAAATAATGGTCCCCAGTGCCACCATGCAGGTGGAAAAGAAGTGCAGCCTCGGCCCGACTTTATTCCAGCCGAACAGCATCACGCCGAGGAACCCGGCTTCGAGGAAGAAGGCGGTAAGCACTTCATAGGTCAGAAGCGGGCCGGTAATACTGCCCGCAAACTGCGAAAAGCCGCTCCAGTTGGTGCCAAACTGGTAGGCCATCACCAACCCGGAGACCACGCCCATGCCAAAATTGACGGCAAAAATCTTCGACCAGAAATGGTATAGCGAGCGCCAGACCGGATTTTTTGTTTTCAGCCACAGCCCTTCGAGCACGGCAAGATAGCTTGCGAGACCAATGGTGATGGCCGGGAAAATAATGTGGAAGGATACGGTAAAGGCAAACTGTATCCGTGCAAGGTGAAAAGCATCCAAACCAAACATGCAAAACTCCGCGATGTAATTATGTCGATGCCATTCTAAGCCGCGCCAGCTCTGGGTTGCAGAAACAGACCCGGCATATTTACCTATAACAGTTTGCCCAGTGTATTATTTATAGATGTGCTTAAAGTCCACTTTTCGCTAATGACTTTGCCCGAGTAATTGCTCCGGCATTAAATATGCGGTGCTCGTAGCGATCGGTTACGTCACTCACGCGGTAAATTTTCCACTTTCCGTCTTCACGACGCATATAGACTTCAAGATTAAGAAACCCGCCGTTCTCAATACCAATCCGGACAGGAAGAACTTCGCCATTGATGAATTGATGCGGCGCACCAACCTCGAGCCGCTTCACCCAAGAGGGATCATAATCCTGAACATAAGCGAAATAATCTGCCCCCAGGATTTCCTGTTCAGGAATAGACTCTATCTCGTTAAGTCGGGATAGCGTATCTGCCGCAACGTACTCTCTAAGCTGAGGGTATTCCCCATCACTTTCCGCAAAAAATGTCAGATAGTTGGAGTAAAATTCTTCCGCCCGTTCGGCAGCACTCTGCTGAGGTACGCACGTACAAGCTGATAACAATAACGCCAGAGTAATTATAATCCCCTTCATCATCGACTCATCCTGTAAATCTTATAGGTTGGTTGTGCGCGGCGGTAACCCGGCCCGGGGTACATACTGAGCTGGGTAAAATCTGAGATCCACCGAGTGCCGTCGAACATTGTCATATGGCCGCTTGAGTTTCCCCCGGGATAGGGCTGAATTACAGCCACATCTCCGCTAAGCAACGTTGAACCAGGAGGAACCTCTTTAAATCCTGCACGCAAAAGTTTTGGTCCATAATCCTTTGCATCATGTGTACGTTCAAGCGTAATGCCGCCAGCGATTATGGCACGACGTGTAAACTTCGCGCATTCGTTATGAGAGTGTCCAAGCGCATACGAGCGGAGGTAAGAAACAGCCGCGTCTTTATTCCAACTCATTGATAGTTCCTTTCTGTAAGGTAAGAGCGAAATTCCTGCTTGAGCAAGACAAGTAGCAGAGTGTTCATTAGCCTGTTGTTAATACTCTGTGGTTGATGATATGAGTAGGCAAAAAATGTTATATATTATATTTATATTTCATGTGGTTATGTATGTATGGCCGGGGATTGTAAACATCAATATTTAATAACATGGACGAGCATCAGGGAATAAAAACATTCTTTTTATGATTTTTCCGCATTAAACCGCTTGCTTTGTCGTCAGCGTCGTGCGTTAATGGCCTTCTGGTTTTGAGTCCAAATAAATATCTGACGTAGTTTTATAAAGCAGTTCTCATCACGTTGTGCCTCTCCGCAGCCTCTCTTGGGTCTTTATCTACATTCCGATTCGTTTTGTTTAAAACCATTATGCCCAATCGGCCCATTAGTAATTTACGTTTTTACGTTTCAGGAGAAACCTATGACTTCATATATCCATTTTCGCTGCCCATGCTGTCATGGCTCGCAGTACCGTACCTCAGCCTTTGACGTGTCTGAGAAAAACCCGTTTGGCGCGAAATGCATTTTTTGCAAATCGTCGATGATCACGCTCGACCACTTGGCCGCCGCGCGTTCCGCTCAGAGCCACGTGACCGAATACCGTAAGTAATTCCTCTTCCAGACTATAACAGTTCGCTAAATCTTCTCTTTTTCTCCTGCTGATATACACTGTCGGTCTTAAGGAGAATCTGATGAAAAAATACCAGCGTCTGGCGCAACAAATTATCTCGCAGATTGAGCTTGGCGTATGGCTGCCGGGCGATAAGCTGCCTTCCCTGCGAGAGCAGGTGGCAAGCAGCGGCATGAGTTTTATGACCGTTGGCCACGCGTATCAGATGCTGGAAAGTCAGGGGCGCATTGTCGCCAGACCGCAGTCGGGCTATTACGTTGCCTCGCGCCCGACCGCACAACAGCCTGCGCCACCCGCTCAGGTGATGCGTGACGAAGCGGTGGATATCAATACCTACATCTTCGACGTCTTACAGGCCAGCCGCGACCCGTCCGTTGTTCCTTTTGCTTCCGCGTTTCCCGACCCCAGGCTTTTCCCGCTTCAGCAGCTCAACCGTTCGCTGGCAAACGTCAGCAAAACCGCGACGGCGATGAGCGTGATTGAGAACCTGCCGCCGGGAAACGTCGATCTCCGCCACGCCATTGCCCGCCGCTACGCGCAGCAGGGGATGAACATCTCCCCGGAAGAGATCGTGATCACCGCAGGCGCGCTCGAAGCGCTGAATCTTAGCCTTCAGGCGGTAACCGAGCCGGGTGACTGGGTGATTGTCGAAAACCCCTGTTTCTACGGTGCGCTGCAGGCACTGGAACGCCTGAAGCTTAAAGCGTTGTCGATTGCGACAGACGTCCGCGAGGGGATCGATCTCAACGCTCTTGAACAGGCGCTGAATGAGTACCCGGTTAAAGCCTGCTGGATCATGACCAACAGCCAAAACCCGCTCGGCTTCACGCTGAGTGCGGAGAAAAAAGCGCAGCTTGTCGCGCTGTTAACGCAGCACAACGTCCCGCTGATTGAAGATGACGTCTACAGCGAACTCTATTTTGGCCGCGAAAAGCCGCTCCCGGCGAAAGCGTGGGATCGTCAGGACATGACGCTACACTGCTCGTCCTTTTCAAAATGTCTGGTGGCCGGTTTTCGCATCGGCTGGGTGGCGGCAGGAAAACACGCGCGGCGCATTCAGCAGCTGCAGCTGATGAGCACGCTTTCAACCAGTTCTCCCATGCAGCTGGCGCTGGTGGATTACCTGGCGACCAAACGCTACGACGCCCACCTACGCCGCCTGCGGCGTACGCTGGCCGAGCGAAAGCAGCAGGCCTGGCAGTCACTTCTTCGCCATATGCCTGCAGGCGTTAAAATTCACCATAACGACAGCGGCTACTTTTTATGGCTGGAACTGCCGGCGCAGCTGGACGCGGGGCTGCTGAGCGAAAAGGCCTTAACGCACCACATCAGCATTGCTCCCGGAAAAATGTTTTCCACCTCTGACGCGTGGACGCCGTTCTTTCGTTTTAATACCTCCTGGGCCTGGGGAGAGCGGGAAGAGCAGGCCGTCATTCAGTTAGGAAAATTAATTAGCACGATGCTGGAATAATCCTTTTTCCGTTATTTAAATAATCAATTCTTATCCTGATGACGGCGCTGCGACTATTTCGCGGTGACCCGTCATAGGAAATCTGCATACCGTCTCTCGCGCCTAACCCCTTGTCTATAATCCAGTTAACGGGGAATGCGCCCTCGGTCACACCTTGATGAAATTTCCTGAAGCCGAACGGTGCGGCGCATTTGCGCGGTCTACGTTTAATAAGGGAGATATTTTTACGGCACGGCTGCCGCTAAATTTCATTGCGACAGGAGTAACTCTTATGAGCAAAAAATTTGCCCGCAGCAGCCTGTGCGCGCTCGGCATGACTATTATGACAGCGCAAGCCGCAGAACCACCAAAGGCCATTGGCGACGGGGAAGGTCGACTGGATATTATCGCCTGGCCGGGATACATCGAGCGGGGGCAGACGGATAAAAACTACGACTGGGTCACCCAGTTTGAAAAAGAGACCGGGTGTGCAGTCAACGTCAAAACGGCGGCCACGTCGGATGAAATGGTCAGCCTGATGGCGAAAGGAGGATATGACCTGGTGACCGCCTCAGGCGATGCCTCCCTGCGGCTGATCATGGGGAAACGCGTTCAGCCGATTAACCCCGATCTTATCCCCAACTGGAAAACCCTCGACGAGCGGATTGTGAAAGGGGAATGGTTTAACGTCGGCGGTAAAGTCTACGGCACGCCGTACCAGTGGGGGCCAAACCTGCTGATGTACAACACCAAAACCTTCCCGACGCCGCCGGACAGTTGGAGCGTCGTCTTTACCAAACAGGATCTGCCGGACGGTAAAACCAATCAGGGACGCGTGCAGGCCTATGACGGCCCGATTTATATCGCCGATGCGGCGCTGTTCGTCAAAGCGACCCAGCCGCAGTTGGGTATCAAAGACCCTTACCAGCTCACCGAAGCACAGTATGCCGCCGTGCTGAAAGTGCTGCGCGACCAGCATGCGCTGATCCACCGCTACTGGCATGACACCACCGTCCAGATGAGCGATTTCAAAAACGAGGGCGTGGTGGCCTCCAGCGCCTGGCCGTATCAGGCGAATGCCCTGAAGGCCGAGAACCAGCCCATTGCCACCGTCTTCCCGAAAGAGGGGGTGACAGGCTGGGCGGACACCACCATGCTGCACGCGCAGGCTAAACACCCGATGTGCGCCTACAAATGGATGAACTGGTCGCTGACGCCGAAAGTGCAGGGCGATCTGGCCGCATGGTTTGGCTCCCTGCCCGTGGTGCCGGAAGGGTGTAAAGCCAGCACGCTGCTGGGCGATAAAGGCTGCGAAACAAACGGGTATAACGAGTTCGACAAAATCATGTTCTGGAAAACCCCCATCGCAGAAGGCGGCAAATTTGTCCCTTACAGCCGCTGGACGCAGGATTACATCGCCATCATGGGCGGTCGTTAATTGCCCGGGAGCAGAACATGACGTACGCAGTCGAGTTTAACAATGTTTCCCGTCTGTACGGCGACGTCCGGGCGGTGGATGGGGTCACCATTGCGATCCGCGACGGAGAGTTTTTCTCCATGCTGGGGCCTTCGGGCTCCGGCAAAACCACCTGCCTGCGTCTGATAGCGGGTTTTGAACAGCTGTCAGGCGGGACGATTTCCATCTTCGGCAAAGAGGCGAGCGAACTGCCCCCCTGGGAGCGGGACGTGAACACCGTGTTTCAGGACTATGCGCTGTTCCCGCATATGTCGATCCTCGACAATGTCGCCTACGGGCTGATGGTCAAAGGCGTCGACAAGAAAAAACGCCATGCGCAGGCCCGCGATGCTCTGGAAAAAGTGGGCCTGAGCTTTGCCATCGCCCGCAAACCGTCGCAACTTTCCGGCGGCCAGCGTCAGCGTGTCGCCATTGCCCGCGCGCTGGTGAATGAACCGCGCGTCCTGTTGCTGGACGAGCCTTTAGGGGCGCTCGATCTCAAGCTGCGGGAACAAATGCAGTTCGAGCTGAAGAAGCTTCAACAAGAACTCGGCATCACCTTTATTTTTGTCACCCACGATCAGGGCGAGGCCCTTTCCATGTCTGACCGGGTGGCGGTGTTCAATAACGGGCGCATCGAGCAGGTGGATACCCCACGCGATCTTTACATGCGTCCGCGCACGCCGTTTGTCGCCGGTTTTGTCGGCACCTCCAACGTTTTTGATGCGGGCCTTGCGCAGACGCTTTGCGGCATGGAGGGCACCTTTTCCCTGCGCCCGGAGCATATTCGCCTTAATGAACAGGGTGACGTTCAGGTTCAGGGCGTCGTGCAGGCCGTACAGTATCAGGGGGCTGCTACGCGTCTGGAGCTGAAGCTCGCCGATGGCGCCAAACTGCTGGTGAGCCAGGCTAATTTCAGTGACGCCTCGCCGCTGAGCGGCATTGCGCCGGGGCAGGCGGTCATGGCGTCATGGTCGCGCGAGGCGATGATCCGCCTTCACGAGGAGAGGTGAAATGGATATGAGCGTTGCGCATCCTCCCGCCCCGCGCGGCCGCCTGAGCCGCATGACGGCCCTGTTCTGGCGAAAGCCGTCGCTCGGTCTGTTCCTGCTTCTGCTTGCGCCGCTGATGTGGTTTGGCATCGTCTATTTAGGGTCGCTGCTTACGCTGCTGTGGCAGGGGTTTTATACCTTTGACGATTTCACCATGGCGGTCACGCCGGATCTCACGCTGGCGAACATTCAGGCGCTTTTCAACCCGGCAAACTACGACATCATCTTGCGCACGTTAACGATGGCGATTGCGGTGACCATTGCCAGCGCCATCCTTGCGTTCCCGATGGCCTGGTACATGGCGCGATACACCAGCGGCAAGTGGAAAGCGTTTTTCTATATCGCCGTGATGCTGCCAATGTGGGCGAGCTACATCGTCAAAGCCTACGCCTGGACGCTGTTGCTGGCGAAGGACGGCGTGGCCCAGTGGTTTCTCAGCCATCTCGGCCTGGAGCCGATTCTGACCTCAATCCTGACGCTCCCGGCAATTGGCGGCAACACCTTGTCCACCTCCGGGCTGGGACGGTTTCTGGTCTTCGTTTACATCTGGCTGCCGTTTATGATCCTGCCCGTCCAGGCGGCGCTGGAACGCCTTCCGGCCTCGCTGCTGCAGGCCTCAGCCGACCTCGGCGCGCGTCCCCGGCAGACGTTCCGCTATGTCGTTCTGCCGCTGGCCATCCCGGGCATTGCGGCGGGTTCAATCTTCACCTTTTCCCTGACGCTGGGGGATTTCATCGTTCCTCAGCTGGTCGGCCCGCCGGGCTACTTCATTGGTAACATGGTCTACTCCCAGCAGGGCGCTATCGGCAATATGCCCATGGCCGCCGCGTTCACGCTGGTACCCATCGTGCTGATTTCTCTTTATCTGGCGTTCGTGAAACGTCTGGGAGCATTCGATGCACTCTGAACGCGCACCGCTGTTCCTGAAAGTGGCAGCGTGGGGAGGCGTCATCTTCCTGCACTTCCCGCTGCTGATTATCGCGACCTACGCCTTCAACACCGAAGACGCCGCTTTCAGCTTTCCGCCGCAGGGGTTAACGCTGAAGTGGTTTAGCGTGGCGGCGGGGCGCGGCGATATTATCGAGCCCGTGACGTTGTCACTTCAAATTGCCGCGCTTTCCACCGCCATTGCCCTTGTGCTTGGCACGCTTGCTGCAGCAGCGCTGTGGCGAAGCGCGTTTTTTGGCAAGAATGCGATCTCTCTGCTGCTGCTGTTACCGATTGCGTTACCGGGGATCATCACCGGCCTGGCGCTGCTGACGGCTTTCAAAACGATTAACCTGGAGCCGGGGTTTTTCACCATCGTGGTCGGACACGCCACCTTCTGCGTGGTGGTGGTGTTTAACAACGTGATTGCCCGGTTCAGACGCACCTCCTGGAGCCTGGTGGAAGCGTCGATGGATCTCGGGGCTGACGGGTGGCAAACCTTTCGCTATGTGGTGCTGCCCAATCTGGGTTCCGCGCTGCTGGCCGGGGGAATGCTGGCGTTTGCCCTGTCGTTTGACGAGATCATCGTCACAACGTTTACGGCGGGACACGAGCGCACGTTACCGCTGTGGTTGCTCAACCAGCTCGGGCGTCCACGCGACGTGCCGGTCACCAACGTCGTGGCTCTGCTGGTGATGCTGGTGACAACTATCCCCATTCTGGGAGCCTGGTGGCTAACCCGCGACGGCGAAAACATTGCCGGCAGCGGGAAATAACAGTGAATTCAACAGGAAAATGCTATGCAAAAACATCTGCTGATAAACGGTGAGCTGGTTGCCGGAGAAGGTGAAAAACAGCCGGTTTATAACCCGGCCACCGGAGAGGTGCTGCTGGAGATTGCTGAGGCGTCAGCGGCCCAGGTCGACGCGGCGGTGCTGGCGGCTGACCGTGCTTTTGCGGCGTGGGGACAAACGACGCCGAAAACCCGCGCCGAGTGCCTGCTGAAGCTGGCGGACGCGATTGAAGCGCACGGTGAGGCGTTTGCCCGGCTCGAGTCCCTCAACTGTGGCAAGCCGCTGCACTGCGCGCTGGGGGATGAAATTCCGGCGGTGGTCGACGTTTTCCGTTTCTTTGCCGGGGCCGCCCGCTGCCTGAACGGTCTGGCAGCGGGCGAGTACCTTGACGGTCACACGTCGATGATTCGCCGCGATCCGGTGGGCGTGGTGGCCTCTATCGCGCCGTGGAACTACCCGCTGATGATGGCAGCCTGGAAGCTGGCCCCCGCGCTGGCGGCAGGGAACTGCGTGGTGATAAAGCCCTCTGAGATCACGCCCCTGACCGCGCTGAAGCTGGCAGAGCTGGCAAAAGATATCTTCCCGGCGGGCGTTCTGAACGTGCTGTTTGGTCGCGGGAAAACGGTCGGCGACCCGCTCACCGGGCACGAGAAGGTCCGCATGGTTTCGCTGACCGGTTCGATCGCGACCGGGGAACATATCATCGGCCATACGGCGTCCTCGATTAAACGCACCCATATGGAGCTGGGCGGCAAAGCGCCGGTGATCGTGTTTGATGATGCCGATCTGGATGCGGTGGTCGAAGGGGTGCGGACGTTTGGCTTCTACAATGCCGGGCAGGACTGTACGGCAGCCTGCCGCATTTATGCCCAGAAGGGAATCTATGCCCAACTGGTAGAAAAACTGGGTGCCGCAGTCGCCAGCCTTAAAATGGGGGCGCCTGAAGACACCTCGACCGAACTGGGACCGCTCAGCTCGGCCGCCCATCTGTCACGCGTCTGTCAGGCCGTCGATGAGGCGAAAGCGCTCGGCCATATCCGGGTTGTCACCGGCGGGAGCAAAAAAGAGGGGGCGGGCTACTACTTCCAGCCAACCCTGCTGGCGGGGGCAAAACAGGACGACGCCATCGTTCAGCGCGAGGTGTTTGGCCCGGTGGTGAGCGTCACCGAGTTTGATGACGAGGCGCAGGTGCTGGCCTGGGCAAACGACTCGCAATACGGCCTGGCGTCATCGGTCTGGACCAAAGACGTGGGGCGTGCCCATCGCCTGAGCGCGCGCCTGCAGTACGGCTGCACCTGGGTGAACACCCATTTTATGCTGGTGAGCGAAATGCCGCACGGCGGCATGAAATTATCGGGCTACGGGAAAGATATGTCGGTCTACGGGCTTGAGGATTATACGGTTGTCCGGCATGTCATGATCAAACACTAAGCCCGTCCAGCCTGGCCGCTTGCGCGGTCAGGCGTTCTCTTTGCCCGCCAGATGTGTTACGTAAGATACTCAATTGTTATTAGCCGTAATTTTTAAGTGGTTATTCTGTAACGAAAAAACTTGATCTGTGTCAACATATGACGCATATTGCGTGCGGTTATTTTTTCGGCTCTGGTATACAGAATGACGTTGTATCAAAAGATGTTGGTTTTTTACGCAATCATGGCTTCCATCTGCGCGTTAATCACCTGGTTCCTCTCAAAAGACCGCAAACGTATCCGCCTGCTGAGCGCTTTCCTGGTGGGGTCAACCTGGCCAATGAGCTTTCCCGTTGCGCTGCTGGTCTCGCTTTTCTGAAGCACGCTTCCAGTTTGAAAAGATGAACATAGCATTCCTGAGGTGATAACTGTATAAATACACAGTGCATCATAAAAGGAGTGCTTATGAACTGTTTTTACTCGCAGCAGGCCGGTTGCACCGTACGCTGGCACGACTTGCCCGGCTCCGGCGATCCCGTGGTGTTCATTCACGGGCTGGGCTGCGCCTCTTCCTATGAATATCCCCGCGTCGTTCGTGACCCGCTGTTTGGCGCACGCAGAGCCATTCTCATCGACTTGCCCGGCAGCGGCTACAGCGATAAGCCTGAGCACTACAGCTACAAAACCACTGAACAGGCGCACGTTGTGGCGGAGCTGATTGACCATCTTAAACTGGATTCCTTCTGGTTATACGGCCACAGCATGGGCGGCAGTATTGCTATCGAAACGGCGGGGCTTTTGGCTACGCGCGTGAAGGGGCTGATGGTGTCAGAACCCAATTTTCACGCGGGTGGGGGCATGTTCAGCCGGTCAATCGCGGCGCAAAGCGAGCAACAGTTTCTGGAGCAGGGTTACGACGCCATGCTCAGCGCAGAAAAAACGGCGTGGGCAGGGTGCCTGCAGAGCAATGCGGCTTATGCCGTCTGGCGCGGTGCATCCAGCCTGGTGGCCGGCGTTGAACCGGAATGGGAAGCGCAGTTCCTGTCACTTCCTTGCCCGGTAACGTTGATTTTTGGCGAGCTCTCTCTGCCGGATGACGATGTGGAAAATCTGCAACAGAAAGGCGTTGAGGTAAAAATTATCCCTGCGGCGGGGCACTCTATGTCGTGGGAAAACCCCTCTGCGCTGGCGCAGGCATTAGCCGAATGTATGACGATGTGATTATTGTGCAATGTATCATCGTGGCGAAATGTAGGCCGGGTAAGCGCAGCGCCACCCGGCAAGAAGGCGGCTACATTATTAAAGCCCGTAGTGCCTGACGAGCGTCAGGCTGAACATCATGCGGGTGCTGGTAATCAATGTTCTCGATCGCGCGGCTATAGAGCGCGACCAGCCAGTCGTAAACGTACGCGGTAGCCGCATGGACCGGCTGTTCACCCAGACGCGTCAGGCGGGGCTCGGCGCTGCTCACCACCGGGGTGACGAAGATGGCCTGCCCCTTGCGGATGCGGCTTGCCGGGCGCGTCGCCACGGGCGTCTTGTCGTAACCCAGCCAGCCAATGAAATTGCCCATCACGGCATGCAGTTGCGCAGCGCTACTCTTATCCGCTTCGACAATTCGCTGCAGCTGCTGAGGCAGATCCAGCCGGTAGCTGGTGACCACCAGCACATCCGCAATTTGCTGTAACACCGCAGGATCCAGCCCAAGACGGGCGGCTGTCGCCTCGTTGCGGCTCCACTGGCGCAGATGATTTATCCAGACTTTATGCGCCAGGCGCGCTTTGTCTTTGGTCTGGTACAGACCGGCGCTTTCCTGGGCGTTCTCGGCAAACAGGTCAATGGTATCCGTAAATAGCCCGTTAACCTGCTCCTCGCGCGGCTGCTGAACGGCCAACAGCGTTTCAAAGGCCTTCAGCGGCGGCAGCAGGCCTTCAAGCAGCTCGCCGTGGCGGGCGGCACTGCTTTGCAGCGTGCGCACCATGTTTTCAGCCTGAGCGCGTCGGATACCTGGCTCCTCAACCAGCGGTGCCAGGTAGCTTTGCATCATCGCCGAGAGCTCCAGACGCAGCGCGTTTTTGAGCGTGCCGAGACGTTTCTGTCGCTGCGCGGGCAGCGTGGCCTGAGACAGCCACTCAATGACGCGCTGCATGCTGTGGCTGTCCAGAGCCTGTAGCGTGCCCCAGCGCAGGCCGGGCTTCCCGAGCAGATGCTGTACGGCTTCATCGAGATTCTGCCGGGTGGTAAAGCGCGCGTCGTGCGGGGTGATCGCCCACACCAGACCCGGCAGGGCAGATTCTTCAGCAGGCTGCGTCTCCCTGACCCAGTTCATTAACACTTTTGCTTTTTTGGCCGTCTGTTCGTGCTGCGCCGTCGCGTTGCAGATGACCAGCACATCCGGCTGGAGCTGTTGACGGTAGTGCTCAAGCAGCCACTGGGATTTTGCCTGGCGTAGCGGATCGGCATGGCGGTCTTCAAACACCGGGATATCAATGATATCGACATTATCCAGCGCGCCGTTCTCAACCGGAAGCACCAGCTCGCGGGTCAGGAAGGCCAGCACATCGACGGGGAGGCTGATGGCGTTCAGCATCTCACCGTTGTTCAGCGGATGGAGAAGCGTCTCTTGCGTATTCTGCAGCGCTACCGAGCCGTCGTGCGTCAGGAACCCTTCGCCAGGCAGCCCGAAGCTGTCCACCAGCAGGCTAAGGGGGGCCGCAATCTCGCTGGCATGGCTGGTCTGGTGCAGCACATGGGCCAGATTTAACCACTGCTGGGTCAGTTCCTGCTGCTCGCCCCACAGCAGCGACCATACGCTGGCGCGGGTGCTGAGATCGAGCGAAGGCACCAGTTGGGCGAACTCGTGCCACAGGGCATCATCAATTTGCTGTTTCGCGGCGGGTACCGTGCTCTGCCAGAAGCGGGCAATCGCTCCCACGTCCTGCGCCGTGATGCCGGGCACGCTCTGCGGCTGGCGCAGCCCGCGCCATTTCTCCAGGCGGGTCTCAATGACCGCCTTATCCACCGCGCGCATCTGCGGGTGCAGCGTCGTGCGGGCAATAAACAGCTGCACTAGCTCGGCCTCGGTGACCAGGCTCAGGCGCAGCGGAAACGCCTCGTCAAGCGCTTCCGGGGTTTCCCGGGTGAAGCGGACGGCCATGTTGGTCAGGGCATGTCCCGGATTGATATGCGAAAAATAGTCAAAGGTGCGCTGGCCTGGCGTCACGTTCAGGCGTCCATTGCCGCTGCCGCACAGCGACAACAGCAGGTGCGCTTTCGCGCTCTGCGAATGGCCGTAAAGCCCGATGCTGCTCTGACGGGTCATGGCGCGTTCAATGGCCTGCTCGCGCGCCTGCGCCGCGTTGATGCGGGCAAGCAGGGCGTCGGCATCATTATCCAGCACGGGGGCGTTCAGGCGCGTCTCGTTGATCCACCCGATTAAGGCCTGAGTGGTGGTGGTCGTCGCTGTCATTTCAGGTATACGCTCCCGCTGTCGATCCAGTAGTGGCTGCCGCTGTGTCGGCGGTCGGCCAGGGTATTCAGTTTGAAGGTTAAGGCGTCAGGCGCCACCGGCGTGCCGTCCTGCAGCCAGGCATCGCTCAGCTCGAAGGCCTCCGGGCCTTCATGCTTGCTGCCGCCGCAGAGTTTGAGCCGCACGTTCAGCACGCCGTCGCCGGCAATCGCTTTTGCCAGTTCGGCCGAGTTAATGCTGAGCGTGTAGAGCGGCGTGGCAGGCCAGCGCGCGTTCGCCAGCTGGCGGAAGCCGAGGGTGACGTTACCGCGCAGCGGGAAGTGCAGACGCGCGTCAAGCTTCGCACCGGGTTTATCAAGATCGATATCCTGATACCAGACGTTTTCCTCGCGCAGGGTATTGACGGTGTTATCCAGCACGCCCAGATAGCGCACGGTGGAATACGCGCCAATGTCCGCGGCTTTAAAGTTGAAGCGCGGCAGACGCAGGTCAAGCGCAAGGCTGCAGAGCATGGCCCCCACGGCAGCGGTCGATTTCGGGTTGCCAATGCGCCCCTGCTGGCTGAACGGATACCACTCATGCACCTGGTATTTATCCAGCCAGACGATGCGGTTGACCGGCACCGGCTGCAGGTGGCGAATCAGCGCCTGAACGCCAGGCAGGCAGCCCGGGCGTCCGGTGATCAGCAGAATGTCGCAGCTATAATGGGAGATCGCCTCACACACCGCGTGGAGCGGGGAGGCCAGCGTAAACTGCCCGGCCAGCATCGCATCCTGCATTTCGCGGAAATTGACGTGCAGCGGCACGGCGAAGAGGTCAAAAGCGTCAGAACCCGCAGGCAGGGCATGGTCGATCGCCTGCTGCAGATAGTTCATCACGTTGCGGGTCGGCTTCTGCGGCAGGAGATCGCCAAAGGTGGCGTGCAGACCAGCCAGCGGATCGTCAACGTCGCTGGACTCCCACCCGGCAAGAATCGCATGGCCAAGCGGCATAAACAGCTGCAGCGCCGTCTGCTGGCGCAGTACGGCCTGGGTATCAATGCGGCCGGAGTCGCCGAACAGCGAGGCCATCAGCAGCGAGGCGTCTGCGATACCGGATTTTTGCAGCTGCGTTTGCAGGGCGGGCAATACGTAGCGCTGAATCACGTCCAGAAGCGTGTCGTCGCCCGCCACCTTAAACCCTTCCCGGAACAGCAGCTGCGGGGTGATTTTGACGTTATTGCCGGAGCCGTCGTCCAGTTGGTAATGGGTGATCGCCATATCCGTTGTGCCGCCGCCGATGTCGATGGACGCGACGCGCAGCGCGCGTCCCGGCTGGCTGCCCGGCTCAGGCTCACGGTCCGGACGGGCAAGGGAGGCGAAGAAGGCTTCGGTCTGGCCGCCAAAGCGGGAGATGGCTTCGTTATACAGCCAGACCAGCTGACCGCAGCTGGCTTCATCCCACTCCATCTGGATTTCCGGTACCGGCACCACGCTTTTTTCCTGCTGTTTGCGGGTGACAAAATCCTCATCCTGCGGGTGCCAGCCCATCGCTTTCCAGACAATGGCGATGGCTTCAAACATGCGGCGTCGGAAGATCTCGCGCTCCTGCTTTGGCATGGCGGAGGGCAGCGTCAGGATCAGCGTGCGCAACTGGCGCGGCGAGGCAGGGAAGCCCAGGCGCAGGCGCGTGGCGACGCTGTTGATCTGCCCCAGCGCCTGTGCCAGCAGCTCGCACAGCATATGGGTCATCAGGGTGCTGCGGCTGTACTGCGGTGAGAAGACCGGCAGGCGCTCGTCCTGCGGCAGCGTGAAGAGCGGCTCGCCGTCATCGTTCATCAGGTTCATCAGCGGGAACGCGGTGGCAAGCGGTTCACGCTGGGTCTTGCTGTTCATCTGGCTAAAGCGCCAGTCCTGCACGACCGGGGTTTCATCCCACAGGTAGCGACGCGGGCTGGAGATACCGCTGTTGCCCTCGGTTCCCAGACGCTGCATCGCCAGCTTGCGGGCTTCATCACCGACGCGGACAATCGATGGCCAGACAAAGGCATCTTCGCGACCGCTTTCCACCGAGAAGTGCTGCTTGCCAAAACGCGCTTCCGAAAACTCGAGACGGCTGGTGAACAGCGGTTCGTTCAGGAACTGCGGCTCGCTGAGCGAGCGGACCTGCAGCTCGGCGGTCTGGCGCAGCCCATCGTTGGCATCGCCGTGGTCTTCAATAATCACGCCGCAGGTGTGGGTATTGCCCACGTCGAGGATCAGGTCGACCGGAATGGCAGGCGTGCTGAGCGTATGGGTGACAAATTTCACTTCCGGCACGGTGAGCTGTTCACCGAGCATGGTCAGCAGGTTGAGCCAGTGGGCCTGATACTCAAAGCTGCGCATCGCCTGCTGCAGGTCGCGTTCAGAGCGGTTCTCAACGCCGTCGGCATACTGGGTAAACGCCTCGCGCAGCCAGCCGTCAATCCAGGTCTGATCGAGGAAGCTGTCTACCTCGCTATCGCGCCAGGCCAGCGCGAAGCGGGTGCCGTTCAGAATATCGTTTTCCACCGGAGAGAGCGCGGACGTGGCATGGTCGGCAATCTGGCTGTCAAGCGCGAGGGTGACGCGGTGGGTATTGCCTGCCGCGTCCGGGGTGTCAAGCTTGCGCACCTGAACGCGCGCCCAGTTATCCGGCCCTTCCACAAACGTCCGCGGCGGGTTGAAGCGCAGGAAAGGAACCGGAAGCCAGACGCCATCCAGTACCGTCAGCGACTGATGCAGCGGGATAGTGGTTTCCGGCTTGACCACTTCAGGCTGGCCGCCGTTCATGCCGGGCAGGGTATAGCGACCGTTGACCAGGTCGAAATCGAGGCGCAACAGCGGGCCGTTCGCGGTTTTACGTACGAAGCGCCCGTTGCTGGCGGAGTCCTGCGGCGTCAGACCGAAATCGAGGAACTGCACGCCGCTGTTGGCAATAAGCGTGACGCTTTGTTTATAGTCGCAAAGATTTACCAGCATAGGATCAGGCACCTGCTTTCTTGAACGTCAGTGGGACGACGGTGTTGGCATCATAACGGGCGCGACATTCTGCGATATCGCTGGTGCCTGCTTTACAGGCAATTTCCGGCATCGGGTAGCGGGAACCGTCGGTGCAGCGGGCAGTACCGCGACTCTTAATCATCAGCTCGCCATTGCTGTGCAGCCCGGAGAAGACCTCCGCGCGGCAGACAATGTTGTCGCCGTGGACAACGCGGGCGAAACCTTTATTGTTCTGGATCTGATAGCGCAGCGACGGTGGCTTGCCGGTGACTGGATCCTTCACGTCGAGGATGGCGCGCCAGGTGCCGTTCAGGAAGCGCGTCGATCCCGCTTTCACCTGATTCGCTTCCATCACCATGGCGTCTTTCGGAATGGCGACAATCACCACCGGAGCAGGTTGTGGCGCAGCTTCAGCCGGAGCCGCTTCTTTTTCTTTGCTGGCCACGACCTCCGCCTGATGCAGCGGTAGCTTCATCGCCAGCGGTTCAACCGCCTTGATCGGCTTTGGCGCAATTTCCACGGGTTCAGGTGCGGGCGCCGGGGCGGGCTCAGCGGAAGGCGCCTGTTTCGGCCACAGCAGCGGGGCGGCAACGGCGGCGACGATCACGGCGGCAACCGGCAGGGCCCACAGGGGAACGCGGCGCTTTTTCACGATGTTCGCCGGAGCAGGTTCCTGGACTGGTTGCGCAACGACGGGGGCCGGTTCGGGCTCATACAGCTCCTCCGGCGTAATACGCACTACCGTGGACGGGGCGATCAGCGGCTCGTCAGCGTGCTCAAAGGTCATCACCGGCTCTGGCTCAGGCTCGGGTTCAGGATCGTCAATCACAACGGGGGCTGGCTCAGGGATCAGGGACTCACGCAGGCAGTCGAGGACATCGTCGCGCGCGTTCTCGTTGAGGTTTACAAATCCCCAGAAGCTGATGACCGGCTTTCCGTCCACCAGGAAGAGGAAGTTTTCGCCCGGGAACTGAAATGCCTTCGACAGCAGAGAGCCAAAGAGCTGTTGCGCGGTTTTAGGCGACTGCAGGCATTTCTTGCTTAATGACTCGACGCTGGCGAGCGTGTTTTCCAGATAGCGCAGGGCGCGATAGCGATCATCTTCATCGGCCGCTTTCCAGCTGGTTACGCTCCCTTCAACCGGGGAATACCAGTCCACGCGGTCGCCGCTGTCGTTGACCTGAGGAATCGCCAGACAGTCGACGATGGCCTGTTGTTTGCGCAACCGGAGCGCTTCCCGGATTTGCAACGCTGATTCGAAAACGGCTTGTCCGCCGCCGCCAACGGCCTGAAAATCATCCAGATTACCGCTGCGTAAAAGAGTTTTTGCCACGATTTGATCCCATATACTTCTTCACACCCTTACTTTAACGAACCGAGGACGCAACCAAACGGAGGAAGAGACGCTAAAAGCGCCGATTTCTTGCGGCATAGAAAATGACGGTTGTGCTTGACGAATAATGGCACTTAAGACAAATCGTCTTTCTGGGTGCTGGCGGTTAAAACAGCAAAAACCGCGGCTTTAGAATAACCTGATAGTGTTTCGTTATTTGCCAGGTCAAAACGCCTGTGCTGTTATTACTGTCCTATATAATAAAACTGTCAGGGTTATAACCATGTCTACAGGGAAAACACTGCTCGCCCTTGCGCTGAGCGCGCTGTTACCAGCCGGTGCCGCATGGGCGGCAAATAACGACACCCTTATTTACTGTTCAGAAGCCTCCCCCGAGTCCTTCAACCCGCAAATCGCCAGCTCTGGCCCGTCTTTTGTGGCCAGCTCTCAGGTGCTGTATAACCGTCTGATCAATTTCGACCCGGTGAAAAACACCCCGGTGCCGTCGCTGGCGGAGTCCTGGACGATTTCGCCGGACGGCAAGACCTATACCTTTGCCCTGCGTAAAGGGGTGAAGTTCAACAGCAACAAATACTTCAAACCGACGCGCGATTTTAATGCCGATGACGTTATTTTCTCGGTCATGCGTCAGAAAGACCCTAAACACCCGTACCACAACGTGTCGCAGGGCAACTACGAGTACTTTAATGATGTCGGTCTCGATAAGCTGATCCAGGACGTTAAAAAGGTCGATGATTACCATGTCCAGTTCACCCTCAGCGAACCCAACGCCGCGTTTCTGGCCGACTGGGGGATGGATTTCGCCTCGATTCTCTCCGCGGAATACGCCGACGCAATGCTGAAAAAAGGCACGCCTGAGAATGTGGACACCTGGCCGATTGGTACCGGGCCTTACGTGCTGCAGCAGTACAAAGTGGATTCGCTGATCCGCTACGTCGCGAACCCGAACTACTGGGAAGGCGAGGTGCCGACGAAGCATCTCATCTTCTCCATTACGCCAAACGTGGAAACCCGCCTGGCGAAGCTGCAGACCAACGAGTGCCAGATCGTTCCTGCGCCATCCCCGGTTCAGTTTGACGCCATCAAGAACAACAAAGACCTGACGCTGCACGCCGTCGATGCGCTTAACGTCGGTTATCTGGCGTTTAACACCGAGAAAAAACCGTTTGATAACGTGCTGGTGCGTCAGGCGCTCAACTACGCGACCGACAAGAAGGCCATCGTTAATGCGGTCTTTATGGGATCGGGCACGGTGGCAAAATCGCCGATCCCGCCAAATATGCTGGGCTTCAATAAAGACCTGAAGGACTACAGCTACGATCCTGAAAAAGCGAAAGCCCTGCTGAAGCAGGCGGGTCTGGAGAAGGGCGCGGAAGTCACGCTGTGGTCAATGCCGGTGCAGCGTCCGTATAACCCGAATTCGCGTCGTATCGCGGAGATGATCCAGAGCGACTGGGCGAAAGTCGGCGTTAAAGCCAAAATTGTCTCTTACGAGTGGGGCGAATATCTCTCCGGAATGCGTAAAGGCGAGCATGACTCCGCGCTGTTTGGCTGGATGTCCGACAACGGCGACCCGGACAACTTTGCCGATGTACTGCTCGGCTGCAACAGCATTAAAACCGGCTCAAACGCCGCGCGCTGGTGCGATAAGGGGTATGATGCCCTGGTACAAAAAGCGAAGCTGACCAGCAGCCCGGCCGAGCGCGCGAAGCTCTATGGCCAGGCGCAGGAGATTTTCTATCAGCAGGCACCGTGGATTGCGCTCGCAAACGGGAAAACGTTCTACGCGACCCGCAGCAACGTGACCGGGTACAGCGTAAGCCTGATGGGCAGCGATTTCTCAAAAGCGAAGCTGAACTAAGCCTTTTTAGCCGGGTGGCGGCTCCGCCTTACCCGGCCTACATTTGGCACCTGTAGGCCCGGTAAGCGTAGCGCCACCGGGCACATAACGAGGAGTGACAATGTCACATTTAAACGAAGTTATCGCCCGCGTCGATGCCGCCATCGAAGAGAGCGTGATTACCCACATGAACGAACTGCTGATTGAATTAAGCGATGATGCGGAGCTGAGCCGTGAAGAGCGCTACACTCAGCAGCAGCGTCTGCGCACCGCGATTTCGCACCACGGTAAGCAGCATAAAGAGGAGATGGACGCGCGTGAGGAACAGCTGACGAAAGGCGGCACCATACTGTAACCATCAAAACTGGCGTCGCGCCACCAGCCAGGCCCCGACCACCAGCATCACCGCGCCGCACACTGGGCCGATCAGGGCGCGCAGCGGGATGCCCTGGCTCCTCAGCACGTCCAGCACCAGCCCGCCAATCAGCTGGCTTGCCACCAGTACGGCGATGGTCGTCGCCGCGCCAACGTTCTGATAGCCGCTGATGCTGGCAAACACAAAAAACGACCCCAGCAGCCCCGGGATAATCGTCCACCAGCGCACCGTTGCGGCGAGCTCGCTGAACCCGGCGACGCCCTGTTTCAGCAGCAGAATGCTGACAAACAGCACGATGCCGACCAGCGAATTCAGCAGCATCGCGATAAGAATGGTGGAGGAGGACTGGGTGATACGCACCATCAGGGTGTTTTGCACCACCAGGCCAATGCCCGCCGCCACCAGAAACGCCAGCGTCAGTGACTGATTCATGGGATCGCGTCCGGGTCGCTGCGCTCGTCCAGCTGCAGCTGCATAAAGGTTAAGTCCAGCCAGCGGCCAAACTTGGTTCCCACCTGCGGCATTTGTCCCGTCGTCACAAAGCCGAGCGTTTCATGGAGATGAATCGAGGCATGGTTTTGCGCTTCAATCCCGGCCACCATCACGTGTTTACCGATGGCGCGGGCCTCGTTAATCAGCGCCTTCATCAGCGTGCGGCCAATCCCTTTGCCCTGATGGGCCGGGTGGACGTAGACCGAGTGCTCAACCGTATGACGGAAGCCGTCAAAGGCGCGCCAGTCGCCGAAAGAGGCGTAGCCGGTGATTACGCCGTCTTCCTCGCTCACCAGAACCGGATAGCCCGCAAGCGAGCGCGCCTCAAACCAGGCGATTCGGTTATCGGTATCGACGGTTTTATCGTTCCAGATTGCGGCAGTGTGCAGCACCGCGTGGTTGTAAATCTCTCCTATCGCAGCGCAGTCTTCTTTGCAGGCATGACGAACGATCATGATGAAGCCTCTGTGTGTTGTTCACTATAGTGTTACGTTATCGCTACGATATTACACAACTGTATCGCCCGATCGCTACGGCATAAGCCATATTTTTTTGTTATCAAAAGCCCATTGAATTGCCGTTCATACACTATAGTATGACGTCATGAACACCATAACAGACACAATGAATCAACGGATTAGCGCGAGAATTCGCCTTGAACGCGAGTCTCGCGGGTGGTCCCTGAGCGAGCTGGCGGACCGGGCAGGCGTCTCCCGCGCCATGATCCATAAAATCGAGCGCGGGGACAGTAGCCCGACAGCCACCTTGCTTGCCCGCCTGTCGGGCGCGTTTGGCATCAGCATGTCAACGCTGATTGCCCGGGCCGAAATGCAGGAGGGCAAGCTGCTGCGCCTGGCAAATCAGCCCGTCTGGCGCGACCCGCAGACGCACTACCTCCGCCGCCATGTTTCTCCCCGTACCGATCTGCCCATCGACCTTGTTCAGGTGGAACTGCCTGCGGGCAGCGACGTTCCGATGCCGGCCTCTTCTTACGCGCTGGCGCGTCAGCTTATCTGGCTGCAGTCCGGTGAGCTGGTGTTTCAGGAGGGCGATACGCGCCACGAGATGCACGCCGGAGACTGTCTTGAGCTGGGGCCGCCTAATGACTGCCGGTTCATCAACGAGACGAATGAAACCTGCATCTATCTGGTTGTACGGCTTAATCAGTCTGGCTCGTAATGCTAATGCGATAACGCTGAACGTGAGCCAGGCTGTAATGACATTTGTACCAGAAGGAGATCCTGATGAATCACTCTGTTTCGCATAACCGCCGCTGGGTGCTGGCCTCTCGTCCACAGGGCGCACCGGTCGCGGAAAATTTTCGTCTGGAAACGCAGCCTGTTCCGGAACCAGGGGCGGGGCAGCTTCTGCTTCGTACCGTCTGGCTGTCGCTGGATCCTTATATGCGGGGTCGCATGAGCGACGCGCCATCCTATTCACCGCCGGTTGAGCTCGGTGCGGTGATGGTGGGGGGAACGGTCAGCCGCGTTGAGCAGTCAAACCATCCCGACTACAAAGCCGGTGAGTGGGTGCTGGGCTACAGCGGCTGGCAGGAGTATGAACTCTCGGACGGCAGCGGCCTGGTGAAGCTGGGCGAAAATCCGTCGCATCCTTCCTGGTCGCTGGGCGTACTGGGTATGCCGGGCTTTACCGCCTATATGGGGCTGCTGGATATCGGGCAACCGAAAGCGGGTGAAACGCTGGTGGTGGCGGCGGCGACCGGCCCGGTGGGCGCGACGGTTGGGCAGATCGGCAAAATCAAAGGTTGCCGGGTGGTCGGCATCGCCGGTGGCCCAGAGAAATGCCGCCATGCCGTTGAGGTGCTCGGGTTTGACCTGTGTCTGGATCACCACGCCGCGGATTTTGCCGACCAGCTCAAGCAGGCCTGCCCGAACGGCATTGATGTCTACTATGAAAACGTCGGCGGGAAAGTGTTTGACGCCGTGCTGCCCCTGCTCAACACCTCCGCGCGCGTGCCGGTGTGTGGCCTGGTGAGCGGCTACAACGCGACGGGCTTGCCTGACGGGCCAGACCGCCTGCCGCTTCTGATGGCGACCCTTCTCAAGAAACGCATTCGGATGCAGGGCTTTATCATCGGCCAGGACTATGGACATCGCATCCATGAGTTCCAGGAAGAGATGGGGCGCTGGGTGCAGGAGGGAAAAATCCACTATCGCGAACAGGTCACGGACGGGCTGGAAAACGCCCCCGAGGCGCTCATTGGCCTGCTGGAAGGACGAAACTTCGGCAAAGTCGTGATTCGCGTCGCGAGTGACAATAAATAAAGCGCAATATGGCGGGGTTTCCCGCCATATTTATTTGTGAAGATACGATATATTGTCTTTAATTACTGGACATGACTTTTCGCGCCATCATCCCCGATGAGCCCGAAAACGATAAAAAAAATGACGTTTACTTTTTTTGCTGTTTTTTGTACTTCCCACCACCAGGCATGACGATACAGGATATATCGTACCGGCGCCGTTTTATTAAAACTGGCGTTTAAAAATAGCATTAAGTTTTAGCTACAGGAATTCCACATGCTTGATTTGGATCACTTAGAAAAAGCCCAAAGGGTTAGCCTTACCATGCAGGTTGAACACAGTTTGAAAGGGGCGTTAATTACAGGCTCTCTCAAACCAGGAGCACGACTGATTACGAAAGAGATTGCTGATAAATTAGGCACCAGTATTACGCCGGTCCGCGAAGCGCTGCTGCGCCTGGTCTCCTCAGGCGCGCTTCACGCCACGCCCGCACAGGCGTTTCTGGTCCCTGAAGTGACGCTGGAGCGTTATAACGAGATTAACGCCATCAGAAAACAGCTTGAGCCAATGGCGGTCGCCGCAGCATGCCAGAAGATGTCAGACGGCAAGCTGGAGGCGTTGCGCAAAATGTCAGAGGCTTTCCATGAGGCCATGCGCAATGGGAATGTTCAGCAGGCATTGCATGCGAATCGTATCTTCAGGTTTACGCTTTATCAGTATGCGGAAATGCCTACGCTTAATGCCTTAATTGAACAGCTATGGGTCCGCATCGGGCCCTGCATGAACTACCTGCATCACGAACTTAACGACATCAAAACGGCAACGTATCACTATGACGAGCTTCTTTCGGCCCTTGAGCGGAGAGATGTTGATGCGAGCCAGAAGGCGATTGATAAGTTGATTGATGAAGCAGATTCTCTTTTACAGCGACAATATTTTAACTGAGAGATTATTTATTAGAGCGACTATATACCGCCGCTAATTATTTATCTGGTGAATAACTCCTGATGGCTTAATGCCATCAGGAGGGTTATTTCATTTATAAAATAAACTTTTCTTTTTGCTTACTCGAAGCGATAAGAGACCGACAGCCCGACGCCATAGTTTCGGCCTGGTGCAGGCTCGTAATAACGACCGTTGGACTCGTTGACAATTACCGAGCCCACGTACTCTTTGTCGAACAGGTTATCGACGCGGCCAAAGACGTCCATTCCCCAGTTGCCGTAGTTAAATTTATACCCGGTATTCAGCCCGACTACCGTATAGGACGGCGCTTTCGCGGTGTTTTCGTCGTCGGCCATGATATCGCTCATGTAGCGCACGTCTGTCCCCGCATACCAGCCTTCCTCAGGCTGCCAGCCAAACGAGGCGAAGCCCATGTTGCGCGCAATCCCCGGCATACGGTTACCGTTACAGTCTGCGTCGCTGCAGACGTTAGTCCGGTAGGTGGCATCCAGGTACGTCCACGCCATCTTCAGCTTCCAGTTCTCCGCGAACTGCTGATCCAGGGAAACTTCGACACCCTGACGACGGGTTTTCCCGGCATTTTTATAGGTTGTACGGCCGCCGGAACTGGAGTCCACCACGATCTCATCATCCGTATCGGTGCGGAACAACGCCGCCGTCAGCAGGCCGTTGCCGATTCGGGTTTTGCTGCCCACTTCATACGTATTATTCGTGGACGGCTTCAGGCCAATATTCAGACCGCCCTGGTTATCGGCGCGATAGGAGAGCTCGTTGATGGTTGGCGTTTCAAAGCCACGCCCTGCGGCAGCATAGAGGTTCCACGCATCCGTCACCGCATACTTCACGGCGCCCGCCGGGAGCCACTTGTGGTAGCTCGCGTCACCGCTGTCATCGCCGTTGCCCGGCGTAACGTAGTGGTCGTTGGAATCAAACCAGACCGAACTGTAGCGGACACCCGCGTCGACAGAGAGTTTCTGCGTCAGCTGCCAGCTCGTTTGCAGATAAGGATCGACGTTCCACATCAGGTTGCGTTCGTCACGACGTTTATCGCCTTTGACGCCGTAGTCCGGCACGCCGTTGCGCATCACGAAGTTCTCGTATCCGCGACGGTCTTCGCTCATGTTTTCGTAGTTCAGACCGGTGGTGAAGGTCACCGGAACCAGCAGCTCGCCGCGGTGTGTCCAGCGAGTGTCCACGCCCTGATAGTGGCGCTGCATATCAATCACCCCGCCGGAGTGAGTGGCTTTTAGCTGCGGCTGATACGGAATCGACTGGTACTGCGTCATTTCACGCTCGCCGGCGTACATCATCACGCTCAGGTCGTCCTGAACGCTGAGCTGGCGATCGTAGCGCAGGCCGGCCTGGGTCTGCTTGATGGTCTTACGGGTGTTGTACTGATCGCCGCGCTGCGACTGACGCGGGTTGTCCCGCCACTCCTGGTAATTCAGTCCACCCGGATCGTTGGCCTTCATGTCCACGCTGTTGAAAATCAGCGTCAGCTTGCTGGCGTCGTCAATGCGTACACCCAGTTTGGCGTTAGCGAGATTTTTACGCGCGCCGCTGTGGTCGCGGTAGCCTTTGGTGGTGAAGCGGGTGGTGGAGACGGTGTAATCCACGTCCCCGGCGTGGGTGCCGTCACCCATCGCGCCGGTGGCTTTCATGCCATAGCGCCAGGTCCCGTAACTGCCGTAATAGCTGCTGGCTTCAATGGTCGGCGGCTGCTGCCCGGTCTGGGTGTTGATGTTGATTACGCCGCCAGAGGCGTTGCCGTACAGGGCAGAGAAGGGACCGCGCAGCACTTCAACGCTCTCCACGCTGGAAAGGTCGATGTTGGAGGTCTGACCCTGTCCATCCGGCATGGTGGCTGGAATACCATCGACGTACATACGGATACCGCGCACCCCAAAGGTTGAGCGGGCGCCAAATCCGCGCATCGAAAGCTGGAGATCCTGGGCGTAGTTTTGACGGTTCTGAATTTGCAGCCCGGGTACGCTACCAAGGGATTCAGACAGGTTAATGCGGGGCGCGGCCTGGCGCATATCGTCGCCATTGACGACGCTGACCGCGGCCGGAGTATCAAGCTCCGATACGGTTTGCGGCGTGGCGCTGACGATCATGGTCTGTTCCTCTGCGCTCACGGCGGTGAGCGGCGCAAAAATAACAGGAACCAGCAGCAGCGGGAGAGAAGCCTTACGGGCAGAAATGATTTTCATGAATAAAACCGGTTGTGGTGTATAAACGAACCAAATGGAACATGTCCTTATATGTTAAAGGTTTTGTAAAAGTTTTGAAAACTATAACCGCACATTGCGTTAATGGAAGGCGAAGCGGGAAAGAAAAACTCCACATTTAACACATTAATGATTACTATTCTCATTATCAAAAGGCAATGCCATGACGTTGTCTGCCGGAAGTGATGTCAGCCCAACCCCACTTTTCAGAAAAGGAATTGATATGTCTTTACGTCAACTGTGCTCGCCGCGTCTGAGCCTGTCGCTGCTGTCTGCCACTTTACTGCTTGCCGGGACGTTCCAGGTGCATGCCGCCGAAGAGGTACTGCGTAAAGCGGTGGGCAAAGGGGCGTATGAAATGGCCGTGAGCCAGCAGGAGAATGCGCTGTGGGTGGCAACCTCGCAAAGCCGTAAAACCGACAAGGGCGGGGTTGTCTACCGTCTTGATCCGGTCACGCTGGACGTGACGCAGGCAATCCATAGCGATCTGAAACCTTTTGGCGCCACCTTTGACAAGGCGACTCAAACGCTGTGGTTCGGCAATACGATCAACGGCGCGGTAACCGCGATTGATGCAAAAACGGGTGACGTAAAAGGGCGACTGGTGCTGGACGGGCGTCAGCGCAGCGAAACCGTCAAACCGCTGCAGCCGCGCCAGCTGGTGGCAGATGACGCGAGCAACACGATTTACATTACCGGTGTCGGTAAAGAGAGCGTGATTTGGGTCGTGGATGGCGCCACGCTGAAGCTGAAAGAAACCATTGCCAATACGGGCACCTACAGCACCGGCCTGGCGCTGGATGCGCAGGCGAAACGTCTGTACACCACGAATGCGGACGGCGAACTGGTGACGATTGATACGGCCAGCAATAAAATTATTGCCCGTAAAAAGGTGCAGGATGACGGTAAAGAGCACTTCTACCTGAACCTGAGCCTCGACACTGCCGGTCAGCGCGCGTTCCTGACCGATTCAAAACAGCCGGAAGTGCTGGTGGTGAGCCTGAAAGACGGTAGCGTGATCGAGAAAATCGCCGCGCCGGCATCCCTGGCGGTCCTGTTTAACCCGGCCCGCAATGAAGCCTACGTGACGCACCGTGAAGCCGGCAAGGTAAGCGTGATTGACGCGAAATCGTATAAGGTCACTAAAACCTTCGACACGCCGGTCTACCCGAACAGCCTGGCGCTTTCAGCGGATGGCAAAACCCTGTACGTGACGGTGAAACAGAAATCTACCCGCCAGCAGGAAGCTACCCAGCCTGACGATGTGATGCGTATCGCGCTGTAAGATGGGATTGCCCGGTGGCGCTGCCGCTTACCGGGCCTACAAAACCATGAAATGTAGGCCGGGTAAGGCGAAGCCGCCACCCGGCTTTTTTATTAACGCGAGGTTTCTTCTACCAGCGGGGCGTCGTGTTTTTCATCGTCAGGATGAACCGGCGCGGTGCTGTGAATTTCATGAACGCGTTTACGCACGCCGAACCAGCCCGCAATCAGCAGCACGGCCAGCAGCGGAATGGTCGCGATGGTGTAGGTGCCGTTCGGGTAGTCGAACGCCATTAGCACCAGCACGCTGAACAGGAAGAGCAGGGTGAGCCAGGAGGTCACCGGCGCGCCAGGCAGCTTAAAGCTGACGTCAGCGGCTTTGCCTTCTTTAATCGCCTTGCGCAGACGCATCTGGCAGACCACGATAAAGCCCCAGGACGCGATAATCCCCAGTGCCGCCACGTTCAGAACGATTTCGAATACCTGAGACGGCACCAGATAGTTCAGGAACACGCCGAAGACATAGACCACCAGCGTCGCCAGAATACCGGCGTACGGCACGTGCTGCTTGCTCATCTTCGACATGAACTTCGGCGCAGAACCGCCCATGGACATGGAGCGCAGGATACGGCCGGTCGAGTAGAGGCCGGAGTTCAGGCTGGAGAGCGCTGCGGTCAGGACCACGATGTTCATGATGCTGCCCACGTACGGCACGCCCAGCTTCGAGAAGAAGGTGACGAATGGACTCTGGCCCGCCTGATAGGCGTTCCACGGCAGCAGCAGCACCAGCAGCACCACGGAGCCGACGTAGAAGAGACCGATACGCCAGATCACGCTGTTGATGGCTTTTGGCACCATCGTCTGCGGATCTTTACATTCACCTGCTGCGGTGCCCACCAGCTCGATGGAGGCGAAGGCGAACACGACGCCCTGAACCAGCACCAGCGCAGGCAGCAGACCGTGCGGGAAGAATCCGCCGTTATCGGTTATCAGGTGGAAGCCGGTGGCATTGCCATCCAGCGGCTTACCGCTGCCGAGGAAGACGGTACCCACGACCAGGAACACCACGATGGCCAGCACTTTAACCAGCGCAAACCAGAACTCCATCTCCGCGAACCACTTCACGCCGATCATGTTCATGGTGCCGACAATCGCCAGGGCGCCAAGCGCAAAGACCCACTGCGGCACATCGCCAAACGCGCCCCAGTAGTGCATATACAGCGCAACGGCGGTGATGTCGACGATACCGGTCATCGCCCAGTTGACGAAGTACATCCAGCCCGCGACGTAAGCGGCTTTTTCACCGAGGAATTCACGGGCGTAAGAGACGAAGCTGCCGCTGGAAGGGCGATGCAGTACCAGCTCGCCCAGCGCGCGGAGAATGAAGAAAGAGAAGATCCCGCACACCAGATAGACCAGGGCGAGAGCCGGGCCAGCCATCTGCAGACGTGCACCCGCACCTAAAAACAGACCCGTTCCGATAGCGCCGCCGATGGCGATCATTTGAACCTGACGGTTGCCCATCGCTTTGTGGTAGCCCTCTTCGTGGGAGTTCAACCAGCGACGTTTAGCAGCGTGATGATCGGCTGCGCTTTTATTGCTTGTTTTCATTGAGTTACCTGTTTGCCTGTCTGAACCATTATCGTGATAGTCCTGCCTGGCAGAGCGCAATACAAACGATTGCTTCTGCGCAAACACATGTCGCCTTCCCAGTCATTCTGCGTATGGATAAGGCGAAACATGGCGAGGCATCCTACCTGCAATTCATAAGCGACGCAAAATATAACCGTGCCGAAAGTGATGCACGTCGAAGGAAATCGTGTGGTCAGAGCAGACGGGGATCACAACACGCTGAAACGTGATGAGTTTTTAGTCAAAACAATGGTGGGGTTGATTATTTAATCATCAGATTCTCTTAATTATTACCAGATGGTATAAATTTTTGCTGCTGCAGGGCATCGAGAAGTAACCTGAACGCGGTTGTGTGCTGCCGACGGCTCGGATAATAGAGGTGGTATCCTTCAAACGTGGGGCACCACGATTCAAGGACCCTGACCAGCCGTCCCTGATTCAGAGCGTCCAGAACCGAGGACTCGGGCACGTAGGCTAATCCGAGACCATTCTCCGCGGCGTCGATGCGCTGCGACAGGTTATTCAGCGTAAGCTGTCCGTCAACCCGCACGCGAAGCTCGCGCCCGTCGCGCTCAAATTCCCAGTCATACAATCCCCCTCTGGTGGGCAGGCGGAGATTGATACAGCGGTGTTCACCCAGCTGCTCCGGCACGAGCGGCACGCCAAAACGAGCCAGGTAATCCGGGGAGCCGACAACCGCCATGCGCATGTCCGGCGCAATCCGCACCGCAATCATGTCTTTTGCCACCTGTTCACCCAGGCGAACCCCTGCGTCGAAGCGGCCATCGACGATATCTGTCAGGCCATTGTCGACCGTCACTTCGACGTTAATGTCAGGATACTGCAGCATAAAAGCCTTCAGTACCGGCCAGAGGACGGCGTCCATCGCGTGCTCGCCGGCGACGATGCGGATAGCGCCTGCGGGTTTGTCGCGGCTGCTGCGAAGCGCCGTGAGTTCCTGTTCGATCTCCAGCAGATGCGGGCTGAGGCGCGAAAAAAGCTGCTCACCCGCGGGTGTCGGAACCACGCTGCGGGTTGTGCGGGTTAACAGGCGAACGTCTAATCGCGCTTCAAGCTTGCGCATCGCATGGCTCAGTGCCGATTGCGAGACGCCCAGCTGCGCCGCTGCGCGCGTAAAGCTGCGCTCGCGGGCCACCACCATAAAGGAGAGCAGATCGTTGAAATTATCTTTTAGCATCGCGGTTCTATTTATGAGTTTCAGTCATGTGTCCTATCTGATTATGCACCCTAATGCTGCGGAGTGCTTTGCGCTACTGTTAACGCAACAGTCAACGAGGAGCAAAAGATGAAAATTATCCGCAGCGGTTCATTACCTTCAGTACGAGGACCGGAAGCCTGGTTCACCGGGGCTGTTCGCATTGACGCGCCCTTTCAGGCGACCGAACCTGCCAGCGTCGGCGGGGCAACCGTAACCTTTGAGCCGGGCGCGCGCACGGCCTGGCATACGCATCCCCTGGGACAAACGCTGATTGTGACGCAGGGTCGCGGCTGGCTACAGGCGTGGGGCGAAGAGGCGGAAATCCTGAATCAGGGCGATATCGCCTGGATCCCACCCGGCGTGAAGCACTGGCACGGCGCAAGTGCGCAAACGGCGATGACGCATCTTGCCATCGCCGAAGCGGTAAACGGCAGCCCGGTAACATGGCTGGAAAAAGTGACCGACGAGCAGTACCCGAACGGCTAACCGCCAAAAACGGCAATCGCCTGCTGCAGGCGCGTCGTCCGCTGCGTCAGGTGATTCGCGGCGTGAGTGACGTTATCCACCATCCCCGTATTGCTCTGGGTCATTGCGCCGATACGGGAGAGGGAGGCGTTGATGAGCGTCAGCGCCTGGGTTTGCTCCTGCGTGGCGAGGCCAATCTCCTTAATCAGGGTGGAAACCTGCAGAACATGGTCGATCATAACCGTCAGCTGTGATTCGGTTTGTCCCACCTTCTCCACGCCAGCGTTGACGCTGGCAACGTTTTTCTCGATCAGCGCTTTGATCTCTTTCGCCGCCGTCGCGGAGTGCTGCGCAAGATTGCGCACCTCAGCCGCGACCACGGCAAAGCCGCGGCCGGCTTCACCCGCGCGCGCCGCTTCCACGGCGGCATTCAGCGCAAGAATATTGGTCTGGAAGGCAATACGATCGATAACGCTAATAATATCGACGATCTGGCCGTTATCCTGCGAAACGGACTGCATCATACCGATGGTCTCTTTCATCATCGCTTCCCCGCAGTGGGCGCTGTCGCGGGTGCGATCCGCCATCTGAATCGCCTCGTTCGCGGTTTCGGCCGTCTGCTTCACGGCGCTGGCGATCTCTTCCACCGCAGATGCGGTTTGCTGCAAGAAATCGGCGGTTTCTTCAGAACGCGCCTGCAGCGCCGCGCCTTCTTTCGCGACCTGCTGGCTGATGGTGCCAATACCGCTGATTTGCGCCCCGACATCATCAACCAGCGAGTTCAGGTTTAAACCAGACTGATTCACCAGGCGCATCATCAACCCGATGTCATCGATCCTGTCAAAATGGTAATAGTCCGTTTTACGCCCTGAAACCACGCGCTGCATCTGTTGAACAATGGATTTTAACGGCCGGGCGATCTGCGCATGGAGATAACAGGACAGCGCAGAAAAAAGCAGCACCAGAGTGGCGGCCTGAACGAGACGATCGCGGAATAAATACATCGCCAGGCAGGAAAGTAACGCCGTCGCAGTAATACCAAGCTGAATTCGTTTTCCGGTACTGAGACATTTAAAGAGCGACAAAAAGGAAAATATACCGCGCCGAACGAACAGTCCTTTATAAAAACGATGATGTTTTAATTCGTTATTACGCACTTTTGCATACAGTTTTTCACTGGCCGCGATCTCTTCCCGTGAGGGGATATTGCGCACCGAAATATAGCCGGTCAGGGATTCCCCCTGCCAGACCGGCGTCACGTTGGCCCGCACCCAGTAGTGATCGCCATTATGTCGACGATTCTTCACCAGACCTGTCCAGGTCTCACCCTGCTGGAGGGTAAACCACATGTCGCCAAACGCTTCGGCAGGCATGTCGGGATGGCGGATGAGGTTATGCGGCTCCCCCAGAAGATGCTCTTCTTTATATCCGCTGGCTTCTATAAAAGCCGAGTTAGCATAGGTAATATGACTTTTTATATCGGTAGTGGACATTAACGTCGAACCGGCGTTAAGTAAATACTCGTTTTGTGTAACGGGGGTGTTACGCCTCATGAGTAACTCCATGATGTTGTGCAAGAATAAAAAATCCGGAAAGCGCTCCGGCAAGATAAGTATGATTATTTTAATAACGGCCTGGATATATTCTCGCTGAAATTGAGACTCTCCGAAATACCCGGCATTCATTATTTTTAATCTGTTAATGTTGTCGAATGTAATAAAATTGAAAATATTTTACTGGGTGTTATGTTGAATCGGCTTAAATAAATGACATAAGCCAAACTGCAAGAGGGAGATCGTCTCTCTGGAAAAATTGTCATGCTGAAATAGCGTTTCGTTAACAGGATGAAAACGCTATCATTTGGTCACATTTTCGTAAATACAGGGAGGCTGAGGTGAAAATTAACGTCATCGGTACCAGCGGGAGCGGAAAAAGCACGCTGGCGAAGCAGATTGCGACCGCGCTGTCTATTCCCTGTATCGAGATGGACAGACTCTACTGGCAGGCTAACTGGCAGGGCACGCCGGACGACGAGTTTCAGGCAAAGCTGGCGCAGGCGCTACAGGCTTCGCCAGACTGGGTGCTCGACGGTAACTACAACCGCACGCGACCGCTGAAATGGCGCGATGTCGATGTGGTGGTGTGGGTGGATTACGGGTTTACCCGCACCCTCTGGCAGGCCGTCACCCGAGCAATAAAGCGGGCCTGGCATAAACACGAGCTTTGGCCGGGAACGGGAAACAAAGAGAGTTTCCGGCGCGCGTTCTTCAGCAGAGAATCCATTATCATCTGGACGATGAAAACCTGGCGTAATAACCGTACGCGCTATGAAGCCGACCTGCAAAACCCGCAATATAGCCATATTCGCTTCGTCCGCATTACCCGTCGGGAGCAGGTGGAAACGCTGATTGCCTCCTTAAAATCTTATTCTTAGCAGGGTTTTATATATCTGTTTTCCGGCAAACCAAATGTAAATTAATTGTTTCTCAGAGGTGAAATGCGCCTTTAATAATGTCGACATGTTAAGTCAAACGAGAACGCAACATGTCATGGCGAATCAGCATTCTGGATAAAAGCCCCATCGCTGAAAACGAAACGGCTGCCGATGCACTGGCGCGTACCCTGGCGCTGGCGCAGCAGGCAGAAAATCTGGGCTATCACCGCTTCTGGATTGCCGAACACCACAACACCCCACAGCTTGCCAGCCCCTCGCCGGAGCTGCTGATTGCCTGGATCCTCGGGCAAACCACGCGCATCCGCGTCGGGTCTGGCGGCGTAATGCTTCAGCACTACAGCCCCTATAAAGTCGCCGAGAACTTCAACGTGCTGGCCGCGCTGGCGCCTGGCCGCGTCGATCTCGGCGTCGGGAAAGCCCCCGGTGGATTACCGCTCTCAACCCGCGCGCTGCAGCAGGGCCTGAATCAACAGGAAAAGGGCAGCTTCGCCGAACAATTGGCCCAGCTCGACCGCTGGATCCGTCCTGAGCATCACGCTATTGAAGAGGCCGTCCGCGCCACGCCGCTGCCGCCGTTGCCTGCTGAGGCTTTCCTGCTGGGCGCGAGTACCGAAAGCGCGCTGCTGGCCGCCAGGCTCGACTGGCACTTTGTGTTTGCCGCACACCTGAACGGTGACCCGAACCTGCTGCGCGAGGTGGTATCGACCTGGCGTGAGAACAGCGCGCGGGACGTGATAGTGGCGGTGCAGGCGATTGTCGCGCCGACGCAGGCCGAGGCAGACGCGCTGGCGCAGAAGGTCGAAGTGTGGGGCGTTGAGCTGGCAAACGGGCAGCGTGTCACCGTGGCCAGCGAAGAGCAGGCCTACGCGTTTGCGCGCCAGGCGGGCAGTGAGCCGGTGCGCATTGCACGCCGGGCGCAGTCGCTGCTGGCGGGCACCGCTGAGTCGGTAGTGGAACAGCTCAACGCGCTGCACCAGCAGTGGGGCATTGACGAATTTATCATCGACACGCCGGTGGCGGAGGGGGCTACGCGCGTCGCGTCGCTGCGTCTGCTTGCCGGGGCGCGTCTTAACAAGGAGGTCACCGTATGAGTTTTGGCGAACAACTGATTGCCTGGCGCCGCGAACTGCACCAGAACCCGGAGCTGTCCGGCCAGGAGGTCGAAACCACCGCGCGCCTGCGCCAGTGGCTGACGAATGCCGGGATCGCCCCGCAGCCTTACGATCTGTCGACCGGGCTGGTGGCGGAAATCGGGACGGGCAGCAGGCTGGTTGCGCTGCGCGCCGACATTGACGCGCTGCCGATCGAGGAGCGCAGCGGCGTACCGTTTAGCTCACAGCATGCCGGGGTGATGCACGCCTGCGGACACGATATTCACACCAGCGTCATCCTCGGCGCCGCGTTAAAGCTGAAAGAGCGGGAGGCCTCGCTTAACGGCCGGGTGCGCATCCTGTTTCAGCCTGCTGAAGAGAACTTTGGCGGTGCGAAGAGCATGGTGCGGGCCGGTGCGCTGCGCGATGTCAGCGCGATTTTCGGTATGCACAACGAGCCTGGCCTGCCGGTCGGTGAGTTCGCCACCCGCGGCGGGCCGTTCTACGCCAACGTCGACCGCTTCGTGATCCGCATTACCGGTAAAGGCGCGCACGCCGCACGTCCTCATGAAGGTAACGACGCCATCGTGCTGGCAAGCCAGCTGGTAACGGCGCTGCAAAGCGTCGCCAGCCGCAACGTCAACACGCTGGATTCGGTGGTGCTGAGCGTCACCCGCATTGCGGGCGGCAACACCTGGAACGTGCTGCCGGAAAGCGTCGAGCTGGAAGGCACGTTGCGAACCCATCGCACGGAAGTGCAGCAGAATGTGAAAGCCCGCGTGGGCGAAATCGCCGCCGGGTTTGCCAGCGCCTTCAGCGCGCAGATTGATATCACCTGGTATGCCGGGCCTACCGCGCTGGTGAATGACGAGCGCTGGGCCGACTTCGCCACCTCGGTCGCGCGTGAGGCCGGATATGAAACCCGGCACGCGGAACTGCATATGGGCGGGGAGGATTTTGCGGTCTATCTGCAGCAGATCCCGGGGGCGTTTGTCAGCATCGGCAGCAACAGCCCGTATGGTTTACATCATCCGTCGTTTAATCCCGATGAAGCCTTAATTGAGCCCGCCGCCCGCTATTTTGCACAGCTTGCGGAAAAAGCCCTGCAACACGTTTAATTCAGGAGAGGTAAAGATGTCAGCAACCCGACAACTGCGGCTGGGCACCATTCTGCATGGTGCATCCGGGAATATGTCCGCCTGGCGCCATCCTGCGGCGATTGCCGACGCCAGTATTAACTTTGACTTCGTGAAAGCGACGGCGTTAAAGGCCGAGGAAGGGAAGCTCGATTTTCTCTTCGTGGCCGATGGTCTCTATATCAACGAGAAATCGATCCCCCATTTTCTGAATCGGTTTGAACCGTTAACCGTGCTTTCCGCACTGGCCAGCATCACCTCGCGCCTGGGGCTGGTGGGAACCCTATCCACCTCCTACAGCGAGCCCTTTACCACGGCGCGCCAGTTCGCCAGCCTCGATCACCTGAGCAATGGCCGCGCGGGCTGGAACGTGGTGACCTCGCCGCTGGAAGGGTCAGCAAAGAACTTTTCCCGTGAAAAACACCCCGAGCATGCGCTGCGCTACCGGATTGCCGATGAGTATCTCGACGTGGTGAAAGGGCTGTGGGATTCCTGGGAAGGGGACGCGTTTATCCGCAACAAAGAAAGCGGCCAGTTTTTTGACCCGGCCAAACTGCATACCCTCGATCACCACGGTGACTTCTTCCAGGTCGCCGGTCCGCTGAATATTGGCCGCACGCCGCAGGGGCGACCAATTGTCTTTCAGGCCGGGGCGTCGGACGACGGGAAAAAGCTGGCGGCGAAACATGCCGACGCCATTTTTACCCACCACGAGACCTTCGACGAGGCAAAAGCCTTTTATCAGGACGTAAAACAGCAGCTGGAAACAAACGGCCGCCGCGCGTCGGATCTCCATATTTTCCAGGGCGTTAGCGTGATTGTGGGGAAAGATGCCGATGACGTGGAACACCAGTACCAGACCACGGCGGCGCTGGTGTCGATTAATGACGCCCTCAATTACCTCGGGCGTTATTTCGAACATCACGATTTCAGCCAGTATCCGCTCGACGAGCCGTTCCCGGATATCGGCGACTTAGGCAAAAACAGCTTCCGCAGCACCACGGATGAAATCAAGCGTAACGCCCGCGAACGCAGCTTAACCCTGCGTCAGGTGGCGCTTGAAGCCGCTTCGCCGCGCCCGCGCTTTTCCGGCACGCCAGAGGAGGTGGCTGACGGTCTTCAGGCCTGGTTTGAAGGTTATGCCGCAGACGGCTTCATCATTCAGGGCGGTACGCCGGACACCTTCCCGCGCTTTGTTGACCAGGTGGTACCGATTCTGCAGTCTCGCGGCCTGTTCCGTACCGACTACCCGGGCACCACGCTGCGCGAAAGCCTTGGCTTAGACCAACCGAAAAACCAGTACACACAACAATAAAAGAGAACCCCGCTATGCAGAAATCATCGCTTGTTCTGGCGCTCGCGCTGGCCTTTACCCCTGCCGTCTGGGCAGAGAACGTCACTATTAACGGCACCGGCGTAAGCATCGAGGCCAATAAAACGCCGATTAACACCGCGAAAAATAGCGAGGCGGTGGCACAGCTGCCGAAAGACTATCGCTTTGCCGTGCCGGGGAAATTTACCGTTGCGGTGGCGGGACTCAATCAGCCGCCGCTGACGGTCTTCTCCGACGACAACAAAACGCTGCTGGGGAGTGAAGTTGACGTCGCCCGTCTGGTGGCCGACAGCCTTGGGCTGGAGCTGAACGTGGTGCCCACCTCCTGGGAAGACTGGCCGCTGGGCGTCGCGTCCGGGAAATACGATGCCGCCATCAGCAACATCACCGTCACTAAAGAGCGCAAACAGAAGTTTGATTTTGCCACCTACCGTAAGGATTCCCTCGGTTTCTACGTGAAATCGACCAGCCCGATCAAATCGCTTCAGAAGGCGGAAGACATCGCCGGGCTGAAGATTATCGTGGGCTCCGGCACCAACCAGGAGGCCATTCTGCTGGCATGGAATGCTGAAAACCTGAAGAAGGGACTGAAGCCCTTTACCCCGATCTACACCAAAGACGATGCGGCCCAAACCCTGGCGCTGCAGTCCGGGCGCGCGGATGCCTACTTTGGCCCGAACGTGATTGGCGCATGGAAAGCGGCGCTGAACGGGAAAACCAAACTGGTGGGCAGCGTCGACGGCGGCTGGCCGAAGGCGGCGCACATCGCGGTGACGCTGAAAAAAGGCAGCGGGCTGGTTGAGCCGGTGCAAACCGCGCTGAACGGCGTCATCAAAAACGGCGATTACGACAAAGTGCTGAACCGCTGGGGTGAAGGGGTTGAGCGCATTCCGCAGTCCGAAGTGAACCCGGCGGGCCTGGGCGATTAAGGAGGCGTGATGAGCGAACGATTTCGTGATGTTTCACCGGAAGACGCCGAACTTCAGCCCATTATCGAGGGGCTGTTCGGGGAATATGCGGCCCGCTACGGGGACTACTTCTCTAAAGACGCGGAAGTGGAGCTCACCGAGTGGTATTTAGCGCCGCAGGGGCTGTTTATCGTCCTGGAGCGCGACGGGAAGATTATTGCCACCGGCGCGTACAAACCCTTCGACGAACGCACCGCGGAAATCAAACGCATCTGGACGGACAAAACCCTGCGTCAGCAGGGGCTTGCCGGGCGCGTGGTGCAGGAGCTTGAGCGCAGGGCGGTGCTGGCAGGGTACAGTCAGATCTACCTGACAACCGGCTTTCGCCAGCCGGAGGCGGTCAGGCTCTATCTCAGTCAGGGCTATCAGCCGCAGTTCGATCTGAACCGCGATCCGGAAGAGTATAGCCAGCCGCCGTTTGACGGTCGGCTGCGTTTTACCAAAACGCTGGTACGTGAAGCGTTCAGCAAAACCGCATGAGGAACGACGATGAGCAACGTTGAAACCATTAAGGTGGTCCCGGCGCGTTATCCGCTGCGGGCCGTCGGCGCCGCGGTGGCGCTGTTTGTCCTGGCGGTCGTGATTCAGTCAGTCGCCTTTAACCCGCGCTGGGAGTGGGCGGTGTTCGCCCGCTGGTTCTTCGACCCGGTGATCCTCGAAGGCGTCGGGCAGACCCTGCTGCTGACGCTGATCGGCACCGCGCTGAGCGTGGTGTTTGGCGGCATGCTGGCGCTGGCGAGACTCTCGTCATCCTGGCTGCTGAGCAGCCTGGCGTGGGCGTATATCTGGCTGTTTCGGTCGCTGCCGCTGATCGTCGTGCTGATCATCCTGTACAACTTTTCCTATCTCTACGACACGCTCTCGCTCGGCGTGCCGTTCACCGGCATCACCTGGGGCAGCTTTGAAACCATCAACGTGCTGGGGCAGTTCTCTACCGCCGTGGTGGGGCTAACGCTGGTGCAGAGCGCCTATACCGCCGAGATCATTCGCGGTGGTTTCCTCGGGGTCGATCACGGGCAGTATGAGGCCGCCGCCGCGCTCGGCCTGCCGGCCTGGCGCCGCACGGTGCGCATCATTTTGCCTCAGGCGCTGCGCACCATCCTGCCGTCGGGGTTCAATGAAATCATCAGCCTCGCCAAGGGCACGGCGATGGTCTACGTCCTGGCGATGCCGGAGCTGTTCTATACCATCCAGATGATCTACAACCGCACGCAGGAGGTGATCCCGCTGCTGATGGTCGGTGCCGCCTGGTACCTGGCGATCACCACCGTCCTGTCCGCTATCCAGTACGGTGTTGAACGCGCACTTGCCCGCAGCGAACGCCGCTCTGCGGTTAATCAGAACCGTGCCGCCCGTCGCACCCGTTCCGTCACCACCACGCCAGCACAGGAGCCTATCCATGCAAGCCTCTCCTGAAGGACATATCTCGATTACCGGCGTCAGCAAGTATTTTGGTCGCCATAAGGCGCTCGACAACGTATCGCTTGAGATCCCGCCCGGGTCCGTGACGGTCATTCTCGGGCCGTCCGGGTCGGGAAAATCGACGCTGCTGCGCACCATAAACCACCTGGAGCGCGTCGACGAAGGCTTTATTCAGATCGACGGGGACTACATTGGCTACCGTCGTCAGGGCGACAAGCTCTACGAGCTGAAGGAGAAAGAGATCCTCAAACAGCGCGTCAACGTGGGCTATGTGTTCCAGAACTTTAATCTCTTTCCCCATCTCACGGTGCTGGAAAACCTGATTGAGGCGCCCATCGCGCATAAAAAGCTCAGCAAAAAAGAGGCGGTGGAAAGCGCGTACAGCCTTCTGGACGTGGTCGGGCTGCGGGATAAAGCCGACGCCTGGTCCCGCCATCTCTCCGGCGGCCAGCAGCAGCGCATTGCCATTGCCCGCGCGCTGGCGTTACGTCCCCGCGTGATGCTGTTTGATGAACCCACCTCGGCGCTGGATCCGGAGCTGGTAGGGGAAGTGCTGGACGTAATCAAAAAACTGGCCCGGTCCGGCACTACGCTGGTGGTGGTCACTCACGAGATCGGCTTTGCCCGGGAAGTGGCGGATCAGGTGGTGTTTATGGTCGACGGAAAAATCGTGGAACAGGGCAGCAGCGACGCGGTGTTGAACCGCCCGTCGCACGCGCGAACGCGCCAGTTCCTGTCAAAAGTGCTGTAAGGAGCGCAGATGAAATATGGACTTCTGGCAGGACTGCTTTTTACGACGGCGAGCCACGCCAGCATCGATCTGAAAGCCAACGAGCAGCCGCTGCCGGTGACGGTGGATCGGCAGGCCGTGGCGAAGATCCCCTCCGGTTATAAATTCGTTGAGCCAGGTACGCTGACGGTCGCCGTCTCGATGCTGAACTCCCCGCCGCTGGCGCTGCTGGCCAGCGATAACCGCACGCGGATCGGCAGCGACCCGGATATCGCCCGCCTGCTGGCGGGCAGCCTGGGGCTGAAGCTAAAGCTGGTGCCGACGGCGTGGGAAGACTGGCCGCTGGGGATCGCCTCCGGGCGCTACGACGTGGCGCTGGTGAACATTGCGGTGACCGAACAGCGTAAAGAGAAGTTTGATTTTGCGACCTACCGCGTCGATTCGCTTGCATTTTCGGTGAAATCCACCAACGAGATTCAGTCAATCAAAAGCGCGGAAGATCTGGCCGGGAAAAGGGTGATTGTCGGCTCGGGTACCAATCAGGAGCGTATCCTGCTGGGCTGGAACGAAGAGAATAAAAAGGCGGGGCGGGCGCCTGCGCTGCCGGTCTATCTTCACGACGATGCCTCGGGCAATCTCTATATCCAGTCCGGCAGGGCGGATGTGTTCTTTGGCCCCCAGTCGGTTTCATCCTGGAAAGCGGCGCTCACCGGCAAAACCCGCGTGGTCGGTTTAGGGCCGAAGAAAGCTTATGTCGCCACCACGACCAAAAAAGGCAATCAACTGGTTTATGCCCTGCAGGCCGCGCTGAACGGCGCGATTGAGCGCGGAGAGTACCAGAAGGTGCTGGCGCGCTGGGGCGAGCAGGGCGAAGCGGTGACGCAATCGGAGGTCAACCCGCCTGGGATAACCTACTAATGGTGCTCTACACTTAGGATTTTCACTCCTGAGGGGGCAACATGATTAAACTTTATGGCGTACCCGGCTGGGGCTCGGCAATCAGTGAGGTGATGCTGACCCTGGCTGTTATCCCTTATCAATTCATCAACGTGGACGGGTTTGACCAGCCCGGTCCGCAGCGTGAATTGCTGCACAAGCTCAATCCGCTGTGTCAGGTGCCGACGCTGGAGCTGGAAAATGGCGCCATCATGACCGAAACGGCGGCGATTGCCCTGATGGTGCTCGACAGATGTCCCGATCTTGCTCCACCCGTGGGGCAGGCAGAGCGTCAGCAGTTTCAGCGTTTGCTCATCTGGTTCGTAGCCAACGTCTATCCCACGTTTACCTATGCAGACTATCCCGAACGCTGGGTGCCGGATGCGCCGGAACAGCTGCAGAAAAACTGCATCGAATACCGGAAATCCCTCTATTTGTGGTTCGAAAGCCAGCTTAAGGCTGCCCCGTTTGCGCTGGGGGAACGGCTGACGCTGCTGGATGTGTATATTGCGGTGGCGCGCACCTGGGGGCCCCGTCACGCCTGGTTTGCCGAAAATACCCCTAAATTCACGGCGATTGCGGACGCCGTATGCCAGCGACCGGAACTGCACAAGGTGTTAAAGGCAAACAAAATTATCTGATAACGTGGAACCCACATTCACAACCGGAAGCCTGCACATGCCACACGTAGATATTAAATGTTTTCCCCGTGATTTAAACGACGAACAGAAAGCTGCCCTGGCGGCAGATATTGCTGACGTGATTATTCGCCATTTCAACAGCAAAGACAGTTCCGTGTCGGTGGCGTTGAAGCAGATCGCGCCTGAAGACTGGAAGGCGCAGGTCTGGGATACCGAAATTGGACCGAAGCTGGAGGAGCTTATTAAGAAGCCCGGGTATTCGATGTAAGATCTTCTGCCGGGGAGCGGATAAATCCTTCCCGGCTCGACTTCCCGTTTTTCGCAAAAATCGATAAAAATGCGTTTTGTCTTATCCGCTACAATTAACGTTTCTGACTGGCATATTATTCATCCTTAGGAAAGATCTCCAACAGAATCAATTAAGGACAGACACGTTAAAGGATAATTTTCTGATGACAAAATTACCCCGTTTTTCATTCGCCTTTCTTCATCCCCGTTACTGGCTAAGCTGGGCCGGCATTGCGGCTCTGTGGCTCATCATGCTGCTCCCTTATCCGCTTCTGTTCAGAATCGGTCATGGCCTGGGTCGACTGGCGATGCGCTTACTGCCTCGCCGCGTCGAGATTGCCCGCCGCAACCTGGAACTTTGTTTCCCGGAGATGGAAAAGGATGAACGCGAGTCATTGCTGCAGCGTAATTTTGAATCGGTAGGAATGGGGGTAATCGAAACCGGAATGGCATGGTTCTGGCCTGCGTGGCGGGTAAAGAAATGCTTTACCGTGCAGGGTTATGAGCACATGGAAAAGGCGAGGGCGCAGGGAAAAGGCGTGGTGCTGGTAGGGATGCATTTTCTGACGCTTGAGCTGGGCGCGCGGATATTTGGCATGCTTAACCCCGGTATCGGGGTCTATCGTCCTAATAACAATGCTCTGCTGGACTGGCTTCAGACGCGCGGGCGCCTGCGCTCCAACAAAACCATGCTCGATCGCCATGATTTAAAGGGCATGATCCGCGCGCTGAAGCAGAATGAAATTTTGTGGTACGCCCCGGATCACGACTATGGCAAAACCAACAGCGTGTTTGTGCCGTTCTTTGCGGTGCCGGATGCCGCGACGACGGCGGGCAGCTATATGCTGGTCAAAAGCGCTAACCCTGCCGTTATTCCCTTTGTGCCGCGCCGCAGGGCGGATGGCACCGGTTACGAGCTGATTATTCTGGAGGATATCAGCGAGGCGCTGCAGGGCGGCGATAAAGAAGCCGTGGCGACGCAGATGAACAGGGCAATTGAGCAGGCCGTACGCATGGCGCCTGAACAATATATGTGGCTGCACCGTCGCTTCAAAACCCGTCCTGAAGGGGTACCTGACCGGTATGCCTGTCTGAAGCAGGGGGCACCTCGGGGTGATAGTCTCTCCGCCAGCGATTTTTCTGACCGCTCAGGCGTACAGCACTGACACCACAGCGATGCCCTCACCCTGCGGTGAGGGCATGACCGGCGCTACAGCGCGGATCGGCGGTACGGTGCATAGTCCGCCTGCCACCAGGTTTTCTCGATACGCGCCATCAGGGTTTCATCATCTAACGCTGGCGCCACGCCTTGTTCAATAGCGGCCCGGGCGACGGCAACGGCAATCTGGCGTGAGACCGTTTCAATCTGATCTACCGGCGGCAGTAATCCTCCTCTTTCCGTGGTCACGAGCGGAGACTGCGCGGCCAGGCTGCGGCTTGCTGCCATCAGCATCTCTTCCGTCACCCGGCGAGCGTTACAGGCCAGCACGCCAAGCCCAAGGCCCGGGAAGATATAGGCGTTGTTGCACTGGGCAATCTCATAGTGCGCATTCTCCCAGAATACCGGGGCGAACGGGCTGCCGGTGGCCACCAGCGCGGCTCCCTGGGTCCAGGCGATGAGATCCTGCGGCTGGGCCTCCGCCCGCGACGTCGGGTTCGAGAGCGGCATGATAATCGGGCGCGGGCAGTGGCGATGCATCTCTTTGACGATCTCTTCGCTGAACAGCCCCGGCTGACCTGAAACGCCGATCATCACCGTTGGATGTGCGTTCTTCATCACGTCCAGCAGGGAAATATTCTTCGCGTCTACCTGCCAGCGGCTTACGGCGTCGCGCGCGGTAAGCAGGTTTTTCTGGAAATCGAGCAGGTTGGTCATGTCGTCGGTCAGCAGGCCGAAGCGATCGACCATGAAGATCCTGCTGCGGGCTTCCGACTCGCTCAGGCCGTCATCGACCATCAGCGCGACAATTTTTTCAGCGATCCCGCATCCCGCAGAGCCGCTGCCGAGGAAGACCACGCGCTGATCGCGAATGCGCGTCCCCGCCGCGTGGGCCGCTGCGATCAGCGTCCCCGCGGTGACGGCTGCCGTGCCCTGGATATCATCATTGAAGCAGCACAGCTGATCGCGGTAGCGCTGGAGTAGTCGGGTGGCATTTTTCTGTGCAAAGTCTTCAAACTGCAGGAGAACGTCGGGCCAGCGCGCTTTAACCGTGCTGATAAACATATCCATAAATTCAGCGTATTGATCGTCGCTGATGCGCGGATGACGCCAGCCCATGTACATCGGGTCGTCGAGGTGTTGCTGATTATTGGTGCCGACATCCAGCATAATCGGGAGGGTGGAGGCCGGATGGATCCCTCCGCAGGCGGTATACAGCGACAGCTTGCCAATCGGTATGCCCATACCGCCGATACCCTGGTCGCCGAGGCCTAAAATGCGTTCTCCGTCCGTTACCACAATCACCCGAACGTCGTTGCGCGAGAAACTTTGCAGCATCTCATCAATGCGGTGGCGGTTAGGCCATGAAATAAACAAGCCGCGCGCGCGGCGATAAATCGTGGAGAAATGCTCGCAGGCTTCACCCACCGTCGGGGTATAGATAATCGGTAACGTCTCTTTCAGATGCGAACGCAAGAGGTTGTAAAAGAGGGTTTCATTGGTATCCTGAATATTGCGCAAATAAACATGGCGGGAAATATCGCTTTTAAAATGGCAGAACTGCACCCAGGCACGCTCCGTTTGCTCCTCAATGGTTTCAACGTTATGCGGCAATAATCCATGCAGATTAAAATTATCCCGTTCTTCCTTAATAAAGGCGAGGCCTTTATTTAATAACGGATTTTCCAGCAGTACGGCGCCATTATAGGGCGTGTACAGAACGTCTTTACGAGACATGGTTAACTCCTGAATATTTAAACGAAACAGAAATAAGACGAGCAGAAACAGTGACTTTAAGGATGATAAAGACACGGAGTTTTCTGTGTTTTGTTGGGGAGCTAATTTAGCGCTTAGCTAACGTAGCAGGAGTGATAAGGGTCACATTATTTCTGGTTTTATTAATTTCAAAAGAATTGCATTGAACGCCATGAATAACTTTAGTTACATAATAATGAATTAAATTATTTAAAAGGAAAGGGCTGTTGTGTTCACATTTCTCTTCGAAAGCCCATGTTAATTTCACGCTGAGCCTGTTTTTGAGAAAAGGCTACCAAAGTCATTATTTTCTATTTAAGAACATTTATTCGAAACAGGAATAGTTTTCCGCTTATTCCTTTCTCTGTATATCCGAACACAAATTTCAGGTGATTATATGAAAGATAATCCTGTACCGACTTCCGCGCTGTCGACCTCGCGTTTTGCTTTTGGGCTTAACACGACCGAGGTGGGCGCGGTTCCGCTGATGCTGTTCGTCGGGATTGCCGCGATTGTGGCGACGTCCGCCTGGGCAGGGCTGCTGCCGAAAAATATGATAGGCGGACTGGCGGTCATCATGACCCTTGGCTTTGCGTTTGCCAAAGTGGGGCGTCAAATCCCCGTGCTGAAGGACATCGGCGGCCCGGCGATCCTGTGTCTGATGGTGCCTTCCGTGCTGGTCTATTTTGGCGCATTCGGGAAACAAACCCTTGATACGGTGCATCTGCTGATGAAGGAGGCGAATCTGCTCTATTTCGTCATCGCCTGCCTGGTGGTCGGCAGCATCCTGGGGATGAACCGGGTGCTGCTGATCCAGGGCATGATGCGCATGTTTGTTCCGCTGGTGGCGGGAACACTGATGGCCGTGCTGAGCGGGCTTATTGTGGGAACGCTGTTTGGGTTTACGCCTTACCATACGTTCTTCTTTATCATTGTGCCCATCATTGGCGGCGGAATTGGCGAGGGGATTTTGCCCCTGTCTCTGGCCTATTCGGCCATACTGGGGCAGACGCCGGACGTCTACGTGGCGCAGCTGGCTCCCGCTGCGGTCGTCGGAAATATCTTCGCCATTATTTGTGCCGGCTCGCTGGCGCGTCTCGGGACGAAACGTCCTTCGCTTTCGGGAAACGGCATGCTCACGCGGAGTAAAGACGACGCCAGCCTGTTCGCCGGGGCGCCTGGCGCTCAGCAGACGGATTTTCATCTGATGGGCGGCGGATTGCTGATGGTGTGCGCGTTTTTCATCGTCGGAGGTTTGTTTGAAAAACTGGTCCATATTCCCGGCCCGGTGCTGATGATCCTGATTGCCGTCCTGTGTAAATACTTCAGGGTGATCCCAGCCTCAATGGAGCAGGGAGCGCACAGCTGCTATAAATTCGTTTCGGCTGCGCTGGTCTGGCCGCTGATGATCGGCCTCGGGATGCTATACGTGCCGCTTGAAAGCGTGGTGTCGGTCTTCTCGGTGGGCTATGTAGTGGTATGCGGATCGGTGGTGATTGCGATGGCGCTGAGCGGCTACGTGATTGCGTCGCGTCTGAATATGTATCCCGTGGAAGCGGCGATTGTGACCTGCTGCCACAGTGGGCTGGGCGGTACGGGAGATGTGGCCATTCTATCCGCCTCCAACCGCATGTCGCTTATGCCGTTCGCGCAGATCGCGACGCGTATTGGCGGTGCTTCAACGGTGATTTTCGCCACGCTGTTGATGGGCTGGATTATGGCGCACTGATTCGAATCGGCAGGATACTGAATCGCAACGACATTTACAGCGTATCGCTGCGGTTCAGTCCTTTATAAAACTCACCGCGCTGTATAGAATTACCGCAGCCACAGCGACGGGATACCACACGATGACCGGAAGAGTTGATTATCAGATTGAAAAATATCTCCTGACCGAAGCTGCCGAACCGGAGCGCCTGACGCGCCAGTGGGCAGAGGTTCTGGAGGAGTGTCGTGAGCAAAAGGCCGGTGCAGAGGAGCGGCTGCGCCTCGCGTTGCTTAATGTGGATTACGTCACCAGCTTCGAGCTGCCCTTCAGGCTGCTTCTCACCCGTGCGCCCCAGTTGATTGATGCCGTCAGGAAAGAGCTTCAGCTCAGTCAGAAAAATGTTCTTTTTAACGGCAAGCGCTTTGGCTGCGTCTACAGCCTTAAACGGGATCTGGACGGCATACCTGACGAGTTTACCTATCACCTGAAGACGCGGATCCAGCGCAGTGACGCCACGGGCGCGACGGAAGCGTCTTACCGGCAAATTGCCCAGCAGGTGAAAGCGCCAAAGGAACGCCTCAAACTGGCGCTGGACAACGGGCTGTCTGTAACCGCGCTTGACGGGCTTTTCTGGTTTGGCATTCAGCGCATCGCGGCTGATGTACAACGGTTACGCAAAACAGGGATGCGGATCGTGACGTCCAACGCCGAGGTGTTCGATACGCTTACCAAAACAACCCGGCAGGTCCCGGTCTATCGCCTGGAAGAGACTCAAATTACTTAACCTGCAGCAGGATCGCCATCAGCCCCGGAAAACGGGTATCCAGATCGTCTCGTCGCAATGAAATCATGTTTTCGCGTCCCTGCGGACGCTGCCAGATGACCCCGCTGTCGCGCAATACGCGCCAGTGATGGGTCATCGTGGACTTCACCACGTCCTCCGGGCGCAGCGCGTTACAGCTCAGTTCGCTGCCGTCGGCGAGCCGGCGAATAATCGATAGCCGGAGCGGGTTGCCGAGGGCAAATAGCACATTTTCCAGCAGTATTTGTTCAGTTTCAGGGTGGTTAGGGATCATCGTTTTCCTGCGTATGGCGTCAGATTGAGCTATATCAACAATAGGTCAACCCTTAAAAAATAGTTCGATAATACTCGTACAATAGGACTATTATAGCAAACGAACGAATGCACGACCATCCTGGTCGTCACAAACACGTCATACTGACTAAGGAAATATCATGCCCCGACCCATCCCTCTCGAACGTTATCGCAACATCGGTATCTCCGCGCATATCGATGCCGGTAAAACCACCACCACCGAGCGCATCCTGTTTTATACCGGGATGAGCCACAAGCTGGGTGAAGTACACGATGGCGCGGCAACCACTGACTGGATGGCGCAGGAGCAAGAGCGCGGGATCACCATTACCTCCGCGGCGGTTAGCTGCTTCTGGCCAGGCATGGACAGAGGCTATGAGCCGCACCGGATTAACATCATCGACACCCCGGGGCACGTGGATTTCACCATTGAGGTGGAACGTTCCATGCGCGTCCTCGACGGTGCCGTGATGGTGTATGACTCCGTGGGCGGCGTGCAGCCGCAGTCGGAAACCGTCTGGCGTCAGGCCAATAAATATCACGTACCGCGTCTGGCCTTCGTCAACAAAATGGACCGTCCGGGTGCCGACTTCTTCCGCGTCGTGCGGATGATGCAGGAACGCCTGAAGGCCAATCCGGTGCCGATTGTCATCCCGGTGGGGGCCGAAGATCATTTCACCGGCGTGGTGGATCTGATCAAAATGCGCACCATTCTGTGGGACGATGCGACGCAGGGCATGGTGTTTACCTATGCGCCCGTGCCGGACGATTTAGCCAGTACCGCGCAAGAGTGGCGCGAAAAAATGGTCTCTGCGGCGGCGGAAGCCAGCGATGAACTGATGGACAAGTACCTGGAAACCGGCGACCTGACGGAAGCGGAAATTATTAAAGGGCTGCGTATTCGCACCATATCGGGCGAAATCCAGCCGATGCTCTGCGGCAGCGCGTTTAAAAACAAAGGGGTGCAGCGCATGCTCGATGCGGTGATCGAGCTGATGCCGTCGCCGCTGGACGTGCCGGCCATTGATGGCGTGGATGAAAAAGGGCAGCACGCGGAGCGTCACCCGAGCGATGATGAGCCGTTCTCGGCGCTGGCGTTCAAGCTGATGAGCGATCCGTACGTCGGGCAGCTGACCTTTATCCGCGTCTACTCTGGCGTGCTGCGTAAAGGCGACGCGGTGTATAACCCGGTAAAAGGGAAGAAAGAGCGCATCGGGCGAATCGTACTGATGCATGCCAACGATCGCCACGAGGTGGATGAACTGCGCGCCGGGGATATCGCGGCCTGTGTCGGGTTAAAAGACGTGACCACCGGCGACACGCTCACCGATCCGAACGCCGTCATTACGCTTGAACGCATGGAGTTCCCGGACCCGGTGATCTCGCTGGCGATTGAGCCGAAAACCAAAGGCGACCAGGAGAAAATGGGCATCGCGCTGCAGCGTCTGGCGGCGGAAGATCCGTCTTTCCGCCTGCACACTGACGAAGAGTCCGGTCAGACCATTATCTCCGGGATGGGTGAGCTACACCTCGAGATTATCGTCGACCGCATGAAGCGTGAGTTTGGCGTCGAGGCAAATATCGGTCGTCCGCAGGTGACCTACCGTGAAACCCTGCGTAAAACGGTGAAGGACATCGAAGGCAAATTTGTCCGACAGTCCGGCGGTAAAGGCCAGTACGGCCATGTGGTCCTGAGTCTGGAGCCGCTGGAGCCCGGAAGTGGTTTTAAATTTGAAGATGCCACCAAGGGCGGCGTGGTGCCGCGCGAGTATATCCCTTCCGTTGAGAAAGGGCTGCGGGAAGCGATGAACAGCGGCGTGCTGGCGGGCTATCCGGTCGTCGATGTCAAAGCGACGCTGACGTTTGGCTCGTATCACGACGTCGACTCCTCGGAGATGGCGTTCCGCATGGCGGCGATCCTCGGCTTTAAAGAGGGCGCCCGCAGGGCGGATCCGGCGATCCTTGAGCCGATCATGCACGTGGAGGTGGAAACACCGGAAGAGTACGCCGGTAACATCATGGGCGATCTCTCTTCCCGCCGCGGCATGGTGCAGGGGATGGCAGAGCAGTACGGCAGCCAGATTATTCGCGCTGACGTGCCGCTGGCGGAGATGTTTGGTTATGCCACGACATTGCGCTCGATGTCCCAGGGACGCGCGACGTATACGATGGAGTTCCATCATTTTGCGGAAGCCCCGCGGAATGTTGCGGATGAGATTATTGCACGGCGTGCGAAGTAGTACGGTCACCCTCTCCCAATAGGGGGAGGGTTTTCTCAATCCAGCGCCTTCACCATCTTCCCGCTCGCCACAAACGTCCCGGCGCCGAGATGATGCAGGGTATTCAACTTATCCCCGTCAAACTGCCAGCGTCCGGCGACAAACGCGCGTTCATCGGCTGCAGCCGAGACCACTTCCCCAAACAGCGTATCGTATTTTTCTGCCGTGGAGGTGACGGGTAATAACCGACACTCCATCCACGCCAGGCATTTTTCTTCAATTACCGGCAGGCCAAGTTCAGGACCGTTCACGACCGGGATCCCGTAGCAGTTGAATTTGTCTTCATCGCGCCCGCTGACGCTACCGACCGCGTATGTCCAGTTGGCCGCCGCCACGCCGGGGATGACGATGCCAAACTTCCCGCTGCGCTCAATCAGCTCGCGCGACCAGGTACTTTTATCTACTACTATTGCGATACGCGGCGGTTCAAACTCAACTGGCATGGACCATGCGGCGGCCATTACGTTGCGTCTGTCTATCGCTTCATCACGACTGGTAATCAGCACGGTAGGGCCGTGGTTCAGCAGGCGGCTGGCATGACGTAATTCAACAGGGCGAAAGTGGCTCATAGGATCTCCTCATCTGTAACGATGAGTATGACGAAAAAGCACGTAAATCAAAGTGAGCGCGTAAAATTAGTTTATAAACAGAACATCACAATCAAAGGAATCTGATGCATGTCCCCCTTTCTGACTGACTATTTTGCCCGCATCGGGTGGGCGCAACCGACACGGGTTGATATCGAAACCCTGCGCGCGCTGCATTTACACCACAACTGTGCGATCCCTTTTGAGAATATTGATGTCGTCCTGCCGCGGGAAATCCATCTTGAAGATCAATGCCTGGTCGACAAACTGGTGACGGCGCGACGCGGAGGATATTGCTTTGAGCAAAACGGCCTTTTCGAGCGGGTATTACGTGAAGTCGGGTTTACGGTGCGCAGCGTGCTGGGACGCGTGGTATTAGCGAGCCCGCCGCAAATGCCGCCGCGCACGCACCGCCTGCTGCTGGTGGAGCTTAACGGTGAGCGCTGGATTGCGGACGTGGGGTTTGGCGGCCAGACGCTGACGGCGCCGATTCGTTTACTCGCTAACGAGGAGCAGGAAACGCCGCACGGTCTGTATCGTCTGCTGAGCGAGGGCAACGACTGGGTGCTGCAGTACCGCCACCACGAGCACTGGCAGTCGATGTACCACTTTGACCTGACGATGCAGTATTTCAGCGATTACGTGATGGGGAATTTCTGGTCGGCGCACTGGCCGCAGTCGCATTTCCGCCATCATCTGCTGATGTGCCGCCATCTGCCGGACGGCGGCAAGCTGACGCTGACCAACTTCAACTTTACCCAGTGGCAGAACGGTCATGTGGAGGAGCAGATCCATTTGCCGGATGCGGAGGCGCTGTATAAGCTGCTGCAGGAGCGGTTTGGCCTGGGCGTTGATGACCCGAAGCACGGCTTTACCCTGGCCGAGCTGACGGCGGTGATGGCGGGGTTTGATACGCATCCGCAGGCCGGGAAATAGCCCGGTGGCGGCTACGCCTTACCGGGCCTACGGGTGACCGAACACAGGCCGCCACCCGGCAGGTTAGTTTAAACATCGTCAAAGGCATGCTGATATGGAAATCTTGTTGCGGAATAAATTCAGTTCAGTGGGAATGTTACTCGGGGTTATTGCACTGCTTCTCTCATTAGTGCAGTTCACCTTTGGTCCTTTTTCGACAAAGTCGACGGCGCTTGAAATTGTTGTGGCTGAAAAGGTTTCGGCGGTAAAAAAAGGGATCATTGCTGGCATAAAGGGAGAACAGCCGGTCGTTGAGGCAAAAAAGAAAGCGTTCGATATCGACAGCATTCTTATCAATAGCGGAATCATTTTATCCGTTGTGGCATTAGGGCTTGCCTTCACGGCTGGGATGCGCAAAGAGAACAGATGGGGGGTGAGTGGTGCACTGTTTTTTTCCGGGGCCACGCTCGCTTTTCATGCGGCGTTACTGGCTTTTGGTCTGATTGTCGCAGTGTTGCTTCTGCTGTTGGTTATTTCAGTCGTCAGCGGAAGTACTTTGTTCTGACATTGCGGCCCGGTGGCGTCTACACCTGACCGGGCCTACATGCGTGTGAACGTAGGTCGGGTAAGGCGTAGCCGCCACCCGACAAATCAACGGCGCGATCTCACCACCTGATACCGCCGCGTAAAGTACTCAAACGGCGCGCTCCACACGTGCACCAGGCGGGTGAAGGGGAAGATGAGGAAGATCGTCATCCCCAACACCAGATGCACGCGGAAGATCGGCGCCACGCCGCTCAGCATTTCTGATGAACCGCCCTTAAACGTCACGATCCCCTGCGCCCAGCCCACCAGCTTCATCATCTCGCTTCCGTCAGGATATTGCGCGGAGAAAGGAATGGTTGAAAGCCCGAGGATGCACTGTATCAGCAGGATACTCATAATGATGATATCCGGTGTGGTGGAGGTGGCACGCACCCGCTGGTTGAACAAGCGGCGAATCAGCAGCATCGACCCGCCGATCAGCGTCAGCACGCCGCAAATTCCGCCCGCAATCATGGCCAACTGCTGCTTAACCGCGACGGGTAAAAACCAGGCGTACATCCAGTGCGGGGTTAACATGCCGAACAGGTGCCCGAAGAAGATCCCCAGAATCCCGATATGAAACAGGTTAGAGGCCCAGTTCATCCCGCGCTTGCTGAGCATCTGGCTTGACGAGGCGCGCCAGGTGTACTGTCCGTAGTCGTAGCGCAACCAGCTGCCGAGGAAAAACACGGTGGCGCAGATGTACGGATAAATGTCATAGAAAAACACGTTCAGGTAGTGTGTCATTTTGGGCCTCCGGCGCTGACGTCCACGTACTGCGGCGCGACGTCCTGGCTAAAGCGTCGTTGATATTGCTGCATCGGCGAGCTGTCGCACGATGTGGCGTTGTCTTCGATAAACTTCACCTGTTCCTCTTCCCACACGGCGTCCAGCGCCTGACGGGTATCATCCCGTTTTTCACCGGACACCTGTTTCGCCACGCTGTCGCTGGAAAGCCGCGTTCCCGCCAGCGCCAGCAGAGCGTCAAACAGCTGATAGTGCGCCACGCCGCGCTGTTTCAGGCGGCCGCCAATCAGCGCCAGAATTGGTGCGACGTTTTGCAGCCCGTCACGCGCTTCGTCATCGGATACGATGCTCAGGTATTCCAGGTAGAGCGGCAGGTAGTCCGGCAGCTCGCGGCAGTCCAGCTCAAGACCCGCTTTCTCATACTGGCTCATCAGGTCGACCATCGCCTGGCCGCGATCGCGGGACTCGGCGTGAACGTGCTCGAACAGCAGCAGCGACGTCGCGCGACCGCGCTCAAACACTTCGCACCATTCGGCCTGTTTATCCAGCAGCGGGGCGCTCAGGTGCTGCCGGGCAAACGGCAGCAGCAAGGGCGCGTCCTGCGCAATTAACGAAAGCGCTTCATCACGGTTTTCCCACAGGGTCTCATCGGGATACTCGATCAGCAGCGCGATGATTTTGAGGATCTGCATTACTCTCCCTCCCCATGTTCGCGCACCTCGGTGATGTTGATCGCGTCGATGCGGCTGCTGTTGAAGAGGTTGAATTTCGTATCGGAGCCGTGGCAGCCGTCGCCGAAGGTGAAGCCGCAGCCGTTTTTCTCCGGGAAGGCGTCGCGCGCCATTTCGCGGTGGCTGGTCGGGATCACGAAGCGGTCTTCGTAGTTGGCAATCGCCAGATAGCGGTACATCTCCTCAACCTGCGCTTCGGTCAGGCCGACCTCTTCAATGGCGCGGGTATCGGTCACGCCTTCCACGGTCTGGGAACGCTTGTAGTGACGCATTGCCATCATGCGCTTCAGCGCGCGCAGCACCGGGCCGGTATCGCCCGCGCTGAGCATGTTCGCCAGATACTGCACCGGAATGCGCAGGCTTTCGACTGCGGGAAGAACGCCGTCGCTCTGCGGCAGGCCACCCGCATCCGCGTAGGACTGGATCGGCGACAGCGGCGGCACGTACCAGACCATCGGCAGGGTGCGGTATTCCGGGTGCAGCGGCAGAGCCAGCTTCCAGTCCATCGCCATTTTGTAGACCGGGGAACGCTGGGCGGCGTCAATCACGTTCTGCGGAATACCCTGCTTCAGCGCTTCCTCAATGACCGCCGGATCGTTCGGGTTGAGGAACACGTCGCACTGGCGCTCGTACAGATCGGTTTCATGCTCTGTGCTGGCCGCCTCTTCAATACGGTCCGCGTCATACAGCAGCACCCCGAGGTAGCGGATGCGCCCGACGCAGGTTTCCGAGCAGACGGTCGGCTGGCCGGACTCAATGCGCGGGTAGCAGAAGATGCATTTTTCTGACTTGCCGCTCTTCCAGTTGAAGTAGATTTTCTTGTAGGGACAGCCGCTGATGCACAGGCGCCAGCCGCGGCATTTGTCCTGGTCGATCAGCACAATGCCGTCCTCTTCGCGCTTGTAGATCGCGCCGCTCGGGCAGGTGGCCACGCAGCTCGGGTTGAGACAGTGCTCGCACAGGCGCGGCAGGTACATCATGAAGGTGTTTTCGAACTGGCCGTACATCTCCTTCTGGATCTTCTGGAAGTTACGGTCGCGGGCGCGTTTTTCGAACTCGCCCCCCAGCAGCTCCTCCCAGTTTGGCCCCCAGACGATTTTGTCCATCCGCTTGCCGTCAATCAGCGAGCGGGGGCGGGCAGTAGGGAGATGATCCCCCTCCGGGGCGCGGTGCAGATCCTGATAGTCAAAGGTGAAGGGTTCGTAATAATCGTCAATCTGCGGCAGAACGGGGTTGGCGAAAATCTTCGACAGCACCCCCATTTTGCCGCCGAGGCGTGGGGTCAGCTTGCCGTGAATGCCGCGGATCCAGCCGCCTTGCCACTCCTCCTGATCCTCCCAGTTTTTCGGGTAGCCGATCCCCGGTTTGGTCTCCACGTTGTTGAACCACGCATATTCCATCCCTTCACGCCCGGTCCAGACGTTCTTGCAGGTGACCGAGCAGGTGTGGCAGCCGATGCATTTATCGAGATTCAGAACCATGCCAACCTGTGAGCGTATTTTCATTTTTTCGCCTCCTGTACCTGATCCCGACCTTCGCCGTCCAGCCAGTTAATGTTTTTCATTTTGCGGATCATGATGAACTCGTCGCGGTTGGAGCCGACGGTGCCGTAGTAGTTGAAGCTGTACGCCAGCTGGGCGTAGCCGCCGATCATGTGCGTCGGTTTCGGGCAGACGCGGGTGACAGAGTTGTGGATCCCGCCGCGCCGTCCGGTCACCTCGGAACCCGGAATGTTCAGGATGCGCTCCTGGGCGTGGTACATCATGGTCATGCCCGGCGGCACGCGCTGGCTGACCACCGCGCGGGCGGTGAGGGCGCCGTTGGCGTTGAAGGCCTCGATCCAGTCGTTGTCCTCAATGCCCAGCTCGCGGGCGTCGGTTTCGCTGATCCAGACAATCGGCCCGCCGCGCGACAGGGTCTGCATCAGCAGGTTTTCGCTGTAGGTGGAGTGAATGCCCCATTTCTGGTGCGGCGTCAGGAAATTGAGCGCTTTTTCCGGGAAGCCGTTCGGCGGGATCTCGCGCATATGGGTGACGCTGCGGGTGTCAATCGGTGGACGATAGGCCACCAGGCTCTCTCCGAACGCGCGCATCCAGGGATGATCCTGATACAGCTGCTGGCGGCCAGACAGCGTGCGCCACGGGATCAGCTCGTGAACGTTGGTATAGCCCGCGTTATAGGAGACGTGCTCGCTCTCCAGGCCGGACCAGGTCGGGCTGGAGATGATTTTACGCGGCTGCGCCTGGATATCGCGGTAGCGGATCTTCTCGTCTTCCTTGTTCAGCGCCAGATGGGTGTGATTGCGCCCGGTCAGCTCGCCGAGCGCTTCCCAGGCCTTCACCGCCACCTGACCGTTGGTTTCCGGCGCAAGGGCGAGGATCACCTCTGAAGCGTCAATGGCAGTTTCAATGCGCGGGCGGCCTTTCGCCGGGCCGTCGAGCTTGACGTAGTTGAGCTTGCCGAGGAAATCAACCTCGTTCTGCGTGTTCCACGATATGCCTTTCCCGCCGTTGCCGAGCGTGTCCATTAGCGGGCCGAGAGCGGTGAAGCGTTCGTACGTTTCCGGATAGTTACGCTCGACGACCGCGATGTTCGGCGCCGTTTTACCGGGGATCAGATCGCATTCCCCTTTGCGCCAGTCCTGTATGTCAAACGGCTGCGACAGCTCCGCGGGGGAGTCGTGCTGTAGCGGCTGTAGCACCACGTCCGTTTCGGTGCCGAGATGCCCGACGCAGACCTCGGAGAAGACGTTGGCGATGCCCTTGTAGATCTCCCAGTCGCTGCGGGACTCCCACGCCGGGTCGACGGCGGCCGAGAGCGGGTGAATAAACGGATGCATGTCCGAGGTATTCATATCGTCTTTTTCATACCAGGTGGCGGTCGGCAGGACGATATCCGAGAACAGGCAGGTGCTGGACATGCGGAAGTCGAGCGTCACCAGCAGGTCGAGCTTGCCCTCAATGGCGGCGGTCTGCCACTCCACTTCCTCAGGCTTCACGTCGTCGGTTGAGCCTAAATCCTCGCCCTGAATCCCGCTCTCGGTGCCGAGCAGGTATTTCAGCATGTACTCGTGGCCTTTCCCGGACGAGCCGAGCAGGTTAGAGCGCCAGACGAACAGGTTGCGCGGATGGTTCTTGCCGTTGTCCGGCTGCTCGCAGGCGAAGCGGATATCGCCCGATTTTAACGCCTGAACGGTGTACTCCTGCGGCGTGATGCCCGCCGCGTCCGCGCGGGCCTTTATGTGCAGCGGGTTGAGGTTGAGCTGCGGCGCCGACGGCAGCCAGCCCATGCGCTCGGCGCGGACGTTGAAATCAATCAGGTGGCCGGTGAACCTCGAGGCGTCCGCCAGCGGGGAGAGCAGCTCCTGCGCGGTCAGCTTCTCGTAGCGCCACTGGCTGGCGTGGTTGTAGAAGAAGGAGGTGCTGTTCATCTGGCGCGGCGGACGGTTCCAGTCCAGCGCGAAGGCCAGCGGCAGCCAGCCGGTTTGCGGGCGCAGCTTCTCCTGGCCGACATAGTGCGACCAGCCGCCGCCGCTCTGCCCGACGCAGCCGCAGAAGACCAGCATGTTGATCATCCCGCGGTAGTTCATGTCCATGTGGTACCAGTGGTTCACCCCTGCACCGAGAATGATCATCGACCGGCCGTGGGTTTTGTGCGCCGTGTCGGCAAACTCGCGGGCGATTTTTTCAATCAGCCGGGCGGGCACGCCGGTGATCTGCTCGCCCCAGGCGGGGGTATAGGCTTTGACCTGGTCATAGCTCTCTGCGGCGTTGCTGTCCTCCAGACCGCGATCGAGACCGTAGTTCGCCAGCACCAGATCGTAAACGCTGACCACGCGTTTCTCGCTGCCGTCGGCGAGGGTCAGGGTTTTGCTAGGCACGCGGCGCGTCAGCACCGGCTCCTGCTTCACGCTGCGGAAATGCGGGTTCTCGTTGCCGCCAAAGTAGGGGAAGGCGACATCGGCCACGCTGTCGTGGGTAATGAGCAGCGACAGCGTCAGTTCGGTGTCGTGGCCCGCAGCCTGTGGCTCCAGGTTCCATTTGCCTTTTTCTCCCCAGCGGAAGCCGATGGAGCCGTTTGGCACCACCAGGTTTCCGGCAATGTCAAAGGCGACGGTCTTCCACTCCGGGTTATTGGCTTCCCCCAGCCCGTCGACAAGGTCCGAGGCGCGCAGCATACGTCCCGGCACCACGCGCCCGTCCTCCTGCTCGTCCAGCAGCACCAGCATCGGCATATCGGTATAGCGGCGGCAGTAGTTAAGGAAGTAATCGCTCGGGTTATCGAGGTGGAACTCTTTGAGGATCACGTGGCCCATCGCCATGGCGAGGGCGCTGTCGGTGCCCTGTTTGGGGGACAGCCACTGGTCGCTCAGCTTCGCGACTTCCGAGAAGTCCGGCGTGATGGCGACGGTTTTGGTGCCCTTGTAGCGCACCTCGGTGAAGAAATGGGCGTCCGGGGTTCGGGTCTGCGGCACGTTCGAGCCCCAGGCAATGATGTAGCTGGAGTTGTACCAGTCGGCTGACTCCGGCACGTCGGTCTGCTCGCCCCAGGTCATCGGCGACGCCGGCGGCAGGTCGCAGTACCAGTCGTAGAAACTCAGGCAGGTACCGCCCAGCAGGGAAAGATAGCGCGTGCCGGCGGCGTAGGAGACCATCGACATCGCCGGAATAGGGGAAAAACCGGCCACGCGGTCCGGGCCGTAGTTTTTGATGGTCCAGACGTTGGCGGCGGCGATCAGCTGGTTCAGCTCTTTCCAGTTTGAGCGGATAAACCCGCCTTTACCCCGCGCCTTCCTGTAGCTTTGCGCCTTTTGCGGATCGCTCTGGATGGCGTCCCAGGCCAGCACCGGATCGGTATGCTGCGCCAGCGCCTCGCGCCACAGCTCAATCAGCCTGCGGCGCACCAGCGGGTATTTAAGACGGTTGGCGCTATAGAGATACCACGAGTAGCTTGCGCCACGCGGGCAGCCGCGCGGCTCGTGGTTGGGCAGGTCAGGGCGGGTGCGTGGATAGTCGGTCTGCTGGGTTTCCCAGGTCACGAGGCCGTTTTTAACGTAAATCTTCCAGCTGCAGGAACCGGTACAGTTCACGCCGTGGGTGGAGCGCACGATCTTGTCGAACTGCCAGCGCTGACGGTAGCCGTCCTCCCAGTCGCGGTTGGTGTTATATACCTGCCCGTGCCCGTTGGCGAAGCTGTCCCCCTTTGTTTTGAAATAACGAAAGCGATCCAACAGTTTGCTCATGACATTTCTCCTGCTTCGGACGTGTAGTTATTCTTGTTTTGCGGATTTGCGGCCATACACCAGCCAGGTAACGAGCACGCAGACGATGTAAAACACGAGGAACACCTTCATGGCGCCGACCGGCGATCCGGTCATTGCCAGCGAGGTGCCAAAGGCTTTGGGAATGAAGAACCCGCCAACGGCGCCGATAGCGGAGATAAAGCCCAGCGCGGCGGCGGTCTCTGTCACCGCTTCGTGCTGCGCCTGCTCGTCCGTGCCGCCCTGCTTTTTGACGCGGTCGAGCGTGATTTGGCGGAAAATAATCGCGATCATCTGGAAGGTCGACCCGCTGCCGAGCCCGGCGGTGAGGAACAGCCCCATAAAGACCAGGTAGAACGCGACGAAGCTGCCGGAGCCAGAGCCTGGGAGCGTCAGGAAGATCAGGGCGCTGAAGAGGGCCATAAAAACGAAGTTAATCAGCGTGACCCGCACGCCGCCCAGTTTGTCAGAGATCATCCCGCCCGCTGATCGCGCCAGCGCACCGATTAGAGGGCCAAAGAAGGCGAGGTGCAGAATGTTGACGTCCGGAAACTGGGTTTTTGACAGCATGGCAAAGCCCGCCGAGAAGCCGATAAACGAGCCGAAGGTCGCCAGATAGAGCAGGCTCAGCAGCCAGAGATGAAAGCGCTTCAGCACCGGGAGCTGGCTGGCGATAGAGGCCTTAGAGCTGGCGATATCGTTCATTCCAAAGAAGGCCGCAAGGGTGGCCAGCAATAGCAGCGGCGCCCAGATCCAGGCCGCATTGGCCAGCCACAGGGTGGAACCGTCATCCTGCGGTACGCCGTGCACGCCGAGGAAGGTAAACATCGGCAGGAAGATCACCAGCGGCGCGACCAGCTGCATCACGCTGACGCCCAGGTTGCCGAGCCCGCCGTTAATACCGAGCGCGCTACCCTGTTTTGCCTTGGGGAAGAAGAAGCTGATGTTGCCCATGCTGGAGGCAAAGTTGGCGCCTGCAAAGCCGCAGAGCAGGGCAATCACGATAAAGATCCAGTAAGGCGTCGCGGTGTTCTGGATGGCAATCCCCAGCCAGACGCAGGGAATGATCAGGATGACGGTACTCAATACCGTCCAGTATCGTCCACCAAATATGGGTACCATAAACGAATAGGGGACGCGCAATATCGCGCCGGAGAGAGAAGGTAATGCCGTTAGCATAAAAAGTTGATCGGTGGTGAAATTAAATCCGACTTTATTCAGATTGACGGCAATGGCGCTAAATAACATCCAGACGCAAAATGCTAACAGCAAACAGGCGACAGAAATCCACAGGTTTCTTCGCGCGATATGTTTTCCTTTGTTTTCCCAAAATTGCACATTTTCCGGTTTCCAGTTACTTAACAGATGCGGATTACTCTTCTCACTTTGTTGTGACATATCACCCTCTTGCTCGCCAGAATGAAGAGAAAACAAATGAAAACAGTTAGATAGATGTGAGTGCGCTGGTTGGTTTATTGGATGTTTTTGGATACAACTGAAAGGATAGATAAAAAAGCGAACCCCTGAGATTCGAAAGGAAATATGGGTTCGCTTAATGTGTTACTAATTGTAAAACTCGCGGTAAATAATACTCCGTTGGGAGTATTAACCCAATTCGAGGGAGATAAGTTTATCGAGATGCTTATTAAACGCCGCATCGTCCATTTCGGGCATATTTAAAATCGTGATCCCATCAAGCCCACAAACCAGCCCGATCAATCGCCAGGCAATATTTTCCGCGCGATCGGTAAGCGTAAAGGCGTTGGCCTCCGCCCCGGCGCGGATAATCGCCACGGTCTCCTGATGCCACATCTCCATGGTCAGGGCGTAAGCCGCGTTGATTTCAGGATCCCGGCTGGCGAGAATTTGAGCTTCCCGCCAGAGGCGAATGTAAGGCTCAAGCCCGCCGTCGACACTGCCGAGCATGCTGTGCAGCCGTTCCCGCCAGCTGGCGTTTTCACCCACCACGTCGGCATCCAGTAGCTCGCGGATCACGCGCACAAAGGCCAGCGATTTTAGCTCGCCGCCGGAGGCGAAGTGGTGGTGGACCTGTCCGGTCGCGACGCCTGCTTCTGCGGCAATTCGCCGTACCGTCATGGCTGCCAGCCCCTCGGCCAGCGCTACGCGCATCGCGGCCTGCAGGATCGCTTCCCGTCTCTCTTCCTTGCTCAAATATTGCATTTTTTCACTACTCTCAATAGGAATGAAACGAGTGTAACAAAAAGCTGGACACGCGTTCAACTTTACGTAGGATCGCAATCTGGACATGTGTCCAGGTTTGAGATGAAAAGGAAATTTATGTTTCGTCAGTGGTTAGCGTTAGTGATTATCGTGCTGGTGTATATTCCGGTGGCGATTGACGCGACGGTGCTGCACGTAGCGGCGCCGACATTGAGCATGACGCTGGGCGCCAGCGGCAATGAATTATTGTGGATCATCGATATTTACTCGCTGGTGATGGCGGGAATGGTGCTGCCGATGGGCGCCCTGGGTGACCGCATCGGTTTTAAACGGTTGTTGATGATCGGCAGCACGCTGTTTGGCCTGTCATCGCTGGCGGCAGCGTTTGCTCCCTCAGCAGGGTGGCTGATCGCGGCGCGCGCCTCGCTGGCGATTGGTGCGGCCATGATCATTCCTGCCACTCTGGCGGGGATCCGCACGCTCTTTACCGACGCGAAAGATCGCAACATCGCGCTCGGCGTCTGGGCGGCGGTCGGTTCCGGCGGGGCAGCGTTTGGCCCGCTGATTGGCGGTATGCTGCTGGAGCATTTTTACTGGGGATCGGTGTTTTTGATCAACGTACCGATTGTGCTGGTGGTGGTGTCGCTGGCCGCGCGTTTTGTCCCCCGTCAGCAGGGCCGACCGGAGCAGCCGCTGAATATCAGCCATGCCATCATGCTGATTGTGGCGATTTTGCTGCTGGTCTACAGCGCCAAAACCGCGCTTAAGGGCGCTCTGGCGCCGTGGCTGGTGGCGTGTACCCTGCTGACGGGTGCCGTGATGCTGTTTATTTTTGTGCGCATCCAGCTGCGCGCCCGCGTGCCGATGATCGACATGCGCCTGTTCTGTCACCGCATCATTTTAAGCGGCGTGGTAATGGCGATGACGGCGATGATCGCCCTGGTGGGCTTTGAATTGCTGATGGCGCAGGAGCTGCAGTTTGTCCATGGCTTTACGCCGTTCGAGGCGGGCATGTTTATGCTCCCGGTAATGGTGGCCAGCGGGTTCAGCGGACCGATTGCCGGTGTGCTGGTGGGCTGTCTGGGGCTACGCATTGTCGCTGCGGGTGGCATGGGGCTGAGCGCGGTCAGCTTTATCGGCCTGTCGACGCTCGACTTCAGCACGCAGCAGTGGCAGGCGTGGGGGCTGATGGTGCTGCTCGGCTTCAGTGCCGCCAGCGCGCTGCTGGCCTCGACCTCGGCCATTATGGCGGCCGCGCCGAAAGAGAAGGCGGCTGCCGCCGGAGCCATTGAAACCATGTCCTATGAGCTGGGGGCCGGGCTGGGGATCGCCATTTTTGGTCTGCTGTTGACCCGCAGCTTCTCGGCGTCGATTGCGCTGCCGCAGGGGCTGCATGCCTCGCTCGTCGACAAAGCCTCGTCATCGATTGGTGAAGCGATGAAGGTGGCGCAGGAACTGACGCCGTCCCTCGCGGAGCCGGTGATTGAGGCGGCGAAAAGCGCCTTTATTACCTCTCACAGCGTGGCGCTGGGGAGTGCAGGCGGAATGCTGCTGTTGCTGGCAGTGGGGATCTGGTTCAGCCTGGCGAAGGTGCCGAAGGGGTAAAACACGCCCGGTGGCGCTGCGCTTACCGGGCCTACGGGCGCGGTTGTCCGAGCCGCGCCACCCGGTTTATTTTTCCTGGGCCGCGGCCAACACGCTGTGCAACAGCACGTTTGCCCCTTTTTCCGACCACTCCGGCAGGATCCTTTCCGCTTCGTTATGGCTGATGCCCTTCACGCAGGGGATAAAAATCATGCTGGCAGGGGCAATTTTGCTGACATAGCAGGCGTCATGTCCCGCGCCGGAGACCATCGGTTTCGCCGAGTAGCCCAGTTCCGCCACGGCCTTCTCCGTGCGGGCCAGACATTCGGCATCAAACGCGATGGGCGCGTAGTCAAAGATGCGCTCAACGACAGCCGCCACCCCGCGCAGGCTCAGGCTTTCAGCCACCTTATGCAGCGCTGCCTCCATGGCTTCCAGCGCCGTCTGCGCCGGATGGCGAAACTCCACGCTGCAGACCACCCGAGACGGCACGACGTTGCGCGAGTTTGGCGTAACCTGCGCCATACCGATCGTCGCCCGTCCGTCCGGCGCATGCCGATAGCCAATCTCCTCCACCTTCAGCGCCAGCTCCGCGAAGGCGGTCAGCGCGTCGCGGCGGCTGTGCATCGGCGTGGTGCCCGCGTGGGCGGCAAACCCGTCCAGCGTCAGGGTGAACCAGCGCTGGCCCATTGCCGCGCGGACGAGCCCGATATCCAGACCTTCGTCTTCCAAAATCGGGCCCTGCTCGATGTGCAGCTCGTAGCAGGCGTAAACCGGAAACGCGCGGGCAGGGGCTTCCCCCCGGTAGCCGATGCTTTCCAGCGCTTCACCCACGCTGATACCGTCCCTATCCGCGCGGGCATGGGCGTACGCTTCGCTAAATTGCCCCGTCCAGACCCCAGAAGAGAGCATGGCTGGCGCGAAGCGCGCGCCTTCTTCGTTGGTCCAGTTGACCAGCACAACGTCACGTTCCGTCTCAATATGATGGTCGTTGAGCGTTCGCAGCAGCTCCAGCCCGGCCAGCACGCCGTAAACCCCGTCGTAGTTGCCCCCCAGCGGCTGCGTATCCACGTGCGAACCGGTCAAGACCGGGGCAAGCTGCGGATTTTTCCCCGCACGACGGATAAACATGTTGCCCATGCTGTCGACGTCACAGGTAAAACCGGCGTCCAGCGCCCAGTCGCGAAGCAGGTCACGCGCAATCCGATCTTCCTCGCTCAGTGCCAGACGGGTGACGCCACCGGCGGGCGTACCGCCGATCTGCGCCATCATCTCAAGCGTTGACCACAGCCGTTCGGCGTTGACGCGGATCATGGCTTGTCCTTACTGCTGCGGTAGCGGAAATCACAGCACGCGCCGCCCTGCATAATGGTGGTGGTGCGGGTTAGCTCTACGTCGGGCGCATAGCCCACGATGAATTTTTCATCGCGCGCGCAGGAGAGCAGGTGACCAATTTCGCCCAGCCCCATCTCGTGGTACATCTCCGCGTAGCGACAGCGGGTCACGTTGTAGTTGTACTGCTGGTCGTCGGCGTCAATCACCTTCACCTCCAGGGCGTTATCTTTCTCCCACAGATACTGCAGGGCGATAAAGCTCTTGATGTTCGCGCCGTTGGGTTCTTTGCTGGCAAACGCTTTGCCAGCATCAATCGCGGCTTGCTCAATGGCCTCACCAATCACCGCCTGGGCGCGGGCTTTCCCTATCTCGCGCACCAGGATTTCATAAATTGGCTTAATAATTTCGGCTTCAATTTTGCGGCGGGCGAGAATGCCCAGCTCGTTATTATCACTCATCACATTGCCTCGCTGCGTTACTTCGCTTTTGCGCCGCCCAGCACGGTCTGCGGCTGCCATTTGCCGTCGACAACCTTATAGACCGTGAACGACGGCGATTTCAGGTTGCCCTCTTTATCAAACGCGATCTGTCCGGTGACGCCGGAGTAGCTGATGGCGCGCAGGGCGGGCAGATAGTCGGACGGCTCAACGGAGTCTGCTTTTTCCATCGCCGCCACCAGCACGCGGGTGGCGTCATAGGCGAACGGGGCGTGCAGTTCGATATGGGTGTGGTAGCGGGACTGGTACGCCTGCTCGAACGCTTTACCACCCGGCATCTGATCAACGGGCAGACCCGGCTCCAGCGCCACAACGCCTTCGCCTTCTTTCTGCGCCAGCTTGAGGAACGTCTGGCTGACGAATCCGCCTGCGCCCATCAGCGTGGCGTTCATGCCCAGCTGTTTGATGCGGCGCGCCAGCGGTGCGGCCTGGCTGTCGACGCCGCCGAAGAAGATCACATCGGCGTTTTTACTGCGGATGGCGGTCAGTACGGCGCTGAAATCGACCGTTTTGTCATCCACGTACTGACGATCGACAATTTTCACGCCCTGGGCTTCCAGCGATTTTATAAACTGGTCTGCCAGACCCTGACCGAAGGCGGTACGGTCGTCGATCACCGCAATGCGTTTGGCTTTCAGGGTGTTAACCGCGTACTGACCGGCGAGCTGACCGCCGTCATCGTCGTGGCCCATCACGCGGAAGCTGGTGTCAAAACCCTGCTGGGTATAGGCATGACCGGTTGCGACCGGCGCCACCTGGGCAATACCCGCATCGTGATAAATGCGGGCTGCTGGAATGCTGGTGCCGGTGTTCCAGTGGCCGACCACGCCTGCCACGCCGCTATCCACCAGACGCTGCGCGACGGCTACGGCAGTGCGCGGGTCGGACTGATCGTCTTCGGACTGCAGTTTGAAGGTCACCGCTTTGCCGCCGATGGTCGGGTGCTGCTTGTTGATGTCATCGATAGCCAGCTGCGCGCCGTTCTCCAGATCTTTCCCGATACGGGCAGACGGGCCGGTCAGCGGGCCTGCTAGTCCGATGACCACGGTTTCACCGTCGGCGGCCCACGCGGACGTTGAGGCAAAACCACCGAGCAGAATAGCGGCGCTGAGCGCACTGATTTTTACTGTTTTCATTGTATTTCCCTGATGTTGGCTGGTGTGTTTAAACGGGCATTTCACCCAAATAAATCTGTGCAATCTGGTCGTCGTTGAGCAGCGCTGTCGATTCGCCATGATGAACAATGCTGCCGCTGTCCATCACCCACGCGCTGTCGGTCACCTCCAGCGCGAGCCGGGCGTTTTGTTCGATAAGCAGCAGGGCGACGCCGCGCTCGCGCAGCCCGGCAATAACGGCAAAAATGTTCTCGACCATCTTCGGGGCAAGGCCCATTGACGGCTCGTCGAGGATCAGCAGGCGCGGGCGGCTGAGCAGGGCGCGGTTAAGGGCCAGCAGCTGTTGCTCGCCGCCGGACAGCAGCCCGGCAAGCTGATGCTGGCGTTCGCCCAGACGCGGGAAGCGCTCGAAAATTTCGTTCATCTCGCGCCTGACGGTGACAGTGTCACGCCTGAGCCAGGCGCCCATCTGCAGGTTTTCCAGCACCGTCATGCGGGAGAAGATCCCGCGGCCCTCCGGGACCATCACCAGCCCGTCGCGAAGCAGGGTCTCCGGGCTCTGTTTACGTACCGCTTTACCGTTGAAGTCAATGCTGCCGCTAAAGCTTTCCAGCCCGGTAATGGCGCGCACGGTGGAGCTTTTCCCCGCGCCGTTCGCGCCGATCAGCGTAGCCTGTTCGCCCTCGCGCAGGGTAAAGGAGACATCGCGTACGCCCTGAATGCCGCCGTAATGCACGTCCAGACGTTCCACCTTCAGTAATTCAGACATGGGCGTGACCTCCAAGCCAGGCGGCGACCACTGCCGGGTCGCGCCGCACGCTTTCCGGCGTGCCGCTGGCGAGCGTTTTGCCGTAATCAAGCACCGTCAGGCGGTCGCAGATGCCCATCACCAGCTTGACGTCATGCTCAATCATCAGCAGGGTTTTGCCGTCATCGCGAATGCGGATGAGCAGCTCGCCGAGCGCCACTTTTTCCGCCGCGTTCATCCCGGCAGCGGGTTCATCCAGCGCCAGCAGCAGCGGATCCGTTGCCAGCGCGCGGGCGATTTCAAGCCGACGCTGATGACCATAGGCCAGATCGCAGGCGCGATAGTGGGCGAACTGCGCAATGCCGGTATAGTCCAGCCAGTGCCAGGCCAGTTCGCGGGTCTGCTTCTCTTCCTCGCGGGCGCGTTTGTGGCGGCTCAGCGCGGCCCACAGGCCGTTACGGGTGCGTACGTGGCGGCCCACCATCACGTTTTCCAGTACCGACATCTCGTTGAAGAGGCGCACGTTCTGGAAGGTGCGGGCAATCCCGGCGGCGGTCACTTTCTCTATGTGTTTTGGGAAATAGGGCTTATCCGCTATCGAAAACTCGCCGCTGTCCGCCGGATAAAGGCCAGTGATGAGGTTAAAGCAGGTGGTTTTTCCTGCGCCGTTGGGGCCGATCAGCCCGTAGATCTCGCCTCTGTTCACGGTTATCGAAACGTCATCTACAGCAGTCAGCCCACCGAAGCGTTTTGTCATGTTGCGTACGGTTAACAGGCTCATGCCTTCGCCTCCTTGTGGCGTACCGGCCAGATCCCGGACGGGCGTACCAGCATGACCAGTACCAGTGCCAGACCGTAAAACAGCTGACGCAGCACTTCCGGGTCAATCAGCACCGTACCGAACAGCGCCTGCTGCACCGGCGCTGCCTGGCTGCGCAGCAGTTCCGGCAGGGCGGTAAGCAGTACCGCGCCCAGGATCACGCCCGGAATGTGCCCCATGCCGCCCAGCACCACCATCGCCAGTACGGCAATCGATTCCTGTAACGTGAAGGATTCCGGGGAGACAAAGCCCTGAAACGCGCCGAAAAGCGCACCCGCCACGCCGCCAAAGGAGGCGCCCATCGCAAAGGCGAGCAGCTTATAGTTACGCACGTTGATGCCCATCGCGCGCGCCACATCTTCATCCTCGCGGATGGCGTGCCAGGCGCGACCAATGCGGGAATGCTGCAGGCGCAGGCAGACAAAAATAATCGCCACAATGACCAGCATCAGCAGGTAGTACCACAGCCACAGGGCAGGCACTTTGAAACCAAACCAGTGGTATACGCCGCTGAACTTCAGGCCGAACAGGTTCAGCGTATCCACCCCGGTAATGCCCTTTGCGCCGTTGGTAATGTTTACCGGACGGTCGAGGTTACGCATCAGGATGCGGATAATTTCGCCAAAGCCGAGGGTCACTATCGCCAGGTAGTCCCCGCGCAGCTTGAGCGTAGGAGCACCGAGTAAAATCCCGCAGACGGCCGCGACGAGGGCGGCCAGCGGAATAATGAGCAGATACGAGGTATGCAGCCCCTCCGGGAACCAGACGCCGAGGATCGGGAACACCTCCAGCAGGTGCGGGGAAGCCATCAGTGCCGCGAGGTAGGCGCCGACCGCGTAAAAGGCGATAAAGCCCATGTCCAGCAGGCCGGTATAGCCCACCACAATGTTAAGCCCGAGCGCCAGCATGATGTAGAGCAGGGCGAAGTCGATGACGCGCACCCAGTAGTTGCCGCCAAGCTGCGTGGCCACCACGGGCGCAATCAGCAGCGCGAGGCAGAACAGGCTCATGCCTGACCAGAATTTGCGCGTCGTCGCCGGGGTCTGGAGTTGAAGTGTTGTCATGGAATTCCTTACGCCCTGTTCGCCACGCGCTCGCCCAGCAGGCCAGCCGGACGGAAGACCAGCACCAGGATCAGCACCATAAAGGCAAAGACATCCTGATAGTTGCTGCCAAATACGCCGTGGGTCAGTTCACCCAGGTAGCCTGCGCCCAGCGCTTCGATAATGCCGAGCAGGATGCCGCCAATCATGGCGCCACGAATGTTACCAATGCCCCCCAGCACGGCGGCGGTAAAGGCTTTTATCCCGGGCAAAAAGCCCATCGAGAAGCTGGCGTTACCGTAATTGCTGGCCATCATCACGCCTGCCAGCGCGGCAAACGCCCCGCCAATCGCAAACGTCAGGGTGATGATGGCGTTTGGGTTAACCCCCATCAGCGTGGCCACGCGCGGGTTTTCCGCCACGGCGCGCATGCCGCGCCCCAGACGGGTGTATTCCACCAGCAGCCAGAGCCCGGTCATCACCGCCAGCGCCAGGACAACGGTGACGATACCGGTGACGGTGACGATGGCAGGAGGATGCGCTTCGCTGCCGGACGTGACGCCGATAGGGTCCATCGGCAGGATCTGCGGGAACATCAGCGGGTTGCGCGTCCAGATAATCATCGCCACGGTTTGCAGCAGGACCGAAACGCCGATACCCGAGATCAGCGGCGCGAGGCGCGGCGCGTTGCGCAGTCGACGGTAGGCAAAGCGTTCCACGGCCATCGCCAGCAGGGCGCAGACGGCCATGGCAATCATCAGGGCAACGCCGAGCTGCAACAGCTGCGGCATATGCGGAAAAGTGGTATTCAGGGCGTTACTGGCGGAGAGCGTGGTGAGCGCGCCGACCATCAGAATATCGCCGTGAGCAAAGTTAATAATGCGCAAAATGCCATACACCATGGTATAGCCCAGCGCGATCAGCGCGTAGATGCTTCCCAGCATCACACCGTTGATCAGTTGTTGTATGAGTGTATCCAACGTCTGTACCCGCAAAGTGCCCGTTCTGCGGCTACCATCCAATAAATGAATTAAATTGTAAAATACGCATCTATTATTTCTTATGATAAATAGATATTGTTCTATCTTTATGATTTATATAAATATAATGAAGACCTGTTTTTGGGTGAAAAGCCTAAAGAAATCAACATATGAATAAAACAGAACAATTGGTTGGCCTGCCTGCGTATGCAGAAAGTCGCCTTGCAAACGATCCGCCGCTTCGGGCTGTGCGTGCCTTTGAGGCCATCGCCCGGCTGGGCAGCGTCACGCTGGCCGCGCAGGAGCTGGACATTTCTCCGTCGGCCGTCAGCCATCAGCTCAGGGTGCTCGAAGGGTACCTGCAAATGCCGCTGACGGAGCGTCAGGGGCGCAGGCTGGTGCTGAGCCAGCACGGGCGGGAATATTACCGCTCGATCCGTGCGGCGTTTAACGTGCTGCGCCAGGCGACGGAGCATCTGGCGGAGCAGGCGCAAACGCGTCAGGTCACCATCAGCCTGATCCCGCTTTTTGGTATGGGGTGGTTTATCCCGCGCTTGCCTGCGTTTATGCGCGCCAACCCGCAGACCGAGATTAACGTGGTGTATGCCAACCATCGTAACTATCTGAGCGACGCGTCGGATATGTCGATTCGTTTTGGCAACGGCCAGTGGGCGGGCTATCAGAGTGAAAAGCTGATTTCCGGACAGATGGTGCCGGTGTGCAGCCGCGCGTTTTTGCGTATTCACGGCCATATCGACACGCCTGAGCAACTGCTGCAGATGCCGCTGCTGCACGATGAGGAGCGCACGACGTGGGCGCAGTGGTTTGTACAGCAGGGGGTGAAGCGTCCCGTTCGCCGCAGTGGTCCAATGTTTGAGGACGGTCTGCTGACGCTGGCGGGCGTACAGGCGGGTCTAGGGTGTGCGCTGATGCGGGAGCCGCTGATTGCGCCGTATCTTGAGAGCGGCGAGCTGGTGAAGATCTTTGACCTACCGATTGATGACGGACGCGACTACTACCTCTGCGTGCGCTCAGATTCAGAGATGACCGAGGACGGCAAGCTGCTGCAAAACTGGCTGCGGCGGGCAGCGGGCGGGGAGTCGTCTGGCGGGTAAAAGAGGGCGATAAAAAAGCCAGCTGTTCAGCTGGCTTTAGGAGAGACAAGATTTAGAACTGGTAGGTCAGACCCAGCGCTACGATGTTGTCGGTACCGATGCCTGCCTGGCGAGTGAACGTGTTGTCATCGAGCAGGTTGATTTTGTAATCCACGTAGGTGGACATGTTTTTGTTAAAATAATAGGTCGTGCCAACATCGATGTATTTCACCAGATCCTGGTCGCCGAAGTTTTCGATGTCTTTGCCTTTAGACTGCAGGTAAGCGATAGACGGACGCAGGCCAAAGTCGAACTGATACTGGGCCACAACTTCGAAGTTTTGCGCCTTATTTGCAAAGCCGTAAATGTCGGTACGCTTGTTGTTAGAGGTACCGAAACGGGTTGCATTGTAGGTCTGAGAGTATTGCGCCGCGAGGTAAATGTTGTTCGCGTCGTATTTCACACCGCCGCTGTACACTTCTGCGCGGTCGCCTTCACCGTATACGCCAGCCGCATTCTGGTCAGCGGTACGACGGGAAGAGGACATTGCACCACCTACGCTGAAGCCTTCGCCCAGATCGTAAGTCAGGGATGCGCCATAGCCGTCACCGTTCTGGTTCAGCAGGCTGCGACCGCTGGTGTTTTCACCACTTACGCTGCCGTTTTTACCCTGATACTGCAGAGCAAAGTTCAGGCCGTCAACCAGACCGAAGAAGTCCTGGTTACGGTAGGTTGCCACGCCGTTAGCACGAGACTGCAGGAAGTTGTCGGCACCGTAGGTGTCACCGCCGAATTCTGGCAGAACGTCAGTCCAGGAGGTCACGTCGTAAATCACGCCGTAGTTACGACCGTAATCGAATGAACCTGCTTCCGCGAACTTCAGACCTGCAAACGCCACACGAGTCCAGGACTGGTTGTCGCCTTCGTCCTTGTTGCCCTGAATCTGGTATTCCCACTGGCCGTAACCGGACAGCTGATCGTTAACCTGGGTTTCACCCTTGAAGCCGATACGCATGTAGGTTTTATCGCCATCTGCGCCAGCATCATCAGAGAAATAGTGCAGACCTGTCACTTTACCGTACAGATCCAGTTTGTTACCGTCTTTGTTGTAAATTTCGGCAGCGTTAACAACGCCTGCTGCCAGCATGGAAGTGACTGCCACTGCAACTAATTTAAGTTTCATCTTAAATGTTCCTTATAATTTTTTTCGGTATTTCCTGAACCACTTTGAACGATTTCTAAACGAGGCTGTTCGTCAATGGCATGCTATTCTTAAAAATCTCGTAGTCTTATTTCAATAATAAGTTTCAAAATATTAGAGATAATTTCAATTAGTGTGATCTCGATCGTCTGAGAAGGCGATTATTCAAACAATGTGGTCGGAATTTATACGATTAATAGTTATTTAGTCAGTGGGATTATTGCTTTTACTATAATTTCTGATGGTTTTTGTTTATCGCGTTAAATTTCGCAATTTCCGAGGGTTTAATGAGAGTGGTATTGCTGCTTTTCTTTAAAAACAATGGGTTATTTAATTTTTCAGCGTCTATTCCGCATATTATCATAAAACTGTCAGAGCTGAATTATTGCACGCCATGCTATCCTGAGCGTTAATATTCATTACTCACTAATTTCATTGGGTTGTCAGTTTGTGTCAACTCGCTTCAGGTGGCTTTACAGAAGGCGTTCAATATAAACCGAACTTAAACAGATGCTCTATTATCATGATAAATATTCTGATGTCTGATCACATTTTAAATTTATGTTAATTATGTTGCCGGGTTGAAATTCCCCCGGCCAGTCGAGCAGCGTTATTTTCGTGTGGCGTACCAGCAGAGCAACGACCCGGCGCAGACCATCAGCGCGCCTTGCCAGAACGAGAATGACAGGGGGGAGCTTAGCACCGCGGCGGCAAGCGCGGCAGAAAGCACGGGGGTAAAATAGGATACGGCAGCCAGAACCGTGACGTTACCGTGCAGGATGCCAATATTCCAGGCGGCGTAACCAAACCCAAGCGCGATACCGCACATAACCAGCTTCACTACTACCGGAAGCGTGAACACCATGTCGGGCTGATCGCTCAGGGCATATTTCACCCACAGACTCAGCGCGGTCAGCAAAACAAACAGGGTGATGCCGTTTTGCCCTTTCGCAAATTTGCTGGTGACGGTGCAATAGGCGGCCCAGATAAAGGCCCCGGCAAACGCCAGCGCATAGCTCAGAGGGCTGGAAACGACATTCCGGGTTATTTCCTCAAGGTGTAATCCTTCTTCGCCGCCCAATACCCAGCACACGCCCAGCAGCGAAATGAGCAAGCCGGGGATCACCCACAGGGTAGACTTTTGCCCGTTGAACAAAATCGCAAATACGATCGTCAGGCTCGGCCAAAGGTAATTGACCATGCCCACTTCAATCGCCTGCGATCGCGTTGCGGCATAGCCCAGCGACAGCGCCAGACATATTTCGTAACTGACAAATAAAACGCTGCCGGCAATAAGATAGCGGGGAGAAAACCGTCGGATATCAGGAAATCCTACCGTCACCAGACACAGTAATCCGCTGAGGGTGTAAATCATCGCGGCACCGCCAACAGGGCCCAATCCCTCACTCACGCTGCGAATAAGGCCGACCATGGTGCTCCATAGCAGTATTGCCGCCAGCCCAATAAGCGTTGCTCTCTTTCTGTCCATTACTTCGCCATCGCAATAAAAACTAAAGGAAAAATGTATCGCATTACGCCTGTCGCTGTCGTGAATTATTCTCTTAAGCCGTTAATCAAAAAGGGGTAATGAAACGTTGCGGAGGTGACTATTAAGGGGGGGAAGGCTGATGACCTTGATTTGACGCAAAAAAATCAGGGGCTTTGCTGTTAGTTTGCGGCGCGAAGTCTTTTCAGATAACGAGGACAGCAATGGACGTCAGCCGCAGACAATTTTTTAAAATCTGCGCGGGCGGTATGGCCGGAACAACAGCCGCAATGCTGGGATTTGCTCCCAAAATGGCGCTGGCTCAGGCACGCAACTATAAACTGCTGCGCGCCAAAGAGATCCGTAACACCTGCACATACTGCTCCGTGGGTTGTGGGCTTTTAATGTATAGCCTGGGCGATGGCGCGAAGAACGCCAGAGAAGCGATTTATCACATTGAAGGGGATCCGGATCATCCGGTGAGCCGCGGGGCGTTATGCCCGAAAGGGGCGGGGCTGCTGGACTACGTCCACAGCGAAAACCGCCTGCGCTACCCCGAATACCGCGCGCCGGGCTCCGACAAATGGCAGCGTATCTCCTGGGATGAGGCCTTCTCCCGTATTGCGAAATTGATGAAAGCCGACCGCGACGCCAACTTTATTGAAAAGAACGCGCAGGGCGTGACGGTCAACCGCTGGCTTTCCACCGGCATGCTATGCGCCTCGGCGGCCAGTAATGAAACCGGCATGCTGACGCAAAAATTTGTGCGCTCGCTCGGCATGCTGGCGGTAGACAACCAGGCGCGCGTCTGACACGGACCAACGGTAGCAAGTCTTGCTCCAACATTTGGTCGCGGTGCGATGACCAACCACTGGGTTGATATCAAAAACGCGAACGTCGTGGTGGTGATGGGCGGTAACGCCGCTGAAGCCCATCCGGTGGGGTTCCGCTGGGCGATGGAAGCGAAAAACAACAACGATGCGACGCTTATCGTCGTCGATCCGCGCTTTACGCGTACGGCATCGGTGGCCGATATCTATGCGCCGATCCGCTCCGGTACGGACATTACGTTCCTGTCCGGCGTGCTGCTGTACCTGATCGAAAACAACAAAATCAACGCGGACTACGTTAAGCACTACACCAACGCGAACCTGCTGGTGCGGGATGATTTTGCCTTCGAAGACGGGCTGTTTAGCGGCTATGACGCCGAAAAACGTCAATACGATAAAACGTCCTGGAACTATCAGTTCGATGAAAACGGGTATGCGATGCGCGATGAAACGCTCACGCATCCGCGCTGCGTGTGGAACCTGCTGAAGCAGCACGTCTCCCGCTATACGCCGGACGTCGTGGAGAACATCTGCGGCACGCCGAAAGCAGACTTCCTGAAGGTGTGTGAAGTGCTGGCTTCCACCAGCGCCGCCGACAGAACCACCACGTTCCTGTACGCGCTGGGCTGGACGCAGCACACCGTGGGCGCGCAGAACATCCGCACCATGGCGATGATCCAGCTGCTGCTCGGCAACATGGGGATGGCAGGCGGCGGCGTGAACGCGCTGCGCGGCCACTCAAACATTCAGGGCCTGACCGATCTCGGTCTGCTCTCCACCAGCCTGCCGGGCTATCTGACGCTGCCGTCTGAAAAACAGACAGATTTGCAAAGCTATCTGGCGGCGAACACGCCAAAAGCGACGCTGCCGGATCAGGTGAACTACTGGAGCAATTATCCGAAGTTCTACGTCAGCCTGATGAGATCCTTCTACGGCGATGCGGCGCAGAAAGAGAACGACTGGGGCTTTGAGTGGCTGCCGAAGTGGGATCAGGCTTATGACGTCATCAAGTATTTCAACATGATGGATAAGGGCGACGTCACGGGGTATATCTGCCAGGGCTTCAACCCGGTGGCCTCCTTCCCGGACAAAAACAAAGTCGTTCGCAGCCTGAGCAAGCTGAAGTACATGGTGGTTATCGATCCGCTGGTGACCGAGACCTCCACCTTCTGGCAGAACCACGGGGAGTCGAACGATGTCGATCCGGCCTCGATTCAGACCGAAGTGTTCCGCCTGCCGTCCACCTGCTTTGCGGAAGAGGACGGCTCTATTGCCAACTCCGGCCGCTGGCTGCAGTGGCACTGGAAAGGCCAGGACGCCCCGGGCGAAGCGCGTAACGACGGCGAGATCCTGGCCGGGATTTACCACCGCCTGCGCGAAATGTACCGCACCGAAGGCGGCAAAGGCGCTGAGCCGCTGCTGAAGATGAGCTGGCACTACAAGCAGCCGGATCGTCCTGAATCCGAAGAGGTCGCGAAAGAGAACAACGGCGTGGCGCTGGCGGATCTGTATGACGCGAACGGCAATCTGGTGGCGAAGAAAGGCCAGCTGCTGAACAGCTTCGCGCTGCTGCGTGACGACGGTACCACGGCATCATCCTGCTGGATCTACACCGGCAGCTGGACGGAGCAGGGTAACCAGATGGCCAACCGCGACAACGCTGACCCGTCAGGCCTGGGCAACACGCTGGGCTGGGCTTGGGCATGGCCGCTGAACCGTCGCGTGCTGTACAACCGTGCGTCCGCCGACGTGAACGGCAAGCCGTGGGATCCGAAGCGCATGCTGATCCAGTGGAACGGGACGAAGTGGACGGGGAACGACATCCCGGACTACAGCACCGCCGCGCCGGGCAGCAACACCGGGCCGTTTATCATGCAGCCGGAAGGGCTGGGGCGCCTGTTTGCCCTCAACAAGCTGGCGGAAGGGCCGTTCCCGGAACACTACGAGCCGATGGAAACGCCGCTCGGCACCAACCCGCTGCACCCGAACGTGGTCTCCAGCCCGGTGGTTCGGATCTACGAAGAGGACGTGCTGCGCCTGGGCAAAAAGGACAAGTTCCCGTACGTAGGGACGACCTACCGCCTGACCGAGCATTTCCATACCTGGACCAAGCACGCGCGGCTTAACGCCATCGCGCAGCCGGAACAGTTTGTGGAGATAAGCGAAACGCTGGCTAAAGCGAAGGGCATTGCCAACGGCGACCGCGTGAAGGTGAGCAGCAAGCGCGGCTTTATCCGCGCGGTGGCGGTGGTCACCCGCCGCCTGCAGTCGCTGAACGTGCACGGCCAGCGGGTGGAAACCGTCGGTATCCCGTTGCACTGGGGCTTTGAAGGGGTGGCGCAGAAAGGCTACATCGCCAATACCCTGACGCCAAACGTCGGCGATTCCAACTCGCAAACGCCGGAGTATAAAGCGTTTCTGGTCAACATCGAGAAAGCGTAAGGAGCGATTAAATGGCGATGGAAACACAAGACATTATTAAACGCTCCGCGACCAACCCGATAACGCCCGCGCCTCGCGCACGGGACTACAAGGCAGAGGTCGCCAAGCTTATCGACGTCTCCTCCTGCGTGGGCTGTAAGGCCTGTCAGGTGGCCTGTTCGGAGTGGAACGATATTCGCGACGAGGTGGGGCACTGCGTTGGGGTGTACGACAATCCGGCGGATCTGAGCGCCAAGTCCTGGACGGTGATGCGCTTTAGCGAAACCGACCAGAACGGCAGGCTGGAGTGGCTCATCCGCAAAGACGGCTGCATGCACTGTGAAGATCCGGGCTGCCTGAAGGCGTGCCCGTCTGCCGGGGCAATTATTCAGTATGCCAACGGGATCGTCGATTTCCAGCAGGACAACTGCATCGGCTGCGGGTACTGCATCGCGGGCTGTCCGTTTAATATCCCGCGCCTCAATAAAGAGGATAACCGGGTATACAAATGCACCCTGTGCGTGGACCGCGTCAGCGTCGGGCAGGAGCCTGCCTGCGTGAAGACCTGTCCAACCGGCGCCATTCACTTCGGCACCAAAAAAGAGATGCTGGACGTGGCGCAGGAACGCGTCGATAAGCTCAAAGCGCGGGGCTACGACAAAGCGGGCGTTTACAACCCGCAGGGCGTGGGCGGTACGCACGTGATGTATGTGCTGCACCATAGCGACCAGCCGGAGCTGTACCACAATCTGCCGAAGGATCCGGCGATCGATACTTCCATCAACCTGTGGAAAGGGGCGCTCAAGCCGCTCTCCGCGGCGGGCTTTATCACCACCTTTGCCGGGCTGATTTATCACTACATCGGTATCGGGCCAAACAAAGAGGTGGATGACGACGAGGAGGAGCATCATGAGTAAGTCGAAAATGATAGTGCGCACCAAATTTGTCGATCGCGCCTGTCACTGGACGGTAGTGATCTGCTTCTTCCTGGTGGCGGTATCGGGAATTTCGTTCTTCTTCCCGACGCTGCAGTGGCTGACCGAAACCTTCGGTACGCCGCAGATGGGGCGCATTCTGCACCCGTTCTTCGGCGTGCTGATTTTCGTGGTGCTGATGTTTATGTTCGTGCGCTTCGTCCATCACAATATTCCCGACAAGCAGGATATCCCGTGGGTGAAAGGGATCGTTGAAGTCCTGAAGGGTAACGAGCACAAAGTCGCGAAGGTGGGGAAATACAACGCCGGGCAGAAGATGATGTTCTGGACCATCATGAGCATGATTTTTGTGCTGCTGGTGACCGGGGTGATGATCTGGCGTCCGTATTTTGCACACTACTTCCCGATACAGGTGATTCGCTACGCGCTGCTGATCCACGCGACGTCGGCCATCATTCTGATTCACGCCATCCTGATCCATATGTATATGGCGTTCTGGGTGAAAGGATCGATTAAAGGCATGATTGAAGGGAAGGTGAGCCGCCGCTGGGCGCAGAAACACCACCCGCGCTGGTATCGTGACGTGGAGCGACTGGAAGCAAAACAGGAAAGTACGGAAGGGATGAAGTAAAACCTGCGCCGTCGGCTTTGCCCGGCGGCGCTGCGCTTGCGCGGGCCTACTCTTCAAATCAGAACCGCTCTTCCACATACCGGAACGGGTATTTCGTGGGTTTGACCTTGCCGATTTTGCGCTTCGGTAAATCCACCTTGTCGACGTGAATTTCTTTATACGGGATCTGCGAAAGCAGATGCGAAATAATATTCAGGCGCACGCGTTTTTTATCCTCTGAACGCGCCACAAACCACGGCGCCCAGGCGGTATCGGTGGCTTCAAACATGGCGTCGCGCGCAAGGGTATACTCATCCCAGAGGTTAAAGGATTTAATATCCATCGGCGACAGCTTCCAGATCTTACGCCCATCGTTAATACGGTCGCGCAGGCGGCGCTCCTGCTCTTTCGGCGTCACCTCCAGCCAGTACTTCAGCAGGATAATCCCGGCATCGACCATCGCTTTTTCCATGACCGGCGCGCCGTCTAAAAATTTCTCCGCCTGTTCTTCCGTGCAGAACCCCATCACTCGTTCCACGCCCGCGCGGTTATACCAGCTGCGATCGAAGATCACGATTTCACCCGCCGAAGGCAGGTGGGGCACATAGCGCTGGAAGTAGAGCTGGCTTTTTTCTTTTTCCGTTGGGGCAGGGAGCGCAACAACGCGAAACACGCGCGGGCTGACGCGCTCGGTGATCGCTTTAATGGTGCCGCCTTTGCCAGCACCATCGCGTCCTTCAAAAACAATACACACTTTTAACCCTTTGGCGACGACCCACTGCTGGAGCTTAACCAGTTCGACGTGCAGGCGGCGGAGCTCTTTTTCATACTCTTTGGTCTTAAGCGGTGCATTCGATACGACATCAACAGCGACAGGGGTTTTCTTTTTGCTTCCCATGATTGTCATCCTCAGGTTGTCCGGTGCGGAAAAAGCGAGGCCGCACTATGAAGTGTAATCCACCTGAATTAATGGATTAACCTGTCAGCCATCTGATTTGAACTGGCTCACCATACAAGATTATTCAATAATGCCCGCTGCGAGTGATTAACCCGTGGTTGAGGTATGAAAAAGACAATATTTTCGTTGGCGCTTGGCACATTTGGCCTGGGCATGGCTGAATTTGGCATCATGGGCGTGTTAACCGAGCTGGCGCATGACACCGGTATTTCGATTCCCTCCGCCGGGAATATGATCTCGTTTTATGCCTTCGGCGTGGTGATTGGCGCCCCGATTGTGGCGCTCTTCTCAGGCAAGTTCTCGTTAAAAACCACGCTGTTGTTTCTGGTGGCGATGTGCGCTGTTGGCAATGCCCTGTTTACGTTTTCTACGTCATATTTCTGGCTGGCGCTGGGGCGGCTGATTTCCGGTTTTCCGCACGGCGCCATTTTCGGCGTCGGGGCGATAATCCTCTCCAAAATTGCGCCACCGGGAAAGGTGACGGTCGCGGTGGCCGGGATGATCGCCGGAATGACCGTCGCCAACCTGGTGGGTGTGCCGCTCGGCACCTGCCTGGGGCACCAGTTCAGCTGGCGTTATACCTTTTTCCTGATAGCCCTGTTCGATGCGCTGGTGATCCTCTCGGTGCTGATCTGGGTGCCGGACATCCATGACAAATCAGAAATTAAACTGACCGAGCAGTTCCAGTTCCTGAAGAAACCGGAGCCCTGGCTGATTTTTGCCGCCACCATGTTTGGTAACGCCGGTGTGTTCGCGTGGTTCAGCTTCGTTAAGCCGTTTATGGTCAACGTTTCTGGCTTTTCCGAAGGCATGATGACGATCATCATGATGCTGATGGGCCTTGGCATGGTGTTGGGCAATCTGCTGAGCGGCAATCTCTCGGGGCGCTTTAGCCCGCTGCGCATTGCGGCGACTACCGACATGGTGATTGTCGCCTCGCTGCTGCTGCTTTTCGCCCTGGGCGAACTGAAAACGGCCTCGCTGGTGATGGGCTTTATCTGCTGCGCCGGGCTGTTCGCGCTCTCTGCACCGCTGCAAATTTTGCTTCTGCAAAATGCGAAGGGCGGCGAGATGCTGGGGGCGGCCGGAGGGCAGATGGCGTTTAATCTCGGCAGCGCGATCGGGGCGTACTTTGGCGGGATGATGATTACCCTCGGCTTTAGCTGGCGCTACGTCACGCTGCCTGCGGCGTTACTCTCGTTCTCGGCCATGAGTGCATTACTGATCTACGGTTACCTGCGGGCCAGGCAGGCTCAGGCTAACGCTCGCGCGCTAGCCTGATGGAAGTCAGGCAAGCCAGGGCTCGCCCAGGGTCAGCATCAGGCGGTTGGCCCAGGCGAAGAACGCGGCGGACTGCACCAGATCAAGCTGGGCTAAGGTGTCCAGCCCCTCTTTTTCCAGCGCGGCAAGGTGCAGCGGCGTGGCGGCCGGCGGCGTAACCGACAGCGCTGCCGCAAAATTAATCTCCGCCTGCCAGCGCGCAGACTGCCCCTCGCTCAGGGACTGTCCCGGACGCACGGCCAGCAGGGCCTCTACCGCCGCGTCATCCTTAGACAGCTGGCTGGCTTTCCGCGCATGGACAGATGCGCAGTAAATGCAGCCGTTGATTTTACTGGCGACCGTTGCCGCCAGCTCGCGCTCGGCGCGCGGCAACCCCCCCGGCGTATAAAAAATCCCTTTATCCGTTAGCGTGCGCTGTTCAAGCACCGGCAGGTTGCGCCCCAGCAGGCGGAAATAGTCGGAATCGGTGTGGCCAAACTTCGCCAGGATCGCAACCTCGTCATCACGAAAATCCGCCAGCGGTTTGGCGGCGATCCACGGCTCCCAGCCCAGCTCCTGCTGGGTGAAGGCGACGGGAGCCGCCTTTCCGGTGGCCGTGGTGGCGGTCGTGTGCCAGACGCCCGCCGCCACCGGCGCATCGCTTGTGGCGACGGGCCTGTCGTTCAGCAGCCGCAGCCCGGCAATCAGTCGGCTCTGGAAGCTGACAAAGGCGATAAGCTGCGCCAGCGTCACGATGCCTTCCTTGCTCCAACCCGCCTGGGTCAGCGCCCTTAACGATGTCGGCGTGGCTTCGACGGGGGAGAAGGTCAGCAGGCGCGCGAAATTCAGCGCCGGGGTCAGACGGTCTGAGGTCGGGTCTGCCAGGCCAAATCCCGCATAGTGCGCGGCCAGCGCCTCCGCGTTGTGCCACCTGGCAACTTTTGCCGCGACGGCGAAGCGCTCGTCCAGCGCAAAATCGCTATCCTGCTGGGTAAATAAGATTTCGTAGCTGCCCTGGGCGTGGCGCGTGGCGGCGTCCCGCGTGGCGCGCGCCTCTGCCAGAGGGGAACCGGGTTTGATTTCCGCCAGCTCGGCGAGAATGTCGTGACTTAATGACATAGGTGTCTCCTCAAAGGATGTGGGGGGCAATATGTTCGGCGATCAGTTCGATGGAGCGCAGCGTGTCTCGATGGGTGGGCTCGACCGAATGGACCTGGAATGAGATGTCCGTGGCGCGCCGGAGAACGGAATCGGCCTGCAGCGAACGCAGCACCGTCTCGGGCGAACCGATGTGGGCGTCGAACTGGCGACGAAAATCGGTGACGGTGTCACCTTTAACCGCGTGTCCGGCAGCGCGATGCTGCTGGGCCTGTCTGGTGAGACCCGGCGTCGCAACCTTCAGCGCATAGTCATCGCTGTCGGCGACGAATGCCGTACGGGAGGCCAGAATACGCGGTGCGATACCGGCAGGCAGAGCCTCAAGGTAGGCATCCACAATCGGGTTCTGGATCGCGTCGAGCGTGAGATCCAACTGGTCTGCCGGACGCGGCTGCGTGCGGGAGAGCATCAAACCGTGTCCGGCCCGCGCGGCGCGAACGGCGCCGTCGACGGAAAAGGTGGCAATCCAGATCCTGTCAGCCAGCTGTGGCGCTGGCGGGTAGAGGTGGTTATCCGGATGGGTAAGCGAATCCCCGCGCCAGGCGCTCTGGATCAAATGTAAATGGTCGGCAAAGGCCGCGCCGCGCTGTTCAAACGTCAGTCCGAACGGCAGGAAAGAGGTCGGCGTGCCGCCCGAACCAAAGCCGACTTCGATACGTCCATCGGCGAGTAAATCCAGCACCGCCGCATCTTCCGCCACGCGCAGCGGGTTTTCCATCGGAAGGGTGATGATGGCCGTGCCCAGCCGAATGGTTTCGGTATACGCCGCAACGTGGGCCAGAAACAACAGCGGCGATGGCAGGCCGCCTTCATTCTCATGGAAGTGGTGCTGCGCAATCCAGGCGCTGTCAAAACCGTGGCGTTCAGCGTGGCGGATCTGTTCTGTAGCCAGTCGATAGCGCTCTTTCGGCGTGGCGTCGTCAAGCAGGCGGGTGAAAAATCCCAGGCGTTTTCGCGTCATGCGAACTCCTCCTTAGCGGGTGAAAAATGGGGAATGGCGGCAATCAGCTCGCGGGTATAGTCGTTCTGTGGTGACGTGAATAAGGTCTCGACGTCACCGTGTTCGACCACCTGACCGCTGCGCAGCACCGTGACGCTGTGGGCGATCCGGCGAACGGTAGAGAGATCGTGCGTGATGAACAGGTAGGTTAATCCCAGCTGCTGCTGCAGCTGCTGAAGCAGTGCCAGAATTTGCGCCTGGACGGTGACGTCCAGCGCGGAGGTGGCTTCGTCCAGCACCAGAATGGTCGGTTCCAGGATCAGCGCCCGGGCGATGGCTACGCGCTGGCGCTGTCCGCCTGAAAGCTCCCTTGCGGTGCGGGTCAGGAGTTCGACGGGCAGGGCAACCCGCTGCGCGACCGTCTCCACCCGGGCCTTTCGCTCCGCCTTGGCGAGGCGAGAAAAGTTCTTCAGGGGCTCTTCGATGATCTCGAACAGCGTCTGACGCGGGTCGAGAGAGGCGAACGGGTTCTGGTAAACAAACTGGATCTTCTGGCGCAGCTGACGGCGGGCCTCGCGGTTGAGGTCGGTGGCATCAATGTCATCAATAATGACCTGTCCGTTATCCGCCTGTTCAAAACCCAGCAAAATACGGGCGAGAGTGGTCTTCCCGGAGCCGGACTCACCGACCAGCGCATGGGTGCTGCCGCGTCTGACGTCAAACGTCACCCGATCCAACGCCTGAAGCTGATGACCTTTACCCAGCGAGAACCGTTTGCTGATGGCGCGGGCGCGAATGGCCGGTGACGCGAGCGGGAGACCGGCTACCGGGGCGATGGTCAGGCGCTGGCCCTGAAGATCGCTCAGCAGCTGACGAGTGTAGGCGTGCTGCGGCGTGCGGACGATATCGGCGGTGTCGCCATGCTCCTGAACCTCACCGTTGCGAAACACCAGCAGCCTGTCCGCGCGCTGGGCGGCCAGGGCCAGATCGTGGGTGACAAACAGAACGGCGGTGCCCGATTCCCGGCGCAGGATATCCAGCAGGTCGAGAATGCGTTTTTGCACCGTCACGTCCAGCGCGCTGGTGGGCTCATCGGCAATGATGACGTCCGGGCTCAGGGCAATGGCGATGGCAATCAGCACGCGCTGTTTCATCCCGCCGGAGAGCTGATGCGGATACTGCGTCATGCGCTGTTCGGGGTGGCTCAGGCCGACCTTTTTCAGCAGGGCGAGCACCTGCTCGTCGCGTTGGGCGTGAGTCACCTTCTGGTGCAGCTGAATAATTTCCCCGACCTGCGCGCCGATCGTCTTCACCGGATTGAGTGAATTACCCGGATCCTGCGGAACCAGGCTGATTCGCGCCCCGCGAAGGGTATCGAGTCGCTTCGCTGACCACCGGCTAATCTCCTCGCCGTTGAGCACGATTTTCCCCGCATCCCGACGGGCGTTATCCGCCAGCAGGCCGATGATCGCCTGCGCCGTGGTCGTTTTGCCGGAACCGGATTCGCCGACAAAGGCCAGCATTTCCCCCCGCTGAAGGGCGAAGCTGACGTTATGCACCACCTCGCGCCACCGGCGCGCGGTACGGTAGCTGATGGTCAGGTTTTCTACCGAGAGTACGGTCATTTCAGGCCTCCGCTGAACTGCTGGCTGATACGGTTGGTGGCCAGCACGACGGCGATGACGACCACGCCGGGGAAGGTGGTTAACCACCAGGCGGTAGAGAGATAGTTACGCCCTTCGGCGATCAATAAGCCCCATTCCGGAACGGGCGGCGGGGTGCCGTAGCCGAGAAAGCTCAGCGTGGACAGGGCCAGAATGGCCTGACCAAACTGTAGCGTGGCAAAGGCAAGGACGGCGGTTAAGGCGTTGGGCAGGATGTGTCGCCACAGCACCGCCAGGAACGTCCCGCCGCTGCCGAACGCCGCCTCGACATAATCCGTATGGCGGATGCGCACCACTTCACCGCGCGCGAGGCGGGCGAAGCTGGCAATGGAGGCCACGCCGACGGCAATGGCGGCGTTAACGGTGCCAAACCCGAGCAGAATAATGACCGTCAGCGAGAGCAGCAGAGACGGAATGGACAACAGCACGTCGACAAAACGCATCAGGAAAGACTCGACGCGTCCTGCGAACGCCCCGGCGATCACCCCGAGACCGGTGCCCACCACCAGCCCCATCGTGACGGCAGCGAGCGCCGCGCTCAGGGAGTGGGCCGCACCGTACACGATACGGGTGTAAACATCGCGGCCAAGCTGATCGGTGCCGAGCCAGTGGCCCGCCTGCGGCGCCAGACGTTGCGCTCCGGCGATGCCCTCAATCGGGCTGTAGTGGGTTAACAAGCCGGGCGCCACGGCGGCAAAAACCGCGAGAATAATCACCGCCCACGCCAGCCACAGTCCCGGCTGCCACGCGATGCCCTGCCAGCCGGGAACGCGTTTTCGCGCCGCGGCAGCGTAATCGACCAGGCTCATGATGCACCTCCGGTAACGGTTTGCAGACGGGGATCCAGCAGCGGCATCAGCAGGTCCACCAGCAGATTGATCAGGACAAAGCCGAGGGCGGAAATCATCACCACCGCCTGAAGCACGGCGATGTCCTGGTTATTTACCGCCTGCTGGGTCAGCTGCCCGAGCCCGCTGCGGCCAAAAACGGTTTCCGTGATCAGCGCTCCGGCAATGAGCTCGCCCAGCAGCAGCCCGGCAATATTGAGTACCGGCAGCAGCGCGTTGCCGGTGACGTGGCGCCACAGGACGGCGGTTTCACTCAGCCCTCTGGCGCGGGCCACGGCGACAAACGGCTGCGTCGCCACCTGGTCCAGGCTGCGCATCAGGATTTGCGCCAGCGGGGCGGAGATCGGGATCGCGACGGTCACGATCGGCAGGATCAACCCCTGCAGCGGCGTCGGGTTAATCACCGGGATCAGCCGCAGCTGGAAAGAAAAGAGCTGGATGAGGGCAATCCCCAGCCAGAACGTCGGTAAGGAGATAAACAGGACCGGCAGCGACTGTAGGGTATTACTTAGCCAGCGCAGACCCGGCAGACGCGACGCAAAGGCCAGCGCAAACGCCAGCAGAACCGCGAGTAAAAAGGCGGGCAGGGCGAGGCTCAGGGTATCCGGCAGATTGCTGGCAATCAGCTCGCTGACCGGCACCCCGGCCTGTAACGAATAGCCGAAATCCCCGTGCAGCATCGCCAGCAGCGTATGGCCGTATTGCTGCCACAGCGGGCTGTCCGCGCCGTAGGCCACGCGCATCTCCTCGATTTGCGCCGGGCTTAAGCCCAGGTCGGGGTTCTGAAATTTAATCAGCACCGCGTCGCCCGGCAGCACCTGGAGCAACACGAACGAGAGGGTAAAGGCGGCCCACAGCACCAGCAGCCCGTGCCCAAAGCGTTGAAGAAGTGCGTGGCGCATCGTCAGCTCCTCAGTGTTTCTCAAGCCACGCGCCGTAGAACGACGGGCGGCCGACCGCTTCAAAATTCACGCCTTTCAGCCATGGCGCACCGGCAAAGACCTGCGGCTCCTCGAAAATCGGAATGACGTAGGCGTTATCCAGCAGGTAGCGCTGGGCATCGCCGGTCAGCTGCAGGCGTTTTTGCGGGTCGACTTCGGCGGAGATATCCACCAGCAGCGCATTCAGCTTGTCGTCACGGAAGCTTTTGACCTTGTCGCTGGAGCCGCCTTTTTGCAGCAGCGCGTCGCGGTTAGCGGGGTAGAACATGCTTTTCACCACGTCAGGATCGGCGCGGCCTACTTCGGAGACGGTTAACGGGGTTTTCAGCGGGTCAAGGTTATCCAGCGTGCGGCTGCCTGCGTCACCGGCTTTCACGCTCAGCGCCACGCCCACCTGACGCCAATGCTGGGCAACCAGCTGCAGCACCTCTTTGTTTTGCGGCTGCGGCAGGGATTCATACACCGTTAGCGCCAGCCGCTGGCCGTCTTTGGCGCGGATGCCGTCGCTGCCCGCTTTCCAGCCCGCCTCGTCCAGCAGCTGGTTAGCTTTAGCCGGGTCAAAGGACAATTTGTCGCTGAGATCGACAAAGCCAGCGGCGGAATCGGCAATCACCGACTTCGCCTGCGGATAGTTAGCCGAGAAGAGGGTCTCAACCACCTGTTTTGCATTCGTGGCATGCAGCAGCGCCTGGCGCACGCGAATATCGGAGACCAGCGGGTTATCCGGGCGGAAGCTGATGCTGTCGTTCACCCCGCGCGTTGGGGCGGCGTAGATTTTATAGCCCTGGTCTGTCGCCTGCTTTTCGTCATACGCCTGCACCTGGCGAATAAAGTCGGCCTGACCGGCCAGCAGGGCGCCGACGCGCACGCTGTCTTCCTGAGTCACGATAAACTTGATGCCATCAAGATTGGCTGGCCCCTGTTGCGCCAGATTTTTTGGCCCCCACTGGTAGTCCTTACGGGCTTCCAGCGTCACTTCGCGCCCCAGCTTCTCGTCCTTCACCACAAACGGGCCAGAGCCGATGATATGCCGGGCGTCACCCAGCTCTTCAAAGTTGCGCTTCAGCGTGCTGAGCGAGACCAGACCCGAGCCAATCGTGGCGGTGCCCTGCAGGAACCCCGGCGACGGTTTTTTGAAGTAGAACTTCACGGTCAGCGGGTCGACCACTTCGCTGCGATCGTAGTTATTGATCACTTCTGACACCGGCAGGCGCTGCGCCTTGTTACCTAAGCCGTAGGTATCAAAGTTTTTTGCTACGGCGTTGGCGTCCAGCGGCGTGCCGTCGGAGAAGGTGATCCCCGGGCGAATTTTGAAGGTGTATTCGGTTTTATCGGCGTTGGTGGTCCAGCTTTCGGCCACCCACGGTTCGACCTGCAGCGTCTTTGGATTTTGCCACGTCAGTTTGTCGGTGATCTGGTTCAGAATGCCGCCGTTCGGGTAGAAGCCGCCGGCGGGCGGATAGAGGTTAGTGTGCGCCTGTTGCTCCAGATAAATCAGCGTGCCGCCTTTGACCGGCGCATCGGCGGACCAGGCTGCGGTGGTCGTCAGAATCAGCGCCGTCAGCAGCGGCAGACGAAATGGGGTTTGCATGGTGAATTCCTTTGTTATCTTCTTGTTAGCGTCGGATTCATCATCGGGCGCGGGGGAAAACAAGGGAACAAAGGAATTAAGATAAGGATTGCCGGAAAATGGCTATAAAAAAACCGCCCCGGTAAGGAGCGGCGATGTACGGTGGGTGATTACGAACGCAGGTCAATCACCATACGGCCACGGATCTGGCCCTGTTCCATCTCTTTAAAGATGGCGTTGATGTCCTCGATCGGACGCATCGTTACTTTCGGCACCACTTTACCTTCAGCGGCGAACTGGAACGCTTCCTGCAGGTCCTGGCGGGTGCCAACCAGCGAACCCACCACCTGAATGCCGTCCAGCACCAGACGCGGAATATCGAGGCTCATCGCTTCCGGCGGCAGGCCAACGGCGACCACGCGGCCACCGGCACGCACGGCATCTACCGCCGAGTTGAAGGCCGCTTTTGCGACGGCAGTGACGACTGCGGCATGCGCGCCGCCGGTTTTTTCCTGCACAATTTTAGCGGCATCTTCACTGCGGGAGTTGATGGTGAGGTCCGCGCCCATGCTGGCTGCCAGCTTCAGCTGTTCGTCGTTCACGTCAAGGGCGATGACTTTGGCGTTAAAGACGTTTTTGGCGTACTGCAGCGCGAGGTTGCCCAGCCCGCCGAGACCGTAAATCGCAATCCACTGGCCCGGTTTAATACCCGACACCTTCACCGCTTTGTAGGTGGTCACGCCAGCGCAGGTAATGCTGCTGGCCGCCGCCGAATCCAGACCGTCCGGCACTTTTACCGCGTAATCCGCGGTGACGATGCACTCTTCCGCCATGCCGCCGTCAACGGAGTAACCGGCGTTTTTCACGTCACGGCACAGGGTTTCGTTGCCGGAATTACAGTATTCGCAGTGGCCGCAGCCTTCAAAGAACCAGGCCACGCTTGCGCGATCGCCGACTTTCAGCGACTTCACGCCAGGGCCGACTTCTTTCACGATACCAATTCCTTCATGGCCCAGGATAACCCCGGTCTTGTCGCCAAAATCACCGTTCTTCACGTGAAGATCGGTATGGCATACGCCACAGCACTCCATCTTCAGCAGGGCTTCCCCATGCTTAAGCGGGCGTAAGGTTTTTTCGGTGACGTTGACCTGGTGGTCCTGAGTGACAACAGCAGCCTTCATGTGTATCTCCTTGTTCATGATAAGAATCTGCATAGCAGGTGTAATACCCCTTAAGGATTAATACATTAGCCTGGTAATGCAAGGCTGCGGCAACATAATGTCATCATTTGATTCGATTTCAGATTAAGAATACGGCGATCCTCTAATAATTAAGGGGGGAAAATGCTGGCCCGGCGAGTCGCTCGCCGGGCGCAGACTTACAGCTGGGCTTCTATCTCCTCAATCTCTTTACGCCATTGCGCCTGGAGCTGCGGCTTTTGATGCTTCGGCTTGCGCGCCAGATCGTCTTCCAGCAGCGTTTCCAGCGCGATCAGCCGCTCAAGCAGATCGTCATGCGGCGAGGGGTGAACCGTCGCGGCGACAGCGGGCGCAGTGGCTGTCACCAGCCCCGCGCGTTCACGCAGCCGCTCAAACACCGCTTCTGCATCGTGCCATTCGCTCAGCGTACCGTCCTCAATCAGCCAGAAACGGTTGCAGCTTTGGCTAATTAACTGACGGTCATGGCTGACCAGCAGCACGCCGCCTTCGAACTGCTGAAGGGTGTGCGTCAGCGCCTCTTTGCCTTCCATGTCCAGGTGGTTGGTGGGCTCATCCAGCATCAGCAGGCTGTAGCGGGCAAGCGTCAGGCCCACGAACAGCAGGCGCGAGCGTTCGCCGCCGCTGAGCGTGCTGACTTTCTGCCCATGGCGGGACCACGGGAACCCGGCGCTGATGAGCGCCATTTTGCGGTTCTGCGGATCCGGTGCAAAAGGCTCCAGCGCGTCGAGCAGCGTGGCGTCATCCGGCAGCTGATGCAACGTCTGGTCGTAGTAGCCCGGCGAGACGCGCGGATGGATTTTCAGCCCACTGTCCGCCGGTTCATCGGAAAAATGTCGCCAGATAAGCTTCATCAACGACGATTTACCGCAGCCGTTACGACCGGCAATCGCCACGCGATCGCCGCTTTTCAGCCGCGCCGTTTCGATGCTAAAGAGCGGCGGTAGCCCAGGCGCGGGCGGGACGCCGAGGTTTTCCATCTCCAGCAGACGGTCAGCCCGCAGCGCGTCGCCGCGCAGGGTTAACGTCCACGGGCTGCCCGCCGTGAGCGCGGTCTGGCTCTCTTTGAGCCGTTCGACCTGTTTTTCCATCTGTTTGGCTTTGCGGGCCAGGTCTTCGTTGTCGTAAACCTTGCCCCAGGTCGCCAGACGTTTGGCGCTGGCGGTCACGCGGTCGATCTCCTTTTGCTCCGCCTTGTGGCGCTGCGCGTCGGTCTCATCTTTGGCTTCCAGCGCCTGACGTGCCGCCGTGCAGGGAAGGGCAAAGTAGTGCAGCGTTTTATCGCGCAGGATCCAGCTGCCGTTGGTGACGGCATCCAGCAGCTGTCTGTCATGCGAGACCAGCACAAAGCTGCCCGACCAGGTCTGTAAAAAGTGCTCCAGCCAGAGCATGGTCGGGAGGTCCAGGTGGTTGCTGGGTTCATCCAGCAGGAGCAGGTCCGGCTCGTGAATCAGCGCCCGGGCCAGCAGCAGGCGGGTGTGCTGCCCGCCGCTCAGCGTGGCGGAGTGCAGCGCCATATCCTGCGGCGTAAAGCCCATGCCTGCCAGCAGCGTTTCGGCTTTCCAGCGCAGGCTATCGCGCTCAGCAAAAGGGAGCTGTGCGAGTACGGCATCCAGCATGGTGAGCGGTAAAATAACGTCCGGGAGATGCTGCTCCACGCGCGCCATCAGGCAATGCCCGGCCAGCGCTACCGTTCCGGCAGCAGGGGAATCCGTGCCGTCCAGCACCTTCAGCAGCGTACTTTTGCCGCAGCCGTTATCGCCCAGCAGGCCAATGCGGTCGCCTTTTTTCAGCGTAAAGGAGAGTGAGTCGAAGAGCGTGCCAAACGCCGTATCAACGCGTAAAGATTGTGCAGTGAGTAAAGTGCTCATTGTTGCTTACCCAAGAGTTACAGGCATGTTTATGCCTCGTCAAACATCGCTGACGATAACTCAGTAAGCCCGAGAGAAGGGATTTCAGGGGGGGGTGTCTTCGCTCAAGCCGAAGTTATCGCAGCACGATACCGATAACGCTTGAGCGGGTGCGATCACCAAATGTATGTGAAACATTGAAAATTTCACGATACAGCATAATTGGCCTCCTTATATATTCAGTGGGTTAATGGATGAAAGGAGTGTAGCGGGGGAAAAGGGGTTTGGCTAGTGGGTATTCGAGGGTGCGGTTTGTTGCCCTCACCCTGACCCTCTCCCACAGGGAGAGGGAAACACCCAGCCCGTAGGCCCGGTAAGCGAAGCGCCACCGGGCGGAGCGGATCAAATCGACGTACGGCGATAGCTGCGGTATTCAGGCTTCCAGAAGTTGTCGTCGATGGCCTGCTGCAGCGCGTCGGCAGAGGTTTTCACCGCCACGCCCTGCTGCTGCGCCATTTTACCCACTGCAAACGCGATAGCGCGCGACACCTTGTGAATGTCCTTCAGCTCGGGCAGAACCAGACCTTCGCCGTCGTTGACCAGCGGCGAGTGGCCCGCCAGGGTCTCGCTCGCCGACATCAGCATTTCATCGGTGATGCGGGACGCGCCGGAGGCGATAACGCCCAAACCAATGCCCGGGAAGATGTAAGAGTTGTTGCACTGGGCAATCGGATAGGTTTTATCCTTCCACACCACCGGATCGAACGGGCTGCCGGTGGCAACCAGCGCGTTACCTTCGGTCCAGGCGATGATGTCTTGTGGCGTCGCCTCCACGCGGGACGTCGGGTTAGACAGCGGCATCACGATAGGGCGCTCGCAGTGCTTGTGCATCTCGCGAATAATCTCTTCGGTGAAGAGACCGGTTTGCCCGGAAACGCCGATCAGAATATCCGGCTTCACGTTGCGCACCACGTCCAGCAGGGAAAGGACTTCGTTGTCGGTATCCCAGTTTTTCAGGTTTTCGCGTTTCTGCACCAGCTTGGTCTGGAACGGCAGCAGGTTCGGCATGCCGTCGGTCAGCAGGCCGAAACGGTCCACCATAAAGACGCGGGAGCGGGCCAGCTCTTCGCTTAACCCTTCGCGCTGGGTCTGGGCGATAATCTGCTCGGCAATACCGCAGCCCGCGGAGCCTGCGCCCAGGAAGACGATTTTCTGATAGCTCAGCTGGCTTCCCGCCGCACGGCTGGCGGCGATGAGCGTACCCACCGTCACGGCCGCGGTGCCCTGGATATCGTCGTTAAAGGAGCAGATCTCATCGCGATAGCGGTTCAGCAGCGGCATCGCGTTTTTCTGCGCGAAGTCTTCGAACTGCAGCAGCACGTCCGGCCAGCGGTGCTTCACGGCCTGGATGAAGTCGTCGACAAACTGATAGTACTCGTCGTCGGTAATACGCGGATGGCGCCAGCCCATATAGAGCGGGTCGTTGAGCAGCTGCTGGTTGTTGGTGCCGACGTCCAGCACCACCGGCAGGGTATACGCCGGGCTGATGCCGCCGCAGGCGGTATACAAAGAGAGTTTACCGATAGGGATCCCCATCCCGCCGATGCCCTGGTCGCCGAGGCCGAGAATACGTTCACCGTCGGTCACCACAATTACTTTAATGTTGTGGTTCGGCACGTTCTGCAGAATATCGTCCATGTTGTGACGGTTCTGATAAGAGATGAATACCCCGCGGGAGCGACGGTAGATCTCGGAGAAACGCTCGCAGGCGGCACCCACCGTCGGGGTGTAGATCACCGGCATCATCTCTTCAAGATGGTTTTGTACCAGGCGATAGAAGAGGGTTTCGTTGGTGTCCTGAATGTTGCGCAGGTAGATGTGTTTGTCGATTTCAGTTTTGAAACCCTGGTACTGGATCCACGCGCGCTCTGCCTGTTCTTCAATGGTTTCAACCACTTCGGGCAGTAAACCCAGCAGGTTAAAGCTGCTGCGCTCTTCCATGCTGAAGGCGCTGCCTTTGTTGAGCAGGGGGAATTCGAGTAAAACCGGTCCGGCGTATGGGATGTATAAGGAACGATGTTTTTTCAGTTTGTTGTCCATGTCACTCACTCTTTTTATGAAGATCCGTCCCTGACACTGCTGTTTGTCATCTTTCTGGCCTGTGCGATGGGGTGCGGTCCGGCGGTATTATAAAGGAGCTAAATATTAATTACCGCAACACATAAACAAAAACACCACCGGGATTACCGATGGTGTTCTGGATCTCAGTCTGGAACTTACTTGCCCGCGTGGCGTTTTCTGCCGGTGGCGTGAGTGACTTGGGTTTCGTGGTCGCCTTCAATCACCACTTTGCGCTGATTAGAAAGCTTGTAGTTCAGTCCCAGAATATGGCGTGCCTGACGGTTCGATTTCATATTAACTCCTCAATCCTGTTGATAGTTTTAAGGACCAGTTTGCTTACGCAAACGAAATGTAACCCCTTAGGTTGCAGATCCAGCTTAGCAGTTTTTTACAAGGGTGCGTTTTGCCCGCTGACGACGTAGTTAATGGTCTGCTGGTAGATGTCACTGAGGATGTCATTATCTGTGGATTCCACCCACTTGGTGAGTTCCATCAAAATGTCATCTTCAGTCACAGCACCGTGCTCGGCGTGAAGACCCTGTGCAATCGCGTTAACGAGTTCAGGTTGTGCTGCTGCGGTATTTGCCGGGTAATAAGTAAACATGCTGCCTCCGTGTCGTTGTCTGTTTAATGGTACGGCTCGCAAAAAATTTAATTCACAAACAGAATGGCAAATATTTTCCCGGTTGTGGCTCAGATTCATCTTAGAAATAAAAATGACATAAGTGTATGCTTTTGTGTGCTTTTGAAATGGGGGGTAAATCGACGTGGCGCTGAGAGAATATTATGACGGTGCTCCTGCTATCTCGAAAAAATAGCAGGAGCAGCGTTTACATTACCACTTCATTTCGCCGGTATTCACCTTAGCGCTTAATTCCAGCGAGCTCTCTTCAGCCAGATTCGGATACTGTTTTTTCAGGGTGCTGATGACGCCCGCAGAATCTTTATGAACGGACAAGGCCTTTTCAAAGCGCTGGAGATAGTCACGGGTAAAATCAATCGCACCCGTCCCGGCTGGCGGGGTACCCAGATAGTGACCCGGGATCACGCGCTCGGGTTTGTGCGCCGCCATGTTCACCAGCGTTTCCTGCCACTGCTTACGGCTTTCCGCTGTCTGGGTGTCCGCCGTCCAGACGTGAATCCCCCAGGCTACGCCAGTGCCGCCGAGGATGGTCTTTGCGGACGGGATCCATACATAGGCCGCATAGCTGTCAGGCTGTTCGATGTCGATCTTCTCCCCGTCAACCATAAACGTGGTGGAGGCGAGAACCTGCGGGACGACCAGCTCCGTTGGCGCGCCGTCTTTCATCTGCGGACCCCAGAAGGCGAGCTTGGCGTCTTTAGTGGCCTTGATGTGATCAACCACGTGCTGCGTGGCCACCACTTTGGCGTTCGGGAAGGCTTTGACCAGCGGCTGCAGGCCAAAATAGAAATCCGGATCGCCGGAGGTGATCACAATCTTGTTCAGAGTCTTACCGCTTTGACGAATTTTCTCTACCAGCGCTTCGCCATCCTTCACGCTGAACTGCGCGTCAAACAGCACCGCCTCTTTCGGGCCGGAGACCAGCGTGGAGGAGACCGCGAAAATGCCTTTCTCCTGCGGGTTATAGGTATCAATGCTTAACGGCGCGGCAAAAACAGCCGGCGTGAAAAGGGTGGAAAGCAGGGCAAGGTGAGTGAATTTCATGCTGTTGTCTCTGTTGTTCAGGAATGTCTCTATTGTACGGAAATTCGCATTTGCCAGAATTCCTGAAACAAGACATGCTTAGTTTCATAAATCGAGCAGATGGAGTTGATATGGATCGCGTGATTGCCGCTCAGGTTTACAACCGAATATGCGAGCTGGGAAGTTTGAGCGCGGCGGCCCGGGCGCTGGGTATTTCCCGCCCAATGGTGAGCCGCTACCTTGAACAGATGGAGAAATGGGCGGGCACGCGGCTGGTAAACCGCTCCACGCGCAAGCTGACGCTGACCGCGGCAGGCGAAAAGGTGCTGCAAAAAACGCGGACGCTCTCGCAGATCTCGCAGGAAATTGAAGGCCAGTCGGAAAAAGATCTCCCGTCTGGCACCCTGCGGGTGGCCTGCGCGCACTTTACCGCCATGCACCTGATTGCGCCGGTCCTGCCCGGTCTGCTCTCGCGCTACCCGCAGCTGCGCATCGAACTGGATGTGAACAACCATCCGGTCAGCCTGGTGGGAGAGCGCATTGACGTCGCCGTACGCATTACCGATAACCCTGAACCCGGCATGATTGCCCGTCGGCTGGGGGAGTGTCGCTCGGTCCTTTGCGCCTCGCCGGACTATCTGGCGCAGCACGGCACGCCTGGCAGCCCCGAAGAACTAGCCCGGCACAACTGCCTGCACTACAGCTTTTTTGCCGGGCAGTCCTGGCACTTCCTGACGCCGGAGGGCGAAAGCCTGAGCGTGGCCGTCAGCGGCAACCTAAGCGCCAGCATCTCTTCGCTGCTGATGGACGCGGCGATTAAGCACTGCGGTATCGCCATGCTGCCGGAGCGTGAAGCGCGTGCCGCGCTGGAGCAGGGATGGCTGGTGCCGGTACTGGCGGCGCTGGAGCCGAAGCCGCTGGCCATCCATGGTATTTATCAGTCCCGGGAATACCAGCCTGCCGCGCTGCGGGCGTTCCTTGATGAGCTGGCCCGCTATCTGGCATGAGCGCGGCGTTTGCCGTCGTTTACTTAGCCTTTAGCCAGGGGGAGGCTGTGCTCCAGAAAATAATATCCGCCCCGAGATAATTTTCCGCGAACCGATCAAATTCTGCTTTGGTGAAGGGCTTGCCGGTCTCAGGGTTCTTATAGGTCAGGGTCGGTTCCTGAACCGCCATGGCGATAAGCGGCAGCGTCTGTTTATTTTTATGGAAGAAAGGATAGGCATTCTTCATATGCGCCTTGCGGTTGGGAACAATGTCCGGCCCACCGAGGCCGACATTGTTGGCGCTGGCATACGCAAAAAGACGCCCCATGTAGTTGCGGTCATTATCCCATTCGCACGGCCAGAAGTTCACGTATTGCACCACGTGTGATTTCTGAAAAGCCTTGCGCGCAAAGGCCAGGTTTTCCATTTCTCCCGCAAAATAACTGTCGCAGGTAAATCCGGCGGGCGGATTTTTTTCGTCAAGATCGATGGCGGTTTCAGGCAGGTTTACGCCATATACCTCGCCATCAAAGCGTTTCGCGAGGGCGGCCAGCAGCGCCTGGTAGCGCTGGCGCACCGCGGGATCCCACTGACGCGCCACCCAGCCTGAACCGACCGGCTTGCCTTCGCCGGGGTTATCGAACTGCGGCGCAATCCCGCCACCATATTGCTTATCGTGCATCAGATAGTCCGGCACGTAGCGGGCGTCCGCCTCAAAGAAACGGTCCTGAATCTGGATGAAGAGCTTTTTCCTGGCAGCCTTAAGACGCGCGAGATCCCGTTCAATGCGCGAGAAATCGTAGCGATCCTTCTCAGGCTCAAGCGCGCGCCAGTTGTAGACGATCTGTACGCCGCCGATATCGCTTCGCACAACGAGCGGGAACGCCGCGTCGAGCTCGCCGGAGCTGGTATAGATAAAGTTCTCGGGCGTTTTCGCCTGCAAAGACAACGATAGAGCGAGGGTAGCGATCGCAACGGCCATCCTGATTTTTAGCGCCATAGGTTTATCCTTTTTGTCGGTACAGCAGGTGTAAGTCCCGGAATTGTCTGTGTTCCAGGGGCAGTCAGATGCGTAGTCTATACTTAACCCTTTGTAAGCCAAAAGGAGAGCAAGAATGACTATTCATAAGCACGGTTCGGCACATTGGTCTGGCGACATTAAGCGCGGTAAAGGAACGGTTTCCACCGAGAGCGGCGTTCTCAATCAACAGCCTTATGGCTTTAATACCCGTTTTGAGGGTGAAAAGGGGACCAACCCCGAAGAGCTTATCGGCGCGGCACATGCGGCCTGCTTCTCGATGGCGCTGTCGCTGATGCTCGGCGAAGCGGGCTATACCGCCGACGCCATTGATACCACCGCGGATGTCTCCCTCGATAAAACGGACGGCGGTTTTGCCATCACCAAGGTTGCCCTGAAGAGCAAGGTGACCGTTCCCGGCATCGCCCCTCAGCAGTTCGACGGTATTATTCAGAAAGCCAAAGCGGGCTGCCCGGTTTCGCAGCTACTGAAAGCCGAAATTACGCTGGACTATACGCTTAACTAAGCCTCAGCCGGGCTGGCGCCCGGCTATCCCTTCAGCGCGGCGGGAAACACCTCCGCCAGCCAGGCAATAAACACCTTCAGACGGTGCGTCAGATGGCGATTCTGAGGGTATACCACGTGAAATGGATAGGCGGCAGGGCGCCAGTCGCTCAGGATCGCCGCCAGCGTTCCCGCCTGTAAATACGGCTTTGCCGAATACTCAAACGTCTGCACGATCCCCAATCCTGCCACGGCCGCCGCCAGGTGGGCATTACTTTCATTTATGCCGAGATAATGGGGGATATTGATTTCCATCGCCTCGCCATGCCGCCTGAAGCGAAAGGGAAACGCCCGCCCGGTGACGGGCGAGAGGTAGCTAATGAGCTTGTGGCCGTTGCACAGCTCCTGTGGATAGGCTGGAACGCCATGGTTTTTCAGGTAGCCCGGCGTCGCGCAGGTGACCATTTCGGCGTTACCAATATGGCGAGCGATAAGGGTCGAATCGTCCAGCGGGCCGCCGCGGATCACGCAGTCTACGTTACCGCTGATGAGATCGACCGGCCGGTCGGCCACGCCAAGGTCGATGCGGATATCCGGGTAGCGCCGCATAAAATCCGGCAGCAGGGGGATGAGCACGTCCCGGGCGGTGGAGCCGCCCACGTCAACCCGCAAATGCCCTTTGGGCGTCGCGCGGGAAACGCGAAACGCGGTGTCGATGTCTTCGATATCTATCAAGACCCTGAGCGCTTTTTCATAGTATTCCATCCCTTCCGGCGTCGCGACCACCCGGCGAGTCGTTCGGTGCAGGAGGCGTATCTCCAGGTGCGTCTCAAGCGATTTCACCAGCTTGCTCAGCGTGGCGATGGGCATGTTCAGCGAGTCCGCCGCGCGGGTAAAGCTGCCGGTTTCCACCACCCGGGTAAAGGCGCGCATCGCCATGAGCTGATCCATGAGACTCCCTCTGATTATTTCTGTATGTGAATAGTCATTTTCATTTTTGCTGGTTTTTCACTAATCCCGCAAGGGCTAAAGTTTGTCCAACGCAAACCCAACAAAAGGTAAATGACATGAACACGACTCTCTCAGGAAAAATCGCACTGGTCACCGGCGGCAGCACCGGCATCGGTCTTGCCACGGCGCAGGAGCTGGCGGCACAGGGCGCGAAGGTGTACATCACCGGACGACGTCAGGCCGAGCTGGACGCGGCGGTGGCTGAAATCGCTTCAACGGCAGTGGGCATTCGCGCTGACGTGTCAAAACTGTCGGACCTGGACGAGGTCTATGCCCGGATAGCCAAAGAAGAAGGCCGCCTCGATATTCTGTTCGCCAATGCGGGTGGCGGCGATATGCTGCCGCTAGGCGCGATTACCGAAGAGCAGTTTGACCGGATTTTCGGCACTAACGTTCGCGGGGTGCTGTTCACGGTGCAGAAGGCGCTGCCGCTGCTCTCCGCCGGATCCTCGATTATTCTGACCGGCTCGACGGTGTCCATTAAGGGGACGGCAAACTTTAGCGTCTACAGCGCCAGCAAGGCCGCCGTGCGCAACTTTGCCCGCTCCTGGGCGCTGGATTTGCAGGGCCGCGGGATCCGCGTCAACGTGGTAAGCCCGGGCCCAATCAAAACGCCTGGCCTCGGCGACCTCGTGCCGGAAGAACACCGCCAGGGGCTGTACGACGCGCTGGCCGCTCAGGTGCCGCTGGGCCGTTTAGGCGCGCCGGGTGAGGTGGGTAAAGCGGTGGCGTTTCTGGCCTCCGATGCGGCCAGCTTTATTAACGCCACCGAGCTGTTCGTGGACGGCGGCATGGCGCAAATCTAACCCAGACTGCGCCAGCAGCGGACGTCACGGCCCTCGCGAGAGGGCTGTAACGGCTGAGGACGCTCGCACCCCTGCGCGGCCATCGGGCATCGGTCGCGGAAAAAACAGCCTTCGGGCAGACGGCGGTTGCCGGGAAGCTCGGTTTTGCGTAACGCCAGCGTTTCATCCAGCGGTTCACCGGTGCGCGGAACCGAATCGAGCAGCAGGCGGGTGTAAGGATGGCGCGGCTCGCCAAGCACCTGCGCGGCGCTGCCCAGCTCCACAATCTGCCCAAGGTACATCACCGCCACGCGGTCGCTCATGTGCCGGACCACCGAGACGTTATGTGAGATCAACACGTAGGTCAGATTACGCTGCTGTTGTAGCGTCACCAGCAGGTTGAGGATCTGCGCCTGCACGGAAATATCCAGCGCGCTGGTGGGTTCATCGAGCACGATGATATCCGGATCGGACGAGAGCGCCCGGGCGATGGCAATGCGCTGGCGCTGCCCGCCGGAGAAGGCGTGCGGAAGCCGGTCGAGATATTCCGGGCGAATGCCCACCTGCAGCGCCAGGTTTTCAGCCAGCTGGCGGCGGTCGCGCTCGCTGCTGCGCTTTTGCACCCACACCGGCTCGGTGATGATTCGCCAGACCGGCAGGCGCGGGTCAAGCGAGGAGAGCGGATCCTGAAACACCATCTGCATGCCGCCCGCGTGGTGCGCCCGCTGGCAGGCGCCGGTGCTGGGCTTAAGCATGCCCATCAGCAGCTGGGCGAGCGTGCTTTTCCCGCAGCCGGATTCCCCGACAATGCCAAGCGTTTCTCCCCGACGGATCTCAAGGTCGAGCCCGTTGAGCGCATGGACCCGTTCCGTCACGCGGCCCAGCCAGTTTTTGCGCGCCGCAAAGTTCACGTGCACGCTATCCAGTTCCAGCAGTACATCAGACATGGGCTTTCTCCCGTTGTGGATACCAGCAGGCGGCCTGTTGGCCCTCTGCGCCAGTGGGCGCTAAGCGCGGCGTTTCGCTGCATTTCGCCCCGGCGGCAAAGCAGCGCTCGCGGAATGCGCATCCCTGCGGAAGCTGGCTGAGGTTGGGCACCGTGCCGGGGATGGCGGGAAGCGGGGTGCGCGGCTGGCCGTTTTCCGGCGCGCACTGCAGCAGACCAATAGAGTAGGGATGCACGGGCTGGTGGATCAGCGTTTGCGTGGTTCCGCTCTCGATCACGCTGCCCGCATACATTACATACACTCTGTCGCAGAGCTGTGACACCACGGCCATATCGTGGCTGATAAACAGCACCGAGGTGCCGCTGGCCCGCGCCTTGTGCTTCAGCAGGCGCAGCACCTGCAGCTGAACGGTGACGTCCAGCGCCGTGGTTGGTTCGTCGGCGACGATCAGCTCCGGCTCGCAGGAGAAGGCAAGGGCAATCATCACCCGCTGGCGCATGCCGCCGGAGAGTTCAAACGGATAGCGCGCCATGACCGCTTTCGCGTCCGGGATTTGCATCTCTTCCAGCAGGGTAATCGCCTTCTGCTGCGCCTCACGCCGGGAAAGCGGTTGATGCTGGCGGATCACCTCTACCATCTGTTTGCCAATCCGCCGCGTCGGGTTGAGGGCGGTCATGGGCTCCTGAAAAATCATCGCGACCTTTGCACCGCGCCACTGGCGAAGCTGTTTCTCGGACGCCGTCAGGACATTTTCGCCGAGTAATTTCACCTGACCATGATGAATGCGGTAGCTGCCTTCCGGCAGCAGACGCATGGCGAGCATGGCGGTCACGGATTTACCCGAACCGGATTCGCCCACCACGCCGACAATTTCACCCCTGCCGATCTCCAGCGAGACGTGGTTCAGCGCGTGGACCTCGCCGCGGAAAATCGGGAAGCTCAGATGCAGGTCTTCAATCTTGAGAACCGGATCGGTCATCACTGTTTACCTCCTGACTTCGGATCCAGCAGATCGCGGATGCCATCCCCAAACAGGTTAAAGCCCACGGCGGTAATCAAAATCGCCGCTCCGGGAAACGCGCAGTACCACCACTGGTCCAGAACGTAGTTACGGCCGACGGCCACCATCGCGCCCCATTCGGCGGTCGGCTGCTGCGCGCCCAGGCCAATAAACCCCAGCGTGGCGGCCATCAGGATGGCGCTGCCGATGTCCAGCGACGCCTGCACAATCAGCGGCGGCAGGGCGTTGCGCAGGATATGCCAGCGGATCACATGCCAGCGGGATGCGCCAAAGGTGCGGGCCGCCTGCACGTAGGTAAACTGGCGCACCACCAGGGTTTGGCCGCGCGCCAGGCGGACGTAAAACGGAATGCGGACAATCGCAATCGCCAGCATGGCGTTAAACAGGCTTGGCCCGAGCGCGGCGGCCAGCGCCATGGTCAGCACCAGGGAAGGTATCGAGAGCATAATGTCCATCACCCGCATGATGACGGCGTCGCCGCGCCCGCCCAGCACGCCGGACAGACAGCCCAGCAGCGAACCGATGCCGCCCGCAATTACCACCACCGCCAGCCCGGCGGTAATGGACTGCTGGCTGCCCGCCAGCACGCGGCTGAACAGATCGCGGCCCACCTCGTCGGTACCAAACCAGTGCTGCGCGGACGGCGCCTGCAGGCGCGCGGTCAGATCCAGCGCGTTCGGGTCGTGCGGCACGATCCACGGTGCGGCCACCATAATGAAAAGCATCACCAGCATAATGACGCCGCCAACCATCGTGAGCGGACTTTGGCGCAGCTTCCAGAACAGCTTTGCCCAGTTGACGCGTTGTCTGGCGGTTTTCACCGGGACGGGCGTTTCCTGCGTTAACATCATTCGGCACCTCCGCGCCCGATTCGCGGGTCAATCCACAGGTAAAGCAGATCGACCACCAGATTAACCAGCACGTAGGCCAGCGAAACAACGACGGCAAAGCCCATCACGGCAGGGAAATCGAGCGCCTGAATGGACGTCACCACCCAGGCGCCCATGCCCGGCCAGGCAAAGACGGTTTCGGTCAGCACGGCGCCGTACAGCAGATCCCCCAGCGCCAGCCCGAGCACGGTAATCGACGGGATCATCGCATTCGGCAGGGCGTAGCGCAGGACGATATACCAGCCGGGCAGGCCGCTGGCGCGTGCCGTGCGGATGTAGTCCTCGCTAAGCTGCTCCAGCATCGCGGAACGGACCTGACGCGCCACGATACCGAGATGCACAAATGCCAGCGTCAGCGAGGGTAAAATCAGGTGCTGCAGCGCATTGAAAAAGACCTCGCCGTTGCCTTCCAGCAGCGCGTCCAGCAGATAAAAGCCGGTGACGTGCGTCGGCGGATCGAGCCAGTCGTCCAGCCTGCCGCCGCCCGGCAGGATTTGCAGGTGCCCGTAGAACAGCACAATGACGCCCAGCCCAAGCCAGAAGGCCGGGGTGGAGATCCCGGTCATCGCCATTAAACGCACCAGGTGATCCAGCCAGCGGTTGCGGTACACCGCCGATAAAACCCCCAGCGGCACGCCGATGACCAGCGCCAGCAGGAGGGAACAAAAGGCCAGCTCCAGCGTGGCGGGGAAAAAGGCCTTCAGGTCTTCCGCAACCGGGCGTCCGGTACGGATAGAGGTGCCTAAATCACCGTGGGCCAGGGCGTCCACGTAGCGGCCAAACTGAACGTAGAGCGGCTGATCCAGCCCCAGCTGCTGGCGAATGTTCTGCACGATGTCGTCGCTGGCGCGGTCGCCGGCCAGCAGACGGGCCGGATCGCCGGGGATCAGATGTGAAATAATAAAAGTGATAATACAGACACCGGCCACCACCAGGAGTAACCCCCAGCAGCGCTGGCGCACGATGCTCCAGAACGTCATACGCTTTCCCCCGGCGAAACGGTTACTTGCTCATGGTGGCGATGTTAAACACCTGCTCGAGCATCGGATTAAAGGTGAAGCCTTTGACCTCTTTGTTCATCGCCAGCTGGTAGTTCTTCTGGAACAGATAAACGTAGGCCGCCTCGTCGATGACCACCTTTTGCGCCTGCTGGTAATCTTTGGTGCGTTCCGCCTGGTCCGTGGTTTTCAGCGCGGCCTGCAGCAGGGAATCGACCTCTTTGTTCTCATAGAACGAACGGTTGCCCGGCAGACCTTTCTTGTCCGATTCGAACCAGTAGTTCATAAACATGTACGGGTCGGCAAAATCCGGGCTCCAGTTGCCGATGGCGATGTCGTAATCGCCTTTGCCGACGCGGTCGCGCATGGTGGCGTTGGCCAGTTTCTCCAGCTTGACGTTAATGCCGATCTTGCCGAGGCTGGCCTGAGTCGAAAGGGCGATAGGCTCCCAGTTTGGATCGTTGTCCGAGTAGAGGAAGGTCAGGCTGGCGGGCTTGTCTTTGACCTTCTCCAGGGCTGCTTTAGCTTTGGCTTCGTCGAAGCTGTACTGCATGGCCGTGGCGTCAAAGCCCCACATGCCTTCCGGGATCGGGCCGCGCATCTGCTTGCCGTTGCCGCTCAGAATGCCTTTCACCATCCCCTCATAGTCCGTCGCCCAGGAGACCGCGCGGCGTAAATCCACCTGATTGAGCGGCGCTTTGCTGTTGTTGAGGTAGAGATAGGTCACGCGCAGAGACGGGTATTCGGCGACGGCGACTTTGCCTTCCTGCTTCAGGGCCGCCAGCTGATCGACCGGCAGGGAGTCGGCAATGTCCAGATCGCCGCGGGAAAGCTGCAGACGGCGCGACGCGCTCTCACCGATAATTTTCACCGAGACGCGCTTGAAGTGCGGCTTGTCGCCCGACCAGTGCGGGTTTGGCACAAGCACCAGCTGCTGGCCTTTCTGCCAGCTCTTCAACATAAACGGCCCGGAGCCAGCGGTGTTTTGCGCCAGAAAGCCGCGCGCGTCGTCCGCGGCATTGGCCTTCAGCACCGTCGGGTTAATGATGGAGGCGCCGTCGTTCGCCAGGGTGTAGAGGAAAGGCGCGAACGGCTGGCTGAGGGTGAATTTCACCGTGTGCTCATCAACGGCCTCCACTTTCAGATCTTTCGGGAAGGCCTCAGACGGCCCCTGGCCGAGCTTCAGCAGGCGCTCAAAGGAGAGTTTGACCGCCTCGGCGGTGACCGGCGTGCCGTCGGAGAATTTGGCGTTATCCGCCAGGGTAAAGGTCCACTCTTTCTGGTCGTCGGACGCCTTCCAGCCCGTCGACAGATCGCCTTCCACCTCGGTTGAGCCGGGCTTGTACTTGACCAGACGCTGGTAGGACGGATAGGTGACGGTCCAGTCGTTGTTATCGATGGTGATGGCAGGGTCGAGCGTTTGCGGGTCGGCGGCTTTACCGATTGCCAGCATGTCTTTCGGAACGGCGGCCAGCGCCAGCGGTGCACTCAGGGCCAGCGTGGCGGCAATGACGGTCGAGAGAAGCGATGTTTTCATGGCAGTGCTCCAGGTTTAAAGAGGGGTGTGCGTCAGGGGAAAACAGGCAAAACGGTCATCAAGCAGCGGGTAGCTGGCGGCGTTCGGCAGTTCGAAGTGCCACCATTCGCTGCCGATCCCGACAAAACCGCCGCCGAACATGATGGCGTTCAACAGCAGACGGTTGCGCTGGGCGTGGGGCGGCACGGAAGGGTGATACGGATGCGAGCGGTCATGCATTTCGTCAAAACCGGCGCCCATATCCAGCACGACGTTATGCTCGTCCATCAGCGTGACGTCGATGGCCGTGCCGCGGCTGTGGTTAGAGCCAATAGCCACGTCGACCACATATTCCGGGTTCGGGCAGGCCTCCCACAGCTGGGCCTGCGCCTGCTGCGGGCGATAGGCGTCGTAGACCACCAGCTTCAGCCCGGCCAGCGTGGCAATGCTGATGGCTTTTGCCAGCGCGGTAGCGGCATCGGTATGCAGCAGGCACAGCGCCTCCTGATAGATCGGGCGGCCTGTGATGTTGTCGGCGGTGGCGTACTTCAGATCGATATGCAGCGTGGGGAACGTCTTCGCCACATCAATCAGTTCACTTTCTACGGGCATAGCTCCGCTCCTTTAGCGTTCGAATTGACCAAACTCTTGTTGTAATTGTCGGTTTACCGCCAGGCGCGCCGGGAGCGCATCGCCCAGCGCTTCCACCACGCCCGACAGCAGCAGGTTGAACAAACAGCTCACAGGGGCAAGTGAATCCCAGAAATGACCGGTATCGGTTTTCACCTGCAGTAAATCAATCGGATAATCCCGCGCCCACGGGCACCAGATGTCGGTGATTAAGGCCAGCGGAATGCCTTTCTCGCTCGCGACGCGGCAGTACTGGCGCGCCATCGTGGAGTAGGTGCGCGTATCGGTCAGCACGACATAAGGGTGCGCAAACCCGGAGTTAAGGGATTCCACCCAGCTGCCGGATGCACCCTCTGAATAGCTCACGCGCGGGCGGAGGTATTCAAGGTGGCTGAAGAAGGCGTTGGCGATCCCGCGCGTGGACTGGATCCCCAGCACAAAGACCGCGTCCGCGTGGGCCAGATGGTGCACCACCTGACGAAAAGCGTCCGTTTGCGCCAGCTGATACACCTGCGTGATGGCGTCCACTTCCAGCGACAGGGCGTGCTGAAGGCGGTTGGGCAGGGGGCGCTGCTGCTGCCAGGAGTCGAGGCGCTCGTTCATGCCCCAGGGCTGGTACGGATCGCGCAGGCTCTTTTTGGCATCCTCCAGGTTGCGATATCCCAGCTTGCGCAGGAAGCGTCCGACGGTGATCCCGCTGGTCCCGCTCGCCAGCCCGACGCTCTCCGCCGTTTCAAACGGGATTTGCGCGGCGTGCGCCAGCAGCCAGCTTCCGACCCGCTTTTCGCTGGGCGTGAGCTGGCTGAAGGTCGCCTCGATACGGCTTAACATCTCGGGTTTCGTCGTCATACCGCCTCGCTGTTAACAGGCTGTCAAAAGCTGAATATGTGTTACCGGGTTAACAATGCATGACGCGTGCCATGTTCACAGGCGGGCGAAAACCCGCTGCGCAATAAACTTCATGCAATATTTGGTTAACCAATGATCAACATTTGTGCAGCGTAGTTCACTTTTGGTGCACTGGCTGACCTGGCAGGGATGAATTTGGTGAATACGTCAGCCCGTTCACATTTTTGATAAGATAGAAAGACAGTGAACATAAAAGGGATCCCGGCATGGCGAATTGGCCCTGGCGAGTCAGCGTGCGCCTGGTGGCGCTTGCAAAGAAAACAGGGATGGTCGTGGGAATCGTCCTGGTCGTCCTGCTGGCGGTGCGGGTCTATCTCTCGCAGCAGGGGCCGGAACTGCACCCGTGGCACACCTGGCGGGCAGATGAGATGTCCGTGCGCGAGCTGGATAACGCCGATTTCGCCGGGTACCTCGCCCGTGAAAAGGCGATTTTCACCGATCTGGATAACGCGGTGACGGCGAAAACAGCGGGCGAGGATCAAACTCCGTTAAACCGCTACTACCGCCAGAGCCTGGTGTGGCCCGGCCAGTTTGCCCCCGATGCCAACCGCTCCTTTGTGCTGATGCCTGCCGGGAAGCCCCGCGGCGCGGTGGTGCTGCTGCACGGCCTGACCGATTCGCCTTACAGCGTCAGGCACCTTGCCGTGAACTATCAGCAGCACGGCTTTGTGGCCGTGGTCCCGCGTATTCCCGGACACGGCACCGCGCCCGGCGCGCTGACGGACGTGGACTGGGAAATGTGGCTGGCAGCGACGCGGCTTGCCGTGCGGGAAGCCACGCGCCTGACGGGGAATAACGTGCCGCTGCATCTGGTGGGCTACTCCAACGGCGGGGCGCTGGCGATGAAGTATGCCCTCGATGCGCTGGAAGACCCTGCGCTGCGTAAGCCTCAACAGATGATCCTGCTCTCACCGATGATCGGCGTGACGTCCTTTGCGCGGTTCGCCGGATTCGCCGGGCTACCGGCGCTGCTGCCGCCGTTTGCCAAAGCGGCCTGGCTGAATATCTCCCCGGAATATAATCCGTATAAATATAACTCGTTCCCGGTGAACGCCGCCCGCCAGTCGTGGCTGCTGACGAAGGCCCTGCAGGAGCAGATTGGCCGTGAGGCGCGGGAAAACAGGCTGGCGAATTTGCCGCCGGTGCTGGCGTTCCAGTCGGTGATGGACTCCACGGTCAGTACCCGCGCGGTGGTCAGCGGCCTGTTTGACCAGCTTCCGGCAAACGGCAGCGAGCTGGTAGTGTTTGATATCAACCAGGCGGCGAGCTTCCGCCCGCTCTTTAAACCGTCGCCCTGGACGGCCACCACGGCGCTGCTGCCGGTCGCGCAGCGGCGTTACGGTGTCACGATTCTCACCAATGCCGGCGAGCACAGTTTCTCGACGGTGGCGAAAATCACGCCGGCAGGCAGCACGCAGGAGACGGTCGTGCCGCTTGCCCAGTCCTGGCCGCAGGATGTTTATTCCCTGTCGCACGTTGCGGTGCCGTTCCCGCCGGATGACGATCTCTATGGTCGTGAACCACGCGTGAAAAACCGATATGGCATCAGCCTGGGGACGATTGCGCTGTGGGGAGAGACGTCCGTGTTGAGCGTCGGTAAAGAGGCGCTTATGCGGGTCACCTCGAACCCGTTCTACGACTATATGCAGGAGAGGATTAACAGCCGGATCGGGGACCAGAAAAAGTAATGTTCCCTTGTGGCGTGAATATGTTAGGTCGCATTGATTAAGTATGTTACATAGTAGCTTCAAGGCACCTCTCTTTATCACTGGAACCCCTTTTTGTGCTGACGACGCTGATCTACCGAAGCCACTTGAATTTATCCCGCCCGTCCACCGAACTGCGGGAGCTGGTGGAGCGCGCCAGGGGCCGCAACGTAAAACTGGACATTACCGGCGTCCTCCTTGCTAAAGGCAACGACGTTCTGCAGATCCTCGAAGGGTCGGAAGAGAGTGTGGTCAAACTTTTCCATACCATCCGTGAGGACAAGCGGCACAGCGGGGTAGTAGAACTGCTGCGGGACTATGGTCCGCGCAGACGCTTCGAAAACGTCGGTATGCTGCTGTTCGACCTGCAAACGCAGTCGCCGAAAGAGGTGCTGCAGTCGGTGCTGCGCTACAGCAAGCTGGACAGCTATCTGACCTCCGACGATCGGGTGTTCAAATTTATTCAGACCTTCATAACCGGTAAACGTCCGGCCCCGTCGGGGGCACGCTACACGGCAGACAAATGGACGCTCTCGACCGAAGCGCTTCCCTTTGGCGAACATCTGGGCCTGATTGCCGGGCAAACCTGTCAGTTTGCGCTGCAGCCTATTGTCGAGCCCTCGGAAGGGAAAATCAGCTCCCTTGAGGCGCTTATCCGCGGCAACGACGGCGGCAGCCCGGAGCATTTCTTCAGCACCGTCGACCCGGACAACGTCTACGAAGTCGATCTCCAGACAAAAGCCTATGCCTTTGCGCTGGCGGAAAAGCTGGGCATTGGTAGCCATAAAATCGCGGTCAACCTGCTGCCCATGTCGCTGGTAAATGTCCCAGGCGCGGTGGAATTTCTGGTCGATCAGATTAAAAAACATGGCCTTCAGCCGGAGCAGATGGTCATTGAAGTCACTGAAAACGAGATGATCTCCGGGCTCAACCAGTTTAACAGCGCCATCAAGCAGCTTCGCGGCGAGGGGATTGGCCTGGCGATCGATGATTTTGGCTCGGGCTATGCCGGGCTTTCGCTGCTGACCCGCTTCCAGCCGGACAAAATTAAAATCGACCGTGAGATTGTCAGCAACATCCACCTGAGCGGCCCAAAACAGGCGATTGTGCGCTCCATCATCAGCTGCTGCTCCGATCTTGAAATCACCCTGGTGGCCGAAGGCATCGAGAAAATTGAGGAGTGGTGCTGGCTCGAATCGGCCGGGATCCGCCGCTTTCAGGGATTCCTGTTTGCCCGGCCGCAGCTTAATGGCGTCGGCGATATCCACTGGCCGCATCTGGTGCGGTAAGCCAATTTTCCCTCCCGTTATTTCCCCTTTGCCCGGCCTGTGCTTAAATAGCTAAAACGGTTTAATATGGTTTAGCTACGAGGATCACATGAAGAAAATCTGGGTACTTGGCGATGCGGTAGTGGATTTGCTGCCCGCTGGAGAAGGTCGATTACTGCAGTGTCCCGGCGGCGCGCCGGCGAACGTCGCGGTCGGTATTGCCCGGCTGGGCGGCCAGAGCGCCTTTATCGGCAGGGTTGGCGACGATCCTTTCGGGCGCTTTATGGCGAAAACGCTCGCTGACGAGCGGGTTGACGTGACGTGGATGCGCCTTGACCCGGCGCACCGCACCTCAACGGTGGTGGTCGATCTCGACGACCACGGCGAGCGCTCGTTTACCTTCATGGTGCGCCCAAGCGCCGATCTGTTTCTCGAACCCGACGACCTGCCGACGTTCAGCGCCGGGGAGTGGCTGCACGTCTGCTCCATCGCCTTAAGCGCCGAGCCGAGCCGGACTGCGACGTTTCAGGCGATGGCCGCCATTCGTGAGGCGGGCGGTTACGTCAGCTTCGACCCCAATATTCGCCCGGACCTCTGGCCGGATGAGAACGCACTGCATGGCTGCCTGGAGCAGGCCCTGCAAAGCGCCGACGTGGTGAAACTTTCGGTAGAAGAGCTGGCCTTTTTCACCGGCAGCGCGGAGGTCAACGTTGGTCTGGAGGTGCTGATGCAGCGCTGCCCGGCGCGTCTGGTGCTGGTTACCCAGGGAAAAGCGGGCGTAACCGCGTGGCATGAAGGTAGCGTAAAACACTACCCGGCAACGCCTGTGCAGTGCGTCGATACGACCGGTGCGGGCGATGCCTTTGTGGCGGGGCTGCTCTACGGGCTAGCCGCCGGACAGGACCTGACGCCGGTTATTGCGCTCGCCCAGCGCTGCGGCGCGCTGGCCACCACCGCCAAAGGGGCGATGACCGCGTTGCCCTGGCAGCACGACCTGTAATTTCTCCTCTCCTGGCCGCCATCCGGCGGCCTGAATTGTCGCCTCGATCACACTTACTAAATCGGTTTAGCAAAAAAGATTGCCGATCCAAAATTCACAGGTTTAGTATCAGCAACCTAAACCGGTTTAGCAATTTAGCACGTTTAATGACTTCTTTTAGGGATGCGACAAAATGTATAAAAAACGCAGACTTGCCGTGATGATAGGCATGCTGGCCGGAAGTACCTCTGTTTTTGCCCAGACGGATATATCCAGTATTGAAGCGCGTCTTGCCGCGATGGAGCAGCGCCTTCAGGACGCGGAAACGCGCGCGCAGGTGGCTGAGAAGCGCGCTGCGGCAGCAGAACAAAAAACGCAGCAGCTGGTTGCCGCTCAGCAGCAGGCGCAAACGACAACCCAGGAGGTGGCGCAGCGCACCACCGCGCTGGAGAAGAAGGCGGATCAGACCGGCGGGTTTGAGTTCCACGGCTATGCCCGCTCTGGCCTGCTGATGAACGATGCCGCCTCCAGCAGCAAAAGCGGCCCTTACCTGACCCCAGCCGGTGAAACCGGCGGTGCGGTGGGGCGTCTGGGTAACGAAGCCGACACCTACGTCGAGCTGAACCTGGAGCACAAGCAAACCCTGGATAACGGGGCGACCACGCGCTTCAAGGCGATGCTGGCCGACGGTCAGAGAACCTATAACGACTGGTCTGCCGATACCAGCGACCTCAATATTCGTCAGGCCTTCGCGGAGCTGGGCAACCTGCCTGATTTTACCGGCGCGCTGAAGGGCAGCACCTTCTGGGCGGGTAAACGCTTCGACCGCGACAACTTTGACATCCACTGGCTGGATTCCGACGTGGTGTTCCTGGCCGGTACCGGCGGCGGCGTTTACGACGTGAAGTGGAACGATTCGCTGCGCAGCAACTTCTCCATTTACGGCCGCAACTTCGGCAGCGTGGAGCAGACCGACAACAACGTTCAGAACTATATCCTCAGCATGAACCACTTCGCCGGCCCGTTCCAGCTGATGGTGAGCGGGCTGCGGGCGAAGGATAACGACGACCGTAAAGACACTAACGGCGATCTGATTAAAACGGATGCCGCCAATCACGGCGTTCATGCCCTGGTAGGCTTGCACAATGAGAGCTTCTACGGCCTGCGTGAAGGGACCGCCAAAACGGCGCTGCTTTATGGTCACGGGCTGGGGGCGGAGGTAAAAAGCATCGGCTCCGACGGCGCGCTGCTGTCTGAGGCGGATACCTGGCGCTTCGCAAGTTACGGTGTCACGCCAATCGGCGGTGGCTGGAGCGTTGCGCCCGCCGTTCTGGCACAGAGCAGTAAAGATCGCTACGTCAAGGGCGATAGCTATGAGTGGATAACGCTCAATACCCGCCTGATCAAAGAGGTCACCCAGAATTTCGCGCTGGCGTTTGAGGGAAGCTACCAGTACATGGATTTAAACCCGGAGGGCTATAAGGACCGCAACGCCGTGAACGGCAGTTTCTACAAGCTGACCTTTGCGCCGACGTTAAAAGCGAGCAAAATCGGCGATTTCTTCAGCCGTCCTGAACTGCGCCTGTTTGCCACCTGGATGGACTGGAGCAGTAAACTGGATAATTACGCCAGCGATGATGCCTTTGGCAGCAGCGGCTTCAACGCCGGCGGGGAATGGAACTTTGGGGTCCAGATGGAAACCTGGTTTTAACCCATCACGCTCCCGCCTGGCGGGAGCGTTTCGCACATCATAAAAAGAAGTCAGGCAGAGGTATCTATGGATTTTAATCAAATCGCCCGCGAGCTTATTCCGCTGCTCGGTGGCAAGGAAAACATCGCCAGCGCGGCGCACTGCGCAACGCGTCTTCGTCTGGTGCTGGTTGATGACGCGCTGGCGGATCAGCAGGCCATCGGCAAGGTCGACGGCGTGAAAGGCTGCTTCCGTAACGCCGGGCAGATGCAGGTGATTTTTGGCACGGGCGTGGTCAACAAGGTGTACGCCGCATTTATTCAGGCGGCGGGAATTAGCGAATCCAGCAAATCGGAAGCCGCGGATCTGGCGGCGCGCAAGCTGAACCCGTTCCAGCGCATTGCCCGCTTACTCTCCAACATCTTTGTGCCGATCATTCCCGCGATTGTGGCGTCCGGTCTGCTGATGGGTCTGCTCGGCATGGTGAAAACCTACGGCTGGGTCAATGCGGATAACGCCCTCTACATCATGCTGGACATGTGCAGCTCGGCGGCGTTTATCATTCTGCCTATTCTGATTGGCTTTACCGCCGCGCGCGAATTTGGCGGTAACCCGTACCTCGGCGCGACGCTGGGTGGGATTCTGACCCACCCGGCGCTGACCAACGCCTGGGGCGTGGCGTCGGGCTTCCACACCATGAACTTCTTCGGCCTTGAGATTGCGATGATTGGCTATCAGGGCACGGTATTCCCGGTGCTGCTGGCCGTCTGGTTCATGAGCATCGTGGAAAAAAACCTGCGCCGCGCGATCCCGGATGCGTTAGACCTGATCCTGACGCCGTTCCTTACCGTCGTCATCTCCGGCTTTATCGCCTTGCTGATTATCGGCCCGGCGGGGCGCGCTCTGGGGGACGGTATCTCCTTTATTCTGAGCACGCTGATCGCCCACGCGGGCTGGCTCGCCGGGCTGCTGTTCGGCGGACTTTACTCGGTGATTGTGATCACCGGTATTCACCACAGCTTCCACGCGATTGAAGCCGGGCTGCTGGGGAATCCGTCGATTGGCGTTAACTTCCTGCTGCCGATCTGGGCCATGGCGAACGTGGCGCAGGGTGGCGCCTGTCTGGCGGTGTGGTTCAAAACCAAAGATGCCAAAATCAAAGCCATTACCCTGCCGTCGGCGTTCTCTGCAATGCTGGGCATCACCGAAGCGGCCATTTTTGGTATCAACCTGCGCTTCGTTAAGCCGTTTATCGCCGCGCTAATCGGCGGTGCGGTGGGCGGGGCCTGGGTGGTCTCCGTGCACGTGTACATGACCGCCGTCGGGCTGACCGCCATTCCGGGCATGGCCATCGTGCAGGCCAGCTCGCTGCTGAACTATATTATCGGCATGGTGATTGCCTTCGGCGTGGCGTTTACCGTCTCACTGCTGCTGAAATATAAAACGGACTCTGAATAATGACGTTACCTTCCCGCTGGCCTGCGATCCTGCAGGCCGTTATGACAGGTCAGCCGCGGGCGCTGGCGGACAGCCATTATCCGCAATGGCACGCCGCGCCGGTGACGGGGCTGATGAACGACCCGAACGGGTTTATCTGGTTTGCTGGCCGCTATCACCTGTTCTATCAGTGGAACCCGCTGGACTGCGAGCATCGCTTTAAGTGCTGGGGGCACTGGAGTTCGGCGGACCTGGTGCACTGGCAGCATGAGCCGCTGGCGCTCATGCCCGACGAAGCGTATGACCGCAACGGCTGCTACTCCGGTAGCGCCGTGAATAACCAGGGCGTACTGACCCTGTGCTACACCGGCAACGTCAAGTTCGATGACGGCAGCCGCACCGCCTGGCAGTGCCTGGCCGTGGAGCAGCCGGACGGGACCTTTACGAAGCTGGGGCCGGTGCTGGCGCTGCCGGAAGGCTACACCGGCCACGTGCGCGACCCGAAGGTGTGGCAGCACGAGGGGATGTGGTACATGGTGCTCGGCGCGCAGGATGTGCAGAAGCGCGGCAAGGTGCTGCTGTTTAAATCAGCCGATTTGCACGCCTGGACATCCTGCGGGGAGATCGCCGGTCACGGGGTTAACGGCCTGACGGACGCGGGCTATATGTGGGAGTGTCCGGACCTGTTTGCCCTCGACGGGACGCACGTCCTGATCTGCTGCCCGCAGGGGCTGGCGCGCGAGCCGCATCGCTACCTCAATACCTATCCGGCCACCTGGATGAGCGGGGCGTTTGACTATGCCCGCGCGACGTTCGATCACGGCGAGCTGCACGAGCTGGACGCGGGGTTTGAATTCTACGCCCCGCAAACCACGCTGGCGGAAGACGGACGCCGCATCCTGATCGGCTGGATGGGCGTACCGGACGGGGAAGAAATGCTTCAGCCCACGCAGGCGCACGGCTGGATGCACCAGATGACCTGCCCGCGAGAATTGCGCTTCCGCGACGGCCGGCTCTGGCAAACCCCGGCGCGCGAGCTGGCGGCGCTGCGTGAAGATGAGCAGCACTGGCAGGGGCGCGCCAGCGACGCGCCCGAACTGGACGCGACGCGTCTGGAGTTTGAGCTGAGCGCATCGCAGGTGAATGTCGATTTTGGCGGCGCGCTGCGTCTCATGGTCGATGAGCAGGGTATACGTCTTGAACGCGCGAGCCTGAAAACCGGTGAAACCCTGACCCGCTACTGGCAGGGCGACGTCCGTCATTTGCGCGTCCTGTGCGACCGCTCCAGCGTTGAAATCTTCATTAACCACGGCGAAGGGGTGATGAGCAGCCGCTATTTTCCTGACCATCCGGCCCGGGTGCGATTCGAAGGTGCGTCCGATATCACATTACGCTACTGGTCGCTGCGCGCCTGCATGATAGAATGAGGGTTTTGGCAGCCGGATCTAAGTCGTTGTGAGAAAAACAAAACGCGTCACCATTAAAGACATCGCGGAGCTGGCGGGGGTGTCAAAAGCCACCGCCAGCCTGGTCCTGAACGGTCGCAGCAAAGAGCTTCGCGTGGCGGAAGAGACGCGCGAGCGCGTGCTGGCAATTGCAAAAGAGCACCACTATCAGCCCAGCATTCACGCCCGGTCGCTGCGCGATAACCGCAGCCACACCATTGGTCTGGTGGTCCCGGAGATCACCAACTACGGTTTTGCCGTCTTTTCTCACGAGCTGGAAACGCTGTGCCGCGAGGCAGGCGTGCAGCTGCTGATCTCCTGCAGCGATGAAAACCCGGGGCAGGAGACGGTGGTGGTGAACAACATGGTAGCGCGTCAGGTGGACGGGCTGATTGTGGCCTCCAGCATGCTCAACGACGCGGACTACCATAAGCTGAGCGAGCAGCTGCCGGTGGTCCTGTTTGACCGCCACATCAACGACAGCGCGCTGCCGCTGGTGATCACCGATTCCATCACCCCGACGACCGAACTGGTGGCGGACATTGCGCGCCAGCACCCTGATGAATTCTACTTCCTCGGCGGCCAGCCCCGTTTATCCCCGACGCGCGACCGCCTGGAAGGCTTTAAGCAAGGGCTGCGTGAGGCCGGTGTGGCGCTGCGCCCCGAGTGGATCATTCACGGCAACTATCACCCGAGCTCCGGTTACGAGATGTTTGCTGAACTCTGCGCCCGCCTGGGGCGTCCGCCGAAAGCGCTCTTCGCCGCCGCCTGCGGGCTGCTGGAAGGGGTGCTGCGCTATATGGGCCAGCATAACCTGCTGCAAAGCGATATCAGGTTAGCCAGTTTTGACGATCACTATCTCTACGATTCGCTGACGATCCCGGTGGATACCATCCGCCAGGATAACCGACAGCTGGCGTGGCACTGCTTTGATTTGATTAGCAAACTGATCGAGGGAGAGGCTCCTGAACCGTTGCAACGCAAGCTGGCGGCCACCCTGCAGCGGCGCTATAAGTGAGCAATATAGCCCGGACCGATACATCAATAACTTTAATTAATTTAAGTTTTGGAATGGCCGATAACCATAAGGAATAATTCTCCTTGAGGTATTGGTTTATGTCGTTGAAAAAGTCGTCCCTGATTGTCCTGTTCTCGCTGCTTTTCTTCTTTGTTGTCAGCACCGTCACCAGCGTTGGCCTCATCATTAAAAGTAATAATTCCCTGGATAACGTCAACAAAGAGATCCAGGTTGTGCTGTCCATTATTGACCCCATCAACCACAGCCGTACGCTGCGCGTGCGGGTGATGGAGTATGTGAAGATGGTGGAAGCGGGCAACGCGGCGGACGGCGCTGCAAAGCTGACCGCCGTGAAAGAGGCGCTGACCAAAGCGGACCACGCCTTTGCGGCCTTTATGGCGTCGCCGCGTCTGAGCGATGAAGCGCCGCTGGTGACTGCCTATCAGGACGCCTGGCAGAACTACCGCAACCAGGGGCTGGCGCCGCTGATCGATGCCGCCGAGGCGCACGATGTCGCCAAATTTAACGCGCTCATCCCGGAAGTCTCCCGCCTCGACCGCCAGTACGAGATCGTTCTCGACCAGGTCCTTTCCGTCCACCAGAAATACGCCAAAAGCCTGAACGAAGATGCGAGCAGTAGCTTCGTCTCTGGCCTGGCGATCGTTGCTGCTATCGCCAGCCTGTTTGTGGTGGTGATTATCGCCGTTAGCCTGCTGATGAAGCGCTTTGTCTTTGCGCCGATCAACCTGGCGCGCGAGCACTGCAGCCAGATTGCGGCAGGCAAGCTGGACATTCCGGTGCCGGTGAAGGGGAGTACAGGCAACGAAATCGACCATCTGATGGGCTCGATGGAGCAGATGCGACAGGCGCTGCTGGCGACCATCGCCCAGGTGCGCGATGCGAGTCATACCGTGACGCACGCCGCCCAGGAGATTGCCTCCGGGAATATCGACCTGGCGTCACGCACCGAGCAGCAGGCTTCCGCGTTGACCCAGACGGCAGCGAGCATGGAAGAGCTGAGCGCGACGGTGGCGAACAATACCGATAATGTGTATCAGGCCGGGAAGCTGGTGCAGGACGCGGTGAAAAATGCCCACACCGGTGAAGCGGTAACCCGTGAAGTCATCGACACGATGAATACCATCGCGGCGAACTCGAAGCGCATTGAAGACATCACCAGCGTGATTAACAGCATCGCCTTCCAGACCAACATCCTGGCGCTGAACGCGGCGGTTGAAGCGGCGCGCGCCGGTACGCAGGGACGCGGCTTTGCGGTCGTAGCCAGCGAAGTGCGCACTCTGGCGCAGAAAAGCGCGGTGGCGGCGAAAGACATCGAAAGCCTGATCGCGCAGTCGGTTTCCAGCGTGAAAAACGGTGCGGAGTTGGTCAGCCGCTCGGGCGAGGTGATTGATTCGATCATTTCGTCAGTGAATAAAGTGAATACGCTGATGGAGCAGATCTCCGTCGCCTCCGAAGAGCAGAGCCGCGGGATCAGTCAGGTCGGGCAGGCGGTGACCGAGATGGACGGCGTGACACAGCAGAACGCCGCGCTGGTGCAGCAGTCCGCGGCGGCAGCGGCTTCGCTGGAAGAGCAGGCGCAGCAGCTTTCGCGGAGTATTTCGAGTTTTAGTTTGCCGGTGCAGGCTTGATTGAATAAGGGGGCTCCGCAGGGAGCCTTTTTAATGTCTGGTATGATAGGAAAGGGCGTGCCAGAGAAGGCTTCACGGTTTACTACTGGTCGACCATTTCCCAATGCTACAGCCGCAACTCTAACCGCATTTTATTTTTAAAAGTCATTGTAAGTATCAACAAATGGCTTTAGTTTTGAAGTTATAAATTGATTCGGTTTCCAACCAGTACTAAGTCTATCTAATATAAAACTATCGAAAGCCGATACTGCCAGACCAGTTGTTGGGCCAATTAATCCTGCGCCAGTGCTTACGATGTAGCGAATTATTTTCCCATATCCACTGCCAAGCCAACCTGTCTTAGCTATATCTTCAAGATAATTTGATAGTAAGTTTTTATCAGGTGAGCTCCCCTTAAGCCAAACTTTAAACTTTTTGGCTTGTGAAAGTAGTTCTAAAAACTCCTCAAATGTTCTTTCTTTGCTATTTATGATGGAGGATATATTTGGGCAGTCCTTTAATAGGATCTCATTAAAAATGCTAATTTCATTTCTATTTTTGTTTGTTCTGGATAGTATTTGCTTGTTTTTATATTGTATGATTTTTGAATTTGTGTTTGATGTATGGAAATCTCCACCGTAATGAGCTGCAAGTATAAGGGCATATGACGCGCTCAATATTCCAGCCGCTATGCTTGCTGGATTTGTTTCACCCATTTCAGATATCTTGGCTGCATTAAGTTTGTTAATTTTATCAAAATCTATATTTGTAGAGATTTGGAAGGAATCTCCAGTTGGATGTATTTTGTAGAAATAATCATTAGATAAGGATTCTGTAGATAGCAAATCAGCAGTTATTAAGCGCGCAGCAGAGGATACAAAGTCATCATCATTTAAATCTTCACGTGCTGCTGATATAATCCCGCCTTTAATAAAATGATCGCTGGAAAGTTTTTTCACTGATACGTAGTTTTTGAACCTTTCAACAAAATTATCAGACTCATTTTTGCTATAACCTTGGCGTGAAACCATGTTCGCTAATCTTTTTTTCCAGCTTTTCAGTTCACCATCGGTTTCACTGCCGGAAAAGTACGCACTTATTAAAGAGTACTGCCTTCCATTATAAGTGTCCTCACCATAAACACCAACAAATTCTTCAATGAATGTGGTTTTAACATCAGGTAACGATATAAGTTTAATTACATTATGGTGACCAATTTCTCTTATAAGATTAAGAACGGTTGATGTGTCCATTACAATATGAATATTTTGATAGAATAATAACGTCTCGGCAATCTCACCAATCGTCAATGCCGGTCCATCTATTGAGCGGTTTAGCACTATTGAGTCAAACATACAAATCTTTCCGGTTGATTTTATGTTGAATATGACATTTTAAACATCTGTAACTCAGTTCGCAAGAGTGGGGTTGAAATTTCCTGTCAAACTACTTTTAATATGAGGATTGATTTTGTTGCTCTAATATATTGAAATACTGTTGTTTGAGTTGTTATCAAACTCGAATGCATCTAGTGAGATACTCATCGGATGAATTCTCTCAGTATAGATAAGCTACATTCGTTGTAAAAAATAATGCACGTTCCTTAACCCCATCTGCATCTGCAACATCATGATGTACATCGATCTCAGCGAGGGAGGAGTTGCGTCATCACTCAAAATTTTTCATTCCCCCCAGCAATATTTCCCTCCCTCATCCGTCTACCTCATCACACGCCATAATCAATTACTGTAAACGAGGTAAACACCATGAGAGATTTTGAAATGCACGGCAGAGGTCACGGGCGCGGATTCGGTCGCCACCGTATGGGCAAGGGATTAGTCATCGGCGCGGTGATTTTCATCGTGCTCGGCCTGCTGGTGATGTCCCTGTGGAACGCCTTGCTCCCGACCATCCTGGGCGTGAAGGCCATTGGATTCTGGCAGGCGCTGGGCATTCTGGTGCTGAGCCGCATTCTGTTTGGCGGCTTAGGTTTCCGCCCCGGGATGTTTGGCGCGCACCGCCGCATGCACGAGCGCTGGATGAACATGACGCCCGAACAGCGTGAGGCGTTTATTCAGCAGCGTCGCGAAGGGTTTGGTCGCCACGGACGCGGTCACTGCGGCTGGCACGACCATCGTGACGATAAGCGCGATGACGCTACGCCAAAAGCGCCGGACGCGGAGTGAGCGAGATGAAAGCCGGGGAGGCGGGCGGATCCATGCTGATGTCGGCGCTAAACGCCTGTCGCGCCCGGCTGAAAGCCTTCATTCGCGGACGGACGTCCGTGCGCGATGATGCCGACGACATTTTGCAGGAAGTGACGTATCAGCTGATGAAAGTGGAGCAGCCGGTCGAAAACGTTGCCGCCTGGCTGTTCCGCGCGGCGCGTAACGAGATGACCGACCGGGCGCGTAAGAAGCGCGAGGTGTCGCTCTCCGGCTATTTTACGGGCGATGACGACGAGGGTTTTCCGGAAGACGAGCTGGCCGAAACCCTGTTCGGCGTACCGCACACGCCGGAGGAGGAGTACCTCAAGACGCTGCTGTGGGAAGAGCTGGGCCAGGCGCTGTCAGAACTCCCGCCGCCGCAGCGGGAGGTATTTGAAAAGACCGAGCTCCACGGCTACAGCATTAAAATGCTGGCAGACGAGACCGGCGCCAGCGAACAGGCGCTGTTATCCCGCAAGCACAAGGCGGTGCTGTTTCTGCGTACGCGGCTGCGGGACGTCTATGACGCGCTGACGGGCGAATAGCGGCGACAGACAAAACCTTACACTTCCGGCACTTGTAGATTCATCACTATCGTTTATGATCGGGGCGTCTTGTCACTCTGGAATGTTATGCGCAACCGTCAGCTCCTCGGAAAATGGCTTTTGATTATCACCTGTCTCGCGATGGCGCTTTGCCTCGTGCAGCGTGCGGTGATGCTCAACCATTTTTTACAGGGACTGGATCCGCAGATTTCGCTGAGTGCAGATGCCCCAACGCAAACCAGCACCGAGCAGTCCGGGCCATCGCCCTGTCAGCTAGGCGCGCACTCGCTTCTCTGCGCCCAGCCGCTGTTCTTCGACGGTGCGCTGCCGGCCATTATTATCTTCTTCGCGCTGCTGCAGCTGTTTACGCAAGGGCGGGCACTGGCTCCGGCGGAACAGCCCGTTCAGGCACCGCCTCCCCGAATACACCTGAAAAACTGCGTTTTCCGTGAATGAAAAACATCGTCACCGCACGATAATTTTTCACTGTTCACGGAGTACAACATGGTTAACCTCTTCAGGGGATTCGTCTTCCTGTGGCTGTCCTGCATCGGCATTGTCCATGCGGCGGACACCGGCTGGCTGGTCTCCCCACAAAACGATCACGCCCGCATCCGCTTTCAGGCGGAGAGGGAACAAACGCACGTTAAAGGCCTGCTCACCGTTGAGCTAAAGCCCGGCTGGAAAACCTACTGGCGATCGCCGGGCGAGGGCGGCGTGGCCCCGAAAATCAGCTGGCCGGACGGCGTAACGGACAGCTGGTCCTGGCCGGTACCGTCGCGTTTCGATATCTCCGGCATGACGACGCAGGGCTATCACGATAAGGTCACTATCCCGATCGTTCTCGACGGGGTGAAGGGCGACACGCTCGACGGGACGCTCACGCTCTCCACGTGCAGCAACGTCTGCCTGCTGACGGACTACCCGCTGCATCTCGATTTTACCCAGCCGGTGGATCAGGATTTCCGCAGCGCCTTCGAGCAAGCGATGCGCGCCGTGCCGGACTCATCAGGTGTGTCGTCGGATCTTTCCGCCTGGCTTTCTGACGGTAACCTGGTTGTGACGGGGACGACGGACGGAAAATGGGATAATCCGGGGATCTACTTTGACCCGCTGGAGGGCGATATTCTGCCCGGCGAGCCGGTCATTAAACACGACGGCACTGCGCTTCGGGTGGCGGTGCCCGTGACCGACGAATGGGGCGATAAACCCGCTTCGCTGGCAGGCAAAAGGCTGTCGTTTGTGCTGACCAACGGCGATCGGGCGCAGCAAACCACCATGATCGTTGGGGCAACGCCCGAAGAGACCTCCGTGCCGGACGGGACGGGAAAAATGGTGCTCTTTGCGTTATTAGGCGGGCTGATCCTCAACCTGATGCCCTGCGTGCTGCCGGTAATGGGCATGAAGCTTAACAGCATCCTGCAGGCGGGATCGGACAGGCGCGCCATCCGGCTGCGCTTCCTCGCCACCAGCGCCGGGATCCTCTCCTCCTTTATGCTGCTGGCCGGGATGGTCACCGCGCTGAAGCTGGCCGGAGCGTCGCTGGGGTGGGGCATTCAGTTCCAGAACCCGTGGTTTATCGGCCTGATGGTTGCCGTGACCTTCCTGTTTGCGCTGAACCTGTTTGGGGCGTTTGAGATGCTGCTCCCTTCTGCCGCCGCAGGACGGCTGGCGACGGCAGGGGGATCGGGGATTGGCGGCAGCTTCTGCGAAGGGATGTTCGCCACGCTGCTGGCAACGCCGTGCTCCGCGCCGTTCCTCGGTACGGCGGTCGCCTTTGCCCTTGGCGCGCCGCTGCACGCCCTGTGGCTGATCTTCCTGATGCTCGGCGTGGGCATGAGCCTGCCGTGGCTGTTCGTTGCCCTGGTGCCGAAAGCGGCCATGCTGCTGCCGAAACCCGGCCGCTGGATGAACACGCTCAGGGTCATCCTTGGCCTGATGATGCTGGCCTCCAGCCTCTGGCTGGCGACGCTGTTGAGCGTGCATCTGGGCGAGGCGGTCAGCCAGATCGTGATGCTGGGGCTGACTGCCGTCGCGCTGGTGCTGTTTGCGCTAAAGGGGCAAAAATCTTCGCCGCTGTTCTGGGTGGTGGTCATCGCGCTGTCGGCGTTCGGCGGGTATCAGGTGCGCGGTCTGCTTAACGCGCCGCCTGACGCTCCGGCACAAAGCGTTGCGCAGACTATCCCGTGGCAGCCGCTCAGTGAAGAGGCTATCGAGAACGCGCTGGCGCAGGGGAAACGGGTGTTTGTGGATATCTCCGCGGACTGGTGCGTGACGTGCAAAGTTAACGAGCACCGCGTACTCAGTCAGCCGGACGTGATTGCCGCGCTGCGCCAGCCGGACGTGGTGGCCCTGCGCGGGGACTGGAGCCAGCCGTCCGCGTTTATCGCGGATTTTCTGGCGAAGCGAAACCGCTACGCCATTCCGTTTAACGCGGTGTATGGCCCCGGCCTGCCTGATGGCGAGATCCTCTCGCCGCTGCTGGACAAGCGCACCCTGGTCACCACCCTGAACAACGCAAAAGGCTAACTGTGTCATGAAAAAATTCCTTATTACGCTTCTGCTCCTGCTGGCCCCGCTTCAGGTATTCGCCGCGCAGCCGCTGACGCCGGACCAGGAGCAGCGCGCGCAGAAGACGATCGCTGATTTCCTGTTTAACGATCCAAACTCCCCGCGCATCGGCGCGAAAAACCCAAAGCTCACCCTGGTGGTGTTTACCGACTACAACTGCCCGTACTGTAAAAAATTCGATCCGTACCTGGAGAAGATTGTCGAAAAACATCCGGACGTGGCGGTGGTCTTTAAGTTTTTACCTTTCCGCTCGGAAAGTTCGCTGACCGCCGCACGAGACGCGTTAACCGTCTGGCGTGCGCATCCTGAGCAGTTTATGAAGCTGAACCACACCCTGATGGCGAAAAAGGGGTACCACGATGACGCCAGCATTCAGGAGGCGCAAAAGCGGGCGGGCGTGAGCGTGACGACGCCGGACGAGGAGAGTTTTCTGACGATCAGGCGCAGCCTCATTGTGGCGGAAAAAATGGGGATCCAGGGCACGCCCGCCACGCTTATCGGCGAGGGGCTGCTTCCCGGCTGGGTGCCGTTCGAACAATTCGACGAAATGGTCAGTGAAGCACTGAAAAACCGCTAACCTGAAGGGGGCGTAATGCCCCCGATAAACCGGAGAGGGAAATGAAAAAATTACTGTTACTTTCGGCGCTGGCGACGTCAGGGCTGGTACAGGCGGCTGAAGCCATACCGGATGTGGTGAAGCAGTTCAGCGAGCAGCAGCAGATCAACATCATCAAGAAGCTGGATGCGCCGGGCGGGGCGCCAGCCTGGCTGGGGCAGTATCAGGATATGGGCGTGACGCTCTTTCTCACGCCGGACGGCAAGCACGTGATCTCAGGTTATCTTTATGATGACAAAGGGAAGAACCTCAGCGAGGGCTACTTCCAGAAAGAGATCTACGCCCCGATGGGACGCGAGATGTGGAAGAACCTCAACGCGGCGCATCCCCTGAAGGAAGGGGCGGATAGCGCCCCGCGCAAGGTCTTTGTCTTTGCCGATCCGTTCTGTCCGTACTGCAAGCAGTTCTGGTCCGAGGCGCAGCCTTGGGTCAAGGCCGGTAAGGTGCAGCTCAATACGCTGCTGGTGGCGTTCCTCAACCCCAACAGCGGGCGCAACGCCGCCGCCATACTGAATGCGAAAGATCCGGTTTCGGCCTGGCGCGAATACGAGCTTTCCGGCGGCAAAAAACTGCCCAAGCCTGAAGGCGAGGCTTCCCGCGAAACGGTTGCGATCCTACAGAAAAATCAGGCGCTGATGGACAGCCTGGGCGCTAACGCCACGCCCGCAATTTACTATCTGAATGCGGAAAACGAGCTGCAGCAGGTGGTGGGGATGCCGGATGCGCAGCAGCTCGAGGCGATGTTCGGGCCGAAGCCGTAAAAAACCGGCAGAAACGGGCGTTTCTGCCTGCTCGTGACTTAGCTACCCCAGCGTCCACGGAGATAGTTTACCGCCTGCTGGGTCTGCGGCTGGTTCAGGTAATCTTCCCGGAACAGGATGGTGCCGTTGACGTTGGGCAGCGAATCGTTGAGATCGAGCTGCTTTTTCAGCTCCGGCACGCCGCCCTGAACCGTCCAGTCCGGCTCTTTTTTCGACGGCTCGCCAACCTTGTAGAACGCAATACCGATATACAGGCGAGTGTGGGTCGGCTTCACCACGTCGGCCCACCATCTGGTCAGCACGTCGTAGCGTGCGGCATCCCGGGAGAAGGGCCAGTAAATCTGCGGCGCGATGTAGTCCAGCAGGCCCTGCTGCACCCACTGACGCGTATCGGCGTAGGATTCATCATAGGCCGCGGCACCGCGGGTGTCGGAGCCTGCCGGGTCAAAGGAGCGGTTGCGCCACACGCCCGCCGGGCTGACGCCAAACTCCACGTTGGGTTTTGTCTGCTTGATCGCGCGGGAGACCTGGACAATCAGCTGCTGCGTATTGTGTCTTCGCCAGTCGGCTTTTGAGGCAAACCCCTGGCCGTACTGCCGCCAGCTCTGCGCGTCATTGAGCGCGGATCCCGGCGATTCGGCATAGAAGTAATCATCAAACTGCACGCCGTCTACCGGGTAGTTCGCCACCACTTCGGTCACCACTTTGGTTATCCAGTCGCGCACCTCCGGAATGCCCGGGTCGAGCACAAAGCGGTCACCCGAGATGCGGACCCATTCCGGGTGCTGGACATAAACGCTGGACGGCGTCTGGTATGACGTCCGGTTCAGGGCGGCGATGGTGGACGGTTTGGTGTTGGTCGACACGCGATAGGGGTTAAACCAGGCATGGACCTTCAGGCCGCGCTTGTGCGCTTCATCGAGCATAAACTGCAGCGGATCGTATCCCGGATACTCACCGATGTTGCCGGTCAGCATATCTGACCATGGTAAAATTTTGGATGACCAGAGCGCCGTGCTGTCCGGCTTCACCTGGAAAAATACCGTGTTGATGCCGAGCTGCTTAAGGTTGTCGAGCTTTGCGATCAGCGCCTGCTTTTGCATCGCGATGCGCTGGTCCGCGCTGCGGCCATTCACCGAGGCCACCGGCGGCCAGTCAAGACGCGAGACGGTCGCCAGCCAGATCCCGCGCATCGGGGCGTTTGCCTGCGGCGTCGGTTTGCTGACGGTGGGAAGAGGGGTAACCAGCGATTTGGGTGGTGTTGAGGAGCAGCTTACAAGTAAAAGTGCGCAGGCAGCCAGCGCACCAATCCGTTTTACGTGTCGCGTCATTTGCGTATTAGCTCTTGATAATCCTGCTGTTGGCCCAGGGATTAAAGGCGGGCGCCGCCTGCTCTGTATTTCCCTCATCGCTGAGAGAGTCCAGATACAGGGCTTCAACCTCCGCGCGCGCCCACGGGGTGCGGCGCAGAAATTTCAGGCTCGATTTAACGCTGGGGTCTTTTCTGAAACAGTTAATTTTGATGCGGTCGCCCAACTCGCTCCAGCCATATTTCGCCACCAGGGCGTTGACCATCATCTCCAGCGTTACGCCATGCAAAGGATCTTTGGAAATATGTGCAGTCATAGGCGTCCGGAAGTCTCGATTTTTAGGGGATTGGGGTAAACGCTGAAAGGGTACAAGAAAGCAGGGGAAGCGGCAATTTTCCTTTTCCCCTCGCTCATCTTATAACGGACTCCGTGCGCTGATTTTCGCCGACAATTTTTCCCGCGCTGTTTTTAATCGTAAACCGAATCGACACGTCGTCCTGGCCCACGGGCGTGGCCGTGACCGCTTTTATCATCGTTCCCGAGTCTGCAGCGATCGTCATCGTCGTCGTGCCTTTTGCCAGCACCTTATCGCGCTGGGTGATGCGCCAGCTCAGACGGCATTCGCGGCACGGTTTCCAGGTGTCGTTGATGGCCCACAGACGCACGGTCGCCGCCGCCCCGGATTGCCACTGCGCCGTGACGGGTTCAATGGACGGCAAAACAGGCTGGTAGGCGCGTTTTAAGGCGTAAAACCCGGCTTTAGGCTTACGCAGGTAGTCCACCACGCCCCAGTTGATGGAGGGCCAGGTTTCCACAAACATGAAGTGGAACAGGGCCGTCACCGGCTGGTAGCGCTGTCGACGGTAGCTCTCTGCCGCCGTGGCCACCAGCTGCGACTGGTACGCCTGAGTATTGCGGATCATCGCCTGAATGTTGTCCCCACGCGAAATACCGGCAAACTTAAAGGTCTGGAAGGGCTGAAAATTATGGTATTTCCAGACGGTCCAGCCGGGATCGTCAGCGGCGGTCGTTTTTGGCCAGAGCGACGCCGCCGGGATGATGGTTTTTAGCGTCGATAAGCGGGGAAGCGCCTGCGCGCCGAACTCGGTAATGATCCCCGTTTTGGCTGGCGCCAGCAGGTCGCGTACGGTGCCGAAGTACCAGCCCGCCCAGTAATGCTCCTCGACGGCGGAAAAGCGATGCACGATGCGCGAAGTATCTTCGGCAAGCGTATCCGCTACCTGCTGCGTGAGCGCGCGATTCAGATCTTTATTCCAGTCCGGGAAGCGTTTTTCCATCCACGGCGAATTCCACGGCGGTTCGTTATGCCCGCCCCAGACGATGATGGCGGGGGAATTGCCAAACTGTTCGATCATCTCCCGCGTCTGTCGAACCGCATTTTCCGTGAAAGCCGCACTGTTGTTGTAGCCCCACTGCAGCGGAACATCCTGCCAGATCATCATGCCCATCTCATCGGCCACGTCATACAGCGCACGTCCGGCAACGTGTCCGTGCACGCGTATGGCGTTGGCGTTCATGGCCTCCACCAGACGAAGATCGCGACGGTATTTTTCTCGCGTCATGGTGCTGAGCCAGGGGGAACCGATGTAATTACTGCCTTTAATAAAAAGGCGTCTGTCGTTAATGAGCCAGCCCTTATTGTCGGGCTGTTCGACGATCTTGCGCAGCCCTGTTCGGGTGACCGCCGTGTCCATCAGGCCGTTCTCATCCCGCAATGCCACGCGAATGGTATACAGGTGGGGTTTCCCCGTGCCGACGGGCCACCACAGTTTTGCCTTCGGCATGGGCAGCGTCACCTGCACGGAATGGGCGCCGCTTTCGAGGGTAACCGGAAAGTCAGCCTGATAGCGCCTGCCGCTGAAGTTGGCGGGCGTGGCGGTGAGCCGCACGGTCGCCGGGCCCTGACCGAGCGCGCGATAGCGAATATCTGCTTTCAGCGCGGGGTGCATCAGACCCTGTGACCAGTCTGGTCGCAGGATGGTCTCATCAAGGGTGGCGCCCCGGCTAAGATGCAGCCTCACCGGTGCCCAGATGCCGCCCGAGTTGGCGTCCTGTCCTTGCGCCGACCAGGCCCCGCCGGGACGGGTGTCATGCTGGTTAAGGATCCCCTTCATGACCGTTTTATGCAGCGGCCAGACCTTAGTGGGATCTTCGTAAGGGCTGTCCACCCTGACCACGAGCTGGTTGTGACGTTGTAACGCTTGACTGGCATCCAGCGAAAAGCGCTGAAAATAGCCCTCATGCTGGCCCAGCGGCTGGCCGTTCAGGGTGACCTCGGCCAGGTAATCGACGCCGTCAAACACCAGGGTGCTCATTACGTCGGGCGGCTGCACGGGCAGGGAAAACGCGTGCTTGTACCACAGCGCGCCCTGGTGATCGTACCCGGCGCTGTACCAGTTGGCGGGGACCTGAAGCGGGCGCCAGCCTGATGCGGCAGGATGTGCGGTGTCATTGGCATCCTGAACCTGCCATTCTCCGGCCAGAGACCAGCTGACCGGCGCAGCGTTCGCCACCGTATGGGTGGTCAACAGGGCAACGAGCAGCGCGCAGTTGCGAGCGATCATGCGTTTACCCCGCGCGCGTTGAGCCACGCCATCAGGCGCAGCGATTCCTTTTGAAGCTGCTGGTTTAGCGCCGCAAGCTGTTGCCCCTCCAGCGTGTGCGCCTCGCTCTCGAGCGCCTGCAGCTGACGGGCGAGTCGCCCGAAATCCAGCGTGACGGCTTCTCCTCGCAGCTTGTGGGCGGCGCGGCGCAGCGCTTCACGATCGTCGCTGTCGATAGCCAGGGTGATGGCCTTTATGGCCTCCTCCAGCCCTTCGCCAAACAGGGCCAGCAGCTCCTGGACCAGAGCAGGGTCGTCAGCGCACTGCTTCAGCAGGCGTGCTTCATCCGGGAAGGCGGAAGGGTCATCGTGGCGCGGGAGCACGCGAGCAATCTCCTCAGCGAGACGCTCCTGGCTGATGGGTTTGGCAATGTAGCCGTCGAACCCCATCTGAAGACAGCGCTCTTTATCCCCCTGCATGGCGTGTGCCGTCATGGCGACGGTGGGCTGCGCCGGTCCGGGCCGGGCGCGTTCTTCTTCACGCAGCAGGCGAATGGCGGTTTCACCGTCCATCTCTGGCATCTGAAGATCGATCAGCAAAACGTCCCACACGCCCGCCCGCCAGCGTTCCAGCAGTGCGACGCCATTATCGACGATCTGACAGGTGTGCCCGAGCCGCTCAAGCAGGCGCGCGGCGACCTTCTGGTTGACCAGATTATCTTCCGCAAGCAGGATCCTGAGCCCGGCCGTGTCCGGCGCGAAGGTGGGCGCGGGCGCGCTTTCACTCACCGTCTTTGGTGCACGTTCAAACGCCGCGGCAATCGCCTGATGCAATTCATTCTGGGCGATAGGTTTATGCAGGTAGTTCTGGATACCGATCCGCTTTAGCATATTGATATCAAAATGTCGGCTCATGGAGCTCAGCATGATGATGCGGCTCTCAGCAACCTGCGGCAGCACCGAAAGTTCGAGAGCCAGCGACACGCCGTCCATATCCGGCATCTGCGCGTCCAGCAGGATCAGGGGCCATGCCGTTCCGGTTTTAACCCGGTTGATGGCCTCGCTGGCGTTATTAACGCAGGTGGGTTTCAGCCCCATCTGGCTAAGCATGGCGGCCAATAGCCGCAGGTTGGTCGCGTTATCATCAACCACCAGCACGGGTTCCCCGTTAAAGCGATGGCTATGCCGGCGTTCCTCCGGGCCGGGCGCCTGGGCCGCAAGCGGTAGCACGAAGGAAAATTCGCTGCCTTTCCCCGGCTCGCTGGAGACCGTTAATTCGCCGCCCATCGCCGCGACCAGTCGCGCAGAGATGGTTAGCCCGAGCCCCGTACCGCCATAGCGTCGGGTGGTTGAGTTATCCGCCTGGCTGAAGGCTTCAAAAATGGCTTTCTGCTTATCTGCCGGTATGCCAATGCCGCTGTCGCACACCCGGAAACGCCATCGATCCGCGCTATCCGCGGGCTCAACAATCAGGATAATTTCCCCCTGATGGGTAAATTTCAGCGCGTTACCCAGCAGATTGGTCAGGATCTGGCGCAGCCGCGCGCCGTCGACCAGCAGCACGTCGGGAACGTCGGGCGCAATATCGACCAGCAGCTCAATGCCTTTTTCGCTCGCCCCCGGCATGTGGGGGCGAATGAGCGACTGAATGAAGGGGCGGACCGGGACGGGCTCCGCCTCCAGCTCCACTTTGCCGGCTTCGATACGGGAAAAGTCGAGAATGTCGTTGATGATATGCAGCAAAGACTGGGCAGAACTCATCACCAGCGTCAGGTAATCGCGCTGATCGGCACTGAGAGACGTATCGAGGCACAGCTGGGTCATGCCAATAATGCCGTTCATGGGGGTGCGAATTTCATGGCTCATATTCGCCAGGAACGCGCTTTTTGCCTCATTGGCTTTTTGTGCCTCAATGGCCGAGGCGAACGCCTGAATTTCAGCCTCCTTGCGGCGCGTAATATCCTGCAGCGTGCCAATCACGCGCTCGGCGTTTCCCTCAATGGAGAGCGTGACCACCTGGCCGGAGAGCAGCATCCAGCGCAGACCTTCGGTAGGGTGATGCACGCGAATTTCACATTCAAAGACCGGACGATGATCCTGCTTCGACGCGTGCAGCGCCTTGCGCAGCGCAGCGCGATCGTTCTCGTGGACCTGATTGAGCAGAAAACGCACCGGATATCGCCACTGGGTACGCGACTGGCCCAGCATGGCCAGCAGGGTATCGTTGACCTGGAGCGTGTCGCCAGACACCTGCCAGTCCCAGATCCCGATATGGATGGATTCCGCCGTCAGCAGAAAATCGTCATGCAGCAGATGACGCGCCCGCTGTGCTTCATCCAGCTCCGTGACATCGCTGTGCAGGCTGACAATGCCGCCGTCCGCAAGGCGCTGGTGCTGGACGAAGATCCGCCGCTGGCCTGCCTGCCGCACTTCGCAGTGTTTATCCTGCCGACAGTTGCGCACGATCGACTCGCGCAGCGTCTGGCGAAGGCCAGGGTCGACGTTGTAAACGGCGTCGATAAAGCGTTCCGCCAGCGACGCCAGCGTTGTGCCCACCTTCAGCCACGGGGTGATGACCGGATAAAAAAGGGCCACGTTGTGATTCCAGGCCTGCAGGCGTTCCTCGGCGTCATAAATCATGACGGCGGCCGGCAGCGCGTTAAGATCGTACGTGAATGCGCTCATCGTGATCCTCCTACGCGCGGTAGTGCAGTTCTGCCTGTCGGCGCAGGTATTCCAGCCCGGGCGCGATCGCCATGGCCCAGGCCGTCAGGATCTCATCGTCGCACTGCGGATCGCGCAGGCTCACGGTGTTCAACATCGCTTCGCGCCACAGGGCGAAAAAACGCGGCGGGAGGTGGAGACCGTCGTCACTTTGCTCCCGTGCCAGGCGCTCGAGAAAATCAGGCACGATTAACGCGCCGTCTACCGCAAGCATGGCGAAGAAACTCTTAAACAGAGTCTGCTGACCCTCGCTATCCGGCAGGCGAGAAAAATGCTGCTCCGTCTCGGGTGACATATGGACGAAGGCGTCATAGAACGTCTGAAAAAACGCCGTTTTATCATTATCCGGAAAGACGCGGTTCAGGCTGGATTCAAACAGATCGCGGTAAAATTTCACGGCGTCCTCCTTACGGCATTTTCGCCCGGTAGACAGTGCCCGACGGGCGTATAGTCATCTGCCACACGGCGCGTAAAGTAGCTCTCTTTTTTAGCCCGGCGGGCGTCAAACAGGGGGCCCGCGTTGTGTTTAAAGAACAGGGCTTCCAGCACCGTGGCATTGGTGGAAAGGGTGAGCGCAGCGTTAGTATCGCCCGTGGCTTCCTGGCGGCCTTCGTACCAGCCTTTTTGCGGATCGTTAAGATGCTTTGTCACCGCCATCAGCACGTCGGTGTATGGGGTGTCCCACAGGGCCCACAGGGCAAAGACCGCTTTGGTCGACACCTGCGCGAAACGGGTGTAGTCCCGGCCATCGTCACCGACAGAGTTCCAGGCATAGCCATTTCCCCAGACCGTATCCTGGATATGCCAGGGTGCCTGCGGGAGCGAGAAATCTGCCCTGGCCGTCAGGATCTTATCGGTCTCCCAGCGGGTCTTTTGGCTCAGCCAAACGTTTTCGGCCTGCTTGCGCAGGTGCTTTTGCCGATCGGCCGCAACGCCTTCGGGCTCCCAGCCAAACTCCAGGCCCGGCAGCATATAGGGAAGGGTGGTAATCAGAGAGGGCTGCCACGTGGTGCGCGGATCCCGGGCATCGACGGCCAGACGCCGCTGGGCGATGATGACGTGGTGCGCCGGGGGCGTAAACGCTTTCTCCGGGGAAAATCCCCACAGTTGAAACGCCGTTGCGGCATATTCGCTCTCGCCCAGGCGCAGCTCCTCGCGTACCACCGGCTGGCCGTTTTGCAGGGAAGATGACCACAGTTCGCCTTCACGATCGATAACCGGACAGAAATTCCAGCGCAGGATGATTTTATCCAGGTATTCGCTGTACTGCGGTTCCCGCTCTGCGGTGAGGCGCAGGGCGAGCATCAGACGCGCCATGTCGCGCGCGGACCAGCCATTTTTAACGGGCTTGCCGCTAAAGTCGATCGGCGTCGCCGTCTGGCTGGAATAGAGTCGGCCCGGCGTCCGGGCCTCGGTCAGCATCAGGCGGTTGAGGGTGCCCATCAGCCGCGTCAGGCGAGCGTCATACTCGGCCTCCTCAATCAGCCCCAGCTCTTTGGCCGCCAGCAGGGCGATAAGCGTATCGCCCATTTGCCAGAGCGTGACGCGGGGCTGTTTGTCGCTGCCGTTGACCAGCCCGGTTTGCGGCTGGGTATTATTGACGAAATAGCGCCAGGCGATCGCCGCCCACGTCTGCTCTTCCGGCGTCAGGGCGGCAATACGCGCGCTGGAGTGCCAGCCGCCACTGATGAGCCAGCGCCAGCCTGCGCCCTGATGGGCAAACAGCGCAAAGACGATCGCGCCTGCAAGGAGTAATCCCGCAAGCCCTCTGGCTATGGTTTTAAGCATTGCGCAGTCACCGGAGGCAGTTTAACGGGCTCGTCCACGCTGCATGACGCGCACTGACAGGCCTGGCAGGCGGGTTTTGTACGCTGCGTGACGCCGGTCCGGTCGCACCAGCTTTTTACGGCCGGGGTGCTGGCAAGGAACGGGCGGCTGCGCAGCGCGTTGTTCTCTTCAAACTGATCGAGCAGCTTTCGATCCCACAGAGACGGGGCAAAATCCTTGCTCTTCGGGTTGTCGGTATTGAAGGCCAGCAGTTTTCCCTCTTTTTTGAACAACAGGGCCTCCAGCATGATGCCGTTATTGTTCGCGGTGAACTCTTTGATCGGGCCGTCGCCGTTTTCATACAGCCCTTCGTAGTAGCCTTTTCCCTCTTCGTTGGCATTCTCAATGGTGTTCAGCAGGCGGTCAGTATAGGGGGAGTTCCACAGCACCCACATGCCCAGCGCCGCCTTCAGCGAAATCGCGGCAGCGTTAGGGACGAACTGGCCTTTATCGGTAATGGTGTTCCAGTTGTACCCGTCGCTGAAGACGGTGTCATAGACGAAGTAAGGGGCCTTATCGAGCTGGTGCTCGGAGCGCGCGGTCAGGACGCCGGTAATGGTATAGCGGTTCTCCTGAGCCTGATAAACGCGGTCGGCAAAGTTTTTCATCCACGTCAGGGAGTAGTCGCGCGGGGCGTTATCCCGGTCGGTCGGTTTATCAAAGCCGAACTCCAGCCCGTAGAGCAGGTAGGATTCCGTCACCACGTAGTTATGCTGCGACGTGTTGCGCGGGTCGCGCGTATCGTACGGGACCAGCACGCAGTAGATCTCGGCCAACTCGTAAGGCTGCGGACGGCTGGCTTTGCAGGTATTGAACCCCCACAGCTGGAAACCGGCCGCGCCGTACTCTTCATAGCCCAGTCGACCTTCCTGAACGTACTTCGGCTGGCCGTTCTCCAGATAGGCCCCGTACAGCGTGCCGCAGGGGTCGATCGCGTGGCTGAAATCCCAGCCGAGCACCACGTTATCAATGCTGTTGCCGTATTCCGGGTAACGCTCCTTGATGATTTTCAGCCAGACCAGCATTCGCCCGATATCCAGCGCCGAGAAGCCAATTTCGCCGGGCTTGTTGGTGTAGTCCACCTTCTGGCCGCTGATGGTGTTATAGGCCTTGTTGGGCAGCTCGTTGCGGAACAGCACCAGGGTGTTTAACGTGGCGAGAAACTTCAGCATCCGGCGGTCAAATTCCGCTTTATCAATGATCCCCAGCTCGCGCGCCGCCGTCAGGGCGGCCAGATAGGAGGCGCTGTCCCACATGGTGGTGGAGGGATATTTGTTGACCGCATTCACCAGGCCCGTCGTGGGCTGATAGTTGGTGACGAAATACTGCCAGGCGTTTTTCGCGATGGTCATCTCCCGGGCCGTCAGCTCGCCGCTGCGCGGGGAGTAACCTGATGCAGGAAGCTCGGTGTCCGCACGCACGGTCGATAGCGCCAGCCAGCAGATCGTTATTCCCGTGAGCAGGTGGAAAAGGATCGGGGATCGTGGCTTCATGGCGTTGCTCCTGCTGAGGGGGATGTGTAGAGGCAGGCCAGACAGAGCATCTGGCCATGCGCGATGTAAGACAGACTTTCCAGCACAATGGCATTGGTATCGGCGTCCACGACGGCATTGACGCTGTTGTTGAGATTTAACCCGCGCTGCCAGCCTTTACCCGGCACCTGAAGCGGCAGAACCTGCTGGCGCAGCGCTTCGCTCCAGCTGTTGCGGAACAGGGCATACCAGGCAAACGCGGTGCGGGTGGAGGTCATCGCCACTTTCTCCGGCACCTCGTCGCGCAGGTTGCGCGCCTGTACCGGCTGCCTGTCCGGCAGATCGTTAACGTAATCCGGCGCGGGCTCGGCATAATCCGTGCTGACGGGGGGTTTTGGCGCGCGCAGGCCGTGGCGCCGCTGCTGGATCTGCATAATCCGCCACGCAATTTCAGCGCTCTGCGCATCAAAGCCCAGCTCAAGACCGGTTAACAGATAGGGGAGACTGATCAGCGAGGTTTGCTTGCCCCAGGGCGTGCGAAGCCCTTCATCGGGCACCATTACGCCATCCAGATCGATCATCTTTTGCCCTTCAGGCGGGTTGGTCACCGCGAGTCCTGCCGCGCTGTCAATCAGGCGCAGCGTATGGCTGGCATAGAGACGGTAGCCAAAAGTGTCCCGCTGTTCATCGTCGGCCAGCGTCCAGTGGTGGAGCGGCACCGCAGCCTGGCTTTGGGTGTTATTTTCAATCAGCGCCGCGGTGCGCCACACGCTCAACAAATCGCGTATGGCCGCCGCGTGCTGGGGATAGCGCCACAGCAGGGTCTGTAATGCCGTCAGCAGCCGGCTCAGACCGATTGCGGAGGCGTCAGGTTTCCCCAGGATCTTGAGCGTGTCCGCATGGTAATAGGCGGCGGGGAGACCCTTGTCATTGAGCGGCAGTTGCCCCAGCGTGAACACGGCGGTGCTGACCCTCTCGTCAAACTCATCGGCGGAAATGATATTGAGCTGCTCTGCGGCAGCGGTCGCAAAGAGGTAGCTTCCCACGCTCCAGAGGCTCAGCCAGGGCTCACCGTCGCTGGCGTTCGCCAGCCCGTTTGGCTGGGTATTATTGACGTAGTATTGCCAGGCGACCCGCGCCCAGATGGCTTCGTCATAGGTCAGCGCCCGTGTTGTGGGCAGCGGCGGGAAATCTTTACTGAGCGCGATGCCGCCGCTGCTTTCCACGCGCGTGGGCATCTGTTTCTCCACCCAGACCACAATGGCAAAGCCGATCAGGAAGCCGAGCAAAATGGTGAGGTAGCTGCGCGCGGGCAGCAGGGCATCACGTATCCTCATTGAGTGACCTCGTCCTCTTCAGCGGGCGTCCACATGGCCGCGAAAATCAGCGGCAGCATGGCGGCGATGTTCACCCCTCCCCAGAAAATATTGATGACGTAGCCGGAGGGATCGTCCACCTGTCCACGCGCCACCTGGATACCGCCCCAGATAAGCCCCGCGAGGGTCAGCACCACGATGGCAATCTGCGGCTTCACCAGGTAGAGAAAACGGCCCGTCTGCCGCTCTTTTGGCGTGACGTGAAATTTGATCTGTTCGCCCCGCAGCACCGTATTGAGCGCGCGCAGGTTCATGGAAAAGAAGGAGAGGTAAGAGGCCCTGCCGTCCCAGGCCGAAATCCCCCAGGTGCCGAACATAAACGCCAGTTCAGAGAAGATAAAAAAAGGGAGAAAGTGGAGATAGAACGGCGTCGACCAGGCGGACACCGGCGGAATGCCGGTGAACAGATAGATAATGGGCGAAATCAAAAACACCGTGTTCCACACGCAGGCCATGTAAGACCAGAAGGTGGTGGCATACATCAGCGTCTGGGGGAGTGAAAGCCTGAAGCGGCGACGGCTGAAGATGTTGTCATGAAACAAAATATCCAGCGAACCGGCGGCGTACTTAAAGCGCTGGATCATCCAGGTGAGCATATCCTGCGGAGAGAGCATCTTCGACTCAACCCGCGGATGCATAACCGAGCGCCAGCGCCGTGCGGCGTCACCGTGCAGCAGCACCGAGGTGTAAATATCTTCCGAAACGTGGAATTTGTAGGGGGTAAGCTCGGTGTCAAACGCCACGTGCGGACGCATTGCATTCTGCAGCGCGTCCCGGGTCTCCTCATCGCGAATGTCGCGCGTATGACGATGGATCTCCTCTTCGACGGACCAGACATAGCTTCTTAGCGCGGCCTGCATGACCGCCTCTCGACGGTGAATGGACGCTGCGCCGCAGCAGAAAGCCGCGTTCGCCCAGTTGCGCCGCCGCAGGATCACGTCATAGAACATGCGCGGATCGTTAAAAAACGGGTCGCGGCCAATCGTGATCGGGCCAACACACTTTTGAATCAGCCAGCCCAGACCGTAGCCCACTTTTCCGGCTTTTCGCTGGCCCCAGCGCGACAGGTTTTCTCCTTCCGGAAGATCGAAGAACCACTGCGGCGTCTGTACCCAGGCCACGTCCGGATCGCGAAAATAGCCCAGCGTATGGCTGAGCAGGGTGGGAAATACCCGGGTGTCGGCGTCGCAGATAACAATAAAATCGCCGTCGGTTTGCTCAAGGCCGTTGCGCAGGTTGCCGGCCTTAAAGCCGATGTTGGTCTGGCGAGTGATATAGTTAACGCCTTCCTCTTCGCAAACGGCTTTCATCTCCGGGCGGCGGCCGTCATCAAGCACGTGGATGCGGTAGTCAATCGGGAACGGGTACGTCATCTTCAGGGCATCGCGAATGGACAGCCTGACCAGCTCGGTGTCTTCCGAGTAGGTGGCAATGAACAGATCCACCTTGACGGGACGGGGCTCTACGGCCTCCTCAGGCGACAGGCATTCGTTAATTTCGCCGGGCGGCGGACTCTGAGGAGGATCCTGTTCTTTCCACAAATTGATGGTAAACAGCACGGTGCCAATCCACGCCAGGGTTTCGGCGAGGACCAGCGGAATGGCATACCATAATGCGTCAGTATTCAGGGAGGCGGTCCAGCGCCAGTAAATATAATTGGCACCCAGAATAAGCGCCGCGACCGCTAATACCTGCCAGGTGAACATGACCCAGCGCGGTGTTGTTAACGGTTCCGGAGGACGACGATGTTCAAAACGGGAAAAATAAAAATCCATAGTTCCGGCGTTCCTGATTCCGTGAAAATGCAGACCCATTCTGCTGCGCAGACAGTTGCCCAAAAGCGAAAGAAAATAGCGATTAAACAAGATTTAAGATAAGTGTAGAACGCCGAATAAAAGTGTCCAGCCACGTTTTTATTAATATTTAGCGGTGGTTAATTCAGCTTAAATTCTGCTTAATGATGTTTCATCGGCCGTCGATAAATTGCGGTTACTATTCCTTTAGGCTATCTACTTTATTTAGACCTTAATTTTCGTTTTCAGGCAAAGGACACCCTATGAGCCATGTTGCGCCGTCGGTAGCGCAAGAAGATGACGCTAAATCAACAGCATGGCGGTATGCCGTTGCAGGTGCCAGGGACCTGAGAATCGACTTTATGCGCGGCATTGCCCTCGTCATGATGGTCGTGGCGCATACGGAGGTGATGTCGGTATTTAATATATTCTCCTGGGAGCGTTTTGGGTTAACAACCGGTGCAGAAGGTTTTGTTATTCTCTCGGGGTTTATGCTTGGCATGCTGAACCGCGCGCGTCTGCAAAAAGTGGTTTTGCTCACGGTTTCCTGGGGGCTTTATCTCAGGGCATGGAAAATATATCGTGTAAATATCATTATCATAGTGTCGTTTATTCTTCTGGCCTATATTCCACATATTAACGTTTTCGAGGTCACCCATTTTACCGACCGTTTTTCGGGTGAAAGCTGGTCGCTTTATCCGGTTACGCCGCAAATTAAAGAGACCTGGTTCAACATTATCCTCTATTTGCAGATTGGCCCTCATCAGACGCAAATTCTGGGGCTGTATATCTTTTTACTGCTACTCAGCCCGCTATTTTTGGGGATGCTGCAGAAAGGAAAAGTCTGGTGGCTGCTGGGGCTGTCGCTGCTGGTGTACAGCCTGTGGCAGCGCTGGCCGCTTCGGCTGACGCCGTCGGAATTCGAATTTGCCTTCCCGCTGCTCGCCTGGCAGTTCATCTTTGTGCTGGGCATGGCCAGCGGCTGGTATAAAGCCGAACTGCTCTCTTTCGCCCGGACGCCTCCGGGGAAAGGGGTGGTAGTGGCGCTGGTCATGGTGTCGCTGGTGCTGGGATTTGTCGCCCAGAACCATACCAACCCGTTTATGCCGCCCGCGCTGCTGATGCACGTCATCCCGCCTGACAGCTTCAATTCGTTTTATCACACCTGGGCGGCGAAGAACGGGCTGGGCCCGGTGAGGGTGTTAAACGATATTGCCCTGATGGTCACCGTCTACCTGGTGCTGACGTATTGCTGGACGCCGCTCAATCGCCTGCTGGGATGGTTCCTGATCCCGCTCGGCCAGCACTCGCTTTATACCTTTATTTTGCATGTGTACGTGGTGCTGCTGGTGAGCCAGTTCATCACCTTCGACTTATGGCGTCATGCCTGGATAGAGAACACGTTAGTGCATGCGGCGGCACTGGGTATTTTGTGGCTGATGGCAAAATACGACGTCGGCGCACGCTGGATACCTAACTAAGGATGGCGGTTATGCGCGAAAAATGGCTTCTGGCGGGCGTGCTGCTCGCCGCGATCCCCGCCGCAGAGGCGGCGAAAAGCAGTGAAAATGAATCCCTGCGCGATAAGAACGGTGAACCTGTTCAGGCTGGCGTCTTTACCAGCCGCTGGGGGCGCCTGTTCTCGGGTAACGACAAGAAATTCTCAGGTGCGCTGAGCTTTAGCTCGGGACTGAAAGAGCAGTGGATGAGCATTCCTAACAGTTCAGACACCGCCACGGAAAAGAAAAAGATTAACCAGACGCTGAATCTCAGCCTTCAGTATTCCCCCTACAGCTTCTGGTTTGCCAACATTACGTCCCGACTGCCGGTCAGAGACACCAGCCGCTACACCGCCGATTTTCGCTACAGCTTCGGCTACGATGACTGGCACGCCAACACCGTCAGTCTGGTTTACAGCAACTACGGCGATAACCATTTCTGGACATCGGGCAGCCGACGACACACCTATTTCGAACAGGGCGCCTTCACGCTGGCCTACAAGTTTTCGCTACCGAAACCGGTCGAAAACACGCTCCTGATTAATAAAGGGGATTCCATCATTTGCCAGGTCGGGTACAGCTGGGTGCCGCGCTACTACGACCTCAGCAGCGATGACATCCGCAAAAATAAAAACGTCATGCTCGGCGGCTGCGGCTACACCTTCAAACAACATTTCTTCGTTCGCGCGACGGCATTCTGGTTCCCGGAAAGCAGCCAGCAGCAGCCCTGGAACGGCGATTACAGCTACAGCTTCGGTTATGCCGGCTATACGCCGGGTTCGTTCTCCATCCAGTACGCGAACTATGCGGGAACGCGCTATCCGGGGCACGGCAACGGGAATGCAAAATTCAGGGAAGGGACCGTGAGCCTCATCTGGTTCTTACCGCTTTAGGAGGGATGTATGTCGGCGCTGCACGTGTTAATCGTTGAAGATTCGCTGATTTATCGTCGGTTACTCTCCCGAATGCTCACCCAGTGGGGGTATATCGTGAGCGAGGCGGAAAATGGCGTCGCCGCGCTGGAAATACTGTCCAGCCAGCCGATCAGCATGGTGATAAGCGACTGGGACATGCCGGAAATGGACGGACTCACGCTCTGTCAGACCATCCGCAACCGTCAGTTTGGCCACTACGTCTATGTCATTCTGCTCACGGCACGCGAAAATGCCGGGGATTTAACGCAGGGCTTTGATGCCGGAGCCGATGATTTTTTAAGCAAGCCGGTCGAGCAGGATGAACTGCGGGCGCGTCTGCACGCCGGGGTCCGTATTTTAACGCTGGAAGCGACCCTCGCGGCGCACAACAAGCGCCTGAGTGAAGCGTTGCACCAGATTGAACAGGATCTTGAACTCGCGGCGCGCGTTCAGCACTCCGTGCTGCCTTCGCACCGCTTACGCTTTGGGAACTACTTTTCCGACTGGCTTTTCTTGCCGTCTGCGTGGGTCTCAGGCGATGTGTTCAATATTTTTCCACTCGATTCTCACATTGGGTTCTATTGCGTGGATGTGTCCGGTCACGGCGTGGGGGCCGCGATGATGTCCCTCTCGGTGGCGCGTCAGTTCTTACATGGCCGGGTGGTAGACCGTTTTTTGTTTACCGATCAGGGCGGCATTCAGTCGCCTGCGGAGGTGATCAGGATCCTGAACAGCCGCTTTTGCAGTGAAGAGAGCGACATTACCAGCTATTTCACCATTATCTACGGGGTGATCGATCCCGAGAGCGGACGAGGGGTGTTGTGTCAGGCCGGGCATCCTACTCCCGTCATTGTGAACGCAGACAGCGCCGTCACGTCCGTGGGCAACGGCGGCCCGCCGGTCGGGCTGATGCCTGACCTCAGCTGGGAGGACGTCGCGTTTACCCTCAATCCGGGGGATCGCTTATGCTTATTCAGTGACGGTATTACGGAGTGTGAGAACGTCAGCGGCGAGCAGTTTGGCCCGCAGCGTCTCGAACGCTGGCTTCATGACCATGCGCGACTTCCGGTTGACCAGCTCCTGGCGCGGTTCGGTGACCACCTGACCGGCTGGCGCAACGCAAATCGTGATGAACCGACCGCCTTAACCGATGACGTTTCACTGCTCGTGATCGAGCGTCAGGGAGAACAGAATGATTATTAACACTGAACGACTACCGCATGCCAACATTCTCACGCCCGCAGTCCGGCGGCTGGATGCCTCCGTTGCCGCGACGTTTAAAGCGTCCGTGACGGAAGAAATTGGCGACGATCGCAAGGCTTTGATTGTCGACTTCAGCAAAGTGGATTTTATCGACAGCAGCGGGCTGGGAATGCTGGTGTCGTTGTTTAAGCTGATGAACGGGAAAGGCGACATGGCGCTGTGCTCCCTGAACCCCGGGATCATGAACATGTTCACCCTGACCCGCATGGACCGCATATTCCGCATCTATCCGGACAAAAGCAGCGCGCTTGCGCAGCTGGGGCAGTAGATGCAGACGCCGGTGCAGGCAGAATTTCCGGCGGTGCTCGGTTCCCTGACGCCGCTGGCCGGCTGGCTGGAAGCGCGGCTGAGCGCGCTTCCCGTAGATGATGAGTGGCGTTTCGCGCTCGATCTCGCCGTCTGTGAGGTGGCGACGAATATCATCCGGCACGCGCTGCATGAGGATGCCACGCGCGCATTCAGCGTATGCTTCGATATCCGCGACAGCGACGTCTGCATTGTTTTTACCGACGCGGGCGACGCGTTCCCGCTGGCGCGGCTTGAGGCCGCCAGGCGAGACCGTTTTTGTGAAATCTCACCGCTGCTGGAGAGCGGCAGGGGGCTGATGCTCATTTTGCTGAGCGTCGATCGTTTCTCGGTGGAGCGAGCGGCGGGTGAAAATATTGCCACGCTTGAAAAGAAAATCAGCGTATGACCTGCGGGCCATACGCGTGCTGTTTCTATTTCGTGTTGTCAGCAAACAGCTCTGGCGCCCACGGGCGTGGGTCAACCTCCATAAACGGCGCACGCTCGAAGCGATCCTTCAGCGCCCACGGCACCGTGCAGTCGAAGATTGTCTTGCAGGAAATGCCGTTGCCGCGAATCGAGGTGCTGTAATCCGGCGACTGGGACGGATCCAGCTGGTGGCCGCGGATCCCCGGAATATTGGTGATGCTGACATCGCCCTGCATGCGCGTCGTCATCGCCCACAGGATGTCGTCGCTGTCGAAAATATCCACGTCTTCGTCGACCAGAATAATGTTCTTCAGCTCCGAATAGGTGGCTAAGGCGATGAGTGCCGCCTGGCCCTGACGTCCTTCGTCTGACGGCTGGCGTTTTTTCACCTGCAGTATCCCGAGGAACTTGCCGCCGCCCGCGGTATGGGCATAGACGTTTTGCAGGAAGCCCGGAATAGCCTCCTCAACGGCATTGCGGATGCTGGCCTCGGTCGGCAGTCCGGCCAGCGTGGTATGTTCTTCCCCCGGTCCCACCAGCGTCTGCAGGATCGCGTGGTTGCGCATGGTCACGGCTTTCACTTTGATCACCGGCAGGGAGGGATTCGCCTCGCCGCAGTAGCCCGGGAACTCCGGCATCGCGTGGCCGGTGTTGGTGTGCTGATCCTCTCTCACGCGCACGCCCGGAAGCAGTTCACCTTCGATGATGATTTCCGCCCGCGCGATGGCTTTCTCTTTGACCGCTACGCCCTGTACCAGCTCAACCGGCTGCTGGCGCAGCGCCCCGGCGACGCCCAGCTCGTTGTAGCCAAACGGCGTGGTGGGGGCCTCAAAGCACGCGCCGATGTAGATGGCGGGGTCGAGACCCATGTTGATCGTCACCGGCAGCGGTTTTCCGGCATCCTCCGCCTTTTTGCGGAAGACTTCGATATGGCGCCCGGCGGCAAGGAACATGGAAAGCTCGTCGCGCTCCTGAACGCAGAGGCGGTGGATGGTGACATCCGTCAGCGAGCTGTCTTCCGGATCGCTTGCCAGCACCAGCCCCAGACAGAAGAACGGACCCGCATCAATCGGCGTGTTGGTTGGGGCCGGAAGCAGCTTGCGCAGGTCGAAGTCAGGATCGTCAGCGTAAAAGACCTGCTCCTGGCAGGGGGCCTGCGAGGCCGGAACGACAACCGGCGCAACCGGCTTTTTCACCGCCTGGCCGACGTGTTTTGCCAGTTCCGAAGGCTCACAGCCCAACAGCAGCGCCGCGCGCTCGCGGCTGGCGTGCATGCCCACCAGGATGCGGGAGTGCGGATAGCCCTTCACGCTGTTGAACATCATCGCCGGGCCCGTGCGGGTCGGACGTTTGACCGTGCCGCCTGCGCCAATATGGCGGTAGACGCCCGCCAGCTCCGCGTTGGGGTCGACCGGACGATCGGTTTCAATATACTGCCCTTCGTGGCGCTGCAGTAAGGCGATGGCGCTGCGGAGATCGTTAATCTGGTTTTCCATATTTTCCTCCCTCGGTTGAATACCTCCATTTTTATGGCAATGACCAATAGCATCAATTGCATCATTACTGTTAAATTGATAAGTAAATTCATATCAATTCAGGAGGTCGTCTCGTGCAGTTTCGCCAGATGCGCCACTTCATCGTCGTGGCCGAAGAGCTCCATATGCACCGGGCCGCCGAGCGTCTGAACATGGCGCAGCCGGCGCTGAGTCAGCAGATAAAGGCCCTGGAAGAACGCTTAGGCGTCACGCTTTTCAGCCGGGCGAACCGCCGCTTGACCCTGACGCCCGCGGGCGAAGCATTTCTCGTGAAAGCCCGGCTTGCCATCTCGCTGACCGAACAGGCGGTGCTGGACGCCAGACAAACGGCACGGGGCGAGCAGGGTGTGTTAAACCTCGGGTGCGTGTCGAGCGCGATGTTTGACGGCAGGCTGCCCGCCGCGCTGCGCCAGATGCACAGCCGCTGGCCCGCCATTACCATGTCGCTGATGACGGGAAACGTGCAGACGCTCTACGCCGCCGTGCAGAGCAACCAGCTGGATGTGGCCATCATCCGCGCGCCGCTGCCGTCGCTGCCGGACGATCTGCAAAGCCGCCCGTTCGCCTCGGAGAAAACGGTGCTGGCGCTGTATCGTCAGCATCCGCTGGCCGGGTCCGCCGCGCTGACGCTTTCGTCGGTGAAAGACGAAAATTGGATCTCCCTGCGCGACCCGGAGGGAATGGGGCTGGAGCAGTACTTCTATGACGCCTGCAGCGGGGCGGGCTTTCAGCCGGACGTGGTGCAAAACGCGACCGACGTGCCCACGGTCATCAGCCTGGTTTCGGCAGGGTTTGGGCTGGCGCTGCTTCCCGCGTCGGCAAAGGCGGTGAGCGTCGAGAACGTCGTCTACGTGGACATCCTTGACCGGCTGCGGGAGAGCGAACTCACCCTGGTTTGCCACCGGATTATTCGTTCAGAAGTGCTAAAAAAGTTTCTGGTTACGCTCGATCACACCTGACGTCCTGCTGCCCGCAGGAGCTGCTCGCGCAGCCAGGCGTTCGCCGGATCCTGGCTGTTTTTCGGGTGCCAGTACATGTTGATGGTAATGGGCTGGAGCGGCAGCGGTGGTGCAAAGAGATCCAGCGTGCTGGCGAACTGCTTCAGCATCCGTTCCGGCAGGGTGCACACCAGGTCGGTACCGGCAACCAGCGCAGGCGCCATAGCGTAGCTCTGGGTGGACATGGCAACGTGTCGCTGATAGCCCAGCCCGGCGAGGGTTTGGTCGACAAATCCGGTAAACGGATCGCCCGCCGACGACACCACCAGATGGGAAAGCGCGCAGTAGATCTCCAGATCTAACGCACCCGTTCCGCGCGGATGGCCTTTTCGCTGGGCGGTGGCAAACGCGTCGTCGAGGAGTTTGCGCCTTACCCACCCGTCATGGGCGCCCGCGCTCACGCCGATGTAGAGATCCACATCGCCGTTCTCCAGCTGCTGCGGCAGTTCGGCCATCTCGGGCAGGGCGAAGCGCAGGCGAATACCGGGAGCATCGGTACCCACCTGGTTAAGCAGCGCGGTGCCGAGAATCAGCGCCGGGTTTTCATGCAGCGCGATAACAAAGGTCCGGCTGCTGGTTTGCGCGTCAAACGCGGTGGGCGCAAACATCGCGCTGATGCCGCGCAGCACGCCTGTCACCTGCGGCCTGAGCGCTTCCGCGCGCGGCGTGGGTAACACCCCGCGCCCATGCGGGGAGGGAATGAACAGCGGTTCGCCAAACAGCGTGCGCAGACGCGCGAGACGGGCAGAGAGCGCGGGCTGGCTGATGCCCAGCCGCGCGGCCGCATGGGTGATGTTCCTGTCCTGAAGCAGGGCATCCAGCGTCAGGAGCAGGTCTATGTCCATGTCAGATATCCGCGTCATCTTATTTCGCGCTGCTGGCGTCCCGGTTGGTATAGGTCACAGGGACCCAGGCATAGCCGCCTTTCTCGCCTTTCGTCACATAGCCGATGCCCGGGAAAGGCAGATGGGGCGCGGCAATGAGGTCCTTATTTTTCACAAAGTCAGCGAACGCATGCTCGCGTACGCTTGCCGCTTTGTTCTCATCTTCATCGTAGGTGATGGTCACCGCAGGCTGCGGGAACTGGACCGCCGCGGCGTGAATGATGTCGCCGACAAAGGTGATCTTCTCGCCTTTGCTTGTCAGGGTGTAGAAGGCTGAACCCGGCGTGTGTCCGGGATGAACCGTGCCGGTAAGCCCCGGAAGAATCTCCGATGTGCCGCTAAACGGCACCACTTTCCCCGCGTCAAGGTAGGGTTTTAAGGTCTTCTGCGCGACGTCGAAGTAGTTCTTGCCGTAGCCGGTTTTCTTTTGATTGTCGTCGTTAAAGAAAAAGTCGATGTCCGGTTTGCCAACGAAAACGCGCGCGTTGCTGAACACTACCTTGCCGTCTTTCACCAGGCCGCCCGCATGATCGGAGTGGGCGTGGGTCAGCAGGACTTCAGTGATGTCCTCGGGTTTTATTCCCTGCGTGGCGAGGCTCTCAACCAGACGTCCGCCGGTATCAGGACCAAAGAGCTGGCCCGAGCCGGTATCCACCAGGATTTTATGTCCGGGTATCGCAATCAGAAACGCGTTGATGGAGACCTCAGCCGGGTTGGTCTGGAAATTTTTTGCGAGCAGCGCATCAATGTTTTGCGGCGTTGTCCGGCGCAGCAGCTTGTGCAGATCCTGCGCGACGGTCCCGTCGGTAAACGAGGTGACAAGCACGTCGCCGACCTGCACGCTGTAACCGCCCGCCGGTTGTTTAACGACGTGCTGCGGCGTTTCTGCAGAGGCCTGGAGCGCAGGGTAGAAAAGAAGTGAACTGGAAATCAGCGTGGAAAGAGCAAGTTTTTTCACGGTAAGCATACGAGTCTCCTTTGAAAGTGCTCATCTTACTGCTCCGTAAAATTATAAGAACCTGCTCAGAAATGATAGGACCTATAAACGGGATGGATAGGAAACTGAAGGGCCGGGAAGGCGCGCGATAGCTTTCCCGGCCCGTAGACATTATTTTTTCAGCGGTGCGTTCCAGCTGTCCGGCGTGGCTTTGGACCATGAGCCATAAGCGGCATTAGGCAGCACAATCCAGTCGTTGCCGAAGTGTTCCGCGCTGGCCTCAACCAGTTCACGCTGCTGCTCGCTCGGCTTTTTGTTTTTAAACTGCACGGCGAAATCCGGCAGGCTGTCGCCGAACAGCATCACGATCTGCTGCTTTTTGAGGATGCTCTGACGGCGCTCTTCCTTGCTGACCGTATCCAGCAGCACGCTTTCGTCAGATACCTGCGGCAGGCCGAGAGCGTTTAACGTCTTCAGCGTGTCGGCTTTGTTTTCCTGCATACGATCCGAGACATAGTAGATGCGGACCTTGCTTTGATTCACGTGGTCAAGAAACGCTTTCGCCCCCGGAACTAAGCCGGGTTTTCCCTGTTTCTCCCAGTCGCTCCAGGTGTCCCATTTCGTATAGTCGTGACACTGCTCCATGTCGCGCACCAGCAGTGGGGTGTTATCCAGTACCGTTTCATCCAGGTCCATTACCACGGCGTAATTTTCGGGCGTTTTCAGATCCTTTAACTTTTCGTTGAAACGCTCGGTGGCAAACCGATAGGTTTGCAGCTGAAGGGCCATAATCTCTGCCGATTTCTGCTGATAGCGCAGCGCCATTTCGTACGCTTTCGGTTCACACAGGTCGTGCTCCGCGGCCGTCGCCGCTGCCGTTGCACTCAAAACCGGTAATGCCAGCAGTAATGCCTTAGCCATTGAATTCACACTTCTTTCCTCAACACCGTGGTTAAAATCCCGAAAGCGTAATGAAATTCAGTGACAGAAATATGACCGTGATGTGGCAATGTGTTTCCGCTAGACCAGCATGTAATACCAGAACAGAGCGACCTCGTCTTTTTCCGGTAGGGCGTTGTAGAGATAACGATCGTATCCGCCCAGGGTAAATCCGTAGTGACGGTAAAACAGGCAGGCAGAGACGTTCACATTTTGTGTTTCAAGCCGTAATCCCGGCGCGTTTACGCTGCGGGCCCACACGTGCGCGGCGGCCATTAATTTATGCGCAGCGCCGGTTCTGCGTTTGGTGCGCTCAACGGCAATATAATCCACTGAAATAAATTTGTTCCAGCCGACTGACGCGGTAATAAATCCGGCTATTTCACCGTCGTCCGTTTCCGCGACAAGAAATATGGCGTCCGGATTAACGCAGTGATTTTCAAGCGTTTGAATGTCGAGTTCGTAGGTTTTTATCCACGGCTCTGCCACGGCTTCAATATGCAAATCACAGTGGATAAACGGCTCCCGGGCAATGTGGCTAATGGTGAAAGAAAAGTCACAGCATTCAAGGCGAGCGAAGTCGGTATTGAGTCCTTTTCGAATCTGCATAGTATTCCCGTTAGTGAGTTATTTCATAAAGAATAGACGAAGCGGTTAAATCCGCTGAGCTCACGCACTTTTAATCCTGAACTAAGCTTGTACTTCGTTCCGCGTAAAATGTGGGTCATTCGAGGACAATGAATGGAATTCAGGACATTTCAAAAGCAGTGGGGTGCTGAGTTTATTTCCGATGACGTTGTACGTTTTCGCGTCTGGGCAGAAGGACAGAAAGAACTTACGCTACGTCTTGCCGCCACCGACGTGCCGATGACGGCAACCGGCGACGGCTGGTTTCAGGCGGACGTCCCCGGCGTCAGGCACGGTGCAGAATATCAGTTTGTTCTTCAGGACGGCACGGCGGTGCCCGATCCCGCCTCGCGGGCGCAAAAGGGCGACGTTAACGGCCCCTCAGTCGTGATCGATCCCCGGCGTTACCAGCCGGTCAACCGCGACTGGGCAGGGCGGCCGTGGGAAGAGACGATCATTTACGAACTGCACATCGGCACGTTTACCCCGGAGGGCACCTTCCGGGCGGCGATCGACAAGCTGCCGTATCTGGCGGAGCTGGGGATTACCCAGCTTGAAGTCATGCCCGTCTCCCAGTTTGGCGGTTCCCGCGGCTGGGGGTACGACGGGGTGCTGCTGTATGCCCCGCACTCTGCGTACGGCACGCCGGAGGATTTTCACGCGTTTATCGACGCCGCGCACGGGCTGGGGCTTTCCGTGGTGCTGGATATCGTGCTCAACCACTTCGGCCCGGAGGGGAACTATCTGCCTCTGCTGTCGCCCGCGTTTTTCGATGCACAGCGGATGACGCCCTGGGGCAACGGCATCGCCTACGAGCGCGAGCCGGTGAGGCAGTACATGACCGACGCGCCGCTCTACTGGCTGACGGAGTACCGTCTGGACGGGCTGCGGTTTGATGCCATCGACCAGATTAAAGACGGCTCGGACACGCACATTCTCGAGGAGATTGCCGCAAAAATTCGCGAGGCGATCCCCCACCGGCACGTTCACCTGACCACGGAAGACAGCCGCAACGTGATTTTTCTGCATCCGCGCGATGAACAGGGCCACACGCCGCTGTTTACCGGCGAGTGGAACGATGATTTTCACAACGCTGCCCACGTGTTTGCTACCGGTGAGACGCACGCCTATTACCAGGACTTTGCCTTTGAGCCGGAGAAAAAGTTCGCCCGGGCGCTGGCGGAAGGCTTTGTCTATCAGGGCGAGATTTCGCTGCAAACCGGCGAATCCCGCGGGGTGGAGTGCCGCACGCAGCCGCCGCAGTTCTTCGTCGATTTTATTCAAAACCACGATCAGACCGGCAATCGCGCCCAGGGCGAGCGGCTTATCACCCTGGCGGGTGCCGACAAGACGCGGGTACTGCTGGCCGCGCTGCTGCTTTCCCCCCATATCCCGCTGCTGTTTATGGGAGAGGAGTACGGTGAAACGCACCCGTTCCTGTTCTTCACCGACTTTCACGGCGAACTGGCAAAGGCGGTGCGGGAAGGGCGCGCGAAAGAGTTCACCGGCCATGCCGGGCACGATGAAACCGTCCCGGACCCGAACGACGTGAACACGTTTATCCGCTCAAAGCTCGACTGGAACAAAATCGCCACCGACGAGGGCAAAACGTGGCTGCGCTATACGCGCCATCTGTTGACGCTGCGCCATCGCTATATCGTTCCGCTTCTGCATCCGGGCGGTGCCGTTGAGGGCCATGTGCTCAAGACCGCGCCCGGCATGGTGGCGGTGAGCTGGCGCTTCCCGTCAGGCACGCTTTCTCTGGCGCTGAACATTGGAACGAAGCCCGTCGACCTGCCCGCGCTCGCGGGGGAGACGCGCTTCGCCTGGCCGGAGGTCAACGACGTTTTACCCCCGAACGGTATTGTCGTTCGCTTTGCTGATGGAGAAGCATCGTTATGATCCCTTCCGCCACGTACCGTATTCAGTTCCGTAACGGCATGACCTTCGACCGCGTTGTGGCGCTGCTGCCGTATATGAAGGACCTCGGCATCAGCCACCTTTACGCGTCGCCCGTGTTCACTGCCACGACGGGGTCTACCCACGGCTATGACGTGACCAATCCGAATGAAATCGACCCCGCGATTGGCGGACGGGAAGGCTTTGACCGCATGGCCGCGGCGCTTAAGCAGGCCGGTATGGGGCTGATTCTGGATATTGTCCCGAACCATATGTCCACCTCGCTGGAAAACCTCTGGTGGCGGGACGTGATTGAATACGGCCAGCAAAGCCGCTACGCGCACTATTTTGACATTGACTGGCCGAGGCCGCTGACGCTGCCGTTTCTTGGCGATACCTTTGAGGCGGAGCTGGAGAAGGGAGCCATCACGCTAAAACGTGACCCTGTCACGGAAAAGGCCGCGCTGGTTTACTACGACGCCGAGTATCCGCTCAACCCGGGCACGTACAGCGAGGAGAAGAGCATTGCCGAGCTGCACGAGGCGCAAAGCTGGCGGCTGATGTCCTGGCGGGAGGCGCCGAAGCAGCTATCGTGGCGGCGCTTCTTTGAGATCACCGGGCTGGTCGGCGTTCGGGTTGAGGATGATGCGGTCTTCGACGATACGCACCGGCTGATCCTTGAGCTGGTCCACGCGGGCGTGGTGGACGGCCTGCGCATTGACCATGTCGACGGCCTGGCGGATCCGCTGGGCTATCTGCAGCGCCTGCGGCAGGCCGCCGGGCCCGACTGCTACATCACGGTCGAAAAGATTCTCGCCAAAGGGGAACAGCTCCCCGCTGACTGGCCGGTATCCGGTACCACCGGCTACGAGTTTATCGCCTCGCTGGCGGAAGTGCTGGTCGACGATGATAGCCTCTCGCGCCTGGAGACAATCCACGACGAGACGCTGGGCGTGACGGTCGATCGCCACGCGGAGCTGCGCGATGCCAAAGGCCTGATGACCGATCGCAATTTCGAGGGTGAATTCACCACGCTGCTAAACCTTGCTGAGGATCTGGCCCGCCGCAATGAGGTTGCGCTGCCGCGCGAGGAAATCCGCCACGCGCTGCGCGAGCTGCTTATTGCGTTTCCGGTCTACCGCACCTACGGCACTCGCGAGGGGTTAACCCCGCCGGACGTGGCGCTGCTCAACCGCGTGGTTGCCAGCGTGGAGACGTCTGAAGCGGCGCTCAGCCTGATCGTGCGCATTCTTACCGGCGACCTGCCGGACGCATGCCGCGAGAGCGCCGCGCTGTTCAGGACCCGCTTCCAGCAGCTCACCGGGCCACTGATGGCGAAGTCCGTTGAAGACACGCTGTTCTTTCGCCACAACCTTGAGCTTGCGCTCAATGAAGTGGGGGCCGACCCGACGCCGCGCGCGTTTTCCTTATCCCGCTTCCACCAGGAGATGCGCATTCGTCTGGCCCGTCAGCCCGACGCGCTGCTGGGTACCTCCACGCACGATACCAAGCGCGGGGAAGATGCCCGGGCGCGCCTTTACACCCTGACGGAAGCCCCGGAACGCTGGGGCGAGAACCTTACCCGCTGGCGGCAGATGAACCAGACCCAGGTGCGTTTTCTCAACGACGGTACCGCGCCGAACGCCGCCGATACGTGGATGATCTACCAGGCGCTGGCGGGCGTCTGGCCCGCCACGCTGTCACCGGACGACGCTGAAGGGCTTAAAGCACTCGAAACGCGGTTCCTCGGCTTCCTCGAAAAAGCGCTGCGCGAGGCGAAGCAGCGCACCGACTGGATCGACAGCAACGAGAGCTACGAGAGCGTGGTGTTGAGCTACGCGCGGCACCTGCTTTCGCCGGACAATAGCCTGTTCCTGCACGATTTCAGCGAGGCGATGCAGCCCTTTATTCGCGCCGGGCTGATGAACAGCCTCAGCCAGACGGCGATCAAGCTGACGGCGCCCGGCGTGCCGGATATTTATCAGGGCAGCGAGGCGCTTAACTTCAGCCTGGTCGACCCGGATAACCGACGCGAGCCTGACTTTCCGGCCCTGGTGCAACACCTCAGCGCGGCGGATGCCGGGGTGTTTGACAACCCGGCCTGCTGGCGGGACGGACGGGTCAAACAGTTTGTTACCGCCACGCTGCTGCGGCTTCGACCGCACTACGACGCGCTTTTCCGCTACGGCGACTGGCTGCCGCTTAAGGTCACCGGCGAGCGGGAGGAGAACCTGATTGTTTATGCGCGCGTTAAGGACGAGGAGGCGCTGATTGTCGCCGTGCCGCGTCTGGTTTTTGGCGTCACGGATAATCATCAGCTGTGGGTCAATACCACGGTGGCGATACCCGACGAACTGGCCGGGAAGTGCTATCGGGATCTGTTCAGCGGTGAGAGCCGCATTCTGCAAAAGACGCTGGATTTAACGTCAGAAAAGGGATGTGTACTGGTTCTGCTTACCTGCGAATAATCGTGGAGAACGAAAATGGCAAAGGATACAACGTTTGAAATTCGGGCCGGTCATGGCCAGCAGTTGGGGGCGAATTATGACGGGAAGGGCGTTAACTTCGCGCTGTTCTCCGCTCACGCTGAACGAGTGGAGCTCTGTCTGTTTGACCCGTCAGGGAAAACGGAAATCGCCCGGCTGGAGCTGCCGGAGTATACCCATGAGATCTGGCACGGCTATGTGCCTGACCTGAAGCCGGGCGCGCTGTACGGCTATCGCGTCTACGGCCTCTACGACCCGGAAAATGGTCATCGCTTTAACCCGCATAAGCTGCTTATCGACCCCTACGCTCGCGAACTGGTGGGCGATATTGACTGGAACGACGCCCATTTCGGCTATGAGCTGGGGCATGACGAGCTGGATTTGAGCTTTGATACCCGCGACAGCGCGCCGTTTACGCCGAAAGGCAGGGTTATCGACCCGAACGCCTTTGACTGGCAGGACAACAACCGGCCGAACGTCCCCTGGCCGCATACCGTTGTCTATGAGAGCCACGTGAAAGGCTTTACCCAGATGAACCCGGCCATTCCGCCCGAGCTGCGCGGGACGTTTGAGGGGATGGGGCACAAAGCCTCGGTCGACTACATCAAAAGCCTGGGCATTACCTCGGTGGAGCTGCTGCCGGTTCACTGGTTCCCGGACGACCAGCACCTGCTCGACCGCGGCCTGAAGAACTTCTGGGGCTATAACACGCTGGGCTTTTTTGCCCCCGCGTCGCGCTACTACGGCCCGGCGGGGATCCAGGGCTTTCGCGATATGGTGCGCGCCTATCATGACGCGGGCATCGAGGTCATTCTGGACGTGGTATACAACCACACGGCGGAAGGGAACGAGCTTGGCCCGATGCTCTCGTTTAAGGGGATTGATAACTACAGCTATTACCGCACGCTCCCGGACCAGCACCGGTACTACATCAACGACACCGGTACCGGGAATACAGTGAATACCTCACACCCGCGCGTGTTGCAGATGGTGATGGATTCCCTGCGCTACTGGGCGGAATCAATGCACATAGACGGTTTTCGTTTCGACCTCGGGACGATCCTGGGCCGCGAGCCCGAAGGGTTTGACCCGCGCGGCGGTTTTTTCGACGCCATGACCCAGGATCCGGTCTTATCCCGACTGAAGCTGATTGGTGAACCCTGGGATATTGGCCCCGGCGGCTATCAGGTGGGCGGATTCCCGCCGGGCTGGGGGGAGTGGAACGACAAATACCGCGACACCGTTCGCGAGTACTGGAAGGGGGACAACGTCTCCACGGACTTTGCCGCGCGGCTTCTCGGCTCCGGCGATCTGTACGATCTGCGTGGGCGTCGCCCGTGGGCCAGCGTCAACTTTATCACCGCCCACGACGGCTTTACGCTGAATGACCTGGTGTCGTACAACGAGAAGCACAACGCCGACAACGGCGAGGACAATAACGACGGGCATAACGATAACCGCTCGTACAACTACGGCGAGGAAGGGCCAACCGAGAACCCGGATATTATTGCTACCCGCGAACGGCAGAAGCGTAACTTCCTCACCACGCTGCTGTTCTCCCACGGCACGCCGATGCTGCTGGCGGGGGACGAGTTTGGCCGCACGCAGAAGGGGAACAATAACGGCTACTGCCAGGACAGTGAGATCTCGTGGATCGACTGGAAGGGGCTCTCCGAAAACGACGCCGCGCTGCGCGAGTTTACCCGTCATCTCATTGCCCTTCGCGCGCAACAGCCGCTGCTGCGCCGTGAAAGCTGGCGTGACGGGCTGGAGATCCGCTGGTTCAATGCCGGGGGCGGTCCGCAGCAGGCCGAGCAGTGGGATGAAGGCTCAACGCTCGGGGTCTCCATCAGCAGGCCGGATCTTCAGCAGGAGGACGGCATCTGGCACGACGTGCTGATGCTGTTCAATCCGTTTGAAGGCACCGTGCCGTTCCAGATCCCGCAGTTTGGCGAAGGGGGATGGGTGCTGGAGCTGTCTACGGCGGATGACGCCGCCACCGGGACAGCGATCACCGAAACCGTTGAGTACGCGCTGGCCGGACGGAGCATTACGCTGTTCCGCCGTCCTTAGTTACAGTGACGCCGCCGCCCGTGCGGCGGTGTCATACAGGGAGGAGATCGTGCGTAACAGCTGCGCGGTCTCGCCAATCGACTTCCCGGCAATGCCGCTCTCCGCGTGGATCGCAATCAGACACGCCTCCCGCACGTCCCGGTATTTCATGCACAGCGCTTTCCCTTCCTCGGTGGTAGAGAAAAAGAGCTCTTTCCCCGCTTTCTCGCTCGTCACGTAGCCTGCTTTGACCAGCTTTTTCAGCGCATAAGTCACCACGTGGGTGTCTTCCACGTTGAGGACGAAGCAGATATCGGCCAGCTTTTTCTTGCGGTCGCGGTGGTTGACGTGATGCAGCAGCGAAACGTCAAAGGCGCCCATATCGGGCTCGCCGGCTGCCGTCATGCAGCGCACCATCCATTTGTTAAACGCGTTGCCGGTCATGATCAGCGCATATTCCAGCTCTGATAACTCCGCGCAGCGCTCGGATACCAGATGGCGGGAAGAGACGATCCGGCCCTCGTTGATATCGTCGCGATCGGGTGAAGCACTCTTTTCTGAGGTCATAACGTTCCTTAGCCAGAAATGTAAACTCATCGATAAAATAAGAACATTTTATTGATAATTTGTTTACATGTTTTTGAGGTTCAGATATAGCTTTTTAGCGCAGGTTTTGCGAAGCCTGCCAACAAAACACAACATCGCTCGCCGCAAATTAAAAAAATAGCCGTCGGCGCGCAACGCTCACTTTCGATAGGGTAAACGTTATGGACGGTACTACGCTGCTGCCGCTGATCGGGATACCGATCGTGGTTATTGGTTTTGCACTGCGCTTCAACCCGCTGCTGGTGGTCGTGGTGGCGGGGCTGGCGACGGGTCTGCTGGTCGGCATGGATTTCGGGATGCTGCTGGAGACCTTTGGCGAGAAGTTCGTCAATAGCCGATCGCTGGCCACCTTCATCCTGATCCTGCCGGTGATTGGTCTGCTGGAATATTACGGGCTTAAGGAGCGCGCCCAGGCCTGGGTGGCGAAGATCGCCAGCGCCACCTCGGCGCGTATTCTGATGCTTTACTTTGTCGCCCGTGAAGGCACCGCCGCGCTGGGACTGATGTCGCTGGGCGGCCATGCCCAGACGGTGCGCCCGCTGCTGGCACCGATGGCCGAAGGGGCGGCGCTGAACGAATACGGCGAACTGCCGCAGCACATCCGCGACAAAATCAAAGCCCACGCCGCCGCGTGCGACAACATCGCGGTCTTCTTTGGGGAAGATATCTTTATTGCCTTCGGGGCGGTGCTGCTGATCGACGCGTTCCTGAAAGAGAACGGTATTCCGGGCATTGAACCGCTGCATATCGGCCTGTGGGCTATTCCGACCGCCATTGCGGCATTAATTATTCATATGACGCGCCTCCTGCGCCTCGATGCGAGTATCCGTCGCGACGTGATGGCCTGGCGTGCAGAGCAGGGTACGCAGGAGGCCGCGCAATGATGACGCTTATCACCATTAACCGCGTGTACTACCTGATTGGCTTTGTCGTAATGCTGCTGGTTGTCATGACCCTGCGCGATCGCGCCAACCCGAAGCGCTTTACCACCGCGCTGTTCTGGTTCTTGTTTGGCGGGATCTTCCTGTTTGGCGATCTGATGGTCCAGGAGCTGGGTAAATCGCTGGCTTACCGGATTATCGGCGGCGGCGTTATCGTTATCGCGCTGCTGGCGGGTTTTGGTCTCGTCGGGAAAGGGCACTATAAAATGTCCACCGAGGAGGAGCGCGTCGCATCGTCAAATCGGCTTAAAAACTGGCTGTTCCTGCCGGCGCTGATGATCCCGGTGGTGACGGTGCTGGGCACGTTATTCCTGAAGGGCGTTTCGGTCGGCGGCGTGTTTCTGCTCGATCAGAAACAGCTCACCCTGGCGGCGCTGTGCGTGGCCTGCGTCGCGGCGATCCTCACCGGCTGGTGGCTGACCAAAGGCACGCCGCTCCATGCCGTTCGTCAGTCCCGCCGTCTTGTCGATACCATCGGCTGGGCGGTGATCCTGCCGCAGATGCTGGCCATGCTTGGCGGCGTGTTCGTGGTGGCCAACACGGGTGACTCGGTGCAGAAGGTGGTGAGCCTGTTTGTGAACCCGGATAACCGCTTCATGCTGGTGGTGATTTACTGCGTGGGCATGGCGCTCTTTACCATGATTATGGGGAATGCGTTTGCGGCCTTCCCGGTGCTGAGTGCGGGGATCGCCTTGCCGTTTCTGATCAACGTGCATCACGGCAACCCGGCGCCGCTGCTGGCGATTGGCATGTACGCAGGCTACTGCGGCACGCTGATGACGCCGATGGCCGCGAACTTCAATATCGTTCCCGCCGCGCTGCTGGAGCTGAAAGACAAATATCAGGTGATCAAGATACAGATCCCGACCGCGTTAACCCTGCTGGTGGTGAACGTGTTCTTAATGTATTTCCTCGTGTTTCGCTAAGGAGCTGTCATGGAATTAACGCAACATCAGGCCGACGCGTTTGCCCGCATGCCTTTGACCTATTTGCGTCAGGAATACCCGAACCACATCATGCACCTGCTGAATGATGATGGTGACGTGCTGCCGCCGCGCGAGCTGCATCCCATTTTCTACGGCTGTTTTGACTGGCACTCGGCGGTGCACGGTTACTGGCTGCTGCTGCGCTGCGTGCGCCTCTATCCAGAATTACCGTGCCGGGACGCGATCGCCGCGCTTTTTGACGAGCACCTGACCGAAGAGAACGTGGCGAGGGAGCTGGCCTATTTTACCGCGCCGTTCCGCGCCTCGTTTGAGCGGCCGTATGGCTACGGCTGGCTGCTGGCGCTGGCCCAGGAGCTGAAACAGTCGTCGCTGCCGCAGGCCGCAGGCTGGTACCAGACGCTGGCGCCGCTCACCCAGGACATTCGCAACCGGCTGGTGGACTACCTCGGCAAGCTCACCTATCCGATCCGCGTCGGGACGCACTACAACACCGCGTTTGCCCTCGCGCTGGCGCTGGATTATGGTCGCGCAGTGGGCGATAAGGCGCTTGAGCAGGCAATTCTGGCGGCGGCTGAGCGGTTTTATCTCGCCGACACGCGCTATCCGGCTCATTATGAGCCCGGCGGAGACGAGTATATTTCCGGCGCGCTGACGGAGGCACTGCTGATGAGCAAGGTGTCGGAGGGCTTCCCGGCCTGGTTTGACGCGTTTCTGCCTGAGGTGGGCGCCGTTACGGCACTGATGAACCCGGCGGAAGTGAGCGATCGTACCGACCCGAAAATTGCCCATCTGGACGGGTTAAACCTCAGCCGCGCATGGTGTATGAAGCACATTGCGAAAGCGCTTCCAGCCAGCCACCCGGCGCAACCGGCATTGCGCGAGGCGGTGACGAAACATCTGGCCGCCAGCGTCGAGCATGTGGTTGGCAGCCACTACAGCGGCGGGCACTGGCTGGCGAGCTTTGCGCTGCTGGCGCTGGAGTAAACAAACGCGCCGTCTTTCTTGCCGGGTGGCGCTGCGCTTACCCGGCCTACATTGTGCAACGCTTGCCTGTAGACCGCGCAGGGCGCAGCCTGCTCAGGCTAAATACCACCGAACCCGTCGAGGCGATGACGGCTAACCACAGTGCAACCTGGATAGCATGTTGATGGTCCCATCCTGCCGCCGCTCCCAGCAGAACCCCCACCACGGCGGCGCCGAGACACTGTCCGAATGTTCTGACGATCGACAACACGCCGGAGGCATAGCTGGCATGTTCCCGCGCCACGTTAGCGAGCATTTCCCGATTATTGGGACTCTGGAAGCAGCCAAACCCCATCCCGCAGACCAGGCTACGCAGACAGATATTCCACACGGAAGGATTCTCCGGCAACGTGGCCAGCAGGACCAGCCCACCGACAAAGACCATCAGCCCGAGGGTCGAGATGAGCGGCGCGGAGATCGTATCCGCCCAGCGACCCGCGTGCGGCGCGATCAGCACGATGCCAATCGGCCATGGGGTAAACAGCAGCGCCGACACCACCGGGCTGAAGCCATACACGCTCTGAAACAGGAACGGCAGCGCGACAAACGTGATCCCCTGGCTGACAAACGAGGCCAGCGAGGTCAGCGCGGCGAGGGTGAAGCGCCCGTTTCTGAACATCACCGGCGGCAGTAACGGATGTTGCGCGCGCCGAATCCGCCAGGTAAAGGCGAGGGCGCTAACCAGCGCGAGAACGCTCCAGCAGACGGCCTGCAGACTAATGTGTTGCGCCACGTGCTGAAGGCTGTCGGCCAGCATGATCGCGGAACCTAACAGGACGGCGGAGAGCACGGCGCCCGGCGCATCAAAGGGCGGTCTGTCAGCAACCGATTCCCGCGGCAAGGCCCGCCACGCCAGCAGCAGGGCGATGCTGCCCGGAATAAGGTTAATGGCGAACAGCCATTGCCAGCTCAGGGCGTCCAGTATTGTTCCACCGAGTACCGGGGCAATCGCCGTGCTGGAGGCGATAAGCAGGGCGTGCAGCCCCAGAATACGGCCCAGCAGTCGGCCAGGAAAAACGGACCGCAGGATCGCCGGGGCGATACTCAGGGTCGCCGCCCCGCCGATGCCCTGCAGAATTCGCATCCCGGTTAACATTTCCGGCGTTGTTGCCAGCGCGCAGCCGAGCGAGGTGAGCGTAAAGGTGGCAAGCCCGCTCAGAAAGACCGGGCGATAGCCCACGCGGGCCGCCAGCGCGGCGAAAATAGCCAGCGTCATCGCCGCTGACAGCAGATAACCATTAGCGAACCAGACCGCAACGTTCGCGGGGACCTGCATCGCTCTAGCCATAGAGGGGAGCGCGATGTTGATCATGGTGCCGTCAAAGACGCCCATCAGCGTGGTGGTCATGACGGCGGCCAGGACCCGGGCGCGTTCATGCCCGGGTAAACCTTCATCGCCGGGCTGGTTGGTAAATAGCGTCATCGTCGTTACTCCGGATAAGAATAGTGATGACGAAACTATAATCATGCGCTATACAGGGCGGAAGACGCAGCATTTGCACTTAATCGTTGCATATAACGCCTTATCTGAGGAGCCATCGTGTCCGATCCTGACTTTAACCTTCTGGTTGCGCTCGACGTTCTGCTGGCCGAAGCCAGCGTGGCGGGCGCGGCGCGACGTTTAAACCTGAGCACCTCCGCCATGAGCCGCACCCTGAGCCGGCTGCGGGAGGTGACCGGCGATCCTATTCTGGTGCGGGCCGGGCGTCATATGGTGCTGACGCCCTGGGCCGAAGCCACCCGGGACCGCGCCAGAAGCGCCGTGCACGAGGCGAGGGCGGTGCTGCAGCCCTCCACCGACACGCTGAAGGTGGAAAGTCTTGAACGGCTGTTCACTATTCGGGCCAACGACGGTTTTGTGGTGGCGTTTGGACCTATGCTCATAGCCGCGGTGGCGAGGGTTGCGCCCGGGGTCTGCATCCGCTTCGCTCCCAAACCTGAAAAAACGTCGCGCTATTTACGGGAGGGGCTTGTCGACCTGGAGATTGGCGTGCAGAGCAACATGGGGCCTGAAATACGGCTGCAAAGGCTCTTTCAGGATCGGTTTGTTGGCGCGGTGCGCAAGGGACATCCGCTCTCTTCACAGCCTGAGGTCAGCCTTGACGATTATGTTGGCTGGGGCCATGTGGTGGCGTCGCCTGATGGGGCGTTACACGGGTCTGTGGACGACGCGCTGGCGGAGCGGGGGATGAAACGAAAGATCGCCAGCGTGGTGCCTGGATTCCCGACGGCGTTATCCGTAGCGCTGGCCTCCGACCTGATTGCTATGGTACCGGCGTTGTACCTGCTCAATCAGGCGATGACCGAGCGCGTGCACGTCTTTGAACTGCCCTTTAAGACCCGCACTATTACGGTATCCCAGATGTGGCATCCGCGCATGGAACGGGATCCGGCGCATCGCTGGCTCAGGGAAAAGGTCCTTGAAGTGTGCCGCGCGGTTTGCTGACGCTCAGAGCACTTTCCCCGGCACCGTGAGGATGAAGCGCGTCGACACCGCATCCGATTCCACGCGGACTTTTCCGTGGTGCGCGGTGACGATGGACTTCACGATGGCAAGCCCAATCCCGCTGCCTTCGCCCTTACGCTGCCTGGACGGATCGACGCGATAAAAACGGTCAAACAGCTTTGGCAGATGCGCCTGTGGGATCGGCGTGCCGGGGTTTTCTGTTACCAGCTCAACGTCGTTATCCCGTTTTCTGATGGAGACCGTTACCGCTTTCCCTTCCGGCGTATAGCGCAGGGCGTTGGAGAGCAGATTATTGATTGCTCTTCTGAACATCTGCGGATCGCCTTCTATCAGGCAGGGCATCCCGTTAAATTTCAGCGAGACGTGGCGTTCTTCCGCCCAGGCTTCGAAGAAATCGAAGACTTTCATCACCTCAGCGCTTAAATCAAACATCACCCGATCCGGGATGAGCTGATTATTATCCGCCTGCGCCAGGAAGAGCATGTCGCTGACCATGCGGGTCATCCGGTTGTACTCTTCGAGGCTGGAGTAGAGGACATCTTCCAGCTCTTTCTGGGAGCGGTTCTGACTTAACGCGATTTCCGTTTGCGTCACCAGGTTGGTGATGGGCGTCCTGATTTCATGCGCGATGTCGGCGGAAAAATTCGCCTGCCGGGTAAAGACATCTTCAATTTTCCCAATCATATGGTTGAAGGAGATCACCAGCTGTTCCAGCTCAACGGGCACGCGGGACGGCTCCAGCCGCGCATCCAGATTTTCGGAGGTGATATTTTTAATGGCGGTGCTGACGTTACGCAGGGGCAAGTGTCCCTGACGCACCGCGATACGAATCACCAGCACAATCAGCAGGCTGATCGCCGCGGCAATGGCAAAAAGATTCTTCTTCAGCGCCTCAAGGTAGTGGAGATGAAAATTAATCGAGAGCCCGATCAGCATGACGTAGTCCCGGGTTTTGCCCTGCAGCGTCGCCCTGCCTGAGGAGGCGATAATCCGGTACGTTTCCATTTTCATGTCGGACCCGGCATGCATAGGCTTGACCGGGTCTTCTACCGTCCAGAGAAACACATCCTGTGCCTGACGGTGTTTGCTAAAGTTCGCTGTGTTCATCGCCGGGCGCAATGCCGCGCCTTGCGCCGAGCTGAACAGGGTATTGCCCTGCGGATCCAGAAGCAGGACGGCCACGTTGCGGTAGCTGGCGACCGACTCTTTGAGCTTGCTGATTTTCTTTTGGTCGGGATCGGCCGGAGACTGGAGGATGCGGTGCATTGCGCTGCTAATCTGCTGTAAGTCGCTGATATCCTGCTCGGCAAAGTGCTTCTCAACGGAATGCAGCATAAACCAGGTAAAGGCGAAGAAGGCCAGTATGGTGGAGAGGCTGATAAAAAAGTTCAGCCGCAGCGCAAGCGAGAACGGGCGTCGGAGGGGCTTAACGGGCATCCGGCACCTCCAGCATATAGCCTACGCCGCGTACCGTCTGGATCAGCTTGGGTTCAAAATCGTTATCGATCTTTGCGCGCAGGCGCTTTACCGCCACATCTATTGCGTTCGTGTCGCTGTCAAAGTTCATGTCCCATACCTGGGAGGCAATCAGGGAGCGGGGCAGCACCTCGCCCTGATGACGCATGAAAAACTCCAGCAGGCTGAACTCCTTGCTGGTTAACAGGATGCGATTGCCCGCCCGGCTGACCTTCCTCGATACAAGGTCAACCGTCAGGTCAGCCGCCTGAAGCTGGCTTTCCGCGATCACCGTATTTCCGCGTCTTAGCAGCGTCCTGACCCGGGCGAGCAGCTCCGCAAAGGCGAAAGGTTTAATCAGGTAATCATCCGCGCCCAGCTCAAGCCCTTTAACCCGATGTTCAATCGTACCGAGAGCCGTCAGAAGCAGTATGGGCATCCCTTTACCGGCAGAGCGAAGCATGCGGACAATATCCCAGCCGTTCACGTCGGGCAGCATGATATCCAGAATCAGCAGGTCATATTCCGCGGTCATGGCGAGGTGGTACCCGGTGAGGCCATTATCCGCATGGTCCACGACAAACCCCGCTTCCGTCAGCCCTTTGCTGAGGTATTCCCCGGTTTTCATTTCGTCTTCAACGATCAGTATTTTCATCTTGCTCCCCAGACTGGCTGCTGATGACATTCTAGTGAGCCCGCGATCGTTAACAATGACTTACGCCATAAATGACAGCATTGTCATTATCCTGTCACCGGTCAAACAGGATGCGTTCAGTAGAGTAGCCCTAAAAATCCTCTGGACTTGATTTGAACCGCTATGTTCCTGTTAAAACGACTCAGCATCACTACGGTATTTATCCTGGCAGGCTGCGTCTCGCTGGCGCCTGACTACCCGCGCCCGGCATCACCGGTACCCCGGCAGTTTTCGCTCTCGCGCAACGGCCTGACGCCCGCAGCGGCCGGGTATCAGGACACCGGCTGGCGCAACTTCTTCGTCGACCCTCAGGTAGCTGGATTGATTACAGAAGCCCTGAAAAACAACCGCGATATCAAAATGGCCGCCCTGAAGATTGAAGAGGCCCGGGCGCAGTTCAACGTGACGGAGGCGGATCGTTATCCGCAGTTGAATGGATCCGCGGGTATCACGTACAGCGGTGGGCTAAAAAGTGACAACCCGACCTCACGGCAGTACGACGCCGGTCTTGCGCTTAGCTACGAACTCGACTTTTTCGGCAAGCTGAAGAACCTGAGCGAGGCCGACCGACAAAACTATTTCGCCAGCGAAGAGGCCCGTCGCGCAGTGCATATTCTGCTTGTCTCTAACGTGTCGCAGAGCTACTTCAACCAGCAGCTGGCGTATAAACAGCTGCGCATCGCGCGGGAAACGCTGAAAAATTACCGGCAGTCTTATGCGTTCGTTGAGCAACAGCTGGCGACGGGGAGCACCAACGTGCTGGCGCTGGAACAGGCCCGGGGACAGATCGAAAGCACGCAGGCAGAGATTGCCAAACGAGAGGGGGAGCTGGCGCAGGCCAACAATGCTCTGCAGTTGCTCCTCGGCACCTATCGCGGATTGCCGGGCGACAGCGGAATGAACGCCCGCGATATTGCGCCGGTAAAACTCCCGCCCCATCTTTCTTCAGCGATACTGCTGCAGCGCCCGGATATTATGGAGGCGGAGCATCAGCTTAAAGCGGCCGATGCGAATATCGGCGCCGCGCGTGCCGCCTTCTTCCCGTCAATTTCCCTGACCAGCGGGCTTTCAACAGGCAGTACGGAATTATCCAGCCTGTTTACCGCGGGCAGTGGGATGTGGAATTTCATCCCCAAAATTGAGCTTCCGATTTTTAATGCGGGCAGGAATAAGGCCAACCTGAAGCTGGCTGAAATTCGTCAGCAGCAGTCGGTTGTGAATTACGAACAAAAAATACAGGCTGCCTTCAGGCAGGTTGCCGACGCGCTCGCGCTGCGGGACAGCCTCAACCAGCAGCTTGCTGCGCAAGAACGGTATCTTGATTCGCTAAACATTACCCTGCAGCGGGCCAGAGGATTATATACCAGCGGTGCGGTGAGCTATATCGAAGTATTAGACGCGGAACGGTCGCTGTTTTCCACGCAGCAAAATATTCTCGACCTTATTTATGCCCGGCAGGTTAATGAAATTAACCTCTTCACCGCGCTGGGCGGCGGTTGGGCCGAATAACCTCATTTAATTAAAAAGGATATTAAACATGCGCAATTCACTTAGCGCCGTCGTATTTGGTGCAATCATTATGTTTTCTGCCGGTCTTCAGGCTGAGGTTCATCAGCACGAGGCGATGAGCGCCGCCAGCGAAGGTGCCTCAGAGCAGGTTATCACCGGGACTGGGATTGTGAGGGATATTGATCTCACGAATAAAAAAGTGACGATTTCTCACGAAGCCATCCCGGAAATTGGCTGGCCCGCGATGACCATGCGTTTTACTTTTATGCAGGCCGACGCGAGTATTACTGCCTTAAAAGTCGGCAGCCACGTGAATTTCTCCTTTGTTCAGCAGGGCAATCTCTCTTTACTCAAGAGCATTAAATAGCGAGAAACGGCATGGCCTCATTAAAAATAAAATACGCTGCCATGATAGTCAGCAGCCTTATTGCCGGAGGGCTAATATCGGTGACGGCATGGCAGACACTTTATTCATCTGAAAAAAAAGCAAATAGCGTTGCGGAAAGAACGGTGCTTTTCTGGTATGACCCGATGAAACCCGACGTGAAATTCGACAAGCCCGGTAAATCACCGTTTATGGATATGGATCTGGTGCCGAAATATGCCGATGAGAATGATAAAAACAGTGACGGTATCCGTATCGATCCGACCCAGGTTCAGAACCTGGGATTAAAAACGCAAAAAGTGACGCGCGGAAAGCTGAATTATGCCCAGACGATCCCGGCCAACGTCAGCTATAACGACTATCAGTTTGTCATTGTGCAGGCGCGTGCGGAAGGGTTCGTTGAGAAAGTGTACTCGCTGACGATTGGCGATAAGGTGATAAAAGGCACGCCGCTGGTTGATATCACCATTCCGGACTGGGTCGAAGCGCAGAGCGAGTTCCTCCTGCTTTCCGGCACCGGCGGAACGTCCACGCAGATAAAAGGCGTTCTGGAGCGTCTGCGCCTGGCGGGTATGCCGGATGACGATATTCAGCGGCTGCGTGCGACCCGCACTATCCAGACCCGGTTTACCATCAAGGCGCCCATTGACGGGGTGATCACGGCCTTTGACCTGCGCACCGGGATGAATATTTCCAAAGAGAAGGTGGTGGCGCAGATTCAGGGGATGGATCCGGTCTGGATCGGCGCGGCGGTCCCTGAATCCATTGCTTATCTGCTGAAAGATACCTCGCAGTTTACTGTTTCGGTACCGGCTTATCCGGATAAATCCTTCCCGGTTGAAAAATGGCGTCTTCTGCCGAGCGTGGATCAAACCACCCGTACGCTGCAGGTACGCCTGCAGGTCTCCAACAAGGATGAACTGCTGAAACCGGGCATGAATGCCTACCTGAAGCTGAATACCCAAAGTCAGGAAATGTTGCTCATTCCGTCTCAGGCCGTTATCGATACCGGGAAAGAACAGCGCGTTATTACCGTTGATGCGAACGGGAAGTTTGTACCGAAAAGGATCCACGTTCTGCATGAATCACAGCAGCAGTCCGGCATTGGTACCGGACTGGAAGAGGGGGAGTCGGTGGTGGTCAGCGGTCTGTTTCTGATTGACTCGGAGGCCAATATTACCGGCGCGCTGGAGCGCATGCGCCACGCTGAAGCCGCTGACGACGCGCATTCAGGCCATTAAGGAGACGATGATGATTGAATGGATTATCCGGCGTTCGGTTGCCAACCGTTTCCTGGTGATGATGGGCGCGCTGTTTCTCAGCGTCTGGGGGACATGGACCATCATCAACACCCCGGTCGATGCCTTGCCCGATCTGTCTGACGTTCAGGTGATTATCAAAACAAGCTATCCCGGCCAGGCCCCGCAGATTGTTGAAAACCAGGTGACCTATCCACTCACCACCACCATGCTGTCTGTTCCTGGCGCGAAGACCGTGCGCGGTTTTTCACAGTTTGGTGATTCGTATGTATACGTTATTTTTGACGACGGGACCGATCTGTACTGGGCCCGCTCGCGCGTGCTGGAGTACCTGAATCAGGTTCAGGGCAAACTCCCCGCCGGGGTGAGTTCCGAAATCGGCCCGGACGCCACGGGCGTAGGCTGGATATTTGAGTATGCGCTGGTGGACCGCAGCGGAAAACACGATCTCGCCGAGCTGCGATCATTGCAGGACTGGTTCCTGAAATTTGAGCTGAAAACAATCCCGAACGTGGCTGAGGTGGCCTCCGTCGGCGGCGTGGTGAAGCAGTATCAGATTCAGGTTGACCCGTTAAAGCTGGCGCAGTTCGGCGTCAGCCTGCCGGAAGTTAAGCAGGCCCTTGAATCGTCTAATCAGGAAGCGGGGGGATCGTCCGTAGAAATCGCGGAAGCGGAATATATGGTGCGGGCCAGCGGCTATCTGCAGACCATCGATGATTTCAATCACATCGTCCTGAAAACCGGTGAGAACGGTGTGCCGATTTACCTGCGTGATGTTGCCCGCGTACAAGCGGGGCCGGAAATGCGCCGTGGTATTGCCGAGCTGAACGGGAAGGGGGAAGTGGCGGGCGGCGTGGTGATCCTGCGTTCGGGTAAAAACGCGCGCGAGGTCATTACGGCGGTAAAAGACAAGCTGGAGACGCTGAAGGCCAGCCTGCCGGAAGGCGTTGAGATTGTGACCACCTACGATCGCAGCCAGCTCATCGACCGGGCCATTGATAACCTGAGCAGCAAACTTCTCGAAGAGTTTATCGTGGTGGCCATCGTCTGCGCGCTGTTCCTCTGGCACATTCGCTCGGCGCTGGTGGCGATTATCTCTCTGCCGCTTGGCCTGTGTATTGCCTTTATCGTCATGCATTTCCAGGGGCTGAACGCCAATATTATGTCGCTGGGAGGCATTGCCATCGCCGTCGGCGCGATGGTGGATGCCGCCATCGTGATGATTGAGAACGCGCATAAGCGGCTGGAAGAGTGGGATCACCAGCACCCGGGAGAGCAGATTGATAACGTCACCCGCTGGAAGGTGATTACCAACGCCTCTGTAGAGGTTGGACCGGCGCTGTTTATCAGCTTGCTGATCATCACTTTATCCTTCATTCCCATCTTTACCCTTGAGGGGCAGGAAGGGCGGCTGTTTGGTCCGCTGGCCTTCACCAAAACGTACGCCATGGCAGGAGCGGCCGCGCTGGCCATCATCGTGATCCCCATTCTGATGGGATTCTGGATCCGGGGTAAAATCCCCGCCGAGAGTCGTAACCCGCTGAACAGGCTGCTGATTAACGCCTATCATCCGCTGCTGATTCGGGTGCTCAACTGGCCCAAAACAACCCTGCTGGTTGCGGCCTTATCCATCTTCACGGTGATCTGGCCCCTGAGCCAGGTGGGCGGCGAGTTCCTGCCGAAGATTAATGAGGGCGATCTGCTGTATATGCCGTCAACGTTGCCCGGCATCTCTCCGGCAGAAGCGGCCGCGCTCTTACAGACCACGGACAAGTTAATAAAAACCGTCCCTGAAGTGGCCTCTGTCTTCGGCAAGACCGGCAAAGCCGAAACGGCAACGGATTCCGCGCCGCTCGAAATGGTGGAAACCACCATTCAGCTTAAGCCTGAGGATCGGTGGCGTCCCGGGATGACGATTGACAAGATCGTTGAGGAGCTTGATAAGACCGTTCGTTTGCCTGGCCTTGCGAATCTCTGGGTTCCGCCCATTCGCAACCGCATTGATATGCTGTCGACCGGGATTAAAAGCCCGATTGGCATCAAGGTGTCTGGTACCGTTCTGGCTGATATCGACGCCACGGCGCAAAGCATTGAAGCGGTAGCCAAAACGGTGCCGGGCGTGGTGTCTGCCCTGGCAGAACGTCTGGAAGGCGGGCGCTACATCGATGTCGATATCAACCGGGAGAAAGCCTCCCGCTATGGAATGACGGTGGGCGACGTGCAGCTGTTCGTCTCCTCGGCCATCGGCGGTGCGACGGTGGGTGAAACGGTGGAAGGCGTGGCCCGCTATCCGATTAATATTCGTTATCCTCAGGACTACCGGAATAGCCCGAGCGCGTTGAAGCAGATGCCGATCCTGACGCCGATGAAACAGCAGATTACGCTGGGTGATGTGGCGGATATCAACGTTGTTTCAGGCCCCACGATGCTGAAAACGGAGAATGCCCGGCCTGCGAGCTGGATTTATATCGATGCCCGCGGCAGGGATATGGTGTCGGTGGTGAACGACATTAAGACGGCCATCAGCCAGAACGTGAAGCTCAGGCCGGGTACCAGCGTGTCATTCTCCGGGCAGTTTGAACTGCTTGAGCACGCCAACAAGAAACTGACGCTGATGGTGCCGATGACGCTGATGATCATTTTCGTTCTGCTCTATCTGGCGTTCCGTCGCGTGGATGAGGCCCTGTTGATCCTGATGAGCCTGCCGTTCGCGCTGGTCGGCGGGATATGGTTCCTGTACTGGCAGGGCTTCCATATGTCCGTGGCAACCGGCACCGGGTTTATCGCCCTGACCGGGGTGGCAGCTGAGTTTGGAGTGGTCATGCTGATGTATTTGCGTCATGCCGTTGAAGCACATCCGGCGCTGTCCCAGCGCGAAACGTTCACTGAACAGGGGCTTGATGACGCCCTTTATCAGGGCGCCGTGCTGCGCGTGCGGCCAAAGGCGATGACCGTCGCGGTGATTATTGCCGGTCTGCTGCCCATTCTCTGGGGGACCGGGGCAGGCTCAGAAGTCATGAGCCGGATAGCGGCGCCCATGATTGGCGGGATGATTACGGCACCGCTGCTGTCGCTGTTTATTATTCCTGCGGCGTATAAGTTAATTTGGTTGCGCAGGCATAAAAAGCCATAAAAAAACCCGCCGGTAGCGGCGGGTTTTTACGGGATGAATGCTTAGCGCGCCTTGCTGATCAGTTTGCGCCAGGCTCTGTTATGCAGAGTAAATAGCAGCATCTTATAGAAAGCGGTAGAGAAGATGCAGCTGCCACTAAGCCCCAGCATGACAGTACTCACCATCGCAGCGGTCAGACTGACGCCCGGAGCAGCGCTACCGCTCAGCGCGGCCAGCAAATAGGCTGCCGTTAATACCAGACTCATCACCGCCAGCGTAAGATGTAACCGCACGGCGCGCATGCTGCCTTTGCCAATCATAAACATCGTCACGCCGTTGATGCTTGCGAACAGGAGGGCGATCAGCACAACCCACACGAATACGCGTTCGGCTGGCTGGCCGAGTGCGGCGAGTACGTCATAGCCCAACCACAGCTGAGGAATCGCGAAGCTGACAATTACCCCGAGAGTACTGATTGCCGCTGGAATACCCATGGTGTGTAGGCCCACAGGTTTGCCCATTTCTTCAGCCAACTGAGTCTTTAGCTGTTGCAGCTGTGTCGGGGAGGTATTGCTTATGCTGGTAGCCACCTCGTTACAGTGTTGCAGGCGACGGGTTAAAACTTTAAACATTTGAATACTCAGCGTTCAGTTAGGTAAAAATGATTGCAGCACACCTACTACATAGCGTCCTGACTGGACGGTATTTTGTGGATTGCGGATAGTCCCAGTGAGTGAGCTCCCCACAAAGGCCGATGCGTTGTTGACCGCACTCATCAGCTCGCGCTGCAGTGATTTTTGTAACGATTCGCTTGGGAAACGTTTCGGATAAACACCTGCGCGGATCGCGGCCTTTACCCCGGCACTGGAGATACCTGGATTCTGCGCTTTAATAATCTCTTCCGTGATGCGCTTACGTTCGGCACGGCTCAGGCTCTGGAACCAGGCGGTAACTTTACTTGAAGACACCGCTTTCATCAGCTTGTACGTTTCTAAAGTACCTCTTAGCGCGGTTCCTGCCGCAGCAAGCGAAATGACATCCAGAACTGTCGTGGTGGCAACGTACCAGTCCTGGCTGTCAAGCCATGCAACATCGGAACCATGGTCGTTATGGATAGCCAGCAGACGGCCCGCGCCAATCATGCATTGCGCTCCCGTAGCCAGTGTACCGGACAGACTAATCGCCGCAATCACACCAGACCCGCCAGCGGTAAACGGTACTGCCGCACCGGCACCAAACGCCATGACAAGCGTAACCAATCAGAAGGCGAAGCCCGGTCGGCAGTTGCCGGCGGCTTGAATAATAGATATAAAAACCTTCCTCCAGCGGGGACCATTCCGTAAGCACCAGGCGGAGTCGTCCATCCTTCACATAGGGTGCAACAAGAGGCTCCGGAAAGTACATTAGGCCGGCTCCGCCTAAGACGGCCACAAGGCCCGTTTCAGCCTGATTGACCGTCACAGAGCCTGGCACAGTGATTTGGTACGTTTCGCCGTCTCGCTCAAGTTCCCAGCGATAAATCCGATCGTCGCCGAGACGATTGCTTATACAGCGATGGTGTAATAAATCATCAGGATGTTCAGGCGTTCCGTAACGTTCCAGGTAGTCTGGGGATGCGGCGATAACCCAGCGAATATCGGCAGATAAACGCCGGGCAACCATGTCTTCCGGGACGGTGCCACCATAGCGGATACCGGCATCGAAGCCCGCATCAGTGACGTCAACCATACGGTTGCTGGCCACAATATCGATTTCAATATCGGGATAGCGATCCATAAACGCGGGCATAACCGGCGCAAGCAAAAGATTGGCAGCTTCAACGGCAGCATTGATGCGGATACGTCCGGTAGGGGTATTACGATACCGGTTAAGCGATTCAAGCGCGCCTTCTATCGTGTCGAAAGGCTGAAGGACAGACTGAACCAGTTCTTCACCTGCTGCCGTAGGGGTGACGCTCTTGGTCGTGCGATTAAGCAGGCGAACCCCGAGCCGGGTTTCCAGTCCCTTCAGGGCATGACTAAGCGCTGATGCACTGACACCTAATTCAATGGCAGCACGGCTGAAACTGCGATGACGTGCAATAGCCATGAAATAAATGAGATCGGCAACATCAGCTCTGCTTATTTGCATACAGAATCCTTTTCCTTGTGCCTTAACGCCCGACTGCGTTGATACGGAAATGATATACACCATAGACCGATTAGCGCTAATCCGTTGCTGAATTTTTTTCGCAAGTCCATCCACTCATCGCCTCTCACTGAAAACGGTGTGCTTCGTTATTCTTGAAAATAATGAGACCCGGCAACGCCGGGCCAGGGAAGGGTGTTAACGGTTCTGTATTGCTGAAGGCGGCGTGAGTGAAGGGGGCGTATCAGGAAGCGGGGGAATGATCCCGTCGACGGGGTGCGGCAGATAGTGTGCCTCGAGTTCCGTGATTTCAGCATCGCTAAGTGAAAAGTCCAGTGCGCTGATAGCCGTGGAAAGATGTTCTGGTTTGGTCGCGCCAATGATCGGGGCTGTGATGACCGTTTTTGATAGCAACCAGGCAAGTGCAACATGGGCTCTTGGCACATGGTGCTTTTCAGCAATGCTGGCAACAACATCAATAACGGGCTTATCCAGAAGGGCTGCGTTCTCGTACATTTTTAATGCAAAGGCATCGTTTTGCGTTCGTCGGGACGTGACACTCCAGTCGCGCGTAAGCCTGCCGCGCGCCATCGGACTCCAGGGGATCACTCCAACGCCCTGGTCTTCACACAGGGGCAGCATCTCGCGCTCTTCTTCCCGGTAAAGCAGGTTGTATTGCGGTTGCATCGTGATAAATCTAGTCCAGCCGTTACGCTCAGCAGTATGCTGCATTTTTGCAAAGCGCCAGGCTTCCATAGATGATGCGCCGATGTAACGTACTTTTCCTGATTTAACGAGGTCATGCAGAGCCTCCATGGTCTCTTCAACAGGCGTGGAGTGGTCAAAGCGGTGAATCTGAAAGAGATCCACATAATCCATACCTAAGCGCATCAGGCTATCGTCAATAGACTGAAAAATGGCCTTGCGGGAAAGAAACCCGGTATTGGGTGAGTTGCGCCACGGAAAGAAGGTCTTTGTCGCCACAACGATCTCGTCGCGTCTGGCCATTTCTTTCAGCGCTTTTCCTGTGATCTCTTCAGAACTTCCGCCCGAGTAGATATTCGCGGTATCAAAAAAATTAATGCCTGCTTCAAGCGCCTGATGAATGAGCGGTCGTGACGCTTTTTCATCCAGGGACCAGGGTTGAGGCAAACGTTCGGGGTCACCATAGCTCATACAACCGAGACAAAGACGGGAGACTTTCAAACCGCTACGACCCAGATTCACATACTTCATTCGGTGTTCCTTCTTTTATTGCCAGCAATTCTGTATGTGACAGGGTATTGCACTGACATGAAGGGAACCAGCATGCGCCATCGAATGGTGTTTTGAGTTTTTTTCACAAATCGTCGTTATCGACAGTGAAAGACGAGAAGCGAGAGGGCGGTCAGAATTAATAACAGATTGATGTATCGGCTCGTGATTAGCTATCAGATATCATTTAACATAATATACATTATACGCACTAACGTTGTAATGGCTCAATAGTAATGTCCGCCTGTGGCTCAATTCAGATGTCCGCGCTATGGTAAGCTTCACTGGTCCGTTTAAACTACCGGGAGGCATATCATGAGCGCAGAAAGCTCAGGAGTGTTTACT